>JAXDJX010000018.1:0-344272 GCA_034667405.1 Actinomycetota bacterium | reverse complement strand
GTAACACGACCGTCGGCGTTTCGGCTGCTGCGACCGTCTGGGCTGCGGCTCGGATGTCAGCGAGCGGCACCTGTTTCGGGATCACCGATCTCGCGACCGGCGCCACCGCGGGCACCTACCGCAACACCATCGCCACCTGCACCGGCACCTTCGCTGCAGGACTCTCCACGAGCGACGGTACCTGGTAGGAGCTACACCTCGTGGTGGGTATTCCCGTCACGCGCACCACTCAGAAGAGGCGGCCTTCGGGCCGCCTCTTCGTCCTTTCCGGCCCTCACCACACGCTCAAGGCACCCCCTCAGCCTGCCGACACTCCGATAGATGGGAGATATCCGGCTTCACGCTGCCGCCGTTTCGCCGAGGGCCGCTCGGCTGCGCGCCCGGCTGTCCGACGATGACCGCGGATTCACCCTCATCGAAACGATGATCGCCATCACCATCGTCTGCGCCTCACTCTTCGCCTTGGCCTTCGCCGCCACCATCGGGTTCGGATACATGGATCAAGCGCGGCAGAAGGACACCGCCACCGGGGTGGCCAACAAGATCATGGAGGACGCCCGTGGCCTTGCCTACTCCAAGATCACCACGGGTATGCTCAGCACGGACCTGACCGACTCCCGAATCGTATCGTGCTCCGGCGTATATAGGTTCATCTCCTGCACCGCAGGAACCACGAAGGGTTCCGGGGAGAAGATCGTCTACAGCACGTCTCCCACGGCGGTGAACCCCACGCAGCCGCTCATCCCCCACACGGGAATCATCACCAGCAACGGTGTCGACTACACCTGGGCGATCTACGACACACAGGATGATTCGATCACCAACGCTCCCTACCGACTCACGGTCGTGGTGACATGGAGTGGGGGGCACGCTTCTTCATCGAAGATCGTGCAGATCCAGAGCCTGTTCTGGTCTCCCACCGGGTGCCGCAGCACCACGCTGCATCCCTTCGCTGCCCCCTGCCAGCCATTCTTCTTCGGTTCCGCAAGCGCGCCCTCCGGCGACATCAGCATCGCCGGCACGGTGGCGAACACGAACTTCAGCGGAGGTGAGTTGCTGACCCCGGACGTGGAATCGAACGCCCAGGTGGAGCAGGTGTCTCAGGTACAGGGAAGTGTCACGCGTTCTGCGGTTAGCGTCACCGACAACTCCGTCACGTCCACGGTCGGCGGGACCGTGGCGACAACCACCGCCGCCGACACGGATCCAGGATCCAGCGGCGGCACGTACGGGCGCTCCCGTTGCCCTACGGATGTCTCGTGCACAGCGAGCCCGGCTTCGGTTTCGAGTCAGTCGGGGAGCGGCACCACATCCTTCACCTTCACTGCGCCTGCGAGTGAGACCTTCGAAACGGACAGCACCACTTCCGCTTCCGCCACGAATGTTTGCCCACCTCCGACCGCTACGGGGGAAACAGACTCGTTGCCGTGCGGTGGGTCGCGCGCTCAACAAGGAGGCAGTCTCACTGCAGTTCTCAGCCTGAACGGCATAAGCCCCAGCGTCGGAACGGCGACCGTTTCGCAGATACAACAGGCTGCCAGTTCTCCGGACACGGCCTTCGTCAATCGAGTGGCCTTCGGAACGACCGCGCTCTGCGCTCCGACGTCGACGTCTGATGGGTGCCTGGAAGAGAGCGTGTCGCGAACCTTCGGCACGATCAACATCGGCGGTCTGCCGACCGGGATGACGGCGCCGAGCGGGTGGTCGGGGGCCAGCGCCTGGAACGGGTACTTCTTATCGATCGTGGGTTACCAGGACACCGCGAGTGCGGCAGCCGGGATCAACGCACCGCTCCCGACGGCGACCGTCGCTGCGGGAACGGTCTACTACTGGAACGGGTCAGGGTATTCGAACCTCTCCGCGACCTCGGCGAGTTTGAGTGCAGGCACCTTCACCCCATCGTTCACCTCGTCTCAGACGGTCGCCGGACACACGGTGGTCGTGAACATGTCCCTGCAGTCGAGCAGCACGACGGCAGCCACGACGTCCACGTCCGCGACGCCCGCCACCTCCGGCAGTGTCACCCGCACCGATGTCACCGCGTCGGTGATTCCGCCGAGGACCACGGTGTTGTACACGCTCTCGGTGGACGGCGTGACGAAGGTAAATCTGAGCATCCTGGTGAATCTGAAGTCGATGGACGTGCGGGGTTCTTACGCAGCCGCCCCGGCCCAGGGGTCCTAGATGCGCGAGGCGATGCAGGGTCTTCGGCAGCGAACACGGGGAGAGGACGGGATGACTCTCGTCGAACTGCTCGTTGCCACGATGATCCTCGGGATCGTCATGATCGTGGTTTCGTCCGTCTTCGCGTCGGTGGAGCGGAGCATCGTCCTCCAGAACAATCTGAGTACGACGCTCGACCAGGGGCGGTTGGTGCTGGAACAGCTCGACAGGGAGCTGCGGTCGGGGAATGTGTTGTACGACCCATCTTTGGAGAACAACGGAGTGGCGTCGTGCACGGGCTGCGTTGCCGGCTACACGCTGCGGATCTACACGCAATCCAACGCCGATACATCATCGGGCTACCGTTGTGAACTGTGGAAGATCGACACGAGTAAGCAACTGCTCGTACGGACATGGGCGCCAGACGACCCCACCGGTCCCTCCACCACCGATTGGCGCGTGGTGGCTACCGGGGTCGTGAACAGAACCCTGGGAACCGCGGCCTTCTCCCTCGATCCGGACTCCTTGAAAGCGTCGAGGACCTTGGACATCACCCTGTCGATGAATAACGACTACACCAACCATCCGACCCAGACGGAAACGCTCCGGGAGGCGCTCACGGGGCGCGACACCTCCTACGGCTTCCCGAGCAACGTCTGCGCGTCGGTTCCGAGCGGCTAGGAGGCTCTGATGTTGATGAGATTGCGACACGAAGAAGAGGGCATCGCGTTGGTGGTCTCACTCATGGTGGCTTTCGTGGTGATGCTTCTCGCAACGGTCATCTTCAGTCAGGCCGTTCACAACTCTGACCGAAGCGCCTACGGTCGCAACCGTCTCACGGCCGTGAGCACCGCCGAGGCCGGGTTGAACTACTGGTTCAACTATCTACAGAAGACAAGCCCGGCCAGTCTGACCACGTCGGCTGTCAGTGGAACGGTCGGTTCTTCACCGGCAACAGGGACGTTCAGCGCAACCCCGACGTTCTATGCGGACGCCAGCGGCACGACGGCGTTTAGCGGCTCGATCACCTCGTCCAACTTCCCGCTGTCAGCGAAGATCAAATCAACCGGCACGGCCAACGGCATCACCCGAACGATGGAATCTTTCATCATGTTGCGGCCGATCTACGCCGGTTTCCAAGGTGCACTGATCGCGAACAACAGCACGACCTTCACCAACAGCTTCACCGTCAACGGCAATGCGGGCAACGACGCCGACGTGTACGTCCTGGGGTCCGGCGCCGTCTTCAACGCGCCTTCCGGCCTCGAGTCGATCCACGGCAACATCTACGTCCCGGCCGGCTCGGTGAACAGTATCGGAACCAATGTCCACATCTACGGCCAGGTGTGGGCGAACGGTTCCGTGCTCGTGAACCATCCGAATGCGCAGATCGATGGAAACATCAGCTCGACAACGAGTTCCGTCTCGGTCTCGTCCGGGAATGTGACCGGGAACGCGTACTATTGCACGGGATCCGCCCCCTCGAACGTCGCCGGCACGAAGACCTCGACGTGCGCACTGGGGACACCGCCGACCCAATCTTTCCCGCAGGTGACGTACGTGCAATCGGCGTGGGCGAGCTCTGGTTACACGAACTTCCAGAACTTCACCGGTGCGACCGCCTGCACGAACGCTCGAGACTACGTGGAGTCGAACGGTGCCTACGCCGCCACAGGCTTCAGTGGCCACAACGTCGGAAATACCGTCGTCCGTATCACGCAGGCGTGCGTGTACGAGAACTCGAACAACGAAACGATCGACATGAACAACAACCTCGCCATCATCACGGACGGTGAGATCAACCTCAGCCAGCAGTCGAACTGGAACGGCGTGAGTCCCCTCAAGGACCTCTTCATGATCAGCACGTGGCCCGCAGCAACCTGTCCCGCCAGTGGGACGGCGGGTTCCCACAATGTGTCGTTCGGGAACCTCACGCAGACCAACAGCCTTGTGGAGACGTTCGTGTATACGCCGTGTACGGCCACGATGGAGAACAACAACTCGGCCTTCACCGGTCAGGTGATCGGATCCTCGCTGAGCGTGGGAAACAATTTCCAGGAGAACTACAAGCCGATCCTCGTGCCCGGTGCCAACCTCAGTGGCTACAACCAGGACATCGCCTACATCCGAGAGGTCGCCTGAGCCTGCTAGCCTCCACGGCCGTTTGCGGCTCGCGGGGTAGGGTTCCACGCGATGAGTGATGCGCTCGTTCGTGGGTTGGTCGCGCTGCCCTTCGGTCTGGTGCTGGGGAGTTTCATGACCGTGGTCGTTGCCCGGATGCCGGCCAGGGAGTCTGTCGTCGCGCCCAGATCGCGCTGCCCCCGGTGCGGGGTCGAACTTCGCACGCGCGACAACGTCCCGATCTTTTCCTGGCTCCTGCTGAGAGGGAAATGCCACAACTGCGGCGAGAAGATCTCGGCCGAGTACCCCTTGACGGAGGCGGCTACTGGAGCGCTCGCGGTGGGAACAGCGATCGTGTATCCGTCGATCTGGGTGGACGTCCTGGTGGGACTCCTCCTGGTGATGATGCCGGCGGTCGCCCTCATCGATATCCGCCATCGGATCATCCCGAACGCGTTGACCTACCCAGCCCTCATCTTCTTCCCGGCGTTCGTGCTGGTGGCCCGGCTCTTCGGGGCGCCCGTCGACTTCCTGCGCGCGATCGAGGGTCTGGCCCTCTATGGGGGAGGTCTCTTCATCATCGCGTTCCTGTCCAGGGGGATGGGGATGGGCGATGTGAAGCTCGCGGGAGCGATCGGCGCGGCCCTGGGGGCCATCGGGCTCCGCTACGTCGGCGTGGCAGCGGGGGCAGCGATCCTGATCGGAGGCATCATGGGGATCGCAGCCTTGGCGATGGGTCGCAGCCGCAAGAGTGCAATCCCGTTCGGGCCTTCGATCGCAGCCGGAGCCGTGATCGCGGCCCTCTGGGGCGACCGCCTCGCGGCCACCTATCTCAAGCTCTATCACTAGGCCCGCCGCGACAGCGGCTCTGCGCTTCAGAAGCCCAGGTCGGCTGCCGAAAAGGGCCAAGCCAGATGTTTGACTTGGCCTGTCGCCTGGTGAATGGTGTTGTGGCTCCGTGACATGGATGTTCACGGTGTGCGCCGTGGGGACGATGTGGCTCCTGTGACAAGATGGGGCCACCGTGAAGAAAAAGGGTGACATGGCAGGCGACCCCCAGAGCTTTGCTGCCGGCAACCTCTTAACCGTGTCCGAGGTCGCCCACGCTATGCGTGTATCCAATATGACTGTCTACCGTCTCATCAAGCGGGGAGAGATCCCCGCGGTGCGCATCGGAAAGAATTACCGGATCCGCGAGGGGGCGGTAGAACGCTATCTGGTCGCGCGTTCCGTTCGGGTGGTGGAGGGGTAGTGGCTCGTCCGCGCGTAGGTCTCGACATCGGCTCGACTGCGGTGCGTGCCGCTGAGGTCTCCTCAGGGGAGAACCCGACGGTGATCCGCGCCGCCCAGGTGGCGTTGCCGGCAGGCGCGGTCGAGAACGGGGAGGTTCGAGACCCCGCGCAGGTGTCGGCGGCGCTGCGGGAGTTGTGGCAGCGCGGCGGATTCAAGACCAAACAGGTGTGGATGGGTGTCGGGAATCAGCGGGTCGTCGTGCGCGAGGTTGCCCTTCCGTGGGTCCCCGAAAAGGAACTTCGAGACTCGCTGGGGATCCAGGTCCAGGAGTTCATCCCGATGGCGGTGGACGAAGCCGTCCTTGACTTCGATGTCTTGGGCGAGTTCGAGCAGGAAGGACGGCGCATGGTGCGCCTCCTCCTCGTCGCTGCGCAGAAGGCGATGGTCAATCTCGTCGTGGAGTCGGCGATGGGTGCCAAGCTCGAGCCGCTCGGATTGGACCTGGTGCCGTTCGCCCTGGTCCGTGCGGTCGGCGATCCCGGCGCCGGGATGTCCCTGGAGGAGGCCGGCGACGAAGCCATCATCGATATCGGCGCGCACGTGACCAACATCGTCGTGCACGCTCAGGGAACAACGCGCTTCGTCCGGATCCTTCCGTCGGGGGGCCGCGATATCACGCTTGCCGTCGGGCACGGCCTCGGCGTCGAAGACGACATCGCGGAACGTCTGAAGCGAGGCGAGGACGTCGAAGGAGGTCCTCCGGCTGAAGAGGTCCGCAGGGTCGCCATGCAGCGAGCCGGGAGCTTCGTGGACGAGATCAGATCGTCCCTCGAGTTCTATACGGCTCAGGCGCAAGGGGCCCGGATCGGGAAGGTTCTGGTCACGGGTGGCGGCTCCAAACTCGAGGGCTTCCTCGAACTCCTCAGAGAGCGGGTTCCTGTCAGCGTGGATCCCGGCGGCTTATTCCAGCGCATGCGGTCGAATCTGCAGCTGTCACCTGAAGCGCTCGGCGAGGCCGAACCCGTGCTGGCCGTGGCAACCGGGCTCGCGATCGCCGGAGGGAACGCATGACCCAGGTCAACCTCCTACCTCCGGAGATACGGCAGCGCGCGATCGTGCGGCGCAACACGTTCCTCGTCGGCGCGGCAGGAGTGCTCTTGATCGCTCTGATGGTGTTCATGTACATCGGCCAGGCAAGTCGTCTTGCCGACGTCAACAAGGACATCGCCGCGCAAGATGCGACGAACGCGAGTCTGCGACAACAGGCCGCCGGGTTGGCTGAGTTCGCCACGCTCAGGGCCCAAGCCGACGCCAAGCAGATCATCCTCAAAGAGGTGTATGCGAACGAGGTAGCGATGTCCTCACTTATGCAGGACGTGTCCGATGTCATGCCCAGTGACGCCTTCCTGACGTCGATGGCCGTGACCGTGTCCGCTCCCGGGGCGGGCACACCGACTCCGAGCGGCGCCACGACCTTCATCGGGACGGCCACATTCGGCGGGAGCGTCTATCGGCTTGACACGTTCCCCATCTGGCTCGACCGGATCGGCAGCATCGAGGGATTCGAGAACCCGTACGTGGGTTCCTACACCGAAACCGCAGCGGGGTCTTTGCTCTATCAGTTCACGTCCGGTGCCGACCTCAGCGAGGCAGCCCTGACTGCTCGTGGGTCGAAGGGGAACGCCGCGCTTGCTGCGGCGGGGGTGACCGGATGAACAAGCGCGCGCCTCTGATCGCTGCGGCCATCGCCATCTTGTTGGTCGCTCTCACCTACCTGTTCCTGGTCAAGCCGAAGATGGCAGCCGTCGCAGACGCGCAGACCGAGCTCACCACGAAGCAGGATGAGGGGTCAACATTGACGACACTGCTCGCGACGTTGCGAGACGACCAGGCGAACGAAAGTAAATTCCGGGGGATCATCGCCAACGTGGACCAGCGGATCCCTCCGCTCCTCGATGAGCAAGAGATGATCACCCTCCTGCAGCACGCCGGGGAACAATCAGGGATCGACCATCTCGCTACCCAGTTCGGTGCGCCATCCGTCACCTCGGCGAGTGGCGTGTCGACCATTACGGTCACGCTGAGCATCCAGGGTCGGTACTTCACGATCGCCGGCTTCTTCGACAAGATCGAAACGCTGCCCCGTGCCGCCAAGGTGACACAGTTCAACGTGCTCCCCGGTGGTTCGGTCATCGGAGGCACGGCACCCCCAGGCACTATGCTCGCGCAAGCCACGGTCGAGTTCTACACATCCGACACGAGCGCCGGGCCCGGCTCGGATCCGGGGACGCAGCCGCCCGCCAGCTTCAACCCGACGACTGCCCCTGTCGTCCCTTCGCCTTCCGGAGCGCCCTGATGCCGATCACAGACCGCGATAGACGAACGCTGATCATCGGAGGCTCGGTTGTCGGATTCTTCGTCCTCGTGCTGCTCATCTACAAGCTCTTCTTGAGCGGGGGCAGTACACCGACAGAGGCAACCAGCCCGGTGATCTCTCTTCAGCCCACCTCAAGCGCGACCCCGACGCAGAGTCCGAGTTCTAACGGCGGCGGTGGTGGCGTGGTGACGTTCGCCGGGCGGGATCCTTACTGCACGCCGCAGTCCTACGTGAGCCGACTCGTATTGCTTCACCTTCCCGTGCCCCCCGGCTCCTACTACTGCCCCGGCGTCATCGTTCCGACACCCAGCGTCAGCGGGGCGCCTAGCGGCTCCGGAACGCCCTCCGGCTCCACCACCCCGACCGCGACTGCGACCGTCCCCACCGCGCCGGTCGCCTCATCGACAACCGTCGGCGGAAGAACGGTAGTCCTCATCGGGACTCCAACACTCACGCCTGCGGCCAGGGCGCAGGTGGAAGTGGACGGGCACGGCTACAACGTCGCCGTTGGTGCACGGTTCGCGGGCGGCAGTTTCGAATTGCAAGGTGTGTCGGGGTCCTGCGCGTCGTTCCTGTACGGAGATCAAGCTTTCAGCCTTTGCGACGTGTGAACAACGTTCGAAGCTCCGGCGATCCGCCCACGGGGGGAGCGGTCGCCGGTTTGCGGGGGCGGCCCCGAAGGGGTCGCCCCCGCCCACTCGGAACAGCTCGCTGACGGCTCCCGTAGGTGCTCGGCCGCCTTCCTTATGATGGTGTCCATGTTGCGTATGCTCACCGCCGGCGAATCCCACGGGAAAGCGCTTGTGGCCGTGCTGGAAGGACTTCCCGCCGGCGTGCCGCTGTCGGGGGCCGGACTGGCGGAAGAACTCGCGCGACGGCGCCAGGGCCACGGACGCGGTGGGCGCCAGAAGTTCGAAACCGATCGGTTCGAGTTGCTCTCGGGCATCCGGCACGGGCGGAGTTTGGGTTCACCCATCGCCATCCAGATCCCCAACGTGGAGTTCGCGGAGAAGTACGCCGACCTCATGGGAAGCGAGGGGAAGGATGACCCCGAGAAACGCCTCACTCGGCCCCGGCCGGGGCATGCGGACCTGGCGGGGGTCATGAAGTACGGGTTCAGCGATGTGCGTGACGTGCTCGAGCGCGCGAGCGCGCGCGAGACCGCCGCCAGGGTCAGTGTGGGATACCTGTGCAAGGCGTTCATCGCCGAACTCGGGATCGAGGTGCTCTCCCACGTGGTGCAGATCGGCAAGGTCAAGTCCCCTGTCCGGACCCGGCTGTCCGGGCCGGAGGATCGCGCGGCCGTCGATGCGTCGCCCGTTCGCTGCATCGATCCAACGGCCTCGGCCAAGATGGTCGCCGAGATCGACCGAACCCGGAAGGATCGGGACACCCTCGGCGGTGTGTTCGAGGTGATGGCGTTCGGCGCGCCTGCCGGCCTGGGGTCCTACGTTCATTACGATCGGAAGCTCGATGCGCGGCTGGCACTCGCCCTCATGAGCATCCAGTCGGTGAAGGGTGTGGAAGTCGGGGACGGGTTCGCGTCGGCGGCGCGCCCCGGGTCCAAGGCCCATGACGAGATCGTGCTCATCGCCGGCGATCTTGCGCGCGCGAGCGCGCGCGCGGGAGGCATCGAGGGTGGGATGAGCACCGGCCAGCCGATCAGGATCCGGGCGGCGATGAAACCGTTCTCGAGCGTGCCGCGGCCGCTCTCGACGGTGGACCTCGCCAGCCGGAAACCGGACGTCGCGATCAAGCAGCGGACCGACGCGTGTGCGGTTCCCGCTGGTGGCGTGGTCGGAGAAGCGGTGGTGGCCTTCGAACTGGCCAACGCGGTGCTCGAGAAGTTCGGCGGGGACTCGCTGCCCGAGACGAAGAGGAACCTGGGGCACTTCGTGGAGTCGCTGCCGTGATCGTCTATCTGGTCGGGATGCCGGGGGCAGGGAAATCGGTGGTGGGGAAGGAACTCGCGGGCATGTTGGGGGTGCCGTTCATCGATCTCGACGACCAGATCGAGCGGGAGGCCGGAAAGACCGTCACGGAGATCTTCGCCCAAGACGGAGAGGGCGTCTTCCGGGCACTGGAGGCACAGAGCTTGGTCAAGGCGGGAACGAACGACCCTGCAGTGGTGGCTTGCGGCGGAGGCGTCGTGTTGGAGCAAGCGAACCGGATCGCCCTTCGGAACACCGGGACCGCCGTGTATCTGGACGTACCGCTGGAACAGCTGGAAGCGCGGGTCCGGCCTGCTGCCGATCGACCACTCATCCGTGAGACCGGGGACCTGGCGAAACTGCTGGCCGCCCGGGGCCCGCTCTACCGAGAGTTCGCCGCCCACGTGGTCGACGGAAGCGGGACGCCGCGCCGGGTCGCTGAAGACATCGTCGAGGAGCTCCGTTGGTCCGTGTGACCGTCCCCATCCCGGGGAAGCCCTACGACGTCGTCATCGGCCAGGGCGTCATCGGTGCCCTCGCCGAGCATCTTCCCGATCTTCCGAAAGCGGTCACGGCGTTCGTCGTAGCGGACAGAACGGTGTTCGATGGGTGGTTCGCGCCATTGGCCGCCGGGTTAACCGAACGTGGGCTGACGCCGGTGTCGCTGATCGTGCCCCAGGGGGAAGACGCGAAGACCCTTCCGGTCTACGAGACGCTGCTCCATCAGCTCGCGACACAGGAGGCCCACCGCGATGACCTGGTGGTTGCCCTGGGTGGCGGTTCGGTGGGGGACCTCGCCGGATTCGTCGCGTCCACGTACATGCGGGGCATGCCGTTCATCCAGGTGCCGACCACATTGACCGCACAGGTCGATGCGTCGATCGGAGGAAAGACCGCAGTGAATCTTCCCGAAGGGAAGAACCTGGTGGGAACGTTCGCGCAGCCACGTCTGGTTCTCGCAGATGTCGAGGTCCTTCGAACCCTGCCCGATCGCGACTACCGAAGCGGCCTGGCGGAGGTGGCGAAATACGCCTTGACCCTGGACCTCCAACTCCTGGACCGGTTGGAGCGCGATCCAGGGCCCGTGCTCACCACCCAACCTGCTGCCATGGAAGACCTCGTGATGCGCTGCGTCACCGTGAAGGCGAACACCGTGGCACAAGACGAACGTGATACCGGAGCCCGGCTCATCCTCAATTTCGGCCATACCCTGGGTCACGCGCTGGAGCGGCTGGAGGGCTTCGGGGGTCGTTCGCACGGAGAGGCGATCACCATCGGCATGGTATTCGCGGCGAAACTGTCGGAGGCGCGAGGGCTTGCCGCCTCGGGGTTGGCCGCGCGGACCGCGCGCCTGCTCCGCTCCCTTGGACTCGACACGGAGGGCTCGCTTCCCTCTGTCGACCGCGTCATCGCCTCGTTCCGGTTAGATAAGAAGTACCACGGGGGGGTTCGGTTCGTGCTCCTAGAAGACGTCGGCAAGCCGGTCGTCGTGGATGATGTGGGCGAGGCGCAGGTTCGTGCGATCTTGGGAGAGATGGGGGCGTCATGAAGGTGCTGTTCCTGTTCGGCCCGAACCTTGGGGCGTTGGGGAGACGAGATCCGGATGTCTACGGGTCCGAGACCCTGTCCGAGATCATGGCGGCGGTCGCCGAGCGCGGTGAGGGGTTGGGGCACACGGTCGCGTGGAAGCAGTCGGACCATGAGGGCGACCTCGTCGGGTGGCTCTTGGGAGCACGCCAGGACGCGGTCGGGTTCGTGGTCATCAACCCGGGGGCGCTCAGCCATTACTCCTACGCACTTCGCGATGCGGTGCAGGCCTCAGAGCTTCCCGCCGTGGAGGTCCATATGTCGAACATCTACGCTCGCGAGGAGTTCCGCCGGCATTCGGTGGTGTCTGAGGTGTGCCGTGCCACCGTCACCGGTTTCGGGGCCGGTGGCTATCATCTTGCATTGGAGGCGATGCAGTGGATCATCAGCTGAGGAGGGCCGGACTGGTCGGGCGTTGCGCCGACCTGGACCTGGAGGCCCTCGTGGTTACACGGCTTCCCAACGTCAGATACCTCTCGGGTTTCACCGGGTCCAACGGCCAGGTTCTGGTGTCGGAAGCCGCGAGCGTTTTCTTCACCGACGGCAGGTACACCGAGCAATCTCGTCACGAGGTCACCGACCTGGAGCGCGTCACCTACTCGGAAGGGTTCGGCCGGTCCCTGGCGGACCAATGCGCCCGGCTCGGCATCAACCGTCTGGGCTTTGAGGCCCACGACGTCACCGTGGCGATGCTCCGCAAGCTCAGCGAGAAGCTCCCAGACGTTGAACTCGTGCCCGTCGAGGACCAAGTGGAGCACCTTCGGTGGGTCAAAGATGACGAGGAGCTGAGTGCTCTTCAGCGCGCGCAGGAGGCCACCGACGCGGCGTTCGAAGCCGTCCTGGAGCACTTGGCCGTCGGGATGACCGAGCAGCAGGTTGCGCTCGAGCTCGACCACATGATGCGTCGCGCCGGAGCCGACGGACTTTCCTTCGACTCCATCGTTGCCTTCGGTGAGAATGCCGCCGAGCCACACCACGAACCCACCCACCGGGTCCTGGAGGAGAGCGACGTCATCAAGATCGATTTCGGCGCGCTGTTCGCCGGCTACCACGCCGACATGACCCGGACCGTGGCCTTCGGGGCCCCGCCTGCAGAGCTGAAGAAGATCCACGACATCGTGCGCGAGTCACAGCAGGCGGGGATCGATGCAGTGAAGGCGGGTGTGACCGGAGGATCCATCGACGCGGTGAGCCGCAACGTTATCCAGGACGCGGGCTACGGTGAACACTTCACGCATTCACTCGGCCATGGGGTGGGACTGGAGATCCATGAGGGACCCAGCCTGGTAAAAGATGGCGACGAGATGCTTCCGGTGGGCGCGGTGGTCACCGTCGAGCCCGGCATCTACATCCCCGGCCTCGGCGGGGTTCGCATCGAGGACTCGGTTGAGGTCACACAGGACGGTTGCCGGGTGCTCGGCACGTCCACCCGAGAACTCATCGAACTGTAGGAGTACCTGATTGAGCGTCTCGACGAATGATTTCAAGAACGGCATGACCCTGGACATGGACGGCGTTCTGTTCCAGGTGATCGAGTTCCAGCATGTGAAGCCGGGCAAGGGGGGCGCGTTCGTTCGAACGAAGCTCCGCAACGTGAAGACCGGCGCGGTGATCGAACGAACCTTCAACGCCGGCGTCAAGGTGAGCCAGGCCATCGTCGAACGAAAGGCGATGCAGTTCCTCTACGGCGATGGCCAAGACTTCGTGTTCATGGATCTCGCTACCTACGACCAGGTCCACGTGCCGCCGGCGGTGATGGGGGAGTCGGCCAACTACCTCACGGAAGGCGGCGAGGCCCAAGTGGCCATCCACGACGGAGTACCGATCACCTTGGAGCTTCCTGCTTCGATGATCCTCACCATCACGAAATGCGATCCGGGCGTGAAGGGCGACACGCGGACCGGCGCTTTGAAGCCCGCGACGCTCGAGACCGGCGCCGTGGTCAACGTCCCCCTTTTCGTCGAGGAGGGCGAGCGGATCAAGGTCGACACGCGGACGGGCGATTACATCGAGCGCGTGAAGGCGTGACCGGTCGGCGGGACGCCCGGCGTCAGGCGCTCGACGTGCTCTACCAGGCGGACATCACGGAAGTGGTGCCGACCGATGTACTGAATGGCTGGGCACAGGCCGGACGAGACATCCCCGCGTTCACGAGAGAACTGGTGGAGGGAGTTCGGGAATTCCAACCCCAGATCGACCTCTTGCTGGAAGAACACGCCGAGGGCTGGACCGTGGCACGGATGGCGGCCCTGGATCGAACGATCCTTCGCGTCGCCGTCTTCGAACTGCTTCATAGCTTGGATGTTCCGGCCTCGGTCGCGATCAGCGAGGCGGTGGAGGCGGCCGCGGATCTTTCCGCCGACGAGTCCAAGCGGTTCGTGAACGGGGTGCTGGGTCGGATCTCCAGAGAGGTTCCCGGCGCGGACGGCGCTCCGCCGGCCTAGGTCGACCCAGGGCTTAGACCCCGGTGGTGTCGGCGGGAGGAGCGGGTTTGTCCGCTGCGGGCTCCGTCTCCTCGTCGATGGCGCCTTCCTTCAGGCCCTTCTTGAATTCGCCCTGCGCCCGGCCGATGTTCCGCGCCATCTCCGGAAGCCGCTTGACCCCGAAGAGGATGGCGACGCCTGCTGCAACCGCCGCTACCACTCCCCATTCCATGACCGAACCGCCTTCGTCGTAGTGTGAGGTGTCAGTGTACGACCGGGTGGAAGGCTCCGCTAGGAAGGGCGAACCGGGCCGGCGGAAACGGACTGCTATGCTCGACGCGGGAACTTCCCCTTTAAGTCCGGTCCTGCGAGTCCGGGAAGGGAGCGATCGATGGATCAGAACCGGTGCGCCTCCTCGCCTGCCCGAGGGGGCGTTGTTATCGCCGGGGGCCTGCCGTGACGGCGAAACTTCTGGACGCTGAAGACGTTCGTCGCGCAGTGACGCGGATCGCGCACGAGATCTTGGAGCGGGACAAAGGGGCCGAGGCGCTTGTCCTGGTGGGGATCGCGGATCGAGGCGATTCCTTGGCCGAGCGGCTCGCCGCCCAACTCGTTCGGATCGAAGGTGTCGAGGTACCAGTGGGTGTCCTGGACATCACGTTCTATCGGGACGACATCGGCCTGCACGCCGAAGCGCCGGAGGTTCACGAGACGCGCATCCCGTTCGACATCAGTGGGAAGGTCGTCGTCCTGGTGGACGACGTTCTGTTCACTGGACGGACCATCCGCGCAGCGATGGACGCCCTGATGGACCTCGGTCGTCCCCGAAAGATCCAGCTCGCGGTCCTGGTCGACCGGGGTCATCGTGAGCTCCCTATCCGCGCGGACTTCGTCGGGAAGAACGTTCCGACCAAGCGTGAGGACGATGTCCGTGTGTTGGTCACTGAGGTCGACGGTGAGGATGCCGTTGTCGTGGGGGCTCCATGAACAAGCACCTGTTGTCCATGCACGACGTCACGGCTGAGGACGTCGTCCGGATCCTTGACACCGCTGAGTCCTTCCGAGAGGTGGGAACCCGTGTGATCAAGAAGGTGCCGGCCCTGCGGGGCCGAACGGTCGTGAACTTCTTCCTGGAGAACTCGACGCGGACCAGGATCAGTTTCGAACTCGCAGCCAAGCGTCTTTCGGCCGACGTCATCAACTTCAGCGCGAGCGGCTCAAGCGTCTCCAAGGGCGAATCGTTGAAGGACACGGCCCTCACCCTCCAGGCGATGGGGGCGGACGCCGTGGTCATCCGCCACTCCTCGAGCGGTTCGCCGCACCAGCTGACGAAATGGATCAGCGGTTCCGTGCTGAACGCGGGAGACGGAACGCACGAACACCCAACCCAGGCGCTGTTGGATCTCTACACGATGCGGGAGAAGCTCGGGAGGCTCGAGGGTCTGCGCGTAGCCATCGTGGGTGACGTGCTGCATTCCCGCGTGGCGCGAAGCCTGAGTTTCGGTTTGGTGAAGATGGGCGCGGAAGTGACCCTGGTGGGGCCTCCGACCCTGATCCCACCGGATGTGTCGGCCTGGGGGGTCCAAGAGAGCTTCGACATCGAAAGCGTCCTGCCGAAACTCGACGTCTGCTACGTGCTTCGCGTCCAGAAGGAGCGGCAGCGGCTCGAGTACTTCCCGAGCGTTCGCGAGTATTCGCGCCTGTTCGGTCTGACGACGGGAAGGGTGGGCTTGCTGCCTGAAGGCGCGCTCATCATGCACCCCGGACCGATGAACCGCGGTGTGGAGATCGACTCGGATGTCGCCGATCTGCCCCATTCCATGATCGAGGAGCAGGTCACGAACGGGATCGCCGTTCGGATGTCGCTGCTCTACCTCTTGCTGGGCGGCAGCCGTAGCGGCAACGCGAACGCCGACGCAGAGGAGCCGGGCGATGACTGATCAGATCCTGATCCGCGGTGCCAGGGTGATCGATCCCGCCACCGGGCGCGATGAGACGACGGATGTGTTGGTTGCCGGGGGCCGGATCGCCGGGCTCGGTCAGGGGCTGAAGGCCGACGGGGCCGAGGTGCTGGAGGCTGCTGGACTGATCCTCGCCCCGGGACTGGTGGACCTCCACACGCATCTGCGCGAACCGGGAGAGGAGCACAAGGAAACGATCGCCACCGGCACCCGCGCCGCGGCCGTCGGTGGCTATACCGCCGTCAGCTCGATGGCGAACACTGTTCCCGTGACCGACCACGCGGCGATCGTGGCGGAGATCCGTGAGAAGGCAGCCCAGGCAGGGTTGGCAGACGTCTTCCCGGTTGGCGCTGTCACGAAGGGACTCGAGGGCGAATCCCTCGCCGAGATGGGGGAGATGGTTGCCTCGGGGGTCCGCGTCTTCAGCGACGACGGACGCTCGGTATCCACCGCGCGGATCCTCCGGAATGCGCTCACTTACGCCCGCGCGTTCCCGATCGATGTCGTGATCGCCGATCATTGCGAGGAGCCCTCCCTGGTCGAACGCGGCCAGATGCACGAGGGCGTGAATTCCTACAGCCTCGGGCTCGCCGGCAGGCCGGCTGAGGCCGAAGAGATCATGGTGGCCCGCGACATCGCCGTCGCACGGCTGACCGGGGGTCGGATCCATATCTGCCACCTCTCCGCAGCACGCGCCGTTGAGCTGGTCCGACGAGCCAAGGCCGACGGGGTACGCATGACTGCCGAGGTCACGCCTCACCACCTGGCCTTCACCGACGAGGACCTCCTTACCTACGACACGAATCTCAAGATGCACCCACCGTTGCGTACGGCTGAGGATCGGGCTGCGCTGGTCGCTGGCCTCGCCGACGGCACCATCGATGCGATCGCGACCGACCACGCTCCGCACGCTGTGGAGGAGAAGGAGGCGGAGTTCGATCTGTCGCCTCCCGGGACCATCGGGCTGGAAACCGCGCTCGCCGCGGTTCTCACCCACGCGGTCAAGCCGGGCTATCTCACGATGACACGGGCGCTCGAGGCGATGTCGTCTGCCCCGGCGTCGATCCTCGGGGCAGAAGGTCACGGCGGACCGATCGAGCAAGGCCGCCCTGCGAACCTGGTGATCTTCGATCCGGACGAGGAGTGGATCCCTGAGGCGCCGTTCGTGTCGAAGGCCCGGAACTGCGCGTTCCTTGGCCGGCGACTGACGGGCCGCGTCCGGTACACGCTCCTGCGAGGGGACCTCACCGTCGCCGACGGGAAGGCGACGAAGTGAGGGGACCCGCAGCGCTCTTGGCGCTCGAGGACGGCTCGGTATTCACGGGGACGGCGTTCGGCGCGGAAGGCGAGACATTCGGTGAGGCGGTATTCAACACCGGGATGGCGGGCTATCAGGAAGTGCTGACGGATCCTTCGTACGCGGGACAGATCGTTGCCATGACCTCGCCGCACCAGGGCAACTACGGCATGAACCGGGACGATCCGGAATCCACGAAGATCCAGGTTGCAGGGTTCGCGGTACGTGAAGCGAGCCGGCGGCCCTCGTCCTGGCGGTCCAGCGCTTCCCTACAAGATGAACTTGCGGCCGATTCTGTCGTCGGGATCGAAGGGATCGACACCCGGCGGCTGACGCTTCTCCTGCGCGAACACGGCGCCATGCGCGCAGGCGTCAGCACGGTGGACCTGGACCCCGCCTCCTTGGTAGCGCGCGTGCAGGGCTCGGACGGGATGGCCGGCGCCGACCTCGCGAGACGGGTGAGCGTTGAGGCTCCGGTCGAGGCCGCGGAACTTTTCGGTCCGGCCGCCACCGATCTGGGTCGTGTCTTCAAGGTGGCTGCCTACGACTTCGGCATGAAACGCAACATCCTGCGTCTCCTCGGCGCACACGGCATGGAGTGCACCGTGGTTCCCGCCGAGACCCCGGCCGCGACCGTTGCGGCCGGCGGTTTCGATGGCGTGTTCCTCTCCAACGGGCCGGGCGATCCGAGCGCAACCACCTACGGAGTCACCGCCGCGCGCGACCTCTTGGGGAAGATCCCGGTCTTCGGCATCTGCCTCGGACACCAACTGCTGGGACTGGCTCTGGGTGGACGAACCTACAAGATGAAGTTCGGCCATCGCGGCGTGAACCAGCCCGTCAAGAACCTGCGGACCGGCGCCGTCGAGATCACCAGTCATAACCACGGGTTCGCGGTCGATCCGCAGGGGTGGCCCACCGACGCACACGGAGCTGCCCTCACGGATCGCGGGAGTGTGACCTTCACCCACCGGAACCTGAACGACCAGACGCTCGAAGGGATCCGCTGTCAGGACGTGCCCGCGTTCAGCGTCCAGTACCACCCCGAGGCTGCGCCGGGACCGCACGACTCCCGCTACCTCTTCCAGGACTTCCGCGACCTCATGGAGCACGCCTGATGCCGAGGCGAACCGACCTGCGCAAGATCGTCCTCATCGGTTCGGGTCCGATCGTTATCGGCCAGGCTTGCGAGTTCGACTACTCGGGGACCCAGGCGTGCAAGGTCCTGAAGGCCGAGGGCTTCGAGGTCGCGCTCGTGAACTCCAACCCGGCGACGATCATGACGGACCCGCAGTTCGCCGACCGGACGTACATCGAGCCGCTCGAACCGGACCACGTGCTCCGCATCTTGGAGCGCGAGCGCCCCCAGGCCCTCCTGCCGACCATCGGTGGTCAGACCGGGCTGAACGTGGCCGTCGCCCTGGCGGAGTCGGGTGACCTGGACCGGCTTGGGATCGAGCTCATCGGGGCGAAGCTCGACGCGATCCATCGAGCCGAAGACCGGAGCGGGTTCAAGGCAGCGATGCTCGGCGCGGGACTGGACGTGCCACGCGCAGGAGTCGCGCGGTCGTTGGTAGAGGCGATGGCGCTCGGCGTCTCGATCGGCTATCCGCTCATCGTGCGGCCGTCGTTCACGCTGGGTGGCGGTGGGTCGGGATTCGCCGCCACACCCGACGAACTCGAGCTCTTGGCGGCTCGTTCGCTCGACCTCAGCCCTGTCGGCGAGATCCTGGTGGAAGAGTCGATCGCCGGATGGAAGGAATTCGAGCTGGAAGTGATGCGCGACGCGGCCGACAACGTCGTCATCATCTGCTCCATCGAGAACGTGGACCCCCTGGGCATCCACACGGGCGATTCCATCACGGTGGCGCCCGCGCAGACGCTCACCGACCGGGAGTATCAGGAGATGCGCGACGCCGCCATCGCGTGCATCCGAGCGATCGGTGTTGAGACCGGCGGCTCGAACGTCCAGTTCGCGGTGGACCCGAGCACCGGCAGGCAGGTGCTCATCGAGATGAATCCTCGCGTCTCTCGGTCCAGTGCCCTCGCCTCCAAAGCAACAGGCTTCCCCATCGCCAAGATCGCCGCACTCCTGGCCGTTGGCTATCACCTCGACGAGATCACGAACGACATCACGGGGGGTACACCGGCGAGCTTCGAGCCCTCGATCGACTACACCGTGGTGAAGATCCCGCGGTTCGCATTCGAGAAGTTCCCGGAGGCCGACCCCCGGCTCACCTCCACGATGAAGTCGGTCGGGGAGACGATGGCTATCGGCAGGACCTTCAAAGAGGCGCTCGGCAAGGCGTGGCGTGGGATCGAGCGGTCACGGTTCGACCTGGGATGGGCCGCGGTGGACGCGGGGGAGCCGGAGGCGCTCCTGAACCGCTTGGCGGATGGGACCGAAGATCGGCTCTTCCTCGTCGAATCCTCACTCCGCGCGGGCTTCACCGTCGACCAGGTGGCCGATGCCTCGAAGATCGACCCATGGTTCGTCGACCAGATCGCCGAGGTGGTGGAAGAGGCAACGTTGCTTGAAGGCCGGACCCTGCATACGCTCGCCTCGGACGAACTTCGTCGAGCCAAGCGGGTCGGGCTGTCGGATGCGCGGATCGGTCACCTGGTCGGGGCAACGGAGACCGAGGTTCGCCGTCAGCGCGATGCCCTGGGCGTGACGCCGGTGTTCAAGACTGTCGATACCTGCGCCGGCGAGTTCCCTGCCCTCACCCCCTACCACTTCTCCACGTATGAAGACGACACCGAGGTCCGCCCAGCCGCGCGGCCCCGGGTCCTCATCCTGGGTGCGGGTCCAAACCGGATCGGACAAGGGATCGAGTTCGACTACGCGTGCGTGCACGCCGCGTTCGCACTCGAGGAGGCGGGATTCGAATCCGTCATGGTGAACTCCAATCCAGAAACGGTCTCGACCGACTACGACACCGCGAGCCGTCTCTACTTCGAACCGCTCACGGCCGAGGACGTGCTCGCCGTCTGCCGGACGGAGCAGCCGGTCGGGGTGATCGTGCAGTTCGGCGGCCAGACGCCTCTGCGGCTCGCGAAGACCCTTCGCGAGGAAGGCTTCGCGGTGCTAGGCACCAGTCCCGAGGCGATCGACCTCGCAGAGGACCGCGGGAAGTTCGCGGAGATCCTGGACGAGCTGGAGATCCCCGCACCGCTGCACGGTGAGGCTCGCACGCTGGAGGAAGGCAGGATCATCGCCGTGCGCATCGGATTCCCGGTGGTGGTCCGGCCGAGCTACGTGCTCGGGGGCCGGGCGATGGAGATCGTGTATGACGCCGATGACCTCGAGCGGTTCGTGCGGACCGCCGCCGAGGCTTCGCCCGATCACCCGGTCCTGATCGACCGCTTCCTGGAGGGGGCCATCGAGGTCGATGTCGACGCCGTCTGCGATCAGGACGGCGACGTCTTCGTCGGCGCGGTGATGGAGCACATCGAGGAGGCGGGAGTGCATTCGGGCGACTCCTCCTGTCAGATCCCGCCCGCGACTCTCTCCGATGACGAACTCGACTCCATCGAAGACATCACCCGCCGGCTCGCGCGGCGCCTCGGCGTGGTCGGACTGCTCAACCTCCAACTTGCCGTCAAGGACGAGAAGATCTGGGTCCTGGAGGCCAACCCCCGAGCCTCACGGACGGTGCCGTTCGTCAGCAAGGTGATCGGCGTCTCGCTCGCGCGCATCGCCACCCTGGTCTTGACCGGGCGGTCATTGGCTCAGCTCGCGGCGGACGGGGTGCTTCCGGCCGACCCGCACCACTACCGTCGACTTCCCTACACCAGCGTGAAAGCGGCCGTCCTGCCGTTCGGCCGCTTCCCCGGCGTGGACACGGTGCTCGGACCGGAGATGAGATCGACGGGTGAAGTCATGGGTATCGATTCGGATTCGGGGATGGCCTTGGCCAAGGCGCTCGTCTCCAGCGGCACGGGGCTGCCGACCGGGGGAACAGCGTTCGTCTCGGTGGCCAATCGTGATAAGCGCTCGATCGTCTTTCCCGCGAAGCGGCTTGCCGATCTCGGCTTCAGGCTCCTGGCGACCGGCGGCACCGCGGGTGTCCTTCAGAGGGCCGGGATCGCGGTCGAGCGGGTCGCCAAGGTCAGCGAGGGCGGGGCCAATGTTGCCGAGCTGATCAGATCGGGCGAGGTCGACCTGGTCATCAACACGCCGTTCGGCCGCGGCGCCAGAACCGACGGGTACTTCATCCGAACGGCGTCCGCCACGGCCGGCGTGCCGTGCATCACGACGCTCCCGGGAGTGTTCGCTGCGGTGCGCGGGATCGAGGCGCTCCTTGGGCGACCGACGGAGCCCCGCTCCATCCAGGAGCACCACGAGGCTGCCGCCGCCGGTCCTCGCCAAGCGCGACTCACGTTCGATCAGGCTGCCGTCGGTGTCGCCGGCGAGGGCGCCTAGATGAAACGCGTTCGTGCAGAGGTGCTATCCGCTCGGCGGCTCGGCGAATATCAGTCGCTGACCATCGTCGCGCCCGAGATCGCCGAACGCGCGAGGCCGGGGCAGTTCGTCGGGGTTCGGATGCCCGACGATCGGGAGTTCCTGTTGCGACGGAACTTCGCCATCCACCAGGCATCGCGGCGCGGTGGATGGGCTGGCACGGTCGAGTTCTGTTTCGAACCGCACGGCCCCGGTACCGCGTTGTTGGGCGAGGTGAAGGCACACGAATTCCTAGAGGTGATCGGGCCGTTAGGGAAGGGCTTCGCCTATCCGAAGAAACTCACGAACTGCTTGCTCATCGCCGAGGGCCATGGCGCAGCGTCTATCTATTTCTTAGCGCAGGAGCTGAAAGCACGGGGCAAGCGGGTAGACATGATCGTGGGAGCTAGCTCGCTGCCGTCCGTGTTCAAGCCCATCGAGGGCAAGCGGCTGTCGCAGACCATCACCATCATGACGGCCGACGGATCCCTCGGAGATCGGGGCTCCATCCTGGATGCCCTTCCGGCAATGGTCGAGAGCACGGCTACAGAAGTGGTCTACGCGGCCGGACCGACCCGCTCGCTGGAGAAGATCGCTGCCTTCTGTCGTGATCGACGGTTGCCCGCGCAGGTCGCGGTGGAGGAACGGTTCGGATGCGGCCTCGGGCTGTGCTTCAGCTGTGTCGTGCCGGTCGCCCGGAAGGACGGCACCGGCTACGACAACCTCCGAGCCTGCATCGACGGGCCGGTATTCAACCCCGCTCGGGTGGTGTGGGACCGCTGGCTGGCCGAGGAGCCCCAGATGCTTCCCACCCCGCCCGAAGGATTGCCGGTGGTGCGCGAATGGCCGGGGTAACGCGGAGTCTGAAGGTGGAGCTGGGGGGCATGCCCCTGGCCACGCCCGTGATGGTCGCCGCCGGCTGTGCCGGGACAGGTCGTGAATGGGCGGGGCTGGTCGACGTCCACAAGGTCGGGGCGATCGTCAGCCGCACGGTCACGCTCATCGCGCGCAAAGGGACACCGACGCCCCGCGTCTCCGAATCGCCGTCGGGTGTGGTTTGGGAGAGCGGTCTTCAGAACCCCGGTATCGAGGCTTTCGTCGACGAAGAGCTCCCCAGGCTCGCTCGGCCGGGGACACCAGTAGTGGTGTCGATCGGCGGGACCACGATGGAGGAATATGTCCGGCTCACCAGCATCTTGCAAGGCAGGCAGGGAGTCTCGGCCATCGAGATCCACCTTTCGGGCCGAGATGACGAACTCGGTCGCGAGCTCTTAGGGGACCGGGCAGACCGGGCCGCCGAGATCACCGGGGCGGTCGTCCGGATGTCTCACGTCCCGGTGTTCGCGAAGCTGCCGCCCGTGGGCGCCGGCCTGGTGGAGGTCGCAACCGCCGTAGCACGCGCCGGCGTCACCGGTCTCACGCTCTGCGCATCTCCCAGAGCACTGGCCGTTGACGCCGCATCGCTTGCTCCCGATCTGGGTTCGGTGACCGGTTGGCTCTCAGGTCCTGCGGTACTGCCGTTGACGCTTCGCGCGGTGTTCGATGTTGCGCGCGCATTACCAGACGTACCCATCATCGCGGTCGGCGGTGTTCGGGATGGAGACGACGCTGTTCAGCTGTTGCTGGCAGGCGCGTGGGCCGTCCAGGTCGGAACCGCAGCGCTCATCGACCCGATCGCACCGGTGGAGGTCGCTCAAGGCGTGGCGCGGTATCTCAAGAACAAAGGGCTCGCGTCTCCGAACGACATCCGTGCGCGCCTGCGGGTGCCCGCCGGGTTCGATCCACCCGAAGAGGAGGCTCGACCGTGATCCCGCGCCCCGATCCTCCCTTGATCGTCGCGCTCGACGTGTCGGATCTAGAGGTCGCTGAGGGCTTCGCGCGGCGACTGGCGCCGGAGGTCGGGATGCTGAAGGTGGGTCTGGAACTGTTCTGGTCCGCTGGGCCGGAGGCGGTGCAGCGCATCATGTCTCACGGCCCCGTGTTCGTGGATTCGAAGCTCCACGACATCCCGAACACCGTCGAGCGCGCCGCGGCCAACATCGCACGCCTGGGCGTGGCGATGTTCAACGTCCACGCGCTCGGTGGGGAGGCCATGATGCGCGCCGCGCTCGAGGGCGCGAAGCGCGGCGCCGATGCCTCCGGGGTTCCCATGCCGCTCGTTCTCGCGGTGACGGTGTTGAGTAGCCAGTCTGGAGAGGATCTGGCGAGCCCGGCATCGCTCGCGTTCGAGGCGAAAGCGTCGGGGTTGGACGGCGTGGTGGTCTCGGGCTCCGACGTGAAAGATGTGCGGGCCTCGTGCGGCGACGCGTTCTGTTTGGTCGTCCCCGGTGTTCGACCGAAAGGTGCGAACGGACACGACCAGGTGCGTGTCCTGCATCCCCGCGAAGCGATCGAACTCGGAGCGGACTACCTGGTTGTCGGCCGGCCGGTGACGGACGCCGCCGATCCTGTCGGTGTGGTCCGCGGGATCCTCCGCGACATCCGTTGAAGGCTTCCCCCCCTACCATGCCGGGACCTGCGCCGACCTTCGAACGCGCATTGTTCACGTCGCCGCGCCGTGCGTATACTCCCGGCGTTCCCGACCAGACCTCCGAGTGAAGGAGCGCGACATGGCTCTACCCACCCTTACCCCTGAACAGCGCACGCAGGCTCTTGCCAAGGCGGCAGTGGCGCGGAAGAAGCGCGCCGAACTCAAGGGCGAACTGAAGTCCGGCAAGAAGAACCTCAAAGATGTGCTGTCCCGGGCGGGTGATGACACCGTCGGCAAGATGAAGGTGTCCAACGTCCTCGAGTCGCTTCCCGGCGTCGGCAAGGTTCGGGCGCAGAAGATCATGGAAGAACTCGACATCTCTGCGAGCCGCCGCGTTCGCGGCCTCGGAGCGAAGCAGCGCGAGCTGCTCCTCGACAAGTTCAAGAAGTAACCCCTCCTTGGCCCAGCGCCGAGGACGCCTGATCGTGATCGCCGGCCCCTCCGGGGTCGGGAAGGGGAGCGTGGTGAAGGAGCTCCGTTCCCGGGATCCGGAGGGGTTGGCGCTTTCCATCTCCGCGACGACCCGCGCCCCGCGGCCCGGCGAGGTGGACCGAAGGGATTACTTCTTCCTCAGCGACCAGGAGTTCCAGCGCATGATCGATGCCGGCGAGCTCTTGGAGTGGGCCGATGTCTTCGATCATCGCTACGGCACGCCGAAGGACTACGTCGAGTCTCGTCTGCAGGAGGGGACCGACGTCCTCCTGGAGATCGATGTGGTGGGCGCGGAGGAGGTCCGCCGGGTCCATCCGGATGCCCTCCTCATCCTCCTGGCTCCGCCCTCGATGGATGAGCTTGCCAGGAGGTTGCGTGGGCGTGCCACCGAGACCGAAGACCGGGTCGAACGACGATTGGCGAAGGCTGCGTGGGAACTCGAACAGGCGCCGTGGTTCGATCACGTGGTGGTCAACGACGATCTCCTCCATGCATCGTCGCAGGTCGCTGCTATCATCCAGGCATCCCGCACGCAGCGGTCCTGACGTCTGACCAAAGGGAGTTCTCCCCATGATCGAACCCAAGATCGATGACCTTCTCGCCGCAGTCGACTCGAAATACACCCTCGTGCTCCTGGCTGCCAAGCGCGCGCGGGAGATCAACTCCTATTACAACCAGCTCGGTGAAGGACGCGGTGAGTTCGTTCCGCCGTTGCTCGAGACGGGTGGTCTGACCAACAAGCCGCTGTCGATCGCCTTGCAGGAGATCGCGGAAGGGAAGATCGACTACGAGCGCACCGAGGAGCCCGCAGACGAGTAGCCCGCTCGCTGATCGCCGGATCCTCCTCGGAGTGACCGGCGGCATCGCGGCGTACAAGGCCGTGAACCTCGCCCGGCTCCTGCACGCAGCCGGTGCTCGCGTCCAGGCCGTCCTCACCGCATCGGCGACCAGATTCGTCGGTGCAGACACGTTCTCAGGACTCACCGGCATCCCCGCCCACGTATCCCTGTGGGAACGCCCGGGCGAAGTCCTCCACGTTCGGATGGCGCACGAGGCCGACCTGGCCATCGTGGCCCCCGCTACCGCGAACGTCATCGCGAAGCTCTCTCACGGCCTCGCTGACGATCTTCTGACCGCGACACTGTTGGAGGCCCGCTGTCCCGTCTTGTTAGCTCCCGCCATGCACACGGGCATGTGGGAGCACCCGGCCACGCGGGGGAACGTCACCATCCTTCGGAGCCGCGGCGCTCGGTTCGTTGGCCCCGAGGCCGGACCCCTGGCCCACGGCGATGAGGGCACGGGCCGCCTGGCCGAGCCCGAGACGATCTTCGCCGCCGCGACCCAACTTCTCGGTGCCACCCACGACCTTGCCGGCAGGCGGATCCTCATCACCGCCGGGCCGACGTTCGAACCGATCGACCCCGTTCGATTCCTGGGGAACCGTTCGAGCGGAAAGATGGGCGTCGCCCTAGCAACGGAGGCCGCAGCCCGAGGTGCGGATGTCACGCTCGTGCTCGGCCCCGGCACCGTCCCGTCGCCGGGGGGTGTGCAGACAGTGAACGTCACGACGGCACAGGAGATGCGCGATGCCGTCCTCGGATCGTTCGCAGATTGCGATGCCGTCATCATGGGCGCGGCGGTAGCGGATTTTCGCCCCAAGACCGTCCAGGGAGGAAAGATCAAGAAAGAGGAGGGCATCCCCGAGCTCATCCTCGAACCCACCCCCGACATCCTCAGCGAACTCGCCCGTATCGCGACGCAACAGGTGCTCGTCGGCTTCGCCGCCGAGACGAGCGACGTAGAGGCCGCGGGTCGGGAGAAGCTCCGTCGCAAAGGCGTGGACATGCTGGTGGCGAACCTGGTGGGACGCGAAGGCACCGGGTTCGGCTCCGATACGAACGATGCCGCGATCTTGAGCGCCGACGGCCAGGACGAACCGCTTCGCTCGTGGACGAAACACGAACTTGCGGTGGCCGTGGTGGACCGGGTAGTTGCGCTCTTGGTGGACCGCTGACGGGCGTCGGTCCCGGCCGCTACACTCGCGCCATCATGACCAAGGGCCACCTGTTCTCCTCGGAATCCGTGACTGAAGGCCACCCCGACAAGCTCGCGGATCAGATCTCGGATGCCATCTTGGATGCGTTCCTCACGGTGGATCCGATGAGCCGGGTAGCGTGCGAGACACTCGTCACGACCGGTCTGGTGGTGGTGGCCGGAGAGATCACGTTGACCGACGGCTACGTCGATATCCCGGCCGTCGTTCGTACGACCGCCACCGACATCGGCTACACCGACGCGAAGTTCGGACTCGACGGTGAGACCTGTGGTGTCATCACGTCCATCCAGGAGCAGTCCGCCGACATCGCGGTGGGCGTCGATCATGCGCTCGAAGAGCGGGCTGAGCATTCGCTCGACGATCTGGACTCACTCGGTGCCGGGGACCAGGGGATGATGTTCGGGTTCGCGTGCCGTGAGACCGAAGAGCTCATGCCGCTCCCCATCGCCATGGCGCACCGGCTCAGCCGCAGGCTCTCGGACGTCCGCAAAGCGGGCGTCGTTCCGTATCTGAGGCCCGACGGGAAGAGTCAGGTGTCCATCGAGTACCGGGATGGCAAGCCTGCCCGCGTGGACACCGTACTGATCTCCGTTCAGCATCGCGAGGAGGTGGACGTGGACACGCTGCTCCGCCCGGACATCGAAGCCGAGGTCATCGATCCGGTGCTGCGCGAGTTCGGAGACCTCGATGCGACGAGCGTCCGGGTGATGGTGAACCCCACCGGCCGGTTCGAGATCGGCGGGCCGAAAGCGGACACGGGTCTTACGGGACGGAAGATCATCGTCGACACGTACGGTGGCTACGCCCCCCACGGCGGGGGAGCGTTCAGCGGCAAGGATCCGACGAAAGTGGATCGTTCGGGTGCCTACGCCGCGCGATACGCCGCGAAGAACATCGTCGCCGCCGGCCTCGCCCACACGTGTCAGTTGCAGCTCGCCTACGCGATCGGTACGGCGCATCCTGTCTCGATCCTGGTCGAGACGTTCGGCACGGAACAGGTCGACCCCTCGAAACTCGAGGATGCGCTGCGGGACGTGTTCGATTTCCGGCCCGCGGCCATCATCCGAGACCTGGACCTGCGCCGGCCCATCTACCGTGAGACCGCCGCCTACGGGCACTTCGGGCGTAAGGAATTCCCCTGGGAGGCGACCGACCGCGTCGACGAGCTCCGCCGCGCCGTCGGATAATCTCGCCGGTCCTGTCGCGGTCTGTGTGGACAGGCCGCTCCTGTCGCTGGACCGCCCCTTCACCTACCTCCTGCCACCTGAACTCGAAGCGGGGGTTGGTTCGCTCGTCCGTGTCTCGTTCCACGGCACCCTGACGCGGGGCTGGGTCCTGGGACCCGCCGGGGAGTTCGGCACGCGCACGCTGTCGGTGAAGAAGACGGTGTCACCGGTCCGGTTCTTCGACGCGGATGGACTGGCTCTCGCGCGATGGATCGCGGAACGCTACGTCGCCCCGCTTGCGGCGGTGCTTGGCCGCATGACGCCGCCGCGAACCGCGGGCGAGGAGACGGCTGCGCCCTCGCCGGCTCCTGAAACGGGAGCCCCGGATGTCAGGTCGGTGCTCTCTGCATATCAACACGGCTCCGAGCTCTCGCGGGAGATCGAACGTGGCGGGAGCGGAGCGTTCCTCATCCGTCCGGCTCCCGAGGATGAGGCGGCCGTGATGCTCGAAGCCGTTGCGCGTTGTGTGGCTGACGGGCGACGAGCCTTGGTCATCGTGCCGGAGGCCGAACCCATCCCCGCCACGGCCGCTACGCTCGCGGAAGTCTTCGGCGCTCGGGTGGCGATGTTCCTCGGCGGCTCGCCGCGGCTCCGCTACCGGATGTGGCTCTCCATCCAGCGTGGAGAGCGGGACATCGTGGTCGGCAGTCGCCCGGCGGTGTTCGCGCCGATCGCGGATCTCGGGCTCATCGCTGTGTCGAGGGAATCCCATCCTGCGCATCGGGAGGATCGGGCCCCGTACTACCACGTGCGGGATGTGGCTCTGACTCGCGCCCGCATCGCGGGCGCGGTCGGTCTGTTGTCGGCGGTGTGCCCGTCTTCCGAGGCGGCGTCAATGGATCTGGTTCAGGTGGCGCCGACCGGCCGCCGCTGGCCCCAGGTGGAGGTGGTGAAGCCGGGACCTGAGGGGCGGGCACCGCGGTTGATCCGCGCGCTCGGCGACATCAAGCGAGGCTTCGTCTATGCGCCCATGCCGGGTGCGGGTATCGCCGCAGTGTGTCGATCGTGCGGCCAGCCGGCTGCATGCGCGGCGTGCGGCGGCGCGCTGCGTTCGGAGGAAGGCGTCATCTCGTGCATCGTCTGCGAAGCCCCCGGTAGGTGCGCGAACTGTGGGGCACAGGACTTCGGTCTCCGGCGCGGTGGCGCCGAGCACGTTCAGGGGTGGGCCGAACGCGCCGCAGGGGTCCCCGTGCACCGTCTACGGAACGGGGAGACCCCCCGTCTCCCCTCTAGAGAGGAGGTCATCGTCGGGGGACCGGATGACGTCCGCGACTTCGGACCCGCAGATCTCGACCTGGTGGCGATCTTAGATGCGGATCTCGCCGAGCGCCGCCCCGGAGTTACCGCTCGTGAGCGCGCGCTCACCACGTGGATGGAGGCGATCGGCTGGGCGCGGCCCTCGGGTAGGGCGATCGTGCAGGCGACCCGCGCCAACGACCAGGCTGTGCAAGCGATGGTCAGAGGCAATCCCGACCGATTCCATCGGGATGAGGCGGACAGACGTCGCCAAGCGGGCTTCCCGGTCGGCGCCGCGGTCTTCAGGGTTGCCGGGAACGAGGAGCTCCCAGACCGCTTGCGGAGCATCATGGAACCCATCACTTTCCTCGTCACAGGCCGCGGAGAGCGAACGGTATGCTTGCTCGCGCTGCAACCCGGCCACGTGCCGGCATTCGGGCGGGCTGTGCGTGAGCTCGCTGTCGCCGGTGTCGTCGAGCGGGTCGAAGCAGAACCGCATCTCTAGAACCCCGGAGGATCCATCGCGTGTTGATGCCCATCCGAACCCTCGGCGATCCGGTGTTGAAGATGCCGTCCCGACCGGTAACAGCCTTCGACGAAGCACTGAAGAAGCTCGTGCAGGACATGTACGAGACGATGTACGACGCCCCGGGCGTGGGTCTCGCCGCTGCGCAGGTCGGATTGTCGATGCGGTTGTTCGTCTTCGATGACGGGGAGAGCGGTCCTCGCGTGATGGCCAATCCGGAGCTGTCGGCTCAGGAAGGACAGCTCACCGAGGACGAAGGCTGCCTGTCCATCCCCGGCCCCTTCCACCCCACGCCCCGGTTCGCGAAGGTGGTATGTCGCGGCCAGGATCTGGACGGTACGTGGTACGCACTGACCGGCGAGGGCCTGCTGGCACGGATCTTCCAACACGAGACCGACCACCTCGACGGCACGCTCTACATCGATCGCCTCGACGACCAGGGTCGCCGCACGGTGCTCGCCGACCTCCGACGGTTCGAGCTCGGGCTTGAGGAACCGCGCAAGAAGCGTGGCCTCCTCCGCGGCGAGGCGGAGTAGATGCGGCTGCTATTCCTGGGTAACGATCCGTGGTCGGTGCCGGCTCTCGAAGCGCTCGTGGGCAACCCTGCGTTCGACGTGACCGGCGTCATCACCAATCCGCCCCGGCCCGCGGGACGGGGATCACAGCTGACGCCGACAACGGTCGCGTCAGCGGCACGCCGGCTCGAGATCGATGTGCTCGAGGCCGAAGGGGTGCGGGGGGGAGGCGGTTTCGATGCCATCGAGACGGCGGCGCCCGACGTACTGATCGTGGTCGCCTACGGCGAGCTTCTGACGCCGGAGGTGCTGGCGATCCCACGCATCGGCGCGGTGAACGTCCATTTCTCGCTGCTGCCGCGTTGGCGGGGTGCCTCACCGGTCCAGCATGCGCTCCTCGCCGGCGACGACCGAACGGGAGTCACCCTGATGCAGATGGACCGGGGTCTCGACACCGGTCCGATCCTCGCTGCCGTGATCGAAAACGTGCGTCCGACCGACGATGCGGGTTCGCTCGGGGCACGTCTGGCCGATATCGGCGCGGCTCTACTCGTGGAGGCCCTACCTCCCTATGTGGCCGGAGCACGGGAACCGGAGGCTCAATCCGAGGATGGCGTCACGTTCGCGCCCAAGCTTGGTCCCGCCGACCGTGTGATCGCGTGGGAGCAGTCGCCGGATGACGTGGTGGGACGCGTTCGCGCCCTCTCACCCCACCCGGGCGCGCGAACCTCGTACCGGGAGGAACCTCTGAAGATCCTTCGAGCCGAGGCAACGACGTCGGCACCATGGGCCGCCCCGAGCGAACCCGGTACCGTCGTATCCGTGGATGCACTGGGCCCCATCATCGCCGCAGGTACCGGGTCAGTCGTGCTGAACCTGGTCGCCCCCTCGGGCCGCAAGCATATGACCGGTGCGGAGTGGGCCCGTGGCGTGCGGCTCCAACCCGGCGAACGACTCGGATGACATCAGCCACCCCGCGTAAGCGGCGGACCGGCGGGCGTCCCCCAGGCCCGGCCCCGCGCCAGAAGCCCCGTCCGCCGATCCCTCAGAACGCCAGAGCCATCGCGCTCGACGCCATTCGTCGGGTGGTCGACGAGGGCGGCTACTCGAACCTGGTCATCCCCGGATCGTTGTCGAGATCGTCGCTTGACCAGCGCGATCGGGCATTCGCGGCGGACCTGGCCTACGGGACCGTCCGACACCTCCGTTCGCTCGATTGGGCGATCGACCAGCGCGCCTCGCGCCCAGTGAGCCGTATGACGTCGAACGTCCGGGACGTGCTCAGGCTCGGCGCCTTCCAACTGCTATTCGGTCGGGTGGCGCCCCACGCGGCGGTGATGGAGACCGTGAGCCTCGCCGCTCCGCGCGAGCGAGGATTCGCCAACGCGGTGCTTCGTCGACTTGCCGACGATCCTCCGCCTTGGCCGGAAGGTTCCGACGACGCCGACATCGCCATACGCTCGGGGATGGCTCCGTGGGCCGTGCGCGAACTCCGGGCCCTCGTGCGAGACGACGTCGAACAGGCTGCGGTGGCCTTCGCCGAACGCGGACCCTTGTGCCTGCGAACGAACACCTGCGCCACCTCCGTCGAGGAACTCACGGCTGCGCTCGAGACCGCGGGCCATGAACCCAAGGCTGCCCCACTCGACCCTGACTGCATCTTGGTCGACGGTGGCGATCCCGTGCAGTTCCCGGGTTGGGAGAAGGGGTGGTTCGCGGTCCAGGATCAAGCGAGCGCACTGGTCGTTCGGATGCTCGACCCACAGGTGGGGGAGCGTGTGCTCGACGCCTGCGCGGGGCCCGGAGGCAAAGCGGCGATGGCCGCCTGCCTGGTCGGGCCCACCGGACGTGTCTTCGCCGGCGACATGCACCCGCGCCGAGCGGGGTTGGTCAAGCGTTCCGCGTCGCGTCTACGGATGGAGAACGTCTCGGTGGTTACGCAGGACGTGACCGCGCGAGCGGTTCGCGGCCCGTTCGACCGCGTCCTCGTTGATGCGCCGTGCAGCGGGTTGGGATCGGCACGCCGCCGGCCGGAGTTGCTGTGGCGCGGGAAGAAGGAAGACCCGACAGCGCTCGCGATGGGGCAGGTGGGGATCGCGGCCGCTGCCTCCGATCTGTTGAAGCCCGGTGGCAGGCTCGTCTATGCGGTGTGCACCTTCCCCCGTGCCGAGACCGACGCTGCAGCCGACGCCCTGGTCCGCCACCGCCCCGACCTGATCCCGGAGCCCACGTTCGGACCCAGCGGGGAGGCCTTCCGGCATCGCGTATGGCCGCACCGAGACGGCGGCGACGGCATGTTCATCGCCGCCTTCCGCAAACGTGACTGAGGGACGGACCCCTTCGGACGCCGGGTACCATTCGGGCATGGGAGGTCTCTCAGCTTCGATCCTGGGCGCGGATCTTGCCTATCTCGGGGATCAGGTAAAGGCGGTCGAGCCATTCGTCGATGCACTCCATATCGACATCATGGATGGACATTTCGTACCGCCTATCGCGCTGGGCACGGTCGTCGTGGCTGCGTTGCGGCCGCTGACGCGGGTCCGCTTCCACGGGCATCTCATGGTCGACGCGCCGATGCAGTACTTCGACGAGCTGAGTGAGGCCGGCCTGGACATGGTGAGTTTCCATCTGGAGGCAGTACCCGAGCCCGGTCCTGCCATCGCGAAGGCTCGCGGCGCAGGCATGGGCGTCGGACTCACCATCAATCTCGAAACGCCGGTCGAGGCGGTGGCCCCGTATCTGGAGGACATCGACGACCTCATGCTGATGAGCATCGCTCCGGGATGGTCGGGTCAGACGCTGAACCCGTCGGTCTATCCGCGATTGCAAGAGGCTCGCAGAAGGATCGACGCGGCCGGTCTGACGGTTGCACTCGAGATCGATGGCGGCGTGAAGATCGAGAACGCCCGAACAGCCGTGGAAGCCGGCGCTTCGGTCCTCATCGCCGCATCGGGTATCTTCGGAGAGCCGGACCCGGCGGGTGCGGCGAAAGAGCTTGCGATGATCGCGGAAGGAGCAGCCTGATGCCGGAGACGATCCTCGTCGTCGACGACGACCCGGATATCGCTCGCTTCGTCGAGGTGAATCTGCGCTCGGCCGGCTACGACGTCGCGGTTGCGGGCGACGGAGAAGAGGCGCTGGAGAAGGCGGCTGAGCTCCGGCCCGACCTGGTGCTGCTCGACGTGATGATGCCGCGCATCGATGGGTTCGAGGTGGCGCAGCGGCTCCGAAAGAATCCCCAGACCGCGAACACCAGCATCATCATGCTCACCGCCAAGGCGTTGTCCGCGGACAAGGTAACGGGCCTGCAATCCGGTGCCGACGACTACATCATCAAGCCCTTCGACCCGATCGAACTCCTGGCGCGCGTGAAGGGAACGCTCCGCCGTGCCAAGGAGATGCGCAACCTCTCGCCGCTCACCGGCTTGCCGGGGAACATCCGCATCCAGGAAGAGATCGAACGCCAGGTGCGCGAGGATCAACCGTTCGCGGTGCTGTATTCCGACCTCGACAACTTCAAGACCTACAACGACCAGAAAGGGTTCGTCCGCGGGGACCGGCTCATCCAGGCGACCGCGCGGATCATCCAGGACGCCGTCGTGCAGTTCGACGGAGCCGAAGGGTTCGTGGGCCATGTCGGTGGCGACGACTTCGTCGCGGTGGTCGGCACGGAGGCCGCGGAGCCCGTGGCGAAGAAGATCTGTGAGGCGTTCGACGTGCTGCGCACCGAGTTCTACGACGCGGAGGATCTAGACCGCGGGTTCGTTCGGATGGAGGACAGGCGTGGTGTGGAGCAGGACATCCCACTCGTGAGCGTCAGCGTCGGGATCGCCACCACGGCCAAGCGAGGGTTCGCCCATTACGGCGAGGCGGTCGCCGTCGCGACCGAGATGAAGCAGTTCGCCAAGCGGCAGGCCGGCAGCAGCTACGCCGTCGACCGACGCATGCCGTAGCCCTTCCCGTTCTTCCCGTCCTACCCTGCCTGCCCGTATACTTGCGTGACGTACCAGAAGCCTGTTTCCGGGGCGGGGTGTAACTCCCCACCGGCGGTGACAGTCCGCGACCCCACCGCAGCCAGCGGCGGGTGGACCCGGTGAAACTCCGGGACCGACCGTGAAAGTCGGGATGAGAGGGGACAGGCGCGAACAGCCCCACCGCCACGCTCCGCGTGGGCCGGTATCGGCTGTATGCGCCCTTCCATCTCACCGCCCCGCAGTGAGGAGATGTGATGGAAGACCAGGCGCACATGAACCGGGCTCTCCAGCTCGCTGAGCGCGGTCTCGGTCGTGTCTCGCCCAATCCCCTGGTCGGTGCGGTCATCCTTGCGTCCGACGGAACGATCGCGGGGGAGGGATGGCACGAGGGTCCCGGAACCCCCCACGCCGAGGTCATGGCGCTCGCCGCCGCCGGCGATCGTGCCCGGGGAGGGACCGCCGTGGTCACGCTTGAGCCCTGCAACCACACCGGGCGAACGGGGCCGTGCACCGAGGCGCTCCTCTCCGCGGGCGTGACGCGTGTCATCGCGGCCATCGCCGATCCCAACCCGGTCGTGAACGGCACCGGTTTCGACCGCCTCCGGTCGGCCGGCTTGGATGTCCGCGTCGGTCTAGAGGCCGATCGAGCAACCGTTCTCAACCGAGCGTTCGAACGGCACGTCTTGTCGGGTCTTCCGTTCGTCATCTTGAAGATGGCATCGAGCTTGGACGGGAAGACGGCGGCCGGCGATGGAACCTCGAGATGGATCACCGGCACCGACGCCCGTGGGGACGTCCAGCGGATGCGCGCGTGGGCGGACGCTGTGCTCATCGGTTCGGGAACGGCTCTTGCCGACGATCCCTCGCTCTCCCTGCGTGACCCTGCATACGCCGCTGCCCGACCGCCACTGCGTGTGCTCGTCGATAGTTCCGGTCGCGTTCCTGCGCGTGGTCACCTTTTCGACGGCAGCGTCCCGACCTCGGTGGTCACCACGGATCGAGCCCCCGACGCCCGCCTGCGTGAATGGGAAAGCGCCGGCGTGGAGGTATCGGTGTGTGACCGCGGCGCCGACGACCGAGTGTCCTTGCCTGCGCTCATGCGGCATCTGGGGAAGCGCGACATCCAAGGAGTGCTGCTGGAAGGGGGCGCCACGATCGCGTGGGGAGCTGTCGCCGAGGGCATCGTCGACGAGGTCGTCCTATATCTAGCCCCGAAACTCGTCGGTGGCGCCGACGCTCCCTCGGTGCTTTCCGGGGCCGGGTTCGCTCCGATCACTGAAGCCTTGGACCTCGATCTCATATCGGCCGAACGGATCGGCCCAGACCTGAAGGTGGTGGCACGTGTTCACGGGGATCATCGAGGAACGCGGTGAGGTCCGCGAGATCTCACCGCATCGGCTCGTCGTCGCGGCACGAACGGTGACGGTCGACAGCACCGTGGGCGCGTCGATCGCGGTCAACGGCTGCTGTCTCACCGTGGTGGAGAACGCCGGGGGCGGTCTCACATTCGACCTGTCGGAGGAGACGCTCACCAGGACGAGCCTTCGATCGCTTCGTGCCGGTGACTCAGTGAACCTGGAACGGCCGGTGACGCTCGCCGCGCGCCTCGGTGGGCACATCGTGCAGGGACATGTGGACGGGGTAGGGACGGTCACCGCCATCGAGGCCGCCGCCGAAGGAGGCGCCTCCATCAGCGTGGGCATCCCCGCAGATCTGATGCGATATGTCGTCGAGAAGGGCTCGATCACCCTCGACGGGATCAGCCTGACGGTCGCCGGGATGAGCGCCTCCGGCATCCTCATCGCGGTCATCCCGCACACGCTTGCAGTCACCACCCTCGGCACCGTCAGCATCGGCGACCCGGTGAACATCGAGGTCGACGTCATCGCCAAGTACGTAGAGCGCCTCATGGAAGGACAGGGAGCATGACCGAGCCGATACCTACCCTCACGGAAGATCTCGACCGGGGCGTGTTCGCCTCCATCCCGGAGGCCATCGAGGACATCAAGGCGGGGAAGATCGTCTTGGTGGTCGATGACGCCGACAGGGAGAACGAAGGTGACTTCGTGATCGCCGCCGAACATTGCACCGACGAAGCGGTGAACTTCATGGTGACCCACGGGCGCGGGATCGTCTGTCTACCTGTTGCCGGTCACCGTCTGGACCAACTCGCCATCCCGCAGATGGTGAACAACGCCAACGGCGACGAGACCGCGTTCACCATCTCCATCGACTACCGCCCGGCCATCACCACCGGTACCAGCGCTCAGGACCGCGCGGCCACCGCCCGCGCCGTCGCAGACCCGAAGTCGCTGCCCGGCGATTTCCAGAAACCCGGCCACGTCTTTCCGCTGCGCGCGAAGGAGGGAGGAGTCCTGCGCCGAGCCGGACACACCGAGGCCTCGGTCGACCTGGCCGCGATGGCCGGCTGTTTCCCCGCGGGCGTCATCTGTGAAGTGATGAACGAAGACGGAACCATGGCCCGGCTGCCCGAACTCGTTCGGGTGGCTACCGAACATGGTCTGAAGATCATCTCGATCGCCGACCTCATCCAATACCGCCGCCACCGAGAAGTCTTGGTCCGAAAGGTGGCCGAGGCGGATATCCCGACGTTCTACGGAGAGTTCCGTTCGTTCGCGTACGAATCAACGCTCGACGACCGGACCCACATCGCCTTGGTGTGTGGGGATATCGGCGACGGACAGGATGTCCTCACCCGGGTCCACTCGGAATGCCTGACGGGTGATGTGTTCGCCTCGCTGCGCTGTGACTGCGGTGCGCAACTCGAGCGGGCGATGGAGATCGTGGCCGCCGAGGGACGGGGCGTGGTTCTCTACGTGCGGGGACATGAGGGACGCGCCATCGGCCTCAGCCACAAGCTGCGCGCCTATGAGTTGCAGGACCAGGGCCGAGACACCGTCGAGGCGAATCTCGACCTGGGTCTCCCGGTCGATCAACGCGACTACGGGATCGGGGCCCAGATCCTCTACGACCTGGGCGTCCGGACCATGCGACTGCTTACGAACAACCCCTCCAAGCGCGCCGGATTGGAAGGCTACGGGTTGGCCATCGTCGACCGGATCCCGCTGCAGACCGAACCGACCGCCCACAACATCGGCTACCTGCGAACGAAGCGCGAGAAGATGGGTCACCTCATCGACGGACTGGACACGGGGGTCGGGGAGCGGTGAGCACCTTCGAAGGGGCGACCAATGGCCGGGGACGGCGCGTGGCGATCGTGGCTGCGCGGTTCAACGGCCAGGTCACCGATACGCTTGTCGCCGGAGCGGTCGACGCCCTGACCCGCCACGGCGTCGATGCGGATGACGTCGATGTGGTGTGGGTGCCGGGCGCGTTCGAGATCCCGCTGATCGCCAGGCGGCTCGCCGACACCGGGACCAACAACGCGATCATCTGCCTCGGCGCGGTCATCAAAGGCGACACCTACCATTTCGAACTCGTAGCGAACGAAACGGCCCGGGCGATCATGGACATCTCTGCCGAAACGGGCGTGCCGGTCATCTTCGAGGTCTTGGCAACGCAGGATCTGGCGCAGGCGGAAGCGCGCGCCGGGGGCTCCCACGGGAACAAGGGGTGGGAGGCCGCAGAGGCAGCCTTGCGCATGGCCGACCTGCTCGCACAACTGCCGAAAGGGGATGCACGATGAACCTGACGAAGCCCTGGGGCAAAGTGGTCACCTATTCCTGGAATCAGCCCTCGAGCGTGCGCGTCATCACGGTTGAGCCGGGCCAGGAGACGAGCGTCCACTATCACCGCATGCGCGACGAGACATGGGTAGTCTTGGACGCGGGGCTCACCATCGAGATCGGGAATCGCGTGGTGGAGGCGGCGCCCGGCCAGGAGTTCATGATCCCCGCGGAGGAAACTCACCGGATCCGCTGCGTCGGGGATCAGCGCGGCCGGATCCTGGAGATAGCCTATGGCTACACCACCGAGGATGACACGCAACGCCTCGAGGACGCCTACGGTCGTTCGCTGGAGCCGGATTGGTAGGGTCTGACCTGGACATCGGCTCGGACGCCGAGCTAACCGAGCGTCGACACCCGTGGGCCCCGGCGCCTATACTCCATGCCTGTGCGTGTGGCTCGAGTGCACCGGCGCGTCCGGTGCCTTTCTTTCGAAAGAGGTGATGCGGGGTCTCGACCGATCCAAGGATCAACGACCGGATCAGGGCTCCCCAGGTTCGACTGGTGGGTGCGGACGGTGAGCAGATCGGCGTGGTGACCACGCAGGACGCGCTCCGCCAGGCCCAGGATCTCGATCTCGATCTCGTTGAGGTAGCGCCGCAGGCCGATCCACCCGTGTGTCGGATCATGGACTACGGCAAGTACAAGTACGAGCGCGATATCCGGCAGAAGGAAGCGCGGAAGAAGCAGTCTCGTGTCGACCTCAAGGAGATCAAGTTCCGCCCGAAGATCGACCCGCACGACTACGCCACGAAGAAGGGCCACGTCTCGCGGTTCTTGACGTCGGGAGCCAAGGTCAAGATCACGATCATGTTCCGGGGGCGCGAGATGGCGCACACGGATCTCGGCCGTAAGATCCTCGATCGATTGGTCACGGACCTGGGCGAGAGCATCGTCGTGGAGGCCATGCCGAAGCAAGAGGGGCGGAACATGATCATGGTCATCGCCCCGAACAAGCGCTACCAGGAGCAGATGGCGAAGGAGGCAGCGGCCGCCAACGGCAGTGCCTCCATCTCGCAGGAGACCGACACCGGATCGCAGGTGGCGGTGCCCGCAGAGGTCATCGAAGCGGTGCAGGCTGCCGAGACGGCCGTCGCACCTGAAAGCGCCGAGGAAGCACCAACAACAGACGCAGCGACCGAAGGATAACCATGCCGAAGCAGAAGACCCACAGTTCCACCGCCAAGCGGTTCCGCATCACCCGAACGGGGAAGGTGCTGCACCGCAAAGCCACGGGCAACCACATGTTGACCAAGAAGAGCGGCAGCCGCCGCCGTCGTGTCGAAGGTATGTCCGAAGTGACGGCCGAGCGCTCGAAGATCAAGCGCCTCCTGGGAGCCTGACATGGCGCGAGTCAAACGCTCGGTGCACGCGAAGAAGAAACGTCGCGAGATCCTCGAGAAGGCCAAGGGGTACCAGGGGAGCCGACGGAAGCGGTATCGCCTCGCCAAGGAGCAGGTCCAGCACTCCGGCGTCTACGCCTATCGCGATCGCCGCGACCGGAAGGCGCAGTTCCGGCGTCTGTGGATCGCGCGGATCAACGCGGCCGTCCGCCCACACGGCATCTCGTACTCCCGGTTCATCAACGGACTGAAGACCGCCGGTGTGGAGGTTGACCGCAAGATCCTCGCCGATCTGGCCGTCCACGACCCCTCGGCGTTCGCGCAGCTGATCGATGTGGCCAAGGGCGCGGTGCCCGAAGCGAGCTAGCGTTCCACCCCCGGTCCCGCTGAGCCCGTCGGACCCCTAGACTCACCAGGTCTGGATGCCCGGAGGGCTCAGTGCTGACCTCTATCAAGAATCCGAAGGTGGCGGCGGTAGCGCGGCTGAAGAAGCGCGCCTACCGGGATGAGGATCGGGCGTTCCTCGTCGAAGGCGCCCAGGGAGTGGCTGAGGCCCTCGAGGCGGGCGCCCTCACGACCCTCCTGGTCCTCGACGAACTGGAACCCATGGCCGTGCGAGCTCGACAGGCCGGCATCGAGGTCGCGGTGGTGAGCGTCGACGTCATGGGCAAGCTCACCTCGACGGTCACCCCGCAGGGGCTGGTGGGCGTCGCTCCCTTCCTTGACGCCGGACTCGAACTTCTCCCTGACGAGGGCTGCGTCACGGTGCTCCATGAAGTCCGCGATCCGGGTAACGCGGGAACGGTCCTCCGGTCGGCTGATGCGGCGGGCGCCGGGGGTGTCGTGTTCACGGATACCTCCGTTGACCCCTACAACCCCAAGACGGTTCGGGCATCGGCAGGATCGCTCTTCCACGTGCCGTTCGTGCGTGACGCAGGGACCGAGACGACACTCGCCGAACTGAAGGTCAGAGGCTTCCGCATCCTCGCGATGACCGCCGACGGAACGGAAGATCTCTATCGAACAGACCTGGTCGGCGGTCCGGTTGCGATGGTGTTCGGGAACGAGGCGCGTGGCCTTCCCGACACCGTTCGGTCGATGGCCGACGCCACCGTCCACGTTCCCATCCTCGGTAAGGCCGAATCCTTGAACCTTGCCGCGGCAGCCACGGTCTGCCTATTCGAGTGGGCGCGTCAGCGCGAGCGGGCGGGCGAGGCCCTGGAGACCATCATCTCCGCAGCCGCCCACGACATCCGGTCGCCCCTCACGGCGATGAAAGGGTTCGGCTACGCGCTTGAGAAGCGCTGGGAGCAGATGACCTTGGAGCAGCGGTCGCTCATGTTGCAGGGGATCGTGCATGACGCGGACCGGATGGACACCATCCTGCGCCAGCTCGTAGATGCAGCGCGTGTGGTGTCGGGCACCCTTGAGCCCTTCCCGGAGAAGATCGAGGTCGCCGACCTCGTGGTGGGTATCAGCGAGGCGCAGCGGCGAGACCCCGACCATCCGGTGGTCGAGTGGGTGGGGGAGTCGCTCAGTGTGTTCGTCGACCCGATGCGGCTGAAGACGGGGCTCCTGGCGTTCCTCGAAGCACTCGTGTGGTGGGGGAAGGAGGGGCCCATACGGATCCGGGCCGAGCAGGCAGGCCGAACCTTGCATATGACCGCCTCCCGCGTGGCGGGACACCTCACCCCGGAGCAGGTCGAGGATCTCTTCCTCCCGCGGCGCCCGGGTACGGGAGCGGGTTCGAAGATCGGTCTGTTCGTGACGCGAGGCGTCATGGCGGCCCAAGGGGGGCGCGCCTGGGGGACCAGCGATGGTGACCGCCTCTCCTTCCACCTGGAGGTTCCAACACCAGGTTGAAATGCTCCGGCCGCTGAAGGGCCACTTGTTAGACTCGGCCCCCTATGGACGCCCGGGAGATGCGAACGGTGCTGCAAGCCGAACGCGACCGGGGGGTCTCGCTCTTCGAACACGCTGAAGACCTTGCCTCGCTCGAGCGCGCACAGACGGAGATCCTGGGCCGCAAGTCACCATTCAGTGAGATCCAGCGGTCGCTCGGGACGCTCGGCCCGGACGAGCGCCGCGATGTCGGGAAGCTCGCGAACGAGGCCCGCCAGGCATTGAACGATGCCGTCGAGACCAAGCGGGCGGCGCTGGACGCGCTCGCGGAGACCGCGCTCCTGGCGGCCGACGCGCTCGACCTCTCGCTTCCGGGGCGCCGCCCGCGTCACGGCTCCTTCCACCCTCTGACTATCGTGGAGCGCGAACTCGTCCAGGTGTTCACCTCGCTCGGCTTCAAGGTGGCCGAAGGCCCGGAGATCGAGGACGACTGGCACAACTTCCAAGCCCTGAACATCCCCCCCGACCATCCGGCGCGGACCATGAAGGACTCGCTCTACGTCAGCGTCCCCGGCCATCCAGAGCTGCTTCTTCGCACGGAGACGAGCGCGGTGCAGATCCGCACCATGCAGTCCCAGCCTCCGCCCGTCTACATCGTTGCCCCCGGCAGGGTCTTCCGACGCGAAACCTCCGACCCAACCCACTCGCCCGTCTTCCACCAGCTCGAGGGGCTGGCCGTCGCTGAAGGGATCACCTTCGCCGACCTGAAAGGAACGTTGGAAGCTGCGGCGAAGGCATTGTTCGGGCAACGGCGGAGGGTTCGGCTCGGCCCGGCATTCTTCCCCTTCGTCGAACCCGGGTGCGAGGTGGGCGTGTCCTGCTTCAAGTGCGACGGTGTCGGGTGCAAGGTCTGCGGATCCGGATGGATCGAGCTTCTCGGGGCCGGGATGGTGCATCCACAGGTACTCGAGAACTGTGGCTACGACAGCGAGCGCTACACCGGGTTCGCGTTCGGCATCGGGATAGACCGGGTGGCGCTGTTGAAGTATGCGATCCCCGACATCCGGATGCTGTTCGACGGCGACGTGCGGTTCCTGGCGCAGTTCGAGGGGGTCGCGTGAGGATCGTCTGGTCGTGGCTGCAGGAGTTCTGCCCCACTGAAGCGACCGCAACCGAACTCGCCGAGCGACTCACCTTGCAAGGGGTGAAGGTCGAGAACGTGATCCGGCCGTGGGAGGGTCTCTCCGACGTGGTCGTTGCCCGGGTGGTCAGCGTCGAAGACCATCCCGACTCGGACAAGCTGTGCGTGGCGACGGTTGACGACGGCACCGAGAAGCTCGTCGTGTGCGCCGGGGTGCGGAACTTCGCTGCAGGCGACCTGGTTCCCTGGGCGAAACCGGGGTCGAGGGTTCCCACGCTCCCGGAGCCGCTCGCACCCCGCAAGCTCCGCGGTGTGCTCTCCAACGGCATGCTGTGTTCTCCTCAGGAGCTGAACATCGCCGACGTTCACGCGGGGATCCTGATCCTGAACGACGAGGGTGTCCCCGTCGGGTCGGATCTCAAGACCGTCATGGGCTTGGACGACGAGGTGCTCGATATCGAAGTCGAACCGAACCGACCCGACTTCCTGAGTGTCCTCGGCGTGGCCCGAGAGGTCTCCGTCCTCACCGGGATCCCGCTGCGAGCGGTGGAGACAGGAGTCTCCGAAGGAGATGACGCTGCCGCAGACGCCGTGTCCATCACCATCGATGCGGGGGACGGGTGCCCTCGGTACGTCGCGCGTCTCGTTCAAGGTGTCGACACCTCGCGTGCCACGCCGCTGAAGGTGCAGGCCCGCCTCACGGCCTCGGGCATGCGCCCCGTGTCCAACGTCGTCGACGCCACGAACTACACGATGATCGAACTCGGCCAGCCGCTGCACGGGTTCGACCTGGACCGCCTGGCCGGCCCCGCGATCGTGGTGCGCCGCGCCGCCGCCGCTGAACGGCTCACGACGCTGGATGCGGTCGAGCGGGAGCTTGCCGCCGAAGACCTGCTCATCTGCGATGCGGACAAACCGATCGCCATCGCGGGCGTCATGGGTGGCGCCACCTCAGAGGTGTCCTCCTCCACGAGGGACGTTCTCCTGGAGAGTGCATCGTTCACGCGCGAGGGGATCCTTCGGACGGCCCGGCGCCTCGGTCTGCACAGTGAGGCATCTCACCGGTTCGAGCGCGGCGTGGACCGTGAGGGCTTGGAACGAGCTGCATCGCGCTGCGCCGGACTGATCACAGAGTGGGCCGGGGGAGTGGTGGCCCGTGGGATCGCCGAGGCAGGAACGGTGGTCCCGAGGAGGTGGGTTTCGGTTCGACCGCCGCGAGCCTCGATGCTCCTGGCAGACGCGGTCTCCCCGAAGGATGCGCGCGAGGTCTTCGATCGCTTGGACATGACGCACCGGGGGAGCGACGATGAGATCGAGGTGGAGGTCCCCGGGTATCGCGTTGATATCGAACGCGAGGTCGATCTCATCGAGGAGATCGCGCGGATCCGCGGATACGACCGCATCGGATCCAGGATCCCTTCAGCCGGTCAGATCGGCGGAGTGCCGCCGGCGTATGCCTTCCGGATACGCGCACGCGAGGCGTTGGTACGCGCCGGCCTCCGCGAGGTAAGCCTCCTGTCGTTCACATCCAAGGCAGACCTGGCCCTCGTAGAGGACACGGACGCGATCCCGGTCGCAAACCCCCTTCAAGCCGACGAAGGCTTCCTCCGGACCCGGCTCGCTCCCGGGCTCCTGCATGCAGCTGCTCGCAACCGAGCTCGTGGTGCCGACGCCGTGGCCATCTTTGAGGTGGGGACGGTGTTCCGCAGCGGTGACCCCGTACAGGAACACTCGCACCTGGCGTTCGTCTTGAACGGTCGGGCCGCCGGAGGCTGGGCGGAACCGGAACGTCCCTTCGACGTGCTCGATGCGAAAGGCATCGTTGAGTTCCTCATGGGGGAACTCGCCGTCGTGGAGTGGTCGTTGTCGGATACCGCGGGCACCTTGTTCCACCCGGCGCGTTCGGCCCATCTCGAGGTGGGCGGGGAACAGGCGGGCGTCATGGGTGAGCTCCACCCTGCCCACGCCAGGACACTTGAGCTCGACGGCCGCGTCGCCGTCGTCGAGCTCGACCTCGGGGCCCTCATGAACGCCTCGAGACCCGAATTCGTCTATGCGGATGTTCCTCGGTTCCCCCCGATCCATCGCGATCTTGCCTTCATCGTGCCCGAGGCGACGTCTGCCGGCGCTGTGGCGGAGCGGATCAAAGAGGCCGGTGGTGATCTGTTGGGCCAGGCGGTGCTGTTCGACGTCTTCCGAGGTCCCGCCCTCCCTCCCGGCTCGAAGAGCCTGGCCTTCTCAGTCGACTTCCAGGGCGACCGGACGCTCGAAGGGGAAGAGGCGGACGCAGCGGTCGCCGCCATCGTTGCCGCTCTGGGGCAGGCGTTCGGCGCCGAACTCCGTGCCGGATAGGCGAGCGTGCGCCTGCTCGGGATAGACTCCGGCACCATGACACGCGACTACCTCTCCGTCGACGATCTTTCGCCGCAGGAACTCACGCAGCTGCTGGACATCGCCGATGCGATCAAGGGCGACCCCGGCGCCTATCGCGACAAGCTGCGTGGCCTCTCCGTCGCCCTCATCTTCGAGAAGCCCTCCACGCGTACGCGGGTGTCCTTCGAGGTAGGCGTCGCACAACTCGGCGGACATCCGGTGGTGCTCAGCGGGGCGGAACTGCAGCTGGGCCGAGGCGAGACCATCGAAGACACGGGGAGGACCCTCAGTCGCTACGTGGACGCGATCGTCCTACGCACGTTCGAACAAGAGCGCTTGGAGGTCCTCGCAGGGGCCGCCTCGGTGCCGGTGGTGAACTCGCTGAGCGACTTCGAGCATCCCTGCCAGGCACTGGCCGACGTTCTCACCATCCGAGAACGCCTTGGGGGACCCGCCGGCAAGATCGTGACCTATCTGGGAGACGGGAACAACGTGGCCCACTCGCTCCTGCTCGCCGGGGCGAAGGTCGGGATGACGGTGCGGGTCGCGACGCCTCCAGGATTCGAACCGATCCCGCAGGTTGTTCAGCGGGCGGCGGAGATCGCCGCTGAAACCGGCGGATCGATCGAGGTCATGCACGACCCGGAGCAGGCGGCCAAGGGCGCCGACGTGCTCTGCACGGATGTGTGGGCCAGCATGGGTCAGGAAGCAGAAGTCGACGAACGAGCGCTGGTCTTCCCCATCTTCCAGCTCAGCCAGCAGCTGGTCGAGCTTGCGAATCCCGACGTGCTGGTCATGCATTGCTTGCCGGCGCACCGCGGGCAGGAGATCACGGCCGAGGTGATGGAGGGTCCGCATTCGGCCATCTGGGATCAGGCGGAGAACCGACTCCACACGCAGAAGGCGCTGCTCCTGTTCCTCCTGAATCTGGTCTAACACCGGAGGTCCTGTGCCCAGGGCGAATGAAACGATCGAACAGGTGCTCCTGGAGTTCGCCGATCTCCTGTCGATCCTGTCCGATGACCCGTTCAAGCCGCGCGCCTACGAGAAGGCGGCTCGGGCGGTGGGGGGATTTCCCGATGATCTGACGGGCAAGGATCTGAAGGAGATCCTGAAGGTCCCCGGCGTCGGGAAGTCCATCGGGGAGAAGATCCACGAGTTCCTCTCCACGGGTGAGATCGTCGATCTCGAGAAGCTGCGAGCGCAGATCCCCGGCGGCGTCCGGGATCTCATGGCCGTCCCGGGGCTCGGCCCGAAGAAGGCCTACGCCCTCTACGAGGAGTTGGGGATCGGCTCGGTCGATGACCTGGCGGCTGCGATCCAAGAGGGCCGCGTGGCAGGCCTGAAGGGCTTCGGTCCGAAGACCCAGGAGAACATCCTTCGTGGCATCACCCAGATCGCCTCCGCGGGGGGTCGGGTGACGCTCGAGGTCGCCATGGATGCCGCGCAGACCCTGATGGCACGTCTCGAGGATCTGCCGGGCGTGAGGAAGATCGCCTACGCGGGTTCGCTTCGCCGGATGTGCGAAACCATCGGCGATGTCGACCTGCTGGTCGCCTCGCCGGACCCGTCGCCGATCATGGAGGCCTTCGTCACGCACCCGTCAGTCACGCGAGTGCTCGCGAACGGAGATGCGAAGTCCTCCGTGCTGGTCGAGCGGGGACTGCAGGTCGATCTCCGAGTCGTGCCCGCCGATGTGTGGGGTGCCGCCATGATCTACTTCACCGGCTCGAAACCCCATAACGTGCGGATCAGAGAGATGGCAGTTCGCGCAGGACTCAAGCTCAACGAATACGGCCTCTTCAACGCGAAGAGCGGAGAGCTGCTCGCCGCCAAGACCGAGGCTGATGTCTATGCGAAGCTCGGCCTTCCGTTCATCGAACCAACCCTCAGGGAGGACCGAGGTGAGGTTGAAGCCGGACTCTCGGGTGAGCTTCCCAAGCTCGTCAAGGATGGCGACATCAAAGGCGACCTCCACACCCACACGAAGCTGACCGACGGCCTGGCAACGCTCGAAGAGATGATCGAGGCTGCCGCAGCGCGTGGCTACGCCTACTACGCGGTGACCGATCACGCTCCCGACCTCTTCATGCAGCGCATGACCGCCGAGAAGATCCTGGAGCAACGCGAACAGCTCCGCGCGCTTCAGCCTCGCTATCCCGATATCAGGTTGCTTCACGGAACCGAGCTCAACATCGGTCCCGACGGAGAGCTGGACTGGGACGACGAGTTCCTGGCGGGGTTCGATCTGACGGTTGCCTCTGTCCACTCTCATTTCACGCAGTCGCGCGAGGAGATGACCCGGCGAGTGCTCCGCGCGATCGAGAACCCGAACGTCCACATCATCGGCCACCTCACCACCCGGAAGGTCGGGAGGAGACCTCCGATCGATCTCGACCTCGAAGCCGTCTTCGAGACTGCCGGCCGCACAGGAACGGCGCTTGAGGTCAACGCACACCCCGATCGCTTGGACCTGAAGGACGAACACATCCTGTGGGCCAAGCGCCACGGGGTTCGGTTCGCGATCGATTCCGATGCGCATGCGACGAAGCATCTCGATCTCCTACGTTTCGGAGTTGCTACCGCGCAGCGGGGATGGCTCACGAAGGCCGATGTCATCAACACGTGGCCCTGGTCCAAGCTCGAGCGCTTCCTCAGCCCCTCGTGAGCCGGCGGCTGCCCCGCTCGTTCTTCGCGCGAAGCGCGGTGGCGGTGGCACCGGACCTCTTGGGTCAGACCCTGGTGAGGATCCTTCCTTCCGGAGCACGGCTGGCCGTCCGGATCGTGGAGACGGAGGCCTACGAACAAGACGATCCCGCGAGCCACGCCTTCGGGGGTGTCACCCGCCGGAACGAAGTCATGTTCGGCCGGGCGGGCCTTCTGTACGTCTACTTCGTGTATGGGATGCACTGGTGCGCGAACGTCGTCACGGGGAAGGACGGCGAGGGGAGTGCCGTGCTGCTGCGTGCGGGCGAGCCCACGGAAGGGGCCGTGGAGATGGAACGGAACCGCAAGGGGCGTGTTCCTCTGACGACGGGCCCCGGGCGGCTGGCGCAAGCCCTCGCGTTGAGCGGCGCCGACAACGGCCTTGACCTGACGGTCGCGGACCGTTGCTGGTTCGAACGAGGATCCGAGGCGAGGATCGACATCTTGAGCGGACCACGGATCGGGATGCGCCGCGCCGCCGAGGTTCCATGGCGGTTCTGGGAGCGGGGCGATCCGTTCGTGTCTGGGACGCGGGCCCTCAATGCGCGGGCGGAGCCTCCGACACGGTGATGGTGACCGTGCTCGTCTGATAGAGGCTCGTTCCGGCGGATGGGCTCTGCGCGATGACGGACCCGGCGGGCTGCGAGGAGGGTGAAACGACCACCTCTACGTTGAACCCCACGCGTTCCAAGATCGCCGTGGCCGAGGCCTGCGAGTGTCCGATGACGGAGGGAACGACCGCTTGCCGCGAGGAGGTCGGCGTCGTGCACGTCTTGTGCGGTTCCACCCCTCGGATGAACTGAAGGGTTCGGATGTTGGCCTCCAGCGTGAAGTCGTTGGGGAGGCAGTACGGAGCCTGCGTGATGTCCACGGCAACCGAGACGTACTGCACGGACGGCGAGGGGAACGAACGGACCGGCATGGTGGCCGTGGCTCGCGCCATGAACGCGTGCCAGATCTCCGCCGGCCACGTTCCGCCGAACACCGTGATCCGCGTCGTCGGTGGCGCCATCGACACCTGTCCTTGCGGGAACCCAACCCACACGACCGCGGAGAGTTGTGGCACCGCCCCGGCGAACCACGCATCGGAGTAGTTCTGATTCGTGCCGGTCTTACCGATCTGGGGGCGCCCGATGTTCGCGGCGGTTCCCGTCCCGTAGAGGACGACCTTCTGCAGGATCCCGTCGGCCACGGAGATGATGCGAGGATCGACGACGAGCTTGGGCTGTGGTTTGGCGGACCAGATCACCTTCCCTCTGGCATCGGTGATCCTCACCGCGGGAACCGGCTGGGCGTGTCGGCCCCCGGTTGCGAACGTGCCGTAGGCGGATGCCATCTCAAGGGTGTTCACCTCGTTGGTGCCAAGCACGGAGGAGACGTAGGGCTGCAGCTGGTGTTTCGGCTCGGTGGTCCGGGGACAGCAGCGGATGCCCATCTTCTTCGCCGTGTCGATGACGTTCTGGGGTCCGACCTGCTCGATGACCTGTGCGTAGACGGTGTTGACGGAGTTCACGGTTGCGGACTCCAGTGACATGCTGCCGTACCCGCTACCCTCCGCATTCGTCACGTGCCACACCTGGCCGGCGTCGAGCGGGATGTCGATCGACGAAGGCGCCGAGAACACGGTCGAAGGGGTCATACCTTGTTCGAGGGCTGTCACCAACGCGAACGGCTTGAAGGAGGATCCGGCCTGGCGTCCCGTGCTGCCGCCGGTTGCCAGGTTGAGCCGACCCGACGTCGAATGCGGATCCCAGTACTCGCTGTCCTTGCCTCCCACCATGGCGCGCACATATCCCGTGCGTGGATCGATCACGGTCATGGCGGCAGCTGGATCGCTCGGATAGGGCAGGATCGACCGTACCGCCTGCTCTGCGTCGGTCTGCAACTTCGGATCGATGCTGGTGGTGATCCGCAGACCGCCGGTGAACAGCAGCGTGTTCCGTGCGGCTCGATCTGCGCCGAAGGCCGGATTGGAGAGGAACCATTGCTTGAAGTAGTCGACGAAGTACGGGTAGGGATAACGGTCTTGCGCCGACGTCCGGTGGAGATCGATCCGCCCGTTTGAAGCCGCCCGTAGTTTGGACTCCGAGATCATCCCTTGGTCGGCCATATCCTGCAGCACGAGGTCGCGACGGGCTCGCGCTCGGTTGGGATGGGAGAACGGGTCATAGGTGTTGGGCACCGCGATGAGTCCCGCCAGGGTTGCTGATTCGGTGAGGGTGAGGTCCCTGGCGTCCACGCCGAAATAGGTCTGGGCCGCCGCCTGGATGCCGTAGGCGCCCGCACCGAAGTAGACCGTGTTCAGGTACTTCGTGAGGATCTGCTCCTTCGAGAGCTGGTCTTCCAGCTGCCACGCCAGGATCGCTTCATCGACCTTGCGTGCGAGCGTCTGGGTGTTACTCAGGTAGAGGTTCTTGATGAGCTGCTGAGTGATCGTTGAACCACCCTGGACCACGGTGCCGTTCTCGGCGTTCTGCGCCGCGGCCCGCAGGACACCTCGCACGTCCACCCCATGGTGCGACCAGAAACGACGATCCTCCACCGCGACGACCGCCTCCTTGATGGACTCGGGCATCTGCGAGTACCGAAGGAGGATCCTGTCCTGCGCCGCGTGGAGTCGCGTGATGAGACTTCCGTCCGCGGCATAGAGGAATGAGGTTTGCGGCAACGCCTGCGCGGTTCGTTGATAGTCGGCGAGGCGAGGGATGGAGCACGCACTCGCCGCAACGACGAAGACCATGAGAACGGGGAACATCCGAGGGCCGCGCATCCCTACGCGAGTCTACCCGTGACGCCAACGTGCACTGGTAGCATCCGGCGGGATGGTCGCCGACGCCCACACGCTCCTGGCCAGCGGGGCGCAAGAGATCGTTCCCGCCGACGGACTCCGCGAGAAGCTCGCTTCGGGCAGGCCGCTGCGGGTGAAGTTCGGCGTCGATCCGTCCCGGCCCGATCTCACGTTGGGGCACGCGGTTGTCCTGCGGAAACTCCGGCAGTTCCAGGATCTGGGACATGTCGCCATCCTCATCATCGGCGATTTCACCGGGATGGTGGGTGACCCCTCCGGCCGCTCCGCAACGCGTCCCATGCTCACCCCCGAGCAGATGAAGGAGAACGCGCAGAGCTACTTCGAACAGGCGAAGCTGGTCCTCGACACAGACGCTGCCGACGTCCGCTGGAACTCCGAGTGGCTGGGTTCGATGGACATGCCCGAGCTCCTACGCCTTGCCTCCTCGGCAACCGTCGCCCAGATGCTCGACCGCGAAGACTTCCGCGCGCGCCACAGCACGGGCAAGCCGATCAGCATCGTAGAATTCCTGTATCCGCTCCTTCAGGCCCGCGATTCTGTGGCCGTGGAAGCCGACATCGAACTCGGCGGCACCGATCAGCTATTCAACCTCCTCATGGGCCGCGAGATCCAGCGAGCATGGGGGCAGGAGCCGCAGGTCGTGCTCACGATGCCGCTCCTCGAGGGCACCGACGGTGTTCGCAAGATGTCCAAGTCCTACGACAACTACGTCGGTCTGACCGAGCCGCCGGACCAGATGTTCGGCAAGCTCATGTCCATCCCCGATACCTTGATCGCCAGATACCTATCGTTATGCACGCCGGCCGACCCCGGCGACGTGGGCCGGGTATCGGAGGGGCTAGCGAACGGTTCTCTCCACCCGAACCAGGAGAAGCGGCGTCTGGCACGAGAGACCGTCGACCTGTATCACGGGCCGGGGGCCGGGGCCGCCGCGGAGGAGCGCTTCAACAAGGTCTTTCGCTCCCACGATATCCCCGAGGATGTCTCGGAGATGCCCATCCCAGCAACCGCACTGCGAGATGGCAGGGTCTGGCTCCCCAAACTGCTGGTCGGGACGGGTCTTGCCACCTCCAACGGAGAGGCTCGAAGGGCGGTTCAGCAAGGGGGGGTGCGCCTGGATGGCAACCAACTTGCCGATCCCGAGGCGGAATTCGAGCCCTCCGAGCTTCACGGGAAGGTGTTGCAGGTTGGCCGGCGACAGTTCGTGCGGCTGCAGGCCCAGTAGCGTCCACACAGTCTCGGTTGACGAACCAGACCGTCCTGCTACCATACGTCAGCGCGAGAGTCCTCTGCGCGAGGCCCAAAACCCCGCCTGCGGTAGGACACTTGCGTCTTTCGCACCTTGAGAACTGAACAGCGTGACAAAAGCCAGTGCCTTTCCGTCAGATGGAGATGGCGCGGTTCGCCGCGTCAGAACCACCTGAGGGTTGTAGTACTGAAACCGTCCGGATATTCGGGCGGGATCGAAATGGTCGGCCAGGGCAGTGCCTGCCCGTACGTCGACCGCTTTCCAAATGAATAACGAACCCTTGAGCCTTCGGGCGACGGGGATTGTTGCAAGTCTCTACGGAGAGTTTGATCCTGGCTCAGGACGAACGCTGGCGGCGTGCTTAACACATGCAAGTCGAACGGTGACCAGGACTTCGGTCCTGCGATCAGTGGCGAACGGGTGCGTAACACGTGGGCAACCTGCCCCAGACTCTGGGATAACCCCGGGAAACCGGAGCTAATACCGGATACTTTCGCGGAACCACATGGTTCTGTGATGAAAGAACTTCGGTCTGGGATGGGCCCGCGGCCTATCAGCTTGTTGGTGAGGTAACGGCTCACCAAGGCGACGACGGGTAGCTGGTCTGAGAGGACGACCAGCCACACTGGGACTGAGATACGGCCCAGACTCCTACGGGAGGCAGCAGTGGGGAATCTTGCGCAATGGGCGAAAGCCTGACGCAGCGACGCCGCGTGGGGGATGAAGGCCTTCGGGTTGTAAACCCCTTTCGACAGGGAAGAAGCGAAAGTGACGGTACCTGTAGAAGAAGTCCCGGCTAACTACGTGCCAGCAGCCGCGGTAAGACGTAGGGGACGAGCGTTGTCCGGATTTATTGGGCGTAAAGCGCACGCAGGCGGCTTGGTAAGTCGGGTGTGAAAATCCGAGGCTCAACCTCGGACCTGCACCTGAAACTGCCCGGCTAGAGGTAGGTAGGGGAGATCGGAATTCCTGGTGTAGCGGTGAAATGCGCAGATATCAGGAGGAACACCGGTGGCGAAGGCGGATCTCTGGGCCTTACCTGACGCTCATGTGCGAAAGCTAGGGGAGCGAACAGGATTAGATACCCTGGTAGTCCTAGCTGTAAACGTTGGGTGCTAGGTGTGGGCGGTTATCAACCCCGTCCGTGCCGAAGCTAACGCATTAAGCACCCCGCCTGGGGAGTACGGTCGCAAGACTAAAACTCAAAGGAATTGACGGGGGCCCGCACAAGCGGCGGAGCATGCGGCTTAATTCGATGCGACGCGAAGAACCTTACCTGGGCTTGACATGCAGGGTGAAATCGGTGAAAGCCGACGCTCTTCGGAGCCTGCACAGGTGGTGCATGGCTGTCGTCAGCTCGTGCCGTGAGGTGTTGCCTTAAGTGGCGCAACGAGCGCAACCCCTGTCCTTAGTTGCCAGCGAGTAATGTCGGGAACTCTAGGGAGACTGCCGGTGCCAAACCGGAGGAAGGTGGGGATGACGTCAAGTCATCATGCCCCTTATGTCCAGGGCTGCACGCATGCTACAATGCGCGATACAGAGGGCTGCGATCCCGCAAGGGGGAGCGAATCCCAAAAAGTCGCGCTCAGTTCGGATCGAGGTCTGCAACTCGACCTCGTGAAGTCGGAGTCGCTAGTAATCGCAGATCAGCAATGCTGCGGTGAATACGTTCCCGGGCCTTGTACACACCGCCCGTCACACCACGAAAGTGGGCAACACCCGAAGCCGGTGGCCTAACCCTTGTGGAGGGAGCCGTCGAAGGTGGGGCTCGCGATTGGGGTGAAGTCGTAACAAGGTAGCCGTACCGGAAGGTGCGGCTGGATCACCTCCTTTCTAAGGAGCCTTTGGCATACCGGTGAGCAGGGACATCCGTTCCCAGCTCTGCATCCCGGAAGACTCCAGGTTGATGCACTGGCTAGTTCGTCGGACACATCCTTCGAAACACACTTCTAGTAGTCCTTCGGGGCGAACGCGTGGGGATCGTGGATGCATGCCGGCGTCGTCGCGCTGTTCAGCTTTGAGGGTGCGAACCTTCGGGCACCTTGAGAACTCGATAGCGAGCGCGAGCATCTAAAGTCAAGTTATAAAGGGCTTACGGTGGATGCCTTGGCGCCAGGAGCCGATGAAGGACGCGTCAGGCTGCGAAAAGTCTCGGGGAGCTGCCTAGAAAGCTTTGATCCGGGAGTGTCCGAATGGGGAAACCCGGCTAGGGTCATGCCTAGTCACCCATACCTGAACACATAGGGTATGCGGAGGGAACCGCTCGAAGTGAAACATCTCAGTAGGGCGAGGAAGAGAAAGCAACCGCGATTCCCCTAGTAGCGGCGAGCGAACGGGGATCAGCCTAAACCGATGTGGTGTTAAAGCCCGAAAGCGTTGCCATGTCGGGGTTGTGGGACCCACAAGGATCCGTTTCGGAGGATCCAAGGAGTTACAAAAGCTGCACCTAGTCGAAGGCCATGGAACGGGCCGTCACAGAAGGTAACAACCCTGTAGACGAAAGGTGTCAGTTCTCCTTGTGGTGTTCCCGAGTAGCACGGGACCCCTGAAATCCCGTGTGAATCTGGGGGGACCACCCTCTAAGGCTAAACACTACCTGGCGACCGATAGTGAACTAGTACCGTGAGGGAAAGGTGAAAAGCACCCCGGGAGGGGAGTGAAATAGTACCTGAAACCGTGAGCCTACAAGCTGTCGGAGCCCTGTCTGGGCAACCAGAGTGGGGTGACGGCGTGCCTTTTGAAGAATGAGCCGGCGAGTTAGCGGTATGCGGCAAGGTTAAGTCTTCTGACGAAGCCGAAGCGAAAGCGAGTCTGAAGCGGGCGCACAGTCGCATGCCCTAGACCCGAAGCCGAGTGATCTAGCCATGGGCAGGTTGAAGCGAGGGTAAGACCTCGTGGAGGACCGAACCCACCAGGGTTGAAAACCTGGGGGATGACCTGTGGTTAGGGGTGAAAGGCCAATCAAACTCGGTGATAGCTGGTTCTCCCCGAAATGCCTTTAGGGGCAGCCTCGGGCGTTCTCCAACGGAGGTAGAGCACTGATTGGGCTAGGGGGCCTACAAGCTTACTGAACTCAGTCAAACTCCGAATGCCGTTGGACCAGAGCCCGGGAGTGAGGGCGCGGGGGCTAAGCTCCGTGTCCGAGAGGGAAACAACCCAGATCGCCAGCTAAGGTCCCTAAGTTCATGCTAAGTGGGTAAGGATGTGGGAGTGCATAGACAACCAGGAGGTTGGCTTAGAAGCAGCCACCCTTGAAAGAGTGCGTAATAGCTCACTGGTCAAGTGTTCCTGCGCCGACAATGTAACGGGGCTCAAGCATGACACCGAAGCTGCGGGATCTCACAGATGACTCGGCCGTCGAGGGAAGCCTTGACGGTCCAGGTCGTGAGATCGGTAGGGGAGCGTTCTGACGCGAGTGAAGCGGCGGGGTAACCCAGCCGTGGATGCGTCGGAAGTGAGAATGCCGGCATGAGTAGCGAAAGACGGGGGAGGAGCCCGTCCGCCGAATGACCAAGGGTTCCTGGGGAAGGTTCATCCGCCCAGGGTTAGTCGGGACCTAAGCCGAGGTCGACAGACGTAGGCGATGGACGACTGGTTGATATTCCAGTACCACCTTATGCGCGCCCAGCCCGAATCCAGGGCACTAAGGGAACCCTTCGGGGCTACCGACCAACCTGGTACTAGGGCAGCGAAGGGGGGACGCAGGAGGGTAGCTCAGCCCAGGCGTTGGTTGTCCTGGGGTAAGTGTGTAGGGGGATCTCCTAGGCAAATCCGGGAGGTCGTTAACCCTGAGGCACGATGCCGAGCCGTTTCAGGCGAAGTGAGTGATCCCATGCTGCCGAGAAAATCCTCTAGCGAGTGCACAAGGTGCCCGTACCCCAAACCGACACAGGTGGTCACGTAGAGAATACGAAGGCGATCGAGATAACCCTGGTTAAGGAACTCGGCAAATTACAGCCGTAACTTCGGGAGAAGGATGACCCCGGTAGGGTGAAGGACTTCTCGTCCTGAGCTCGAAAGGGTGGCACAAACCAGGCCCAAGCGACTGTTTACTAAAAACACAGGTCCATGCAAAGTCGCAAGACGACGTATATGGACTGACGCCTGCCCGGTGCTGGAACGTTACGGGGAGAGGTTAGATCTTCGGATCGAAGCTTTGAACCTAAGCGCCAGTAAACGGCGGCCGTAACTATAACGGTCCTAAGGTAGCGAAATTCCTTGTCGGGTAAGTTCCGACCTGCACGAATGGCGTAACGACTTGGGCACTGTCTCAACCAGGGACTCGGCGAAATTGCAGTACGAGTAAAGATGCTCGTTACCCGCAGCAGGACGGAAAGACCCCGGGACCTTTACTGTAGTTTGATGTTGGGTTTTGGCATGTGTTGCGTAGGATAGGTGGGAGACTTTGAAGCTTCGATTCCGGTCGAGGTGGAGTCGTCCTTGAAATACCACCCTTCACCTGTTGGGACTCTAACCCAGGCCCGTGATCCGGGTCGGGGACAGCGTCTGATGGGCAGTTTAACTGGGGCGGTTGCCTCCTAAAAAGTAACGGAGGCGCCCAAAGGTTCCCTCAGCCTGGTTGGCAATCAGGCGTCGAGTGCAAGGGCACAAGGGAGCTTGACTGCGAGACCGACGGGTCGAGCAGGTGCGAAAGCAGGGCCTAGTGATCCGACGACTCTTCGTGGAAAGGTCGTCGCTCAACGGCTAAAAGGTACCCCGGGGATAACAGGCTGATCCTTCCCAAGAGTCCATATCGACGGAAGGGTTTGGCACCTCGATGTCGGCTCGTCTCATCCTGGGGCTGGAGCAGGTCCCAAGGGTCGGGCTGTTCGCCCGTTAAAGAGGCACGCGAGCTGGGTTTAGAACGTCGTGAGACAGTTCGGTCCCTATCCGCTGTGGGCGTAGGAGTTCTGAGAGGAGCTACCCCTAGTACGAGAGGACCGGGGTGGACGAACCTCTGGTGTGCCAGTTGTCGCGCCAGCGGCATGGCTGGTTGGCCACGTTCGGAAGGGATAAGCGCTGAAAGCATCTAAGTGCGAAGCCCACCTCGAGATGAGAACTCCCACTGGGACAACCAGGTAAGGCCCCTCGCAGACCACGAGGTTGATAGGCCGGAAGTGGAAGCACGGCAACGTGCGGAGCTGACCGGTACTAATAGGCCGAGGGCTTGACCTTGCTCGCGCTCGCTATCGTAGTTCCCGAGCTCTGCTCGAGGGACGCACCCTCAACAACCGCTCTGACGATCCTTACCGATCTGAAAGAGTCACCGATGTTTCGGTGGCCATGGCGGAGGGGAAACACCCGGTCCCATCCCGAACCCGGAAGTTAAGCCCTCCCGCGCCGATGGTACTGCCTGGGAAACTGGGTGGGAGAGTAGGTCGCTGCCGGGACTTCTTCACAACGGGCCGCCTTCGGGCGGCCCGTTGTCGTTCCGCCGGCTCATGCCTTGGTCGTCCACGCGTTTCGTACCCTAGGAGCCTCATGCCCAAAGCCTTGCAACCTCGTTCGGGCGGCCGACGCCCGCCTAGTGCCGCGAAGCCGCCCCTCCCACGGGAACTCCTCGATGAGATCCGCCGATCGGCGAAGCCGGCGGAGCAGGAGATCGCCATCGCGAAGCTCTCTCGAGCGGTGGATCTCCTGGAGCGTGGCGACGCGAAGGTCGCGATCACCGAGGCGTTGCTGGCGAAGGCCGCCGCTCCGCGTTCGGGCGCGGTGCGGGAGGTGCTGGGCTTGGCCCTCTACGGCGCGGGTCGGTGGCAGGAAGCCGTCGCTGAACTCAAGGCCTACCGTCGCATGAGCGGACGTGCCGACCAGAACCACGTGATGGCGGACTGTCTTCGGGCGCTCGGCAAACCGAGCGAGGCCGTTCCCCTAGCAGAAGAGGAATTGCGATCGAAGGCGCCCAACGAGGCCAAGGCCGAAGCGGTGATCGTGGCCGCGTCGGCCCTGGCGGATCAGCAACGCTACGCGGAGGCGCTCGCGTTCCTCGGGCGTGCCAAGACGCGCGAGGATATCTCCGAGCCCTACACCTTGCGGTTGTGGTACGTCCGCGGCGACATCCTCGCGAAAGCCGGTCGCCGCGAGGAGGCGGCCGATGAGTTCAGGAAGATCATGCGGCACGACTCGGGTGCCTTCGACGCCGCCGAGCGCTTGGCCGATCTCAGCTAATCGGTCGCTACCACTTCGCGCTCCCAACGCTTCCGCCAATACCGGGACAGGCCGGTCGCGTTCATCGCCACGCTCCCCATGACGTCATAGCGGGCGGATTCCTCGTCCAACGGACGACCGGTCTCCTCCGCGAACGAACGGTCCGCGTGTGCCGCAAGGGCTGCTGCGACTTGATCCTGAGGGGCCTCTGGCTCTGAGCGGAGGACCTGCCGGACCACCTCGCTCCACGAGACGATGTTCTCCTTAGCACGGGCGCAGCCGTCGACGCCGGCCGGAACGGCGCCGAAATGCGAGGTGAGGAGTTCGGTCGGGTGGGTCTCTGCGATGCGCTCGATGCTCGCAAGTGCTTGCTCCACATCGACTTCGGGGGGTGGCAGCGCGGGACGGAAGGCGGGTCCCCACGGGAGATAGGAGCCGATGGCCTCTCCGGTGAAGACCGCTCCGCCGGCGTCATCGTGGAATGCCACATGGTGGGAGGCGTGTCCAGGCGTGTGGATCACGGTGAGGGTCCGGTCACCGAGGTCGATGGTGTCACCGTCGGTCACCGTGCGGACGCGGTCGGCGGCGATCGGCTCGGTCGCGCCGAAGAAACGCTGCATGCGTTCCTCGCCATAGGTGCGCGCGGTGCTCGCGACCAGGCGCGTTGGATCGACGAGGTGGGACACGCCGCGTTCATGCGCCCAGACGGATGCTCGGGGGAAACGGCTCAGGAGAGCTCCGGCTCCTCCCGCATGATCGATGTGGATGTGTGTGACGACGATGTGCGCGAGATCCTGAGGCTCCACACCGAGTTCAGCCAGGGCGGCGAGCACGACGGGGAGGTCGGCGCCCGGGCCGGTCTCGACGAGCGTGGGGCTCGATCCAGGGATGAAGTACACCGCGTTGAGCTCGCGTTCGCCGATCATGCCGGTGTCGATCATGGTGATACCTCCTCCGACGGAGGACAGGATCGGTTCGCGACGCTCCATGACGCGCGAGTATGTCAGAGGGTCGCGCTGAGGCCCTAGTAGGACGCTGGATCTCGATGTAGCGTCGAGGGGTGTCATCCGGCAGGGAGGTCCTTCAGTCGTTCTACGCGGGTTGGGCTGAGCATCAACGGCTGCTCCTAGCGGCCATCGGCACGCTCAGCCAGGACCAGCTGGCACTTCGGACGTCCCCGGTCGAGATGACGATCTGGCAGATCGCCAGCCATATGGCGGGGAGTCGGGCGTATTGGTTCCACGATGTCCTCGGTGAGGGCGACCGAGCCACTCGTGACATGTTTCGCGTGGCGAGCACGACAGTCCCGGACCTTTCGCTCGAGGACGCAGGGTGGGAGGACGACGAGAACCATCCACGAGCGGCAGACGAGATCGTGGACGCGTTCCACAAGACCTGGGGCATGGTCGACGACTGCCTCAACCGGTGGACGCCCGAGGACCTCGTCGTCCAGCTCCCTCAAGCCGGCGCCGACCGATCCACGACTCGCGGATGGGTGATCTGGCACCTCATGGAGCATGAGACGCACCACGGAGGGGCGATCTCGCTCATCCTCGGGACCAACGGACTGCCCGGCCTCGACATCTGAGGCATCCCCGAGAGTCCACGGCCGAGTCGTGTCGGTCGCCCCGCGTACTGTGTCCTCCTCGTGGGCCGGTCACCTCTCCTGCAGGCTCGTTGGTGTGAAGGAGGATGCGATGGTGACGGTCAACGTGGTGGTGCTTGCGGGCACCGTGGCGGCTGAGCCGGTGGAACGGCGCATGCCGTCGGGAGACGAGGTTACCGAGCTCCGGCTCTCCGTTCCGGAGGTGGGCAAACGCCTCCTCCCCCTCCCGGTCGCAGCGTGGCACGCCACGGTCGGCAAACGAGCTCTAAAGGGGATCGCGAAGGGTGACGCCGTGCTCGTGCACGGCCAACTGGTCCGCCGGTTCTACCGGAGCGGGGCAGGAGCGAGGAGTCTCACAGAGGTCCTCGCCACGGGTATCAAGAAGATCGAACCCCCTCAGGGCTAACGGCCTCGTGCGGGATGCATCATTCTGGCGAGGCGTCGTCGACGGGCATCATGACCATCCCTGTTCGGGGTTTCGGCCAGAAGTAGGTGGATTTCTGGGGTAGGCGCTCTCCCCGTTCGACCACGTCTCGGATCCGTTCCGGGGTGGTCGCGGGGAGTAGCCACGCCGCAACGGCGCGTCCGGAGGACACTGCGGCGAGCGCGTCGTCGCTGCTCGGAGTGAAGGCGAGGTCGCCGGCCGCCGTCGCTGCTCGCAGTCGTTCGTCGTGCAGGGCTCGAACCGCGGGAGGGCCACCCGTCAGATGAACCACGGCGTACCGCGGGCCGTCCGGGCCGCGGGTCACGGCGGCCACCACGGGCGGATCATCCGAGACGGCCTGGAGGGCGTCGGCGAGGCTCGCGACCTCCGCTCCACCGGTGGGAACGGTACCCGTGAGCTGAAGCCGGTGGAAGGGGAGCACGGGGAGGTGCTCCGCCGCTGCGTCGACGAGCAGAGCAAGGACGCGATCCCACGGTCCGGGACCATGCTGGGCATGCATCTCATCGCGGTAGCGCAACGCTGTCGTGTATCGGTGGTGGCCGTCGGCGATGAGGACCGGAGCATCCGCGAACCATGTCGCGATCTCGGGGTGCACGGGAACCGTCCACATGCGGTGGCGCACGGAGCGTTCGTCTGTGGTGTCGTGAGTAGGGGTAGACGCCGTCACCTCTTCCAAGAGCTCGCCCAGCGGCACGGAAGGACCGGCGATGGTGCCGTAGACGGCGGACAGATGGGTGCGGGTCGCGCGGAGCAGGTTGAGACGATCCTCGATGGGTCCCGGCATCGTCCGTTCGTGTGGGATCACCCCGGCGCCCCACGGTTCCAGTGAGAGGGCAAGGAAGAGGCCACGGATCCTCCGGGGCGCGTCGTCGATCGTGAACGCCATCTCGTACGCGTAGTACCGCGGGGTTGGGGCCCGCAGCAGCGCCCCCTTGCGTTGCCATTCCTCCAGGCAGCCGGCGGCCCGTTCGTAGCGATTCCCGGGGTCGGTGGGGTCCTCGCTCCCCTCCGCCAGATCCAGATGGACCACGCTGTAGGGACTCCCCAGGAGGTACTCACGCCTGCGCGCGTCGCTGATAACGTCGTAAGGCGGCGCCGTGACCTGATCCAGCGGACCGGCGATCTCGGCGTAGGTGAGTCCTTCGAACGGGAAGACACGAGGCACGCATCTTGTATAACAGCCGACCAGAGCCAGGGGCGGCATACGACCTGTACGTCCGCGGTCGGGCGCTGCTCCAACGCGGCGACGCGCACGCAGCCGCAGTGGTCTTGGGTCGCGCCAAACTCCTCGAACCCGACAAAGCATCCATCCGCGAAGCGCTGGGACGGGCGCACTATCTGTCGGGACGATTCGGGAGGGCCAGGCGCGAGTTCGCCAAAGCGGTGCAACTGGATCCGAGCGACGACTACGGGCATTTCGCTCTCGCCCTTGCCTGCGAACGCTCGGGTCAGTCCGGGCGTGCGGTGGCCCACGCCAAGCTCGCGGTTGCGCTCAAACCGGAGGAATCCAGTTATCGGGACGTGCTGGAGCGGCTCACCGCGTGATCGGCACCTCCTACGACGTCATCCTCTTCGACCTCGACGGCACGATCTACCGCGGGGACGACGCCATCCCGCACGCACCCGAGTCGGTGGCCCGGATCCGAGCCGCCGGTGTTCGTCCCGTGTTCGTGACGAACAACTCGAGTCGGACGCAGGCGGCCGTAGCCTCTCACCTGAGCTCGCTCGGCATACCGGCCACACCGGATGAGGTGGAGACATCGGCTGTCGTGACGGCGACGCTCCTGGCCCTTCGTGGCGCCGGGACCGCGTTCGTGATCGGCGAAGACGGGCTGCTCCAGGCGCTGGCGGCCCGGGGCATCGAGGTGGTCGCACAGGAAGCGCACTCTGTCGATGCGGTCGTGGTTGGGTTCGACCGGGGACTCGACTACCCGAAGCTTCGCAGCGCGTGCCTTCTCGTGGAGCGCGGGGCGGCGCTCGTCGCCACCAATGCCGATGCATCGTTCCCCGCAGCGGACGGGCTTTGGCCGGGAGCGGGAGCTCTGCTCGCTGCCGTCGAGGCCACGACGGGTCGAACGGCGGAGGTCATCGGGAAGCCGGCGGCCCCACTCCTGGAAGCGGCTCGCGAGCGCGGCGGTGGAGGCGTGCCGCTCGTCGTGGGTGACCGGTTGGACACCGACATCGCCGGCGCCCTGGGGCTGGGGTGGGATTCGCTCCTGGTGCTCACGGGGGTCACGGCCAGAGCCGACCTGGTGGGAGATGCGCCACGCCCCACGTTCGTAGCCGAGGACCTTCGCGACCTGTTCCCGGGATAAGCCCGGCCGGGGGGTCGGAGTATGCTCAGGTGCCCAGCGAAGGAGGCTCCCATGCTCGACGATCTCCGGAAGACCATCGAAGCCACGATCGGCGAACTCACTCCGGCGCGGGCTCGATCGCTCGCGAAGAACTTGGCCGGCCCGGGTGCCGCCAAGGATCAGGTCGCGAAGTCGGCCGCCGACATCCTCGACTGGTCGCAGAAGAACCGCGAACGCCTGAAGGAGTTCGTTCGTCGGGAAGTGTCGAGCCAGGTGGGGGCGGTCGGTATCGCCACACAGAACGAACTTGAGACCCTGAAGAAGCGCGTCCGGGCCTTGGAGCGGGCGGCTGACAAGCGGGCGTCCGCGTCGGGAAAGACTGCGGCGACGCGAACGACAACCGGTGCGAAGGCGGCACGGAAGCCGGCGTCCAAAGCAACGAGCTCGGCCTCGGGGAAGAAGGCCGCCGACACCCCCGCGCGGGGCTGAATGGCGCGCCGCCGCTTGGATACCGAGTTGGTGCGGCGCGGTCTCGCCGCCAGCCGTGCTGAGGCACAGGAGGCCGTTCGCAAAGGGTTGGTGCTGGTCGGCGGCTCGGTCGCAGCAAAACCCGCGACGATGGTGGGGGAAGATCAAGCGCTGGGACTGGCGGGGCCACCGCGGCGGTTCGTCTCGCGGGGTGGCGACAAACTGCAGGCCGCCCTGGAACGGTTCGACGTCGATCCGCGCGGAGCGAACGCGCTGGACGCGGGGGCCTCGACCGGCGGGTTCACGGATTGCCTGCTCCAGGCCGGTGCGGCGCACGTGGTTGCGGTAGACGTCGGATACGGGCAGTTCGACTGGGCGCTCCGGAGCGACGAGCGCATCACCCTGCTCGAACGAACGAACATCAGGGATCTGCGCCCCGAACTTCTCCCGTACCGCCCCGGCCTGATCGTGGCCGATCTATCGTTCATCTCGCTCACCGTGGTGCTGCCCGCCTTGACGGAGATCGGTGCGGCGGACGCGACCTTCCTGACCCTGGTGAAGCCGCAGTTCGAGGCGGGGCGCAAGGATGTCGGGAGCGGTGGTGTTGTGCGGGATCCGTCCGTATGGCGAGGGGTCCTGGACCGCGTCTTGGCGTCGTTCGCTTCGGCAGGGATCTTCGGGAGTGCGCTCATGGCATCGCCGCTGCCCGGACCCTCGGGGAACATCGAATTCCTGCTCCTTGCCGGGGCCGGTCAGCAGCGTGGCGAACCCGACGTGGAGGCCGCGCTCGCCGAGGGGATGGCACTCGCGTGAAGGCGCGGGTGGGCTTGGTGGTGCATGAGGGGCGGGCAAGTGCCGTCGGCGAAGCAGACGAACTCGAGGTCCGATTGAACGCCATGGGTGCGACCTCGACACGATTGCCCTGGGATGAGGACGGCGGCAGCATCGCTCGCGGCACATTCGATCTGGTCGTCTCGATCGGTGGAGACGGAACGTTCCTGCGCGCCGCCCGCGTCGCCTCAGCCGTCGGGAGTCCCGTACTGGGTGTGAAGGTGGGACGCCTTGGGTTCCTCACCGAGGTCGAGCCCGAGCAGGCCGCGACGATCATCGAGCGGGCGCTGGCGGGGCTGGTCCAGATCGAGGAGCGCCTGGCAGTCACCGCGGAACCGGACGGGGGCGTCATGTTCGAGCCGCAATGGGCCCTGAACGAGTTCATGGTTGAGAAGCGAGCTCGTCACCGCCTGATCCGTCTCGACGTTCGGGTCGACGGCGCGTACGTGACGACGTTCTCTGCGGACGCGGTGATCGCTGCCACGCCCACCGGGAGCACGGCGTATTCCTTCTCTGCGCACGGGCCGATCGTGAGTCCGACGGTCCCGTGCCTGGTCCTGACACCGGTTGCCCCGCACATGGTGTTCGACCGGTCGTTCGTCTTAGGGGCCGACCAGATCGTGACGATCCAGGTGGTCGGGGAGGAGCCCGGTCTGCTGTCGGCCGATGGGCGCGAATCGATCGAACTTCCTGTTGGCTCCCGCTTGAGGATCCGCGCTGCCGATCAACCGTCGCTGTTCGTCCGTGGCGATCCGGCGTCGAGCTTCATGTCCCGGGTTCGGGGGAAGTTCGGTCTGCCCGGCGACGATGATGTCGGTGGCGGGGGATAGGATCGCCGCGATGCTGCGGGAATTGCACATCACGGACGTGGGGGTCATCGACGACCTCGATATCGAACTCCACCCGGGCTTGAACGTGCTCACGGGGGAGACGGGAGCCGGCAAGACCATGGTCACCGTCGGTCTGTCCTTGGCGCTCGGCGCTCGGGCCTCGGCCTCACTGGTTCGTGAAGGAGCCTCGTCGGCGAAGGTGCAGGCCCGGTTCGACGCACCCGGCGAAGCGGGGGACTGGGCCGAGGACGGCGAGGTCATCCTCGCGCGAACGGTCGGTGCCGACGGTCGTGGCGGCTCGCGCGTCAATGGACAGATCGCCACCGCGACGGCGCTGGCAGAGCTCGGCTCCTCGCTCGTGGAGATCCACGGTCAGCATCAAGCCCAACGGCTCCTTTCCCCCGCCACCCAGACCGCCTTCCTCGATCGATCCGCGGGGGACGCTCACCTGGTCGCGATCGGCGCCTTCCGTGAGACGTTCGACGAACTCCGACGCGCCATCGCCGAACTCGACACGCTTACGGCCGAAGCGCGCGAGCGCGAACGAGAACTCGATCTTCTGGCGTATCAGGTCCGCGAGATCGACGATGTTGCACCCACGGCGGGCGAAACCCCGGCGCTCGCGGCCGAAGAGGCGAGGCTTGGACATGTCGAGCGGCTGCTGGACCTTGCCTCTGCAGCCACCGGTGTGCTCGGTGACGAGGGCGGCGCGCAAGATGCAGCGGCAGCGGCGCTGGCGGCTGTTCGGGAGGCGGCGGGACTCGACCCCGGTGCCGGCGAACTCGCCAACCGAGCCGAAGGCGTGTACGCGGATCTCGCCGAACTCGGTCATGATCTGCGGAGCTATCGCGAGGGGTTACAAGCCGACCCCGGTCGGCTCGCCGAGATCCGAACTCGGCTCGCCGCGTTGAAGGGACTGCAGCGCAAATACGGCGAGACCGACGCAGATGTCTTGGCGTTCCTCGATACGGCAAGCTCGAGGCTCGCCTCGCTCGCGGGGGCAGACGACCGGCGCCGTGAGCTGCAGGAGGCGGTATCGGCCCTCACCGCTTCCGCCACGTCACGCGCAGCCATCGTCACGCAGGGGCGGCTGGCAGCCGCGGAACCGCTCGCCGATGCGCTCCAGTCGGAACTCCGCGATCTGGGCATGCCGGGGGCCACCGTCGAGGTCGCCCTCGCCCCACTCGACCCGATGGCTGCCGCGGGAGCCGAACAAGTAGAGCTCCGGTTCTCGGCGGGTCCCGGCCAGCCCGCGCTGCCGCTTGCCAAGACGGCTTCCGGTGGCGAACTCTCTCGTACGATGTTGGCGTGTCGGAGCGTGCTGGCAGACATCGACGCGGTCCCCACGCTGGTGTTCGACGAGGTGGACGCGGGCATCGGGGGTGAGGCCGGGCTGGCGGTGGGACGCCGACTGGCTCGTTTGGCGGCAGATCGTCAGGTGCTGGTGGTTACACACCTTCCCCAGATCGCCTCCTTCGCCGACCGGCACCTGCGGGTTCGAAAGCTCGACGGCGTCGCAACCGTGGAGCCTCTCGACGACGGTGAGCGTGTCGAGGAGCTCTCCCGCATGCTCGCCGGGCTGGCCGAGAGCGACACGGCCCGCTCGCACGCCCAGGAGCTGCTCGTCCAAGCCACGTCGGAGCGGAGAGCGCCGGAGCCCTCGCCGGTGGCGTCCCCCGTGCCCGGACGCTGACCCGCCGGCGGGCGGTCGGATACCCTTGTGGCCACGGCGCTGGGCCGTTCGTCTCGAGGGGAGCGCACCACGTTTAGGAGCAGAGGTCTCTTGCGCCGGGCACGCCGCCCCGTGCTTCCCGAGCAGGGCGTTGCCCGCGTCGATCGGCGAACGAAGGATCTGGTCTCGCGGGTGCGGCCCGGAGATATCGCCGTCATCGATCACGAGGACATCGACCGCGTCGCTGCGGAGGGGTTGGTGGAGGCCGGCGCCGCAGCCGTGGTGAACGCTGCGGCATCGATCAGCGGGCGATACCCGAACCTCGGACCACTCATCCTCGCGGAGGCCGACGTCCCGCTCATCGACCACGTGGGATCCCTCTTGTTGGACAAGATCAACGAAGGCGCTCCGCTCCGACTGGACGGAGACCGCGTGTTCGTCGGGGAGGATCTGGTGGGGGTGGGGATCCGGCAGAGCCGCATCGCCATCATCCACGACATGGAGGCGGCCAGGGTCGACCTGGACGAGCACCTGGAATCGTTCGCTCGGAACACCCTCGACTACATGCGGGACGAACGCGACCTCCTGTTCGGCGGTGCCGGGCTCCCGGATCTGGTCCACGACATGGCGGGGCATCCCGTCCTCGTTGTCGTGCGCGGCTACGGATACCGTGAAGACCTGGCCGCTCTCGGTGCTTACATCCGTGACGTGCGGCCGGTGCTGGTCGGGGTGGATGGCGGGGCCGATGCCCTGTTGGACGAGGGATATCAACCGGATCTCATCGTCGGCGACATGGACAGCGTGTCCGACGCCGCGCTGCTCTTGGCACGCAAACCACGGCGCCATCACCGTCCCACCGAGTTGATCTTGCACGCCTACCTGGACGGACAGGCGCCGGGCCGTCATCGGCTGACCGCCCTGGACGTCCCGTTCACCGTGGTCCCGTCGTCCGGCACCAGCGAAGACGTGGCGTTCCTTCTGGCGCACGAGAAGCGCGCGGATCTGATCGTCGCGGTCGGGACGCACGGCAACCTCCGCGAATTCCTGGACAAGGGCAGGAAGGGGATGTCCAGCACCTTCCTGGTTCGGCTTCGGGTCGGGGAGATCCTCATGGATGCCAAAGGCGTGTCTCGGATCTACGGTGACCGGGCATTCCGCACGCGAGATGCCCTCCTGTTGATAGGAGCCGCACTCTTCGCCATGGCGGTGGTGGTGTGGGTCTCCCCGCCCCTCCGCCTCTACGTGAGTCAGCAACTCGAACAGTTCAGGCAATGGATCTTCCATGTCTGAGGGGTCCCGGTGATCAGCTGGCGCTACCACGTCGTGTCGATCGTCGCGGTCTTCCTGGCACTTGCACTGGGCGTGCTGGCCGGGACGGCGGTGGTGAATCAGAGCCTGATCAACAATCTGAAGCGGACGACCGAGACGCTCACCCAGGACTTCAAGGACAACAGCGCCACGATCAAGGACCTGCGAACCGAGGTCTCGTACTTCACCGACTTCTCCGACCAGGCGATGAAGAACATCGTGAGTGCCCGCCTCACAGGGGTCGATGTCGTGCTTGTCACCGACGACGGCGCCGATCCTGCCGCACTCGACGAGGTCCGCGGGGTGCTCTCCCTGGCGGGGGCCAACGTGGTGACCACACTGACCCCGCTTCAGAAGTTGGTCTCCGCCGATCCCACCGATGCGAAGAACCTGGAGAACATCATCGGCGCCCCGGCGCAGACGGACCCCTCGAACCTCCCCGGACTGGTCGCTCAGACGCTCGCCGACCGGCTGGCGCACGGACCGGCGCTCGGTCTGCATCCTGGTCAGCAAGACGTCATCTTGGCGAACCTGCTCTCTGAAGGATTCATCGATAGCGGTGAACTGAAAGTGGCTGAGGACCTACGTATCCCGACTGCGGTGGTCGTGGTCGGAGGGCCGGCGGAGGGCCAGGCGACGCCTCCTGCCACCTTCATGGTGCCGTTGGTGCAGGCACTCTCGGCCCAGGGTGTGGTCGTCGCCGCGGGTGAGGCGCGACCTTCGCCCAACGGCTTCGTCGCTACCGTCCGGCAGGACGGGGCCGGGCCCGGTCCGCGAGTCACGGTCGACGACCTCGAGGGTTCCATCGGCGGGACGGCTCTGGCAGTCGGCCTCCAACGCGCGATCGACCAGCGCGTGGGCGGCGATTACGGTGTGGGTTCCGGGCGGCTGGTCATGCCACCGTTGACGTGAGCTCGCGCGCGCGGATCGTCGCCCTCGTTCCGGCCCGGGACGAAGCTCCCTCCATCGCTGCGACCGTTCGTGCGCTCCGCAGGATCGTCGATCAGGTGGTCGTGGTCGATGACGGTTCAAGCGATGGAACAGGATCGCTGGCGCTACAGGCCGGGGCGACGGTCCTCCGGATACCCGGGCACGCGGGGAAGGGTGCCGCCATGGAGGGGGCCCTGCATCGACTCCCTCCGCACCAAGGGGTGTGGCTCTTCGCGGATGGGGACCTCGGCGAGTCGGCTTCCGGCCTTTCCCAGCTGCTCGCATCGGTGGTGGAAGGTCGAGCGGATATGACGGTGGCGGTCTTCCCGCCCCAGGACGGCGGAGGTCTTGGCACGGTGAAGCGGTTCTCGGCAGCGGGGATCAAGGCGCTGGCCGGGTACCGAGCGGGCGAGCCGTTGTCCGGTCAACGCGCGCTGACCTCTGCGTGCCTGGCCGCTGTTCGGCCTCTGGCAGGTGGGTTCGGGATGGAAACGGCGATGACGATCGACGCGGCTCGCGCCGGCTTGCGTATCGCAGAGGTTCCGGTCGAAGGCCTGACGCATCGGGCCACGGGCAGGGGAGTGCGCGGGTTCGTCCATCGCGGGCGAGAAGGACTGCACATCGCACGCGCGCTCGGGATGCGGGCGGTTCGTCTCCGGTGAGGGCTCTCGGTCGACTGAGCGTCCGCAACCACCGCGGGGTGTCGGTCCCGGCGGTTCTCGGTCTCATCCTGGTGATCGGCGGGCTGGTGTCGGTGGTGGCGGCGGCACTGAAGGGCTGGATCAACGCTGCGGGCGCGATGGCCTCGGGGGCAGCGCTGATGGTCGCGGTGGCCGGGCTGGTCGACGATGTGACGCCCACGGGTCCCCGGGGTCTGCGAGGCCATCTCGCGGCGTTCGTGCACGGGCAGGTGACCACCGGCGCCGTGAAGCTCCTGGTCATCACGGGGGCATCGCTTGTCACGGTCGCTGCAGGTGCTCGGCCAGGGTCGCTGATCCGACTCTGCGGGGTCCTGCTCATCGCGGGGTCGGCGAACCTGTGGAACGGGCTGGATGTTCGGCCCGGGCGGGCAACCAAGTGGTTCCTGGTCATCGCGGCCACCGGCGTGGTGTGGATGCCCCACGCGGGTCCGTTCGCGATCGGGGTCACGGTCGGCGCCCTCGTCGCCCTGGCACCCGACCTCCGGGAGCGAGCCATGTTGGGAGACGCCGGTGCGAACCTTCTTGGATTCACGGCGGGGGTCGCCCTCTACGTTCGAAGTCCGGAGTCGTGGATCCCCTTCGAGGCCATAGCGGTGGTGGCCTTGAACATCGTCGCCGATACCGTCTCTCTGTCTCGGGTGATCGATGCGGTACCGCCACTTCGCTGGTTCGATCGAGCGGGCCAGCTCCGGGCCGAGCGCGCCGAGGAAACCGGGGGCTGAGCGGAAGTTTCGAGGGGAACTCGACGAGCGCGTCAGTGGGCTCTGATAGAGTCGCCTTCCGTGGTGAAAGACTCGAAATTCATCTTCGTCACGGGTGGTGTCGCTTCCGGATTGGGGAAGGGCATCACGGCCGCGTCCCTCGGACGCCTCTTCAAATCCCGCGGTCTCAAGGTCATCCTCCAGAAGCTCGATCCCTACGTCAACGTCGACCCGGGGACCATGAACCCGTTCGAACACGGAGAGGTGTTCGTGCTGGACGACGGCGCGGAGACGGACCTGGACCTCGGCCACTACGAGCGGTTCCTGGACTCCGACCTCCACCGCGGATCGAACTTCACCACCGGCGCCGTGTACTCCTCCGTCATCGCGAAGGAACGTCGCGGCGACTACCTGGGCAAGACCGTCCAGGTCATCCCCCACATCACCGACGAGATCAAGGAGCGGGTGCGTTCTCTCGCCGATGCCGAGCAGGCCGATCTGGTCATCGTGGAGATCGGCGGCACCGTCGGCGACATCGAATCCCTTCCGTTCCTGGAGGCCATCCGCCAACTCCGGAACGAGGTGGGCCGTGACAACTGTGCGTTCGTGCACGTGAGCCTCATGCCGTTCATCGGGCCATCCGGCGAGCTGAAGACCAAACCCACGCAGCACTCCGTGAAGGAGCTGCGCTCGTTGGGTCTTCAGCCCGATGCCATCGTCTGCAGGACTGACCGGCCCATCGGACGGAACCTCAAAGAGAAGATCTCATTGCTCTGCGACGTGCCTATGAGCGGCGTGATCAGCGCCATGGATGCCGACTCCATCTACGAGGTTCCGCTCATCCTTCACAAGGAAGGGCTGGACGACGAGGTCGCCCGCCATCTGGGGATCGAAGCGACGCCCGATCTATCCGAATGGGAAGCGCTGGTCGACCGTATCCACGAGGCACAGGAACCTGTTCGCGTGGCCGTCGTCGGGAAGTACGTGGATCTGCGAGATGCCTACCTCTCGGTGATGGAGGCGCTCCGCCACGGTGGCTTCCATCACGGCGCGAACGTCGAGATCGACTGGGTGACATCCGACGATCTCGGCGGCAACGCCACGGAGGACGCGCTGGGAGCGGCGGACGGCATCCTCATCCCCGGAGGCTTCGGCGTGCGCGGCGTCGAAGGCAAGGTTGCCGCCGTCAGGTTCGCGCGGGAGCGGCAGATCCCGTTCCTCGGGATCTGCCTGGGATTGCAAGTGGCGGTGGTGGAGTTCGCCCGGAACGTGTGTGGCCTTGAGGGAGCCAACTCCGCGGAGTTCGATCCTGCGACACCGCACCCGGTCATCGACCTGCTGCCCGAACAGAAGAACGTCACCGACATGGGAGCCTCTATGCGCCTGGGCGCCCAGGCCTGTCACGTGGAGCCTGGAACGCTTGCAGCCAAAGCCTATGGCGAAGACGTCGTCTACGAACGCCACCGCCACCGGTTCGAGGTCAACCCCGCGTATCACGAGGCGCTCACGTCGTGCGGCATGATCGTCTCCGGTTCGTCGCAGAAGGGACGGCTGGCCGAGATCATCGAACTGCCGGATCACCCGTTCTTCGTGGCAGGACAGTTCCACCCGGAGCTGCGGTCGCGTCCTACCGATCCACACCCGCTCTTCCGTGACTTCGTCGCCGCCGCGGTGGCCCTGCGGCGCTCACGGTCTACGCGGTCTGTCTCCGTGTCGTAGATGGAACCGAGCGGAACAGAGCCGGCGTTCCGTGGGCGTGTCCTCTCCGTCGACGTCGAGGAGTGGCCCGGTCATCCGCCCTACGAAGTCATTCACCATCCGGGAGCGGCCGCCGTCCTCCCGATCACCCCTTCGGGCGACGTCGTGTTGGTTCGCCAGCTCCGTCCACCCGTGCGGCAGTTCCTGACCGAGATCCCGGCCGGATTGCTCGACGTTGCCGATGAGGACGCCCTGACGTGCGCGGCCCGCGAGTTGTATGAGGAGACCGGGTACCGGCACACGACGATCGAGTTCCTCGCCGGCTACTACGCGAGCGCCGGATCCACGGATGAGTACGTCCACCTGTTCTGGTGCGAGACCGGGGCGGCTCCCGAGGGTGAGCCGGAGGAAGGCATCGAGGTCGTCCTCAAGCCGCTCGGCGAACTCATCGCCGCCGCGAAGAACGGGAAGGTCAGGGACGTGAAGACGGCCATGGCGCTGCTCCTGGCCGAGGGACGCGCCAGACCTTCGGCCAGCGGCTAGGCTGCGGCTCGAGACGCAGGAGGGGCCGTGAAGCTCGGGATCCCGAAGGAAGTCAAAGACAACGAGTACCGGGTTGCGGCGACACCCGAAGGGGTACGCGAGTTCATCCATGCGGGTCACGCGGTGGTCGTCGAGACCGGCGCGGGTGTGGGTTCGTCCATCGCCGACGATGACTATATCGCCGCGGGTGCGCAGATCCTTCCCGGTGCCGACGAGGTGTTCGCCGAGGCCGACATGATCGTCAAGGTGAAGGAACCGCAACCTGAGGAATATCCACGCTTCCGAACCGGCCAGATCTTGTTCACCTATCTCCACTTGGCTGCCGACGCCGGGTTGACCCGCTTCCTTTTGGAGCGCCAGGTGACGGGCCTTGCCTACGAGACGGTTCGATCCGCTGATGGGCGTCTGCCCCTCCTCGCTCCCATGTCCGAGATCGCGGGGCGGATGGCGCCCCATGTCGGCGCGAACTGCTTGGAACGTCCGAAGGGCGGGCGTGGGGTGTTGATGGGCGGAGCGCCGGGGGTGGCACCTGCGAAGGTCGTCGTCCTGGGCGGTGGGATGGCCGGGGCGAACGCCGCCTGGATCGCCGCCGGGATGGAGGCCGAGGTCGCCGTCGTCGACCGAGATGTCGAACGCCTCCGCTGGGTCGATCAACTGTGGCGCGGGCGGATCCAGACGGTTGCATCGTCTCGTCTGGCCGTGGAACGGCTCGTGCTCGCCGCCGACGTCGTGGTGGGAGCCGTCCTCATCCCCGGGGCGAAGGCGCCGCGTCTGGTTACCTCCGACATGGTGCGCCACATGCAGCCCGGCGCCGTTCTGGTCGACATCTCGATCGACCAGGGAGGGTGCTTCGAAACCTCCCACGTGACGACCCATTCGTCGCCCACCTACATCGTGGATGACGTGGTCCACTACTGCGTCGGCAACATGCCGGGCGCCGTCCCTCGCACCTCGACCTACGCCCTGACGAATGTCACAACGCCGTACGTCCTCTCCCTTGCGGACCAGGGCGTGGCCACTGCCGTCGCGTCGGATCCGAGCCTCGCGCTCGGTGTGAACACATTCGAAGGCCAGCTCACGAACCAAGGCGTGGCCGAGGCGCACGGGCTCACGTCTGTAACGCTCGTCGAGGCCGGCCTCGGGTAGATGACGGAAACCGTCGCCACATTGGTCCAGCGGTTCCTGGATCACCTGGCCGTCGAACGCGGACTGTCGACCAACACGGTCGATGCGTACCGCCGGGATCTGCGGACCTACCTCACGTTCCTCAGCAAGCGTTCCCTCGAGGACCCCGAGGCGATCGATGAGAAGGTCCTGCGATCGTTCCTCGCATCCGTCTCCGCATCCACGCACGGAGAAGAGGAAGCGCCCTACCGATCAGCCAGTGTCGCCCGCCGGCTGTCGGCGGTTCGTTCGTTCCATCGGTTCATGCTCCGGGAGGGTGCCACCTCGGACAATCCCGCGCGCGGTGTGGTCCAGCCCCGGGTACCCCGAGGATTGCCGCGGCCGCTCTCCATCGATGACATGGCCGCCCTCCTGGGGGCTCCGGCGCCGGGGACGTCCGACGGGCTGCGCGACCGGGCGATCTTGGAGCTGCTGTATGGCGCGGGTGTACGCGTCAGCGAACTCGTGGGACTCGATGTGGACGATGTCGATCTCGAGGTCGGCGCGGTCAGGGTGATGGGTAAAGGCGGGAAGGAGCGGGAGGTGCCGCTCGGACGCTTCGGCAAAGAGGCGGTGTCTGCCTACCTGACCCGTGCGCGGCCCGCCTTGGCGTCTTCCCGCAGTCGAGGGGCGCTCCTGCTGAACCTCCGTTTCGGCACACGGCTGGCGCGACAATCGGTCGGGCGGATCGTCGCGGCAGCCGCCGTGTCCGCCGGGATGGACAAGCGCGTGACACCCCATACACTTCGGCATTCGTTCGCGACACATCTGCTCGAGGGTGGTGCGGACGTACGAGTGGTGCAAGAACTGCTGGGACACGCGAGCGTCGCTACGACGCAGGTCTATACGCTTGTCACGAAGGATCATCTCCGCGAGGTGTACTACACGTCACATCCGCGGGCTCGACGCGGATAGGGGAGGAGCATAGCGTGGACGGTGCATCGTCGCGATGAGTGACCCCCGCACCTCCCGCGTCTGCTTGATCGTCTGCGATTCCTGGGGAGTTGGCGACGCGCCCGACGCCGACCGATACGGGGACTTCGGGTCTAACACGCTGGGGAACGTCGCCGCTGCGGTTGGGGGCCTTCGGATCCCGAACGTGGAGGCCTTGGGGCTCGGATCGATCACCACCATAGAAGGAGTGGCGCCCGGCACGGCGGCGTCGGGGTCGGCGTTCGGTCGGGCCACGGAGGTCTCTGCGGGCAAGGACACCACGACGGGCCACTGGGAGATGATGGGCATCCGCTTGGATCAGGCCTTTCCGCTCTACCCGGACGGGTTCCCGCCCGAGATCGTCGATGCGTTCGAAGACGCGATCGGTCGTCAGATCCTCGGCAATAGACCCGCGTCGGGTACAGAGATCCTGGTCGAACTCGGCGACGAGCACCTGGCGACCGGCCGTCCGATCGTCTACACGAGCGGTGACTCCGTGTTCCAGGTCGCCTGCCATGAGGCGGTCGTCCCGCTGGCGACGCTGTACGCGTGGTGTCGCACCGCGCGGCGCATCCTCCGCGGACCACATCAGGTCGGGCGCGTCATCGCTCGCCCGTTCGTTGGGACCCCCGGTGCGTTCGAGCGCTCGCCCGGCCGTCGGGACTTCTCGGTTCCCCCTCCCGGCCCCACCGTGTTGGACCATCTTGCCGACAAGGACGTGTCCGTCTACGCCGTTGGGAAGATCCAGGACATCTTCAGCGGGCAGGGGATCACCGAGGCCAGATATTCCGACTCGAACGACCACGGCATCGATCTCACCCTCGACTATCTCCGGCGCCCCGGACCCGCGTTCATCTTCACGAACCTGGTGGATTTCGACTCGAAGTATGGCCACCGTAACGACGCGGTGGGATACGCGGCCGCCGTCGAGGCGTTCGATCGGCGGTTACCGGAGGTGGTGGAAGGTCTCGACGGCGGGGTCCTGTTCATCACGGGCGACCACGGGTGTGACCCCACGACAGCTCCCACCGACCACAGCCGCGAGCGGACCCCGCTCCTGGTGGCAGGCCTCTCCGGTGGCCCTCATGACCTGGGTACGCGGGCGACGTTCGGGGACCTGGGGTGCACCATCGCCGAGCTGCTTGGGGTGGAGACTCCGGGACTGGTCGGTGAAGGGTTCGCATCCCTCTTGGGCATGAACTAGGGCTCGTCGACCCTCGGGGTCGTGTCGAGGATCAGTGTGTTGATACGTCGCCCGACGGCTCCGGCGAGCGATGACCCTCAACCTCAACGGTATCCACCATGAAGGCGCCCCATCTGCCTACGCCATGCTGTAGGTAGGGGAGAGGTTCGCAGGGCGACGCCTACTCCGCATGCGTCTGTGGTGCAAGTGCAGGTTCCGATAAGGTTCTCCTCGCCGGAGGAGGTGGAGGGTGTCGGGGTTACAACCGTTCGGTCTCGTGTTCGCGTTCTTCGTCGCGTTGGGATTGTTCATCGGGCTCACGGTTCGCGAGATCGCCAGAGCTCGGATGGCTGTGTTGCTCGGGGACCCCACTCCGCGACTCTGGGGGCGTCTCTCGTTCGATCCGAGATCGTGGTTCGACCCGTTCGGAAGCGGGTTCGTCCCGGGGCTCATCGTGTTCCTCATCGCGATGTCTGCACCCTATGTCCCGCCCTTCGCCTACGCGAAACCTGCGCCGATCGAGACCAGGTACCTGAAGCACGGGCCGCGCGACGTGGTGTTGGTGTCGTGCGCCGGACCGGCCGCGAACATCGCGTTCGCGCTCTTACCGGGGTTGTGGCTCCGAGCCGCGGCCCCGGAGGGGAACCTAGGCCGACTCCTGCTGGCACTCCTCATCTCGAACCTATCCCTCGCCATCGTCCATCTCTTGCCGATCCCCGGGCTGGACGGCGCCAGGATGGTGGGGCTCCTGCTACACGGGAGGCCGAAGGAGCTCTATCGGGACCTCGACGCGTACCTTCCGCTCTTCGCCTTGGCGTTCTTCCTGGTGTTCGGGCTCTTCCTGGGCAATACCGTCTGGAAGATCACCCTCACCCTGTGCCGTTGGATCGCGGGGCCCACCCTCTTCCCCGGCTTGTGAGGCCAGCGGCAGGGGCCGCGATATCATCCCCAACATCGTGCAACCCACCGCAGTGACCCCCGACCTCGGATCTCCTGCCCGTACCGGCCGGGTGCTCACCGGCTACCGTCCGACGGGACCCTTACACCTTGGGCACTGGGCGGGGAACGTCGAAAACATGCTCCGGCTCCAGGACGAGGGCTACGACTGCTTCTACTTCATCGCGGACTGGCACATGCTCACCACCCACTACGACCGGACCGATGAACTCATGGCGTGGACGGATGGACTGGTGCTGGATTGGTTGGCCGCAGGCCTTGATCCCGAGCGGGTCACGATCTACCGCCAATCCGATGTGCCGGAGGTGGCCGAGATGGCCTTGCTCTTCGGGATGACGACGCCGCTCGGGTGGCTTGAACGCGTCCCCAGTTACAAGGAACGACTCCGGGACATGGACGAACGCCAGAGCGCGAACTTCGGCCTCCTCGGGTACCCGGTCCTTCAGGCCGTCGACATCACGATCGTGAGAGGTGAGCTGGTGCCGGTCGGGCAGGATCAGGTGGCCCACCTGGAACTCACCCGCGAGATCGTCAGGCGATTCAACACGCTGTACGGCGACGTGCTCCTCGAACCCCAGCCACTCCTTTCGGAGACGCCGAACATCCCCGGCTCGGACGGGCGGAAGATGTCGAAGTCGTTGGACAACTTCATCGGGGTTCGGGACGAGCCCGACGTCATCCGCACGCGTGTGAAGTCATTCCTCACCGATCCGCAGAAGGCCCGCCGAGGAGACCCGGGCCGTCCCGAGATCTGTCCGGTGTTCGCTTTGCACACGCGGTTCTCACCCGAGGCGGTCGGCGACATCGCCGCGGGATGCCGATCCGGCGAACTGGGCTGCGTCGACTGCAAGACGATCCTTGCCGATCACCTGATCGAGACGTTCGCCGAGTACCGCGAGCGCCGCCACGAGCTCGAGCAGCAGCCCGACCTGGTCCGGGAAGTGTTCGCGGCCGGTGTGGCGAAAGCCCGGCCGGTCGCGCAACAGACCCTGGCCGCCGTTCGAGCAGCGATGCGGTTCGGATGAGCGTGCAACCGGCCGCTCATGACCCCGGATTCACCGTCGACCTCCCGGTGTTCACGGGCCCGTTCCGACTTCTGGCCGATCTCATCTTGGAGCAGAAGGTGGATGTCTGCGACATCCGTGTCTCGAGCGTCACGGACGGGTACCTCGCCTACGCGAAGGACACCGAGCAGTGGAACCTCGAGGAGGCCACGTGGTTCCTGGCGATCTGCGCGGTGCTGCTGGAGCTCAAGGTCGCTCGACTCACCCCCCGACACGTCGAACCCGACGAGGACGACATGCTCGGCGGTTCGCCCGACCTGGTGTATGCGCGCTCGCTCGAGCTATCGGCCTTCCGGAAGGTCGCGGTCGAGATCGCGCGGCGGCTGGAGGATGAGGCTGGATACTTCACGCGCGACGTCGGTCCGGGTCCGGAGTTCTCCCATCTGTACCCCGACCCGTTGGACAAGGTCACGGCGGACGCGCTGGCCGTGATCGCCGCCCAGGTCTTGCGGCCGCCTCCCACCTTGGACCTCTCTCACGTCACGCCGATCCGATTCACCGTCGCAGATGCCATGAGCACGCTGGAGGCCAGGATTGCGGACTTCGGACGCGCGGCCACCTTCCGGGAGATCGTCGCCGATTGCGAGGAACGGATCCACGTGGTGGTGCGTTTCCTGGCCCTCCTCGAGCTGTACCGTGAGGGCAAGGTGGAGTTGCAGCAGGGTCAGACGTTCGGCGAGATCGAGATCGAGTGGATGGGTTGAGATGACGGCGGTGGACAGCAGAGCGCTCGAGTCGCTCTTCTTCGTGTCGGATGAACCGTTGAGTGCCTCCGTGCTGGCACAGACGCTCGAGGCCGACCGGCGCGACGTGGAGAACGCGTGCGACGCCCTGGCCAAGGAACTCGAGGATCGCGGCTCGGGACTGGTCCTGCGCAACGTTGCCGGCGGCTGGCGACTGTTCACCCATCCGGATGTGGCCGCCATGGTCGAACGCTTCGTCCTCTCGTCGCGCCAAGCCCGTCTGACGAAGGCGGCACTGGAGACGCTCAGCATCGTCGCGTACAAGCAGCCGGTCACCCGGCATCAGGTGGGCGGGATCCGGGGTGTCAACTCGGACGGAGTCTTGCGGGCCCTGCAGGACCGCGGGCTTATCGAAGAGTCCGGTCGCGAGGAGACGCCTGGGCGGCCCGTGCTCTACGGCACGACGCCCGGCTTCCTGGAGCGGCTCGGCCTGCCTTCCCTCGCGTCATTGCCTTCCCTCGCTCCGCTCCTCGGGCCCGACGCCGAGGAGATGGGCGGCGATCTGGCGGACACGGTCGTCGACACCGATCTTGCTGCAGGAGACTCCGACGAGCGACCGGAGGAAGAGGAGATGGTGGTCTCGTTGGACGAGCAGGACGCACCAGACGCCGGGATCCTTGAGGACGACCGGCCGGCCTGACATGGATGAGGGGCAGGAGCGCCTCCAGCGGACCCTTGCGCGCGCCGGATTCGGGTCCCGCAGGGCATGTGAAGAGCTCATCGCCGCCGGGAGGGTCACCATCGACGGAACGGTTGCCATCTTGGGGAGCCGTGTGACCCCGGGAAAGCAAGAGGTCAAGGTCGACGGTCACGGCGTGAACCTCGACCCGAACGTGAGGTATTACGCCCTGCACAAGCCCGCGGGGGTCATCACCACCATGGACGATCCGCAGGGCAGGACCGACATCACCACGTTCCTGCCGAAGGAGGGACCCCGGGTGTTCCCGGTCGGCCGCCTGGATCGCGATACCGAGGGACTCCTGCTTCTTACCAACGACGGTGACCTCGCGAACCGGCTCACCCACCCGAGCTTCGGCGTCGAAAAGGAGTACCTCGCGGAGGTGGAAGGGCCGGCCACGGACAAGCAGCTGGCAAGGATCCGCAACGGGGTGGACCTGGAGGATGGGCCCGCCCGCGCCGCGGGGATCCGAGAGGTCGGCCGGACGGGAGATCGCGTCGCCCTTCGTCTGGTGATGACCGAAGGACGCAAACGGGAGGTGCGCCGCTTGCTCGCAGCGGTGGGTCTCCCTGTCGTTCGGCTGGTACGCCTGCGGGTAGGGCCGGTGCTCCTGGGCGACCTGGCCCCAGGCGAACTCCGCGAACTCTCACACGACGATCTGGTGGGTCTGTACCTCGTCGCGGGCCTCTGAGGCGACCAAGGCCGTCCTGTAGCCTGTTGCCAGACCCGGGGGACCGTCTCCCGGCTTCCCGGAGGAACGCAGATGCGGGTTCGCGCGGCGCGAGGCGCCATCGTCGTGGCCGAAGATACGCGGCAGGCCATCAGCGCTGCAACGGAGCGTCTCCTGCAGACCGTTCTGACGCGCAACGAGATCGCAACCGACGACCTCATCAGCATCCTCTTCACCGCAACGGAGGACCTCGCGGCGGCGTTCCCCGCAGAGGCGGCCCGCTCCATGGGGCTGGCGCAGGTGCCGCTGCTGTGCGCGCGCGAGATCCCGGTGCGAGGTTCCATGGCGTCGGTGGTCCGGATCTTGGTGCACTTCCACAGCGAGCAGAGGCTAGATCAGGTCTCGCACGTCTACCTCGACGGTGCGGAGTCGCTTCGCGATGACCTCGATACCTGAGCGCGTCGCGGTGCTCGGCACCGGACTCATCGGCGCATCGATCGCCATGGCGGCAGCCCGTGTCGGGTGCTCGGTGACGGGCTGGGACGCCGACGCCGGTGTCGCGGCCAGGGCGGGGGAACGGGCTGGATTCGACCCTGCCGCCTCGCTGGACCTCGCGGTGGAAGCTGCCGATATCGTGGTGATCTGCACGCCGATCGCAGCTGTCGCGGATCTCGCTGTTCGCGCCCTCGTAGGCGCCCCGAACGCTGTGGTGACGGACACGGCCAGCATCAAAGGGCCGGTCGCGTCGGTGGTGTTGCCGTCCAAGGCGGCCGCGCGGTTCGTTCCGGGTCACCCGATGGGAGGGTCCGAGCGTTCCGGGCCCGAGCACGCCGCCCCTTCCCTCGTGGATGACATCGTCTGGGTTCTGACCCCTACGGCCGCCAGCGAGTCATCGCAGGTCGATCGCCTCACCACCTGGATCGAACGGATCGGGGCGCGGGCCGTTCGGATGACGCCGGAGCGCCACGATCATCTGGTCGCGTTCACCAGCCACCTGCCGCAGGTGGCCTCGACGGCCCTCATGGCGCTCGCTGCCACCGAGGAGTCCGATGAGCCCGGCATGCTCCTCCTTGCGGCCGGCGGGTTCCGGGATCTGACGCGCCTGGCCTCGAGCGATCCAGGGTTGTGGAGCGAGATCCTCCGTTCCAACGCCGGCCAGATCACGGCCGCCCTGGATCTCTACATACGCCGCCTCTCCACGCTTCGTGAGGACATCGCCAGTGGAGACACTGCGGCGATCCAACAGACCTTCGAGTTCGCCAAGGCGGCTCGTTTGAAGCTGGCGGCGAAGCCCAACGTCCGTGCGGGCGTCGGCGTGCTCCAGGTACCAGTGCCGGACCGCCCGGGTGCGCTGGCGAGCCTGACGGCGGCATTGGGGGTGGGCGGCGTCAACATCGAGGATCTGCAGATCGTGCACTCGCTCGAAGGAGGCCGCGGGACCGTACACCTCACGGTCGCCGCAGCCGACGCCGACGCGGCCGCCGAGATCCTTCGGGGCGCGGCGTTCGACCCGATCCGGCTGGCCTGAGGGGGACCTATGCGGCTACAGGTGACACCAGGATCGTCCCTGTCCGGTGAGGTAGCGGTACCGGGGGACAAGTCGATCGCCCATCGATGGCTCATCCTTTCCTCGACGGCGAGCGGCGCGTGCCGGATCCACGACGTGCCGCAGAGTCTCGATGTGCGCTCAACGGCGGCCTGCTTGGCGGCTCTGGCGCCAGCTGCTCGACCTGGACTTGAGGCTTGGAGCGAGAACGGTGGACCTGCTCACGAGGCGGGCGGTTCCACGTGGAACACCGGTCTCATCGAGGGTCCCCGCTCGGCGCTTGAGGTGCAGGGTGAGGGTCGTGATGGCCTCCGATCCCCGGAGAGAGACCTCGACTGTGGGAACTCCGGGACGAGCATGCGTCTCCTCGCGGGACTCGCCGCGGGTCTGCCCCTGACGGTGGTGCTCGCCGGCGATGACAGTCTCTCCACCCGGCCGATGGAACGCGTGGCTGAACCCCTCCGCACGATGGGCGCCCGAGTCAGCACCACGGATGGGCGCGCACCTGTGACCGTGGAGGGGGGAGGCCTCCGGGGGATCATCTATCGCAGCCCCGTCCCCTCGGCGCAGGTCAAGAGCGCCGTGCTGCTCGCGGGTCTTGGGGCCGAAGGCGTAACCACCGTTGAGGAAACGGTTCAGACGCGCGATCACACGGAGCGGGCACTGTTGGCGCTCGGCGCTCCGATTTCGACCGAAGGCACCGCGGTCCGCCTCGAACCCTTCCAGCACGAGGGGTTCGAGGGTCGCGTTCCCGGGGACCCGTCGTCCGCGGCGTTCATCGTGGCGGCGGCCGCGCTCACGGGTTCGGAGATCACCATCCGAGGGGTTGGCCTCAACCCCAGCAGGTTGCATTTCCTAGATGTGATGGCGCGGATGGGCGTTCGTACCGAAGTACACATCCACGACACCTCGGTAGGCGAGCCCGTTGGCGATCTCTGGGTGGCAGGCGCCGGGGGTATCGATGCGGTGACGGTTGCAGAGGACGAGATCCCGTTGATCATCGACGAGATCCCTGTGCTCGCAGCGATGGCTGCCCACGCTTCGCAGGATTCCTGGTTCTTGGGGGTCAGCGAACTCCGGGTCAAGGAGTCGGACCGATTGGCAGGCGTTGCCGACGGTCTCACCGGCCTCGGCGCACGCGCCGCCGCAGAGGGCGAGGACCTGGTGGTGGCGGGGGGCGGTGTTCGCGGCGGATGGGCTCGGGCAGGCGGTGACCACCGGATGGCGATGGCGTTGGTGGTCGCCGCGCTGGGCGCCGATGGTCCCTGCGAGATCGATGGAGCCGAGGCGGCAGACGTGTCCTTCCCGGGATTCGCCGGAACGCTCGCAGCGCTCGGCGCGCACATCCGGGTGGCGACGTGAGCGATCCGGCGGTGATCACGATCGACGGCGCTGCGGGGAGCGGCAAGTCGACCCTGGGCAAGGCGCTCGCCGTCGCCCTTCGGCTTCCCTACGTGAACACCGGTCTCATGTATCGCCACCTGACCCTCGAGGCACTGCGAACCGCGACGGCGACCGACGATGCACCGTCCCTGGTGGGCCTGCTGCGTGAGATCCACTTCTCCCTGTCTGACGCGATCCCTCCCGAACTCCTGATCCAGGGCCTCCCTCCGAGCCGCGACCTTCAGACACCCGAGGTTGAAGCGGAGGTCTCGAACGTCGCGCGTCACCCGGAGGTTCGAACGATCATGCGCGCAGCGCAACGCGCGTTGGGAGACCTCCACGGGGCCGTGATGGACGGTCGAGATATCGGTTCGGTCGTGTTCCCGGACGCGCCGCTCAAGCTCTACCTGACTGCGGACGCACCATCTCGCGTGGCGCGCCGTGCCGAGGAACGACCCTCAACTCAGGCTGAGGTTGAGGCTTCTCTGCGCTCTCGCGATGCGAAAGACGCCGGCGTGAACCCGTTGGAGGCACCGCCCGGCTCAACCATCCTCGACACCGCGTCGCTGGATGCTCGCCAAACCCTCCAGGCTGCGCTCGATCTTGTTCGGATCCATGCCCCGGGACTGATGGCTTGAGCGCCCCGGCCCCCCGCATCGCCGTTATCGGTCGACAGAACGTCGGGAAGTCGACCTTGGTCAACCGTCTCTTCGGTCGCCGCGAGGCCATCGCCCACCCCATGGCCGGGGTAACCCGAGACCGGATCGAACTCGACGCCGTGTGGAACGGCCGCCGATTCACCCTCATCGACACCGGCGGGTATGCGCACGACGCCCGCGGGATCGAGTCGAAGGTTGCCGACCAGGCCTCGCGAGCCGCGGCAGAAGCAGACCTCATCGTGCTGGTCGTCGACGCGCGCTCGGGGATCACGCAGGACGACGATGATCTCGCCAGGCGGCTGCGACGCGTCGACGTGCCGGTGCTGGTCGTCGCGAACAAGGTCGATGCCGAGAAGGAGGAACCCGAGGTCACTGCATTCATCCGGCTCGGCTTGGGGGAGCCGTTCGCGGTCAGCGCGCTGCACGGGCTCGGCGCCGGGGATCTGCTGGACCGTATCGTCGCGTTGCTACCAGATGCTCCTCGTTCGACCGAGGCGGTGGAACCCGAACCACGCTTCGCTCTGGTCGGCCGTCCCAACGTGGGGAAGTCATCCCTGTTCAACGGACTTATCGGTCAGGATCGCTCGGTGGTCTTCGAGGAGGCGGGAACGACCCGCGATGCCGTGGACGCGCTGGTCGAATGGCCGGGACTCGGCACCGTCCGATTCGTGGATACGGCGGGGATGCGGCGGGGAACCAAGGTGCGCGGCGTCGAGTATTACAGCGTCCTTCGGGCAACCGAGGCCATCGAGCGCGCGCACGCGGCCGTGCTCGTGCTCGACGCAACCGAAGGGTTCACCGGGGAGGACAAGAAGATCGCGAACCTCGCGATAAATGCGGGCAGGGCGTTGCTCGTCGTCGCGAACAAGTGGGACCTGGTGGAAGACAAGGACCGCACCTTCAAGATCATGCAGGAGGAGGTGTCGTTGTTCGCCAAGGCCGAAGCCATCCGCACCTCGGCGAAGACATCGCAGGGTGTGCACCGCCTGCCGCCTATCCTGATGGAGCTGCACCATAGGTGGAGGCTTCGGATCCCCACATCCAGGGTGAACGACGTCATGCATGAGGCGCAGGCGGAGCGGCCGACGCCGCGAGCGGCGGGAAGTCTCCACTACGCCACGCAGATCGGATCGGCGCCACCTTCGTTCGTCGTGTTCGGGGGAGCGAAGGAGCCGGGCCCGGGGTATAGGCGCTACATGGAGAACCGGTTCCGCCGCGAGTTCGGATTCGAAGGTGTGCCCATCAGGTTCTCCTACCGGCCGCGAACCAGAGGGAGCGACAAGGGCCGCTAGGTGGCGAGGTGGCGCGCGACCGCGAACTGGTAGCGCCCGGACAGAACCACCGTGCCCGCGGCAATGATCCGCCCGTCAGCTTGGAACGCGAGGCCGTTGATCGCCGAGTTGCTGCCGGCGATGACGCGGACCTTGACCCCCCCTTCGCCGAACGATGGATCCAACGCGCCGTCCGGCAGGAGCCGGGCGACAGCCCACCGGTGATGCTGTCCATCCTGCACGAACCCGCCGATCGCGGTGGAGCCATCCGGGAGCGTGTCCAGCGATTCAGCGAAGACCTTCGTCGTGCTCATCGATCCCGTGCCGTTCCCGAACGAGGGGTCCGCGGTCCCGTCGGAGAGATACCGCGCCACACCCGTTCCTCCTCGCGTTGTTCCACTGAACGAATCGGCCTCTCCCACGGCGACGATCCTGCCGTCCTCCATGATGGAGAGTGCCGATACGGAGGCGGTGTCTCGGATGGGTGTCACGACCCGGCCGTTCGAGCCGAACGAGCGATCGATAGCTCCGCCCTCGTACCGACGCTCGAGGGCGAACCCTCTGCTCCCGTCGGCCCTGGACACCCACCCCCCGAGCACGATCTTGCCATCGGCTTGCAGATCGACGCAGGTCGGTTTGAACGCCGTGAAGGTCAGCCGGCCGTCGACATCGAGGGATCCATCGTTGTAGCCGCGAGGCGTCAGCCGGTAGAGCACATGCTTCTTGCCCTCGACGGCAACCACCAGGATCCGGCCGTCCACCTGGACGGCAACATCGATGGCAGCGTCCGGACGTCTGGAGTTGAACTCCAGACGTCCGTTGTCCCGGAAGGTTCGATCGAGTTCGCCATTCGCTCGGTAGAGGGCGAGCGCCCCGTCCTCGCCATCGAACGCCGACCCGACCACGACGATCTTTCCTCCCGGTGTCAGCGCAACGGCCGCCGCGGCGGCGTCGGCAGCATCGATGGCGCCAAACCTGGTCGAGACTTCCCCATCGGTGCTGAAACTCATGTCCGGCTCTCCATCCGGCGTGAACCGGCGCACCGAGAAGTAGGACGTTCGCTCGAACACAGATCCGACCACCAGGACCTTCCCATCCGGCTGGATGAGCAGGTCGTTGCCGTGCGATCCGAGCGGGTCGGCGCCGACGATCGTCCCGTTGCCGTTGAACGTCGGGTCGAGGTCGCCGGGTGCCGCGAACGCGAGCGACGCGGTGCCGGCCACGAGAACACCCGCCAGGCACAGTGCCCTGATACCCCGGATCCTCGACATCGTTGCACCTAAGCACGAAGCTCGCGGCCTCCGCAACGCCCGTTTCGGCCAGACGTTCTCGCCGCTGGTTCCCGGCGACTGTTAGGGTGCGCGCGACGGGCCGTGGCGCAGCTTGGTTAGCGCGTCTGACTGGGGGTCAGAAGGTCGCCGGTTCGAATCCGGCCGGCCCGACCGATGAAAGGGACAGCCCACACCGGATCCCGCCCCTCCGACGCCTCGTCGGCGATCCTCACCGTTCCGAACGTCATCTCGTTGGTGCGGATCATCCTGATCCCGCTCTTCGTCTACCTGATCGTGCACCGCCCAACAACGCTCGGGGGGATCGTGCTCTTCTCCTTCGTCGTGGCGACGGACTGGGTTGACGGCATCGTTGCTCGGCGTACCGGGCAGGTCTCGGAGCTCGGAAAGGTCCTCGACCCTCTCGCGGACCGGCTCGCGATCGCCGCTGGGCTCGCCGCCCTAGTGATCAGGGGCGCGTTCCCGTTATGGGCGGCCCTGTTGATCCTTGCTCGCGACCTCTGCGTGTTGATCGCGGGGGCCGCGCTGCTGTCGGCCCGTCGGGTGCGCCTGGATGTTCGCTTCATCGGGAAGACGGCCACGTTCTGTCTGATGGCTGCCATCCCGTGGATCTCCTGGGGCCACCTGGGCTACCCGTTCTCTTCGGCGCTTTTGGTCGGCGGCTGGACGTTGTTCTGGGTCGGGATCGTCGAGTACTACGTCGCCGCCGGCGCCTATGCGTTCGACATCCGACGCGTGTTGTCCACCCCGGCGTGACCCGACGGGCGACACTTGCCGAGGCGGGGGCCCACGCACCAACGGGAGCCGCTATCGTTCCGTTCCACCGACGAGGAGGGTGACGTGAGATTCCCCGACGACGTTCGCTACACGAAGGAGCACGAGTGGGCGCGACTGGAGGATGGCCGAGTCCGGATCGGCGTGACTGATTTCGCGCAAGACGCCCTGGGCGACGTGGTCTACGTGGACCTTCCGGAAAACGGGGTCGTCGTCCAGGCCAATCAGCCGTTCGGTGAGGTCGAGTCGACGAAGTCGGTCTCCGACGTGTACAGCCCGATCTCCGGCACCATCGCCGAGCGGAATCCGTTAGTCGACGACTCACCCGAGCTGGTGAATCAACAGCCCTATGGGGACGGATGGCTCGTCGTCGTTGATCCTAGTGACCCAGGCGAGTTCGACGGACTGATGGATGCGGCCGCATATCAGGCGTTAGTCGAGGGTTCGTAACCCCTCATAGTCAAGGTTGAGCCTTATGCCGACCCAGGGTCGAGACTCGCTTCGCGGCTCGGTTGACCCTTCTCACCGGCCACGATAGGGTCACTTGACCCTCGAGGGTGACGGTCACCGAACAACCAGTACCGTCGGCTAGAGAGCCGCATCTAGGGAGTCTCGACGATGCAGTGCACCCATTGTGGACAGTCCAACCCGGCCGACGCGCTGTTCTGCATGCGCTGCGGCCGTGCGCTGAAGGGTGACCCTACGCTCACGCTGAACCCGGTCGAAACCGACGATGAGCTCCAGGATGAGTTCCCCTTCCCCAACGATGAACTCGAGCCCGGTCAAGCGCTCCTTCTAGTGAAGCGTGGACCGAATGCGGGCTCGACGTTCCTCCTGGATGCAGACTCGACGGCGATCGGGCGCGATCCCGGGAGCGAAGTCTTCCTCGACGACGTGACCGTGTCGCGCAAGCACGCGTTCGTCGAGCGACGTTCGGGAGCCTGGTTCGTGAAAGATGCCGGCAGCCTGAACGGAACGTACGTCAACGCAGAACAAGCCGACGAAACGGCGCTCGCCGATCACGACGAGATCCAAGTCGGACTCTTCAAACTCGTGTTCTTCTCGGCAGGGGAGTGATGATGGCGGGCACGCGGAACTATCAATCGATCGGCGAGGTTCTGGTCTCCGTGAAGACCGAGTTCCCCGACATCACGATCTCCAAGATCAGGTTCCTCGAAGCCGAAGGGCTCATCGAACCCGAGCGCACACCGTCGGGGTATCGCAAGTTCTACGGGCAGGACGTCGACATGCTGAGATCGATCCTGCGGATGCAGCGCGATGAATACCTACCCCTGAAGGTCATCAAGGAACGCCTTCTCCAGCAGGCGGCGGAGGACGAAGCCGCCGCAGCCGATGACGACGGGGGAGTGGCAGCCGCGGGACGGGCAGAGGCCGCCGCAGCGACGAAGGCCGCAGCCTCGGAGGAGATCGCGGATGCCCCGACGGGCCTTCAGATGTCCCTGGAGGAGATGGCGGCCGCCACGGGAGTGGACCGCGATCGGATCAAGGAATTGGAGTCGTTCGGGATCGTGTGTTCGCACGGTCCGGAGGGAGCTCGGTACTACGACGGCGACGATTACATCGTGCTGTCCATCGTCAAGGACTTCTTCCGCTACGGCATCGAGCCCCGTCACCTCACGATGTACAAGCACTTCGAAGAGCGGGAGGCCTCCTTCTTCGAACAGATCGTCGCGCCGATGATGCGACAGAAGAACCCCGATGCCAGACGGGCTGCGTCGGACACACTCGCGGAGCTCACCGTGACGTCACGGAAGTTCAAGCAAGCGCTCCTTCGAACCAACATCCGCTCCGGCATGACGGCCTGACCACACTCGCCGTCGGATCCGCGGGGCGTCGGCCGGGGCTGCTACGCTCGCGCCGATGGAGATCGCGAGCGTGCTCTTCGGGCGCGAGGACATCCGTCGCCGAGTGCAGGAACTCGGCCGCACGATCACCGGGGACTACGTGGGGCGGGAGCCCGTGTTCGTCACGGTCCTGCGGGGCGGTGCGATGTTCCTCGCCGACCTCGTCCGGGCGGTCGACCTTCCCCTCCAGACCCACTTCCTTGCGATCACCCGCTACGGCACCTCGGAGGCATCGCTCGGAAGGGTGCGTGTTCTCTTGGACATCGACGTCGACCTGATGGGCCGCGACGTGATCCTGGTCGAGGACATCGTCGACACCGGGTTGACCGTGTCGTACCTCTTATCGGTCCTCAAGGGTCGGGGAGCCGCCTCCGTGCAGGTGTGCACGTTGCTCGACCGATCCGTTCGACGGATCGCGCCCTTGGAACCTCGCTACGTGGGATTCGACTGTCCCGACCGATTCGTCATCGGTTACGGGATGGACTTCCGAGACCGGTTCCGGAATCTGCCGGACATCCTCGCCGTCGACGACATGGAGCAACTCAAGAGCGACCCGACCCTGTTGGATGGGTCGCACATCCGCATCTAGGTTGCCCACCTGCGGGGGCGCGGCTACCCTGGCTGGAGATGATCGAGATGGAGATCACCGGCGTTCGGGTAGAACTACCGACGAACCAACCGATCGTCCTCCTGCGCGAACGCGGCGGTGAGCGTTACCTCCCTATCTGGATCGGGGCAGCGGAAGCGGCTGCGATCGCGTTGAGTCTCCAGGGTGTGGTCACCCCTCGGCCGATGACCCACGATCTCATGCAGAACATCCTCGAAGACCTCCAGGTGAACGTCCATCGGATCGTGGTGACGGAACTCCGCGACAGCACGTTCTTCGCCTCGATCCAATTGCAACGCAACGGCGACAGTTATGAGATCTCCTCGCGCCCCTCCGACGCCATCGCACTCGCCGTGCGGATGGCGATCCCGATCTTCGCCGATGAAAGCGTGCTGGAGGAGGCATCGATCCTGATCCCGGGGGACGAGGACGAAGAGGTCGAGAAGTTCCGCGAGTTCCTGGATAACGTCAGCCCGGAAGACTTCGCCGGTTAGGGGCACAGACAGCGGAAGGGCGGGCGAGCGTCCCCCTCGGTCGCTCGTCCGCCCGCATGTCTCCGCTGGACCCTGTCGGTTATCCGTAGAAGAACACCGTGACCCACAGGGTGCCGCCTCGTGTGGCGGTCCCGATCGCCACGTGCTTGAAGGTGCCGTTCAAGATGTTCTCCCGGTGCACGGGGCTGCGCATGAACGCCTTCTGCAGCTCGCTCACGGCCCCTTTCTGCGTGTAGCCGACGTTCTCCCCCCAGGCGTGCCACGACACCCCGTGCAGATACTTCCCGACGTTCGAGGTGTGGAAGAGGGAACCGCGGTTGGCCATCTCTTCGCTGTGGTGCTCTGCGAGTGCGGACATCCGAGCGTTGATACTCAACCGTCCCCGGTGATGGTTCACGCGCGAGCCGTTCGTCGCCTTGAGGACCTGATGCCGACTGACATCCTGCTGCCGGGTATTCGCGAGCGCGGCGGGAGTTGCGGCACCCAGCAGGGAGGTCGTGGCGAGGATCACGCTCATCCCCACGATCGATATACGTAGTCGTCGCATCGGTACTCCTTCGGTGACTCGGCCGTCCTCGCCCCGCGGGCGGTGGGACCCGGAGCTTTGCGTCCCGGCGTTCCCGCCGGTTTGCCCTTGTCGGGAAACCTAGTTCTTCCTAGCTAGTCATATGTCGGCACGCGACCCCCCCAAACTTGAGGCCACGGAAGTCCAACTCTGCGTCCCGCCGTTGACACGCACGGACGCAGCCCCTACGCTGCCGAAACACATCGACGTGATTACGGGGTTGTTATGACCGAAGAGGGCTACCGGGTTCCCGACGTCTGCAAGATCGTCGGCATCACCTATCGCCAGTTGGACTATTGGGCCCGGACCGACCTGGTTACGCCATCGGTGAAGGATGCGCGAGGCTCCGGATCCCAGCGCCTGTACTCGTTCCAGGATCTGGTCACTCTCCGGGTCATCAAGAGCCTGCTGGACACCGGCGTATCGCTCCAGCGCGTCCGCAAAGCCGTCGCGTACCTGCAGACCATGAAGCGGCGCCCACACGGCGTCACGCTCATGTCCGACGGGGAGGGCATCTACGAGGCACATTCGCCCGAAGCCGTCATCGACCTGCTGAACAAGGGCCAAGGGGTGTTCGCCATCGCTCTGGACGGCGTGTGGACAGACCTCGAGGGACGCGTGGCCAAACGCCGGGGTGCAACCGCTGTCGGAGGCTCGTGAGTCCGAACCAGGCAGCGTTCGAACCGCTCCAGAGCGACTCCACCGGCTTCGCCCACGCATCCGAGCGGCAGTTCGCCCAGCTTCTGGATTTCTACGGCATCCGGTGGACGTACGAACCCACGTCGTTCGATATCGAATGGGATCAAGAGGGTGTGGTCACGCGTCGGTTCACCCCGGACTTCTATCTCCCCGACTTCGACCTCTTCATAGAGATCACCACCCTGAACCAGAAACTGGTCACGAAGAAGAATCGCAAGGTGCGCCTGCTGCGGGAGCGCTACCCCGAGGTCAGATGCAAGGTCTTCTATCAGCGGGACTATCTGTCCTTGGTGACCAAGTACGGGCTCGAGGATGCGTCGGGTTGACCAAGGGTCATCACGGAGACCGCTCGTAGACTGACGGACGTGAACTTCGCCCCCCACACCGAAGACGAGATCGTCGAGATGCTCTCGGCTATCGGGGCGACATCGCTGGACGAGCTCTTCGATCAGATCCCCGTCGATGTGCGTCTTCAAAAGCCGCTGGACATCGCTGACGGGATCTCCGAGATGGAGATCGTCGCCGACCTCCGCGCACACTCCGTGAAGAACCGCGATTTGGACGAACTGATCTGCTTCGCCGGGGGAGGCGCCTACGACCACTACATCCCGTCGCTGGTTTGGGCGCTGGCCGGACGCTCAGAGTTCTATACCTCCTATACGCCGTATCAGCCCGAGCTCTCTCAGGGCATCCTTCAGGTCCTGTTCGAATTCCAGTCGCTGATCTGCGAACTCACCGGTCTTGAGGTTTCCAATGCTTCGCTCTACGACGGAGCGACCGCCCTCGTCGAAGCGGTGCACATGGCGGTCGGTGCGGGCCGAACCCGGGTCCTGGTATCCGACGGCGTGGATCCACGCATGGTCGATACGCTGCGATCCTACGGCAGGGGAGAGGGGTTCCGGCTGGAGGTGTACGCCGGCTCTCATCCCGATGTCACCCCCGACGTAGCGTGTGTCGTCGTCGCGCACCCGAACGTCTACGGCGTCCTGGAACCAGTGAGGGAGCACTTCGGTGCCGCACACGATGGCGGCGCCCGTGCCATCCAGGTCTTCGACCCCATGTCTCTGGGCGTCCTTGCACCGCCGGGGGAGTTGGGTGCCGACATCGCGGTCGCCGAAGGGCAGCCGCTGGGCAACTTCCTCAACTACGGCGGCCCGTACCTCGGTCTCATCGCCGCGCGCATGGACGATGTCCGACGGATGCCCGGACGGATCGTGGGGGAGACGGTCGACGTAGAAGGGACGCCCGGTTACGTCCTGACGCTCCAAGCCCGTGAACAGCACATCCGCCGCGAGAAGGCGAACTCGAACATCTGCACGAACCAAACCCTCATGGCCATCGCCGCCACCATCTATCTGGGGTGGCTCGGACCTTCCGGCTTGCAGGAGCTGGGACACCAGTGCTCCTCGCGGGCGGCCTACGCAGCGGCGCAGCTCACCTCGATCCCTGGGGTGACACTTGCCCTGCCCGACAAGCCGTTCTTCAAGGAGTTCGCGCTCCGGCTGCCCCGGGACCCGAGAGGAGTCATCGACGCCTTGGTCGAGCGCGGCTTCCTGGCGGGCGTTCCGATGGCGCTGTCGGATGAGGAGGTGTTGCTCGTGGCGGTGACAGAACGTCGGACGCGCTCGGAGATCGACGCGTTCGCGGCTGCCATGCAGGACGCATTGGTGGGGCCATGACCGGGGGCCCCGTAACCGGCGCACCCATCCGCACGCAGGGCGCGGAGGCAAGCACCGGCACCATCATGTCGCGGTCGGTGCCGGGCAGGCGCGCGTCGAGCTTCGCACGCTTGGAGGTGCCGAGCGCACCCGTGCCGACGGCCTTCACCCGCGCCGGTTCCCCCCGGCTGCCCGAGGTATCCGAGATCGACCTCGTCCGCCACTACACGGGCCTGTCGCAGCGGAATTACGGACTGGACACCGGCTTCTACCCGCTTGGGTCCTGCACGATGAAGTACAACCCGAAGGTCGCCGAGGAGATCGCAGCCTTGCCTGGCTTCCGGCGCACCCATCCACTGCAACCAGATGGCACCGTGCAGGGGACTCTCGAGGTGTTGTGGCGTCTGGAACGAGCGCTCTGTGCGCTCACCGGCATGGCGCGTGCGACGCTGCAGCCTCCGGCGGGTGCCTGCGGCGAAATGACCGGGCTGCTGATGATGCGTGCCTATCACGCCGATCACGGAGGCGGCCGAACCAAGGTCCTCATCCCGGATTCCGCGCACGGGACGAACCCGGCGAGCGTTCGGCTGGCGGGGTTCGATGTGGTGGGGGTGCCGTCGGACGCTCGCGGCCTGGTCGACGTGGAGGCGCTGGCGAAGCTCGTGGACGATCAGGTAGCCGGGTTGATGCTCACCAATCCCAACACCCTGGGCTTGTTCGAGGAGGAGATCGAACGCATCACCGAACTCGTGCACGGGGTCGGTGGCCTCGTCTATTACGACGGCGCCAACCTCAACGCGATCATGGGACATTGCCGGCCGGGCGACATGGGCTTCGACATCGTGCACATAAACACCCACAAGACGTTCGCCACACCTCACGGCGGGGGAGGGCCGGGCGCGGGTCCGGTCGGTGTCGTGGAACGCTTGGAGCCGTACCTTCCCACGCCCGTGGTGGCACGGACCGACACCGGGTTCGGGTGGGACCGGGATCGTCCCCGCTCCATCGGCAAGCTGCACGGGTACAACGGAAACATCGGTGTCCTGGTCCGGGCCTACGCCTACGTCTTCGCCCATGGAGCCGACGGGTTGAAGTCGGTGAGCGAACTCGCTTCGTTGAACGCCAACTACTTGGCGGCCCTGGTGCGCGATGACTTCCCCACGGCGTTCCCCGGCCGGCCGATGCACGAATTCGTCGCGACGGCCAAGCCGCTCAAGGACAGGACGGGCGTCAGAGCCATGGACGTGGCCAAGCGGCTCATCGATCTCGGCTACCACCCCTCCACCGTCTATTTCCCGCTGGTGGTGGAGGAAGCCATGATGGTCGAGCCCACCGAGACGGAAACGAAGGCGACCCTGGAGGGCTACGCCGGCGCGCTCCATCAAGCCGCGGAAGAGGCACGAGCAGATCCCGATGTACTTCGCCGAGCCCCGGTGACGACCCCGGTGCGCCGCTTGGACGAGGCTCGCGCCGCCAGACAGCTCAAACTGCGCTGGTAGGACGCGGAACAGGGGGGGACGGGGCAGGCCCAGGGGGAACAACGGTGCCCCTCACTTTCGGCTTAACGTTCCATAATCACCATTATGGGGATTAGTCGCCAGGAAGCCGGCGGCCAACACGGGAGCCGACGCCCCAGCGGGTCACGAGCCAGAATGCCTCGGCCACGATCCGCTGGGAGATCTTCGATTCCCCGTAGACGCGTTCGCTGAACGTGATGGGAACCTCGCCGACGTCGTAGCCCATCCGCCACGCACGCATGACGAGTTCGATCTGGAACCCGTACCCATTGGAGGCGAACGGCTGCTCCACCAAGCGCGTCAGAAGTTCTCGCCGATACACCCGGTAGCCACTCGTGGCGTCCTTGAGCGGGATCCCGAGCATCCATCGGACGTAGATGTTTCCCCCACGGGAGAGGCCGACGCGTGCGCTGCTCCAGTTGGTGACCGAGCCGCCGGGTACATAGCGGCTGCCCACCGTGAGGTCGTGCTGCGCGGCCCCTGCGAGTAGGAGCGGCAATTCCTCCGGAGCGTGGGAGAGATCGGCATCCATCTCCACGATGAGGTCGTAGCCCTCGGCTAAGGCGTGCTGGAACCCTTCGAGGTAGGCGCTCGCCAGGCCCGCTCTGGTGGGACGCACCATCACCGTGACCGCCGGATCCTGCTCACCGGCGACCCGTGCGATGTCTGCCGTCCCGTCCGGGGAGGAATCGTCGACCACCATGACATCGGGGGCCTCGGGCAGTGATCGGAGACGGCCGATGACCGTGCCGATGGTCTCTGCTTCCCCGAAAGTGGGAAGGATCACCAAGACTCGCGGGTGGGCCGGGAGCGGTGTGACGGGACCGCGTGCACCTCGTCGCCGGCGAGGCGTCAGCGTGACCGCTCCCATCAAGGCCAGAGCGAACCAGGGGAACCAGTCCCCCAGCCGGACGTACCACGTGCGTTCGCTCGAGGACCGGATGGTGGCTCTGAGGATAGCGGTGCGGAACAGTCCGGCCTCTGCGACCACGCGGCCGCTCGGATCGACGAACGCGCTCGGTCCCGACACCGCCGCGTTCACCACCCACCGGCCGTCCTCGACCGCACGCAGGCGGCTCATCTGAAGATGTTGCGCCCCGGCCGCGCTGAAGCCGTACGACGCATTGTTGACCGGCACGACGATGAACTCCGCGCCCGCCACCACCATGGCGCGCGGGATCCCGGGAAAGCTGTTCTCGAAGCAGATCGGTGTCCCGAAGGTCGGGAGCCCGGGGACCGATAGCGTCCCGACCCGCTCCCCCGGCGTCCGGTCGATCGGCACCTGCTCCAGCGCCTGTACCCAGGTCAGTTCGTTCCGGAAGGGGACGTACTCGCCGTAGGGCACCAGGTGCACCTTGTCGTAGCGGTCCACCAGCCGCCCGTCCCCGGAAAACGCCAGCGCGCTCGTATGCTCCGAGCCGTCCGGGTCATCGATCACCGCGCCGATCACGGTCGGGGCGCCCACCTCACCGATGGCAGCGCGGATGCCGCCCACAACGTGAGGATCCGCGAGGGCGGCCGGGTCGACGGCACCTTCACCCCACACCACGAGATCCGGCGGCCGACCGCGTAGCGTTCGCTGCGCCGCCGCATCCCTGGCCGCGATGCCCCCCGCCCCTACCGCGGCGCGCACGTCGGTCTGGATGACCGCGATGTCGACCGATGGGCCGGTGGCCATGGAAAACGGCACCAGGACCGGCACAAGCGCAACCGCAGCAGCCGAGCCGAGACGAGCGCCGCGCCGCCACCCCGCTCCGCGTTCGGTCAGGGACGCGAGCAGCAGCCCGTTGGCGAGGACCACGACGAATGTCACTCCCCAGACGCCGGTGACCGATGCCAACCGAACGGTCGCCCGGTTGTCGACTTGCGAGACACCGAGCGCCCCCCAGGTGAATCCGCCGAAGGGCCAGGCACCTCTGGTGAAGTCGACAACGGTCCACGTCGCGGCGAAACCGATGGCCGACAGCACCGGCCTCCCCGCGCGAAGTACGAGCGGCGAGAGCAGCCCGACCGTCGCGGTGGACAGGGCGCAGAGCACCGTGAGCGCTACCCACGCACCGGTCCCGAACCGATGGATCCAGGAGAGCGTGACGCCGTACCCCACAGCCCCGTAGACGAAGCCGAGTGCGGCTCCCCGGAGCGGACGAGCCTCGCGGAGCACCCACATCAAGGGGATCACGGCGACGAACGCCAGCGGCCAGAGTGCAACGGGAGGGAACGCGAACGAGAAGAGCGTGCCACCCAGGGCGGCGATGATGAGCTGGAACGGAAGCAGCGTCGAGCGGCCCGAGCGGGTCAGGCGCAATCGCGGCAGAGCATCTTCTTCTTGTCCGCCAGCTGGCTCCGGTGCTTCACCAGGTAGCACCTCTTGCATACGAACTCGGTGGACTGGATAGGGACGACCTTCGTGTCGACCGGCTCCAATCGTTCACCCTTCGCCGAGGAGGGCGTGAGGGTTTCATCCTCCTCGTCGGGGGCTTCAGCCTGCTCGGAACGAGCCTCCTGTTTGACCAGGAGGTCCTGGATGGATTCGACTTCGGCGGCGGCGGGATCGGGAGGCGTCGTGGCCTCGACCAGATCGTCGGCCGTAGGCTCCAGATCTTCGATCTCTTCCTCGTCGTCGACGACTTCTTCGTCCTCTACGACATCTTCTGTATCGGTCATATCGTCCTTCGGTGTCGAACTTCGGACCCGCTACAGGCTCCGGGTCGCGCGGATTGTACTGCCACGGCCTGCAGATGCAACCAGGGCAGGTCAACACCGATGAACACCCAGACATTCCGCGAAGGCGGGTGGAAGGAGGGCCCGAGGATGACTCGCACGGCGGCCAGAGAGAGGACCCGAACGACCTTTGGGGCCGCGACACCGGGGTGCCGCGTTCTCTACTCAGCCGTTCGGGTCCCGTGCGTTCTCGCCGAAGCGAGGACGCGAGCCGAAGGCTACGACCGCTCCGCCGGGAGGGTCAACCCCGAGCCCCGGAAAACAGTGACAACTCCTATCCGGCGAAGACCTCCCGACCCAACGAGACCACGAGCACCGGCCGCATCGCTTCGACCTCGTCGGCGAGGAACGGATCCTGCGGATAGGCGGCGAGATCGGCGTGCATGCCCCGACCGAGCGCGCCTTTCTTCTCTTCCTGATGGGCCAGGCGTGCGCTGCCGATCGTATGGATCCCGATGGCTTGTGACCGGGTGAGTCGCTCGGCCGGATCGTGGTGGCGCTCGAGCGCGGAGATGGTGAGCATGGGATCGAGCGGAGTGATCGGCGAATCCGACCCCACCCCGAGTTCCAGTCCCCGTTCCAGGAACGTCTTGAACGGGTTCATCGTTGCCGCCCGCGCTCGACCGAGGCCGGTCTCGTACAGGCCTCCCGGGCCGCCCCACACGCTGTCGAACGTGGGCTGCGCGCTGATGGCGAGGCCAAGCATGGCGGCCCGCTCGATCTGTGCGTGCGACGGCATCTCGAAATGCTCGATGCGGTGCCGTCGTGCGCGGAAGTGGCGTCGCTCCCGGGAGTCGAGTCCTCGGTAGACCCTCTCCCAGGTGCCCAGGACCTGCTCGATCGCTCGATCGCCGATAGCGTGCACCCCCACCTGCAGGCCCGCGGTATGTCCATCGGCGAAGAACGTCTCCAGGGTCTCATCGGGGACGTAGGTCGTCCCCTCCCCCGAGCCGTCGGCGTACGGAAGGCTCAGGGCGGCGGTGCGGGCGCCGATCGAGCCGTCGGTCGGAAGATCTCCCCCGATGGCACCGAGCCCGAGTTCGATCGAGTGGGCTACGTCGGTGCTCGCCACGATGAGCACGGTGTCCACGGGAAGTTGCCCGCGGTGACCGAGGAATACCTCGACATCTCGCGGGCCGTACCAATGCGGCATGGCCATCTCGTGGACGGTCGTGACTCCCCGGGAGGCGGCGAGGGCAGCCGCTCGGAGTTGGTGGTCCTGGACCGTGTGGTCGGTCATGGACGACGTCGCCCATGCCCACAGCCGTTGATCGGCCGCCTGCGTGATGCGGCCGGTGAATCCGCCACCGGTCGTTCGTTCACAACCCGGCGCGTCCGCGATCCCAGATCGCTCGATCGCGGCGGTATTGGCCAACGCGACGTGCCCGTCCGCACGGCGGATCACGAGCGGGATGTCCAGCACCGCATCGAGCTCTTCCAGTGTCGGCACGCGCGGATCGTTCCAGCGCGATTCGTCGTACCCCTGGAGCACCAAGGCGTCCCCGCGGGTGTCGGCGGCGAGGGTGCGGGTGAGCGCGAGGAGGTCGGCCGCCGATCGGACCCGGGTGACGGCCTCGCTGTCCAGGGCCATCCCGGTCGCCGTTAGGTGGACGTGGCTATCGATGAACCCCGGGATGATCGTGGCACCGGGGAGATCGACGGTGCGGTCCGCGGCCGGGGGTTCGCCGGAACCGACTCGCGTCACATGACGGCCATCGACCATGAGCCACTCCCCCGTCGGTGGATGGCTCAGCGTATGGATGCGCGCTGCGCGGTAAAGGGTCCTCACGGCCCGCCGAGTATCTCAAGGCCTGAGGCCGCTCCCCCGCCACCGCGGAGGACGAATGCGCAGGCCATCTCCGGGTCTTGGAAGCGATGGTGCTTCGCCGCGTTCGAGGTCAGCCCGATCCGTGCCAGGGCGCTTTCCACGGCCAGTTCGCCGGCACCGAGATCCCGGGAACCCTGCGCCGAGATCACCAGGTCATCGACCCATCGCACGAATCGGAACCTTCGCCGGCGGAGGGTTTCGTCGACGGCCGCAAGTACGGCGTTCGCGAGGACGGCCGAGGGGTCCGGGCCGACCGGGATCCCTTCGACACCCGCGTCCCTGAAGAGACGTAGGAGGCGCACGATCTCTTCACCGTCGGCGTGGGAAGCGCCTGACGCCTCCAGCGCCGCGCCCACCATCTCCGGCGCGATCAGGTCGTAGCACCGAACCACGTCCATCGTGGCGACCGGTCCGGATCGCAGGAGATCGGCTGCCGCCCGTCTCCATCGAGATCGCGCCCTTCGCCACGGTTCGAGGGACCTCGCACCCGGGCCTCGGTTCGCGAACACTTCGGGACCGAGCCGACGCTCGATCGCCGGAGCAACGCGGCTCACTGCCTGCGCGTAGGCTGCGGCTTCCCTCGGTCCGAGGACGTGCAGGCGGCGTTCACCCCCGCCGGGCTTGGGCTGAGAGACGGTTCGGATGGACCGCCCCAGCGGCGGATGGTGTTCCCCAGTCATGGTCCCTCCCGACGGATGACAACCGGACCGGAAGGAGGGACGGACCTTGTGAACAGCTGTTCTACATCGGCGCGAGATGCGATCGCAATCGGCCGGACGGGGGTTCCGCTATCCCCCGCCCCGTATGATGAGCGTGTGTTGGACGGCAAGGACCTCGAGATCGTGAGGGCGCTCCAAGAAGATGCCCGGGCGACCTACGCCGATGTAGCGTCGCGGGTCGGGATGAGCGCGAGCGCCGTGCACGACCGGGTTCGCAAGCTCGAAGCGTCGGGTGTGATCCGGGGCTACCGTGCGGTGGTCGAGGCCGCGTCGATCGGGCTCTACGTCACCGCACTCATCGAGGCCATCCCGCTCGATCCGCAGCAGCCCGACGATCTCCCCGACCGAGTGGCGGAATTCCCCGAGGTAGAGGATTGCTACAGCGTGGCCGGTAAGGCGAACTACGTCCTCAAGGTGCGGACACGAACCACCACAGACCTTGAGGACCTGATCCGCCGACTGCGGGAGAAGGGCGGGGTCGCCACGGAAACCACGGTCGTGCTCTCCACGCCGTTCGAAGGAAGGCCGCTCTCGACCAGGTAGCACGGCGGATGACCCGTCGGGTCGTTCGCGATGGCAGGGGTATCCTGGTCAGCTCATGCGGCTCTACAACTCACTCTCGCGCCAGGTCGAAGAGGTGGTTCCGGCCGAACCGGGCCACGTGAAGATGTATTCGTGCGGCCCGACCGTGTACCGGTTCGCGCACCTCGGGAACCTCCGCACCTTCATGCTCGGAGATCTGGTCCGACGTGTGCTGCAGTTCGAAGGGCTGCGCGTGACCCAGATCATGAACATCACCGACGTGGGCCACATGACCGACGAATCCAGCCCCGAGGCCGTGGACAAGATGCTCCTTGCCATGGAAGACGAGGGCCTGTCGCCGCTCGAGATCGCAGAGAAATATACGGCGGCGGTGTTCGAGGACGAAGCGGCGCTCGGGATCCGTCCGGCCGACGGGTATCCCAAGGCCACCGAGCACGTCGAGGAGATGGTCGCGATGACTGCCTCACTCATCGAGAAGGGCCACGCCTATCCCGTCGAACCGGGGAGCGTCTACTACGACGTCACCTCCTTCCCGGGGTACGGAAAGCTCTCGGGGAACACCCTGGACAATCTCCGGGAGGGCCACCGCGATCTCGAGACGGACCCGATGAAGCGACACGCTGCCGACTTCGCGCTGTGGAAACATGCGGGTCCCGGCAGGGTCATGAAATGGCCCTCGCCCTGGGGCGATGGATTCCCCGGATGGCACATCGAATGCTCGGCCATGTCCATGAAGTATCTGGGCGACCGTATCGACATCCATACCGGAGCCACGGACCTGCGGTTCCCCCATCACGAGGACGAGATCGCGCAGTCCGAAGGGGTCGCGGGCCACCGGGTCGTGTCCATCTGGATGCACGGGGGGCACCTGCGTCAATCGGGCCGCAAGATCTCCAAGTCCACCGGCAACGTCGTGCGGGTGGACGAACTCCGCGAACACGGGTTCGACCCGCTCTCCTTCCGGTGGCTCACGTTCCAGACCCAGTACCGCTCGGAGATGGACTTCTCCTGGGATGCGATGGAAGACGCCGACCGGCGGGTGAAGCAGCTCCGACGCCGGATGGCGGAGTGGTCGCCCGCAGCGAGCGAACTCGGGCCCGCCGCCAAGGTCTTCGATGCGAGGTTCCGGGAGGCACTCGCGAACGACCTGCACCTGCCGGGCGCGGTGGTGATCGTGAACGACCTCGATCACGCCGCCGAGGTGCCGCCGGGCGAGAAGTACGCCCTGCTGGCATCGTGGGACGACGTGCTGGGCCTGGATATCGAGCGAGAGGCCCGCAGCGAGTGGGCCCCTTCATCCGAAACCATCGCCCTGATGTCCGATCGAGACTCGGCGCGTTCGGCCAAAGACTTCGCCACGAGCGACCGCATCCGAGACGAGCTGTCGGCGATGGGGCTCGAGGTCATGGATACCGCAGAGGGCACCAAGGTTCGCCCGCGCGGCTGACTCCCGTCCTGCTGGTCAGTCCACCACTCGGAACTCGCGCGTCGATCGGTTCAGCCGTTCCGCTCCGTCCGCGGTGATGACAACGATGTCTTCGATCCGAACCCCGAACCGACCTTCGAGGTAGATGCCCGGCTCCACGGAGAACGTCATCCCCGGGGCCAGCACCGTCCCGTTGCCTTCGATGATGTAGGGAGGCTCGTGGACCTCCAGCCCGATCCCGTGACCGGTTCGATGGAAGAAGCGCTCGCCGTAGCCGGCAACGTCGATGATCGAACGGGCGGCTCGGTCTATGTCCTGTGCGGCGACACCGGGTTCTGCCGCGAGGACGGCCGCTTCCTGCGCCTCCTGCACGATCCGGTACACATGCTCGAACTCCTTCGGTGGTTCCCCGACCACGACCGTGCGGGTCGTGTCGGAGAAGTAGCCGCCGAGTTCGCCACCGAAGTCCATCACCACGACGTCGCGGGGCAGGATCGTTCGGCCGGACGGTTCGTGGTGAGGTGACGCCGAATTCGGACCGCTGCCGACGATGGTGAAGTCCGCCCGGTTGTGCCCGTTCCGAACCAGAAGGTCGGCGAGGTCCGCGGCCACCTCCTCTTCGCGGCGGCCCAGGAACCGGCGTGTGCAGATCTCCCGGAAGGCCTCGTCGGCGCCGCGAGCCGCCCGGCGAAGGGCGGCGAGTTCGTCTGCGTCCTTGCGTGCTCGTAGTCCCCCCAGGACCGGTGCGGCCGACGTGAAGCGCGCGTGCGGAACAGCTGCTTGCAATGCGAGAACGTGAACCCCCCAGATGCGATCGCTCAATCCGATACTCCCCTGGGACGGGAGTAGCCGGGCGGCAACGGCGTAGGGATCGTGCGCGTCCGTCCAACCCTGGAGTTCGATCGCATCACCGATGGAGTCGGAGGCGAGCCGCCGCTCCAACTCGGGAACAAGGAGGACCGCATCCGTGCCCGGGCGGATGACGAGCAGGGATGGCCGCTCCAGGGGCATAGGGTCATAGCCGGTGAGATAGACGAGGTCGGGCGAAGGCGCCACGACGATCGCGTCGAGGCCCATCGACCCGGCGACCTCGGCAACCTTCCGCAGCCGCCCCGGCTTCGTGGTCATAGCTTCATCAGGATCCGTTGGGGCACGATCTGGATCGTCACGGGTGTGGTCCCGATCACGATCTGGTCGACGACTACCGGCCAGGGGGTCGGCGCATCCACGGCGACACGGATCTTCGCGCGGAACTCCTGGATGTTCGGGTCGGGGATGTGACCGCCGTGTTGGTAGATGCGCGGGAGCATCGTGTACGCGTCGGAACGAGGGCCTTTGAAGATCAGGGCGTCCAGGACGCCGTCTCCGGGGAACGATCGGGGCGAGAGCCGGACCCCGCCTCCCGTGTACTGGGCGTTGGCCACGACCACATTGAAGGCCCTGCCTTCGAACGCTTTCCTATCGGCATCCACCTTCACCAGGGACGGGCGTGAGCGCAGCCACGCGCTCCAGAACCCCAGGAACTGGCCGGCGTTGCCCAGCCATCGAGGAAAGCGCGCGGCCGCCTTGGCGGCCCTGCCCCCGAGCCCCGCTTCCACGAGGTTATGTCCATACAGTGTGCCGCGGCCTCCGACCTCGTCGGTATAGGTGATCTTCATGACGTCGAACGGATAGGTGCTGTCTCCCGCCAAGCGGTCCACTGCCATCTCGAAGTCATCGGGGATGCCCATGGTCCGCATGATGTCGCATCTGGCTCCGGCTCCAAGGACCCCGATCACCGGATCCTCGATCAGCGGTTCTCCATCCGCGAACATGCCGTTGATGACGTGGTGCACGCTCGCGTCACTGCCGACGGCCACCACGTAGCGGGCGCCCTCCCCCAGGGCGCGCGCGGCGCCCTCGCGGAGTTGCGCGGGGGTGGTGGACACCGTGAGTCGATAGTCCAGGTCTCTGGCAGCGAGCGCACGCTCCAGGTCGGGAAGCTTGGCTCGCACCGCTCCGTCGCCCGCGAGCGCGTCGGCCAGCACATGGAGGGTGCCGAAAGGACTCGTCATCGGCCCCGCATCCTAAACGCCGGTATAGGCGACAACGCCACGAAGGACGGCGTCGCGTGCGAGGAGCACCACGTCGGCGATCTGCGGCGGCGCCACGTCCGCCACCTGACGCAGGACGTCCAGCAGCTGCTTACAGTTGCGAACGAAGTCCCCGGGTGCCATCTCCGTTTCCCCGAGGATGTCCTCGAGTGGCTTGCCTTCTGCCCAGTGGAAGATCGGTGTCGCGAATCCAGCCTCCAGCTCACGGCAGAGCTGGACTTGATGCTGATCCTCGGTTCGTCGGATGGTTCGCCACAGACGCTGGAGTTGGTCGTAGCGCTCGGCGGTGAGGGGGGTCGGAAGATCTCCCGGCAGCGGAACCCGCTCACGGGCTTCATACACCACGGTGGAGAGCAGGGCGGCGACCTCCGGCGGTTCGAGGCCGTCCAGGATGTGGGCATCCAGCAGCTCTCCCACCAGGAGATCACCCTCGCCGTAGATCCGGGTCAGCCGCCGCCCCTTGTCGGTGAGTTGCCAATCCCGAACACAGTCCAGGGCTTCCAGGACGGCCAGGACCCGGTCGAACTGACGGGCGAGGGTCTCCGTGCGGTGGCGGATCCGTCGATCGATGCCATCGAGCTGGCGGGAGAGCGTCGAGGCTCGTTCGGCCCATCGCACATGTTTCGCGCGCTCCGGACATGCCGCGCAGGGGTGCTCTGCCGCCTTACGCTCCATCGCGGCGGCCTTGCGTTCGACAGCGGGATCGCCCGCCGGTGCGCGCTCGCCTTTCGGCTTGAGCCGCAGCGTGACCAGCTGAGCTGCCACATCGCGGCGGAAGCGGGCGCTCCGTGAGCTTCCGCTCCGAGGGAGCTGGATACGCGCGAGCACCTGCGGTGGATCGTCGAGGTCCTTTGCACCCAGACGGAAGAAGGAGCGGTCCTGCGTGAGCACGGTCGGCTTCCCGTCGCGCGAAGAGATGACGACCGCCGGCCCCGACCGCTTGCGCACCCGGCCCAATTGGATCACGTCACCGGGCCGTAGCCCACGGACGGCGTCGCGCACGGCCTCGACACGTTCCTTCTCCTGTCCTCGCCGTTCCTCCTCGCGGAGCGTTCGCGCGCCCTCCACCAGGGCCCAGTACTCGTCGAAGTCGCCGAGATGGCATGCCATGTTCTGCTTGTAGCCCTCAAGTGCCTCCCGGTCCCTGACCCGAGAGCGTTCGAGGGCGACTACTCCCCTGTCCGCGAGGAACTGACCGAACGAACTGTTGAGGAGTCGGTGCGCCTGCTCCGGCGTGTAGTTGCGAACCAGGTTCACCGCCATGTTGTAGGAGGGCCGGAACGAAGAGCTGAGGTCGTACGTCCGGGTGGCGGCCAGTCCGGCGACCCGCTCGAAGGCGACCTGGCGCTGGTAGACCACGACGGCGTGGCCCAGTTCGTCGATGCCTCGGCGTCCTGCGCGCCCGGTGAGCTGCGTGTATTCCCCGGGCGTCAAGATCTCGTGGCGCTCGCCCTGGAACTTCCAGAGGTCCTCGATCACCACCGTCTTCGCCGGCATGTTGATCCCGAGGCTCAGCGTCTCGGTCGCGAAGAGAACCTTCACCAAGCCGCCTTCGAAGAGTTCCTCCACGGTCTCCTTGAAGATGGGGAGCATCCCGGCATGATGCGCGGCGACCCCTGCGGTCAGGCCGTCGAGGAAGTCGTAGAACCCCAGCGTGACCAGATCGTCTTCTTCCATCCAGGCCGCTCGCGCCTCGGCGATGTCCCGGATCCGCTCCGCCTCTCCGTTCGTGGTCAGCCGGACACCGGACTCGCGGAGCCACTTCACGCTCCGGTCACAACCAGCCCGGCTGAAGACGAAATAGATCGCGGGCAACATCCCGGCTTCGGCGAGGACTTCGACCACCTCCTCGCGTCTCGGCACATAGACGCGACGATGACCTTCCCTGGGTCGTGAAGAATGATGGTGCTGAGCGGTTCCGCTTCCGCGCCGGTAGTACGTCTTGGACTTCAACTCGTCCTGGTCGAGGCTGACGACGTAGGGATTGGGCAGGAGGACGCCGTCCTGTTCGATGTGCATCGGATGCAGCCGACGACCGACCAAGTAGTGGTGCTCGAGCGGGACCGGGCGACGCTCCTCGATGACCACGCGGGTTTCCCCGCGGAGCGTTCCGATCCATTCGCCGAATTCCTCGGCGTTGCTGATGGTGGCCGAGAGACAGACCATCCCCACGCTCAGCGGAAGATGGATCAACACCTCCTCCCAGACGGCGCCCCGATAGGGATCTTGGAGGTAGTGGACCTCGTCCATCACCACGCTCATGAGCCCGTGAAGGGTGTCGCTGCGTTCATAGAGCATGTTGCGGAGGACCTCCGTGGTCATGACGACCACCGGCGCCTCCGAGTTGATGGTGTTGTCGCCGGTCAGGAGTCCAACCCGATCCGCACCGTGTTTGGCCACCAGGTCGCCGAACTTCTGATTGCTGAGTGCCTTGAGCGGCGTCGTGTAGAACGTCTTTCCACCGAGGTCCATCGAGCGCTCGATGGCGTATTCGGCGATGACAGTTTTCCCACTGCCGGTTGGCGCGGCCACCAAAACGGAATGCCCGGCGTCGATAGCGTCGATCGATTCCAGCTGGAATCCGTCCAGCGGGAATGGGAAGCGCTCGGCGAACGCCTTCGGGGTGGTCATCCGGCCAGTCTACGGGCGGGGCTGGGACGGGCTGTTCAGGCCAGGAGCCGGCACCGCCGCAGATGTGTCGCCAGCAGATCGTCGAACGCCCCTTCGGCCTCGAGGTTGGAGAGGTGGCCGGCTCGCGGTATGACGGCGAGCTCCGCGCCCGGGATCTGCTCCGCCATGGGAGCCGTGACGTCCGGCGGGATGAGCGTGTCGGCGTCGGAGGTGATGACGAGCGTCGGAACCGTGATGCCCCCGAGATCGCCGGTGGAGTCGGGCCGTTCGGCCATGCCCAGGGCAGCGGCAGCGATAGCCGATGCCGGTTGTTCCGCGATGAGACTCGCCACCCGCGCCCACAGCTCCTCGGGTGCTGCTGGCGTCAGCAGCGGCGGCGGATCCTCCACCATGAACCAGCTGCCCTCCTCGGTGAGACGGGCGGCGAGCTTCCGCCTCCCCTCCGCGCCTTCGGGGGTGTCTGCTCCCGCCTTCGTGTTCGCGAGGACCAGGCCGGCGAACCGCTCAGGTGCCCGCCGCCACAGTTCGAAGGCGACGTATCCACCCATCGAGAGTCCGCACACCACCGCTTGCTCGATCCCCGCGGCATCGATCGCTTGCAGACATCGGTCGGCGGCGGCACCCATCGTCATGGTGTCCCCCTCCAGCGGGGATCCTCCGAACCCGGGTAGATCGGGGGCCACGACGGTGAGAGGTTGTCCGAATCGTTCCAACTGTTCTTCCCACATCCGCGCATCCAATGGGAACGCGTGTATCAAGAGCACACCGTTCATCGCACCGCCTTCGCTGTCGGGCCCACGACCACGGGCAGGGCCGCTGGGATAAGTTCGTGAACGGCCGGCAATGGACCGATCCGTTCACCATCAGCGTAAACCTGGACGCGCCTGTCCGCCTCGACCCTGACGGTCGTTCCCTGGAGCATCATCACGTTGGGGTGGCTGGTGTGGGTTCCTCTGAATACACGGGGGAAGGCCTTCAGGAAGCGGGGCGTGCTCAGGGCTGTGACCACACAGATGTCCAGGAGCCCGTCGTTCACGAGTGCGGCGGGCAGCACGCGCATCCCTCCGCCGTACGCAGGAGCGTTCCCCACAACCACGAGCATCGCGTCCAGTTCGAGATGTTCGTCGTCCACTTCGATAGAGAACCGCGCCGGTCGGAACTTGGGAAGGGTTCGCATCACGGCCGCCAGGTAGGTCCCCGTGGTGCCGAGGCGCAGGGTCATGCCGTTCGCGGTCTCGTTCACATCCGAGTCGAACCCCGAGCCTGCGATGTTGACGTAGTGCAGGATCTCCGTCCCGCACGAGAGCCTGACCACATCGATGGGAACGATCTTCGGCTCGATCAAGAGTCGCACGGCGTCCGGCAACTTCTTCGTCGCGACGCTCGTGGCGAAATCATCCCCTGTGCCTCCGGGCAGGACGGCGAGCGCCGCTCCCGTGCCCAGGAGGGCGTTCGCCACCAGGTGCACGCTGCCGTCACCTCCGAGCACGGCGACGATCCGCGCGCCCCGCTCCCCCGCTTCACGGGCCAGACGGCCGAGTTCTTCGGCCGAGGTTGATATCCGCATCTCATGTTCGATCCGGGCTTCGCGAAGCATCTCCGCAACCTTGCCGACCAAGGAACCCGATCGGCCGTGCCCGGCGGTGGGATTGGTGACGACGACTACGTCCGGCATGCGCACCACATGCGGCCTAGGACCCGGTGAATCCGCCGAGGCCGCCCGTGGGGCCGGGGACGCCGCTCGGTGGCGGCGGGAAGATCCCGACCGATGCCAGGGCCTCCTGAAGCTGGCGCCACCCGTCGTTGAATTCGGCAGCCGCCGACGTTTGGAGTTTCGCTGCTTCGGCCGCGAGGGCTTTCTGCGTGGTGCCGGAGGCATCAGCGGCGAGTTGCAACAGTGCGGCTGACTGCCCGTAGAGATCCAACCCGACCAACATCTGCGACTTGGAGCCGATGAGGCTGTTGGTCGTCACCACGTCGAACCCCTTCCCCTGAACGATCTTCGTGGGGATGTCCACCGCGTTGAGCTTCTTCGCCGCCTTCTTGGCGTTCACCGGGGCTTCGGCAAGGGTCTTGGTCAGACCGGATGGAGCGACGCCCTTCTCGAGGGAGGCCGCCGCCGCCGTCAGATCGGTGAAGATCGTGGGATCGCCGGATCCCGTCGGGGCGGCACCGATGTCACCGACAGCCGCATCGACGGTGCCTTTCCACGACTGCACGGCGAGTTTCTGTTTGGCCGCCTGCGCGGTCTTCACGGCCTGCGCATGGTCGGCCGCCTTCTTCTTGTCCTCTGCGCGCAAGCCGTTCGTGATCCACACCCCGAACCAGAAGATCAAGAGGCCAAGGATGCCGGCCAAGACCAGCTGCACGGGACGCCGCTGCAGGAACGGCGTCGGGAGGGCAACCACTTCGCGGCGTGGAGCCCGGACCGGCCCCTTCGGCTTCGACTTGGACTTCTTACCCTTGATGGCCATCTGGCTCCTATTTCTTCATAGCGCGACCGACGATGATAGCCGCCTCGTAGAACAGCACCATCGGGATCATGAGAGCGAGCATCGTGTAGGGATCCGAGCTCGGTGTGATCACTGCCGCGAAGATCGCGATCCCCAGGACCGAGTAACGCCGGGTCGAGCGGAGCTGTGCACTATGCAGGACACCCACGATCTGCAGGAAGACGAGCACCACGGGGAATAGGAACGACACCCCGAACGCGATCGCCACAAGGACGTAGAAAGTGACGTACTGGGTCACCGAGATGAGGGGCGACGCGACGCTCGGATTGTTGAACCCCAGGAGGAACTCCAGAGCCTTCGGGAGGGTGATGATCGCGACCGCCACGCCGGCGGCGAAGAGGAGCAGGGAACTCGTGATGAATGGGACGACCATCTTCCGTTCGCGTTCCTTCAGCCCGGGAACGATGAACCCCCAGAGTTGATAGAGGAGGATGGGGAGCGCCAGCACGCATCCCAGGTAGAACACGAGCTGGACCTTGACCAGCATCCCGTCCAGCATCCCGCTGAATATCAGCTTGCAGCCTCCGCCGATGGGCCGCTGCCCCGGAGGGACGGATTTCACGTAGTCGCAGTACGGCCGCTGCATGAACGTGATCACACGGTTGTAGAGGAACCAGCCGCCCACCGCACCCGCCAGGATCGCCAAAGCCGAGACGACGATCCGATGGCGGAGCTCTTCGAGGTGCTCCATCACCGTCATCGTTCCCGTCGGCGCGGATGGCTCCTTCCGACGGAACCTCGGGATCACCGTCATGGCGCGCTCAGCGGCGGTTCGTCGTCATCGAACTCGGGGGTCGGCGTGTAGCCCACGGCGTCGCCGCCGTGATCGGGCTCCTCGGAACCGTTGGGCGAAACCTGGTCGGCACCCCCGCTAAGGTCCGGCAGATCGTCGGCCGGGGAGGCGCGGCTGGTGTGGGGCGTCGGCTTCGGTGCCTGGGGCTTGATGAAGTCGCCCTCAGGGTCCTTCAGGTCGATGTACTGGTCCAGCTTCACCATGTCCTTAACGTCGTCCTGGATCTGCCGGAACTGCGCCAACCCCCGCCCGATCTGCCGGAATAGGCTCGGCAAGCGTTGCGGCCCCACGACAACGAGGGCGATGAACGCGATGAGCACCATCTCTGGGGTTCCGATATTGAACATGTCGGGAGTGGCCGCGGAGGCCGGGGCCTATCCTACTGCCCGCCTATCGGCCCGGGGTGCCCGGAGGTGTGAGGTTCGAGACGTTGGAGGAGGCCCGCGAGCTGCCGGCCGCGATCTCGGCTGCCACGGGCGCGACTTCCTCCTGGAACACCTTCAGGGTTCGGTTCAGGACCAGCAGGTGTTTGACGAGCCCAACGAGGCAGATCACGACGGCCGATGCGGAGATCAGCCCGATGACGAACCAAACCGTGACCCAGGTGGACATGCGGGCAATGCTAGCGCAGCGAGCTGATCAGGCGCCTTCGCTGCTTCCTGCGAGGAATTCGCGGATGTACGCGTCGTCCTCGAGCATGAAGTGGAATTCGATCACGTCGTCGATGCTGAACGAGGGACCCGTCATGCGGCTGCCTTCGGCCTCTTCGTGGTCGAAGAGCGATTCGGCGAAGCCCGGCCCGATACCCTCCAGCGCGTCCTGACCGGGATCGAGGTCGACGCCTGCCGAGACCAGGAGCGCGACGATCTTACGATCGGCCCGCTTCTCGACGTCGTCCATGCACGTGGGGCACGTGAAGCGGTAGCTGCCTTCCCGGCCGTTCTGCTTGACCGAGAGAAGGATGGCTTCGGGACCCATGTCCACTTCGCCACATCGGGGGCACGTTGTGCGGATAGTTGTCATCTCAAGGGAGCTATCGGCGGCCCAGGCGTCAGGCTTGAGCCCCTGTCCCCCGGTCGGGGCTACCCCATTCGGGCTGGTTACCGACCGTAGTTCTGCAGGGCTCTCCGAGCCTGCTCTTTCACCAGGTCGATCAGCTGGGGAGGGTCCAGGACCTCCGCGTGCGACCCCACCCGCAGGAGGAGGTTCGCCACCCAATCCAGCTGTTTGGCCGGCAGGCTGGCTTCGAGCGAACCGTCATCCAGCTCAACATGGTCGGTCGTCGCGTAGTACTCGGCGATCCACCGCGCCCCGGGCGCCAACCGCAGCCGAACGGTCTGCTCGCCGCCGCTGGGTGTGTAGAGCTTCCGCCCCGCTCCTTCCAACCCGCGTGGCAGGAATCTCGTCCCCGTAGGTGAGGCCGCCCGGACCCTGTCGGCGCGGAACAGTCGCTCCGAGTCCTGATCGACGTCCCATGCGGCCACGTACCAGTTGCCCATGCTGGAGAAGACCTCCTCTGGGTCGATGGTTCGGGTCGACCACGCATGCGTCGAGGCGGCGAAGTAGTCGATCCGAAGCTGCTGGTGCTCGGCCGCAGCACGCCGGAGGGCCTCCAGGTGCTGGGGAGGGATCCCCGCCGCCGACCCTTGGATCGCGGCCGGATCGCCGAGCGTGTCCGGGCCGAGCGTGTCGCGGAGCTTCTTCAAGGCGGAGGCAAGCGCAGGCGCCCCGGAAAGCCCCGGCGCCGAGAGCAGCTCGGTCCCCCGAAGGTAGAGCGCGAGCGCTTCGGCTCGTGTGAGGCGGAGGGGCCGAGCGAAATGGTCGGCCATGGTGATCCAGATGCCGCCGTCCTCGTCCACGTCCACATCGATGAGATCGCCGGGCCCATAAGGGGGCAATCCGGACATAAAGAGCAGGTTCAGGTCCCGGCGCAACTGATCGACGGGGACATCGAACAGCCGAGCCACCTCCGTCAGCTGCGCCCCTTGGTGCTGCACCAGGTAGGGAACGACGACCAGCATCCGTCCGAGTCGCTCGGAGGTCTTCGGCACGGTGCGGGTGCGCGCCCGCTTCTCAGCCACGAACGGCCTCGAGCCGTGCCACCACGTTCGCGCGGAGTTCGTTCGGTTCCAGGACCTCGGCGTCGGCGCCGAAGCCGAGGATCCACCCCGCCATCTCGTGCTCGTCGGACATCGGGATCTCGACGACGACCCAGCCGTCGTCCCTTGGGCCACGAGTAAACGCGCCTCGGAGCGAATTCGCCGCAGCCCACGCGATGTCGGGGGCGAACGCCACGGCCGCGAGCTCCTCACCGCCGGGAACCCAGGGTCCGCGCTCCACATGGTCGGCTGCCGAGAAGCCGGGCGGCGGACCGACCCCTTCCCCGGCGTCGACGAGGTCCCCGAGGAATCGCGACAGGCGGAACGCGCGGGTGTCGTCCCGCTCGCGGTCGTGGCCCACCAGGTACCAATGTCCCCGACCGAACACTACGGCTAACGCATCGACGTCGCGCTCGGACGTCTTGCCCTGGGAGGTCCGATACCCGAACCGCACCCGTCGACGGTCTTGCGCCGCCCGGGCGGTGTCCAGCAACAAGGCCCCGCGCGCATCGCTGCCCGCGGCGAGCGGACCGCCCGAGAGTCCCGCGAGCGCCCCCCCGTCGGCGCCGTAGAGGAGCTTCTGCGCCGCCTGTTCCACTGGGGTCTCTCCCCCGCCGCCCTGTGCAGCCACCAGCAGGGACCCGAGCTCCTCCGGCGTGAACGCGATCTCCGGGAGGTAGTAGAGCTCTTTCGGGATGAGATAGCCCTGTTCCCCACCCCAGGCGTCCAGATCGCGGAGTTCCAGCGGCACGCCGTACTCGCGCAGGATGTCCTTGTCGCGTTCGAACATCCGCTTGGCGGTGTCGGTGTTCTGGGCCCGATAGGCGTCCAGGGTGTCGCTGATCTGTTCGAACGTGAGCGGGTGCTCGGTGTCAAGCAGCAGGCCAACCAGATTCAGCAGCCGTTCGAGCGGCTCCATCCCGTCCTGCCCCGCCATCGTTGCGGCATCATAGCGGGGCTATGTGCGGCCTCCGGGAACATCCATGATCCGTCTTCGCCGCGGCGTCGTGACGAGGGTGGGAACCGTCCGCCCCGGAGCCGTGGAACTTGACGTGGCCTTGGACGACCGCGTGGAACCGGCGCTCGCCTACCCGGCGTTGGTTGGCGATGTTCGGGCAGGCGACACGGTGATCCTCAACACCACCGCCATCGAACTTGGCCTGGGCACGGGTGGCGTCCACTTCGTCGTCGCCGTGGAGGGACGTGATCCGACCGACGTCCTCGCGCCGGGACACATCATGAAGGGACGCTATCTGCCCCACCAGGTGCCGGTGTCCTCCGTCGAGGAAACACATCGCGATCTCCTCGAGAGCTCGAAAGGACTGCTGCAGACCCCCGTCGTGTGCGCGCCCCTGCATTCCATGGTAGCGGCGATCGCAGCGGGCGCGAAACGAGCCGGCGGAGGGTGCAGGGTCGTCTACGTCATGACCGACGGTGCCGCACTTGCCGGAGGATTCTCGCGGCTGGTGCCCCGGCTTCGCGATGTCGGACTGCTCGACGGGTGGATCAGCTGTGGTCAGGTGTTCGGCGGGGAACTCGAAGCGGTCACGGTGTGGACGGGCATGCTCGCTGCCGTAGAGATCCTGGAGGCCGAGGTCGTCGTGGTCGCCGATGGCCCCGGGAACCTCGGCACCGACACAACGTGGGGCGTGAGCGCGCTCGGAAGCGGCAACACCCTGAACGCGGCACATACCCTGGGTGGCAAGCCGGTGCCCGCGCTCCGCATCAGCTTCGCCGACCGGCGTGACCGTCATCGAGGGCTGTCGCATCACTCCCTCACGATCCTGCGTGATGTCTGCAAGGTCGACGTGAACGTTCCCGTTCCGTCCCTGGCGGATGCCGAACAGCGCGCGGCGGTCTGGAGCGCCCTGCGCGCTGCGAAGCTCGAAGAGACGCACCAGCTGGTCGACGTCGACGGCCGGCCCGCGCTCGAGGAACTCCACGACCGCGCCGTGGAGGTGCGTTCGATGGGTCGATCGATTGAGGAAGACCCGGCATTCTGGCTCGCGGCCGGGTCCGCCGGTGTCCTGGCCGGCCGCCTGGCCGACTCGAACCGACGGTGGCGTTCCGATACGCCCTAACCGCTACATGTGGGCGATGAGTTGGTCCACCCGTTCGTCGACGCTTTTGAATGGATCCTTGCAGAGAACCGTTCGCTGGGCTTGGTCGTTGAGCTTCAGGTGGACCCAGTCCACCGTGTAGTCGCGACGCTTCGCCTTCGCCTGACGGATGAAGTCTCCGCGGAGCTTGGCGCGCGTGGACTGCGGTGGTTCGCGCATCGCGAGGTTGATCGCCGCGTCTTCACAGATCCTGTCGACCTTGCCGCCTCGCTCGAGCAGGTAGTAGAGACCCCTGGCGCGGTTCACGTCGTGATAGGCCAGATCAAGGAGCGCAACCTTCGGTGAGGACAGCGGGAGGTCGTGCTTGGCCATGTATCGCTCGATCATGAGGCGCTTCGTGACCCAGTCCACCCGGCGTGCCAAGCGTTCGGGCTCACCAACCTTCAAAGCGTCAAGTGCCTCTCCCCATTCGGTCACCAGGAGCTTCGAGACCTCATCGGTTCCCCTCCGCTCCAGGAATCGGGCCGTCTTCTCGTGGTACTCGTACTGCATGTCGAGCGCGGTTACTTCCCGGCCGTTGGCCAGCTTCACCTTCCGTACACAGGTGGGGTCGTGGCTGATCTCGCGGATGGCACGGATCGGGTTCTCGAGGGACATGTCGCGCATCACCGTGTTGCCTTCCAGCATCCGGAGCACCAGGTCCGTGATCCCCACCTTCATGAACGTGGTCCATTCGCTCATGTTGGAATCCCCAACGATTACATGGAGACGGCGGTAGCGCTCGGCGTCCGCGTGTGGTTCATCGCGAGTGTTGATGATCGGCCGGCTACGGGTGGTCGCGCTGGACACGCCCTCCCAGATGTGCTCCGCCCTCTGGCTGATGCAGAACTGTGCCCCTCGCGGCCCGTGTAGGACTTTGCCTGCACCGCACCAGATCTGCCGCGTCACGAAGTAAGGGATCAGGACATCGGCCATCCGTGCGAACTCCCCGTGCCGCCCAACCAGATAATTCTCATGGCAACCGTAGGAGTTACCGGCCGAGTCCGTGTTGTTCTTGAAGAGGTAGACCTGCCCGCTGATGCCCTCCTCGTGCAGCCTGATCTCCGCGGCGGCGAGCAGCCCCTCGAGGATCCGCTCCCCCGCCTTGTCGTGGGCAACCAGTTCCTTCACATCGTCGCACTCGGGGGTGGCGTATTCGGGATGCGATCCCACGTCCAGGTAGAGCCTCGCTCCGTTCTCCAAGAACACGTTGGACGAACGGCCCCAATGCACCACTCGGCGGAAGAGATAGCGGGCCACCTCGTCGGGACTCAGGCGCCGCTGGCCGCGGAAGGTACACGTCACGCCGTACTCGTTCTCGAGGCCGAAGATCCGACGGTCCATGCAAGGAGTCTAGGGCGCTTCTGCGTTCAGGCTGGGACCAGGCGGCGTCAGCCGAGGATCCCGGCGATCTCGGTGTCGTCGAGACGGCGGAACTTGCGCCGGTGGGTCTTCGTTCGGTCCAGGATCCCGGCTTCGAGTTGATCCGGGGCGATGGTGGCCTCAGGTCCGCCGATGACCTCAGCCGCGGTCTTCACCGCCGTTGCCAGGTCCCAGCCGGCCTCGTAGCGGCTCTTGAGGGCTTCGTTCAGCTCCTCGGCGTGTCCGCCGATGGCCACCGTGCCGTGTTCGTCATTGATGCTTCCGTCGAACATGACGTGGTAGAGCGTGGTCCCGGCTGCCTCGCCGTCGACCTCTCCCACGAGGATCTCCACCTCGTAGGGCTTCATCTGCTGGGTGAAGATCGTCGAGAGCGCTTGGCTGTACGCGTTCGCCAGATCGCGGGCTTTGACGTCCTCGCGGCCGTAGGAGTACCCGCGCATGTCCGCGAGCCGGATCCCGGCGATCCGCAGATCCTCGAATTCGCTGTACTTGCCCACCCCGGCGAACGCGATGTGGTCGTAGACCTCGCTGATCTTATGGAGGGTCGCGGACGGGTTCTCCGCGATGAACAGCAGTCCGTCCTTGTACTCCACCCCGATGACCGAACGCCCTCGCGCGATCCCCTTGTGCGCATATTCCGAACGGTCCTTCATCATCTGGTCGGGCGAGACGTAGGGCATGAAGCTCATCGAGCTCGCTCCTCCAGGACGCTCGTGACCGCGGCGGCAACCTCGTCCTGCGGCACATCGTCCGCACCGGTGGCGGTCACGGCCAACACGATCGGGTAGATCTTGCGTGCAACATCCGGGCCGCCGGTGGCGACATCGTCCTCCGCCGCATCCATCAAGGCTTCAACAGAGACGCGTATGGCCTCTTCACGACCCAACCCCGGCTTCCACCGCTTCTTCAGTGAGTTCTTTGCGGGCTGTCCCCCGCTTCCGTTCGTCTGGAAATCGTCCTCCTCCCACCGGCCGCCCGTTGCGTCGTAGTAGAAGATCCTTCCCTCGCCGCGACGAAGATCGAACCCTCCGAACAGCGGCACCACGACCAGGCCTTGCATCGCCAGCGGGAAGTTGCCACGGATCATCTGCGCCAGGCGGTTCGCCTTCCCCTCAAGGGACAACCGATCGCCGGTGAGCTTCTCGTAATGCTCCAGTTCGAGCTGGAAGAGTTTGACCATGTCCAGGGCCATGCCGGCAGCGCCCGCGATGGCGATGGCACTGAAGTCGTCTGCCGCGAAGACCTTGCGCATCTTGGCGTCGGCGATGGAGTAACCGGCCGTCGCCCTGCGGTCGCCGGCCATGATCACCCCGTCGGCGTACTTGAGGCCGAGGACCGTGGTGCCGTGACGCACGTCTGTGAGGCCGGGTGCACCGGAGGGGGCCACGAGCGCGGCGGGAAGCGCCTCAGGGGCCACCTTGCGGATGAGATCCATGAACGAGGGGTTGGCGCCGAACGCCGAACCGGTGAGGGGCAGGAGGCGCTCGCTCACTCCCCGCCCTTCTGGACGTAGGACTTGACGAACTCCTCGGCGTTCTCCTCAAGGACGGAGTCGATCTCCTCGAGGATGTCGTCCATCTCCTCTTTCAGCTCGGCGGCCTTCGTGGATCCGCTGACCTGACCGGCGTCGGCGGCGTCAGTGTCGCCGCCCCCGCCGCCCTTCTTCTGGATCCGTTTCTGTTCCTGTTCAGGCACCGGTGCTCCTTTCCGCTCCACCAATCCTAGCCGAGGGATCTGTCAAACCAGTTAGGCCCGTAGCTCGGTGACGAGTTCTGCTGCGGTCTCGCACGCGTCGAGCAGCGCCTCGACATGCTCCTTGGTCCCTCGGAGGGGTTCGCGCATCGGGATGCGCTGCAAGGCATCTTGACCCGTATCCAGGATCAAGGAGTCCCACGAGGCCGCGGAGATCGCGTCGGGATAACGGGAGATGCATCGGCCTCGGAAGTAGGCGCGCGTATCGTGCGGGGGCTCCATGACGGCAGTCTCGATATCGGCGTCGCTCACCAATCGCTCCACCTTGCCCGCCGCCACCAGGCGGTAATACAAGCCCTTGTCACGCCGCACGTCGTGATACTGCAGGTCGATAGCGTGCAGCTTGGCGTCCTTCCACTCAAGGTTGTCTCGTTCCTTGTAGGCCGTCAGCATCCGATACTTGGCTACCCAGTCGAGTTCGCGGTGGAGTGACAGCGGTTCGCTCTCCAAGGCAGTGAGGGTCGACTCCCATCGTTCCATCACCTCGGCGTTCTCGGGGGTGTCGTCCTCTCGCTCCACGTACTTCTTCGCGTGTTCCAAGTACTCCCATTGAAGTTGCAGGGCGGTGAGCTTGCGTCCGTCGACCAAGGCGATCTCGACGTCGCGGCATGTCAGGTCGCGCGAGACTGCGTGCAGAGACGCCACTGGCCCCTGGAGGGAAAGGTCGGGAAGGGCACGGTCCTCGATCATCTTGAGCACGATCGCCGTCGTTCCTATCTTCAGGAACTGCGCCACCTCGCACATGTTGGCGTCGCCGACGATGACGTGGAGTCGGCGGTACCGTTCGGGATCGGCGTGCGGTTCATCCCTGGTGTTGATGATCGGGCGCTTCAGGGTGGTCTCGAGACCCACCTCCGTTTCGAAGAAGTCCGCCCGCTGCGTGAGTTGGTAGATGGCACGACCGCGCTCGTCGTACTGCGCCTCGGCGCCGAGCTTGCCCGCCCCGGTGAAGATGATCCGTGACACGAAGAACGGTGTGAGGTCCCGAACGATGTCGCCGAAGGGCGTGGCCCGATCCATCAGATAGTTCTCATGGGTGCCGTAGGAGTTGCCCTTGCCGTCGGAGTTGTTCTTGTAGATCGACAAGGCAGGAGTCGTTGTGGGCATCTGGCGGATGACCTCGTCCAGGGAGCGTTCCAGGATCCGTTCGCCGGCCTTGTCGTGGATGACCAGTTGGCGAGGCGAGAGGCACTCGGGCGTCGAGTACTCGGGGTGCGCGTGATCTACGTAGTAGCGGGCCCCGTTGGGAAGGATGACGTTCGCGAGACCGAGATCCTCGTCGGTTCCCTTGTTCGCAGGAACGGGTTCGAAGCCGCGGGCATCACGAAGCGGGGACTCGTCCTCGTAATCCCAGCGGATCCGCCGGAGCGACCCCGCGTAGGACGAGATGAGGATCGAGGACGACAGGACCGGATTGAAGTCCGGCGCACCGGCCGCCGCGATGCCGTATTCCGTCTCGGTACCGAAGACCTTCGGGATGGCCACCGGGCCACCTTACAGGTACTGCCCAGGACTCACGCGGTCGACCTGACGCCCGTCGCCTTCACTGCCAAGGAGCGTTCGGACGTAGACGATCCGCTCGCCTTTCTTGCCCGAGATGCGGGCCCAGTCATCCGGGTTGGTGGTGTTGGGGAGGTCTTCGTTCTCCTTGAACTCGTCCCGGATGGCGGTCAGCAGGTCCTCGGTCTTGATGCCCTTCTCTCCCTTGGACAAGAACCGCTTGATGGCGTCCTTCTTGGCACGGCGAACGATGTTCTCGATCATCGCGCCAGAGTTGAAGTCCTTGAAGTAAAGGATCTCCTTGTCCCCGCTTGCGTACGTGACCTCGAGGAACCGGTTGATGTCGTTGAGTTCGTACATCTGCTCGACGGTCTTGTCGATCATCCGGAAACAGGCCTGCTGCGCGTCCCCACCGTAGCGGCCGACCTCGTCGGGATGGATGGGGACGACCGGGTGGAGGTACTTCGCCATGATGTCTTTCGCCTGTGGTGCGTTCGGGCGCTCGATCTTGATCTTCACGTCCAAGCGGCCGGGACGCAGGATCGCGGGGTCGATGAGGTCCTCGCGGTTGGAGGCGCCGATGACGATGACGTTCTTCAGCGTCTCTACGCCGTCAAGTTCAGACAGCAACTGCGGGACGATCGTGGATTCGACGTCCGAGCTGATCCCCGTGCCTCGCGTGCGGAAGATCGAGTCCATCTCGTCGAAGAAGACGATGACGGGAAGTCCTTCCTCGCTCCGCTCCTTCGCGCGTTGGAAGATCTCGCGGATCTGGCGCTCGGTTTCCCCGACGTACTTGTTCAGAAGTTCGGGGCCTTTCACATTGAGGAAGTACGAGCGCGCGTCTTTGCGGCCCGTGCGCTCCGCAACCTTCTCCGCCAGTGACGCTGCAACAGCCTTGGCGATGAGCGTCTTGCCGCACCCTGGAGGCCCGTAGAGCAGCACACCCTTCGGTGGCTCCAATTCGTGCTCGTGGAACAGCTCCGAGTAGAGGAACGGCAGCTCCACCGCGTCGCGGATGGATTCGATCTGGCCCTCCAGGCCGCCGATGTCTTCGTAACTGACGTCGGGGATCTCCTCGAGAACCAGTTCCTCCACCTGCTCCTTCGGCAAGAGTTCCAGCGCGACTCCCGACCGAGGGTCGTACAGGAGGTTGTCGCCGGCACGAACGCCGCGCTCGATCAGATCGCCGGCCATGTGAGCGACCCACTGCTCTTCTCCCCGGCCGATCACCATCACCCGCCGCTCGTCCAGCCGATCCTTAACCTTGACGATCTCACCGGCCCCGTCGGGTTGCAGGACCTCGACGACGTTCAAGGATTCGTTGAGGATGACCTGGGCCCCGGGGTGGATCTTGTCGTCCTCCAGGTCGGGGGCAGGGAGCACGCGCATCTTGCGGCCAGCCGTGAAGATGTCCATCGAGCCGTCGTCGTTCGTGCTGAGGTAGACACCGAACGAAGCCGGGGGCTGGCTGAGCTTCTCGACCTCTTCGAGCAATCCTTCGATCTTCTCGCGCTCGGCGCGCAGGGCGTCCGCGAGTTTCTGGTTCTGTCCCATGGCTCGCGCGAGTTGCTCGCGGGTCTCGATGATCTTCTCTTCGAGCAGCGTGACCTGACGGGGCGCGTTGGTCAGACGACGGCGCAGGAGGCCGACCTCCTCTTCGAGGAACTTCACCTGCGTTACGAGTTCATGCTTCTCGTGCTCGAACTGTTCCATCTGTTCGCGAGAACCAGCCATCGGTGCTCATCTCCCGTCAGAAGCATTCAGTATATGGGCGGCCATGATGCGAACCGGGAGGCTCGGCAACATGGTCCTCTCCCCACTCATACGGCACGACAGGCCCTTCGGCTTACGCCTAGAACAAGGTATCCGCCGAGATGTCCCAGCTGCCCCTCACCGGGCTAGGCCGGTGAGCCGACAGCTCTCGCGATCGTGAGGAACCCCGTATGGCCTACCATCCGGTGGTCCGGCCGCACGCTGCGCTCCGTTACGTGCCATCCCCGGTGCATGACTTCGAACGTCTCCACGTGGAGGAACCCGTGAGCCGGCAGCGCGACAACCAGCTGCTGGACCTGCACTGTGGTGGGGAGATAGGCGCACACGACACCCCCCGGCTCGAGCACCCTGTGGACGGCCGGAAGCGGGCCCCACGGTTCCGGGAGATCGAGGAGACACCGGTCGAAGGATTCCTCCGGCGGAACGTCGCGCACATCCCCCGTCCGGAGCGTGAGGGTAGCGGGGACCTTGCCGAAGAAGGCCTCGATGTTCTGGATCGCGTGCGCCTGATGTTCGTCCCGCAGGTCGTAGGAGGTGACCGTGCCCTCGCCGCCCACCGCCCGTAGGAGCGCGATGGTGAGTGCTCCCGAGCCCGTCCCGGCCTCAAGCACCCGCGCTCCGGGATGCACGTCCGCGTACATGAGGATCGGGCCTAGGTCCTTCGGGTAGATCACCTGGGCTCCGCGTGGCATCTTCAATGCGAAATCAGCGAACCTGGGGCGGAACGCCGTCAGCACCATCCCCCCAGAGGTCTCCACCCTGATGCCCTCGGGCTTGCCCAGGATCTCGTCGTGCGGCAGCGTGCCACTGTGCGTGTGATACGTGCCTTTCGCCTGAAGCTTGACCAGGTACGTACGACCCCGCTGATCGACGAACATCACGCGCTCCCCCGGTTGGAACGGCGGGTTCATACCCCCCCTCCCGGAGCACGCGGCTGAACGACGGGAAGGGCAGGCGCGAGCGTGCACTGGTCGGGCTTCACGCGACCAGGCTAACGCACCCTTCGGGGGCCGGCGCCTCCGCCGGCCCGGACGTCACGAGGTTGGCCTGCCGATCAGGGCAGCTGGGTGGGAAGGGGTCGTTCGCCCAGGGTGACGTTGACCGTCGACCGCCTACCGTCTTTCCCGACGACCAGAACGGAGACGGTCGTTCCCGGCTTCAGGGAATCGAGAATCGGTGCCAGTTCGTCCGATGTCGCGATCGGGTGGCCGTTCAGCGAAACGATCACGTCCCCTTGCTTTATCCCCGCCTTCTCGGCTGGTCCGCCCGACGTCGTGCCCAGGATGTAGGCACCGCTCTTGACGGTGAGGTTCAGCTGGAGGGCGATGGCCGCGGTCACGCTCCTGGTTTCGATGCCCATATAGCCGGTAGGCGCCAACGGGTTGGTCTCGGCGTGGCTGACGGTTTCCTTCAGAGAATCGATGGCGATGGCGAACCCGATGCTCTGCGCCGAATCAACGCCGGCGCTGTTCATCCCGACGACGCGGCCCGCCATGTCGACGAGTGGGCCACCGGAGTTTCCATGGTTGATGGCTGCGTCGGTCTGGATGATGTCGCTGTACGTTCGGAGGCCGTTCTGGCATGTGGTGCATCCCGGATCTTGCGCCTTGATGGTCCTGTGCAGTGACGAGACGATGCCGGTGGTGACCGTGGGACCGCCGTCGAGTGCCAACGCGTATCCGATGGCGACCACACTCTCTCCGAGCTGGAGACCCGAGGAGTTGCCGAGTTGGACGGTGTGCAGGCCATTGGCCGAGATCTTCAGGATCGCCACATCGTGCTCGCAGTCCCCGCCGATCACGCGCGCGGTGTACCTCTGGGGATGATCCGCGGAGGTGGCCACGGTGATGCGCGTGGCTCCTTCAACGACGTGGCAGTTCGTGACGATGATGCCGTCAGATCGAACGACGAACCCCGTTCCCACGCCTTGTCCCTCGTTCGCACCGCCGAACTGATCGGCCTGGAACAGATCCGTCGTCACGCTCACCACCGACGGGAGCACCCTGCGTACGACCGCTTCCACGGGCTGGGCGGAGGCGGGTAGTGGAGGAAGGTTCTCGATCTGAGCCGTCTGGACGGCCGAAGAGCTGCCATAGGTTAGCGTGCACGCACTGGCCGCCATCATCAGGAGGGCGAGCGGGACGAGCAGGAGCCTTCGGCGCATCGGTGGTCCTTTCGGCAGTCAACCGGGAACCATTCGACACGGATGCACCCGGCGGTTCGACCCCTCCAGCGTATCGCGCGCGCCTGCATACGCCGGAGGGGTTCCCGCCTGATCAGCTCGCCATCGGGGCGGCCGGGCGTTCCTTCCTGGGATCCACGAACGGGATGGTGGTGGTGGTCCCGACCAGGTGGCCACCATCCTCGGTCTCGATGTCGAGGACATTGCCCGGGTTCGCCAGGTCGATGGGAACCCAGACGTAGCCGATGTTCTTCTTCAGCCCGGGCGACCAGACGGCGTCGGTCATGTGGCCGACCTTCTTCCCGTCCTTGAAGGCGTACCAGTACTCCGACATCTCCGCACGGAGTTCGTCCCCGTCGAGTTCGATACCAACCAGCTTGCGGTCTACGCCGCTCCTGCGGATCGACTCGAGCGCCGCCTTCCCGATGTAGTCCTGCGGCTGCCCTTCCACCAGGCGCTCCAGGCCCATCACGTGGAACGGTGTGTCGCCGAGCTTGATGTCCGAGCCGTAGTTGAAGATCCCACCTTCGATGCGACGAGCCTCGCACGGAGCGATCGGCCGGATGTCGAACTCCTGGCCGGCCTCCATGACGGCATCCCAGAGCGCGTCGCCCTGCGTACCGTCCAGGAGATTGACCTCGAATCCCGGGATCGCTGTCCAGCCGGTTCGGCTGATGACGACGGGGATCCCCTTGATCGCGAACTCTTCGACCCAGTAGTACTTGATGTCGTAGATGCCCTTGCCCACGAGCTTCTCCAAGGTCTTACCGGAGTCTGGTCCCTGGACCTGCATCGGGTGCACGTCGGGAAGGCTGACCTCGACGTCGAGCCCAGCTGCGGCCGCGACGCCCAACGCATACAGGCCCGCATCGGAATCCGCGAGCTGCATCCACCAGACGTCCTTGGCCACGTGGAGGAGGACCGGGTCGTTCACGATCGAACCGTCCGGAGCGGTCACCAACATGTACTTCCCCTGCTTCAGCGCGCACTTCGTCAGGTCACGGCAGGTGATCATGTCGATCAGGCGATCGGCATCGGGACCGGAGACCTGGACCGTCCGCTCGACACCGACATCCCAGACGGTGACGGCGTTGTTCAACGCCCAGTACTCGACCTCGACGTCGTCGTAGTACCCCGGGAGGTACATGTGGTTGTAGATGTCGTACGCGGTACACCCCGCGCGTCTGGTCGCCTCGAAGAACGGCGACTTCCGGTACCACGGACCGAAGTACAGCGTTGCGCTCTTCTCGAGCATCTCCTGCCGTTCGTTCACCATCGGATCTTCCTCCGTTCGTCCGGGCTCCCTCGGCTCGGACAACGGCAAGCATCAACTCCGAACTGGCGAACGCGCAAGGGTTCGGACCAAAGCTGTGCGACGAATACTTCGCACGCCCCGATCCGAACCCTGAACGGCGTTCGAAAACTGCGGTTTACGAGACGGGGATGGACTTCTTCGGGTCGACGAACGGCATCGGCACCACCGTTGCCGTGCGCTGTCCCCATTCGGTGTCGACCGTCACCTTCTGACCCTCGACCGAATGCTCCGTCGGCAGCCAGCAGTACCCGAGATTCTCCTTGAGACGCGGAGAGTAGATCGCCGACGTGACCCTGCCGACGTTCGCTCCGTCGATCGACGCGGGCCACTTGACGTTGTTCATCTCTGGGAACGGATCCCCGTCGATGGTGACCCCGTTGATCCGCTTCTTCACGCCTTCAGCCTGGATCTTGCGATAGGCCGCCATCGAGATGGAAGCCTCATCAGAGAGGTTGAAATCAACCAGACGATCGAGTCCGAGCTCGAACGCGTTGTTGTTGTAGCTCATGTCTGCGCCCTGGTTGAAGATGGCACCCTCGATGCGGCGGATGTCGGATGGCCCGGTGGGCTTGATGCCGAACTCCTGGCCCGCCTCCATGATGGCCTCGTAGACCTCGGTCCCCTTGGTCTTGTCGGTGAGGTAGACCTCGTAGCCGACCTCGGAGGTCCACCCCGTGCGCGTCACCACGACCGGCGCGCCCGCGATCGTCGCGTTCGTCCAGTAGTAGTACTTCAGGTCGGAGATCTCGGGGCCGAGGAGCTTCACCATGAGGTCCTTCGACTTCGGACCCTGCACCTGCAGTGGGGACACGTCGGCCTCTTTGATGCTGACGTCGAGGTTCGGGTACGCGTTCTTCAGCCCTCTCGCGAACAGCAACGCGTCCGACGAAGCGAGTGCGAACCAGAAGGTGTTCTCGTCCATCCGCGTCAGCACCGGGTCGTTGATGATCCCCCCGTCGCTGTCACAGATCAACACGTACTTCGCCTGACCGACGGCGCACTTCGAGAGGTCACGACAGGTCAGGAGCTGCGCGAACGTGAACCCGTCCGGCCCGCTGATCTCCAGGCACCGTTCCACGGCGACATCCCAGAGCGTGACGCCGTTCAGGAGTGTGTCGAACTCCTCCTCGAGTGTCGAGAAACGGATCGGGAAGTACATGTGGTTGTAGACGGTGAAGCCCTTGGGACCGTAGCGCTGGGTGGCTTCGTAGTACGGGGTCCGCCGGTTACGAGCGCCCCGCTGGACCAGCCCCATGTCGAATGGCTCAGGCATGTGCTTCCTTTCCGGTCTGGGCTCGGCCCCCGGCGCTCAGCCGGCCAGCCTCTACCCCCGATACGTGCGGGGCCCATCGTGGAAGCACTCACGACAACACGCAAGCCAGGTTCCCGACCCCTGGTCAGACATCCAGACCGGGGTCGTTCAGACGCCGGCGCCGGGCAGTTCGTGGATCTTCGGGGGTTTGCTGGCATACCCGTCCAGATAGCCCTTGGCCACCATGGCCATGAATGAATGCACTTCATCTTCGCTCCAGGAGAACGGCCCCTGACGCGAACCACCGGACTGCAGGCCACGGTAGACGGACTCGCAGGCCAACCAGTCTTCCTGGTTCGTGATATCCCAGAACTCGCTGGCGTAGTCGGGGCTGAAATCAGACCGCTCGCGCGCCTCGGGCGGGAAGAGCCATTGGCACTCCACCTTGCTCTCTCCCGGGCCGAGCGGTTCGAACCGGTGCGTCATGACGTAGTCGGGGTGGAGGCTGAGGAGGAGGTTCGGGAACAGGCCGAAGTAAAAGACCTCCCGCGCCTGCTTGTCGTTGAGCCCACGAACCCGCACACCGTTCGAAGCTCCCGAGAGAGACATCGTCTCGGCGAAATCCTTGAGCTCCATGCTTCCGCCGACCCAGTTCCCGTCATGCTCGAAGTTCTCGCCCGAATCGGGTGGGGTCACCACGCAGAGTTCCGGGTGGATGGACGGGCAGTGATAGCACTCGTGGTAGTTCTCGGTGATCGTCTTCCAGTTTGCCTTAACGATGTATTCGTGCCGGGCGGCGACGAACATCCGCTCCGGTTCCCAGGGCATGACCAAACCGTCGAGGTTGCCGACCCACTGATCGAACGCGGGCGCTTCACCCGAGGCGTTGACGAACACCCAGCCGTGCCACTCTTGAACCCGGGCCGCGATGAGCGGATAGTCCGCCTTCTCGAAGCCGGCTACCTCACCGAAGCGCGGGGCGCCGCTGAGTGTGCCGTCCAAGCCGTACACCCATGCGTGGTACGGGCACTTGATGGCTCGAAGGTGCCGGCTGGTACCGGGCTCGAGGAGTTCGTGCCCGCGGTGACGACACGTGTTGTAGAACGCGTTGAGACGTCCATCCTCGTCGCGCACCAGGAGGATGCCTTCCTTGCCGACCCGGACGGCCTTCTGATCGCCGGGTTCGTTCAGTTCGTCGGTGCGGCCGATGCACACCCAGCCATCCTCGAAGAAATGGCCGACCTCCCAGTCGAAGACGGCTTGGGAGGTGTACGCCTCCGCGGGAAGCGTTTTGCTTCCGTCGAGGCCATCGCCCAGCGCGGGACTGAGCTTCTCGTGCGCGATCGGGGCACTGGACACGTAGCTTCCCTCCTGGATGAACCCGCCGGCCAACGTTCTCACGGGCGTGTGACCGTTCAGCGGGTGGCAGCAACCGTAGCATCGGGCGCTACGGCGTCGGTACCGTCCCCTTGACTATCGGTCAACCGGGGGTCGGTCCTAAGCGCCCGGCGTCGCGAATACGCGGGTCCCTTCCACGAAGGTCTGCATGACGCGTGCCTCGGCGATCTCCTCAACCGGATGAGCGAACAGGTTCCTGTCCAGCACCGCGAGATCTGCGAGTTTGCCTTGCTCGATCGAACCCGTTTCGCGATCGAGGTGATTGACGTAGGCAGACCCCATCGTGAACGCCGCGAGGGACGTGGGCAGGTCGAGTCGTTCGTCGGGGATGAAGACCTCCGTGTTCTCGTTCCCGTAGAGGTATTGCGGCGCCATCTTCCGGTTCACGGCCACGTGGATCTCCTCGATGGGGTCTGGTGTGGAGACGCCCCAGTCGCTGCCCATCGCGAGCACCGCGCCGGCTCTCACCAGACTTGCGAACGGGTATTGCCAGCCGGCGCGCACCTCCCCCAGGAACGGGATGGTGAGGTCGTCCATCTGGCCCTCGTGAGCGGCCCAGAGCGGCTGCGCGTTGGCGACCGCGCCCAATTCGCGGAACCGCGGGATGTCGTCGGGATGGATGATCTGGATGTGCGCCAGGTGGTGGCGGAGATCGTTCATGCCGTTGGCCGACCGGGCCGCTCCGATGGCATCGAGCGCTTCCCGGACGGCGCGCTCGGCAAGCGAGTGGAAATGCACCTGGAAGCCTTCGGCATCCAGACGTGTGACCGCTTCCTTCAACAGTTCCGGCTCGACGAACGAGATCCCGCGGTTCTGCGAGGGCTTCCCGTCTTCGCCGAGGTAAGGTTCCAGCACGGCCGCGGTGAAGTTCTCGCAGACGCCGTCCTGCATGATCTTCACGCTCGTGGCGGCGAACCGTCCGGCCTTCCCGCGCTCCCGCTGCGCGAGCAGATCCTCGACCTGCTCCATACCGCGATTGCGATCCCACCACAACGCGCCGACCACGCGCGCCGTGAGGGAGCCGTCGCCGGCCGCCTGCAGATAGGTGTCGAGGTTATCGGCCCAACCGAATGTTCCGATGATCGCGTCCTGCCACGCGGTGATCCCCAACGAGTGCAGATATTCCTGTCCCTTGAGCAGCCCGTCGTAGCGCTCTTGCGCGGTCGCGTGGGGGGCCAGCTGTTCGACGGCGTCGCCCGCGCCCTCGTGCAGCGTGCCCGAGGGTTCACCGTCGGGCGTACGTTCGATCCTGCCGTCTCCCGGGTCGGGAGTGTCTTTCGTGATCCTCGCCACCTCGAGGGCGCGGGAGTTCACCCAGGCACTGTGCCCGTCGCGGTTCGGCAGGTAGACGATCCGGTCGGGGACGATGCGGTCCAGCAGCTCCTTCGTCGGTGTGCCGCCCGGGAAGACATCCATGGACCAGCCTCCGCCCATGATCCACTCCCGGTCCGGGTTCACCTCCGCGTATGCGCGGATGGCACCCAGATAGTCGTCGACCGAATGCAGGTCGTGGAGGTCGCATGCGAGCATGTCCAACCCTCCCCCCACCGGGTGGATGTGGGCGTCCTGGAATCCCGGCAGCAGGAGACCACCGTGAAGGTCGACGACCTCCGTTCCCGCGCCGCGAAGGTCGATCACGTCGTCCTCGGTCCCGACCGCCGCGATGCGACCATCCTTCACCGCGACGGACCGTGCCCAGCTGCGAACGCCGTCCACCGTGTAGACATCGCCATTGACGAAGATCAGGTCTGCTGCCGAACCGTTCGCGCTCATCGCTCCCCCACGCTCGAGTCGCCGAAGCATACCGACCTGGCGGCCATGGGCGCGAGTTACTAGGCCAGCGCCACCAGGTCCAGCAAGCCGTCGTCCCAGTAGTCCAGCTGGCCCTCCGGCATCATCAAAACGCGTTCGGGAGCAAGCGCTTCGACGAACTCTGGATCGTGACTGACGATGATCATCGCGCCCGGCCAGTCCTGAAGCGCCTCGGCGATCGCGGTGCGCGACGGCGGATCCAGGTTGTTCGTCGGCTCGTCCAGCAGGAGCAGGTTCTTGCGGCCCGCCACCAGCTGCGCGAGGGCCAGCTTCGTCTTCTCCCCTCCCGACAGCGTGCCGGCATCCTGGAACGCCATGGCGCCGGATAGCCCGAACATCCCGAGGAGCCCTCGCAAGGTTTGGTCGTCGGCACCGGAGGCCTGGCGCATATGGGTGAGCACGTCCACCCCGTCCTGCAATCCTTCGTGCTCCTGCGCGTAGTAGCCGAGCTCGGCCCCGTACCCCAGTTCGAACGAACCAGTGTCGGCCTGGGACTGGCCCGCCAGGATACGGAGCAGGCTCGTCTTCCCGGCGCCGTTCAGTCCCATCACCAAGAGCCGCTCGCCGCGGCCCACGGAGAAGGCAACCTCCTCGAACACCGGGGGGCCTCCGTATGACTTCGCCAGATCGGTCGCCGTGAGCATGGTCTTCCCGCAATGGGGCGGCTCAGGGAACCGGAACTTGAAGGTCCGTTCCCGCGCGGGGCCGGTCACCTTCTTCGCTTCGAGCTTCACCCGGCGCGTGTCGATGGTCTTCGCTTTACGCGCGCGTTTGGCCGTCTGCCCGCGCATGGAGTCGGCGAGCGTCTTCAGCCGGTGGATCTCCTGTTGCTGACGTCCGGCCAGCGCGGTGAGCCGGATCTCGTCCTTGGCCCGAGCGTCTCGGTACTGCGAGTACGTCCCGCGGTATTCCACAACGCCATCCAGGTCGAGGTGCAGGATCCGCGTGATGGAGGCGTCGAGCAGACCCAGGTCGTGGCTGACGACCATGAGCGCTCCTTTGTACCCGGCGAGGAACTTCATGAGCCAATGCTTGGCGTCTGCGTCCAAGTGGTTCGTCGGCTCGTCCAGCAAGAGCAGATCCGATCCGCCGAACAGGATCCGTGCGAGTTCCAAGCGCCGGCGTTCACCTCCGGAGAGCGCGCCTACGGGAAGGCTCAGCCGATCCTGTGCGAGGCCAAGCCCATGGGTGATGGCTCGGGCTTCGGACTCGGCCTGGTAGCCGCCGCGCTGGTTGTAGTCGTCTTCGAGCCGGGCGAACCGCCGGACGTTGCGGTCGGAGTGGTCCTCTTCGATCTGCAGTCTGGCCTTCTCCAGATCCCGTTGGAGATCCACCAGGCCACGTGCGCTCAAGATGTGTTCCAGTCCGCTGTGAACGTCGTCGGCTCGATGCTGACGGGGATCCTGTCGAAGGTAGCCGACCGCCCCCACATGATCGATCGTGCCTGCGAGCGCCGGCTCCTCTCCGGCGAGGACTTTGAGCGTGCTGGTCTTGCCGGCCCCGTTACGCCCGACCACGCCCACCTTGTCGCCCTCGCGCAGGCTGAAGGTGAGGCCTTGGACGACCGTGCGGCCGCCGGCCTCGACGGAGAGATCGCGCACGTCGAGCGTGCTCATAGAGATGGACCTTTCGAGGGACGGAACAAGGGGACGGACATACGAACGAACCTCCGTGGCGGGATGCGGGCCGCGGGATACGCGTCCGGGCAAGCCGGCGCGCCGAGGAGGTCTGCTAGTCCATCCGCCGAGTGTAGCAACGGGTGAGCGGCACGCAACCTATGCTGGCGATATGTCCCCACCCACAGAGAAGCGGCCCACGCCACCTGCCCCGCGTCTCCGACGGATCCTCGCCAATCCGATGGGGTGGCTCGTGTTCCTCATCGTTGAGGCAGCGGTGCTGCTCGGATTGCTCCGCGTGCTGCCCCTGGAACAGCTCTCGTCCGGCGTCGCGCTGGCGATGGAACTGGCGCTCGTAATCGCGGTCGTGATCGTCAACTACCGGATCCGCCGGATCTACCTGTCCGACTGGTGGGACGCATCCAAACCTTGAATGCGGTTCTTCCAAACACCCACCACGACGCCCAGCCGCGGACATCAGAGCGGCCTCGCGGCTGTGACCTCCCGCGCAGATGAGATCGAGGGATAAGCCGGGTCGCCCCAGCACAGGGTCTGAAGCGAGTCGGTGTCACGTGCGTGCTCCTGGCGATCTGGTACCTGTCGATCTCATTCGTCAACGGGTTTGTCGTCGGCCACTGGGATCTGAACGACTACTCGAGCGGCGCGCACATGGGTTCGTATCCGCTTCACTTCTGGTACGTGAACCTATGGAGCGTCGCCATCCTCGCCCCCGGTGTTCTTCCTCCCATCGTCCGGAGCCTTCATCGCGGATCCACGGCTCCCCTGCTTGTCGCGATCGCCGTCACCGGGGCTCTCTGCCTGGCGATGTACGCGCTGACGGCGTACTCGACCTGCACGATGGGCGAGATCCCATCGGAGGCCGCCGTTGTCACGCTCCTGATGGGTGCGATCCTTATCGTGCTCCCACTTGCACTCGCGTGGGCTCTCGCCCGTCGCCGAAGCAAGCTTGGATCTGCCAACGGATCTCTCGCGGCTGTTGTCGCGATCGCGATGGGGTATCTGGGGATGCTCTTGTTCGGATCTTGTGACGGGCTGTCTACTCGGGTCACGCGCGGGTTCGACGCCCCCCTGTACGCGATCATGGCCCTGGCTCTGACGGCGCCGGCCGCGTTCGTAGGGGGCGTGCTCGGCGGTCGCGACGGCCGGTCCACCGGCCTGCGCGGCAGATCCTAGACCGCGAGCACACGCCGTAGCCTTCTGTGTGGATCACAGCGGTCGACGTCACGCGCCGCCGGTCTGAGCCTGCAGCACTCCCGATCGGACTGCGAGAAGCGGTGCAGGATGTTGGTGTCGGAGGGGGGATTTGAACCCCCACGGGCCGTAAAGCCCACTAGCACCTCAAGCTAGCGCGTCTGCCAGATTCCGCCACTCCGACGGGCGCGGCGAGTCTACCCGCTCGCTACGGGGTCCACTTCCAGGCCAACCAGAACGTCGAGAACCCGAACACCAACGCCGAGACGATAGTGAGTTTGTCCAGGGTTCGTTCCATCCGTGTACCGCCCGAAAGGGTGCTGCCGCCGCCGAACATGTCGGACAGTCCGCCGCCGCGACCAGAGTGGAGCAGGATCGTGACGGTCAGGAACAGGGCCGAGGCCACGTCGATGGCGATGATGATGGTGTTGAGCATCGGAACTCCTAGTTCGAGGCCTCGATACTAGGGTCCTCGAGGGGGAAGTGACACGCGGCGAACTGCTCCGGGTGCATCTCCTCCAGCTGCGGCTCGTCCGTCGCACACTTCGGGAGCTGCGCCTTCGGACAGCGCGGGTGGAACCGGCAGCCGCTCGGAGGATTGATCGGCGAGGGCACATCGCCCTGGAGGATGATCCGCTTCTTCGTCGCCGCCGACCGTGGATCGGCGACGGGGACCGCCGACAGGAGCGCCCCGGTGTAAGGATGCTTCGGGGTCTCATAGAGCCTCTCGCTATCGGCCATCTCCACGATCTTGCCCAGGTACATGACGGCAACCCGGTCGGACACGTGCTTGACCACGGACAGGTCGTGCGCGATGAACAGGTAGGTCAGGTTGAACTCCGTCTGCAGGTCCTCCAACAGGTTCAGGATCTGCGCCTGGATCGAGACATCGAGAGCAGAGACCGGTTCGTCGCACACGATGAGCTTGGGCCGCAGCGCCAGCGCGCGCGCCACCCCGATCCGCTGGCGCTGGCCGCCGGAGAACTCGTGGGGGTAGCGGTTGTAGTGCTCCGGGTTCAGTCCGACCCGCTTCATCAGTTCCTGCACTTCACCCTTCACCTTGTTCCGGGCAACGGTCTTGTGCAGCTGAAAGGGCTCTCCGATGATCGAGCCGATGGTCTTGCGCGGATTCAATGAGGCGTAGGGGTCCTGGAAGATCATCTGCATGTCTTCACGCATGTCCCGCAACTCACGCCCGTGGATCTTCGTGATGTCCTTCCCTTGGAAGGTGATGCTGCCCTCCGTGGCGTCGTAGAGGCGCATGATCACGCGGGCGAGCGTCGACTTGCCGCAGCCCGTTTCCCCAACCAAGCCCAGTGTCTCGCCCGGGTAGATGTCCAGATCGACCCCATCGACCGCATGGACGGCACCGACCTTATGCTGGATCAAGATGCCCCGTGTGATCGGGAAATGCTTCTTCACACCTCTGACGCTGATGAGCGGTGGACCCGTGCGATCGATCTCTGGACGGCCGGTCTCCGTGATCTGCGCGCTCATGAGGGGGTGAGCACCTCCTCGGCCGCGATGCGCTCCTTGTCGGCGAGGCTCAGGTGACACGCGGAGGCATGGTAGGTGTCGGATGGAAGGAGCGCCGGCGATTCCTCGCGACAGCGATCGAACGCGTACGGACACCGCGGGGCGAACGAGCACCCCTTCGGCAGGTTGATGAGCGAGGGCGGAAGGCCGCGGATCGGGGTGAGGCGGTCGGTCTCCTCCCCCAGCTTCGGGATGGACTGCAGCAGACCCCAGGTATAGGGGTGATGCGGGTGATAGAAGATGTCGTCGGTTCGGCCGTATTCGATGGCGCGGCCCGCGTACATGACCTGGATGTTGTCGCAGTGCTCGGCAACGACGCCCAGGTCGTGCGTGATGATGATCACCGCCGCCCCGAACTCCGAACGAAGGGAGTCGATGAGATCCAGGATCTGCGCTTGAACGGTGACGTCCAGTGCAGTTGTGGGTTCGTCGGCGATGAGCAGGTCTGGATTCAACGCCAACGCCATCGCGATCATGGCCCGCTGACGCATCCCGCCCGAGAACTCGTGTGGGAATTGCTTCGCTCGGTCCTTCGGTTGAGGGATGTTGACCCTGCCGAGCATGTCCACCGCACGTTCGGCGGCTTCCTTCTTCGAGATGTCCTCGTGCTCGAGGATGGACTCCGCGATCTGATCTCCGACCCGGTAGAAAGGGTGCAGCGACGTCATCGGATCCTGGAAGATCATCGAGATCTTCTTTCCACGAACCTCGCGCATCTCGACCTGCGAGAGCTGAAGCAGGTCCTGCCCCTCGAAGATCACTTGACCGGATATGTTGGCCTGCGCCTTCGGCACCAGCCCCATGATGGTCAACGAGCTGACCGATTTTCCGGACCCCGACTCCCCCACGATGCCCAGGGTCTCTCCCGGTTGCAACGCGAACGAGACGCCGTCCACGGCCTTCACCAAGCCGTCGTCGGTCGGGAACTCCACCCGTAGGTCCTTCACTTCTAGCAGCGGCTCAGGCATACACCTTCCTCAGTTGTATCGAACACGTGGGTCCAGGGCAGCGTAGATCACGTCCACGATGAGGTTCGCCACGACGATGAACAACGCGGCCACCACGGTGACACCCATCACCGGAGGGAAGTCGGAGAGGTTCAGCGAATCCAGCGCATAGAGTCCGATCCCGGGGATCTGGAACACCTTCTCGATGATCACGGCGCCTCCCAGCAGGACCGCGATGTCCAGCCCGAGCATGGTGACCACCGGCGTGAGGGACGCTCGCATAGCGTGCTTGTACACGACCTTCCGTTCTGAGATCCCCTTCGCCCGCGCGGTCCGGATGTAATCCTCGGTGAGGACCTCGAGCATGTTGCCTCGAACGATGCGCGTGTAGAAGGCCGCGGAGGTGACGGCGAGGGCGATCCAAGCCAGGATGTATTTCCCGTGGAAGATCGCGGTCCACCACGTCTGTCCGATATCTATCCCGGCCGCCGGCGCCCATCCCAGGCGATAGTAGAAGACGTAGATGAGCACGTAGCCGAGCCAGAAGATCGGCAACGACACCCCCAGCAAGGCGAACACGACCCCGCCCCTGTCGATCCAGCTCCTTCGCCGGGTAGCGGAGATGATCCCGATGGGGATGCCGATGATGAGCCACAAGACCGCCGACCCGATGGTCAAGACCGCGGTGAACGGGATGCGTTTCGCGATCTCGTCTCGTACCACCTGATTGTTGGACCAGGAGTAGTACACCTTCGGGTTCAGCCAGAGTCCCGGCCACGGGACCAGCCCCTTCGCGAACCGCGCGTACTGCACCCACACCGGCTGATCAAGGCCGATGTTATGCCGGATCTGGTCCAGCACCTGCTTGTTGTTGATCTTGCCCGCCAAGCGGCGGGCTGTGTCGCCCGGCGGGAGCTTGATGAAGATGAAGAATGTGAGCAACGAGATAACGAACAGCACCAGGATGCCGAACAAGATCCGTCGTACGAGGTAACGGCCCATCGATCCCTGTCCTGTCGTCGTGCGGCGAGGTGGGGGCCCTTGCGGACCCCCACCTCGCTGCTACTGCTACCTGCTCCTACTTGCCGCCGTTGACCAATGACATCTGGTCGAACGCCCCGACCCCGGCGAACTGGTCGTAGGAGTAGTTGTCGATCCTGTCACCCAGGACATCGATGTTCGTCGGGAAACGGCGCGGGATGACCGGCACGATCGTTTCCATGACGTACTTGTCCAGGTTCGCCCAACAGGTGTCCTGTGCCGTGCCGATGGCCGTGTCCCGACATTCGGTGATCTTGTCCGAGATGGACGGGATCCCGTCTGCGGGAACGTCGTAGCCGGCCTTCGTCAGGGCTGCCGCCGTGGTGCCCATGAACGAGTAGTTCGACCCGTTCTCACCACCGTCGAGCAGTGGGAAGAAGTACGTGTACGGACTTGGGTAGTCCTTCCCCCACGCGGCACCGCAGAACGCGGTGTGCGCATCGAGGGTGGCGCACTTCGTCACCAGGGCGTTGTAGGCCAGCTGCTTGATGTCGAGCTTGATCCCGATCGGAGCGAAGCTCTGTTGCAGGATCTGGGCCCCCTTCAGCTGGTCGTTGTCGTTCGACACGATGAGGTCTGTGACCGTGCACGCGTCGCCGTCACACACCCCGTCCTGGTTCGTGTCGTACTTCGAGAGCGCCATCTCCTTCTTCGCATCCGGGACGCTCCCCTTGTCCCCTTCAGTAGCGTACGGGTCGTAGTCCGCCAACTGATTACCCATCATGCTCGGCGGGATGAAATGCCCGGCGATGATGCCGGCCGGATCTCCACCGGCGAGCGTCCAGAGGGCATTCTTGTCGACGGCCCAGTTGACCGCCTTGCGGACGTGCACGTCGTCGAACGGCGGCTGGAAGATATTCAGTCCGATGTAGGACAACGAGTCGGACGGATAGATCTTCACCTTGTCCACAAGGGCAGGGTCGTTGCCGTACTTCTGCAGCGTCGCCGAGGTTGCCAAGCAGTCCACGCACCAGTCGGCGCCGCCGGCCGCAACCTTGTCCAACAGGGTCTGAGTCTCTCCACCGACCTGGATCTCGATGCGGTCCGGATAGGCCTTGCGCAGCGTGTCGGTGGACGGGTCCCATGCCGGGTTCCGTACGAACACGTAGTTCCGACCGATGTCCATCCCTTCCGGCGGGTTCTTCGAGGCGAGATCGAACCCTTCCATGCCTTCGTACTGGTAGGGACCGGTGGAAACCATGAACTGGCCGTACTCGGTGCCCTTGTAGTGCAGATCGAGCACTTCCTTCGGCATCGGCGAGATCGCTGCCATCGACAAGAGATAGGGCATGTCCGGGTTCGCCTGATCGAGCTTGATCTGGAGCGTCTTGTCGTCGACCGCGGTGACCCCGGAGACTTCCTTGGTCTTGCCGTCCAGCACATCCTGGAAGCCCGTGATGTCGGTGTAGTAGTAGGAATACCCAGGCGTGTTCACGGTGGAATCGCCCAGCCGGTTGAAGGCATTGACGAAGTCCTGCGCCGTCACCTGGCGGTTGAGAGGATCACCGAACATCACGCCATCTTTGATGGTCAAGGTGTAGGTCAGGCCGTCACTCGATACCTCCGGCATCCCCGTCGCGATGTCGGGCTGCGGTGTCGCGCCACCTTCGTCGGCCGGCTTCTCGTTGTAGGAAAGCAACGTTCTGGCCAGACAGCACCGGAGCGCTTGCCAAGACACCGAGTAGTACTCCTGCGTCGGGTCGAGCCCGTGGAAGAAGTCCTGGGTCATGACGGCGTGGAGCGTCCCACCCGGGATAGGCGCGTTCCCTGAGGTGCCCGTACCCCCTCCTGTGCTCGTGCTTCCGCTGTTGTTGCCGCAAGCGGCGGCGGCGAGCGTGAGTACCGCCGCTGCGGCTACCACTCTCAGATACTTACTCATCTACCCCTCCTCGATATGGTTCGGTTTCCGATCTGTCGTTCACCAGCGAGTGAGTGCTGGATCCGGTCTCCTGGATCTACTCCTTTCGGTCCCCTCACCAATCCTTACGAGATTCACGATGTCTTCGGATCGAATGCATCTCGGAGACCATCTCCGACCAGGTTGAATGCGAGCGTGGTCAGGAAGAGGAATACCCCCGGGAACACCATGGTCCACCACGCCGTGCGATAGAGGCTGGTGGCCTGGGATATCTGGTAGCCCCAGGATGGGACGTCCGGTGGGACGCCGAGCCCCAGGAAGGATAGTCCCGCTTCGGCGAGGATATTCGTGGGGATCAGGAGCGTGGAGTAGACGATGATCGGAGCCAGCACGTTCGGAAGGATGTCGCGAACCATGATGCGTCGGCCGGAGCTTCCGAGCGACCGAGCTGCCTCGATGAACTCCTTCTCTCTGATGGAGAGCACCTGCCCCCGGATGATCCTCGCGAGATAGGGCCAAGAGAAGAACCCGATCAAGATGACGATCAGCCCCTTCCCCGGTTTGAGGAGCCCACCCAAACATTCCTGCCCCGGCGGCTGTGCGCCGCAGGCAGCCGAGATGCCCAAGATCAGCAGAAGGGTCGGGAGCGCGAAGAAGATGTCGCACATCCGGGAGATGAGGGTGTCGATCTTTCCGCCGTAGAACCCGGCGATGATCCCGAAGAGGACCCCCAGTACGACCTCGATCAACGTCGCGCTCAGCGCCACTTCCAGGGATGTCTGGGCACCATAGAGCACCTGGATGAACAGGTCGTGTGCGGTCCCGTCGGCCCCGAACAGGAACACGCCCGCTTCGTTATGCAGGGTCGGACCCTTGGGGAAACCGAGCGAAGGGCCGAAGGATCCGAAGCTGGGTCCCACGCCGGTCATCGGCGTCACGTAGGACTGGTTGACGGGATGGCCGACCCATTTCGCGAAGAGCGGTGCCGTGATGGCCAGGATGACGATGATGACGATGACGACGATCCCGCCGATGGCCCACTTATCCTTGCGGAACCGTCGCCACAGGATCTCCCCCGGAGATCGACCGATGATCTCCTTGGGAGTGTCGGCGGACGGGGCCGCTTGAAGCTGATCAGGCTCTACTTCTACCTTCGCCATCACGCTCCCTCGTGGGTGCTCGACCGGGCAATCGACACCATCTGGGCAACTATACGACGGGTCCTGGAGTCACGCTCGTCCATCTGTACGTGACTACTGGCCGATGAGTTCACGTATCCCAGGAAGGATCCTGGGGCCGAGGAGCTCTCCCAAAGAGCCCGTTGCGCAAGACCTCTCACCGAATACGACCGTTCCGTCCTGCGTGACCGGTCCCCCACTGATGAGCAGCGGCACCGGATCGGCGGTATGAGCCATCCGGATGGACGACGTCGAGTGGTCGCCGGTGACCGCAACGATGGCGGAGCGAGGATCGAGCCAGCCAAGCACCTCCCCGAAGAAGGCACGGTCGATGGCGCTGATGACGTCACGCTTGTCCTCGGCGCGCCCGTCGTGGGCCGGGACGTCGGGGCCCTTCAGGTGGACGTAGACGGCCTCGTACGTCGCCAGCGCGTCGGAGGCGATCTGCGCCCAGGCCGCGTAGGACTCTTCCGCCGCCGGGCCGAACCCCGCGGGATCCAACCGCGGTGCTGTCACGGGTTCCATGCCGAGGGCCAGCGCGATGCCGCGTTCGACGGGCATCTCGACGAAACATCCCCAGGACAGGCCGAACCGCTCGGCGATCGGTTGGAGTTTCGGCAGATGGTCGCCGGCATCGCGGGTGAGGATCAGGTTGCCCGGGAGCTTTCCCTGTGCCACGCGCTCTCGGTTCACGTTCGACTCGTTGAGCACCCTCGAGGAACGCTCCACGAACGCGTTGGTGAGATCGGCGGCGTTCCGCGCCCCCTCGCTGTCATCGAGCGGTTCGCAGGTCGCCACGCGCGGCTCGAACTGCTCGAGGGCCACGCCCAGGTGACCCTCACGGCGGTATGCGGGATCGGTGTTCGTGACGTTTGCAGCCAAGGGGCGCCCGTCGGTGGCCCGGATCACCAAGGCCCCCCGATGTTCGATCGTCGCCCGCAATTCGAAGGTCGCGCCCGAAAGCGTCAGTTCGCGGTTCACATCGTCGGCGAGGGCGTGGGCTTCTTCTGAGGTGAGGTTCCGCCCGACGCGTCGGTCGACGATCTCGGGCCAGTCCGTGGTCGCGAAGTTGATCCGGTAGGCGAGGTCCCCGTCGCGGAGGTCCATCCCGATCCCCATCGCCTCCAGGACGCCGCGGCCGGGATGTTCCTCCGCGGGGTCATAACCGAGGATCCCGAAGACACCGATATCGGATTCGGGCGCGATCCCCGGACCGACCGTCACGGTGGTCCCCGTCCGCCCACGGGTGGCCAACATGTCCATATTTGGTGTTTCGGCCGCCTCGAGCGGTGTGCGGCCATCGAGGATGGGATTGGGGTCATCGCCCAAGCCGTCCAGACAGACGTAAAGGAGTTTCATGGGCGGTACTTCACGATGAGAGCGAACTCTTCCGGATCCAAGCTTGCGCCGCCCACCAGTGCGCCGTCGATCTCGGGGTGCGCCATGAATTCCCGGATGTTGCCGGGCTTCACGCTGCCGCCGTACTGCACCCGGACGGCCTGGGCGACGGCCTCGGAGAACTTGTCTGCCAGCGTGGCGCGGATGACCTCGACGACCCGACCTGCGTCCGACGGCTCGGCGGTGCGCCCGGTGCCGATGGCCCAGATCGGTTCGTACGCGATGACCAGGGTGGCCGCCTGCTCAGGTGTGACGTTGTCGACGCCGCGACGGACCTGCTGTGACACCTTGCTCTCCGTGCCGTCGGCGTCACGCTCGTCCAGCGTCTCCCCGACGCACAGGATCGGAGTCATCCCGTGGCCGAAGACGGCGCGCACCTTCTTGTTCACGAACAGGTCGTCCTCGTCGAAGAGTTGGCGGCGTTCGGAATGGCCAACGATGACGTAGCGCACCTTCAGCGCCTCGAGCATGAGCGGCGAAACTTCACCCGTGAAGGCGCCCTTCTCCTCGGGGTAGACGTTCTGTGCTCCGAGCGCGTACGGCAGCTTGTCGGAGTCCAGCAGGGTCCCCACCGAGCGGAGCGAAGTGAACGGGGGGCACACGACGACCTCGACCTTCTCGCCGTCGTCCTTGTCCAGCAGGTAGCTCAGTTTCTGCACGGCTTGGATCGCCTCGAGGTGGGTCTTCTGCATCTTCCAGTTGGCCGCGATGATCGGCCGGCGTCCAGCCATGTCAGTCCTCCAAGATCGTGATGCCGGGGAGCGAGCGCCCCTCCAGGAATTCGAGCGATGCGCCCCCGCCCGTCGACAGATGATCGAATCGGTCCTCGAGCCCGGCCTGCTTCACGGCGGACACGCTGTCTCCCCCGCCGACCACCGTGAACGCGGCCGACTCGGCCACCGCGCGCGCGACATCGTTCGTCCCTCTAGCGAAGGGCTCCATCTCGAACACACCCATCGGTCCGTTCCACAGGACGGTCTTCGCCCCGGCGATCACCTCGGAGAAGGCGCGTACGGTGTCGGGGCCGATGTCCAATCCCATGAGGTCGTTCGGCACGGAGTCCGCAGCGACCGTGGTTGCAGCGGCCGAGGCGTCCATCGCGCCGGCGGCAACGACGTCAGTGGGAAGGAGCATGCGAACGCCGAGCCGTTCTGCCTTCTCCAGGGATGCGAGCACATCGTCGTAGCGATCGGGTTCGACGAGCGACGTTCCCACCGTGCCGCCGCGGGCTGCGATCAGGGTGAACGCCATGGCACCCCCGATGAGGAGCGCTTCGACTCGCTCCAATAATGCATCGATCACCGAGAGCTTGTCCGAGACTTTCGCCCCGCCCAAGATGGCCACGTAGGGGCGCGCCGGATCAGAGAGGAGCAGGGAGAGAACCCTGACCTCCCGCTCCAACAACCGACCGGCGACGGCACGACGGCCGGAGGCGAGCAACAACTCCGGAAGGGCCGAGACGCTCGCATGGCGGCGATGGACGGCGCCGAACGCGTCGTCCACGTAGGCATCCGCCAGTTCCGCCAGTCGCCCGGCGAAGGCCGGATCGTCCGCCTCCTCGCCCGGGTCGAACCTCAGGTTCTCGAGGAGGATCACGTCGGCCGTGGGAAGGTCCCCCTGGTCGGGGGCGGGATCCTTGACGATGGCGACATCGCGATCCATGAGCTGGGCGAGGCGCTCCCCCACGGATGCCATCCGCAGGTCATCGCGGGCCCGACCGTTCGGTCGCCCCAGGTGCGAGGCACAGACGAGGCGGGCGCCGCGGTTCAGGAGTTCCTGCAACGTGGGGAAGGTGGCACCGATCCGGCTGTCGTCGGAGATGGCACCATCTCGCAGCGGGACGTTGAGATCCACGCGAACGAAGACCCGAGCTCCGTCTACTTCCCCAAGGTCATCGAGCGTTCGGAGGGTCACAGCTTGGAGGCTACGAGCAGCGCGAGGTCAACCACACGGTTCGAGTAGCCCCATTCGTTGTCGTACCACCCGATGGCTTTGACCACGTTGCCCATGACCATGGTCGCGCTCGCATCGAACGTGCACGAGGCCTCCGAGCCCACGATGTCCGAGGAGACGATCGGGTCTTCGGTGTACACGACCTTGCCGGCGAGCGGCCCGTCCTGGGACGCCGCTTTGAAGGCTGCATTGACCTCGTCGACAGTCACCTCACGTCCGACGGTCGCCACGAGGTCCGTGACAGAGCCATCAGGGATCGGCACACGCAACGACATCCCATCGAGCTTGCCCTTGAGGTGAGGCAGCACCAGCCCTGTCGCCTTCGCCGCACCGGTAGTTGTGGGGATGATGTTGACGGCGGCGGCCCGAGCGCGTCGGAGGTCGCTGTGCGGCAGGTCCAGGATCTGCTGATCGTTCGTGTAGGCGTGCACGGTCGTCATGAAGCCTTGCTGGACACCGAAGGCGTCGTCCAAGACCTTCGCCATGGGGGCGACGCAGTTCGTGGTGCAGGAGGCGTTCGAGATCACGTGGTGGGTGGCAGGGTCGTAGGCGTCGTCGTTCACGCCGAGGACCAGGGTGATGTCCTCATTCTTCGCGGGCGCGCTGATGATCACTTTCTGAGCGCCGGCCTCCAGGTGCGCGGCTGCCTTCTCACGCTCGGTGAAGATGCCCGTCGATTCCAGCACGATCTCCACGCCGAGGTCCTTCCAGGGCAGGTCCGCCGGGTTCCGTTCGGCCAGAACGCGGAGTTCCTTGCCGTCGATGGTGAGGCCGTTGGCGCTGACCGACACGTCTCCGGGGAACCGTCCGTGGACGGAGTCGTACTTCAGCAGGTGGGCCATCGTGGCGGCATCGCCGAGATCGTTGACCGCCACGAACTCCAGATCCACGCCTCGCTTCTTGGCAGCTCGGTACACGTTGCGGCCGATCCGGCCGAATCCGTTGACGCCGATCTTCACGCTCATTGGCTGGGTACCTCCTGAGGGGGTTTCGCGCCCTCATCCTAGCCAGACGGACGCTCGGTCGGCCCTGAGGCCGGGTGCGAAGAACGCGCCGCTACTTCCCCGGTCCGGGTTTCGGCGAGGGATCGGGGGACGGGGCGGGACTCGGCGACGGCTTCGGAGAGGGCGACGGTGCCGGTGGTGGTGGTGATGCGCCGCCGCCGCCCCCTGAGGGCCCTGTCACCGTTGGCTTCGGCTTCGGTTTGTGGCTGGGCTTCGGCTTGGGCTTGGGCTTGGGTTTCGGTGTGGGGGCCGGCGTGAGGCTGGGCTGGACGGGCGTCGGAGTGGCCGTTACCGAAGGAGAAGGCCGAAGTCCGGCGAACGCGCTGGGGGCCGGTGTGGGTCGGAAGAAGACTAGGGCGCCCACACCCCCTATCACCGCGACCGCCACGATGCCGCTCAGGATCCGATCGCGTGCCGACCGCAGAACGGGCCGCCTGATCGGTTGGGTGCGCTGCTGGCGGAATTCGCGGCGCGCTCGCATCCGTTGCAACGCACCGGGGCGAGGAGCCGGGGCGACCTTGGAGTCGCGAAGGCTCCGGCGTGAGGCGCGCGAGTGTTTCCGCAGTTCGCGACGCATCCTGCGACGTGAGGGGGGGCCTGCCACTACCCGCGCTCCAGGTCTCGGTGATCCAGGGACGCCGACATCCCCTTCTCTCTGAAGTATGCCGCGACATCCTCGGCGACCACCACGGACCGATGTCTGCCGCCGGTGCAGCCGACCGCGACCGTGAGATAGGACTTCCCTTCCGCCACATACCCGGGGACCACGACATCGAGGAGGTCGCGGAGCCGGGCGCTGAAGTCGCGATAGGCGGGTTGACCCGACACGTAGGCTCGCACCCTGTCGTCGGTGCCGGGCAACGGACGGAGTTCCTCGATCCAGTGGGGGTTGGGAAGGAACCGCACGTCCAGCACGAAGTCTGCGTCGCGCGGGGCTCCGTACTTGAATCCGAACGAGCTCACCGACACTCGGAGCGCTGCATCGGCGACGCCTTCAGCGAACGCCTCGCGGAGGCGGTCTCGCAAGTCGTGCGGCGTCAGCTGAGACGTATCGATCACCAGATCGGCTTCACCACGCAGACTCTCCATCATGAGTCGCTCTTTGCGGATCCCTTCCACGACCCGGTCCGCGGGCGCCAGCGGGTGGCGGTGTCGGGTGGCTTCGTACCGATTCACGAGCGTGTCGTCCGACGCCTCGAGATAGAGGATCCGGTAGTTCACGTGCACCTGTTTGAGTTCCTCGAGTGCCTTCGAAAGCTCGCCGAAGAACACGCCTCCTCGCGCGTCGATGACGATGGCCAGGCGCATAGGGCCCCCGGGCCGAGCGGCCAGTTCGGCCATCTTGGGAAGCAACGCGGGGGGAAGGTTGTCCACGACGAAGAAGCCGATGTCCTCCAACGACCTGGCGGCTTCCGATCTGCCCGCCCCCGACAGACCCGTGATGATCGTGAACCCGGGAGTGGGGACGACCGTGAGGATGGGTTCCGGGTCGGCCATCAGGCGCTCTCCCTTCCGGCGGTGACGGGGTTATGCAACGCCTCATAGACCACGCGCGCAAGTTCGGGTCCGATCCCCGGAACGGTCGCGATCTGTTCCGTTTCCGCCTGACGCAGCCGCGTGAGCGAGCCGAACGCTTTGAGCAGTGCCTTCTTCCGCGAGGGACCCACACCGGGAACATCGTCCAGGGGTGAGCGCAGCGCGCGCTTACCCCGCGTCTCCCGGTGGAAGCCGATCGCGAATCGGTGCGCCTCGTCGCGCAGGTGTTGGAGGATGAACAACGACTCGGACCCTCTGGGGACCAGGAGCGGATCGGGTCGGTCGGGGAAATAGACCTCCTCCAACCGCTTCGCCAGTCCGACATGCGGGATCTGCAGGCCCAGATCGGCAAGCACGTTCGAGGCGACGCTGAGCTGTCCCCTGCCTCCGTCAACGACCACCAGGGCGGGCGGGTAGGAGAACCGCTTGCCGTGCTCGGGCGGCGTGTCGCGTTCTGCGATCAGGCGGGCGAACCGCCGGCGAAGCATCTCATCCATACTCGCGAAATCGTCCTGTCCGGTCACGCCCTTGATGGTGAATCGCCGATAGTCCGAACGCTTGGGCAACCCGTCCTCGAACACCACCATGGAACCGACCTTGTCCGTCGGTCCCAGGTTCGAGATGTCGTAGCACTCGATGCGCAGCGGCGCCTGCTCCAACCCGAGGTGCTCCGCGAGATCGGTGAGGGCGCGCGACCGGGCACCGAAGTCGGAGGCCCGCCGCAGCTTGTGCCGGTGGAATGAGTCCCGCGCGTTCTGCGAGACCACCTCCATCAGCCGGCGCTTCGCGCCGCGCTCCGGAACCCCGATACGGACGTTCGTGCCGCGGCGCGCGGACAGCCAGGCGGTCAGCACGTCGGACTCTGACGGGGCGGTCGGAACGAGCACGGTGGGCGGGACCTCTTCGCGTTCCATGTAGAGCTGCCGGATGAAGCTCGCGACCAAGCCCTGCGCGTCGATGTCCTCGACGCGGTCCACCACCCACCCTTTGCGTCCGAGTACCCGTCCGCCTCGAACGAAGAAGACCTGGAACCCGGCCTCGAGATCGTCTTCGGCCATTGCGATGACGTCGAGGTCCTCCGGCTGGGAGAGCACCATCTCCTGGGTCTCCAGAGCGCGACGGGCCGCGCCCAGTTGATCGCGGAACCGGGCGGCTTGTTCGTACTCCTGGCGATCGGCCGCCTGAATCATCCCGCGCTCCAGCCGGTGGATGACTGGTTTCGTATCGCCGGCCAGGAAGCCCGCCATCGCGTCGACGTCGCCGCGGTAGGACTCCTCGGTGACACCGCTCACCTCGGGGACACACGGACCAGAGCACCGGCCGATGTCGAAATAGAGGCACGGCCGCTTCGCGCGGGCTCGCTGCTCGAAGAACGCGTTCGAGCACGTTCGAACGGGAAAGACGCGTGTGAGGGCGTCCAGGGTGTCCCTGATAGCCCACGCGTGACCGTACGGACCGAAGTAGCGGACCTGCTTCCGCTTGGCGCCGCGGAGGACCTGGGCGCGGGGCCATCGCTCCCCCACCGTTAGCGCCAGGTAGGGATAGGACTTGTCATCCCGGTAGCGGATGTTGAAGCGTGGCCGGTGCTGCTGGATCAGGTTGAACTCCAGCATGAGCGCATCGACCTCCGTGGAGGCCGTGATCCATTCGACCGTCTCGGCACTCAGGGTCATGGCTTCGGTCCTGGGGTGCAGCGGCTTGGACCAGTAGGACGCAAGCCGCTTGCGCAGCGAGCGCGCCTTCCCCACGTAGACCACCCGGCCGTCGACGTCCCGGAACAGGTATGCGCCGGGCAGATCGGGGATCGAGGACGAGGGCGGTCGAGGGACGGTCACCAAGCCATTCTAGGTTCGAGGCCGACATCGGCCGGGGAGCCTGCGTGACTACTTGGCCGCAACGATGAACGAACCGAACATCGTGGTGGGGTGGACGTCGCACTGGAACTTGTACTGGCCAGCCTTCAAGGCGTCCACATCGTAGGTGACAACACCAGGGCCGGGCTCAGGCGTCTTCTGGAACAACGCCGACGTTCCGTCATAGATGGACACGTTGTGGGGCACGCCCGCGTCCTTATTGTCGAACTCGATGGTGAACGGGGTGTCCGCGGCCACCGCCAGACAGCTCTTGTCGAACGCAACGTTCTGAGCGGCGATCGTCAGCTTCGTCCCCGTGGGGGCGCAGTCCGGTTTCGTGGGCGGTTGAGCCACCGCCGTGGGCGTGGGGCTCGTCTCGGCGATCTCGACCCCGTCGGCGGAGCCAAGGATGCCGACGATCAGCGACGTGGTGCTCACGTCGTACCACGACAGATACGTGATCGAACCATCGGAGGACACGCCGAGGGCTGGAGCGATCCCACCGAGCGTCCCGGGCGTTTCCACCGGAGCTAGCGTGGATGGGGAAGCGCCAGTCGCAAGCCTGACTGAGTTGCTTGCGTCGTCGAACCAGGCAACGGAGACCGAGCCGGAATCGTCGACGGCCACGCCGGTGGTGGGGGCGGTATTTCCGACCGCGGAGGGATCCGGATCGGTGACATCGGCGACCTTCGAGGTGGTCCATGTGCCCTCGGTACCGGAGGCGAGTTCGACCGTGCCGTTGCCGGTGTAGTAGCTGAGGTACGCGGTGCCGTCCTTCCCGACCGCAGCGTCGAGCCCCGTGCCGCTCACCTTCGGCGCGACCTGCTCCGTGGTCCATGGCGCCGACCCTGGATCGCCATCGGGCTGATGCGCCACGGTGATGGTGCCGGTCGAGTCGACGTAGGCGACCTCGATCCCGCCGGGGGTCGCGAGTATCTGCGTGTTGCCCGGCTGCGGGCACCCGCCACACGCCTTGAGGGTGGCTACCGTGATGAGATCCCAGCCCTTGCGTCCCGGGGTCGCGACGTCGACTTCACCGGCGCCGAGCGTCGTCGTGGCGAACGCGACCCAGGGGATCCCGCCGGCATCCAACGTCACGGAGGGCCGGCCGAGCGGTCCGGCTTCCGAAAGTGAGGGGTCCACGGTGAACACATGCGAGGCCACCGTGGGGGTGGGCGTCGCGCCGACAGGACCGCCATCGGTTTCCCAAACCCCATCGGGACCGGTCCACACCGTGTGCACAGCCCCGTCCGTCCCGACGGCGATGTCGGTTCCGTTGGTGTTCGTGGGGAGGATCTTGGAGATGGACTTCACCGTGGCAGGTGCGTACGGCCAGACGATGCCAGACACCGCCGACTGCGCCACGGCAGCCGCTCCGCGCGTCCAGATGCCGTTCTTCTGGCTCACGACGAGGACGGACGGCACGCCAGGGGTCAGCAGTGGTCGTGGAACGGGGATGGCGTTCTTCTTCGGCTCCTCGGTGAAGCCGAGGTAGGAAACGTAGGGCACCCCGTCCTTGTCCAGCGCAACCGCACTGCCGAGACCGACATCGTCGAGGTTGTCGGCGACGTACGGGATGAACTGCGTTCCCTTGCCATAGGAGACGGTGGCCTGCGGGAGGGTGCTGCATGCGGCCCCCAGGAGGGCGGCGACAGAGATACCGAGGATGATCCGCTTCGACACGTCGGCGGGAATCCTAGCAAGCATCGTCAACCGGAGGAGACCAACGCTTCCGAGGCGGCCATCGGGAGCGGTGGTTGCGACAGAACCTCCGCGAGGAACCGGCCGGTATGCGAGGTCGGATCGGCTGCGATGTCCTCGGGGCTTCCGACTGCGACGATCGAGCCGCCGCCATCCCCACCCTCGGGTCCCATATCGATCACCCAGTCCGCCGTCTTGATGACGTCGAGATTGTGTTCGATCACGAGCACGGTGTTGCCCGTATCAACGAGGCGCTGGAGCACCTGAAGCAGTTTCCGGATGTCTTCGAAATGCAGTCCGGTGGTTGGTTCGTCAAGGACGTAGATGGTGTTGCCGGTGGCGCGTTTGTGGAGTTCGGAGCTGAGCTTGATGCGCTGGGCCTCTCCCCCCGAGAGCGTCGGCGCGGGCTGGCCCAGCCGGACGTACCCGAGCCCCACCTCTGACAGGGTCTGCATGTGACGCTTGATGGTCGGGATGTTCTGGAAGAACTCGAGCGCCTCGTCGACCGACATCTCAAGGACATCGGCGATGGTGCGGCCCTTGTACTTGACCTCGAGCGTTTCCCGGTTGTAGCGCTTCCCTTTGCATGCCTCGCACGTGACATAGACGTCGGGGAGGAAGTGCATCTCGATCTTTATCTGTCCATCCCCCGCGCAATGTTCGCACCGCCCGCCGCGGACGTTGAAACTGAACCGCCCCGGCTGGAATCCCCGGAGCTTCGCCTCGGGGACCTGGGCGAACAGCTTCCGCACGTGGTCGAACACGCCCGTGTAGGTAGCCGGATTGGACCGAGGCGTGCGCCCGATCGGCGACTGGTCGATATCGATGACCTTGTCGACCTGCTCCCATCCCAGCAGCTTCTTGTGCTTGCCCGGAAGCATGCGCGAACGGTAGATGCGCTGCATGAGCGCGCGAAGAAGCACATCCTGCACCAGGGTCGACTTCCCACTCCCCGACACGCCGGTCACGCAGACGAACAATCCCAGTGGGATCTTGACGTTCACGTTCTGGAGGTTGTGTTCGCGAACCCCTTGGAGGGTCAGCGAACGATCGCCGGGCCTGCGCCGGACCTTCGGCGTCGGGATCTGGCGGCGACCGGAGAGGAACTGACCCGTGATGCTGCGGTCGCACTCGAGCAGACCTTTGAGGTTGCCGCTGTAGACGATCTCCCCGCCGTGCTCCCCGGCGAGCGGCCCGATGTCCACCAGGAAGTCCGCTTCCGTGATGGTCGCCTCGTCGTGTTCTACGACGATGAGCGTGTTCCCGAGGTCTCGCAGGCGGATGAGGGTGTCGATGAGCCGCTTGTTGTCCCGCTGATGCAGGCCGATCGAGGGTTCGTCGAGGATGTAGAGAACCCCCACCAGGCCGCTGCCGATCTGTGTTGCGAGGCGGATCCGCTGCGCCTCTCCTCCGGCGAGCGTCCCGGCGGCGCGATCCAACGAGAGGTAGTCCAGACCGACATCCACCAGGAACCGGAGGCGTTCGCGGATCTCCTTGAGGAGGCGCTCGGCGATCATGGTCTCGCGCTCGGATAGCGCGATGGTCTCGGCGAACGCGAGCGTGTCGCGAACCGACTTGCGCGTGAGCTGGGAGATGTTGAGGCCGTCGACCGTGACCGCGAGGGTTTCGGGCCGCAGACGCGCCCCCTTACATGCGCGACAAGGGATCTCCCGCATGAACTGTTCGAGCTTCTCCCGCTGGGAGTCGGATTCGGTCTCGGAATGGCGCCGTTCGACGTTGGGAAGCACGCCTTCGAACGTCGTGTCGTAGGAGCGCTGCCGTCCGTAGCGGTTCTTGTATCGAACGTGCACCTTCTTGTCGGACCCGTACAGAAGGACATCCCGAGCCGCTTTCGGGAGCTTCCTCCATGGCGTATCGAGCGAGATCTTGTGGGCGTCGGCGACGGCCTCCAGCACACGGTTCCAATACTCGAGCGTCGCGCTGGCCCACGGAGCAAGTGCACCCTCGCGCACGCTCAGATCGGCGTCGGGGATCACCAACTCGGGGTCGACCTCCAGTCTGGTCCCCAAACCGTCGCAGGTGGTGCACGCCCCGTACGGCGAGTTGAAGGAGAAATTCCTGGGCGCCATCTCTTCGAACGAAACCCCGCAATAGGTGCAGGCCAACGCTTCCGAGAAGGTCTGGATCTCCTCGTGCCCTTCGTGCGTGGTGACGGCCACCGAGGCGATGCCTTCGGCGAGTTCCAGCGCGGTCTCGATGGAGTCGGCGATGCGTCGGCGGATGTCCGGCTTGGCCACCAGTCGGTCCACGACCACCTCGATGGTGTGCTTGTAGGTCTTCGGCAACCGGATGGGTTCGGAAAGGTCGCGCACCTCGCCGTCGATCCGCGCCCGCGGGAACCCCTTGCGAGCCAGCTCCCCGAGCAGCTGGCCGTACTCGCCCTTGCGACCACGAACGATCGGCGCCAGGATCTGGAACTTCGTTCCCTCTGGGAGTTCGAGCACCTGGTCGACGATCTGATCGGGTGTCTGCCTGCCGATGGGCCGCCCGCAGTTCGGACAGTGGGGATGCCCCACCCGCGCGTAGAGGACGCGGAGGTAGTCGTAGATCTCCGTGATGGTACCGACGGTCGAACGGGGGTTCCGCGATGTCGATTTCTGGTCGATGGAGATGGCCGGACTGAGGCCCTCGATGAAGTCCACATCGGGCTTCTCCATCTGGCCCAGGAACTGGCGGGCGTAGGAGGACAGCGATTCGACATAGCGACGCTGTCCCTCCGCGTAGATGGTGTCGAACGCGAGGGAGGACTTGCCGGACCCGGACAGACCCGTGAACACGATGAGCTTGCCGCGCGGGAGCTCCAACGTGACATTCTTCAGGTTGTGTTCACGGGCGCCGTGGATGACGAGGGAGTCGGTGCCCACAACCCCATCCTACGAGAGGCCCCCGACATCGTTGTCCCGAGATGCTGGGGAACGGTGCCGGGCGGTCCGTCAGCCGCTAGTCTCAGCCGCATGACCACCAGAGCTGAGCTCGAGGCACTATCCACGAGGGAACTCCACGACCGAGCCATCGAGATCGCCCGACATCGAACCGATGTGGGATTCCTCTGGGACCTCGTGAAGGCGCTCCCTGTGGCGGAGGAGGTCATCGGAGATGACTCCCGGAGCAAGGTCGACATCATGCGTCCCCTCGCGCTCATCAACGACTTCTTCGATGCGGGTGAGGGAGCGCTCGGAGAGGCGCTACGCCCTCTGTACCTGGATTACCTGGAACAGCACAACGCGGGGTGAGCCGGCCGCCTGAGCCCGTCGCCTTCCGCGAGGCGTTCCGATTCTGGCTGAAGCTCGGGTTCATCAACTTCGGGGGTCCGAGCGGGCAGATCTCCCTGATGCATGAAGAGCTGGTCGAGCGCCGCAGGTGGATCGGCGAGGGACGGTTCCTACATGCGCTGAGCTTCTGCATGCTGTTGCCCGGTCCCGAGGCGCAGCAGCTGGCCATCTACGTGGGCTGGCTGCTCCACAAGGTTCGCGGCGGGATCGTGGCCGGACTGTTCTTCATCCTGCCGAGCTTCTTCCTGATGCTCCTGCTCTCGTGGGCCTACGCGGCGCACGGGCGGATCACCTGGGTCGCGGGTCTGTTCGCCGGACTGTCCGCGGGCGTGGTGGGGATGGTCATCGTCGCGCTGCTCCGGATCGGACAGCGAGGGGTCAACGGCGTATTCCCACTGGCCGTCGCCATAGCGTCCTTCGCCGCCATCTTCATCTTCGGCGTTGCGTTCCCGTTGGTGATCGCGGGCGCAGGTGTGTCGGGGTACGCGCTTTCGCGAGTGCGCCCCGGCCTCGTGGCGATCCCGAGCGAGTTGACGGACGACGGCGGCGCGGTGATCGATGATGCGGCGGCGTCCGCGCCGCACACGCTCCCCTCGGCCCGAAGGACGGTGAAGGTCCTCGTGGTGGGTGTGGCGGTGTGGTGGGTACCGCTCCTCGCGATCATCCTCTGGCGCGGCACCTCAGACACCTTAGGGCGAGAGGCGCTGTTCTTCAGCTCGGCCACCGTCGTCACGTTCGGCGGAGCCTATGCGGTGCTCGCGTACGTGAACCAAGCCGCCGTCTATCGCTTCGGCTGGCTCACACCCGGCGGGGTGGCGTCGGGGTTGGGGCTCGCCGAGTCGACCCCCGGCCCCTTGATCATGGTGACCGAGTTCGTGGGATTCCTTGCGGCCTATCGGTTCCACGGTAACCTCTCCCCGTTAGTCGCCGGGCTCATCGGAGCGTGCCTGACCGTGTGGGCCACCTTCGCTCCCTGCTTCCTCTGGATCTTCCTCGGGGCGCCCTACGTTGAGCGCCTCCGCGGGAACCGGCGACTTGGGGCGGCGCTCGGCGCGATCACGTCGGCGGTGGTGGGCGTGATCGCGAGCCTCGCGCTCTCGTTCGGTATCAACGTCTTGTTCGCGACGGTGACGCTCCGGCGGCCGTTCGGCGCCGTCATCCCCGTGCCCACGCCTCGGTCGGTGATCTGGTTCTCGCTGGCGGTGGCCGTGGTTTCGTTCGCTGTGGTGCGGAGTCGGAAAGTGAGCCCCGTCATCGTGGTGCTGGTGTGCGGTGTGGCCGGCCTGATCCGCGCCGTCACGCGCTGACGACGCGCCCGGAGCGCACCACCAGGCGGATGTCGTCGAAGGCGTTCAACCCTTCGAACGGGTTGGACCCGAGGGCGATGAGATCTGCCGGCGCGTCGCGCACGATCGGCGACCGTGTGAGCGCCGCCAACACATCGTCATTGGTGAACCCTGCGTCGCGCATCCACAACAGTTCGCGGGTGTGGATACCGGGAGGAACGGCGCCGTTGCCGAGATCCGTTCCATAGGCGACCGACCCGCCCGAATCGTGGAACCGGCGGAGGTTGTCCAACGCGGCGCGGATCCCGGGTGTGTCACGTCCGAAGCTCAGGATGTCCAGCGTGGAAACCCAACGCATCCGTGTTGCCGCCGTGGTGATGACGTCGTCGGAGAGTCGGATCCACGGCGTGTGGGCGAGTTCCTGGATGCCTGCGCCGAGCGCTCGCTCGACCTGCCCTGGGCCCTGCGCGTGCGCCGTGACGGGGATGTCCGCCGCAGCGGCCGCATCGCAGATGGCCATGAGCTCCGCATCTCCCGGTGTCGGGCCTGCCTCAGCGTTCAGAGACACCTTGATGGCGGTCGCCCCGGCCGCCGCGAGTTCCCGGACGGCAGCAGCCGCCTGTTCCGGGCCATCGATCTCTCGGCCGGTGCCGGGTGGCGCCCACGACGCCCGGGTGGGGTATCCGCCCGGCGCCGTGAGCATCGGCCCTGCGGCCCGGACGAGCGGTCCGTTGAAGGTGACCGTCTCCGAGGCGTCGGCGAGGTTGAAGATGCGATCGGCCGGCCACGCGAGGTCGCGGACGGCCGTGACTCCCCCGCGGAGGACGGCAACCGGATCGGACATCTCGATGTGAACATGGCGGTCCGCAGCGGCGGGCATGAGGAACCCGTCGATGTCGATCTCGCGCTCCGCCCGCTTGATCTGCTGCGCCGGCCCGGCGGCAGAGATGAGGCCCCCGTCGCACACGACTCGCGCGTCGGGAACGAGCCGGCCGGGTCCGAACCATGCGAGGGGTGCACGGACGGAGAGCCGGGTCACGCCCCCACGCCTGCGGTTCGCATCGCCTTCAGCTCCTTGCGGAGATCGTTCACCTCGTCGCGGAGGCGAGCCGCATATTCGAACCGAAGCTCTTTCGCCGCCTCGTGCATCTCGTCCTCGAGAGTCTGGATGAGCCGGGTGAGTTCGTCCTGGGGCATCTCGGGACGGGCGGCACGCTTGGCGCGCGTCTTCTTGGGGGCCGTGGGTCCGTCCTCACCTCGGAGCGTCAGCAGGATGTCGGTGACCTTGCGCTGGATGGTGGTCGGATCGATCCCGTGTTCGACGTTGTAGGCGAGCTGGATCTGGCGACGACGCTGCGTCTCACCGATGGCGTTCTTCATGGAGTCGGTCACCGTGTCCGCGTACATCAGGACGGTGCCGTCAACGTTCCGGGCTGCTCGCCCGATGGTCTGTACCAACGATGTGACAGAACGTAAGAACCCTTCCTTGTCGGCGTCCAAGATGGCCACGAGCGAGACTTCCGGAAGATCGAGGCCCTCCCGCAGCAGGTTGATCCCGACCAGGACATCGAATTCCCCGAGCCGGAGATCGCGGACGATCTCGATGCGCTGCAAGGTATCCACCTCTGAGTGGAGGTAGCGGACCCGGATCCCCATCTCGACCAGATAGTCGGTGAGGTCCTCGGCCATCTTCTTCGTGAGCGTGGTCACGAGCACCCGCTGGTTCCGCTCGGCGCGGACCCTGATCTCCTCCATGAGATCGTCGACCTGGCCCTTCGTCGGACGGATCTGGACCTCGGGGTCGACCAGTCCGGTCGGCCGAACGATCTGCTCAACGATGCGGGGTGACACGCGCAGTTCGTACGGACTCGGCGTGGCGGAGAGGTACACCGTCTGATCGACGCGCTCGACGAACTCCTCGAAGCGAAGCGGGCGATTGTCGATGGCACTGGGCAACCGGAAACCGTGTTCGACCAGGTTGGACTTCCGCGAGAGGTCACCCTCGAACATGCCGCGGATCTGCGGAACGGTCACGTGCGATTCGTCGATCACGACCAGATAGTCGTCGGGGAAGTAGTCGAGCAAGGTGAATGGCGCGGTGCCCGCGGCACGCCCGTCCAGATGCCGGGAATAGTTCTCGATGCCGCTGCAGAACCCCACCTCGCGCATCATCTCCAGGTCGTAGGACGTGCGCATCCGGAGCCGTTCGGCTTCGAGGAGTTTCCCTTGGCCTTCGAGCTCCGCGAGCCGTTCGATGAGTTCCTGCTCGATGTCCACGAGCGCGCGTTTCATCCGCTGATCGCTGGTGACGTAGTGCGATGCGGGGAAGATGGTGAGGTCGACGATGTTCTCGTCGATCAGCTCGCCGGTCACCGGGTCGAACTTGGAGATGCGTTCGATGGTGTCCCCCCACCATTCGATCCGGAAGCCGCTCTGTTCGTACGGGGGGAAGACCTCGAGCGTGTCGCCTTGGACCCGGAACGTGCCGCGCGCGCGGCTCACGTTGTTGCGCTTGTACTGGATGTCCACCAGTCGCTGCATCGCGAACTCTTGCGGGATGTCCGTGCCCTTGTACGGACGCAGGATCTGACCCTCGTACTCCTCGGGCGAACCCAGCCCGTAGATGCACGAGACGCTGGCCACGATGAGCACGTCGCGTCTGTTGAGGAGCGCGGCGGTAGCGGAGTGCCGCAGGCGCTCGATCTCCTCGTTGACCGAGGAGTCCTTTTCGATGTAGGTGTCGGTGGAGGCGATGTAGGCCTCCGGTTGGTAGTAGTCGTAATAGCTGACGAAGTACTCGACCGCGTTCTCGGGGAAGACCTCCCGGAACTCGTTGGCGAGCTGGGCGGCGAGGGACTTGTTCGGCGCGATGACCAGGGTGGGCCGCTGCACACGCTCAACCAGATGCGCGATGGTGAAGGTCTTTCCGGTACCAGTGGCGCCGAGCAGGGTGATGTGTGGCTCACCGGCCGTGACCCCTTCGACAAGCTGATCGATGGCCGCCGGCTGGTCACCAGAGGGGGTGAAGTCCGAAACGAGTTTGAACGGCTTCATGGTCTCCACAGTTTAGGCGGGACCGCCGACATGGGTGGCTGCGAGCGTCTGGCTCCAGACTACGGTTGTGCCCCAGACGTTGGGAGCGCCACCCGCACCGAGCCCAGGAACCTGCGTACCGCGCGGCGTCCGGCGGCGTTCTCCACCAGGAACTGGGCCTGGATCGTGTACAGCCGGTCTTGCGAGGCGAAGAGCCAGATGGTGAAGTCGACGTGCGAGTCGGCGTTCGAGGCGATGGTGTGCATCTGTAATCCCGTGAAGCCGCTCCTGTGCACAGGGGTCGGACGCGACCACTCCAGCGTGCTGCCCGTTCGGATGGCCTTCGCCGTTCCGGACAGGAGAGACACCGACGACCCCGGGTAACTGTCCTCCGACACCGAGAGGTTGGTCCCGGTCGCCCCCTGGAATCCCACTCCCCGCTCGTTGGGGTGGGTCCAATAGCTGGGCGGGGTCGGTGCCTCGAGCGAGACGGCTCCCGTATCCATGGTCCATCGCTGCCAGCAACAGGGCATCCCCTCCACCGGATCTCCGGAGAACGAGCCGAAAGCACCCGGTGGCGAACTGGAGACCGACGGTGCGGACGAGTGGCTAGACGGCGAAGCGCCATCGACCTTCTGGCCTTTGCGAGAACTCCACCCCACTCCGAGTACGACAACCAGCGCAACGATCAGGCTCAGGCCGAGAACCGAGATCGCAGGTCTGCGGGGAGCCCGCGGGGTGGGCTGGGTCTGTCCCGGAGGCGCCGGCAGTGACACTCAACGTCTCCCGGCAGCGGTAGCGATCTCAAGGTCTCGCACGTCGTGAAGTGTAGGGCAGCCACGGCCACGGTTGCTTCTTCTGACACCAGCACGTATCCTGCGGGCCCCTCCCGATGAAGGAGTTCCCCGTGCGGCGTCGCCTCGTCCTGGTCCCGGTACTCGTGTTCGTCCTCAGCCTTATCGGCGGAAGCACCGCGATCGCCGCAACCAAGTCCCACGTCTACCACGGCAGGACATCGCAGGGCCTGAAGATCCAGTTCGGCCTTGTAAGGAATCAGCACGGCACCTTGTTCATGCGGGCGGTGGGGATGGGCATCACCATGACCTGCGAGGACGCGAGTGTTGATCATTGGGGGCTGGGTATCTTCAGCTTCCCGGGCGAACGTCTCCACGGACAGGACCTGACGTATGACTCCGTCGACCCGATGTTCGGGATCCACGTCGCCGGCACATTCAAGAAAGACACGGCATCCGGAACGCTCAAGACGAATCTGGCCGAGCTGGACGCGAACGAGCAGGCGCAGCTCTGCACGACCGGCGATCTCACCTGGACCGCCCACCGGTCTCTTCAGTCGCTCGAGCCGTTCGCGGGATACAGGACGCAAGGACGCATCCACGTCCACCAGCTTGCCGACGGCGCCGTCGCGCGGTACGCCCACCGCAACTGAAGAGGAGCGCTACATCCTGCCGGCAGCCACGATGCGTTGCAGGAACTGCTTCGTTCGCTCCTGTTGAGGGGAGGTGAACATCTGGTCGGGTGAACCCTCTTCGAGGATCACGCCTTCATCCAGGAAGCAGACACGGGTAGCGATATCCCGCGCGAACCCCATCTCGTGGGTCGCGATGAGCATGGTCATCCCACCCGCTGCGAGTTCACGGATGACGTCGAGGACCTCTGCGACAAGCTCCGGATCGAGGGCGCTCGTGACCTCGTCGAGGAGCATGATGTCCGGGTTCATCGCGAGGGCCCGCATGATGGCCACTCGCTGCTGCTGTCCTCCCGAGAGCCGGTCCGGATATTCGTCCGCACGATCAGCGAGGCCGAAGCGGTCCAATAGCGCCCTTGCCTCCTCGACCGCCTGCCCTTTCGATGTTCCGAGCACCTCTTGAGGAGCGAGCGTGATATTGCGAAGCACCGTCATGTGCGGGAACAGGTTGAACGACTGGAACACGATCCCCACTCGACGGCGTACGTCGTTCTCGTCGACGCCGCTCCCCGTCACCTTCTGACCGAACATGAAGATCTGACCGGCGCCGATCGGCTCGAGCAGATTGAGGCATCGAAGGAGTGTCGACTTGCCAGATCCGGAAGCCCCGATGAGGCAGATGACCTCGTGCTCCTCAACGTCGAGGCTCAACCCCCGAAGGACCTCGGCGTCCCCGAATCGTTTCTGGATCGCGTCCACGCGGATGGCCAGACTCAAAGCACGGCCCCCGCCATCCGCCGCCTGCGCTGACGTTCGAGCATGTGGTCGGTGAACCGTGTCATCGGCACGGTGATGACGAGGAAGCAGAGCGCAACCCCCAGGATCGGCGTGAAGTTGAAATGGCTCGCCTTCCAGATCTGCCCTTGCTGGAACGCCTCGCCGAACTGTCCGGCGACGATGGAGAGCAACGCAGTGTCCTTCTGCAACGAGATGAAGTCGTTCATCAACGGCGGCACCACACGCCGGACCGCCTGCGGCACAACCACGAAGCGGAGGGTCTGCCAGCGCGTGAGCCCCAACGATCGCGCAGCCGCGGTCTGGCTGGAGTGCACCGACTCGATCCCCGCCCGGTAGACCTCGGCCACGTAGGCCGAGTAACTCAGCGAGAGCGCGACCGACCCCCAGAAGATTCCGCTTATCGGCACGCCCGGTATCTGCAAGGCCGGTATCCCGAACCCGAAGAGGTAGACCAGAAGGAGAGTCGGGATGCCACGGAAGAAGTCGATGTAGATGATCGCAAGCACTCGGAGTGGGAAGAACACGGGTCCCTTGAGCGAACGCATGATGGCCAGGAGAAGGGCGAATGCGAGTATCAGCGGTTCGAGGACCAGGAAGATCTCGATGTTGTGCACGAAATGATGCGCGATGTCGGGGAAGGATTCCTTGAATTCCTGAACGCTGAAGAACGACTCTTTGAAGGTCAGCCAATTCGGGGAATTGATGACGATCGCGATGAGACCACCGATGACGACGACGGTGCTCAGCACCGCGACGAAGACGCCTCGGCGACCCTCGGCTCTGAGCGAGCCCACGAGCTTGGAGCGGTTCGACCGGTTGGACGCTGATGGGTCCGGAGCGACCGGCGGCTCGGGCGGGGGGGCGAGGCTCACCCCGCTACCGCTCCCCTACGGCCCTATGAGCGGCACGGTGCCGACGTTGGTCTTGTCGGACAGCCACGTCTTCGTGATCTCGTCGAGGGTGCCGTCCTTCTTCATCTCGCCGATCGCCAGATCGACGCAGGACGTGAGCGTGCTCCCCTTCGAGAGCGTCACACCCCAGTACGGCGGCGTGCCACCCGTCGGGTTGGCGAACTGACCGACGACCACGCTGTTCTTGACCTGCTGGACGTAGGGATCCGCCATGTACAGGGCGGTCGGAAGGTCAACGATGAGACCGTCAACCTGTCCCCCGTTGACTGCGGCAACGGCGTCGTCCTCGGTCTGCGTAGGGGCCGGGCCGCCGTCGGGCTGGATCACGTCTGCGATGAAGTCGTAACTCGTGGTACCGATCGGCGCGGCGAGCTTGTATGGCTTCAGATCCGCGAGCGTCTTCGCCTTCGTGATGGGACTCCCCTTGACGGCGACAAGCGCCTGGTTGGAGATGTAGTACCCGGTGCTGAAGTCGACCGCCTTGGCGCGGACCGGCTTGTAGGAAACCTGCTGGATATTGAAGTCGAACGGCCGCGGACCAGGTGCGTAGGACTCGTCGAACTTCACCGGGATCCAGGTCACCTGACTCGTGCTATAGCCCAGGCGGTTCGCGATCTCATAGGCCACCGCGTCTTCGAAGCCCTTGCCCGTGGTCGGGTCGTTCAGCTTCCAGTCAGAGCCGGAGGTGGTGCCTCCCTGGAAGAAGGGAGAGTACGCGGGGTTGCTCGTCCCGATCGTCAGCGTCCCGTCGGTGGTGAAGGTCGCATTCTTCGCGCATTCCGAAGCGGTCTCGCCGGCCGTGGTCGGCTGGTTCGTTGCGACCGAACTCGCCTTCGAGCAGGCTGCGAGCACGACGAGCAGGGCGAAGGCGAGCGTCGAGATGCGTTTCACGTCAGTTCCCCCCAAAGGTTCTCGGCCGGCACGAGCTGGCCGGATGCGACCGGCAGGATGGTAGCAGCCGAGGTTCGGGATGCGCTCACCGCTACCTTCGAGGTTCCCAGCTGAACGAACGGGCCGCGAGCAGCAGACCCACGATCCCCCAGACTCCGACGACCAGCACATCGTTCCAATGGAACGGATAGACGTGCGAGCCTCCTGCCGCGGCCGGGAACGTGAAACCCCCGAGGAACCCACCGTAGAGCGAGTCCACGAAGTGCTTCACCGGGAATATCTTCCCGACCAGCTTGATCCAGCCGGGAGCGGTGTCATCAAGCGGGATGAAGATCCCCGAGAGGAAGAGGAGTGGCAGGATGACGGCGTTCACCATCGGCGGCGCTGCGTCAGCATTCGGGATGGCGCCGGTGAGGGCAAGGGCGAGGGCCGAGAAACTCAGAGCGCCCACCACCAACGCGACGAAGAACTCCAGGAGCGGGAGCCCGGTGGGCAGTGGCGCATCGTAGAGCAGCGCGCCGAACACCATGGTGATGACCACGAGGATCGCGGCGACGAACATCGCGTGCACCACACGGCTGAACAGATAGGCCCACGCCGGCAGGGGTGTCCCTCTGAGCCGCTTCAGGATGCCCTGGTCCCGCTGGAACGTCACCGTGATCGCGATGTTCGTGAAACAAGCCGATATCACGCCGAACCCAGCCATCGCGCCGACGAAATACCACGACCGCTTGATGCTGACCCCGTTGATCGGAAGGTTGCCCGATCCCAGCAGCGACGTGAAGATCACCAGGAACATGAGTGGGAAGGCGAACGTGAAGAACGCGCTTGCCGGATTGCGCCAGAACGCCTTGTTCGTGAAGCGAACTTGGCGAAGCGCCAGCCTCGGGCTGTTCATTCGGTCCCCGCTTGCCCGCCGGTGAGCTCGATATAGACGTCCTCCAGGGACGGGCGTGAGACATCCAGCGCATCGAAGGCATATCCGTGTTCGACGGCCCACGACGTGAGTCCGTGCAGCGCCACCGTCGGGTCGTCGACACGGAGTTCGAACGATCCGTCAGCTCTCAGCGAGGCGTCGTGGAAGGGTGGCACGGTCGCACCCGGAGGGACGCGGTAGCGGATCCGTGCCTGCATGGTGTCGCGGCCGCCGATGGTCTCCGGGGCGCCTTCAGCGACGATCGAGCCGTTGGCGATCACAGCGACACGATCAGCCAAATACTGGGCCTCGTCCATGAAATGCGTCGTCAGGAAGACGGTTTTGCCGAGCGCTGCCAGGCTCTTGATGATCTCCCATGCGTTCCGGCGAGCGTTCGGATCGAAGCCGGTGGTGGGTTCGTCAAGGAACAGGAGCTCGGGATCACCCGCGAGCGCGACGGCGACGTCCAACCTCCGCTGTTGTCCCCCGCTGAGTTGGTTCACGCGAACATCCCGCTTCTCCGACAAGCCCACCAGGTGGATGACTTCCTGGGCCTGACGCGGGTGCTCGTAATATCCGGCGAACAGGTCGAGCGTCTCCGCTACCGTGAGATACGGATCCACACCGGTGGATTGAAGGACGATCCCGATCCGCGCTTTCATCGCGAGGTCGTTGTCGGCTGGATCGAACCCAAGGACGTTCACCGTGCCTGCGGTTCGAACGCGGTAACCCTCGAGGATCTCCGTCGTGGTGGTCTTCCCCGCGCCGTTCGGCCCCAAGAGCGCGAACACTTCGCCGCGGTCGACGTGGAGGTCGATGCCGTTCACGGCCTCGACATCCGCGTAGGACTTGCTGAGCCCTCCGATCTCGATCACGCGCTCAGTCATGACGCGGCGGAGCGTATCAACCGAGGCCGAACCCCGCGTGTTTGTCCACCGGGTTGCGTAGCTCCTCGCCGCGCGAGAAGCGGGCCAGGTTGTCCAGGAAGAGTGCGACGGCGGCTTCTTCCCACCCGTTGAAGTCCCCGCACACGTGCGGACTGATGATCACCCCAGGCAGATCCCACAAGGCGCTGTCGACCGGCAGAGGCTCCACCTCGAAAACATCGAGCGCCGCTCCGGCCAATCGCCCCGCTTGGAGCGCCCGGATGAGGGCCGGCTCATCCACCGTGGATCCCCGTCCAACATTCACGAAGCGGGCGGTCGGTCGCATCGCTTCGAATACGCCGGCGTCGAACAGATGATGCGTGTCGGGCGTGAGCGGCAGCGTGTCGACCACGACATCCGCGCTGGCAACAGCGTCCTTGAGTTCGGCGACACCGCGGATGTGCCCGAACAGGCCGTCATCACGAGGTGTCCTTCCCACGGCGGCCACGTCCATGCCCAACGCTTGCGCACGCGTGGCCACCGCCCGGCCGATCGGTCCCGGGCCGACGACCAGGAGCCGGCTTCCCGCGAGTCGTTCGGTCTCATGCTCGATCCAGCGATGCTGCCGCTGCGCGGCGAACGCCTGCGGGATGCGGGTGGCGAACCCGAGCAGCACGCCGATCACCCACTCCGAGATCGCGTCCTCGAATATCCCTCGGCCGTTCGTCACGATGGTGTCGGAGGTGATGAGCGCCGGGAACAGCAGGCCGTCAACGCCGTCCGATGCGGTCTGGATCCAGCGCAGCCGGTCGGCGGCATCCCAGGTGGCCTCCAGATCGCTTCGGTTGGCGCGCCAGAAGAAGACCGCGTCGGCGCCCGGCAGCGCGTCTCGGAGCTGGCTCTCGCCGTCCGCAGACCGCAGCTCCGCGTACTCGGCCGCCGGCTCGATACCGGGTGGCGGGTCATCTCGAGGGCCCAGGACGACGACGGTCGGGCGGGACATCACCACGGCTTCCTCGTGCTGAAGCCGCTCGTTTCCTCGTGGTAGTACCGGACCTCGTCCTCTCCCAGCTGCCAGCACAAGAAGACACGCCGACCCTCTCGGTCCGCAGGGAAATCCACCAATCCTTTCTCGGGATCGCGCAACAAGATGCCGGCGTGCGCGAGATGCTCGATCTCGCTCTTGAGTTCGAGCTGGGCATCGAACCAGTCCGTTCCGGCCACGCCTCCACCGTCCGCCGCGACGGCGTCGGTGATGCGCGCGCTCGCCCCGACCAGGCGCCGGCGTGCTTCGCGGAGCCTCGGCAGCCGATGCCGCAGGTCATCGAGCGCGGCGTTCGCAGTATCGGTCGTGTACATGCGTTCGTTCATGCGAGCACCTGCGCAAGCTGGCCAAGATCCGTGAGGCGGACACCGGGATGCTCGGGATGACGACCCCGCCGGTCGATCAACACGGGAAACATGCCGAGCGCCGCCGGTGGATCGATGTCGAACTCGGGATTGTCGCCGATGTAGGCGGAATCCGACGGGTTCACTCCCGCGCGCTCCATGGCGAGTTCATAGATGCGCGGGTCGGGTTTCTCGATGCCCTCCAGCCCGCTGATGACGCGGACAGGGAACGTATCGCGCACGTCGAGGTCCCCGAGAAGATCCTCGAGCCAGGATTCGAAGTTGGACACGATGCCCAGGATGACGCCGTGGGAGCGGAGATCGGCAAGGGCGGGAACCACATCGTCGAACAGCGCGTAGTTGGAGCGATCGGTGAAGGCCGTGTAGAGCTTGGCGCGCAAGCCGTTACCCGTCGGAAGTTCGAGGGCACCGATCATCAAGTCGTACACCTCTCCCCAGAATCGCTCGGAGCGCTCCGGGCTGGTGGTCCAGCGTTCGTTCGCCTTGGCCGCCGCGCTGAACCGTTCCATGATGACGGCCGATGCGTGACGAACCTCGTCGTCCGACCTGGGGTGGCCTTCGCCGGTGACGACCGACGCGAACAGCTCCGGGAACGACGGCGCGGGATGGACCAGCGTCTCCCCGGCGTCGAAGAAGACCGCCTTGAACCTCACGGCGCTGATGATACCGACCGCTGCAGGTCGGACCACAGCTGGACGACCTGGGCGTGAAGCTCCTCTACCGTCCCGTCATTGTCCAGGACGTGGTCGGCATGGGCGGCCATGGTTTCCGGTGAAAGCTGGGCGGCCATCCGGGCGCGTGCGTCCTCCTCGCGCATCCCGCGGGCCAGAAGCCGCTCGATCTGGCGTTCGCTCGAGCAGACCACGACTACGACGGAGTCGCATCGGGCGTGGTTCCCCAACTGGATCAGCAGGGGTGAGTCCAGGACGACGATGGCGTCGGTACCGGCATACCGATCGAGCTCCTCCCGGACCCTCTCGTCGACCACCGGATGGATGATGGTTTCAAGCGCACGCAGTTTCGCGGGATCCGCGAAGACGATGTCCGCTACCGCAGCTCGGTCGAGCTCGCCGTCCGGGCCCACCGCGACCGGGCCGAATAACGCCGCGATCTCGGGGAATTGCGGTGAGGACGAAGCGCTCGCATCACGGGCGAACGCATCCGCGTCCAGGACCACGGCCCCCAGGTCGGCCAGCATGCGCGCAGCGGTGGATTTGCCGGAGCCGATCCCGCCGGTCAGTCCGACGAACAGCATGGGCGTGGGGTCGGCGCCGGGCCCTAGCGGACCCGGCCACCTCCCTATTCGGAACGGCCCTCGCGCCGCTTCAGGTCCTCCAGGATGGACTCTAGCGAGACGCCATCGTCGTCGGCCTTAGCTTCTTCGACAGCCGCCGGGGCGGCTTGCGGTGGGGCTTCGGCGGCGGCCTCGGGTTCGGCCTCGACTTCGACCTCCGGCTCAGGCGTCGCTTCTGCGGCTGGTTCGGCTGCCGGCTCGGCGGCAGGTTCGGCCACCGGCTGAGCGACGGCTTCGGGCGCCGCCACCTCCTCGGTGGGTGCTTCCTGGGCTGCTGCCGCTGGGGGTTCGGCGGCGTCCGTCGTTGTCGCGGCGCTCGGAACTCCCGAGTCCGCTTCGGCTTCGGCGACGGCGTCCAGGATCGCTTGCGGAACGGCGATCGTCGAGACCATCTCCGGCGTGGGTGCGGCAGGTGCTGCGGCCTCGGCCTCGATCTCCGGCTTGCGCGGCGCCGCAGGCGCCGCGTTCACCTGGCGCATCGACAGGCTCACCCGCCGGCGACTCACGTCCACGTCGATGACCTTCACCTGCACCTCATCGCCGACGGAGAGCACGGACTCCGGCGCGTCCACGTGCTCGTGGCTGAGTTCGGAGATGTGCACCAGCCCTTCGATCCCCTGCGCCACCCGAACGAACGCCCCGAACGGCACGAGCTTCGTAACCTGGCCGTTGAGGATCTCCCCGGCCTGGTACTTCCGCTCGAACTCTTTCCACGGGTCTTCCTGCGTGGCCTTCAGTGACAGCGAGACGCGCTCGCGGTCCAGATCCACATCGAGCACTTCGACGTCGACCTCCTGGCCCACGGCGACGACCTCCTGCGGATGATCGACGTGCTTCCAGCTGAGTTCGGACACGTGGACCAGGCCATCCACGCCGCCCAGATCCACGAACGCCCCGAAGTTCACGATGCTGCTGACCGTGCCCTTGCGGCGCTCGCCCTTCTGCAGCTGGGTGAGGAACGTCTTGCGGCCCTCGGACTGCGACTCCTCCAGGAACGCCCGGCGGCTGAGCACCACGTTGTTCCGGTTGCGGTCGAGTTCGATGATCTTGCATTCCAACTCCGTGCCGACGAACGGCACCAGGTCCCGGACACGGCGGAGATCCACCAGTGAGGCGGGCAGGAAGCCACGAAGCCCGATGTCGAGGATGAGCCCGCCCTTCACGACCTCGATGACCGGACCCTTGATGGTCTGGCCCGACGTCATCACTTCCTCGATCTTGCCCCAGGCGCGCTCGTACTGTGCGCGCTTCTTGGACAGGATGAGCCGGCCCTCCTTGTCCTCCTTCTGGAGCACCAGGGCCTCGATCTTGTCTCCGACCTTCACGACTTCGTTCGGATTCACGTCGTGACGGATGGACAGTTCCTTGGACGGGATAACACCTTCGGATTTGTAGCCGATGTCCAGGAGGACCTCGTCGCGGTCGATCTTCACGACCTCCCCGTCGACGATGTCTCCGTCGTTGAAATCGCGGAACGACGCTTCCATCGCCGCGATGAGTTCTTCGGGCGTCAGGTCGCGCTCGTGCACGACTGCTGCAGGTACGGCCTCGGAGGCCGGTGCTTCGACGATCTCCGGGGCTTGGGGCTCAGCGGGCACGTCGGTGCCAGCGGTGGTCTCTACGTCACTCATGGTGTGGTTCTCCTCCCGGCGGGCGAGGACTCACCGACTCGCGGCTTTTGATTTGCGAGCGGCGCAGGAGTCCCTGCCGCCAGGAATGATGGTAGTTGCGGCCCGGAGACACCGTCAAACCAGCTCCCGAACAGTGACTGGGAACCGGGATCGCTCGAACGACTTCCCCTGACGTCGGCGCTCATCCTCAGTGGCCTTCGGGGGCGGCGTCGGCCCAGGTGGCGCCCCAGCCGATATCGGCCTGGAGCGGTACGTCGAGTTCGAACGCATGCTCCATCCGTTCCTTGATGATCTCCCCGGCTTCCTTCACGTTGGCCTCTGGAACCTCGAAGACCAACTCGTCGTGGACGTTCAACAAGATGTGGCAGTCGAGGTCGCCGCGCTCGGTGAGCGCTCGGTCGACCGCGATGATGGCGACCTTGAACACGTCGGACGCGCTCCCTTGGATCGGCGCATTGAGCGCCTGGCGCCGCCCGAGATCTCGGACTCGAGGGTTGGCTGCCTGGAGTTCGGGGATGTAGCGCCGGCGGCCGAGGAGCGTCTCGGTGAACCCCTCCACGGTGGCGCGCCCCACCTGGATGTCGAGATAGCTCTTGATCCCGGGGAACCCCTCGAAGTACCCCTCCATGATCTCCTGCGCCTCGTCCGGCGCGATGTCGAGCCGCGTCGCGAGGCCCCACGAATTCATCCCGTAGGCCAGGCCGTAGTTGACTGCCTTGGCCCGGCGGCGTAGCTCCTGATCGACGGACTCCAGCGGAAGTCCGAACACCTTCGCTGCGGTCGCCGCGTGGATGTCGACGCCGGTCTCGAAGGCCTCCCGCAGCCCTTCGTCGCCGGAGAGGTGCGCCAGGATCCGGAGTTCGATCTGCGAATAGTCCGCCGCGAGGAGCACGTGACTCGGTTCTCCAGCCACGAATGCCCGCCTGATCTGGCGTCCGAGTTCACTCCGCACGGGGATGTTCTGGAGGTTCGGGTTCGAGCTGCTGAGCCTTCCGGTTGCCGCTACCGTCTGATTGAACGAGGTGTGGACCCGGCCGTCGCGGGGATCCACGAGCTTGGGCAGCGCCTCGAGATACGTCGAGTTGAGCTTGTCCAGTTCACGCCAACTGAGGAGCGCGTCCACGATCGGATGCTCCTCGCGGAGCTTCTCCAGGACGCTGGCGTCGGTGGACAGCTCGCCCTTCGGGGTCTTCTTGCCGGGCTGCAGACCGAGCTTCTCGTAGAGGATCTTGCGGAGCTGAGGCGGTGAGTTCAGGTTGAAGTCCTCGCCGGCGCGCTGGTAGATGTCCGCCTTGAGCGTCGCCATGCGGTCGCGGACCGACTCCCCCATCTCCGCCAGGTACTCGATATCGAGCGCGATGCCACGGGCTTCCATCTTCGCCAGGACCGAGCTGAGGGGAAGTTCGACGGTGTCGAAGAGCTCACGCAGCCCCGCGCTGTCGATGCGCGATTCCATGACTGGGGCAAGGAGCGCGACGGCAGCGGCCTCGGCCGCGGTTGCCCGCCACGGATCCTCCGCGAACAACTGGCCCTCGTTGGATACATCGACGGCACCGAGCACGTCGGCGCCGAGATAGGTCACGGAGAGTTCCGACAGCCCGTACTGTGCCGCGGACGCATCGAGGAGGTAACCCGCCAGGATGGCGTCGAAAGCCACACCCGAGAGCGTGCCACCCGCGGAGATCACCGCTCGCTCAAGGGCTTTCGAGTCGGCCGTCAACTTCACCGCATCCGGATCGGAGAGGAACGTTTCGAGCGCCTCCACCCCGTGGATAGGAGCGAACGAGGCATGCGCCTCTCCGGTCGACACCCCGACGCCTACCACGCGACCGTCGTCGGTCTGCAGCTGCACGGCAATCCGTTCAACGCCCTTGAGGATCTTCAGCAGCTGCTTCGCATCGATCTGTTCCAGCTCGACGTCCAGGGTCTGAGTCTCGGGGCCGACGTTGCGTCCAAGATCCATGAGGCGGTCGAACAGGCTCTTGAATTCGAGCGAGACGAAGAGCCGGCGAACCTCTTCTGGATCCCACGTTCCCATCACGCAATCTTCGACCTTCACCGGAAGGTCCACGTCGACCACGATCCGGGCCAGCTCCTTGTTCAGACCAAGGCGATCCCCGTGCGACTCGACGTTCTCCTTGAGCTTGCCTCTGAGTTCGTCGGTGTGGACGAGCAGTTCCTCGACGCTGCCGTACTGCTGGATCAGCTTGGCAGCCGTCTTCTCCCCTACACCGGGTACCCCCGGGATGTTGTCGGAGGGATCGCCTTTGAGGGCGACGTACTCGAGGTACTTGCCGGGAGGGATCCCGTATTTCTCCTCCACCGCGGCCTCGTCGAACCAGGCCATGTCGCTGATCCCTCGGCGGTTGTAGAGCACCCGCACGCCGGGGCGCACCAGCTGGAAGAAATCTCGGTCGCCCGTGACGATCGTCGCCTCCCAGCCGGCGTGTGCCGCGCGGAGCGCGAGCGTGCCGAGCGCGTCGTCGGCCTCGTGACCTTCCATCCTGATCACCGGGATCTTCAGTGCGTCGAGCACCTCGGTCACGAGGCCGAGCTGGGAGGAGAAGTCTGCGGGTGTTTCCGAGCGCCCCGCCTTGTACTCCGCGTCCATCTCGAGCCGGATGGTCGGAGCCCCCATGTCGAAGGCCACCGCGATGCCGTCGGGATGTTCGTCGCCGAGGAGCTTGATCAGCATGGAGGTGAATCCGTACACGGCGTTGGTGACCTGGCCGGTGGAGGTGGCCAGGGTCGGCGGGAGCGCGAAGAACGCCCGGTACGCGAGCGAATGGCCGTCCAGGAGGAACAGTCGACGAGGGGGTCCAGACGTCACGGCGCGTATCCTACGCCGCGTCACCGACGCCTCTGCAGCCCGCGTCCCCGTGAGCCGCCAGGGGCCCTTGTCGCGAATCCGACCTGTTGGGTAGGATTCCCGCTGATGGGCGCCGCACTGCTGATCACACTCCGGGAGGGCATCGAGGCCGCCCTCATCGTCTCCATCCTCCTCGCCTACCTCCGCCAGCTCGGCCGGATGGATAGCGCTCGCTCGATCCTCTGGGGTGTGATGGGGGCCATCGCGGTCAGCGTAGCGGTGGCAGGGGTGCTGTTCGCCGTCGCCGCGGAATTCAGCGGGATCGGTGAGCAGATCTTCGAGGGAGGCACCACCCTCGTCGCGGTGTGCGTGCTCACCTGGATGATCTTCTGGATGCGACGCCAGGGCGGCAAGGTGAAGGGTGAGATCCAACATAAGGTCGACGACGCCCTGGCCGGTGGCGGCGTGGCGCTGGGAACGGTCGCGTTCGCGGTCGTGGTTCGCGAAGGGATCGAGACGGCGTTGTTCCTGTTCGGTGCCACCGAGGCGACGCAAGGCAAGGGTGGCACCCTCCCCGGCGTCGTGGGTGGATTGATCGGCCTGAGTATCGCCGCCACGCTCGGATTCCTCCTGTTCAAGGGAAGCGTGAAGCTCAACCTGAGAACGTTCTTCAAGTACACCGGGGGCATCATCCTGGTCGTCTCGGCCGGCCTGCTCGCGTTCTCGTTCAGCGAATTGCAAGAAGCCGGCGTGCTTCCCGGTTTCGGTGCGAAGGCGTTCGATCTTTCGCGTTCACTGCCCGACGCATCGGGCGTGGGCTCCGTGTTGCACGCGCTGATCGGCTACCAATCCAACCCGACGTGGCTCGCCGTCGGTGCCTGGTTCGGCTACCTCATCGTGTTCGGTTTCTACTTCTTCCGCCCCCATTCTCCGAGCGTGCCGCAGACGCGTACTTCTGCCGAGACAGCTTCCAACGCAGCGGCGTAGCGCATCGGACGTAGAACGCGTAGTGCGGCGGCGTGTCACTTTTTCTTCGTAAGCCTCCTAGCGCCCTCACCTGCAACGCTCCCCGAAACGTCTTACCGTGCAAACCGTCACCGGAAGTTGACAGCCCTCAACCTCCCGTTTATCGTTCGCTTCGGTCCACAGCGGCACACACACCGGCAACGGAGTGAGCGCAACTGGGGACCGCGGTTTGACGGGCCGCGACGCCGAGTAGAAAACGATCGCATATGGGGAAGGTGCGATCGGCTCCAAAGGCGCCGCGGCTCGTCTTTCCCTTTCTCGGCAGCGGATCCGCGCGCCGACGCTCCCCGCTAGCCCGACGGTGACGCGATCGGGACGGGCGAGTACCCCGGCGGAAGTAGCGACGGAGGGACCGTGGGGACCGAAGACCGCCCGCGGATCACGAACACCCCCGTCATCCCGCGACTCCGGTGATACACGCAGAAGAACGTGTACACGCCCGGCCCTCCCAACTTCCGTCCCAGGTCCTTGATGTCGAAGCCCTCCCCCGGCGCGATATCCCTCGAGAACTGCAGCCCGGGAATGGTGACGTTATGCAGCACCTGCCCTTGGTTGGTCCACGAGACGCTCCGGTTCGGCATGAGGGGCAGCGATGGGTGCGTATCGTGGAAGTGGTAATCGATGGCCGTAACGCCATAGGGAACGGACGGATCGTCCGGTTGCTGCACGACCGGCGGGGGGCGGATCGCCGAAGCGCTGCCCGTGCAGGCCGCCAACACCAGCCCGACCACAACAAGCACACCCGCGCGCCTCATAGGATCTGAGAGAAGAACTGCTTCAACCGCTCCGATTCGGGGTTCGAGAACACGGCTCGCGGGTCCCCGTCCTCAACGATGACGCCCCCGTCCATGAACAACATCCTGCTCCCGACCTCCCGGGCGAAGCCCATCTCATGGGTAACCACCATCATCGTCATCCCGTCGGCGGCCAGGTCCTTCATGACCTGGAGGACCTCTCCCACCAGTTCGGGGTCAAGGGCGCTCGTGACCTCGTCGAAGAGCATGAGCCGGGGTTTCATGGCCAGGGCCCTCGCGATGGCCACACGCTGCTGCTGCCCGCCCGAGAGCTGCCCAGGGTAGGCGTCCGCCTTCTCGGCCAGCTTCACCCGGGTCAGTTGCTCCATCGCCCGCGCTTTGGCGTCCTCGGGGGAGACATGGAGGACCTTCTCAAGGGGCAGGGTGATGTTGCGGAGCGCGGTCTTGTGGGGGAAGAGGTTGAAGGCCTGGAACACGATCCCGATATGCGTGCGAACCTCGTTCAGGTCCGTCCGGATATCGGTGATGTCCTTCCCGTCGAACCACACCCTCCCTTGGCTCGGAAGTTCGAGGAGATTGACGCATCGGAGCAATGTCGATTTCCCCGACCCCGACGGTCCGATGACCACCTGTACCTCCCCCGGGTCAAGGGAGAGGTCGATCCCTCGCAGCACGTGGTTCTCGCCGAACCACTTGTGGATCCCTTCCAGATGGACAACCGACCCGTCTTCGTTGGGCATCATGCGGCTCCCGTGACCGACACCAGCCCGGAGCGAAGCCGACGTTCGACCGCATTCACGATCCCGATCATCGGGAGCGTGATGATCAGGTACCCGATCGCGATGGCGACGAAATAGGTGGCGTTGTACGTGTCGCTGTACCCCTGTTGTCCCGCCCCGAAAAGTTCCAGGCGTTGGAGGGGAAGACCCAGGATCACCACCAACGATGTGTCCTTGATGAGGATCACGAATTCGTTGAGCAACGGTGGGATCACCCGCCTCAACGCCTGCGGTACGATCGAATAGCGCATCGCCTGGAGGTAGCTGAACCCCAGCGATCGAGCTGCCTCCATCTGCCCCTGTTCGATCGATTGGATACCGGCCCGGAATACTTCCGCCGTATATGCGCCGGCGTTGAGCCCCATCACCACGATCGCGACCACGAACACGCTCTGGTGCAGCTGCAACCCGTTGTTGACACCGAAATAGCCGATCGAGAGCTGCACCAGGAGCGGCGTCCCGCGGAAGATGTTGATGTAGACGCGAGCCGGCGCGCGGACGGCTGTTCGTTTCGAGATGGTGAGGAGCGACAACAGGACCCCGAGAACGATGCCGAGGGATTCGGCAGCGAGTGCCATGAACAGGGTGATGACCAGCCCGCGGAGCAGGAAGGTGTGGTCTACCTTCAAGGCCTCAACGTTCAGGAACTGCGTGATGGACTTCTCCGGCGTGGCCCGGATGAACCACAGCAGGAAGGCCCCCAGCACCGACGCCTGGATCCCGAAGACGGCTCCTACCACCACACGGTTGCGACGCCGTCGGGTCTCCATCCTCCGATACGTGGCGAGGCCCGCGATCACGGCGAGGAGCCCGGCTACGATCGCGAAGAGCAGCACCGCCGTCTGCGCCGGAGAGAGGATCCCCTCCAAGATGTGGCACATCCCGGGTGAGCCTGCGTTGCCGCTCTGGGGGGACGTGGCGGTCTCGGGCACGAATGGGATGATGCCGCGGGCGATGCAGCGCTCCGTGACGGTGCGGGGCCCGAGTGCGAACGCTGCTTGGATGGCAAGAGTTCCGATCAGCAGAACGGCCAGCGAAACGAAGCCGACCGCGAACACTCCGTCGGCGAACCGAGAACTCGTTCCTCGGGTGTCCGGGGCTTCCGCGGTCGTCTCGGACACCTCAGCCACTGTCGGGCACCGTTCGTCGGGAGACGGAGGGTGCGGCCGGCGCCAAGGCCGCCGCACCCATCGTCATCGTTGGTTCTCTCAGCTGGCAGGAGCCGCGGAGTACTCGGGTGGTACCGGGGTGCCGGGGAAGTACTTGTCGAAAATCGTCGCGTACTCACCATCGGCGATGACCTGCTTGAACGCATCGTTCCAGGCGGTCACGAGTGCGGTGCTCGTCGGAGCGAATGCGAACGCGTACTTCTCGTTGGTGTCGATCGACTGGACCACCTTCACATCCGTCATGGTCGCCGCGATGGCGTAGGACGACGGCTCGTCGTTGATGATCCCGGTGAGGTTGCCGGCGCTCAGATCACGGAAGGCATCCGTTGCGCTCGTGTAGGTACGGATCTCCACGCCGTTCGGCTGGAGGTTCGTGATGGCCCAATCTGCACCGGTGGTGCCCTTCTGGACCCCGACCGAATCTCCCGAGCCCAGTTGGTCGGTGGTGGTGATGTCCGGTGACTGGGTGGGATTAACAGCGAGCGACTGGAGGGAGTCGTAGTAGTAGTCCGAGAACGAGACCACCTGGGCCCGCTGCTTGCCGACCTTCCCGGTGGCCGTGACCGCCGCTGCAACCACGTCGAAATCGTTCTGGGCCACCGCGGTGAAGATCGTGTTGAAGTTCGCCTTCACCCAGGTGACGTGCGCCTTGTCGTACCCGAGCTTCGCGGCGATGGCGTCGGTCATCTCCACATCGAATCCGACGGGCTCGCCCCCCTTGACGGTCTCGAACGGGGCGTAGTCGAGACAAGATCCGACGGAGAGGAATCCATCCTTGACCGTGGTGAAGGTGGCAGCGGCCGAAGAGGTCTCGCCGCCGGCCGGCGGCGTGCTACTGCTGCTGCTGTTGCTACAGGCGGCACCCACGAGCGCCATCACGGCGACGGCGGCAAGGGAGCCTCGGACTCGGACCTTCAGCATGTTCCCTCCTCGGGCTGGAGAGGGCACGAACCTCGCCCCCGCCGAATATAGGCTGCCCGGAGGACGCAAGCAACGCACTCCATGGCGCGCAGCTACGTCCCAACCTCGGACGGAACCGTGCTCCCCGGGAACCATTTCGCCCACAGCAGGGCGTACCGGCCGGTCTGCAGCAGGTGCCCCAGCGCCCCATCCACGGCGCCCAGCAGCTCCGTGCCCGTGGGGGCGGAGGTGGTCAGGACGTCGTGGGCGCCGGCATCGAACGTCTGGGTGACCTGGAGCCGGGAACGGCGTTCGATCCCGGCCCACGCCCCGTATTCGGTGTCGACCACTGCGGCGACATCGCCGCGAACCAGCGCGTCGTAGGCGGCCGCCCCCTTCCGATATCGACGGATCTTGGCCCCTGGTCCCGCCAGCACCTGCCCGACCCACGGTGTGGTCACCGGTCCGGCCACCACGCCAACCCGGTCTCCGGGCCCCAGCGCACCCAGATCCGTGACGGTCGGAGCACGGCGGGCGGCCACCAAGGCGGTCCGTACGCTGAGCGCGACCCGAGAGGTGGGCGTCCCTTGCGGCAATGCGTCGCGCTCGGCGAACAACATGTCGAGCCGGCCGGACGCAAGCTGGGCCCGGGCCTTGTCACATGGCAGGTCTTCCCACCCCAACCTGACCCCTAGGCTCTTCGCAACGGCGGTGGCGAGATCGACGTCGAATCCCGCCGGCCTTCCCCGAACCTGATCGTCGAACGGCAAGCCCGCTCGACAGGCGGCAGCGGTAAGGAGACCCTCGGTGTGAAGCGGTAGGGAGGAGGGAACCGCCGTCGTGGCTAACGGGGTCCAGCGCTGCCCGCGATCGACGGATGCCCGAACCTGTATGACCGAGGGGACGAGCTCACCGCCGTCCGTCCACTCGTAAGTCCCGGCGAGGCCGACCAGCCGTCGGATGTCGGCGATGGCTCCGACCATCGCAGCCCGATCCATCACGCCCGCACGGAACGCCGTGAGCAGGATGGTGCCGAGATCCCACCCCTCTGCCGCATATACCCCCGGCGATGCACCGAACTGGGACTGGTAGTCGTGCACGAACCGCTGTGCAGCGGGATCGGTGGAGGTTGCAAGATCGGCACAGGGGCAGGTGACGACCGTGTCGTTACCGGCGCCCGCAGTTTGCGTGAGGAACGGTTCGTCCTTCACGGCGTCGGCCGCGAACATCGCGACCCCCGGGAGCCCCGAGTCGGTGAGCGTGGTCCGGAGGATCGCACCATCGGGCGCGAAGCCCGTCCATGCGATGGTTCGGCAATGTGCCGCGTCGATGTCGGCGATCGCCTGTCCGAACGGGTCCCCAACCGCGGCGTCCGAGGACACCGTGACCACCCGTTTCACGAGGTCCCGCAGACGCTGTTTCAGCAGACCCGTGAGGGCAACCGAATACGACGTGTCGTCCCGGACCAAGCAGACGCCCGTGAGACTGTTCGCCGAACCCGCGAGAAGGGACGCCAGCGAATCAGCCTGCCTGGGCTGTGTAGGCACGAGCCGTCGCCATGTGGTCCACCCGTAGCTCGGGATATCCGGGGAGAGCGCGGACAGACTGAGCGTGGGGATGTGAGCGGCGTTGAGGATATCTCCCACCCCGTTCGTCTCCGCCCAGAACGGGGCGATGACGGCAGCGACGTACGCCGGATCATCGGCAACCTGTCTCGCCAGGTCTGCCGCCCGCGCCGGGTCGCCCTGGACATCCAACGCGACCAGCTGTGGGACGACCGTGATGCCCGACATGCCTTCCGTCAGTGCGAGCTGCAGGCCAAGGTAGGAGGGCACGGCGAGCTGCGAGGAGTCGCCGATCGACAGATCCTGGAACACGGCGATCTTGACGGTGACGCGATCGCCGGACGGCCCCGTGGCCGACGCGCCGGAGATGGTGGTGGTTCGGGAGGCGTCGGGCCCGCTGTGGCCGGAGCACGCTGCGGCGAGCACTGCGACGAGTGCGATGGCGGCGGAACGGCGACGTGGATGTGTCATGGGCTCGGGGACCCCCTCAGCACGAGGGCGGGTCGGTAGTCTAAGGAGCGCATGCCGGGATGGCGGAATTGGCAGACGCGCGGGTCTCAAAAACCCGTGAGCTAGCGCTCGTGAGGGTTCGATCCCCTCTCCCGGCACCTACCGCGGGATCTGGTCCCGGAACGCCTCTGCGAGTGCGACCGCCCCCGCCGTGTCGCCCGCCACGATGGGCGCCATCATCGCCGTCCCGACGACGACACCGTCGGCGAACGTGCTTGCCTCTGCCGCCTGTTCGGGCGTGCTGATCCCTACGCCCACCAAGAGCGGGAGTCCCGTCATGGGGCGAAGGCCGGCAACCACCTCCCGCGCCGGGTTGCCCAGTTCGGAGCGAGCGCCGGTCACGCCGTAGGTCGCCACGCAGTACACGAACCCGCGTGCCGCCTGCGCGATCAGGCAGAGACGCTCGGGTGAGGTTCCCGGTGCGGCGAGCTGCACGGCGGCCACGCCGCGAGCGTCACAGAGGGCGGTCCACCCTTCCGATTCGTCCACCGGCAGGTCGGGCACGATGATGCCCGCGACACCGTGGGCCACGGCCTCGTCCACGAACCGCTCGAAACCGATCCGGAACACGGGGTTGATGTAGGTCATCACGGCGACCGGGATGGACAGTTCGGCCTTCCCGATCGTCTCGAGGACGTCGTAGGGACGGGTGCCGTTCTCGAGCGCGACGCGCGAAGCCCCTTGGATCACACCGCCGTCCATCACGGGGTCCGAGAACGGGATCCCGACCTCGATCGCGTCGGCGCCCGCGTCCTGGATGCGGCGAAGCAGTTCCGGATCAACGCCCGGGAATCCCCCGGTGACGTAGGGGGCGAACACGCGGCCACCGTCGGCGATCCGACGACGGAGGGCGTCCTCCAGCCTGCTCACTCCTTGCCCTCCATCCCCAAGGCGCTCAGTACCGTGTTCAGGTCCTTGTCGCCCCGGCCCGAGAGGCAGAGGAAGATCCTGGATGCGGGCGGCAGGGGTTTCGTCAGGAGCCAGCCGAGGATGTGGCTGGGTTCCAGAGCGGGAAGGATGCCCTCCGTCCGGGCGAGTGCCTGGAAGCCCTGGAGCGCCTGCTCGTCGGTCGCACTGACGTACCGGGCCAGCCCTTCGTCATGCAGCCAGGCGTGCTCGGGCCCGACCCCCGGATAGTCGAGGCCGGCGCTGATCGAATGCGTCTCGACGATCTGCCCGTCGGGGTCTTGCAGGAGATAGGTGAGCGCTCCGTGCAGGATCCCGGGCTGTCCCTCGGTGATCGACATGCAGTGTTCGCCCAGGCCCTGGCCGCGTCCACCCGCCTCGACACCCACCAACTCGACACCGGGCGCCCCGACGAACGCCGTGAACATGCCGATCGCGTTCGACCCGCCACCGACGCAGGCGAGAACGTATGCGGGATCTGAACCTGTCGCCTCCAGGTACTGCGCCCGCGCCTCATCGCCGATCACCCGTTGCAGATCTCTCACCAGCGCTGGGAACGGGTGCGGACCGACGACAGACCCGATCACGTAGTGCGTGTTCGACACGGTGGCAGCCCAGTCGCGGAGCGCCTCGTTGATGGCCTCCTTGAGGGTTCTGGTGCCAGCCATCACCGGCACCACTTCGGCGCCCAGGAGCTTCATCCGCGCGACGTTGGGCGCCTGCCGTTTCGTGTCTTCCTCGCCCATATAGACGACGCACGGCAGACCGAGGAGGGCGCACGCGGTGGCAGTGGCCACACCGTGCTGCCCGGCGCCGGTCTCGGCGATGATCCGCGCCTTGCCGAGGCGCTTGGCCAGCAGCACCTGACCGATCGCGTTGTTGATCTTGTGCGCGCCGGTGTGCGCCAGGTCCTCGCGCTTCAGCCAGATGTCGTACCCGAGTTCGGCAGAGAGGCGGGACGCGTGCGTGATCGCCGTGGGGCGACCGACGAAGTCCCGCAGGAGGTCTCCCAGTTCACCGAGGAAGCCGGGGTCGACGCGGAGATCGGACCAGGCGGCGGCGAGTTCGTCCAGAGCGGGGATGAGCACCTCGGGCACGTAGCGCCCGCCGTACGTGCCGAACCGACCTCGAGCGTCGGGAACTGCCGTCTTCGTGGTCATCACTGCTCCTCTCCGGTCAGCCGGCGCAGCGCGTCGCCGGGATCCGCAGCCCGCATGAGCGCCTCGCCTATCAGGATGGCAGATGCTCCCGCCGCGACCGCCGCCACTACCTGAGCGCGGCTGGAGACCCCGCTTTCCATCACGGCGATCCGGTCCGCGGGGACCCGCCCGAGCTGCGCCAACGCCCGGCCGGCGTCGACATTCAACGTCTCGAGGTCGCGTGCGTTCACGCCGACGACCGGAGCATCGGTGGCGAGCGCCCGGTCCAGATCCTCCGGCGTATGTGTCTCAACCAGCGCTTCCATCCCCCATTCCGCCGCCGCGGCGAGCATCGTTGAAAGCTCCTGGTCCGTAAGGCAGGCGGTGATGAGCAGGATCGCGTCGGCGCCCGCGGCCCGCGCCTCCACCACCTGGGACACGTCGATCAGGAAATCCTTGCGCAATAGCGGAAGGTCGGTCACCGCACGCACCGCCCGGAGATCATCGAGCGAGCCCTTGAAATGGTGCGGCTCGGTGAGAACGGAGATCGCTGCGGCGCCCGCGTGCGTGTACGCCCTCGCCTGTTCGCGTGGATCCGGGCTGGAGATGGCGCCGGCGCTCGGCGATGACCGCTTTATCTCGGCGATGACCGAAGGCGTCCGTGAGCGGAGCGCGGCCGCCAGCGAACGCGGCTGTGGCGCCTTAACCGCCTCTACCCGCAACGCCGCCACGTCGAGCGGCCGATCGGCCAGGTCACGACGGATGGTAGCGACGAGATCGGTGAGGAAGCCCATGGGAGGGAGCAGTCTATCGGCGCCGGGTTGCTGATCAGGTCCCGCCACCGGCGATCCCGGGCTCCGCGCCGAACCTGGCGAGCGCCTGGGTCAGGTCGAGCTCGCCCTCCATGGCCGCGCGTCCCACGACCGCGCCACTGGCCCCCGCTCGGCGAACCGCCTCCAGGTCCTCGAGCCCTCCGATGCCGCCGGCCGCCAACACGGGCCGGCCCGATCGAACCAGCCGCTTTACCAACGCCACGTCGGGGCCTTGAAGTCCCCCCACCCGCTGTACGGCGGTCACCAGGAAGCTGCTCGCACCCATCGCCGTGAGCCACCCGATCGTCTCCGCAAGCTCAAGGTCAACCACACCGGCACCACCGCGGGAACGGATCCGCCCTTCGTCCACTTCTATCCCCACCACCAAGCGCTTCCCGTGCGTCGCGACGAGCGTCCGAACTGCCTCTTCATCTGCGAACGCCGCCGATCCGAGGACCACGCGCGAGGCGCCCGCCGCGAGCAGGCGGTCGACCGTTCGTCCGTCGCGGATGCCGCCACTGGCTTGCACCTGTACCCCGAGCGCGGCAACGGACCCAACGATCGGCGGGTCGGCGAGCACACCGCTGTAGGCGAGATCCATGTCGACCACGTGGATCCAGCGAGCGCCCGCGGCTATGTAGGCCCGCGCCGCGACCAACGGATCACCGCCGAATGCGGAGACGGGGACCGGTCCATCGGCCGCATAGACGGCCAACCTGCCACCCGAAACATCGATCGCCGGGATCACCTGGAACATGGCGCCAGCCTAGCGGGCGGTAGCATCGCGGCATGGACCTGCCCGTGTTCGCCCTCCATACCGTCCTGTTCCCGGGACAACGGTTGGAACTGCACGTCTTCGAGGATCGCTATCTCCGGATGCTCCAGGACGTGCTGCCGAACGGCTCCGTCGCGGTCGTCGCCATCCGCAAAGGGCAGGAGGTGGGAGGGCCCGCCGAACCGTACCGGGTAGGTGTTCGCGGAGCGATCCGGGGGCACGAACAGCGCGACGACGGCTCCCATACGGTGGAGATCGAAGGAGAGGAGCGGCTGGCGTTGGTCGCACCGACCCAGAACCAACACTATCCGCGGTGGGAGGTTGCGCCCTTCCCCGACGAGGGCGGAGCCGGTACCGACGATGTTCAGGCCGCCGTGCGCGCTCTCGACCGGTTCCTCGCGGCGTCGGGGGAATCGGGCACGGCCTCTGTCACTCACGAACCCGTTTCCGCGAGTTTCGCGCTCGCGGGGGCGGTCCCGGGTCTGGTTCCCGAACGTCAGGCGCTCCTGGAGACGCCCGGAGCCGGCCAGCGTCTGCGATCGACGAAAGAGATCCTCACCCGCGAGGCGAACCTCCTGCGGGTCCTTCATTCCGTCCCCGGCGGGCCGGACGCCGACGTGAGTCCGAACTAGACCACGAGCGCGGCGGAGGGATCGGTGCTGCGTTCGATCCGCGCGGCATCTCCGCCGAGCAGGGACGCCAGTTCGGCGACGAGCGACGGGCCCGCCTCTACCCGTGAGGGGCCGACCTTCATAGTGGTGATCGATCCGTCCGAACCCACCACGCGAACATGTACCGGAGCGTCGCCGGCGTGGGCGTCCAGCACATCACGCAGGCGCTGCAGCACCGCGGGTGTGCAGGCCGCGACGGGCAGATCCACCACCAACGACGCCGACAACGGAGCGGGGCCGGCGTCTCCGAGTTTCGGTTCTTTCACCTCGGTTGCGCGGATCTGGAGTTCGCGTCCGCGCAGGTCGATCCGTCCAGAGACCAGCACGATGCGATCCATCTCGATGAGCCCGGGCACCGCCTCGTAGACGCTCGGGAACGCGATGACCTCGACGCCGCCCGCCAGACCTTCCAGCCGGAACTGCGCGTAAGCCTCTCCGCGCTTCGTGTACTTTCGAGCCACCGCACCGATGATGCCGCCCACCTTCAACAGGTCCCCGTCTCCCAGCGACACAAGGTCGACGATCTCGTGCGAGCACTGCGCGGCGAGCACATCCTTCACCCCCAGCAACGGGTGATCCGTCACGAACTGACCGAGCATCTCCTTCTCCCAACGCAGCAGCGTTCGCTTGTCGAAATCCTCGCCCTGGAGTACCGACTCATCGATCTGATCCGCGTCGCCTTCTCCCCCACCGCCGAACAACGAGAACTGCCCGGCTGCCTCTGCTTTGCGTTCGGATCCGATGGGGCCTGAGACCTTGTCCTGGTTCTCGAAGAGCGGCCGCCGTGCATACCCCAGCGAATCGAACGCCCCCGCGAGCACCAGGGACTCCAGCACGCGCTTCGTGAGAACGCCGGGATCCACCTTCCGGCAGAAATCAGCGAACGAGGTGAAGTTCCCCTTCGATCCCCGAGCATCCAGGATCTGTTGGACCGCGCCCTCCCCGACGTTACGAACCGCGGAGAGCCCGTACCGGATAGCCGGCTCATCCCCCGGCGCCGGGGCGAAGTCCAGCTCGGATCCGTTCACATCGGGAGGGAGCACCCGGATGTCCATGCCTCGGCAGGCGTAGAGGTAGTAGGGCTTGCGATCTTTGTCGTCCTTCACCGACGTGAGCACCGCCGACATGTACTCCACGGGGTGATGGGCCATCAGGTAGGCGGTCTGATAGGCGAGCAACCCGTACGCGCACGCATGCGAGGCGTTGAACCCATAGTCGGCGAACGGCACGATCATCTCGAACAGGTCGTCCGCGAGCCGCTTCGTGTAGCCGCGCTCTTCCGCGCCGGCCACGAACCGCTCCTTGAACGGCATGAGGTAGCGAAGATCCTTCTTCCCCATGGCTTTGCGAAGGATGTCGGCTTCTCCCATCGAGAAGCCGGCGATCTGCACGGCGACCTGCATGACCTGCTCCTGATAGATCATCACGCCGTAGGTGGTCTTCAGGAACGGCTCGAGGTCGTCGTGCGGGTAGGTGACCTTGCGGCGGCCGTGCTTGCGCTCGGCGTACTCGGTGTGCAGGCCGTTGTTGAGGGGACCGGGGCGGTAGAGCGCCACTAGGGCCATGAGATCCTCGAACCGGTCCGGCTCCAAGACCTTGATCAGCTGGCGCATCCCCGCTGACTCCATCTGGAAGACGCCGGTGGTCTCCGCGCGCTGCAGCATCCGATAGGTCTCGAGGTCGTCCAGAGCGACATGGTCGATGTCCAGATCGAGATCGCGGTGGCGCAGGTGCCGGAGCGTGTCCTCGATGACGCTCAGGTTCCGGAGCCCCAAGAAGTCCATCTTCAGCAGCCCAAGATCCTCCACCCCGTGCATATCGAACTGGGTCACCACCCGCTTCGAGTCATCCCGAGAGTCCTTCGAGAGTTTCAGCGGGAGATAGTTCACGAGTGGCTTGTCGCCGATGACGACGCCCGCGGCGTGCACCGAGTCCTCGCGGCGGAGACCCTCGAGGGCACGCGCCGTCTCGATGATCTCCTTGGCTTCGGTCTCTTTGTCGTAGGCCGCCGCCAGGTCCGGCGCGAGCTTCAGCGCATCCTCGATCGGATAGTCGCGCCCCATCACTGCCGGTGGGTACATCTTGCACAGACGGTCCCCGACCACCGGCGGATACCCGAGCACTCTGGCTGCGTCTCGGATGCCTTGCTTGCCCTTGATGGTCTGGAACGTGACGATCTGCGCAACGTGGTCGGCGCCGTACTTCTGGGTGGCGTAGCGGATCACCTCGTCACGCCGACGTTCGTCGAAGTCCATGTCGATGTCGGGCATAGAGATGCGCTCGGGATTGAGGAAGCGCTCGAAGATGAGGCCGTATTTCAGAGGGTCGAGGTCGGTGATGCGCAGGCAGTAGGACACCACTGATCCGGCGGCAGAACCTCGTCCAGGTCCGACGCGGATGCCCTGGTCCCGGGCGTGGCGGATGAGATCCCAGACGATCAGGAAGTAGCCGCCGAAGCCCATCGACGTGATGACGCCAAGTTCGTGGTCGATGCGCTCCTGGATGTCGGGTGTGACGGTTCCGTAGCGCAGGACGGCCCCGTCTTGGACCAGCTTCCGCAGGTAGTCGTCGCGATCCAGGCCCTCCGGCGTTTCGAATTCCGGCAGGTGGTAGCGCTGGTCCGCGGGCGCACGCGAGCCATAGACCAGATCCAGTTCACATCGCTCGGCGATCCGGAGCGTGTTGTCGCAGGCCTCGGGGTAGTCGCGGAACACGTGACGCATCTCCTGCGCACTCTTGAGATAGAACTCTTCCGAGTCGAACTTCAGCCGCTTCGGATCTGTCTGGAGCTTCTGCTGCTGGATGCAGAGGAGTACATCGTGGGGCTTGGCGTCTTCTCGAAGGGTGTAGTGGAGGTCGTTGGTCGCCACGAGGGGGATGTCGAGTTCGCGCGCCAGCGCCACCTGTCCGGGGAGGATCCGCCGCTGATCGCCGAGACCGTGATCCTGCAGTTCCATGAAGTAGTTGTCCGCACCGAAGATGTCCCGGTAGTCCGAGGCCGCCGACCGGGCGCGTTCGTCTTGGCCGTTCTGCAGGTGCGTCGCGATCTCCGACGAGAGGCAACCCGACAGGCAGATGATGCCCTCGGCGTGTTCGGCCATCAGCGATTTGTCCATCCGGGGCTTGTGATAAAAGCCCTCCAGGTGTGCAGCCGAGACCAGCTTCAAGAGGTTCTGGTAGCCGGCCAGGTTCTGGGCCAGCAGCGTGACGTGGAAGTACTTCTCCTGGCTCTCCCCCGGGTTCCGGTCGAACCTCGAGCCTGGGGCGACGTAGGCTTCGACCCCGATGATCGGTTTGATGCCGCTGGCACGGCCTGCCTCGAAGAATCGGAGCGCGCCGAACATCGAGCCGTGATCCGTGACGGCGACCGCTCCCATCCCCAGGCGCTGGGCCTCGGTGAAGATCGTAGGGGCGGCCGGGTTCGCCGCCGGGGCGTCGATCCGCGCGGCGCCGTCCAGGAGCGAATACTCGGAGTGCACGTGGAGGTGAACGAACCCTTGATCGCTACTCATGTGTGCTGCTCAGGCCTCCTGCGGCGACGATTTCCACAGTGTTTTCCCCAACGGCCCCGGCGGCTGTGGAGAACTACATCCGTGTGATTCACGGGGGAGCCCAACCTACGCCGGGGTCCGGGAGGCGTCAAGGTTGCTGGTCGGGAGCGTCGTCGCGGACACGGATCAGCGCCGTCGCCAGATCGTCTGGAAGCGGCTCCTCGAGATGGATGGGCTCAGCCGTCAAGGGATGATCGAACGCGAGCTGCCACGAATGCAGGAACGGCCGGGTTAATCCGAGCCGTTTCGCGTCATCTCCCATGCCACCGTAGGCCCGGTCCCCCAAGATCGGATGCCCGATCGCTCGCAGGTGTACGCGGATCTGGTGTGTCCTGCCCGTCTTCGGCGTGGCGTCAAGGAGCGACGCGTTCTCGAACCGCTCCCGCACCTCGAATCCCGTTTCGGCGTCGCGCCCCTCGGTGTGGTCGATCACCACGCGGTCTGCCTTGCGGCCGAGCGGAGCGTCAACCGCGAAGAGGTCGTTCTCTACGTGACCCCGGACCAGTGCCAGGTAACGCCTCCCCACCAGGTGGCTCCGCATCATCGTCTGGATGGCCTCGTGCGCCCGATCCGTGAGGGCGACCAGCATCAGCCCGGAGGTTCCCGCGTCGAGCCGATGCACGATCCCCGGCCGCAGCGGACCCCCTACCAAAGAGAGCGGGACGTCCATCGCCAGCAGCCGGTTGACCAGGGTCCCCGTTCGGTGGTTCTCGGTTGGATGGGTCACGAGCCCGGCGGGCTTCGAGATGACCATGAGATCCTCGTCCTGCCATCGGATGGGTACGCCGCCGGGTTCGGGCTCCAGCGCCTCCGAGTACCCCAGACGAACCTCTAACCGCTCGCCACCATCCAGGAGGAAGGACTTCTGCTTCGCGACGCCGTTCACCGTGACGTCGCCCGCCACGATGGCGCGTTGGATGTCGGCGCGCGCGGCGCCGGTCAGACGGGCGAGCACCGCGTCAAGGCGGCCAGCCTCTCCGACGTAGACCTCAGGCTCCATTGGCCACCTTCCCGTCCTTCGATGTGTCGCGGTGCCACGCCGTCAATGCCAGGAGCAGCGCGCCAACCACGATGGCACTGTCGGCGACATTGAAGATCGGCCACACATGGAGATCGACGAAATCCACTACCCGGCCGGTAAGATGGGGCCCTCGCAAGAACCGGTCGGTGAGGTTCCCGATGCCGCCTCCCAGCACGAAGCCGAGCGCTGCCGCCGGCAGCACCCGAGCGTGACGGAAGCTCGTCGCGACGATCGCGCCGCAGATGAGCAGCGTTGCGGCGGCGAACACCAACGGGGCGTTCGTCCCCAGGCTGAACGCCCCCCCAGCGTTCGTGGCGTATCGGAAGGTCAGCACTCCCTTGAGGACGTCGATCGGGTGGCCCGGAAGTGAATGTTCCGCCCAGGATTTCGTCAGACGGTCTGCGGCAAAGACCACCAGGGCGACCGCGAACAACCATGCCCCGGCGCGGCGGCGAACCGCGTCCACGACTACCGGCGCGACTGCGCCTGGGCGTCGGTGATGCAGAGGTCTACGTAAGGAAGCGCCTTCACCCGCGCCTTCTCGATGGGCTTGCCGCAGAACTCGCACAGGCCGTAGGTACCCTCTTCGATCCTGGCGAGCGCCCGCTCGATCTTCTGCAAGAGGTCGCGGACGTTGTTCTCGATCGAAAGCTCTTTCTCCCGTTCGAACGTGGTGGTTCCCGCATCGGCGGATTCGTCATCGACACCGGAGTCCCCGCTCATCTCCGTCTGGCTCGCGGAGAACATGTCCTCCTCGATGGTCGTGAGTTGGCTGCGCAACTCCTCCCGCTCTTGGAGCAGGGTCTCTCGAAGAGTGGCGATCTCGGGTTTGGTGAGTTTCGTGGTTCCAGCCATGGTCGGCGAGGGTAACAGAGCCAGCCCTGAAAACCTATCGCCCCTGGTCAAAGCCCGACTTGTCGGGATCGACAGCGGTGCCCCCGCCCCCGTTTCATGAGCGTGTAGCATCCTCGGTACAGGCATTGACGGGAACACGGTCGCGGGGACCGTGGAGCATGAGCGAACCGGGGACGGTGCGAGCCCGGTGCCGAGCACCCCGCGAGCATCCTCCTAGAGCCCCTGTCCGAACCGATGGCGGACGGACCGCCATCGCAGTAGGCGCAGGCGTAGTCGCAGCGTGAAGGCGGAGGATCGCGTGAGCGATCCGTGAGCGGCCGGTGCTGCCGGCAAGCGGGGTGGTACCGCGGGGTTTCGCGCCTCGTCCCTGCACCAGGGGCGGGGCGTTTCGCATGTGCGGAGGAGGAACGGGATGGCGCGGTTCGAACCGGTGGACCCAAAGGTGCGTTTCCCCGAGCTGGAAGCGCGCATCCTGACCTTCTGGAACGCCGAGCACATCTTCGAGGCCTCACTCGCCCAGCGAGAAGGTTCGCCGGAGTGGGTCTTCTACGACGGTCCCCCCACCGCGAACGCGAAGCCCCACATCGGCCACGCCGTCACGCGGACGTTCAAGGACATCTACCCTCGGTTCAAGACCATGACGGGCCACTACGTGTTCCGCAAAGCCGGCTGGGATTGCCACGGGCTTCCGGTGGAGATCGAGGTCGAGAAGGAGATCGGCACCAAGGGCAAACGCGACATCGAGGCGTTCGGCGTGGCGGCCTTCAACGAACGGTGCCGGGAGTCGGTGCGGCGCTACGTCCGCGATTGGGAGGCGCTGACCGAGCGCATCGGATTCTGGCTGGACATGTCCGACCCCTACTGGACCATGGACACGGAGTACATGGAGTCGGTCTGGTGGTCCCTCAAGTCGCTCCACGGCCGCGGTCTCCTTCAGGAGGCCGACAAGGTTACGGCGTACTGCCCCCGCTGTGGAACCGCGTTGTCCGACGCCGAAGTCGCGCAAGGTTATGAGACCGTCGAAGACCCGAGCGTGTTCGTTCGGTTCCCGCTCATCTCGGTTCCGGGCGATCCCGACCTGGTCGGCGCAGGGCTGTTGGTCTGGACCACCACCCCCTGGACCCTCCCCTCGAACACCGGCGCGGCGGTAGATCGGGCCGCCGACTACGACCTGGTCGAACGGAACGGAGAGCGGCTGATCATCGCGAGTAGCCTGCGAGCGCAGGTTCTCGAGGACGCCGAGTTTATCCGAACGTTCCGGGGCGAGACGTTGATCGGTGCCCGGTTCACCCCGCCGTACCCTAACGTCGACAACGCCCACACGGTGGTTCACGGCGACTTCGTCACGATGGAGGATGGAACCGGGATCGTGCACATGGCCCCGGCGTTCGGCGCCCCCGACCTTGCCGTGGGGCTCGAGCAGGGGTGGCCGGTGCACAAGCCCGTCGGCGACGACGGACGATTCACCGATCTCGCTCCGGAGTTCATCCGTGGTCTCTTCTTCAAGGATGCTGATCCGGTGATCATGGAGGATCTGCGCTCGCGCGGCCTCCTCCTGCGTGAGGGGGTGTACGAGCACAGCTATCCGTTCTGTTGGCGATGCAGCACGCCGCTCCTCTACTACGCCCGAACGTCGTGGTACGTCCGCACCACCGAGGTCAAGGACCGGCTGCTGGCCGTCAACGACACGGTGGACTGGCATCCCGAGCACCTGAAGACGGGGCGCTTCGGCAACTGGCTGGAGAACAACGTGGACTGGGCGCTCAGTCGCGAACGCTACTGGGGCACGCCGCTCCCCATCTGGCGCTGCACCGCCGGACACCAGACCGCTATCGGCTCCCTGAGCGAACTGGGCCAGAAGGCGGGCCGTGATCTCTCGGGGCTCGACCCGCATCGCCCCTATATCGACGAAGTCACCTTCGCCTGCCCGGAGTGCGACGCTGTTGCCACCCGTGTTCCGGAGGTGATCGACACGTGGTACGACTCCGGCGCCATGCCCTACGCACAGTGGGGCTACCATCCGGAACTCGGCCGTGGCCTGGAGACGTTCGCGAAGCGCTACCCCGCCGACTTCATCTCCGAGGCGATCGACCAGACCCGCGGCTGGTTCTACACGCTGATGGCCGAAGGAACCCTGCACTTCGATGAGACCGCCTATCGGAGCGTCGTGTGTTTCGGTCACATCACGGACGAGGACGGCCGGAAGATGTCGAAATCGCTCGGCAACGTGATGGACCCGATGGCGGTGATGGAGTCCCATGGAGCCGATGCGCTCCGCTGGCTCCTGCTGACCAGCGGCTCGCCGTGGTCTTCCCGACGGGTTTCGCCGGCCATCCTCGATGAGGTCGTCCGGCAGTTCCTCCTCACGCTGTGGAACGTCTACTCCTTCTTCATCACGTACGCGAACGTCGAAGGCTTCGATCCAGATGTGGCGCCGCCGCCCGTGGCAGACCGGCCCCTCCTGGACCGCTGGGTGCTCTCTCGGTTGGCGGCAACCTGTGACGGCGCCCGGTCAGGGCTCGATGACTACGACGCGACAGGCGCGGGCCGACGCATCGCTGCCTTCATCGACGATCTGTCCAATTGGTACGTCCGGCGTTCGCGGCGGCGGTTCTGGGACCCCGAGGGCGACGCGCGCACGGACAGCACTGCTGCGTTCCACACCCTCTACGAGTGCCTCACCACGATCGCCCTGCTACTCGCGCCGTTCACCCCGTTCATCACCGAAGAGCTGTGGCTGAACCTGGCCGCGTGGCGTTCCTCCCTGCCTCGATCGGTCCATCTGGCCGACTACCCGGCGCCGGATGCATTCCCACGGGACCCCGCGCTCGAGGAGGCCATGGACACCGCGCGTGCCATCGTGGAACTGGGTCGCCGGGTACGGACGGACACGAAGACCCGAACGCGACAGCCCTTGTCCGAAGCGGTCATCCACCTCCCCGGGGATCCCGCGACCCTCCGGCACCTCCTCCCGATCGTCGCGGAGGAGCTCAACGTTCGCGAGGTCGTCTTCGCCGAGTCGGTCGCAGGGTTCGGCCGCTGGCACGCCAAACCGAACTTCAAGACGTTAGGCCCGAAGCTCGGACCCCGGGTCAAGGAACTCGCGGGCCAGCTGCGCTCCGACGACGGCACCCTGGCGGGCCGACTTGCGCACGGAGAGGCAGTAGAACTCACGATCTCCGGCGTGATCGTCGTGATCGAGCCGGTCGATGTCGACCTCGCCCAAGAGGTTCGCGAGGGATGGGGTGTCGCCTCCGAGTCCGGGATCACCGTCGCACTCGATCTGGAACTCGCCGACGACCTTCGAACGGAAGGACTGGCCCGCGAACTCGTCCGCACGGTCCAGGATGCGCGCAAGGCGGCCGGGTTCGAGGTGAGTGACCGGATCGCCTTGGGAGTGGAAGGCGATGACGCCGTCATCGCAGCGCTCCGAGCACACGCGGACTACATCGCCGGCGAAACGCTCGCCACCGACCTGCAGCACTCACGGCTTGCGGACGTCACGTTCGAACGCTCGGTGACGTTGGAGGGTGCAGAGGTGAAACTCACGCTTCGCAGGCTGACGCCCGGCGCGTGAGCTACGGGCTGTCGATCCTGTCCCTCAGTCCTCGCCCCAGAAGAGCTCGCGGAGCGAGCGGTCGGGCGCGTCACCGGGTCTGTCGTCGTCCCGCCGTGCACCCGCGGACGTTGACGCGGGTTCATCGAGCCGGATCGGCTCCTCGACGTTCGCGATCGGAACGGTCGGACGGGGATCCGAGGCAGGACGCACTCCGGGTTCGGCTTCCGCCGATGATGTCTTCGCGGTCTTGGGTTCCTGCGGCGTCGACGATCGTTCAGCGCCCGAGGGGGCGGCGGTGGATGACCTGGGGCTTGGCGTGGACATCGCGGCTGCCGAGCTACGGGCGCCCATCGAAGTGGCGGCCTTATCGGCCCGAGCCAATCCCTTCACCGTTTCAGCATGCTCTTGCACCAGGCCCGCAAGACTCTGCAGGAAGCTCCGCTCCTGCGCCAAGAAGGCGCCGACCGGGGCGCGGTTGACGGCGGGCCCCGGCGCGGGCGTCGACGCGCCGGCGATACCGGCGGCACCAGATCGCGCGGCCTCGATGATCTGGGCAGCTTCCACACGCGCGCGCTGGATGATCTCATCCGACTGACGCGATGTGTCGGCCAGGTCGGGAGCACCGATCAGCGAACCACCACCGCGGGACCGAAGTCTGCGGTTCTCCTCGACCATGGCGTTCATGGATTCAGTAATCTGGTCCAGGAACTCGTCGACGTCGCGCATCCGGTAGCCACTGAAGCGGGAAACCCGGAACTCCTTCTGCTGGACGTCGGCGGGCCCGAGAGCCTTGGGGGCCGGCGCACCGGCGAAGTCCGCGACGTCGTCTGTCTGCTTCTTCTTCATCGTTCCTCCCAGAGAAAGCGCCGGAGAAAGGGGCAGTATCTCAGCAACCCAGCCCCGTTCGCACCACGATCAAGACAACGAACGCCGCCAGGGCCGATCCGTCGATCATGCGCATCGGGGGAAGGAGCTTTCGAAGCGGTCGCAGCAGCGGTTCGGTCACGTCGATCACCAAGTCGTGACCGGCGCGGACCGGACCTGTTGAGGGGACGCGCCACCCTGCGGCCTCAGCCCAGCTGAGGATGATCCGGATCAGGAGGATGATCCAGATCAGGGTGACGGCAAGGCAAAGGATCGACCTCCAAGTCGAGACAGCGATCATCGAGGCGAGAGGCTAGCAGCCTTGGCGGGGGCGACGCTCGGCCCTCTCGGGGGAAGAGCTTCCGTCAGAACTGGTTGTAGAAGGCTCCGCCCGCGATCCGCTCGCGCTCTTCAGCGCTCACTTCCACGTCGGCCGGCGTGAGGAGGTAGACGCGGTTCGCCACGAGTTCGATCTTGCCATCCAAGCCGTAGACGAGGCCTGAGGCGAAGTCGACCAGGCGTCGAGCGATGGTGTCCTCCGTGCTTTGCAGGTTCATGATGACCGCGGTTCCGTCCTTGAATCGGTCCGCCACATCGCGTGCCTCGTTGAACCGCTTGGGCTCGGATTTGTGGATCGTGCCGGAAGGAACCGGACGGGGTGAGGAGTGGGTCAGGACGACGCCTTCGTCGTTGGAGGGGATCTCCCGGACGGCCCGAGGCTTCATGCGGCGGACCGCCGTCGGCTCGGCTTCGGGCATCTCCTCGACGAAATCGTCGTCGTCTTCAACGAGACCCAGGTAGTTCAGTGTCTTCTTCCACACGGCGGCCATCACTTCCTCCCAACCTTCACGTCGTCCGCGGACCGAACAACGCCGTTCCGATCCGCACCATCGTAGCGCCTTCCTCGACGGCGATCTGGTAATCCAACGACATTCCCATGGAGAGTTCCAGCACCTCAGGGTTGGTTCGGTTGAGTTCATCCCGAAGATCACGGAGGCGGCGGAAGTAGGGCCGGGCGTCTTCAGGGGTCTTGGGAACCGGTGGGATCGTCATCAGACCCCGCAGTTTCACCCCTTCGAGAGAGGCCACGAGCGAAGCCACGGCGGGAAGGTCCTCTGGGTGCACGCCGGAGCGTTCGGCGGTGAAGTCGACCTCGATCAGCACATCCACTGCCCTTCCGGCGCGAGCGGCTCGGCCGGCCAGTCGTCTGAGCGCCCCCTCCCCCGAGACCGTCTCCACGACGTGGGCGATGTCGGCCACATGCTGGGCGGTGCTGCGCTGAAGCGTTCCGATGAAGTGCCACCGAACATCGGGGACCTCGGGGGCCTTCGCGCGAAGCTCCGACACGTAGTTCTCACCGACCGCCGAGACCCCGGCGTCCACCACCCAGCGAACCGCCTCCACCGACACCGTCTTGGCGGCGGCGACGATGGTGACTGCCCACGGCTCTCTACCGGACCGCGTGGCGGCGGCGGCGATGGCAGCCCGGATGTCGGAGAGATTCGCCAGGACGTCGGAGCGCTCCATGGATCCTTTCGAAGATGGAACGAGGGCGGGGAGGTCCGTTCTCGGCCACGAGGCGGGGGAAGGACGCCTCGAGCTGGAACCTCCCCGCCCCCAGATCCGCGCAGGGCCGCGCGGTAGGGCGGGCGAACGCCCGGCCTAGTTCTTCAGGAAATCTGGGATGTCCAGATCCTCCTCGGCGTCGAAGGAAACCGAAACCGGTTCGGGCTCGTTGGTCGGAGCGAAGATGTCGGCCTCGTCCTCGAGATCCTCGGCCAGGATCGACGGGAGCGAGGGGTCCGCAGCGGAGCGGCGTTCCGTTCGGACGGGCTCTTCCAGGAGACGGGAAAGGCGGTTCTCGAAGCGGTTCTCGTCGGTACTGCCGATCATCGGTGAGGTCTTGTCGAACCCGGCGGCAACCACCGTGACGCGAACCTCGTCCCCGAGCGCATCGTCCACGACGGCACCGAAGATGATGTTGGCGTCCGGATGAGCACCCCGGGTGATGGTGTCGGCGGCCTGGTTGACCTCGTGGAGCGAGAGGTCGGTCGGGCCGGCGATGGAGAGCAGCACGCCCTTGGCGCCATCGATCGAGGATTCGAGGAGCGGCGAACTGATCGCGGATTTCGCGGCATCGGTGGCCCTGTCGGGTCCCGAGCCGATCCCGATGCCCATGAGGGCCGAACCGGCGCCGGTCATCACCGACTTCACATCGGCGAAGTCCAGGTTGATGAGGCCTGGCGTCGTGATGAGCGACGTGATGCCGTCGACCCCTTGGAACAGGACCTGGTCCGCCATCCGGAACGCATCCACCATGGGGGTGCTGGGGTCCGACACCTGGAGGAGTCGATCGTTCGGAACCACGATCAGGGTGTCGACGGCCTTCTTCAGATCAGTGATCCCCACGTCGGCTTGCGTCGCGCGCTTGCGCCCCTCGAAACCGAACGGCCGGGTAACGACACCGATGGTGAGCGCGCCCAATCCCTTCGCGATCTCGGCCACAACGGGGGCACCGCCTGTCCCGGTTCCACCACCCTCGCCCGCGGTGATGAAGACCATGTCCGCACCTTTGAGGATCTCTTCGATCTCCTCGCTGTGCTCGTGCGCAGCCGCTTCGCCGACCTCGGGGTCGGAGCCGGCGCCCAGGCCCCTGGTCGTTTCCCGGCCGATGTCCAGCTTGACCTCGGCGTCGGACATAAGGAGGGTCTGCGCGTCCGTGTTCACAGCGATGAACTCGACGCCCCGGAGGCCTGCCTCGATCATCCGGTTCACCGCGTTCACACCACCACCGCCGATGCCAACAACCTTGATCACCGCGAGGTAGTTCTGGGGAGCATCGATCATGGAGAGCCTCCGAATTCCCGGACCCCGGTCCGGCTAGCTGGGGAACCTGTTCGTGTGCCAGACCCTAACTGTCAACTACAACGTTATTGTTATATCTACCTAACGTAGAACTAGGGACACTACTAAGAACCTGCTGGTCCGTCAAGCATCTGTCTTAACGAGATGAACAGACCCCTGGCAGTTCCGACGAGGGCCAGGCGGCCGTCAGGGAGAGGCCGAACGTGAGGCTGACGCAGAGCTGGACCGAGAGGGCGGAGGGGCGATCGCGGTGGCGCCGGTCATCCCCCGGAGACGGGCGGTCGGTACCGCAGGTGAAGACACGTCGATGGACACCACTCCGATCGGTTGGCTGCGAGCCCATGCAAGCACCGCACGGAGCGCACGTGCCTTGCGGACGACGTCTGCGGAATCCCCATAGGTCACGATCACCCCATCCCTGAGGGTGAGTGTGATGGAACCGTCCGCCGCGACATCCACCGCTGCGATGTGCGCGAGGAATGGCATGGCCATGGCGCCCAGCACTCCAGCCCCGTCACGGGCGGAGCTCTCCCCCGCCGTGCCGATCACCGGGAGCCTGGTAGCGGCGGGAGCCGGTCCCAAGACCGTGCCGTCCTGCGCCAGGAGCATCGGAGTTTCGGCGCTTGCGGTGACGGCGATCGGCCGCACCTCCTCGACGGTGATCTCCACCGTGGACGGGAGACTGCGGATGACCGTAGCGGAGGCGACCCAGGAGTTCGCAACCAACCGGCGTCGTGCCGCCTCCGTATCCAGGTAGAAGACATTCGTGCCTCGCTGGAGTCCGGCTACCCGGAGCACGTCGGCCTGGGAGAGATGGGACGCGCCCCGGACGGTGATCGTCTTCGCGGAGAACAGTGCGGTATGCGTGATCGCGACGCCTCCCCCGACCACGGCGACCATCGCCAGGAACGCGACAACCCATTTGCCCCGGCCGGAGGCGCTCCATCGTCCACCCACATCCATGCGGAGCTCCGGGCGCGTCACGGGGGACCACCGATCATCCGGACCTCCGTTGACAGTCGGATCCCGCAGGACGCCTCCACCATGTCTTGGACACGGGTGATGAGCGCGCGGACATCGGCCGCAGTGGCGCCCGGGTTCGCCACGATGAAGTTCGCGTGCTTCTGGCTGACGGCGGCCCCGTTCACACGCAACGCCTTGCCTCCCGCTGCCTCGATGAGGCGCGCTGCGTGATCCCCCGCAGGGTTGGTGAAGACGCTTCCGCAGTTGGGCTCCGCCAGCGGCTGTGTTCGACGGCGCCACGCTCTCGCGTCGTCCATCAGCGATCGGATCGCGGCGTCATCGCCCGGGATCAGGCGCAGCGACGCACCGGTGACCACGCGGCCTTCCGGTATCCCCGAGTGGCGGTAGGAGAACCCCAGGTCGGCGTGCTCCACGGCCTCGCTCCGAGCGTGGTCCATCCGGAACACCGTGACGGCCTCGACGACGTGCGACATCTCACCCCCGTGTGCTCCGGCGTTCATCACCACGGCTCCGCCGAGCGTCGCCGGGATGGCCACCCCGAACTCCAGCCCCGAGAGACCGTGGCGGAGTGCCACACCCGCAAGGGCCGGCAGGGGCATCGCTCCCCCGGCACTCAAGCGATGACCATCGCGGGCCGCCCAGCGGAACCCGTGTCCGAGCCGGATCACGAGTCCGGAGAACCCCTCGTCGGCGACCAGGATGTTCGAGCCTTTCCCGATGATGACGTACGGGATCCCCGCAACCGCGACCGCTCTGGCGGCGGCCGCCAGGTCCTTCTCCGAATCGGGCTCCATATAGAGAGAGGCCCGCCCGCCGATACGGAAGGTGGTCAATGGGGCGAGGGGAAGATCGCGCTTCACCCGCGCACCCGCCTGCTCCATGATCGCCGCCGCGCGCTCCACGCGATCGGTCATGCGTCGTGCTCCGCGATCCGGACCAGCGCAGCGTCGGCGAGCATCCACACGTCGCCGCAGCCCATGGTGAGCACCAGGTCCCCGGAACGAACCTCTCGCTCCAGGTAGTCCAGAAGATCGTCGCGATGCGGGAGGTAGAGGATCTCCTTATCCGGCGCCGCGATGTGTGCGCCGTCGGCGACCAACTGCCCGGTCACACCCGGGATGGGAGGTTGGTCCGCGCCGTAGACGTCGGTCACGAGGATGAGGTCGGCATCGGTGACGCTCGCGCCCAGTTCCTTCCAGAGCGCCTGCACCCTGGAGTAGCGATGAGGCTGCACCACCGCGATCAGTCGTTCGGGCGCCCGGCCCCTGGCGGTTCGTACGGCAACCGCCATCTCGGTCGGGTTGTGGCCGTAGTCGTCGAAGAAGGAGGCGCCGCGGGCAGAGCCTCGAAGTTCGAACCGCCGGTGAACGCCGGTGAACCCTGCCAGCGCTCGAGCGGCGATGGATGGTTCGACCCCCACGGCGACCGCAGCCACGAGGGCGGCCGTCGCATCCAGCAAGTTGTGGACCCCGGGAACCCGGAGCCGCACCGTCACCGTCGAGCCATCTTCCAGCCGCACGATCCCCACCGCAGCGTCGGGGCCTTCGCTCTGGACCTCCAGCCGGATGTCGTTATGGCTCCCGACACCGTACGTCCGAGCCGGCTTGCCGGCCAGCCCTGATGAGCGACGGACGCCCGCGTCGTCCCCGCACGCGATGATCGCGGCCGCGCGCTGCATGAACACAGCGAACGCAGACTCGATCTCCTCCTGGCCCCCGGGATAGAAGTCCACGTGATCCACCTCGATGTTCGTCACGATGGCCACCATCGGCTCAGAGAGGAGGAAGGAGCCGTCGCTCTCATCCGTCTCGAAGACGAATAGATCCCCGGATCCGGCCCGGGCTCCGCTCCCCGATTCGTTGAGATCGCCGCCGATGAGATAGCTCGGGTCGAGACCTGCGCGTTCCAGGATCACGGCAAGCATCGAGGTCGTGGTGGTCTTCCCGTGCGTGCCGGCGATCGCGATGGAACGATGGCCCGCAGCGAACGCGGCGAGGGCCTGCGCGCGCGCCCACACGGGAAGCTCTAACTCGCGGGCGTGCGCCAACTCGACGTTCGCAGCCGAGATCGCACTGGACACGACGACCGCGTCGGGGACCCCTACCTGGCGGGCCGCATGTCCGACCGAAACGATCGCGCCGAGGCCACGCAACTCCCTGAGGCCCTCAGAGTCTTTGAGGTCCGAACCGGTGACCGACACCCCACGCGCGATGAACAGACGTGCGAGGTTCCGCATGCCCGCTCCGCCGATGCCGATGAGGTGCACCGACCGGACGGCGTCGAGCGAAGGAACGGGCAGCGTAGGGATGCTTCCCGGTGGCGGGGCGTACGTCTGCCTCACGACGTTGCCACCTTCGAGACAAGGGCGGCAAGCCGGGTGACCGCGTCGGGCTGTGCCCACGTCCGGATCGCCTCGCCCATCGCGGCGCGAGCTTCGTCATCGTCCATGAGCACAAGGATGGCGGCTACGAGGTCCTTCGACGACAATCCGGGATCGAGCAGGACCGTGGCGGCACCGCCGCGTTCGAGCTCCCGTGCGTTGGCTTCCTGGTGGTTCTCGGTGGCGTGCGGGTACGGAACCAGGATGACCGGCACGCCGCAGACGGCCAGTTCGGTGATGTGGCCGGAGCCGGCACGCGCCACGGCGAGGTCGGCGAGGGCCAGGGCGAGATCCATCCGTTCGATGAAGCCATGCACGCTGACGGGAAGATCGCCCGCCTCGCCCAAGGCGGACCGCACCAGGTCGATGTGGGCCGGCCCGGTCGAAACCAGCAGTTGGAGATCCTTGCGCGTTCGAAGAAGCGGCAGGGCACCGGCGACGATCTGATCGAGGTGCAGCGCCCCCTGGCTCCCTCCGAAGACCACCACGGTCCGGCGATCCTCGGATAACCCGAATACGTCGCGGGCTTCGGCGGCGAGCCCCGCCCGATTCGCGGGGACCTGGACGATCTCCGGGCGCACCGGATTGCCCGTCTGCTCGACGCGGACGCCCTGATGCAGCCAGCGGGCGGTGTCGGCGAACACCACCGCAACGGCGTCCGCCCATCGGGACGCGATCCTGTTCACGACCCCCGGAACACTGTTCTGTTCGAGCAGGACGATCGGGGTCTTCGTTCGACGCGCCGCCAGGATCGCCGGGGCGCTCGCGTAGCCTCCGATCCCCACCACCACGTCGGCCTCCGATACCAGCGAGCGGATGATCCGCGCGCCGCGCAACGTGAGCCACAGCGCGTTCGCAGCACCGAAGGAGAGTCGTGTCTGCGCCGACGCCACGCGCAGTCCGCGGAACGCGAACCCTGCGGCCGGGACGAACTGCGCCTCTTGCCCCTGCGACGAACCGACGAACGTGATGTCGGCCCCATCGGCCCGCAGACGTTCTGCCAACGCGAGCGCGGGGAACACGTGGCCGGCTGTTCCGCCCCCTGCGACGACGACCTTCATCGTGTCGCCGTCCGGGTGCGGGCGCCGGCACGTGCCGCGCTCCCCGACCCGGAAGCGACACTGGATCGCGCGATGTTCGCGAGTACACCGATCGCCGCCATGGTGACGATGAGGGCAGAGCCGCCGAAGGACACCAACGGAAGTGGGACGCCGGTGATGGGAAGTAGTCCGGTCACCGCGCCCAGGTTCACCACGGCCTGAACGCCGATCCACGCGGTGATGCCGGTGGCCAGCAACCTGCCGAACACATCGGGGGCACGAAGCGCGATCCGCACCCCGGCATAGATGAGCAGGACGAAGCACGTCAGCACGACGAGTTCGCCCAGGAAGCCGAGCTCCTCCCCCAAGATGGCGAAGATGAAGTCCGTATGGGCATTGGGAACGAACTGCCACTTCCCGCGACTGGCTCCGAGGCCGACGCCGAACCACCCACCCGAGCCCAGGGAGATGAGCCCCTGCGTCAACTGGTAGCCCGTGCCCTGAGGATCGAGCCCGGGATCGAGGAAACTCAGGAACCGCGCTCGTCGGTAGGCGGTACCCAGCACCGTGAACCCGCCGACCACTCCCGCGGCCACGGCCGTGAGCGCCAGGTGTTTCATCCGCGCACCGGCAACGAACACCATCACGAACACGCTCGAACAAAGGACGACGGTGGTACCGAGGTCGTGCTGGAGGAGCACGATCCCGGCGACCACCAGCACGACGAGGCCGAGCGGCAGCGCCAGATGACCGGGATCGTGAAGCTTGTCCCATTTCTTCGTCAGGATCATCGCTGCGAAGGCGACGAGCCCGAGCTTCGCGAACTCCGAGGGCTGAAGGGTGAACGGTCCCACCGCGATCCATCGGCTCGCGCCGTACGCCGACGTCCCCGCGGCAGGGTGCAGCGCGAGCAGCATGAGGAACACGGTCACACCTAGGAACGGAACGGCGGCGCGCTGCCAGGCTCGGTACGGCAGCCGCCACGTGACGAGGAGCGCACCCGAGCCGATCCCCACGTACATCACCTGACGCCCGAAGAACCAGAAGCTGGTGCCGTAGGTCGTGTAGGCCTCCACCGAACTCGCCGACAGCACCTCGACGACCCCTACCGCGATGAGGATCACCGACGGGATCAGGAGGAAGAGAAGGCTCGTGCGAACGGCTCTGGCCGGATCCCTGGCCGGCGTGTTGACAGGAACCGGTGTCACCAGCCGCAGTGGGCGCCGGACAGCCCGGGCGGGTTCGCGGACCTTGCGAGCCGGCTGCTTCTTCGCACGAGCCGCTCCGCGCTCAGGCATGCTGCACGTCCCCCAACGTCCGGGCGCACGCGGCGAAATCTTCCCCGCGCTCACGGTAGTCCTTATACATGTCCCAGCTCGCACAGGCCGGAGCCAGGAGCACGGTCCCCGCATGCGGACACCGCTCGAACGCCATCCGGGTCGCCTCCTTCATGGAGGTCGCCTCGCGTGCCTCCGTGCGATCTCCCAAGAGTGCGACGATCTCCTCGGCGGACTCCCCGATCGCCACCACCGCGTCGAGACGGCCGGCGACCTGTCCGAGCGGGGCGAGGTCCTGCCCCTTCGCCCGGCCCCCTGCGATCAGTACGAGGGGGCCATCCACCGCGGCGATAGCCGCGAGTGCCGCATGCACGTTCGTCGCCTTCGAGTTGTCGATGAACCGCACGCCTTCGATCTCCGCGACGACGTCGCCGCGGTGAGCGGCAGGCACGAAGTTCGCGAGCCCGTCGATCACGGCCGTGGGAGGAGCTCCGAACGACAGCGCCGCGGCGGCCGCGGCGGCCGCATCCTCTCGGTACCCGGCCCTGGGGGTATCGATCGGCCCCAGGGAGACCGTGACCGCGTCGAGGCGTGCGGTGAGTTCGCCGGAGATGTAGCCGATCTCGCCGTCGGCGGGTTCGCCGGTGCGGATCCACACGACGGGACACGGGGCGGTAGCGGAGATCTCGGCGGCACGCGCATCGTCGCGATTGCCGACGTGCACGTCCGTGGCCGTCTGCATCGCGAAGATCCTCGCCTTCGCGCGACGGTACGCATCGGTCGAGCCGTGCCAGTCCACATGGTCCTCGTCGAGGTTGAGGAGCACAGAGACCACCGGATGGAACGACGACTGGGTGGAGAGTTGGAACGACGACGCCTCGACGACCAGAACCTCATGGGATCCGGCGGCCGCCTCGGGGAACGGGTGGCCGATGTTCCCGCAGGCCACCGCGTCCATCCCCGCCGCGGTGAGGCACGAAGCGATCATCCCCGTGGTGGTCGTCTTCCCGTTCGTGCCGGTGACCGCCAGATACGGGACGGTCGCGATCTGCGCACCGAGTTCCAGCTCGCCCCACACGGGGATCCCGCGGTCACGCGCCCAGGTGGTGATCGGAGCGTCGGGCGTGACACCGGGGCTCACCACCACCAGCGTGGCGTCGTCAAGATCATGGGGAGCGTGGCCCCCGGTGTGCACGTCGGCGCCGGCGGCCTCCAAGGTCGCGACCGCGCCGTTGAGCTGGTTCGCGTCGCGGGCGTCGGTGACGACCACGTGGGCACCCAGGTCGAGGAGCACGCGAGCTGCGGAGGCTCCCGCCACGCCGGCGCCCACCACGACGGCACGGACACCGTCGAACCGGCCGCTCATCCCAGGCCCCCTCGCGCGATGAAGTCCGCGTAGTAAAGGCCGAGTCCAACGCCCACGCAGAGTCCGGCGACGATCCAGAAGCGCACGATGACCGTGAATTCGGGCCACCCGGCAAGTTCGAAATGATGGTGGATCGGGGACATCCGGAAGATCCGCCGGTGGAATCCTCGGAACGAGATCACCTGGAGGATCACCGACGCCGTCTCGATGACGAAGAGTCCGCCGAGGATGACCAGGAGCAGCTCGGTGTTGGTGGTGATGGCGAGCGCGCCGAAGAGTCCGCCGAGCGCCAGGGAGCCGGTGTCCCCCATGAAGATGCGAGCCGGGGCGGCGTTCCACCAGAGGAAGCCGGTGGCCGCACCCATCATCGACGCCGAGACCACGGCAGCATCCAGCATCGCGCGTCCCTGGACCGGGTAGCACGCGTCCAGCGGAGCGGCGCTGCACGAGTGCCTGAACTGCCAGAAGCCGATGAACACGTAGGCGGCGAGCACCATGATGGACGATCCAGAGGCAAGTCCGTCCAATCCGTCGGTGAGGTTGACCGCGTGCGATGAGGACGTGAGCACCACGAAAGCCCACGCATAGAAGAAGAAGCCGAGCCGGATCCCCGTGTCGCGGATGAACGAGATGTCGGTCGTGGTCCCCGTGTGTCCTCCCACGTGCACGACCAACACCGCGAACACCACCGACACCACGGCCGTCCCCAAGAACTTCTGCGACTTCGACAACCCGAGCGACCGCCGATGGCGGACCTTGATGTAGTCGTCGAGGAAGCCGACAGACCCGAATCCGATGGCCGCGAGGACCAACGAGACGCCGGTGGTTGAGAAACCCCCGAACGTGATCCTCGACGCCAGGTACCCGAGCAGCAATCCCGCGAGCATGACGATGCCGCCCATCGTCGGCGTGCCCATCTTCTCGAAGTGTGTGTGGGGTCCCTCTTCGTTGATCCGCTGGCCCCAACCCCACAATCGGAACGCGCGGATGGCGATCGGTGTCCCGAGGAGCGTGACGCCGAGTCCGACACCCGCCGCAACCAGGATGGAGATCATCGGAGCGCCTCCGCCAGCTTCTCCAGGCCGGCGACGCGTGACGCCTTGAACAGCACAACGTCCCCTGGGCGGGCATGCGCCCGGACATCGGCGAGCGCCTCGTCGCCGCGGTCATAGGTCGCGACGTTGTCGGGCTCCACGCCCTCGCGCAGACCGGCGACGGCGATCGGGTAGGCGGCGGCCCCAACGGTGATCAGCCGGTCCACCCTGACGCGCGCCGCGAGTTCGCCGACCCGTTCGTGTTCAACCATCGCGACCGAACCGAGTTCTGCCATCGGCCCGAGGACCGCGATGAGGTTCGCGTCGCCGGCCATCCAGCGCGCCGCTTTGATGGCGGCGGCGACGGACTCCGGGTTCGCGTTGTACGCGTCATTCACCACGCGGATCCCGTCCGTGGTGGTGAATGTCTCCATCCGCCAGCGAGAGATGCGGGCGGCAGCAAGCGCGTTCGCCGCATCCGGGAGGGACACGCCCAGTTCGCGTCCCACCGCGATGGCGGCCAACGCGTTCGTGACCATGTGTTCCCCCGGGACGGACAGCTGCACCTGGGCCGTCTCGCCGTTGGCAACGACGGTGAATCGGGGACATCCGTCGGCGCCGAGGCGCACGTCGATGGCCCGCACGTCCGCCGATGCCGTGGTACCGAACGTGACTACGCGGCCGGCACATCGGCTCCGATAGCCCGCCACCACCGGATCGTCGGCCAGGAGGATCGCGACGCCGTCGGCACGAACCGCCTCCACAGGTTCGGCGGAGGCTTCCACGATGGCGTCCCACGATCCGAAGATCTCGATGTGCGCGAGTCCGATGTTCATAACGACCACGATGTCCGGGCGCGCGATCGCGCAGAGCTCGGACACATCCCCTTTGTGGCGAGCGCCCATCTCCGCAACGACCACCTGCGCGTCGGGCGGCGCCGTCAGGAGGGTCACGGGCAGACCGATCTCGTTATTGAACGACCCCGGACTCGCGTGTGTTCGGAGCGAGCCGGCAAGCGATGCGGCCGTGAGGTCCTTCGTGCTGGTCTTTCCGTTCGCGCCGGTGATCCCCACCACGGTGGCGTCCATCCGGGAGCGCTCGTCGGCGGCGAGCCGCATCAGCGCCTCCCCCGGCGACCGCACGAAGACCGCGGGGCCATCGACATCCGTGCCGTCGGCGACGACAACGCCGCAGGCCCCGGCGCCGATCGCTTCAGGAACGAACCTCGCGCCGTCCGTACGCTCGCCAGGCAACGCGATGAACAACGCGCCCGGTGTCACCGATCGGGAGTCCGTGGCGACCGCCTCCACCTCCACGTCGTTGCCGACGAGGCGCCCGTCCACGGCCCGCGCGACATCGCTCATCCTTCGGGGCTTCACGACGTCTGCCCCATCAGTTCGGCGAGCTCTGCACGAGCGACGGCGCGGTCGTCGAACGGAAGCGAGGTCCCGCCGATCTCCTGATAGGGCTCATGCCCCTTTCCCGCGATGACGACGGCGTCTCCCGTCCCTGCACGACGCACGGCCAGCCTGATGGCAGCCCGGCGGTCCACCTCCGAGACGAACGCCCCGCCGCCGGCAGCAGCGCCTGCCTCGATCTGTCTGATGATCTCCAGTGGATCCTCCGAACGCGGGTTATCACTCGTGATGACGGTGAGGTCCGCACTCCCGGTCGCAGCCGCCCCCATCAAGGGTCGCTTCGCGCGGTCACGATCGCCTCCGCAACCGAACACACAGATCAGCTTCCCGGGGATCAGCGGGCGCACCGCCCTCAGCACGGTCTGGATGCTATCCGGCGTGTGGGCGTAGTCCACCACCACCAGGAAATCCTGGCCCTCCTCCACGGGCTCGACCCTGCCCGGTACGCCTGCGAGGGACGCGATCCCGCGGGCGATGGCGTCATCGGCGATGCCGAGCTCCCGAGCCGCCGCCACCACGCCCAAGCAGTTCGAGACGTTGAACGCACCACGGAGCTGGGAACTGACGGCGAGCCCATCAACGCGGAACGCAACCCCGCTTCCATCGACACGGACATCCGTCGCGACGAGATCTGCATCGGCGGCCTCGACTCCCACAGTGGTAAGCGGGACGGTGGCGACACCCGCAAGGACCCGTCCCGAGGCGTCGTCGAGGTTCACGACGCCCGCGGCCGCGTGGTCCGGTGTGAAGAGCCGGGCCTTCGCGTCGAAGTAGCGGGCCATGTCCGCGTGATAGTCCAGGTGGTCCTGAGAGAGATTCGTGAAGACAGCGACGTCCACGGCGAACCCGTCGACGCGATGTTGGTCCAGCGCATGGGAGGAGACTTCCATGGCGACCGCGCCGACGCCCTCGGCGCGCATCCGCGCGAGCAGCCGTTGAAGGTCGGGAGCCTCCGGGGTGGTACGAGCGAGCGGGATGGGGCGGCCACCGATCCGCGCACCGGTGGTGCCGACCAAGCCCGCTGTGACACCCGCCGCCGCGAATACCGACTCCATGAGATAGGTGCTGGTGGTCTTGCCGTTCGTCCCGGTGATCCCGACGAGCGTGAGGTCTTCCGCCGGATGTCCGAAGATCTGGGCAGCGATGGGACCCGCGGCGGCGCGGACGGACGCCACCTGCAGCTGTGGGACTTCGACATCCTCGAGGCGGTGATCGACCACCAGGGCCACGGCTCCCGCCCCCACCGCCGCGCGAGCGAACCTGTGGCCGTCGGCGGCCTCACCCCGGATACAGAAGAAGAGCGAGCCCTGGGGAACGTCGCGCGAATCGCAGGCTGCCTCGTGGACACGAACGGTGGGGTCGCCGAACAACACGACGCCGGGCACCGCGGCCGCGAGTTCACCCACGGTGGGGAAGGAAGGAACCACGGGTTCCGAGCTTACCGTCGGCCCGTCCTCCGGGCCCGCAAGGATCACGGGTGAAGTGCGCTCGGTGGCAACGGTACCGGGGCGGCCGGGGCGATCCCGAGACGGTGGATCGCGTAGCGCGCCACCTGCTGGAAGAGCGGAGCCGCCGCGACACCCCCGTACACGGTGGTGGGCCTGTCGATGATCGCGGCCACGACGACCCGCGGAGCCGACGCGGGAAGGAACCCGATGAACGATGCGACGTAGGCATTCTTGTAATAGCCGCCCGCAGGGTTGGGGATGAGGGCCGTTCCCGTCTTTCCGGCCACTTGATAGCCGGGGATCTGCGCGTTCACACCCGTTCCTCCGGAGACCACGGACGACAGCATCTGTGTGAGTGAGTCCGCGGTGCTCCGGCTGGTCACCGGGTGGGTCGGCGATTCGGCCGCCGGGTGGAAGACGCCGTTCGGATCCTTGGTCCCGAGCACCAGACGCGGCTGCACCAGCGTGCCATCGTTGGCGACCGTGGCGTATACCGACGCCATCTGCATGGGCGTTACCGAGATCCCCTGGCCGTAGGAGATCGTCGAGAGGCTCGTCGCCGTCCAGTCGGGCGTGGCGGGGATCTCGCCCGGGATCTCGCCGGGGAATCCTAGGCCGGTGGTTCGGCCGAATCCGAACCTGGCCAGGTAGGTCGCCAGGCCACCGGCACCAACCTTGTCGGCGACCTCGGTAGCCCCGATGTTGCTGGACTTCGTGATGATGTCGCCGAGCGTCATCGCTTCGATCTGATGGACCTCGGAGTCGTGGATCGTGAAGGTACCGATGGTGCGCGAGGCCGGCACGCTGAACCTGTCGGTCATGGTCACGCCACCCACCTCGAGCCCCGCTGCCGCCGTGATGATCTTGTTGACCGAACCCGGTTCGAACATGTCGGTAAGCGCTCGGTTCCGATAGAAGTCCTTGTTCGCCGTGGAGAACGCGTTCGGGTCGAAGGTCGGGTAATTCGCCATGGCGTAGATGTCGCCGCTCTTCGGATCCATCACGATGATCGTGCCGCCTTTGGCGTGGTTGGCTTTCACTGCTTGCTTCAGGTACTCCTGGGCCTGGAACTGGATCTGCCGGTCGATCGTCGTGACGAGGGTGCTGCCGGGGACGGGCGCGTTGACCACCTGAACACCTTCGGGGATCAACTGTCCCCCCGGCGACAGTTCGACGCGTTCCCGGCCCGACTTGCCCGCGAGCAGGGTTTGGAATTGCTGCTCCAACCCGTATCCCTGCCCGGCCATATTCCGGAAGCCCACCGTTTGTGCCGCGAGGTCGCCCGCGGGATATTCGCGCTTGGGCACAGGGGTCGTGAGGATGCCGGGGAGCGATAGCGCGTCGATCTTCGCGGCGAGGCCGACGTCGACACCTCTGGCCAGGTAGGCGAACGACCCGTTGTGGATCAGGGCTGGGATGAGGGTGCGAGGTTTGACATCCAACAACGTTGCGAGGGCATCTGCCGTAGCTGACGGATCCTCGACATATCGAGGATCCGCGTAGACATCGCGCGCCTGGACGGTGATCGCGAGTGGGACGCCGTCGCGGTCGACGATCATCCCGCGCGCGGCGGGAAGCGTGATCGTGTGGACACGTTGCGCCAGGCCTTGTGCGGCGTACGCGCGCTGATCGCGCAGTTGCAGGAATCCCAGCCGTACGGTGATCCCCCCGAACGCGAACACGAATGCCACCAACAACGTTAGGAGCCGTGCTCCGGGAGGTCGCCTCACGGGTGTCCCCCGCCGGTGCCGCCCTGCACCGGCAGGACGAAGACATCGGGAGGGGTCACCATGCCATGGGCCAGCGCCCACGCCTGGACACGTCCGGGCGCCGAGAGCGCCGCGACACGTTCGGTCAAGGCGACGCCGTTGCCTTGAAGCTCGGTGATGCTCTGTCGCAATGTGCGAACCTGGAACGCCTGCTGGGCAAGGAGCACGTTCAGCACGACCACCACGGTCACCAAGACCGTCACGACGGCGGTCGAGAAGAACAGGAAGCCCGGGTGGAACGCCGGACGACGACGACGGCCCGGGGTGGGACGCGAGACGGGAGCGGGGGTTCGAGCGGGCGCCCGCCTGGGCGCCGCCGGACGCCGGGGAGCCGGGGCGGGAACGGAGACATCCGCTTTGCGTGCAGGGAGGCTCACGCCGCCACCGCCAGGCGGCGTTCGGCCGCACGGAACTTCGCGCTTCGCGACCGAGGGTTCTCTCCCACCTCTTCTGCCGAGGGGACCAGGGGTTTCTTCGTCAGGACCACGAGACGCTGGTCCGCACGGAAGGCGCGCTTGACCATGCCGTCCTCCAGCGAGTGATAGCTGATCACCACGACGCGGCCTCCGGGAGCGAGGAGATCGACCGCCTGAGGCAGGGCGGCGGCGAGCTCCTCGAGCTCCCGGTTGACCGCGATCCGGAGCGCCTGGAACGTGCGACGCGCGGGGTGGGGGCCCCCCGGCCGCTTCCCTACAGCGCCCACGACCACACCGGCCAGTTGGTCGGTCGTTTCGATCCTGGCCTTCTGTCGATTGCGGACGATCGCCGAGGCGATCCTCCGGGACTTCGGCTCCTGCCCGAATCCGAAGATGAGGTCGGCGAGCTCCTTCTCCGGTAGCTCATTCACCAGATCGGCCGCCGTTGGGCCGTCGGGAGCCATCCGCATATCCAGCGGTGCGTCCTGTCGGTACCCGAATCCGCGGCCGGCCTCGTCCAGTTGCATGGACGACACCCCGAGGTCGAAGAGGACGCCGTCGACCGGCCCCAGGACATCGGCCTCTTCGACCTCGGAGAAGTCTTTCTGCAGCGCTCGGAAGCGATCGCCGAACACTGCCAGTCGGTCGGCGGCGATCGCGATGGCCACCGGATCGCGATCGACACCTACGACGGTTCCTACACCGGCGACGAGCAGCGCCTCCGTGTGCCCTCCGGCACCGAGTGTCATATCCAGGACCCTGCCCCGGTCCCGGAGGAGCTCGGTCACTTCGGACACCATGACGGGAAGGTGAGCGCCTTCCGTCACTACGCCACGTGTCCGGCCAGCAATCCGAGCCCATAGGTGGCGAGCACGGTGAGCGCCATCATCCCGATGAGCGACAGACTCTGACGAACTTCCTTACCAAGGTCGGGTTTCATCCTTGCCTCCCAGGTTCGAGGGTTCCGGCTTGATACGCGCCACTGAAGGTCTCTTCGTAGCGGTCGTAGGCAGCTCGGTCCCAGATCTCCATGCGATCCATCACACCGAGGACGATCACGTCCTTAGTGATCCCGACCTCCTCCCGCAGCCGGCCCGGGATGGTGACCCGGCCCTGCGAATCGAGTTCGGCTTCGTGCGCCTTACCGAAGAACATCCGTCCATAGGCTCGGCCCGCAGCGTCGGAAAGGAGCGGAGACCCGACCTCGGCGGCACGGCGCTCCCACTCGGCCCTGGGGAAGACATAGAGACAGTTGTCCTGGCCGATGGTGAGCCAGCAGCCGTCGGCGAAGGCCTCACGGAACCTCGCCGGTAGCGACACCCTGCCCTTGGGGTCGAGTGCATAGCTGTGCGTGCCGAGCAAACCCGCCACGCCTCCTCCCCTTTCCTCCACTGCGTCCCACGTTTATGCCACTAACACTCCACCACGTCAATGCAAAAGGAGGCCGAACTGTTGTTCGATAGTGGTTGGGATGCACCGAAGAACGGAGGACCGTGGCGTCGGAGCTACGTCAGCGGGGTGGGGGGGTCAGACGAGGAACGGTTCCCAGCCCGGTTCGAGGAGTCCGAGCGTGAGACGGAAGCCGTCGGTCGGGGCGAACGGCTGGCGGGCGAGATGGAATCCGGCCTCTCCCGGCGTGCGGTCTTCCTTCTTCGCATTGCAGCGGCGACACGCAGCCACGACGTTCTCCCAGATATGGAGTCCACCGCGAGAGCGGGGGATCACGTGGTCAAGGTTCTCGGCAGTTGCGCCGCAGTACTGGCATGACCAGGCGTCACGGGCGAACACGGCCCGGCGTGTGAGCGGGGCGTGCGCGCGGTAGGGCACCCGGACGAAGCGCCGGAGCCGCACCACCGAGGGCGCCTCCATCACGATCTTCTCGGCGTGGAACACCATCCCGTTGCTCGCGACGACCTCCGCCTTCTCCTTGAGGACCAGGACGACCGCTCGGCGGGCAGGCACCACCGCCAAGGGGATATCGGTCGCATTGAGCACGAGGGCCCGTCCCATGCAAGGAGTGTAATCGGGCGCCCGGCGGAAACGCCTGCCTCACGCAACACGAACGAATCACATCGGTGTAATCTTGTGCATCGGCGGGCCGGCCCGGATGCCTGGATCCAAGCGAACAGGGGCCGCGCGGGGCGTCCTTCGGGCCGGTCCGCCGACATCACCGCGGGAACCGCCTCCCCCGGTTCCCGCGTCGCAGGCTTCACGGTTCAACCGATGCCCCTCTCGTGATGAGCCCTATCGCAACGGGCCGTAAGATGATGGTCCCCGGCACGGAGGTGATGGTGGAGGTTCGCGAACGACCCCAGGACTGGCAAGGATTCGCTGCGCAGTTCAGCGAGATCGAGCACAACGTCGAACAGGTGGTTCGCGGGAAGAACGCCGAGATCAGATTGGCCCTGGTCGCACTCGTGGCCGAGGGACACCTGCTCATCGAAGACGTTCCCGGTGTCGGGAAGACCATGCTCGCCAAAGCCATCGCACGGTCGGTCGATTGTTCGTTCCGACGGATCCAGTTCACCCCCGACCTCCTGCCGACCGACGTCACGGGCGTCAACGTCTTCAATCAGGAGCAACGCGACTTCGAGTTCAAGCCCGGGGCGATCTTCGCCAACATCGTCCTCGGCGATGAGATCAACCGTGCCTCTCCGAAGACACAGTCCGCGCTGCTCGAGTGCATGGAGGAACGCCAGGTCACGGTGGACACGCAGACCCACCCGCTCGGGACGCCGTTCATGGTGATCGCCACGCAGAACCCGATCGAACACGAGGGCACCTACCCATTGCCCGAGGCACAGCTCGACCGATTCATGCTGAGACTCTCTATCGGATACCCGAGTGCCGAGGTGGAGGCCGACATCCTCTCGACCCATACGGGAGCCGACGCGCTGCAGGAGATCCATCCCGTCGCCGACGCGCCGAGCATCGCCGCCATGATCGAACAGGCCAGGCTGGTGCATGTCGCGCCCACGTTGCGTCGCTACATCGTCGATGTGGTCGAGGCCACGCGGCGGCACTCCGACATCTACCTTGGCGCGAGCCCTCGAGCGTCGATCATGATCCTCCGTGCGGCCCGTGCCCTCGCGGCCTCACAGGTCCGCGACTATGTGATCCCCGACGACGTGAAGGCGCTGGCACTGCCCGCGCTCGCGCACCGCGTGATCGTTACCGCCGATGCCATCATGAGCGGTCGCTCGTCCGATGTGGTCCTCCGCGAGGTTCTGGATTCCGTTTCGGTACCGGTGGCGGAGAACCCCTGATGCCGACCGGCCGCGGGGTGGCCGTTTTCCTCGCCGGGCTGGGGATCTGGGTCGCGGCGCGGTTGGTGGGTTCGCCGGGGATGGAGGTCGTAGCGATCGGGGTTGGCGTGCTCCCTTTCGTGGCGGGAGGCGTGGTGCGTTGGTCGCATCCTCGGTTCGCGATCCGTCGCCGGCTGAGCGACGTCCGGGTCGATCCGGGAACGCGGGTGACGGTCGAATTGGACGTGGAGAACCGCACTTCGGCGCCGACATCCTTCCTCCTGGTCGAGGACCAGTTGCCGCCCTCACTCGGCCGCCCCGCGCGGATGGTGGTGACGGGTCTGGGTGCCCGCAAGACACAGACGGTTCGCTACACGGTGCTCCCGCAGGCACGCGGCCGGTTCAGGATCGGCCCCCTCTCCATCGATGCCACGGACGCGTTCGCGCTGACCCGCAAACGGTTGCAGTTCGACGACCGTGACGAACTCATCGTGACGCCAACCGTCGAAGATCTTCGGATCCCAACGGACGCCGCCACCGGCAGGGGGTTCGGCAACACGCGCGCGATGCATCTGTTCCGATCCGGCCAGGAGTACTACACGATGCGCGAATACCAGACCGGAGATGACCTGCGGCGGATCCACTGGCCGAGCGTGGCGCGGACTGGCGACCTCATGATCCGTCAGGACGAATCGGCCCGGCGGGCGAGCGGGGTCCTGTTCCTGGACAGCCGCAGTACGACGCTCGGCAAAGAGGGCTCGCCCGGCTTCGAGAAGGCGGTATCGGTCGCGGCCTCGATCGGTGTCCTCCTGATCCGTGGAGGCTTCAACCTCAAGATCGCAAGCGCGAACATCGCCCCCCATCCCGTGGCCGAAGACACCTTCCTGGATGAACTCTCCGCCATCTCCGACGTTCAGGTCCGCTCGCTCGGCCCCGCGTTGTCGAACCTGCGCTCGTCCTCGGCCGCCGACGCCTCGCTCGTCCTCGTCTCCTCGCCTCCCGAAGGCGCCGAACTCGCTGGCGTGATCCGCGCGGGTCAAGGCTTCGGGCCCCGGCTGGCGGTCCTCGTCTACCCCCACGAACCTGCCTCGCTGCCGCCCAGGCGACAGACCGAACAAGAGGGACGTGCTACCCAAGCTCGTCTCGCACTCACCCGCGCCGGGTGGGACGTGATCGTCCTACCCCCGTCTATGCCTCTGAGGGACCGATGGCACACTCCCGGCGAACGCCTCGCGCGCACCGTCTGATCGGGGCAACCGCCGTGGTGGCGGTCTCCCTCTCGACGGCGGTTGCCTTCGGGCGTGTGTTCGTGGGGCACGGACCGACCTGGAAGCTGCTGGCCGTCGGCCTGGCATCGGCGGTCCTTGCCGTCGCGTTCGAACGGCGAAGCCTGCTCCTTGCAACGGCGGTGAGCGCGGCTGCGTGCGCCGTCGCCGTGGCGATCGTCGTGTTCCCGGACAGCGCGTGGTTCGGGCTCCCGACGGCGCATACGTTCCATCTCGCGGTTGCCGCAGCCGGGCAGATCGGACAAGAGGCCAAGATCCAGATCGCTCCGACCCAGCCGCTGGCACCCCTGATGCTGGCCGGCGTCGTGGCCGTGTGGGCTGCGGTCTTCTCCATGCACGCGCTTGCCGTTCGAACGGGCAGCCCGCTCCTGGGGCTGCTGCCGCCGATCTCCCTCCTGGCGTTCGCGGACACGGTGCTCGAGGAGACGGTGAAGCCGCAGTACGGCGTCCTGTTCCTGATCGCGGGACTCTGCCTGGTGTTCTCCGATGGACTGCGGCGGGTTCAGGGCTGGGGACCGCTATGGGGTCTCCCCGCTTCCGCTCCGAGGGCGCGGAGATGGTCGATGGGCAGCGGGGCTCGACGGATGGGCCTCGCTTGCATCGCAGCTGCCTTGCTCGCGCCCATCGTGCTCCCCGGATTCGGTTCGAAGGCGGTCATCGATCTCTCCTCGTCGACGGGGGCGGGTCTGAACCCGCTCGTCTCCATCCGGGCACAGCTGGACCGAACCACCCCGCTCGAACTCTTCCGCGTGCAGTCACCGATCGCCGCGTACTGGCGCACCGTTGCCCTGGATTCGTTCGACGGGACCACGTGGCGACCGGAGCCGTCGCAGGATCCGGTGCAGATCCAACCCACGACAACCATCAACGCCCCGGGCCTCAGCGCCAGCGTCGCCATCGGCGGGCGGTTCGCGCAACGATTCACCATCACCAGCGACCTTGGTTCGGAGTGGCTCCCGGCCGCCTACCCGGCCTCGACCGTGAGTTCCGACGTGTCGCTCCGCTACGACCTGAGCAGCGTCTCGCTCTCAGCCGACGGTCCCGTGCGGATCGGGACGCTGTATACCGTCACCTCTCCCGTGATCGAGCCCACGCCGGAGCAGCTCGACCTGTCCGTGTTCCCGCATCCGGCGCAGGACATCCGTTACACCGCGTTGCCGAAAGACCTTCCGCCCGAGATCGGCGGACTGGCGAGAGATTGGACGCAGGGAGAACCGAACGACTACCGGAAGATCCTGGCGATCCAGGACCGCCTTCAGTCGTTCACGTACGACACCACCGTCGCCCCTCGCGACGACGCGCTGTCGATGATCGATTTCCTCACCGTGACCAAGCGCGGGTTCTGCCAGCAGTTCGCCAGTTCGATGGCCGTGATGCTTCGGACCCTGGGGATCCCGGCTCGGGTAGCGGTTGGGTTCACGCCTGGGAACTTCGCGCCCGGGACGGGCACCAGGGTGGTAACCACGAGCGACTACCACGCGTGGGTGGAGGTGCTCTTCCCCGACTACGGGTGGCTCGCCTTCGAGCCCACCCCAGGCCGCAGCAACCCACTTGCGGCGGTATACGCCCAGCCGGCCCCGACGTGCACGAAAGGATGCGGACCCGGGCATGGGCCTGGTAATGGGGGCGGCAAGCCGGGCCCAGTAGATCCGCCGGGCGTGCCGAAGGGGAGCCGGGGGGGGGCGTTCACGGGCACTGGGCAGGGGCCGTCGAGCTCGGGCTCCGGTCCGTGGGCTCCGTTCGCGTCGGCGGGGGTCGTCCTGCTTCTCGCGGCCTTGCTGGGGTCACCGCTCTGGCGCGGCGCGGCCCGCCGAGCCCGGCGGCGGCGGGCGGGCCACGGGGTCCGCGGGCAGATCCTGGCGACGTACCGCGGTTTCACCGACCAGGCGAGTGCCCTCGGGTATCCGCGGGCGCCGGGGGAAACGATCCAGGAGTATCGGGCCCGCGTTGTCGCCCAACTGGCCACGGTGGCGACGCCCCTGGAGCGCTTGTCGGGACTCGCGAGCGAGGCCGCCTACGGAGCCGTCGACCCACCGACGGAGATGGGCCGCGCAGCCGACGAAGCGGCGCGGGCGGCGCTGGACGCGCTCCGGAAAACCAGGACCCTGCAGCAGCGACTCTTCGGCGCGTACCGCCCCGCCAAGGCCTAAGTACCGGTTGCGGTGTGCGCCGCTGCTTCCCGCAACGCCCGCAGGAACTTCTCGCGGTCTTCCTCGAACTGCGTGACATGCGTCTCGACCCCGGTCGCGATGTCGTCGATCGCAACGAAGAAGGCCATCTGTCCGTCCTTCAGCGCATCCATGACCTCGCCATCGTGCCGACAGATCTTGAAGATGCTCTGACCGTCGGTGACGAGCTTCACTTCCGACAGGTGCTTGTCCAGTCCCGCCTTCTTGTTCAGGAACTGCCACGAGCGGCGCACTCGCTGTAACGACATCCCACCGTCCAACAGCGACTTCACGACACGAAGGGCTACGAGGTCGCGGAACGAGTAGAGGCGAGGGATACCGGGCCGCCCTCCGGTGCCCTGCACCGACGGTTCAACGAGTCCGATCTCGTCCCAATACCGGAGCTGTCGCGAGGTGCAGCCGGTGAATTTACAGGCCTGATGTGTGGTGAACCCCTCCATCGGACGCGAGCCTTTCGATAGATACAACGGCCTGTATTGCTGCGCAGCTCATCTCAACAGAGACGCTTCGAGCATGCGATGAGCGCGCACCCAAGGGAAGGAGCGCTCTTTCTACCGCAGTGTGTGAACATGTGGCAAGCGCCGAGCGTACATGGGGTAAAGAATCACCCGAACGGGCTACGGGCCATCGAACCGGATCATTCGTCCAGCGACTGGTCGCGCGGTGTTCTCAACCGAGCGACAAGCTTGCCGATGATGCCCATCATCGACGCGCCGCCGTTGCGTTGCAGCTCGCGGAGTTGGTCGCGTCCCAACTGTCCGACGTAGCGATAGATTGCGGCACCGGCGAGCACCATCACCGCGAATCCCACACCGGCGAGCAATACCGAAAGCGGGAAGAACAGCAGCATGATGAACCCTGCGACGAACGCCACGCCGGCACGACGGATGCGCCGCGCGAGGTGCGAGTAGAGGTCCGAGCGACCGACCTGTTCGACGAGCTTGGGGTCGTCTTGCGCAAGGCGGCGCTCGATCTCCTCGAGGATCTTCTGTTCGTGCTCGCTCAGCGGCATGTGACGCCTTCCGCGTGGGAGCCCCGCGTTCGACCGGGGGACTCGATCGACTGTCTCGATTATAGGGTCGCCGGTGGTTGAACGCGGTGCCGCCCGCGGAAGCGCAGGTGAGACAGCGTTCACCTGCGTCGTTCGCGGTCCAAGAGCGAGGCCGGCATGGCTGCCCCCCTACCGAATCGATGCTCGATCCTGTCGACCGCTCGTTCGACATCACCCCAGCGTTCGCTTCGAAGGAGGGCCAGCTGTTCCGCGCCTGCCGGAACTAACCCCGTCGCCGCCACCCCCAGGAGACGGATCCTCCGTCGTTCGCCGGGGAGCGCTCGGAAGAGCTCGGAGACATGGTGGTAGAGATCGGCGCCGATATCCGTGGCATCCGGGAGGGTTCGAGAACGTGAGAGCGTCGTGAAGCTCGCCAACCGTGCTTTGAGGGTCACGGTGCGGGCATGGTAGCCGTCGGCCCGCAGGCGGCTCGCGACACGCCCCGAGAGCCCGAGGAGCTCGCGGAGGATGTCCGTTTCATCGTCCAGGTCCCGATCGAACGTTTCCTCGTGACTCACGGACTTGGGCGCTTCGTAGGGCACCACCGGCCGGTCATCGATACCGTGGGCGAGTTGAGAGAGATGGTGGGCGCTCTGGTCTCCGAGCAAACGGCTCAAGATGGCCTCGGGTGTCTCCCGCAGATCGCCGATGGTCCGGATGGCCATCCGGCCCAGGAGATCGCCGGTCTTCTCCCCCACCCCCCAGAGCCGGCCGACCGGCAACGGCTCCAGGAATCCCTGCACACCGTCTGCGGGGACCACGAGCATCCCGTTCGGCTTGCAGAGGTCCGAGGCGAGCTTCGCGACATATTTCGTGGAGGCCACGCCGACCGAACATGTGACACCGACCTCCGACTCGACGTCGGCGCGGATCTTCCGCGCGATCTCGGCGGGCGAACCGAAGAGCGATGTCGCACCGCTCACATCCAAGAACGCCTCATCCAGCGAGATGGGTTCGACCAACGGGGTGTGGGCGATGAGCACTTCGCGGAACCGGTTCGAATGGGTCCGGTAGGCCTCGAAGTCGGCGGGAAGGAAGATGGCCTCGGGGCATAACCGCTTCGCGCGAACCCCCGGCATCGCGGAGCGCACGCCTGATGCGCGGGCTTCATACGACGCGGAGGCGACCACCCCCCGGGCTCCGGCGCCCCCCACCACCACGGGTTTGCCCTTGAGGCTCGGATCCTTCAGGACTTCGACGCCGGCATAGAACGCATCGAGGTCGACATGGAGCATCGGTTCGGCCGGACGTGTCGTCATCCTGCGGAGCCTCCGCTCGAATGCCAGAGCTTGCGAGCCGGCGCGCGCGGCTCGGCGCGCCTGTCCATCGCCTCCCGCAGTTCCCCACGCTCGCGCGCCCGGTGCAACGCGGTGAGATCCCACACCTCTTCGGCGATGATACTCACCCCGTTCACCCCGGTCCGTCGCAGTTCTCCCCACACCGCCAACGCATACGAATGGAACACCGTCCGCGCCACCTTCGGCTGCACCGACTCGAACACCGTCACCTCGATCGGCCCCGTCCCGTCATCCAGCGTCAGGAAGATGATCCGCTGCCCACTCCGTATCGCCGGCGTCTGCGACGCAACCTTGACCCCCGCCACCATCACCTTCGTGCCCCCCCGGTGCGTCCCAAGCTCGTTCGTCCGCGTCACCCCCAGATCCGCAAGGGTCCCCTCGAAGAAACTCACGATGTGCCTGGTCGCATCCAACCCCAGCACTTCAAGTTCAGCCTTCACCACCTCAGCGTCCGTGTAGTCCTTGAACACATGGGTTTCGGGAGCCGCCTTGGCCTCGGTCCCAAGGGTGAGCTGCTCCCCCTCCCGCTCCGTCGCAGTCGTGATGGCCTCGAAGAGATGGGCCCGCCGGTTCTTAGCCCCCGGAAAGCTGTCGAACGCCCCCGCATGCGCCAACGCCTCCACAACGGGCCTGGCGATCGATGTCCGCCGCAAGAGATCCCCAACAGAAGTGAACGGATACTCAGCCCGACCCTGCAGGATCGACCTGATCTCCGCATCCGAGATCCCATGCACCTCCTGAAGCGCCAACCTGATCCCGAAGGTGGTGGTGGGAACGCTGAGGTCGGTCGGGCCCACCTGTTCAACGACGTAGTCGGGCTCGCTTACGTTCACATCGAGCGGGAGGATGGGGATGCCGTGTTGCCGTGCGTCTTCGAGGATCAGGCGGCGGGGGTACATCCCTGGGTCGTACGTTAGGAGCCCGGAGATGAAGTGTGCCGGGTAGTGGGTCTTGAGCCACGAGGAGCGGTAGGTCGGGACGGCGAAGGCGGCTGCGTGCGCTTTGCAGAAGCCGAAACTTGCGAACTGGGCTACGTCATCCCATGTCTGTTTGGCCGCGGCGGGGTCGACCCCTCGGGCGGTTGCTCGTTCTAGGAAGTTGCGTTCTAGGTCGGGGAGCATGTCGTTGTTGTCGAGGTGACGGCGGATGTGGTCGGCGTAGGTGAGGGTGTAGCCGGCTAGGGCGGCGATGGTTCGCATGACTTGCTCGTGGTAGACGATGACGCCGTAGGTTTCTTGCAGGCCGGGTTTCAACGCCGGATGGGCATAGGTGGGAAGTTCGCGGCCGTCGCGGCGGCGGAGGAAGGGTCGGATCATGTCGGACTTCACCGGGCCGGGACGGAACAGCGAGATGTCGATGATGAGGTCGCCGAACCATCGGGGCTGAAGCTTCTGGAGGAGTTCGCGTTGGCCGGGTGATTCGATCTGGAAGCAGCCAAGGGTGTCCGAGGCGCGGATGAGTTCGAACGTCGGTTCGTCGTCCAAGGGAACGGCGCCCAGGTCGACCTTCTCGCCGGTGGTGCGGGCGATCTCGTCCAGGGCGTGGCGCATGGAACTCAGCATCCGAACACCCAGCACATCGAGCTTGAGATATCCCAGAGCTTCCACGTCGTCTTTGTCGGCCTGCACCATCCGATGACCGCCGGCGCTGCGTTCCAGCGGAACACGTTCCACCAGGTCGTGGCCGGCGAGGATGATCCCGCACGGATGCAGCGCGATATGGCGGGGGAATCCGTCCAGGCGCTCGGCGACGCGGAAGAGGAGGTCAAGCTGTTGCATCGGCAGGTTGATGCCCTGAAGTTCGGGCAAGGTCTCGACGGCCTTGCGCAGACCACGGGCCGAGATGTGCGGGAAGGACTTCGCGACCACACCTACCTCCACCTCGGGAAGACCGAGGGCTTTGCCCACTTCGCGAACGGCCGAACGGGCACGGTAGGTGTCGATCATGGCCACACAGGCGGCGCGTTCGTCTCCATGGCGGCCGAGCACCATGTCGTAGACGTCTTCGCGCCTGGCCGATTCCACGTCGACATCGATGTCCGGCGGTTCGCCGCGCATCGGGTTCAGGAATCTCTCGAACGAGAGATCGTGGCGAAGGGCGTCGACATCGGAGATCCCCGTGAGGTAACAGACGAGCGAGCCGGCCGCTGAGCCGCGGCATGCCGCCATGATGCCCATCGCCTTGATGTCCGCGACGATGTCGGCCACCGTCAGGAAGTACGCCGCGAATCCGAGCTGGCGGATCATCTGGAGTTCCAGGTGCACGCGTTCCTGTAGCTGCGGTGTGTCCGTCATCCCGCGCTCGTGGACACCGCGCCAGCACCGTTCGGTGAGCACAGCGTCGGCGCTCCGTCCGCCAGGCACCGGGAAGTCCGGGAAGTGCAGCCTCTTGAGCCCCAGATCGAACGTGCACCGCTCGGCGATCTCCAGTGTGGTGTCGCACAGATCCGGACGCTCGACGAACGACGCGCGCATCGCCGCGGGAGATCTGAGGTAGCCCTCGGCGTTGGTGCGGGAGATGTTCGTGGCGGCGACCGGGACGATCCGCCGCATGCACTCGAGCGCGTCGGCGAGGAACGCATCGCCCGGCTCCAGGTACCGAACGGGATTCGTTGCGACCGCGGAGACCTCGGCTCGATCGGCGGAGCGCAGCATCGCCCGGATCTCCGCGTTCGAGTCTTCCTCCATCCGATGCTCAACCGCGACATAGAGCCGGTCCCCGAATGCTTCTTTGAACCGACGGAGCTCGGTGGCGGCCATGTCGATGCGTCCACTACGGGCCAACCGTCCCGCCGGTGACCGGGGACCGAGCAGCGCGATCAACCCGGTGGCATGCGCCAGGATCTGACCGGCATCGACCCACGGATCCCCCCGCTCCCCCAGCATGTGTGCGTCCGTGATGAGCCGGCAGAGGTTCGCGTACCCGGCGGTGTCCGCAGCCAGGAGCACGACGTGAGCGTCGATCGGTGGGGGCGCTGCCGCCCGAACGGTGAGCGAGGCACCGAGGATGGGCTGCACCCCCTCGCGTTCGCACGCGGCGACGAAGCGCGCGGCGCCGTAAAGCCCGTCGCGATCGGTGAGAGCCACGGCGGGCATACCGAGATGGGCCGCGCGCCGGGCGAGTGCCTCCGGGATGAACGCGCCCTCCTTGATGGAGAAGCACGACCGCACATCGAGAGGAACGACGGGAGAGGAATCGAACACTTGTTCGATTCTAGGGTAGCCGCGCGGCTGGGCGCTAGTCCCCTATCCGGGGAGGTAGACCCTGAAGCTGGCGCCGCCGCCCTGGCGGTCTTCCACCCATGCCCGGCCGCCGTGCAGTTCGGCGAACCTGGCCACGAGCGAGAGCCCGATACCCATCCCCATCGAGCTGCCCCCACCCTCGGGGCCCTGCCGGAATGCTTCGAACACCATGGATTTGATCTCGTCGGGAACCCCCGGCCCGCGGTCTTCCACCACGATCTCGGCACCGCCGGCCATCGCGACCACGCGGATCTCCACCGGCGAACCCTCCGGGGTGTAGCGGGCTGCGTTCACCAGGAGGTTGTCGATGATCCGCTCGACCTTCGCGGCATCCACCGACACCGTGACATCCTCCCCGCCGACCACGAACGCCCGGCCGGCGAGCGCGTCGCAATGCTCGGCAACAGCACGCACCAACTGGCACAGATCGGTCGGCGTTCGATCCGGTTCGATCAAGCCACGGTCCAGTCGTTCGACATCGAGGATGTCGGTGAGGAGGCGGTCCATCCGGATGGCGCGATCGGTGATCCCACGGAGGAAATCGCGGCGCTCTTCCTCACCCAGCCGCAGGTCGGGGTTCCCGAGCGTGCTGGCCGAACCCAGAATGGCGGTGATCGGACCTTTCAGATCGTGGGACAGCGCGTGGAGCACGGTGTTCTTCAAGCGGTCCAGCGCGCGGAGCTGTTCGACCGCGAGATGCTCCCGGCTCAGCGCCTCCTTGAGGGCCTTCTCGGCGATCTTCTGACCGGTGATGTCGAGCAGGAAGCCTTGCGCGTACAGCTCTCCATCGATCCCTTCGATCCTGCTCGCAACCTCGCGCACCCAGACGGGCCGACCGTCCTTGGCCACCACGCGGTACTCCTCGTCCCACATCTTGGCGACGCGCTCCCGGGTGGCAAGTTTCCCCAACACGAGGTCGCGGTCGTCGGGATGGAGCATCTTCCGCCAGAGATCTGGGTCCTCTGCCCAGTCAGCCGCGGTGTAGCCCAGGATGTCTTCGGTCTGCGGGCTCGTGTAGATGTTGGTCGACGCCTCATCCAGGAGATCGACGAACACCACGGCCGGCAAGGTCTCGACCAAGCTCTGATACCGGCGCCGCGCCTCATCCAGTTCGGCGGCCGACTCTTTCTGTTCGGTGATGTCGAGCATGACGCCCTGCCACATCTTCGCGCCGGTGTCGGGGTCGTTCAGCAGCACGGACTCGTCTCGGAACCAATGGGCGCGGCCGTCCTTCGCGAAGACCCGGTACTCCACGAGGAACGGCTCTTGATCACGGTCCGCCCGTGCCTCCTCGGTGATGCTGGGGAAGTCGTCCGGATGCATGATCGCGTTCCACAGATCACCATCCAGGAATTCCTCTGCGGAATAGCCGAGGATCCGGCTGGCCTGAGGGCTCGTGTACACGGTTTGCGTGCCGGTGGGACTGGTCGGGTCCTCTATCTCTGTGTACGTGATGGCGGGGATCTGCTCGACCAGCGTGCGCAGGCGCAGCTCGGCGGCGCGGAGTTCCCGGAGGATGGCGGCCTCGCGGTCGGCATCGGCTTCCCGGATCAGGAGCACGTCACCATCCTCACCCGGGATACGTTCGGTGGTGATCAGTCCCACGAGGGGCTCGTGCCAGAATCCGAGCCCTTCGGTGGTGGATCCGATGACTTGGTCTTGGGTGAGTCCGAGCAGCCGAAGGAACGCATCGTTCACCTCGAGGACTACGCCGCCGGGATCGGTCGCGACGAGGAGTCCCTCGGCGCTCTCATGGAACAGGTGCCGAAGAATCCCCGCGGGCAGCGAGGTGAGATCGCCGTGCATCATCTGTTCGGGCATCGGCCGAAAGGGGGTCGCCCTTGATGGTCACTTCGTGCCGTATGGGGTCAGTCCCACAACCGTTCCATATGCCAACGATCATGCGATCGGTCGTGGTAGAGATCCCAGACGGCGCCGCCTTTCGCCTCGACCCGCCAGTACTCACGTTCGCGGCCGTCCTCCCACCAGCGTCCTTCGATCTTCCACTTCCCGATGACGTCGACCACCTGGTAGCGCCGCCCCCGCCACTCGAACACCGAGGGCATGCCCGCATCGCGTTCGACCCGAACCTCCTCGTCGTACCGCTTCACCATCGTCAGCCCCATACCGAAAGATCCCATCCGCACGAACCCCGACCGAACACCTGTTCGAGTGGAGGGAGAATGTACTCCCGGGCGCCGACATCCGTCAAGACGTCCATGAACCCGGCCGGAGCCGGGTTGTCAGCAGGACATATCTGCGGGACCGTTAGCGCCATGTCCGACATCTCTGAACTGCGTTCGCGCTTCCCCGCCCTTGCCCGTACCGGCCCCGACGGTCGCCCGCCCGTATGGGCGGACTGTCCGGGAGGTTCGCAGGTGCCCGATACCGTCATCGACGCCATCTCGAACCATCTGCGCCACGGCGTCTCGAACACCCACGGGGTGTTCCCGGTGAGCCGCGACACCGACGAGCTGATCGCTGAGGCGCGCCGCGGGGGCTCCGCGATCACCGGCGCCGACCCCGGCGAGATCGTCTTCGGTCAGAACGCCACCTCGCTCCTGTTCTCGATCTCTCGCGCGTTCGGCCGAACCCTGACACCTGGTGATGAGATCGTCGTCACCCGGCTGGACCATGACGCGAACATCCGTCCGTGGGTACGTGCTGCCGAAGATGCGGGCGCAACCGTTCGGTGGGTCGACGTGCGACCCGACGACGCGACGCTTGACCTCGATTCCTTCGACGCGGCGCTCTCGGACCGGACGAAGCTGGTCGCGGTCACCCTGGCATCCAATGCGGTGGGAACCATGCCGCCCGCCGCCGAGTTGGTTCGCCGTGCGCACGCCGCCGGCGCGCTGGTGTCACTGGACGGGGTGCACCTGGCGCAACATCGCGCGCTGGACCTTCACGGCCTGAACGCGGATATCCTGGCGTGCTCGCCCTACAAGTTCTTCGGCCCGCATCTGGGGATGCTCGCCGTTCGCCGGGAACTCCTTGAAGCGTGGACGCCCTACAAGGTTCGGCCCGCCGATGACGAGGCCCCGAGCCGGTGGGAGACGGGCACACAGAATCACGAAGCCTTCGCCGGGCTCGTGGCCACGGTCGCCTACCTCGCCGAGGTGGGCACGGTCTACGGTGGCGCGCCCGCCGAGGCGTCCTCGCGCGAGGCCGTTCTCGCCGCCTACGACGCCTTCGCCCTGCATGAGAACGAACTCGCGCTGCAGTTCCTCAAGGGCGTGGCGTCGATCCCGGGACTCCGTCTCTACGGCATCAACGATCCGGCCCGGGTGGACGAACGCACCCCGACCTTCTCGGTCACGTTGGAGGGACACCACCCGTTAGAGCTCTCCGAGGAACTGGGACGGCGAGGCATCTACACCTGGGAGGGCCACTACTACGCCATCGAACTCTTCGACCGTCTGGGCATCAACGAGAGCGGCGGTGCGGTGCGGATCGGGTTCTGCCACTACCACTCGGCTCAAGAGGTCGACCGCGTCCTGACCGAGCTCGAGGCGCTCGCGCTCGGCCGATAGCCGGTCCGCATGGTTAGCCGGCGCCAGCCGGGAACGCCATCCCGCGATCCTGCATGAGGCGCCGGTAGACCCCCAGCGTCCGGTCCACCACGCCGTGTTCGTCGAACCGCTCGAGTGCGCGGCGGCGACCGTGCTCCCCCATCGCCCGTGTCCGTACGGGATCTGCGAGGAGCGATCGCACCGCCTCGGCTAGTGCGACGGGATCCCGCGCCGGGATCAGCACGCCGGTCTCACCGGCAGCGACCACTTCGCGGCACCCACGGATGTCGGTGGCGATGATCGCGCGCTGCATCGCCGAGGCTTCGATCGCGCTGCGAGGCATCCCCTCCCGATAGGAAGCCAGGACGAAGAGGTCCATCGCGGCATAGAGGGCGGGCATCTCCTCGGATCCGGCCGCGCCATGGAACACGACGCCGTCCCCGCGCGCCGCTTCGATCACATCGTGGGGGAGGCCGTCCCGCTTGAAGGGTTCGGTCGGTCCCACGGCAACGAAGACAGCGTGCGGCTCACGCCCGCGGACGGCCCGGGCCGCATCGATGAATTCCCGGTACCCCTTCTCCGCGACCAGCCGTCCTACCGTTCCCACGACGATCGTGTCGGGTGCCGCACCCCATCCCTTGCGGAGCGCGGCGACCCGCGCCTGATCGACAATCTGCGGGTCGAACCTGTCCAGGTCAACGCCGTTGCCGAGCAGCGAGGCACGCTTCGACGGCACCATGCGTTCGCTGATGGCACGACGGTAGTCCTCTTCGCTCTGGAAGAACTCGTGGTGAGAGGCGCGCATAGCCCACCGTTCGGCACGGTCGGCCACCCACCGCTCGGCCGCCGGAAGATCCGGGTGGGCGTAGAGGCCATGCACGGTGTTGACGATCACCGGGGCACGTGCGGCGCGTGCCGCCACCCTGCCGACCACACCGCTCTTCGGGTTGTGGGTGTGGACGATGGCCGGCCGTTCGCGGCGCATCAGCCGGATGAGTTCGGCGAGGGCTCGTGCGTCGGAGGCGGGCGTCCACTCGCGCGTCAAGCCTACGATGGGTTGATGGCGGATGCCCAGTGCTTCTACCTCCACGACATCGGGGCCCGGCGCCGATACACCGACCACTTCGAACCCTGCGGCCATGAACGCTTGGAGCTGCCCGGCCAGGAGCGCGCGGAGCGACAGATCGACCGTTGTGACGTGCATGAGCAGCGGACGACGGCTCACGGCGCGCTCCGTCTGAGCCGCCGGTACACGCGATCTTCCAGGGGACGCATCCCTTGGAGCTTGCGGGTGAAGAAGAAGACGCCGTCGGAGGCACGAACCGGCGTACGGCCAACCAGGCCGTCGGCGACATCGACGTTCTTCACCCCGTCGGCCGCGACCGCATACCGGTAGTGCGCGCCCACCACATCGTGATGGGCGACCTTCGCCCGTGGGTAGGCGAACAGCTCGGTCCGCACCCCGGTGCGCCGGATCAACATCTCCTTGGAGCGCGCGGCTTCGTCCTCGGCCTCATCGCGCGAAAGCGTGTCGAACTCGCGGTGGGTGACGGAATGGGATCCGAGGTCCATCGACCCCGTCGCGGCCATCTCCCCCACCTGTGTCCAGTCCAGCGCCCGGGGTTCGGCACCTCGATCGGCGGCGCCCGGCCGGACGGGTGCCGGCGAGGAACCCTCCATGAATCCCGTCGGCAGGAAGACGGTTGCGGGGATATCGAGATCTCGGAGCACCGGCCACGCGTTCGTGTAGACCTCGCGATACCCGTCGTCGAACGTCACCGCAACCGCGTCGCGCACCAGGCTCCCCGCGGTGAGGGAAGCCAGCCCGTCGCTCAGGCGCACAACGTCGGCGTGTGCGTGGAGACCGCGCATCTGTGCCGCGAAGGTACGAACGGGCAGGTCCATCTCGCGGCCCTGGCCGGCTCCGACCCGGTGGTAGATAAGGACGAAGAGGCCGGGCCGGGCCTCCCTGCCGGTCATCGCAGACGGCAGGAGCGCGAGCTTCAGGCCCTTCTTCGCGAGGGAGACGACGCCGTGCCCGGCGTTCACGGGGCCGAAGCGAACGGAACGGCCCCGGAACGACGGGCCTGCGGCCTCACCATGCAGATGAGCATGAACAAGAAGGGAAGCACCTGGGTTCGCTGCCGCGCCAGCAGCCCGAAGTTCCCCAACGAGGACAGGATGAGTGACATCGCGAGCCACGCGAGGGCTGCGAACAACACCATCCCGTTCTGTCGCCAGTGCCTGACCCCATACCCGATCTCGCGGCGTCGGCGCCAGAGCAGGAAGATGAGCAGTGCTCCCTCGAGTGCAGCGAGCGTCGGCAAGAGTCCACCGGCCTCGCCCGGAAGGGGACGGAAGTTCACCGTCACCACCGCGAGCAAGAATCCCTTCGGCGTGAACGGACTGACGACGCTGTAGTTGGACGTTCCACCACGCGCGCTAAAATCTTGAGACGCCTGGCTCTCGTAGGCGGCGATGGGGTCTTGGTTGTGCATGTACGCGAGGCTGCTCTGCACCGTGAACCCTGCGACCAACAATAGGATCGGTCCGAGCACGAACAGCGTGATGGCTTGCATCTGGACCGAGGCTGCCCGCGCCGGGCGGAGGATGAAGGCAGCGACGGCCGCGATGGCCAGGGCCGCGGCCATGGGAGGCCGGATCATGATGACGCCGAAGAGCCCGAAGACGACGCTCAGGAGCCCGATGCCGAAGCGGGATCGGAGGATACAGGTGAAACCGTAGGTGGCGATGCCCATGAAGCAGACGATCAAGCCGTCCTTGCCGAGACTCGACGGCCAGTACCACATGGAGGGAAGGAAGAAGATCAGTTTCGCAACGAGCCGGTCGTCGCCCTCGGGGAACCCCATCCGGAACGCCTTGTAGAAGTACCAACACCCGATGAATCCGAGCGCGGCGCAGACCACGAACCCGCCCAGCATGGTCGGCGTGATGACGGCGAACAGCAGACCGGAGAACCAATCGATGAACGGGGTCCCCGACCGCGGGAACGGCGGGATCTGCAACGAGCGGAAGAGCGGCGCCAGCTGTACGCCGGAACTGAAGTATCCGTTCGCGTCGGCGACACCCCCATAGACGGCCTGGATGATGGTGAACCGGAGCAGTGCACCGATCACGTGGGCTCCCAGGGCGGCGCCGAGGAACGACGCCGAAAGGGTGCCGTCTCGGCGCACGACCCTGGGGATGATGAGCGCGCCGAGCGCGGTGATGATGGCGGATAGCGCCAGGAACATCTGGACGTCGGGTGTGGAGGCCCCAACCGCAAGGATCGAGACGATCACGCCGCCGCCGATCACGACCCATGCGAACGCAGGGACGCCGCGAGACGGAAGCGCGGTGCCGAATCCTGCCATGGCCCGAATCCTACCGGCGGTCGGGGGTCGGACCGCGACAGACATCAGAAGACCTCAAGGTCGCCGAGGGTGAGGGACCACGATGACGCGCGGAGCGGATCCGGTATTGCTCCCGAGAGGGAACGCACGGTGAACGTCATCCCTCCTCTTGGCATGCGCCGGTACCCGGCCCCGCTCAACAGATCAGCGGCCGACCAGCCCGGGCCGACGTGGGCCACGGCATGGTCGGCGCCCGCCTCGCGCGGGATCCGAGCGAGCATGCCGCCGAGCGATCGCGCCGCTCCGGGGGCAGCGAATGCTTCACAGACCACCGCCTCGCGAAGATCACCTCGGGCGCGCAGCCGGAGGACCACCACGGCTTCGTCCGCCACCATCACGTGATACGCGAGCGGACCGCCGGCGTACCGCCACCGCAGGTATGCGGCCGTGCGCACCGTGTGGAGGCGTCCGGTCGGCACTCGCCAGGAGGAAGCCGTTTCGAAGGCCGCATCGGCCTCTGGGCTGTCCGCCGGGAGCAACGAGGAACCCTCCGGGGCGCTAACACCCGCTCCGGAGCGAAGGTCGCGCTTCAGACCAGCCAGCAACAGCCGATCGGGACGCCGGACCTTCAGCCGCATGGGCCAGACGCTCACCACGTGCCAGCCCATCTTCAGGTAGCCAGGCAAGCTCTTGTCGTTCGGCGTGTTGAATACGAACGCGATGCCCTCGTCGCGACACACCTCGAGCCCCTCGGCGGTGAGCCGTGAGAAGAGACCCCGGCGTTGGACGGCGGGCGATGTCGCGGTGTCTACCGCGCGCACGGCTCGGATCGGATCACCGTCCGCCACGAATCCCCACCGGAGGAATGACCGGAGACCGACGATCTCCCCTTCCATCTCGGCCACCGATGCGACGGATCGCCCGAAAGGACCGCGGAGGTGTTTCCATGTGAACAGGTCTGCGCGCGGCACGCCCCCGGGCGCGGGCCCAAGGGTGCGTTCCAGGAGAGCGATCACTCCGGGGAGATCCGCGTCCTGCATCGGGCGCGTGGTGATCGTGCCCCCTCCGCCGCTCACCGCCGCGTCTCCATGACCTGGGAGTACACCGCTTCCGTCCGGCGGACCATGGTCCGGATATCGAACCGCTCTGCAGTCGTCCGCGCGGTTCCTCCGAGCCTGTCACAGAGATCGGCGTCATCCAGGAGCCGCAGCAGGGCGCCTGCGAGCGCACCCGCGTCGGCGGCGGGTACGAGCAGCGCGTCGCGCTCGTTCGTCGCCACCTCGGGGACGCCGCCGACATCTGTTGCCACGATCGGGAGGCCTTGCGTCATGGCCTCGAGCAGGGACACGGGCATCCCCTCGAACAGCGAGGGTAGACAGAACACGTCGAACGCCGGCATGAGCTGCGCCGCGTGCTCGCGGTAGCCGGCAAGCGTCACCCGATCCTCGATACCCGCCGCCCGGATCGCTGCTCGAACCGGGCCGTCATCGGCCGGCAACCCCACGATGACGAACCGCGCGTCGGGGACGGCGGTCAGGACCGCGCGAGCGGCTTCTACCAGCACGATGTGGCCTTTCTTCGGGGTAACGCCGCCAACGGTTCCCACAACGGGGACGCCCTCCGGCAGACCGAGATCGGCGCGCGCCTCCTCGCGCGGTCGGCTCAGCGCCCGAACCTGCTCGATGTCCACCCCGTTGGGGATGACGGACACCGGTGGCCCGGAGCGGGTTCCCATGGAGCCCCGCACTCCTTCGGACACGGCGATGACTGCATCCTGGCGCGCGAACGTCCATACGTTCAGACGGCGGGTGAGGGGCCGGTGCCGTGACCACAGGTTGTGCTCCGTCGAGACGATCGCCGGGCGGGCCGGACCGGTGAGGGCCAGGCGCGCCCCGATGGCGGCGCTCGGAAGATGGGCGTGTACGAGGTCGATCCGCTCCTGGGTCACGAGCCGGCGGAGCCTGAACAACCACGACGGATCGATCGCACGGCGCATATCCAGGCAGCGCACCGGGATGTCGGCGGCCTTGAGATCGGCCACGAGATGGTCTTTCCACGGAAGCAGGTAGGCGGCGCGATAGTCGAACCGGGAGCGGTCGACGTGGGCGGCGGCATCCACGAGGAGCCGCTCCGCACCGCCGGGGCCAAGACCCTTAATCAGCCAGAGAACGCGGATCGGATCCGCCACCGGCTCACGAGAAGAAATCGTCGACGGTGACCGGCGTGTCGGCGGGGGCGCCGGAGGTCGGAGTGGACGAGCCTTCGGCCGCGCCGTTCTCGTCCGAGCCCACGGGCGCCGTGCCGTTGACGGCCGGAACGAACCCCGTGGGGTCCACGACGGACTTCGCGCGACGCTTGCGTTCGCGACGCGAGATCTTGTCCGCCGAAGGCTCCGCCTCCTTGCTGGCCTCCTGGTAGTAACCCGAGTACATGTAGTAGTCGGAGTAGTAGTAGCTGAACGTGGGGCCGAAGTTGTTGAGGACTGCTCCCACCGTCCGGGTCTGCACCTTGCCGAGTTGGTCCCGCGCGTGGGCCAGGATCCGGCGGTTCGTCGCTTCGTTCACCACCATGATGGTGCCGTCGGCGAGTGAGGACAGGACCAGTGCGTCGGCCAGACCCAGGACCGGTGGTCCGTCGAGGAGCACCCAATCGGCAACCTTGCTCACTTCGACCAGGAACTGCTTCATCCGTGGCGACCCCAGGAGTTCCGCCGGGTTCGGCGGGACCGGACCGGACGTGATCACGCGCAAGCCCGTGATGCCCGGGTCCTGCACGGCCTCGGTGAGTTCGGCCTGCCCGGACAGGACGCCGGAGAGACCGATCCGATTGGAGAGGTTGAAGAACCGGTGGACGGTAGGCCGGCGGAGATCCGCTCCCACCAGGAGAACCCGTTGTCCCGCCTGGGCCAGCACCGCCCCGAGGTTCGCGGCAGTGGTCGACTTGCCCTCCCCTTGCAGGGGGCTCGTGATGGTGAGCACCTTGAGTGGCCCCGTCGCCGCCATGAACAGGAGGTTCGTTCGGAGCGTGCGGTAGGCCTCCGTGGCAGGGGCCTTCGAATCTTCTTCGGCTACCAGGAACGCGGCGTCGGTCCGCTCACCGTCCTTCTCTTTGCGTTTCCCGCCGTCGCTCGCGCCGGGAACGTGCGGGATCACTCCGACCAACGTCGCGCCGGACTGCCGTTCCACGTCTTCGACACCGCGGAGACTGTCATCGACGTAGTCCCGGGCGAACGCGGCCGCGAATCCAAGGACCAGTCCCACGATGACGGCGAGGATGGCGTCGCGGATGTGGTTGGGGCGGATCGGCTTGCTCGGCAGCTGCGGCTCTTTGAGGATGGCGCCGCTCGAGCCCTTGATCGCTTGGATCGCCGTGTCGTACTGGGCCTTGCTCGCGATCGCGGTGGCGAGCTCGGCCTCCAACGGCGGTGCCTGCGAGGCCTCCACCGCCGTGTAGGACGAAGGCGGTCCGAGCGCGGCGATCTCAGCGTGGAGATCCTGGATGCGGGTGGCGAAGGTCTTGCTGTTCACCATCAGGCTGGTGACGTTCTGGTTCCGACGGTATTCCAGATAGGCATCGGCGAACGCCTTGGTGACGTTCAGCGCCTCCTCAGCACTGCCGCCCACCCCCTGGAAGATGAGGATGCTCCCGGACTTGTACGGAGCGACGCTGATCTGGCGCAGCAACTTCTGCACGTTGGAGCTGTTGACGGGAAGCCCGAGCCCGGGTTGGGCTGCTGCGAGAGCGGCGACGGCATCGCTCTCGGCCACCACGGCCTCTGTGGCGAGATCCACCTTGCCCTGAAGGGGCTGCCCGGTGGAGGAAACCCCGTTCGTGGCGGCGACGGGCAGGACCCTGGCCTCCGACTGGTAGACCCGTCGTTGCTGGAATGATAGGTACATGACCCCGCCGACCACGATGAGAGCGACGAAGATGGCTGTCCATTTCCTCAGGGAGAGGATGCGGACGTAATCACGGAGTTCCGGCGCGCTGCGTTCAGGCTGCTGCTCTGTCACTGGGGTCCTTCGGGGTCCTCGGTCCGGACGAAAAGGACTCTACGGTGGCCAGGGCGCCTCGGCAATGACGGTGGGCCTGCACCGGTACAATCCCCGGGACCTCCTTCGTGTGAACTTCCTTGAAAGGACCAGCATGCGCATCCTCATCCTGGGCGGCGACGGCTATCTCGGCTGGGCCACCGCTCTGCGGTTCTCCAACCGCGGGCACGAGGTCCACGTCGTCGACAACTACCTTCGTCGTACCGCCCACCAGGAGGCAGGGACCGACTCGCTCACGCCAATCCTCGGGGGCCTGCCGGAACGTGTCGCCGCCTGGAAGGACGTCACCGGGAAGGAGATCGGGGTCACCGAGGGCGACCTGTGTGACTGGGCCGTCACCGAACGGGTCTTCCGGGACTTCGAACCCGAGGCCGTCGTGCACTACGGGGAGATGCCCAGCGCCCCGTACTCCATGAAGGACCGCGAGCACGCCGTGTTCACCCAGACCAACAACGTGGTGAACACGCTGAACATCATCTTCGCGATCGAACAGTTCGCTCCGAGCGCCCACCTGGTCAAGCTCGGCACCATGGGCGAGTACGGGACGCCGAACATCGACATCGAAGAGGGGTATATCGAGATCGAGCACAACGGCAGGAAGGACACGTTGCCGTTCCCCAAGCTTCCCGGCAGCTTCTACCACCTGTCCAAGGTGCACGATTCGCACAACATCCACTTCGCCTGCCGGATCCGTGGGTTGCGCGCCACGGACCTCAACCAGGGCGTCGTCTACGGGATCGATACCGAGGAGACCAGGCTAGACGACCGCCTCCTCACTCGGTTCGACTACGACGACGTCTTCGGCACGGCGCTCAACCGCTTCTGCCTCCAGGCGGTCATCGGGCACCCGCTCACCGTGTACGGCAGGGGCGGGCAGACCCGCGGTTACCTCAACCTCGTCGACACCATCCAGTGTGTCGAGCTGGCGGTCGCCAATCCGGCCGAGGCCGGTGAGATGCGCGTCTACAACCAGTTCACCGAGCAGTTCTCGGTCAGAGAACTCGCCGAGCTGGTGCAGAAGGCAGGGGCCGATTTCGGCGTCGACGTAGAGATCAACACCATCGAGAACCCCCGGGTCGAACTCGAGGACCACTACTACAACCCCACCCACACGAAGCTCTTGGACCTCGGACTGAAACCGGAGTTGTTGTCGCAGACACTCGTCGAGTCGATGTTTGCTCAGATCGAGCGATACAAGGCGCGCGCGATCTTGGATCACATCCTGCCGCGCGACCGCTGGCGTCCTTCGGCCTGACCCATGCCGGCCCTGCGAGCACTCGGGGCTGCCGCGGCGTTCGCGTATCTCCTCCTCGCGTTCCGCAGGTATGACCGGCGCCAGATCAGCAGGCTGAACCTCATCATCAGCTTCCTCCTATCGCTGGCCGTGATGACGCTGGCGCTCGCACCGGCCGTCTTCAATCCACTCTTCGACACCTTCAACTCGGAGGCCGGCCATGGCAGCCGCTTGATCTTCTTGGCCGTGATCGCGGTGCTCGTGTTGTTTGGCCTGCTCCAGCGGGCGCAATCCAGCGCCGATGCCAACGAGCGGAGCATCCGACTGCTCGTCGAGGCTCTCGGGCAGGAGCGGTTCGATTGGGAGAGGGCGGAGGCCTTGCCGCCCGGTCCCCGTCTGGTCACGGTGTCCCCAGCGTTCAACGAGGCCGAGAACGTGGCGGGCGTGATCGAGCAGATCCCGAAACAGCTGTCGGGCTACCACGTGATCCCGTTGGTCGTGAGCGACGGGTCATCCGACCGGACCGCCGACGTGGCGCGGGCCGCCGGCGCGTTCGTCGCCGAGCTGCCCATCCGCCGTGGCGGCGGGCTCGCGCTCCGCGTGGGCTACGACATCGCCCTGCGTCTCGGGGCCGACATCGTGGTCACCATCGACGCAGACGGCCAACATCTTCCGAGCGAACTCGCCGTCATGATCGGCCCCATCGTGAACGGTGAGGCCGACTACGTGAACGGCTCACGCCTCTTGGGCGAGTTCGAGAAGGAATCCACGATCCGGCACCTGGGCGTGCATTTCTTCTCGCGCATGGTCACCGTCCTCACGGGGCGGCGGATCACCGACCCTTCCAGCGGCTACCGTGCCGCGAAGGCCGATCTCCTCAAACGGCTGGTGCTGGAGCAGGATCAGTTCTGGACCTCGGAGATCCTCATCGAAGCGCTCCGCCACCGCGCCAAGGTTCGGGAGGTGCCGATCACCATCTTGGCGAGGAAGGGCGGCAAGTCGAAGAAACCGAAGAGCCTCAAGTACGGCTGGTATTTCTCGAAGGTCATCATCCAGACGTGGCTCCGCTGAGCCGTTACGGGATGGGGCTGGAGTCGATCGCGACCTCGTCGCAGACGACCGAGTACGTGCGCTGACCCGCAGCGTCGCCGACCATCACTTTTTCGACCGATAAGGGCTGCACGGAACGTTGCCAGAATCCATGATTGTCCCTGCCGGGGCAGCCTCGAACACGAAATCAGCTGAATCGGGATGCAGAGCGAGTTGCAGCGCCCCCGCCGGTACCGTGTCGAACTGCGCGGCCATCCGTGGGGGCGCGCTGCGGAGTGAAGCGATGAAATGACCGCCCGTCCCCACGACGAACTCGGTCGGGCCGCTGGGTCGAGTGCCCCGGTTGGTCCCAGTGGCCTCCACCGCTGGTAGTTGTGGTCGTGGCCGTTGAGGACGATGTCCACGCCCCTGGATGCCAAGAGCGACCACACATCGGTCATCCACGGCGACCCAACCCACCGTGACTGGCCCCGTAGGTCACGTTGCTGAAGGTCGGGTGGTGGAAGAAGACGAGGGTGCAATCAGAGGTGCTCGTCGCCAGGTCGTTGGCGAGCCAGTCGTACTGCTCGGTGCCGGGCTGATCCTGGAGATAGTCGGTGGTGGAATCGAGCGAGATCAGGTGCCAGCCGCCGGCGTCGACGCTGTAGAAGTGCGCGGGGTGATGCCAATAGGAGAAGTAGGCCGCGGGCGAGCCCGTTTCGTATTCGTGATTCCCGGTATCGGAGCCTAGAGCGATGCGACCAGCCGAGACTCGATCAGTCGCCGGCCGCGGCCCACGCTCCGAAGGCCTCCCAGAACGGGTCGACACCCGGGTGTACCAGCGCACGATCCCCTTCGTCGGTGACCAGGGGCCTGCCCTCTTCGGGTCGCGTCACCTCTCCGACGATGTTGGCCGGGATGCCTTCGGCGGCGAGCGCCCCTACGTAATCCTCTGCGCGGGAGGGAACCACGGTGGCGATGAGCGTGCCCTCGCTGATCGAGATGAGCGGATCGATGCCCACATGGTCGCAAACCGCTCGGACTTCGGGCCGGACGCTGATGGCACCGAGGTCCAACCGCATCCCCGTGCCCGAGGCCACGGCCACCTCCAGCAAACCTCCCAAGACGCCGCCTTCGGTAGCGTCGTGCATGCTCGTGACCCCGTTCTCACGCAGCCCGAACGCCGCGGCCACCCTCGCCTCGGGAACGACCGTCATCTGCTCGAAGAGGGCGTCGGCCGCCCGGACCACCTCGGGCCCCAGGGCGTCAGTGAGACGAGAGGGGAACGTCGCGGCGAACAGCGCCGTAGCTTCGATCGCGGCACCTTTCGTGACGACGATCTTGTCTCCGGCCCGAGCCATGTCCGGTGTGACGAAGGAGTCGTCGCGTCCCAGTGCGAGACACGTGGCGCCACCGACCATGGGATATGCGCAGCCGTCGTAGCGGGCGGTGTGTCCGGTCACTACCGCGATCCCCAGGTCCTCACATGCCTGGTGGAATCCGCCCCAGAGCGAGGTGAGGTCCTGATCGGAGATCTCCGGCGGAAGGTTCAGATCCACCGTCATCCAGCGGAGCGGCAACCCTGAGGTCGCGGCGTCCGAGGCGAGGATGTGCACCGCGAACCACGCGGCGCGCGCCCACCCGTACGCGGGAACAACGAAGACCGGATCGGTCGTGAGTGCCATCGCGATCCCATCCGCGACCCGCACCACCCCGACGTCGACGCCGTATTTCGGTCCAACCAGGATGTCCGGATCGGGCGCGCCCAGACGACGGAGGATGATCTGTTCGAAGATCTCCGCCGTGGCCTTACCGGTTCGTGGCTCCACGTGGCCCCGCCTCCCGTCGATCGATGAGCGCCCGCAGATGCCTCGTTGCCGTCTCGGGGTCGGCCGCTCCGGCCACCGCGGAGATCACCGCGATGCCCGAGGCTCCTGCGTCGAAGACCTCGCCCAGATTCTCTCCGTTGATCCCGCCGATCCCGACCACCGGGATCGGGACGGCACGGTGGACGTCCCCTATGCCCGCCGGGCCTCGGCCGGATGCCTCCGGCTTGGTCGGGGTCGACCACACCGTCACCCCCAAGTAATCCGCTCCCATCGCCCTTGCTGCTCGTGCTTGCGACGGTCCGGCAACGCTGATGCCGAGGGCGCGGTCGCTTCCCAGCCGTTCGCGGGCACCGACCAGATCGTCCGACTGCCCCAGGTGCACGCCGTCGGCACGGCTTGCGATGGCGACCTCCAACCGATCGTTCACGATGAAGAGCACGCCATGCGAGGCGCATCGATCCGCCAGCTCGGCGGCCAACGGCAGGAGCTCGGGATCGGAGAGCTCGGGGGCGCGGAGTTGAACCGCCGTGGCTCCCCCGTCGATCGCGGCGTCCGCGAGCGCGCAGTGCCCATGCCCGGGGGCGAGCATCCCCGAAGTGACGATCATGAGTCGAAGGAGCCGTGGGTCGAGCACCGTGTGCCTCCGCCGGCATTACCCGGATCAGGTCCTGCGGGTCGCCGGCGCCTGTGCCGACCTCTCAGCCCGGTGACCCGAGCTCCCCGTGGTCCCAGCAGGATACCGGCCCCGGGATTCGGCGAACCTCCACACTTGCGTGGGGCATCGGCCCTACAATCGGGCCCGCACACCTGCGTTCCTCTTCCCCACGGAGGTTTTGCAACGTCCCGTAGCCTCGCACACGACACGGCCCCGGACGCCGACGGCGCACACGCGCTGGTCACGCTGGACGGCCGCTACCACGTCATCGAGAAGGTGGCTGCCGGTGGCATGGGCGAGGTCTTCCGAGCGCACGACGCCGTCCTCGCCCGCGAGGTCGCCATCAAGGTGCTCCACCGTTCCCTCTCGGGGGATCCTGGGTTCGTCGATCGGTTCCGCCGGGAGGCGCGCGCGGCCGCCACCCTCAACCACCCGAACATCGTGGCTGTCTACGATTGGGGCGCCGTCGACGGCATCTATTACATGGTGATGGAGTACGTGCGCGGCAGCGGCGTTCGCGATCTCCTGAATGCGAACCACCGACTCGCACCGATCCAAGCCACCGAGATCGTCGATCAGACGTTGGTGGCGCTCGAGCACGCGCACGGCCTCGGCCTGGTCCACCGCGACCTGAAACCGGAGAACATCCTCGTCACCAACGAAGGCGTCGTGAAGCTCACCGACCTCGGCTTGGCGCGCGCCTACGCCGACGGCACGGCGACCCACGCCGGCACCGTCGTCGGAACTGTCCAATACCTGTCACCCGAACAGATCCGCGGCGAACCGTCCGACCCCCGCAGCGATCTCTACGCACTCGGCATCGTCACGTACGAACTCCTCACCGGACGCCTCCCGTTCACCGGTGAGACCCCGATGGCCATCGCCTACAAGCATCTGTCGGATACGGTGCCGGCGCCCTCGAGCCAGGTCCCGGGCATCGCTGCCGAACTCGACGCCTTCGTCGCGAGCGCCACCGAACGCAACCGCGAGCTTCGACCGGAGTCCGCCGCCGAGATGCGCCGCGACCTCCGCTCCATCGCACCTACCCTCACTCCGGCGCGGTCCCTCGCCGCCCTGGTGGCCGATACACCTGACGTCCACCCCGGCGGCGACCCAACCCAACGCGTGGTCGCGGCCACCACCCAGGCCATCCCGGAAGTTGGGCGGACGTCACGACGGCGAGGGCGGAGTCGCAAGGTCTTGATCGCCCTTCTGGTCCTCGCAGTCGTCGCGGCCGGAGGGTGGGCGGGCTGGACATACGCCATCCCGCATCGCGCGAACGTACCCGCCATCCTCAACCGGCCGGTGGCCGACGCCCGGGCACAGCTCGAGTCACTCGGGTTCGTGGTCCGGGTGGCGGCAAGTCAACATTCTATGAAGGTGGCCGACGGGTTGGTTCTGCGGGTGAAACCCGCGATCGGCGCCTCACTCGAGAAGGGATCGACCGTCACCATCGTTCCGTCCTCGGGCCCGCCGCCCGTGGCGGTCCCCTCGGTGGTCGGCGAGACGCTGGCCAAGGCCCGGATCGACATCCGTGCAGCCGGTCTCACGGTTACCAAGAAGATCGGCCACGATTTCAGCAACACCGTCCCCGCGGGGAACGTCATCTCACAGGACCCATCGGCGGCCCACGCTCCCCAGGGAAGCCCGGTCACGCTCGTTGTGAGTGACGGGCCGCCTCCGGTGAACCTGCCCGCGGTCGTCGGGAAGAACCAAGACGTCGCCACCGCCGCGCTTCACGCCCAGGGCTTCTCGGTGTCGGTCGAGCATGCCTTCTCCAAGACCGTTGAGCTCGGATTCGTCATCTCGCAGGATCCCTCCAGCACGCAAGCGCCGAAGGGATCGGCAGTCACCATCGTGGTGAGCCAAGGGCCGCCGAGCTTCAAGATCGTGAGTTACCTCGGGATGACCCGGGACGCGGCGATCGCTGCGATCAACGCGGACGGTCTCCACGCCGACGTGCAGATCCTTCCGTCGGCGTACCTGGGGACCGTCGCCGGCCAGACCCCGACCCCCGGCACCACGGTGCACGCCGGGGACACCGTCACGATCTTCATCGGGTAGCCACGCGGCGAGACGGCACAGCAAGCCTATGGTTCCAGTTCGGCCCTCGGACCTTCTTGGTGGGCGTATCGCTCTTCACCGAAGGGCTCGGCGTGGATGTGATAGCCACGCACCTCCCAGAACCCACGAGTGTTCTTGGCGGAGAATTCCAGCCCCGTGAGCCATTTCGCGCTCTTCCACGCGTAGCGCTTGGGCACGACCAGCCGTAGTGGCCAGCCGTGTTCGTCGGAGAGATCTTCGCCACCGTTGCGCCAGGCGACGAGCACGTCGTCATCGTCCATCGCCTGGAGCGAGAGGTTGGAGGTGTAACCGTGAGCAGAGTGTGCGATCACCCAGCGCGCGTCGGCGGTTGGTTTGCAGAGCTCCTTGAGGGTCTTGAAGCTCACGCCTTCCCAGGTGTTGTCGAGCGTGGTCCACCCGGTCACGCAGTGCATGTCCGCATCGATCTTCACGTTCGGCAGTTCCCGGAGCTGCTGATAGCTGAGCGTGACGGGATCCTCGACCAACCCCGACAGCTTCAGCGGCCACTCCTGACCGTCGAACTTCGGGATGGGGCCGTAGTGCAGCACCGGCCATGACTTCACCAAGCGTTGCCCGGGCGGGATCCGGCGCGCGATCTCGTCCGGATAGTTCTTCGTGAACATACCCATGTGTGCTCCTTCAGCCCAAGACGGACGCCCACGCGTCCAGGGCGAACCCGACCGCGTCGTCGTCGATGTCGACGTGCGTGACCATCCTGACCTTCGGCCCGACCAAGGTGGTGCCCACACCGAGGGCTTGCAGACGTTCGACGGCATCGAGTGCGGCCAGCCCTGTCACCTCTGTGTCGACGAAGACCATGTTCGTTTCAACGGTGGCGGGATCGATGCTGCCCGGGATGAGCTCGGCCATGGCATCGGCGAGGCGCCGGGCCCGGGCGTGATCCTCGTGCAGACGGTCCGGGCCCTCCTTCAGCGCGATGATCCCCGCCGCGGCCATGATCCCGGCCTGACGCCAGGCACCACCGAACAGGATCCACAGGCGCCGGGCTTCGCGGATGAGTTCGGAGGGGCCACAGAAGACCGATCCGATGGGCGCCCCCAGGCCCTTCGACAAGCAGAACATCATGGTGTCCACCTCGCGGGTCCAGTCGGTGGCAGGGACGCCCGCTGCTGCCGCGGCGTTGAAGATCCGGGCGCCGTCCATGTGGATCGGCAGCCCGGCTTGCTCGGCCACCTTCCTGACCTGCCGCAACTCCTCGACGGGCATCACCGAACCCTGAGCATTCCCGACGGTGTTCTCCACCGCCAGGAGGTCGACCACTTCGACGTCGTAGTACGTGTCGGGCTCGACCAACGCCCGCGCATCCTCCGCGCGCATCCAGCCGCGTTCGTGGCCGGGAGCCGTCCGGAAGGAGATGCCGGAGAGCGCAGCCGAGGTGGCAACCTCCGTGGTGGCCACGTGCGCGTGGGCAAGGCAGCCGATCAGATGGCCCTTTCCCCCGAAATGACTGGCCAGGCCGATCTGGTTCGCCATGGTGCCGGTGACCACGTAGAGGGCCGACTCTTTCCCTGCCAACTCCGCGGCCAGCTCCTGGAGTTCGTTCACCGACGGATCGTCGCCGTACCACGCGTCGCCGACCTCAGCGTCGGCCATGGCACGGCGCATCGCCGAGGACGGTTTGCTGACGGTATCGGAACGAAGATCCGCGCGGAGGACTGGCACGCGCAGCAGTGTATATCGACTCGTCCGCCGGCTCGTGGTCGCCCCGGGGGGTCTAGCCGAAGAAGACTTCCGCCTCGCGATACAGCTCGAGCGGGACCACCTTGCGCTCGCGGATCGCATCTGTGAGAGGAACATCCACGATGTCCTGCCCCTGACGGGCCACCATCCGTCCCCATCCGCCGGCGCTCGCAAGATCCACTGCGGCCAGACCCATCCGAGTTCCCAGCACGCGGTCGAACGCGACGGGCGTGCCACCACGTTGAACGTGGCCGAGGATCGTCACCCGCGTTTGGAATCCGGTTCGCGTTTCGATCTCCGGTCCGATCGCGGTGGCGACCCCACCCAGCCTGGGGAACCCATTCGAGTCCATGAGCGGTTCCGGGAGCACCACCCCCGACCCCTCGGCCGGGACGGCGCCTTCGGCCACGACGACGATGGAGAACGAGGAACGACGAGCGTGCCGTCGACGAAGGTAGTCACACACCTCGTTCAGATCGAAGGGGTGCTCGGGGATCAAGATCGCGTCGGCCCCGCCTGCCAAGCCGGCGTAGACGGCGATCCATCCCGCATGGCGACCCATGACTTCGACCAGGATCACGCGGTCGTGGCTCTCCGCCGTCGAATGGAGGCGGTCGATCGCATCCGTCGCGACCTGCACGGCGGTGTGGAACCCAACGGTGATGTCGGTGCCCGAGAGATCGTTGTCGATGGTCTTCGGCACCCCGATGACCGGAAGACCTCCGTCGGCGAACTGTGCGGCGGCACCGAGGGTTCCCTCACCACCGATGACGATGAGCCCGTCGAGCCTGCGTCGTTCGAAGGTGGCGCGGACGCGCGCGGGGCCGTCTTCCAACCGATAGGGATGCAATCCTGAACTGCCGAGGATGGTGCCACCCCGCGGCAAGATCCCGCGGACGTCGGTCTCCTGGAGCTCCAGCGCGTCGTCCTCTACGACCCCACGCCAGCCGTCACGGAATCCGACGAACGAATGTTGCATCCGACCAACACCCTTGCGGACGATCCCTCGGATGATGGCGTTCAGGCCGGGACAATCGCCGCCGCCGGTCAAGACCCCCAATCGCATGGGGGCCAACCTACCCGATGGGCGGGTCGTTCAACGCGCGAGGACTCTAGGCCTCGGCGGCGTCGTCTGCCTTGGTTTCAGCTGCGGTCTGTCGAGCCTTGAGGACCTGGTACCAGCTGTCCTCGTATGCGTGGTCATCGCCGGGGCGCGGTTCAGCTTTCGCCTCTTCGGCTTCGTTGGCGTCTGCAACCATGTCTCGATTTGCCTCACCCATGTGCGTCTCCTTGCGGCTTCTCATCCCTCCATCGGACGCTCCGGCTGGCACCTTGAGCGAACCCCGCGATGCCGATACCAGCCGGTAGGATGACGACTATGGCGTTGCTGGCAATCCAAGGGTTCCTCGAGTGGTTCTTCGTCGGGATGCTGGTGAGCCTCCTCGGCGTGGTCGGGCTCTTCAGCCTCTACGCGGCCTCCCAGGTGCTCAGGAACCCCGGCCGCTCGGCCCGTCGGCGTTCCTGAGGGCTAGCCCGCTGGAACCCTGAGTTCGGCCACAACCAACCGGTGATCCGAGGCGTCGGCGCCACCGGAAACGGCCACACGCCCGATCTCGATCTCCGGAGACACGAATAGGTAGTCGATCCTCGCCGTCGGCGCCGAGGACGGGAAGGTAGCTCCCGCGCTTCGGCCCGCGTCCACCCCGATCTCGTTGAACACCGCCACCACGGGTGAATCCTCGTCGGCGTTCAGGTCACCGCCCAGGACCAACGGGCGACGCTCCCCGATGATGCTTCGAAGTTCCCGTGCATGGCGCCCCCGTTCTTCCCCCGTAAGGCCCAGATGGGTCGACACCACCCAGAGCCTCCCCTCCTCGCTTGCAAGCGAAGCGATCACAGCCCCGCGAGGGTAGAAGCGAGCCGACCCCGAGAACCGATGGTGCTCTACATCGGCGACTCGCCACGGACGCCGGATCAGCAGGCCGTCCTGCACGCGCCGCCTGAGCACGGCCGGCGGATCGGCGACGCGTTCCATGCCGAGTCGTTCGGCGAGCTTTCGGAAGGAACCGCGCGGACCCGACTCCTGCACCATGGCGACATCGATGTCCTCTGCATCGAGGATGCGAGCGATGCCATCGATCCCGGCCCGCAGCCCGTGCAGATTGGCCGTGGCAACATCCACGTGCATCAGCCGGCCGATGTCACGGCCGTCCCCGCCTTTCCTGCGAGGGCTTCGGTCGCCTGGGCGAGATCGGCGATGACCGCCCTTCGTCCACCCATCGACACGAACTCAACCGCCGCTCGCACCTTGGGCCCCATCGAACCTTCGCCGAACTCACCAGCCTTCAACATGGTCTTCGCTTCGGCGACCGTCATCGAATCGATGTCCTCCGGCAAGAGGCTCCCGAACCCACGCTGGACCTTCGGGACATCGGTCAGGATAAGGAGCGAGGTGGCGTCCACCTCGTGGGCGAGGATGGCGGCGGCTAGATCCTTGTCCACGACACCCTCTCGCCCGATCAGGCGGGGACCGTCCTCGACCACGGGAACTCCCCCACCGCCGCTCGCGATCACGATGACGTCGTCGGCCACCAGCCTCGCGATGATCGGCGTCTCCACGATGGAATACGGCGCCGGCGACGGCACGACCCGCCGCCATCCCCCGTGGGGGTCCGCCTTCACGGTCCACCCACGGGACGCCTCCAGCTGCTTCGCCTCGTCCTCCTGGTAGAACGGGCCGATGAATTTCGTGGGACGTTCGAATGCCGGATCGTCCGGACGCACGCGAGTGAGGGTGAGCACGGTCGCCACGGGTCGCTCCATCCCCCGTTCGAAGAACACGTCCCCGATGGTCACCTGCAGCAGATATCCGATCTGACCCTGGCTGAGGGCTCCACAGACGTCCAGCGGCATGGGATGGACCACCCCGGCCGCCGCCTCCTGCTGGAGGAGGATCCTGCCGACCTGGGGTCCATTGCCGTGGGTGATGACCACTTCGTAGCCGAGGGCTGCGACGTCCGCGATGCGCTCCGCCGCCCGCCGCGCTGCCGCATACATCTCCTCGAACGTGTCCTCCGCCCCACGCCGGAGCAGCGCATTCCCGCCGAGCGCCACCACCACTCGTTCCATCGCGCAGGTCTACAGGACGAACGAGGTCCTGTCACGCACCGCGCCCGCCCGGAGCATGCTTCAGCGCAGCAGGTCTCCGGGTTCGTCGATGTCGAAGAGGGTGCGACGGGCGGGATCGAGCGCCGTCCAGGTGGGTTCGTCGATGATCGCCGTATGCAGCGACGCAAGAAGGTCGCGCAGCCGGCGTCGGCCTGCGTGCAGCAGGGAATGCGCGGCGTCGGCCGCGGGGGCGGGCCGCAGCACACACGGCAGAGGGCGATAGCGGTCGCCGTCCGCGAGGGCCACCGCGTCGATCCGCGCCTCCGGTGGTGCGGTCTCCGCCACGCGGAGCATCTCGCCGAGCACCGGCGTCTGGAGATCGGGCATGTCCCCGCCCGCGACGATCACCAGGTCGGCAGTCGCCGCGGCGAGCAGCCCCGCCTGCAATCCGGCAAGCGGCCCCTCGCCCCGCGTGGGATCGAAGGCCGCGCGGACGCCGGGAGGAAGGCCCGCGGCGTCGGCGCCGGGGGCCAGCACAACGACCAGCTCGTCACAGATCTCCGCCAGCCGCAGCACCGCGTGGTGCAGGAGGGGCAACCCTTCATACGGCTCGGCCAGTTTGTTCCGCCCGAACCGGACGGAGCCTCCACCGGCGAGGACGATGCCGGTGACGCTCAGTCGCGGTCCTCACGACGCTTGCGCCGCTGCACGAACTGGAACCCGAATCGACCCTTGATGCAGAGATGTCCGTTCGTGACGTAGTGGTCGGTGGGGCTGGTCACCTTGACGATCGCGTTGTCCTGGACGTGGAGCTCGAGTTCGCACCCAACCCCGCAGTAGGGGCAGATGGTGGACGTGACCGTTTGGGCCGACTCATCCCAGGTCCCTGCCGCGCGCATGGTGTGTTCCGAGGTGAACATGAGCGCCCCCGTGGGACAGACGCCGATGCAGTTCCCGCAGTAAACGCATGCGCTCTGGTCGAGCGTCACTGCATACTCGGTGCTGATCCGTGCATCGAACCCGCGCCCGGCCACCGCGATCGCGAACGTGTTCTGCGCGTCGGTACCGCACGCCTCGACGCACTTGTAGCAGAGCACACACCGCGAGTAGTCGCGAACGTAGAGATCGTTGTCGATCTTCACGGGCTGGGCGACCGTCTCGGCAACCGCCGGATCGGGCTCGACGTGGTGCCCGGGGCCTTTCAGATCGCGCTCTCCTTCAGGCAGCGGTTCCATCGCCGCACCGAAGCGCTCCGGCTCCGCCCGGTACTCATCCATCCACCGGTGCCAGTCCTGGTTCGCGAGCGAGGTATCCACGCTTGAGGCGAGGAATTCCATGACCAGCTTGCGCGAATGCTGGACGCGTTCGGTGTCGGTAGAAACCTTCATCCCCGGTTCGGCCGGACGCGAACACGCCGGCACGAGGGTCCGCGATCCTTCCACCTCAACCACGCATACGCGGCAGGCATTGACCGGCGTGAGGTTGTCGGCGTAACACATGGTGGGCGTGTCCACGCCCTGCGCGTTGCACGCGTCGAGGATCGTGTCTCCCTCGGCGACGCGCACGGTCTGGCCGTCGACCTCGATGTCGATGAGCTTGCGAGGCATGTCCACATGGACCGGCTGGCTCACGCGGCACCGCCCTCCCGGAACAGACCGAACGTCGAGATCGCCGACTGGACCGCGCTTGCCGCCGTCTGACCCAGCCCGCAGATGCTGGCATCGCGCATGACCTTCGCGATGTCATCCAGCAGGAGCAGCTCATCGGCCATCGAACCAATCGTTCGTCCGGCGATCATCCGATGGATCGCCTCCTCCTGGCGCACCGTCCCCACGCGGCACGGGACGCACTGCCCGCACGATTCATCGCGGAAGAACCGAGCGATCCGTAAGATGGTATCCACGAGGTCGGTGTCCTCGCCGAAGACCATGATCACGCCCGAACCCAACGTGTAGCCGCCGGCTCTCGCGTCCTCGAACGTGAGCGGAACGTCGAGCCGATCCGCCCCCACGAACCCGCCCGCGGCGCCACCCAGGAGGATCGCCTTGATCCCGTTCGTCGGGCCGCCGGCCATCGCGATGACCTCGCCGAGCGTCGCCCCGTGTTCGGTCTCATAGACGCCGGGGCGGGCGATGTGCCCCGACAGACAGAAGAGCCTGGGGCCGGTTGAGCCCTCCGAGCCGAGTTCGGCGTAGGCAGCGCCCCCGATCCGGAGCACTTCGAGCACGTTGATCAGCGTCTCCACATTGTTGATCCCGGTTGGCTTTCCGAAGAGTCCGCGTTGGACGGGGAACGGTGGCTTGTTGCGCGGTTCCCCCCGCTTGCCCTCCAGCGAATTGAACAGGGCGGTCTCCTCGCCGCAGATGTACGCCCCGGCTCCCCGCCGCAGCTCGATGTCGAAGGTGATGCCGCGTCCCATGATGTCGGGGCCGAGGAACCCGTGCCGCCGTGCCTCATCGATCGCGTTGCGGAGGCGCTCGGTCGCCAATGGGTACTCGCCGCGGATGTAGATGTAGCCCTGCTCGCATCCGGTGGTCACGCCGGCGATGGTGAGCGATTCCACCACAGCGAACGGGTCCAGCTCCATGATGAGGCGGTCTTTGAACGTCCCCGGCTCGGATTCGTCGGCGTTGCAGACGTAGTAGTGGGGATGGGCAGGCTGGGTCGCGACGGCTTCCCACTTGACACCCGTCGGGAACGCGGCACCACCGCGGCCCATGAGCTTCGCGTCCTTCACCTCCGCGATCGTCGCTTCGGGGCCGATCTCGAGGGCGCGGTACAGGGCTTCGTATCCGCCGTTGGAACGGTAGTCGTCGATGGATAGCGGGTCCGCGTGACCGATCCGGCGGAGCAGTCGGAGCTCGGCGCGGGTGGACTGCTCCCAGGTTTGCGGCGCCGTGTCCGCCCCCGCGCACGTCATGGTCGATCCGGGCGCGATCACCGCCGCGACGGACGCCGCCGTGGCGCCACCCAGCGCCACATCCGCGCGCCCGGCCCGTTGCGCGAGGATCGCGGGGGCTTGTTCGCACATCCCTAAGCAGGGACTCCGATGCCATGTGGCCCCGCCCTGTGGGCTCTCGGTCCCCTCCGGGCCAACGGTCGTTTCGAGTTCCGCGCAGAGTTCCCTGGCACCGAGCACCCGGCATGCCAGGTCGTCACACACGTGCACGACGGTCTTCGGACGTTCCTCCGTCGCGAACATCGCGTAGAAGCTGGCGACACCGAATGCCTCCGCGGGAGGAACGGATAGCCGCCGGCAGACGTAGTTCATGCCGCCGGGGCTGATCCAGCCGATCTCGGCCTGCAGCACATGGAGCGCCTCTATCAGCAGGTGCCGCTGCTCCCGCTCCGCCCGGCCGGATCGCGCCACTCGATGGGTATCGCCCTCGCGCTCCCCGCCGCTCCAGCCATCCTCGGGCAGGCCCAGGTGTGCATCGATCGCCGTGCGCTCTTCCTCGCTGGGCGGAGCGTCCATGAACTTCAGATCCACGGATACTCCGTCATCCGTTGCCCGCCGGAACGCTCACCTTGTCGATGCGAACCGCCGTCGCCTTGAACTCCGCGGTGCCAGAACGTGGATCGGTCGCCTCGATAGTGAGGACGTTGGTGTCCACTTGGTCGGGGAAATGGAACGTCATGAAGACCAGGCCCGGGCGGAGCGCGGGGTCGACGTGCACCGGAGCCTGAACGGAACCACGCCGCGACGAGATCTCCACCATGTCGCCCTCGACCAGGGTGTAGGTCTCGGCGTCCTCGGGTGAGATATCGAGTGTTTCTCCCCGCCGTAGCGGTGAGGTGTAGCCCCCGGTCTGCACCCCCGTGTTGTACGAGTCGAGCCGGCGTCCGGTGGTGAGGCGCAACGGGAACCGTTCGTCCAAGAGATCGACCGGAGGGTCATCGATCACCACACTGAAGGGAGCCTTCATCCCTTGCGCCTGCGGATCGTCGAAATCCCACAGCCGCGTGTGGAGGATCTTGGTGCCCGGGTGATGCTCGTCGGGGCACGGCCACTGGAGCCCGCCGAGTTCCTCCAGACGCTTCCACGACATCCCTGCATGCATCGGGCTAAGGGTTCGCAGTTCGTCCCATGCCGCTTCGGGTTCGAGTTCGACCCAATCGTCCTTCAGTCGTTTCGCGACCTGGTTGATGATCCAGACATCGTCCTTGGCCTCGCCGGGTGGGACCAGCGCCGCGCGGCACCGTTGGACCCGCCGCTCGCTGTTCGTCACGGTGCCTTCGCTTTCGAACGCCGAGTTGGAGGCGGGAAAGATGACATCGGCGAGCTCGGCGGTCTTCGTCATGAACATGTCCTGGACGATCAGGCAATCCAGACCTTCGAGGAGTTCGACGGTGTGTTGCTTGTCCGCTTCGGACGTCGCCGGGTTCTCGCCGATGACATACACGGCCGTGATGTCACCGCGTTCCATCGCTTCGAACTGCTGGGTGAGCGTCCAGCCGAACTTGGGTTCGATGGGGACTCCCCAGGCGGCTTCGAATCGGGCGCGTGCCTCGTGGTCGGTCTCGATGTCTTGGAACCCGGGGAACTTGTTCGGGATGGCGCCCATGTCGCCGCCGCCCTGCACGTTGTTCTGACCGCGAAGGGGATTCACGCCGCTCCCGTAGACACCGACGTGGCCCGTCAGCAGCGAGAGGTTGATGAGGCTGAGGACGTTCTCCACGGCGTTGTGGTGCTCGGTGATCCCGAGGGTCCAGCAGATCATGGCTCGGGGCGCGGTGGCGTAGGCGTGCGCCACCTCCTTGATGACGTCGGCCGGGACGCCGGTCACCGCAGATCCTCGTTCCAAGGTCCAGTCCATGACCGAGGCGCGGTACTCCTCGAATCCGGTGGTCGCGTGTTCGATGAAGGCGTGGTGCTGAAGGTCGTTCACGATGATCTCGCGGGCGATCGTGTTCGAGAGTCCGATGTCAGTCCCGACGTCGATCCCGAGCCAGATGTCTGCCCACTCCGCCGATTCCGTTCTCCGTGGATCAACGTTGATCATCTTGGCTCCGTTGTGGATCCCCTTGAGGACATGGTGGAAGAAGATGGGGTGCGCGGCTCGCGCGTTCGATCCCCACATCAACACGAGGTCCGTGTGCTCGACCTCTTCATACGAACTCGTTCCACCACCTGCTCCGAACACTGTCGCCAGACCGACGACGGATGGAGCGTGTCAGGTGCGGTTACACGAGTCGATGTTGTGGCTGCGCATGACCTGACGCATGAACTTCTGAGCGACGAAGTTCATCTCGTTCGTGGCCTTGCTGCAGCTGAACAGGCCGACTCCGTTGCCGCCGTTCCGCTGGAACGCCCGCCCGAGGCCCTGGGCAGCCCTGTCGAGGGCTTCGTCCCATGTGGCCGTGCGCAGCACGCCGTCCTCGCGGACCATCGGCTCGGTGAGTCGCGTGAGCCCGTTCGCCATCGAGCGGCTCCTTTCCACCGATTACCGTCAGAGATTGTATGCACGTTCAGCTCTGCGTCGGTATCGCCCAGGTATCCGCTGGTCAGACGAGACGCTCGGGGTGGCTGTAGACGTTGAGCCTGCCGTCCCGGACGAACCCCACGACCGTCATCCCGAAGCGCTCCCCCGCCTCCACCGCCAGCGACGACGGGGCCCCGACCGCGGCCAGGATCGGGATGCCGGCCACGGCGGCCTTCTGCACGAGTTCGAAGCTGACGCGGCCACTGACCTGCAAGACGTGGCTCGAAAGGGGCAACGCTCCGGCAAGGAGCTGCTCGCCGATCACCTTGTCGACGGCGTTGTGCCTGCCCACATCCTCTCGGAGCGCGACCAGGTCTCCCGCTTCGGTGAAGAGCCCGGCGGCGTGAAGTCCCCCGGTTCGTTCAAAGATCTTCTGTTTGGAGCGGAGTTTGTCCGGGAGGCCGGAGAGGACGTCCGCCGCGACTGAAGGACCGGCTCCCACCGGGGCGCAGTGCACCTCGATGTCGTCGAGCGCCGCCTTCCCGCAGATGCCGCAGGACGAGGTGGAGTAGAAGTTCCGGCGCAGGGCCGCCGGGTCGAACGGCCGATCCAACGTCACCGTGACCACGTTGTATCGCTGCTCGTCGGCGTCCAGATCATCGCAGTAGGCAACCCTGCGGAGGTCGGTGGGCGCCATGAGGCCCTCGGTGAAGAGGAAGCCCACGGCGAGTTCGTAGTCGCCCCCGGGCGTCCGCATGGTGACGGCCACCTGGACGGCCTCCTGATCGGGTCCCCCGACGCGGATCTCCATGGGCTCCTCGGTGGCGAGGGTATCCGGCCGTTCGCTCCGCACGCTGCCGTTCACGGCGATGACGCGGACAGATGTCTGGTTGCGTCGCAGGGGCTCGGTGGTCGCCATGCATCCAGGGTAGGTGCCGGGGGCGCGTCGGTCCACCCGCGGAACTGCTGACCGGTGGTCGCCGGGTGCCCAACCCCCGTTTGGATTCCCGGGCACCCGGGTCGTATCGTCCATGCGCCGCCCGAAGACCCATCCCACGGAAGGACACCGCCACATGAAGTCCGGACTCGAGATAGCCCAGGAGGCAACACTCCTGCCGATCACCGACATCGCCGCCGCCGCCGGCATCGAGCCCGATGAGCTCGAGCAGTTCGGCAGATACAAGGCGAAGATCTCGCTCGACATCTTGGAACGACTGAAGGACCGTCCCGACGGCAAGCTCATCATCACCACCGCCATCACGCCGACGAAGGCCGGCGAAGGCAAGACGACGACGAGCGTGAGCCTCACGCAGGGGCTGGGGAAGATCGGGAAGGACGTCATGCTCTGTCTGCGGGAGCCGAGCATGGGCCCGGTCTGGGGCATCAAGGGCGGTGGTAACGGTGGTGGGTTCGCCCAGATCGTCCCGATGGAGGAGATCAACCTCCACTTCAACGGGGACTTCCACGCGGTACAGGCGGCACACAACCTGCTCGCGGCCGCCCTGGACGCGTCCATCTATCACGCCAACGAACTCAACATCGACCCGATGAGCATCTCGTGGCCACGGACCCTCGACGTCAACGATCGCGAACTCCGCAACACCGTGGTCGGACTGGGCGGCAAGGTGCACGGGGTGCCACGAGAGAATCAGTTCGTCATCGTCGCGGCCTCGGAGATCATGGCGGTATTCGCACTCGCATCCGACCTGACCGATCTGCGCGCACGGATGGGCAAGATCGTCGTCGCGTCCACCTACGACGGCACACCCGTGACGGCGGAGGACCTGAAGGTCGCGGGTGCCATGACGGTGATCATGAAGGACGCCCTCAAGCCGAACCTGGTGCAGACCCTTGAGGGTCAGCCCGTGCTCGTCCACGCCGGGCCGTTCGGCAACATCGCCCACGCCAACAACTCGATCATCGAGGATCGCATCGCACTGAAACTTGCCGACTACGTCGTCACCGAGGCGGGGTTCGCCTCCGACCTCGGGTTCCAGAAGTTCTGCGACATCGTGTGCCGGGTCGGAGGGCTGAAGGCCTCGGCCGCGGTGCTCGTCACCACTATCAGGGCGACGAAGTCTCACGGCGGCGTGGCGTTCAACGATCTGGCGACGGAGGATCTGGACGCACTGAAGCGAGGCATGGAGAACCTGTCGGCGCACATCGAGATCGTGAAGGCATACGGCCTGCCGTGCGTGGTCAGCATCAACAACTTCCCCACCGACACCGAGGCGGAGGTGCAGCTGATCGAGGAGCTCGCCACGCAGGCTGGTGCGGAGAAGGTCGTCGTGAACCGCGCCTTCGCGCAGGGAGGCGATGGCGCCATCGACCTGGCCAACGCCGTGGTTGCGGCATGCGAGCAGCCGAACTCGTTCGACCAGCTGACGCCCGGCGGCGCCACGCTCAAGCAGCAGATCGAGGCGATCGCCACCCGGATCTACGGAGCCGACGGGGTCGACTATCTCCCCCAGGCCGAGAAAGACATCAAGCGGATGGACGAACTCGGCTTCGGGACGCTTCCCGTCTGCATGGCGAAGACCCACCTCTCGCTCAGCCACGATCCACTGCTGCTGAACCGGCCGACAGGGTTCCGCCTCCCCGTCCGCGGGGTCGTGCCCAGCGCGGGCGCCGGGTTCGTCGTCGTGCTGTGTGGCGACATGCAGCGGATGCCCGGGTTGGGCAAGACGCCGAACTTCATGGGGGTCGACATCGACGAGAACGGGAAAACGATCGGGCTGTTCTGACGACTCGCCTCGCGGCGTATGGCGCTACCGCGGCGGGGCCATCACGCAGAACTCGTTGCCTTCCGGGTCCGCCATGACGGCCCAGATCTCGCCGTCCTCCTCGACCCAGTTCCGAAGCTTCGCGCCGAGGGATTCGAGTCGTTCGATCTCGGCTTCGTGATCACGGTCGGCAACAAGGTCCAGGTGGACGCGGTTCTTGCCGACGCGATCCTCGGAGACCTCGGTAAAGAAGATCACCGGCAGATCGCTGTCTTCCGGTGGCTCGAGCATGACGCTCGGATCGTCCTCAGGGTCATAGACCCCTTTGCGCGCCAGCCGATCGAGTTCGGCCTCGTCGTAGGGGGAGACTGCCCACCCCAGGGCCGCCGACCAGAACCGTGCCAGGGGCGCCGCGTCGCGGCAGTCGAAGACGATGGCATCGATGCGCACAGCATCAGAGTGAACCCGAACGGCCTGGTACGCAACCCGACGCGCGTCAGGAGATGCGCATCTGGAAGGCCGTTTGGCCTTCCCGCAGCAGTTGTTCCGCGCGAGAGCGCACGGTGGTGACCTCGTCGACGAGCGACGCCCTCGCCGCATCGTCCTTGATCGCCGCGGCGTTGATCTCCACGTTCGCCATCGCGCACACGACGGCCGCGTAGGCGCAACTGGCGCCGGACCACCCGTCTGAGGCCGCCGCCGGATTGCCCGTCGCCGTTGCCTCAAGCGCCAGTTCCATCAGCGCCAACGCCTTCCGCGCGATCTCCATGGGAACGGTCGCGGCGTCCAGGTATCCGGCTTGGATCGCGGCGCCGCGTTCGCGTTTCTCCTCGTCGGTTCCCTTCGGCATCTTGAAGGCCGCCATGACCCCGTCGAACGCGTGGGCATCGTTGTCGGCGAGCTCCAGGAAGCTCTCCCGAGCGTAGTCCCCTTGCGCGATCAGGACCCGCATCCGGTCGGCCACATCGGCGAATCCGTCCTTCCCTGCGGTGAGGCGTCCCACCATGGCGATCAACGCTCCCGCCGTGGCGGCCACCACCCCGGCGACGGCGCCCCCGCCGGGGGTGGGGGAATCGGAGGCCAGCACGTCCAGGAACCCCGCCACCGTCATGTCTGCCGTTTTCACGTTCTCAGCCATCGGTCCCCCTTGCGAGCCGTTCGAGTATCTGCGTGTCTGCGTCGAATCCGGTCAATCGCAGCCGTGCGACATCGCCTTCCTCCAGGGCCGCGGCGGGGACCAGACCCACGATCTCCGAGTCCAGGACCTCCATCCCGGCGGCGCGGGCTCGAGAGGCGACGGCATCGTACGCCGCACGGAGTCCGGTCACCTCGTGGTCGAGGAGGTTCATGGAAACGGTGACGATCCCCCCGCGTTCGGGAACCGCGAACCCGATGGCCCGAACCGATGGGAGACCCCCCGAGGACTCTCGGATCTGACCGGCGATGTTCTTGGCCACCGTTTCGTCGGTTCCATCCAGATAGATGTTGAACGCCACCAGCGGTTCGCGGGCTCCAACAGCCGTCGCCCCGGCACGACCGAGCAGCTGCGGACCAAGATCGGGAAGTCGCTCCCCCGCCGCCACCGCATCCCGGAGTCCTTCGAACTCACCCTTGCGAACCACGGCCAATGACGATCGTTCCGGGATCAAAGCGGCCCGCGCATAGAGATACACGGGTATGTCCGCGGTTCGCGCGAGCGTTTCACCGAACGTCCTCGCGAGAGCCATTGCGTCATCCATCGTGACCCCTCGTAACGGCATGAAAGGGATGACGTCCGCGGCACCCATCCGCGGATGGCCGCCGCGATGCTGTTCCATGTCGATCAGCTCTATCGCTTTCATCGCGCCCGCGAGCGCGCTCCGTTGCACGGATCCCGCGTCGCCGAGGACAGTGGTGTCGAGCCTGTTGTGGTCGGCGTCCGCCTCGGCGTAGACGACCCGAGCCCCAGGAACGTGGAGCGCCGCCACGATCGCATCGATGACGTCGTGACGGCGCCCCTCGCTGAAGTTGGGCACCACTCCATAGAGCTCGTTCGTCATGGCGCCGAGCATACGGTTGGCGTCAGCTGCGCGGCCTCTTCTTCTCCGGGTCGAGGACACTGAGAACGTCGACGGTAGCCGGCACGGTGCTGTCGCCGACCGCGACATCGACCTTCTCGCCGTCGATAGCGGCGTCCGTGTCGAGGATCGCGAGACCGATGGTTCCCACCCGCGGGCTCGAAGCCGGAGAGGTCACGATCCCGATCTCCTTGCCGTCCTTGGTGACCTTGGCACCGTAGTCCGGAACCTGATCGCCTTCGATCCTGACCGTCTTGAAACGCTTCGGGGGGTTCGCACCGTACGCGGCGAGCGCGGCTGCCCCGACGCACTCGGTGTCCGTCTTGATGAAACGGTCCATCGAGAGGTCGTAGGGAGAGATCTCGTTCGCGTTGTAATCGATGGCCATGATGACCAGGCCGACCTCCGTGCGCGCAAGATCGATCGCCGTGATACCGAACGGTACCCCACCGGCGGCGATGAGGGCCTCCCACACCGTGAGCGCATCCGACGGGGCGCACATGACCTCATAGCCCTTCTCGCCACTGAATCCCGTCCGGAGCACCCACGCATCAACGCCGGCGACCTTCGTCTGGTCCGGCCAAAGGCGGAAATATCCGAGCTCGGAGAGGTCGCGTTCGGTGATGCTCTGCAGCGTCGCTTGCGCCGTGGGGCCTTGCGCTGCGATGAGCGAGTAGTCCATCGTGGTGTGCTTGATGGTGGCGTCGAGCCCCTGTGCGGTCTCGCGGAACCACTCCTCGATGTCCGGAGTGTTGATCGTCAGCCAGAAATGGTCGGCGGCCAGGCGATAGACGTTCCCTTCGTCGATCATGGTGCCGTCGGCGTTCATCCAGGCGCCGTAGCGAACCGAGCCGTCGGTCATGCCGGCCAATGCGTTCGAGAAGCGTCGCTGGATCAGCCGTCCCGCGTCGGGTCCGGTCACCTCGTACTTCGATGTGGAGTGCAGATCCCAGATACCCGTCGCGGTGCGGAGAGCCTCGTACTCCTCCATCGGATCACGGCCCTCGTGGTTGTTCCACGGGTAGCCGTTCTCGAACGCGATATCCGCTCCGTGGGCAACGTGCCAGTCGTGCAACGGTGAGAGGTGCTCCTGGTCGGTCATGTCTGTTCCTTCCTGTCGGTCCCGCGTCAACTGCGCGGGCGCGTTTTTTCCGGGTCGTAGATGGCGAGGACGTCGACGATCCCGGTGACGGTGCCTCCGGCAACCGCGACGTCGACCTTCGTTCCCTCGGTGGCGTGATCGGTTCGGATCATGGCAAGGCCGATGTTCGTCCCGAGCGTGGGGCTGTACGCCGGAGAGGTGAGCGTTCCGACCTGCTCGCGCCCGACGGTGATGGAGGCCCCGTACTCGGGCAACGTGTCTCCTTCCAACCGCACCGTCTTCAGCCGGTTGGGCGGATCCTGGGCGATCTCTCGTAGCTTGCCCTTCCCCATGAACTCCCCGTCACCGTCCAGGGCGACCATGCGGTCCAGCCCCATATCGAACGGAGATGCTTCATGCTCCTGGTAGTCGTAGCCCGTCACGATCATCCCGGCTTCGATGCGGACGGCTTCGATGATGTCGATGCCGTAGGGAACCGCGCCGGCCGACCGCACGGCTTCCCACAGCTGGTCGGCGTGTTCGGGAGCGAGGAACACCTCATAACCCTTCTCACCGCTGAAGCCGGTCCGGCTGAGGATGACGGGCACCCCCGCGAGCGTGATCCGCTCGGGGATGAACGAGAAATATCGCAGGGGTTCGAGATCCCGTTCCGTCAAGGACGACACCAGTGCACGGGACCCCGGGCCCTGGATCTGCATGCTCGGCGTCTCGGGGCCGATATACCGGACCGTCACGTCCAGACCTTTGGTCGCATCGGCGAAATACGCCTCTCGCTCCATCATGTTCGTCATGACCCACAGGTGGTCGTCGCCGAACTTGAAGACGGTGCCGTCATCGATGAGCATGCCCTCCTCGTCGACGAACCCGCCGTAGCGAACCTGCCCGGCCCTCATCCCCAAGATGTCGTTGGTGTGGGTGCGTTGCACCGCCTCGGCGGCCTCAGGACCGGTGAAATCCCACTTATTCAGCGGGGACAGATCCCACATCCCCACACCGTTACGGACCGCTCCGTATTCCTTGTCGAAGTCCCCCCAGCCGGTGGTCCAGAGCCAGCCGCCTTCCTCCGCGAACCCGGCCCCGCTCTGGGCCTGGATGTCGTAGAACGCGCTTTTGATCGGGTCGGTCAACAGGCCTCCTGGGAACGGTGCGAACTCCGGTTATACCCCGTCTTTGAACCGTTGTTCAAGTCGAGGGACGGATGACCTCATCCTCCGTGACGACCAGGTGGACCGGCATGTCGAACCCCCCCGACGGCAGCTTCTCGGGCACCACTTGGACCGAGAATCCCACCCCGATGCGAACGGCAGCAGTCTTCGGGAAGAGCCTGTCGTAGAAGCCGCCGCCGTAGCCCACGCGACGCCCCCACCGATCGAACGCCACCGCCGGCGTGAGGACGGCGTCCACCCGGTCGGCGGGGACGATCGCGCCGGCCTCAGGCTCGAGCGCGCCGAACGGCGTCGGCGTCAACGGCTCACCCGGGCGCCACGTACGGACCTGGAGATCGCCGTCGACGATGCGAGGAAGGGCCACCTCGTGGCCGCCGGCGAGGAGCGCCCCGATGACCGGCATGGTCGGGAGCTCCGACCCGAAGGTCCAGAACGCCATGACCACCCCGGCGGAGGTGATCTCGGGCAGATCCGTGCATCGGACGGCCACGGCGTCGGCCTTCGCAGATCGTTCTTCCGGCGTCAACGCATCGCGCAGTTCCAGGACTCGCCGGCGTACCTCTCTCTTGGCCTTCTTCAGCTCGGCACTGTTCACGTGAGCTCGTCCAGCGCGAGCATCGCCGCACCGACGGCACCGGTCTCGGCCCCGAGAGTGGACGCGACGATCGGTACGTTGGGGCGGTGAGCCGCCGCCTCCACAGCGCCGGCGAATGCGACGCGAGCAGGTTCCAACAGCAGGTCCCCAGCCTCGGCAGCGCCCCCGCCCACCGCGACGACTTCGGGATCGAGCACGTTCACGAGCCCCGCGATCCCCTCCCCGAGGCGGCGGCCGACCTCCGCCAAGATGCCGCGCGCCACGGGATCGCCTGCGCGGGCGCATTCGGTCACGAGCTGCCCCGTCACGCGCGCGGGATCCCCGTCGCACCGACGAGCGATCATCGACTGCGGATGTTGGCGGGCCGCCTCACGTCCGGCGCGCGTGACGGCGTGTCCGCTCGCCATCTGCTCCCAGCACCCATGGTTCCCGCATCCGCACAGCGGCCCGCCCGGTTCCACGATGATGTGACCGATCTCGGCAGCGAAGCCATGCGCGCCCCGGAACAGGGTCCCGTCAACGACGACCCCGCCGCCGATGCCCGTCCCGACACCGACGAACAGCAGGTGCGAACGCCCCCGCCCCACGCCGAGCCGATACTCCCCCCACGCGGCGACGTTGTTGTCGTTGTCCGCAACGGTCGGCAGGCCGACGGCCTCCCACATGTGCTCCACCAGCGGAGCGTTCCGCCACGCGAGGTTGGGAGCGAACGTCAACCGCCCGGTACCCGACTCGACCAGTCCAGCCGCGCCGATCCCGATGGCCCGGACCGCGGGTGTGAGCACAGCCCGCGCCGCCTGCACGGTGACCTCGAGCGTGGCCTCCATGTCATCGGCAGGCGTCGGAAGCGTTTCACGCGCAAGCACCGTCCCCGAAGAGGAGATCCGGACGGCTGCCGTCTTCGTCCCGCCGACGTCGATACCGACCGCCTGCAGGTCCTCGTTCACCCGATGTCGATCTTCTCGAACGAGCCATCGTCGTTCTTGCTGTCGTCGCTCGAGATCGCATCCAAGGCAGCCTTCGCCGCCAGGAGGAACTCACGTCCGGCGTTCAGGAGGTGCTCGACCACATCCGGACTGAGCGGCTGGATCAGGCTCACCGCCGCGCAGATCGGGCAGAGCGCTACGGGGCACGCGCTGGCGCGGTGGCTCGCTGGATCCTCCGGCGCGGGTGCGGAGGCACCATCTCCGCCCAGGTCGGGCATCGCCGTCACGTTGTGGCGTTCGGCCTTCTTCTTCGCGGACTCAGCCATCGCGTTTCCGCTCCTTCCGTGTCTTCTTCTCGGGTGAGTTGTCGTCGACCTCGCCGGGACGCGGCTCCCGGCCGAACACGATCTCCAGATGATCGCCTTCGAAGGCTGCGCCACGAACGGTCATCCGCTTCAGCGTCTGCGGGAGGACCAGGTTCCGCTTGTAGGACCCAACTCGAACGAAGAGCTCCTCGCCCCGCCGATGGATGTCCATGTCGTCGCGACTCACGAAGGGCAGTCGCATCGACAGGATGTACCCGGTCCCCTTCTTCCGAACCCGGATGGGATCGTCCCGGTAGAGGATGGATGCGGCATCCATGTCTCCGTAGACCTCCGCGCCCATCTCCTCCAGCAATCCGACACCGACCATCTCGCGATCGAACAACCGGGCCTCGAGGATGGGCACCGGCTCGAACGATTCATGGATGGTCGCGAGGTGCTCGGTCTGGATGTCCTTCCACTTGCCGAAGTAGGGATCGGTGACATCGGGAGGAAGCACCCGGTTCACGATCACCGCGTCCACCCGGTATCCGAACAAGCCCAGATAGGTGTAGGTGCGCCGGGCCTCGGCGATGACCATCTTCTCGGGATTCAGGACCAGACGGACGCTGGATACCTCCTCGTCGGTGAGGATGTGCTTGACCGCCTCCAGGTTGCGATGCAGCCGTTCGATGGCGCCGAACACCTGATCGCCGGCGATGGGGAGCGTCGTCATCTTGGACACGATCGGACGAACGGCCTTCACCACCCGGCGCTCGACGGGGAAGATCCGTTCGATGTACCAATTCATGACCTCGGGAAGACTGAGGAGCCGCAGGGTCTCGGCGGTGGGAGCGCAGTCGACGACGAGCACGTCGTAGGCACCGGAGTCGACGTGTGTCTTCACATCGATGAGCGCGAAGATCTCGTCGAGGCCCGGGATCACCGTGAGCTCTTCTGCCTGGATGGTTTCGGTGCCGGCCCAATTCATGAGCTGGATGAAGTAGTCCTGGATCTCGCGCCAATTCCCCTCGAGCCGATCCTGCGCGTCGATCTGCTGAGCCCACAGATCAGGCGTGATCTCGACGGGGTCCGAGCCGATCTCCAGCTCGAACGAATCACCCAGTGAGTGGGCGGGGTCGGTGCTCATGACCAGCGTCCGTTTGCCGGCCCGGGCAGAACGCACGGCGGTGGCCGCGGCAACGGTGGTCTTCCCGACGCCGCCTTTCCCGGTGAACAGCAGGACGCGCATACGAGTGAGCTTACGGGAGGTGGGGCAGGTACGGAACAGCTAGTACAGCCGGGTCAAGATCGTGATGAAGATGATGGTATTGAGGGTGGCGTGGGCAGTGATGGTCGTCAGCAGGCTCTTCCGACGTTCATAGATCGCCGAGAGGATGAGGCCGTCCACGAAGATATTGAGGAGCCGGTAGGGGCTCCCGTGCGCCAGCGCGAACAGCAACGAACTGACGAGTGCCGCCGGCCACCATCCCCACCGGGTGCGGAGCCCTCTGAACAGGAACCCTCTGAAGAGGATCTCCTCACAGAGGGGAGCCGTGACGCACAACATGAGGCCGAGCGGGATGAGCCAGGCGCCACGGAATCCCTGTGCCGGGTTCGGCAGCGTCGGCTGGTGCCCCAAGATCGCCTTCGCGATCGCGATGGTGATCGCGACACAGATCCCGGAGGAGAAGAGCAGCGCCAACCCGATGACGAACCCGAGCCCCACGTCCCCCGCTCGCCGTCCGGCCCGTCCGAGCCACGCGGGCCGGGGGCGGCCGACGCTTCGGAGCCACCCGAAGATCACCGCGGGGCCCGAGGCCTCCAAGAGGAACGTGGCAACGGTTGCCCCGAGCGACCCGTGGAACTCCAGTACGCCGAACACGATCTGCCCGAAGTACTGCGCGAGACCGAAGGCCGCGAGGAACACGACGATGGTCTCCGTGACGTCCCACTCAACGCCCGGCCACATCGGGAGCGCGTGGGGACCGAGGTCGGGGCGGGAAGGGGGGCTCAGTCGTGGTTCGATGGGCTCAGCCCATCTCCACACGACGTTTCAACCGCTCGAGAGCGTTCTCGATGACCCGCTTCGCGCCTTCTGTCCGGAGGAACCCGGGGACGAGCACGCCGAGTTCGACGGACAATCGGTAGACGACCTTGGTGCCACCGTCGGGCAGGTCCGTGAGCAGATACTCGCCTCGGATGTCGCGGATCGCGCCTCGCGCTTCCTTCGTGGTCCACGACAAGCCCGTATCTCCGGCGGCGTAGATGTAGGAGAGCGTGTAGGCGGCCTTCCCCATCACGGGGACCTCGACCTCGAAGGCGACCTCCGTCGCGCGACCCCCCGCACCCCGCTGCCGAACCTCCACGGTCTGGACGTCTGCCCAGTCGGGATAGGCCTCGTAGTTCTCGATGACCTCGATGACGTCCTCCAGGGGCGCCCCGATCACGATCGAACCCTCTGCGTGTTCCACGGGGCGAATCCTAGCGTCTGGCAAACGTCGCGGCGATGGCGAGCAAGCCGATGGAGACGAGCAGAAGGCCGACGGTTCCCCACAGGAGGGCTCGCGAGGAGACGAGCGTGCCTCTGCCCTGCGCGATCCGGTAGGCCTCAGCCGCTGAACCCAGGTACACCGTGAGCGTGGTGATCAGGTAGAAACCCGCCATGACGTCTTGTCCGGCCGAACCGAAGCCGGCAAGGGCGACCACGAGCAGAAGGATCCAGGAAAGGGTGAAGAGCGTCCCGCGCGCGACACCATCCGCACCCCGGCCCGCCTTGCCGTGACCGAGCCCCGGGTAGATGAGGGACCAGGTAAGTGCCTCCTTCGGCTCCACCCGCACCGGCGTCTCGTCAGCTTTCATGAGCGCGGCGAACGGCGTCCCGCAGACCTCGCAGAGACTGAGCTCGATGTCGTTCTCGTGCTCACACGCCGGGCACGGCCACGTGAGGCGGGGCTTCGTGCCCGGCGTCGGCACCGGCTCCGTACCGTCTCTCGGTAGCTCTTCCCTGATCTTGATGCCCACCGTGGCGGCGAGCTCCTCGCGCGACACGGGGGTGGACTTGAGCGGCGTGAAACATTGACCGCACCACTCCGCATCCGGAGTCACCAGTGCGCCGCACGACGTGCAGCGAACGTCGTCCTTCGATGCTGGTGTCTGCGACGGGAAGCCCTCCATGCGGCCAGGGTACCCCCCGCTCATGGCCCGGAGAACGACCTCAGCTCAGCCCGCGGCCGCCTGCAACCAGCCGGTCAGGCGGCCCGCCAGGCGCGGCCATGAAAATTCCCGCTCGACCCGCGCACGTCCCGCGGCTCCCATCCGCCGCGCCAGGGCCGGATCTTCCAACAAGGTGGCGAGGGCTCCGGCCACCTTCCCGACATCGTCCCCCTTCACCAGCAGTCCCGTCTCTCCGTCGACGAGTGACTCGCGGGCCCCGCCCGAGTCCCCCACCACGACGGGCCGACCGGACGCGGCCGCCTCGATGAAGACCGCTCCCCACCCCTCGACCTCCAGGCCCACGAGCCGGGTTCGGCACGGCATCGCGAACACCTGTCCCATCGCGAAGTACCCCGGCAGATCCTCCTCCGCCACCTCCCCGGCGAAGAACACCGAGTCCGCGGGAGCCTCGGCCGCCATCGCCCTGAGGGCGCGATCGTAGGGGCCACCACCGACGATGAGGAGCGCGGCATTCGGGATCCGCCGTTGCAGATCCTGCATCGCGTGGATGAGCACGTCCTGCCCTTTCCGCATCACGAGACGGCTGACACAGACAACCAGCGGGCGACCTTCGAGGCCGTGGCGAACCCGGAGGTGTTCGGTTGGAACGTCCGGGTGAAATCGGGTGACGTCGGCCCCCGGTTGGAGCACCGATACCGGCACGTGCCGAGGCACGGCCGTCCGCACGGTCCGGCCGATGAATTCCGAGCAGGCGGTGACCCGCGAGGCACGCGCGGTGGACACGCGCATCAACGCATGGGATCCCGGCAGCAGCGATAACCAGTACTCGAACCCGTGGGCGACCACCAGGTAGGGGGTACCCGCTGCGGCCAGCTGCGGACCGAGCACGGCGAGCGGGCTCGCGGCACCGAACACCACCACTTCCGCTTTCGTCTCCTCGAGCACCTCCCTCATCCGCGAGAGGGATCGCGACGACGGCCAGATGAACCGCTGAGGTTCGCGGAAGATCCGGTAGGGATGCGCAGCGTCGGATGCGACGTCGCCGTCCCAGCTCGGTGCCAGCACGGCGATGCGATCCGGCGGCAGTTCGCCCACCAACGACCCCAACATGCGCTGGATCCCCCCGACACGGGGAGGGAAATCATTCGTGATGAGGAGTGTGCTCGGGACGTCCACGGTGCTGATGATACGGTCGGGGTGGACCATGGAACCGATCGCGGACGGCCAGCTGGACGCACTCGCCGAAGAGCGGGCCTTCGCCGACCTCTCGTCATGGAGGAAGGTCCGTGTTCGCGGCGCCGACGCCGCCGGATGGCTTCACGACCTCGTCACAACCGATGTCCTGACGCTCGAACCCGGCCACGCTCGGCGCTCGCTGCTGCTCTCCCCCACCGGGCGGATCCGGGCGGACATGACAGTGGCGAGGGATGAGGAGTCCCTCTTGTTGCTCCAGGCGCCGGATCAGCCGGACCACGTCGGCCTTCTGCTCGGTCCCTACATCCTGTCGTCCGACGTGCTCCTTGAAGACGCGACGACCTCCTACCTCCTCTTCGCCGTACTCGACAGCGCGGCGGGCCGGGTGGGACTCCCCGGTATCGAGCCGTCGGTCCTCGGCCCCGGGATGGACGTGATCACGTTGGCGGGGAAACCTGCACGACGGGTGGAAGACATGCTGGTGAAGAAACAACTCACCGAGGTAGGGGCGTCGGCACTCGAGACGCGGCGGATCCGATTGGGCATCGCGCGCATGGGGGTGGACTTCACACCGGACGCTCTTCCGGCCGAGGCGGGCCTCGAGCACACGATCGATCGGCAGAAGGGATGCTTCCTCGGCCAGGAATCCGTGGCGAAGATCGCGAATCTCGGCCACCCCCCCACCGTCCTCCGCCATCTCCGCGCAAACGGGACGGTGCATACCGGCACATCCGTCGGCGATGGTGCCGGTTCCACGGGTGTGGTGACGAGCGCCGCGCCGGACCGAAACGGCGGCACGTTCCTCATCGCAAGGGTGCCGTGGACCGCCAGCACCGCAACGCTAATCGCCGCCGATGACATGCGATTGACCGACGTCAATGGCACGGACTGACTGACTCCCTCCCGCACCTGTACTAGTCCGTTCGAGTCATTTCTCGTCCCCCGCCTGGGGGTTTGGAGAATGCATGCCTTCGCCCCCTTCCGCTGGGCTTATCCGCTCTGTTATGAATCGGGCCTGGCCGAGGGGCCGGGGCCACGGGGGGATACACAGAGTGAGAGCCGAACGCTTCGCCGACGTTGACCTGACGACCTTGCCGCTGGACCCGACGCCGCCCGATTTCTGGCAGGACAGCGCTGCGTGCTTCGGTGTAGACCCTGATGTGTTCTTCCCGATCTCCGAGGAGGAGGCGGGCGCGGCGCTCCTGTTCTGCGGTGTCTGCAAGATCCGTGAGGAATGTCTCGCGTGGGCGCTCAAGAAGGGTGAACGCTACGGCGTTTGGGGTGGGCTCACCGAGCAGCAGCGCCGCCGGATAGCCCGCCGGGTCGCTTAGCCCACCGGGCGGCGCCGTTCGGCGTGTCAGACCCGCACCCCACCATGGGGGTATGGCTTCCCTCTCCGCTGACGCATCGATCTCTTCGGCATCGCTCTTCGACGTGCCCGTGCAGACGTCGCTCGAACAGAGCATCCCGCTGCACCAGGTGACGTTCTGCGTGGTCGACCTGGAGACCACCGGAGGATCCCCGGTCGATTCCCGGATCACCGAGGTGGGTGCGGTGACCTATCGCGGAGGCGAACGCCTCGCCGAATTCCAATCGCTGGTCAATCCGGGCGTCTCCATCCCCCCATTCATCAGCCACCCTTACCGGCATCAGCGATCACCTCGTGGCGAACGAACCCCCCATCGAAGGGGTGCTGCCGGCCTTCCTCGAGTTCGCGAAGGGAACCGTCTTCGTGGCCCACAACGCCGGCTTCGACTTCCGCTTCCTGAACGCCAACCTGGTTCGGCTGGACTACGACCCCATCCCCGGACCTCCGGTCTGTACGGCGAAGCTCGCGCGCCGTGTGGTGTGGCCGGAGGTGCGCAACGTGAAACTGCGGACCCTGGCGGAGTACTTCCGCACGCGGGTGCAGCCCAACCACCGGGCGCTCGCGGACGCCCACGCGTGTGCGGAGGTGCTGCACGGACTCCTCGACCTGGGAGGGCGCCTCGGGATCCTCACCTTGGGAGACCTCCGTGAGGCGTCCCGCGCCCAAGGTCGACCGCACTACGCGAAGATCCGGCTGGCCGATCACCTGCCGCACGCACCCGGCGTCTACATCTTCCGCGGGCGCGACGATCAAGTGCTGTACGTCGGCAAGTCCAAAGACCTGCGCGGGCGCGTGAAGAGCTACTTCTACGGAGACACCAGGAAGAAGATCGAGGATCTCCTCGCCGAAGTCGTCCGCGTGGAAGGGGTTCGTACCCGTGGCGGCGAACTCGACGCGTTGGTCCTCGAAGCACGGCTCATCGCGCGCCACGAACCCAAGTACAACCGTCAGGGGAAGTCGTTCCGACGTTACGCCTACCTGCGGCTGGACACACGTGAGGCGTACCCGCGGCTGAAGACGGTTCGCAGGATCACGGTGGACGGAGGCCAGTACCTAGGGCCGTTCTCCAGCGCGGGTCGCGCGGCATCGGCGCAGGAGGCATTCGAGGAGGTGTTCGCCATTCGACGATGTACCAAGACGATGGGCATCAAAACCCGCTTCGCGGCGTGTGCGTTGGCCGACATCGGACGGTGCGTCGCGCCGTGCGTCGGCCCCGAGCGTTACGGAGAGCTCGTCGGGGAGCTCGTCTCCTCCCTGACTGCACCCGGCGAGCTCCTCGCAGCGCTCGAACATCGGATGTGCCAGCTGGCGGAACAGGAACGGTACGAAGAAGCAGGGCTGGTCCGCGACCGGCTCCGGTCACTGGCCGATGCGCTGCGGAGGCGGCGCATGGACACGTGGCTGATCGGCGCAGGTGAACTTGAGCTCACCGGCCCCGGTGGCCGCGTGCTCCGATTCAACGGTGGCAGCCTCGACTGCGAACAGGATCCCGATCCCGCGCCCGCGGCCCTTACTCTGCCCTGTCCGCGGGAACGCGCTGACGAACTCGCCGCCATCCGGTCATGGCTCACGAGCAATAGCGTCGGGATCCGGGTCGAACGCTGCGACCGCCCACTCTTCGAACCGGTGAACGGTGGCAAACAGATCGCGACCGTCCTGGATCTGGCACGCGCCGCGCAGCTCCCACAGGCCTCCCGAGATCCCACCCCGGCCATCCGGCGGGGCGCCTGATCGAGCCGGTCCTCGCCCACCCCGCCGTTACACTTCCTCTATGGGTGAGGTCGTCATCATCGAGGGAGCACGAACCCCGGTGGGGAAGTTCCTGGGGTCGTATGCAGACCTCCCCGCGGTCGAACTCGGGACGCTCGCCGCCATCGAGGCCATGCGTCGATCCAACGTCACCCCCGACCAGATCGACCAGACCATCGTGGGCCACGCGCGGCAAGCCGGAAACGGCCCCAACACCGGTCGCCAGGTAAGCATCCGTGCCGGCGTTCCGAAAGAAGTCAGCGCCTACAACGTGAACATCGCGTGCGGTTCGGGCATGAAGGCGGTGCAACTGGCGACGCAGCAGATCCAGCTGGGCGATGCAGAGGTCGTGCTCGCCGGAGGCATGGAGAACATGACACGCGTCCCGTTCCTCCTGCCGTCGATGCGAACCGGCCATCGCCTCGGTCACACCGAAGTGTTGGACGGCATGTACACCGACGGTCTGCTGGACCCTCTCTGCGGTCTCATCATGGGAGAGACCGCGGAGAACCTCGTCGACATGTACGACATCAGCCGCCAGGAACAGGACGAGTTCGCTCTTCGATCGCAGGAGCTCGCGGTGCGATCGGCCGACCGGCGAGCGGCTGAGATGTTCCCCGTCCGGGCTCCCGGGCGGAAGGGGCCGGAGACCGTCACCGAGGATCAACACATCCGTCCCGACACCACCTTGTCCTCCCTCGCCTCGCTGAAACCCGTCTTCCGCGAAGGCGGGAGTGTGACTGCCGGCAACTCTTCGGGGCTGACCGACGGCGCAGCGGCCATGGTCCTGATGTCCGGTTCACGCGCGAAGGCAGAAGGGAGAGAACCGTTAGCTCGCGTGATCGGGATGAGTTGGGCGGGTGTTCCCCCCGAGATCATGGGCATCGGGCCGGTTCCGGCCACACAGAAGGTGCTCGAGAAGACAGGGCTCAGCCTCGCCGATATCGACCTCATCGAGATCAACGAGGCCTTCGCGGCTCAGGTCATCGCGTGCGAACGCGAACTGAAATTCGATCGGGACAAGCTGAACGTCCGCGGCGGCGGCATCAGCATCGGGCACCCGATCGGCATGAGCGGAGCGAAGATCATCCTCTCGCTCGCTTACGAGATGCGGGAACGAGGAGCATCCCTGGGACTCGCCACGCTCTGCATCAGCGGCGGTCAAGGGCTCGCCGTGGTCTTGGAACGGAGCTAGTCGGGCCAGTCGATCGCTACGGGCAGCGAGGTGTTTCCCCAATCCGCCAGGTTGTTCGACCCCCGTGAGGTGTATTTCTCCACGAGAAGTCTCCGTGCCGTGGCGTCTTCCTCAGTTCCAGACGGGACGACCCTGGCCCGGCTATGACGCTTGCGCTCACCGATCTGCAGCACGACATCCGGCGACACCATGAGATTGCGAACCCAATCGGAGCGGTCTCCCCCGCCGGCCAACAGGTACACGGTCTGCTCGCCCATCGCGAACCAGATCTCGATGCGGTGGGGGTTCCCGGAGATGCGTCCGCTCGTGGTGAGGTAGGCGAGATCGAGCTCCTCCGGATCGGTCGCCATCACCGTGTCGCCCAGACCACCAGTCCGGCGATAACGACGAGCGCAGCGATGAACATGATCCAGTCGGCTCGCTTGATCTTGCCCGGCTGTTGGTAGTTGAACCCCATGTCAATCCTCATCGATCCGGTAGTACTCGCGGAACTTCTCGGGCGAGAGCCAATACAGATGCTGCCGCACGGTCGAGGCGTACGTTCGGGCCTCCGCCCCGTCCCGGCAGGCACGCTCGGCGGCGACGGCTCCGTGAGGATCCGTGATGGCGACGCGCCACCCCGACGGTGTGTCGCGGAGTTCCACGGCGTAGGCGTTCGACACCGCCGGCATCTGGCGCTCCCCTACCCCTGGACCACGAGCTTCTGCTCGAGGCGTGCGAGCTGCGCACGGATGGGTCCTAAGACGGACTCGGGTTGGATCGTGAGATCGGGCCGCAGAGCCGCCACCTTCTCCAGAGACTCCACGAGGAGGCCGGCGTGCTTCTGCGCGTCGCGCAGCGAGTCCACGAGGACGACCGCGTAGTCGTTCTCGAACGGCTCGCCGTCCCATGGGCAGGCGCCTCCGGAACCGATGACCTGGTCGATCATGAATTCCCGGCCGTCGCGCTTGCAGGTTCCCTTGATCTTCACACGGTCTCCTTCTGCGGGATGAGTTCCAACGATCGATCGGCGATCTCGAAGGGGTCCACCGGCTTCACGAACCACGCGTCGGCCCCCGACCACTTCGCGAGCCAGGCATCGTGCTTCCGCTCCAAGAGGATGAAGATGATCCCGGTGTAGGGGTCCGGCGCATCTCGCAGGGTTTTCGCCAGGGAGAACGCACCCTCTCGCGAGGCGATCTGGTCCGCGACCACCATGTCGGGCCGATCCCGGAGTGCTGCCACCGTCCCGAGTTCACCATCTTTCGCCGAACGGAACCTGATCTGCGTCCCGAGACGTCGTTCGATCGAACGCACGGCCAGGGCCATGAGCTCTCGTGACTCCGGGTCAGGCGAGACGAGCAGGACGTCCACGGCGGGAATGCTACTACGCGCACCCTGCAGTCTTTGCCCCCGAGAGACCTCTGCACTACGCTCGCGCCGGTTCGATAACAGACTCATCATCGAGGAGGAGAACAGTGGGAGACACGGGAAAGGGCGTCGTCGCCGAGTTCATCGGGACGTTCGCGCTCATCTTCATCGGCGCGGGTTCGGTCATCACGGCGGTGCACGGAGGTGGCGACCTAGTGGGGGTCGCGCTCGCGCACGGTCTGGTGCTGTTCATCATGGTGTCGAACTTGGGCCACATCTCGGGCGGTCTCTTCAACCCAGCCATCGCGATCGGGCTGTGGGTCACCGGCAAGCTTCCGTCGTCCAAGACAGTCGCCTTCATCGCTGCGCAACTGACGGGAGGCGTCGCCGGTGCCTTCCTCCTGAAGTTCCTGGTTCCGGCCGAGATGTTCAAGGCTGCCGGGGGCGGAGCTCCCGCGGTGATGGATGGGTTGGCTATCGGCAAGGCCGTGCTCATCGAGGCCGTCGCGTCGTTCTTCCTGATCCTCGCCGTATTCGGGGCCGCGGTCGATGACCGAGGGCCGTGGAGTAAGACGGGCGGACTGACCATCGGACTCACCATCGCCTTCGACATCCTCGCGTTCGGGCCGTTCACGGGCGCGGCTATGAACCCCGCTCGCTGGCTCGGACCCGCGCTGGCCAACGGTGCCCTGACCAACTGGTACGTCTGGATCGCCGGACCGATCTCTGGCGGCATCATCGCCGCCGTCCTCTACTGGGGCGTCTTCCTCCGCGGCAAGGAACCGGCCACCCCCTGAACCGCTCACGAGGTGCGCTCGAACGGCCGGTGGTTCGCCACCGGCCGTTCGTTCGTTCCGCCGGTAGCCTTCTAATGCAATGGCCGACATCTATCTCGACTCAGCGTCCGCCACACCGCTCCTTCCCGGCGCCCGCGAGGCCGTGATGGCTGCGCTCGATGCGTTCGGCGACCCACTCAACATCCACGCCGAGGGGCGAGCTGCTCGGCGCATATTGGATGACGCGCGGGAGGCGATCGCGAGCGGGATCGGTGCGCAGGCCGATGAGATCGTATTCACGTCCGGGGGCACGGAGTCGGTAGCGCTCGGTATCTGGGGCGGCGTCCGTGCTCAGCGAGAGCTTGGGAGCCGGATCGTGGTGAGCGCGGTCGAGCATCCGGCGGTCGGCGGGGTTTGCAACGTTTTGGAGAGCGACGGCTTCGAGGTGGTGTGTGTGCCCGTCGATCCATCCGGTTTGATGGACCTGGATCGGTATGCGGCCGAGGTCCGCCGACCGGGCACGTTGCTCGCGAGCGTGCAGCACGCGAATCAGGAGCTCGGCACCATGCAACAGCTCGGAGAGGCTGCGCGCTTGGCGCGCGAAGCGGGGGTCCGGTTCCATTCGGACGCCTGCCAAACCGTCGGACGCCTCCCTGTCGCCGTCGAGGTGCTCGGCGTGGACCTCCTGTCCATGTCGGGCCACAAGTTCGGTGGACCGCCGGGCGTCGGCGCCCTCTACGTGCGCCGAGGTGTCGGCGTGACCGCGTACCCGTGTGGGGACGACCGCGAGCGGAAGCGACGCTCGGGCATGGAGAACACGCCCGGGATCGCGGGGATGGCGGCGGCCCTCAGCGCATCACTCGAGACGATGGCCGACCTCGCCGCGCTCAACTGGGCTCGAACGGCTCGGATCCGCACCACGATCGAGTCGATCCCCGGCGCGCGCGTCCACGGACATCCAACCCATCGCACACCGCATCTCGTGTGTTTCAGCATCGACGGACTCGATGCAGCGACGCTCATGATGACGCTGGACTCACGAGGATTCCGGCTGGCTGCCGGTTCGATGTGCAGCGGCCAGCCCGCAGACGCCTCCCCCGTTCTGGAACAGGTGGGATCTCCCGGCGTCTCGGGATTCCGCGTGAGCCTCGGGTCGGCTAACACCGATCAGGAGGTCGACGCGTTCCTGGAGACCCTGCCCTCATTGGTCGAGGAACTTCGACAGGTGGAGCAGGTGAGCGCGGAGGCCCTCGCCAGGTTCCGCCCACCCGGCGCGGACTGATCGCGCGACTCAGACCGTCCAGGTGTCGCCGGAGTGCAGCAACTTGTCCAGCTCACCTTTGCCCAGGCGTTCGGTAGCCTGCGTCAGCTGTGCGTGCATCGCCTCACCGTAGACCGGACGTTCGAACTCACGGAACACACCGATGGCCGTGGGCTCCGTCGGACCGTGCGATAGGTGCGCGAGGCCGAAGCCGAGCGAGGGCCTGCCGTGGACATCGTGCGTGATGATCCGATCGGCGGGCGTGTCCGCGACATCGGCTACCACAAGCCGTCCGTTCTCCCCCACCGCCACGCAACGGTTGCCCTCATCGAAGATGATCGGTTCGCCGTGGACCAGCCGGATCTGGTTGTGCGTGCCCTGTGGCTTGTCCCGCAGCAGATCGAAGGCGCCGTCGTTGAACACGTTGCAGTTCTGATAGATCTCGACGAACGCCGTGCCCTTGTGCCCGGCGGCCTGCCGAAGGATGTCTGTCAGATGTTGGCGATCGTTATCCAGGGTTCGCGCAACGAACGTGGCTTCGGCCCCGAGTGCCAACGCGATGGGATTGAACGGGTGGTCCACCGATCCGAACGGCGTGGACTTCGTGATCTTTCCTTCCTCGCTCGTGGGCGAGTACTGGCCCTTCGTCAATCCGTAGATCTGATTGTTGAACAAGAGGATCTTGAGGTCGACGTTGCGGCGGAGCGCGTGGATCAGGTGGTTACCGCCGATGGAGAGTGCGTCGCCATCCCCCGTCACCACCCAGACACTCAGCTCCGGATCGGCGGTGGCGATCCCCGTCGCGATGGCGGGCGCCCGGCCGTGGATCCCGTGGACCCCGTATGTGTCCATGTAATAGGTGAATCGCCCGCTGCAACCGATCCCCGACACGAACACCGTCTTATGCGGCTCGATGCCGAGTTCGGGAAGGAAGCTCTGGACCGCTGCCAGGATGGCGTAATCGCCGCAGCCGGGACACCAGCGAACCTCCTGATCGGAGGTGAAGGCTTTCTTCGTCAGGGTCCCGACGCCGGTGGAGGGGACGTCGGGGCCGGCAGAGGCTGACGGATCAGCCATCGATCAACCTCATGATCTCTCCTTCGAGTTCCTCGGCGAATATCGGCAGACCCTCGACCTTGGTGTAGGACTTCGCGTCCACCAGGAACCTGGCCCGGATCAACAGCGAGAGCTGACCGGTGTTCATCTCCGGGATGAGCACCGTGCGGTAGCGACCCAGTATCTCTCCGGTGTTGGAGGGGAACGGGTTGAGGTAGCGCAGGTGGCTCGTGGCCACCGAACGCCCCTGTGCCCTCACGCGGCGCGCCGCCGCCCTGATGCTTCCCAACGACGACCCCCAGCCCAAGACCAGGAGATCGGCGTCGCCCGTGGGGTCATCGACCTCGAGTTCGGGGATGTCGTCGGCGATCCCGGCCACTTTGGCCGCTCGCAGGTCGGTCATGCGCTGGTGGTTCTCCGGGTCATAGCTGATGTTCCCGGTGAGGTCCTCACGCTCCAAACCACCGATGCGATGGACCAGACCGGGCGTCCCGGGAACAGCCCAGGGGCGCGCGAGACGCTCATCCCGCACGTAGGGAAGGAAGTCGGCGCCGTTGTCCTCCGCGAAGTCGGGGCGGATCACGGGAAGATCGTCGGAGGACGGGATGCGCCACGGCTCCGAGGAGTTCTGGAGGAACGAGTCGGTGAGCAGGATCACCGGTGTTCGGTACCGAACGGCGATCCGGGCCGCCTCCATGGCCATCGTGAAGCAATCCGACGGCGACGCCGCAGCGATGATGGGCATCGGAGAATCGCCGTGACGTCCGAACATCGCGAGGAGCAGATCCGATTGCTCGGTCTTCGTGGGAAGACCGGTGGAAGGACCGGCGCGCTGCACATCCACGATGATGAGCGGGAGCTCCATGATCACTGCCAGCCCCAGCGTCTCGGACTTGAGGTCCATCCCGGGACCCGACGTACCCGTAACGGCGAGGTGTCCGGCGAACGCCGCGCCGAGCGACATGTTGGCCGCTGCGATCTCATCCTCTGCCTGGAGCGTCAGCACGCCGAAGTTCTTGTGCCGCGAGAGTTCGTGCAGTAGCTCCGAAGCCGGGGTGATGGGGTAGCTGGCGTAGAAGAGATGGAGTCCACTCCGCTCGGCAGCGCTCACGAGCCCCCATGCCGTGGCGGTTGCACCCGCGATGTTCCGGTACACGCCGGGATCGGCCGGGGCGGCGTTCACACGGTAAGAATGGGCGAACAGTTCGGTGGTCTCACCGAAGTTGTAGCCCGCCTTGAACGCAGCAACGTTGGTGTCGAAGATCTCAGGCTTGCTGCCGAACTTCTTCTCCAACCAGTTCAAGGTGGTTTCCGCCGGGCGCCCGTACATCCAGCTCACGAGCCCGAGAGCGAACATGTTCTTCGCTCGTTCGGACTCCTTCTTGCCGACCCCGATCGCCTCGGTGGCGCGCGTCGTGATCGAGGTCATCGGCACCGCGTAGACCTGATAGTCGGCGAGGGTGCCATCGGTCCGGGGATCGGACTGATAGCCGGCCTTCTCGATGTTGCGTTGGGTGAAGGCATCCTCGTTAAGGATCAGGATGCCTCCGGGACTCACGGTCCCGAGGTCGGCCCGGAGCGCCGCCGGGTTCATCGCCACCAGCACGTCCGCGTGGTCGCCGGGGGTGGTCACGTCCGTCGAGGCGAACTGGATCTGGAAGGCGCTCACCCCGTGAACGGTGCCCGCAGGGGCTCGGATCTCGGCGGGGAAATCCGGGAGCGTGGCGAGATCGTTACCGAGAACGGCGGTCGCGGAGGTGAATCGGTCACCTGTGAGTTGCATCCCGTCGCCCGAATCTCCGGCGAACCGGATGACGACACGTTCCTTCTCTTCAACGGTCTTGGTCATGTCCCGGGACGCTTGGCCCTCGCTCCTTCGCATGGATAGGTGTTCCCACTCAATCTACAGCTGCCACCAGTCAAGGGTGGCGAGCGCAGGTAGATTCCCTACATGCAGATCAGACGATGTGGCGCAACAGGTCCGGAATTGTCGGTGATCGGATACGGAGCGTGGGAGGCCGGCGGCACGTCGTGGGGCCCAAACGACTCCGAAACGTCCGTGGTCGAGGCGATGCAGGCGGCACTTGACGCCGGGATCAACTGGATCGACACCGCCGAGGTGTACGGTGACGGGGTCTCAGAACGGCTGGTGGGCAAGGCCGTCGTCGGACGGCGGGAGCAGGTCCTGATCGCGTCCAAGGTCGCTCCGAAACCGGAGGGGTCGGGATGGCGTCCCGAGGAGATCCGCGCAGCCTGCGACGCTTCTCTCACTCGGCTGGGCATCGACGTGATCGACCTCTACCAGCTCCATTGGCCCGACGAACAGATCCCGGCCGAAGAGGCGTGGGCCACGATGGCCGAACTCCAAGACGCGGGGAAGGTTCGCTGGATCGGTGTGTCCAACTTCGACCAGGGGCAGATCGAGCGGTGCCTGGCGATCCGGCATGTCGACTCACTCCAACAGGAGTTCTCGATGGTGACGTTGACTGATCGCGACCTCGTAGCGTGGTGCGGCGACACGGGCATCGGGGTCGTGAGTTATTCGCCGTTGGGTGCAGGGTTGCTCACTGGCGCCATCAAGCCGGGAACCACGTTCGAGGAGGGCGACTGGCGGGCCTCCGAGGGCCAGGAACTCTTCGGACCCGAGAACCTGCCGCGCCACTTGGCGCTCGTAGACGCCCTCCGCCCCATCGCCGAGCGACTGCGGATCGGCGTCGCCGAACTCGCACTGGCGTGGAATATCGCGCAACCGGGCGTGACCGCAGCGATCGCAGGGAGCCGCAGCGCCGCCCACGTGCGGACGAACGCACAGGCCGGGGACATCGTCTTGGACCAGGAAACCCTTCAGGCGATCGAAGCGCTGCTCTGAGAGGGGCCGGTCAGAGGCCGGCGCCCGCGATCTGCCGCAGGCGGCCGACCATGCCGTCCAGCAATCGCACCGAGAAGTCCGGCTCTGTGTTCACCATGTCCACCAGTGTGTGCCTGAACAGACGCAGCAGACGCATCGGTGTCTCGGCGACCACCGACGCGCTTCGCGCACCCCCGTCGATGGCGGACAGCTCCCCGAAGAAGTCACCCGGGATCACCTGTCCCACTTTGCGCTTGTTCCGCATCACCTTCGCCTGGCCCTCAAGGACCACGTAGAGGGTTTCGCCGGGCATGCCCTCCTCAACGATGATCTGCCCGCGTTGGAACAGCTGCTCGTCCGTTTCCGCGGCGATCGCACGCAGGTGTTTCTTCGAGATACCACCGAACAGAGGAACTCCGGCCAAGGCGACTTCGTTCTGTCGGCGCGTGCGCTTGGCCGGTTGTTCGGGCTGACGCGCGGGTCTCGCGGTCTTGCCCGGGTCCCTCAGCAACAACATTTCCGGGATGCCTTTGCTCATGACCCGGGAGCCTACCCGCAACCCACCGGGAAACGCCAACCGTGCTGGTCGTTCGTACGTATGCGCAGCTAGGGTGGACGCTATGGCGCAACATCCTGCACTCCAGGCACTTCTCGACGAGAGGATCGTGATCCTCGACGGTGCCTGGGGCGTGCTCCTGCAGGGTCGAGGGTTGTCGGAGGAAGCGTTCCGGGGCGAGCGGTTCGCCGAGCACGGCAAGGATGTGAAGGGCGACCCCGACATCCTGAACCTGACCCAGCCGCAGATCATCACGGAGATCCACCGCGCCTACTTCGAGGCGGGCGCCGACATCACCACGACGAACACGTTCACCGCAACGTCCATCGGCCAGGGCGATTACGGGCTCCAAGGGGCCGTCTACGACATGAACGTCGAAGGAGCCAAGCTGGCCAAGGCCGCGGCGGCGGAATTCCCCGGCACCAGGCTCGTTGCGGGTTCGGTCGGTCCGCTCAACGTCACCTTGTCGATGTCGCCGAAGGTGGACGACCCCTCGTTCAGGACGGTGTCGTTCGATGCCGTCTACGAGGCGTACGCGGAGCAGATCCGGGGGCTTCGCGACGGCGGCGCCGATCTCCTGCTGATCGAGACCATCTTCGACACGTTGAACGCCAAGGCGGCGATCGCCGCTGCGCTGGACGTCGCACCGGACCTCCCCCGGTGGATCAGCGTGACCATCGTTGACCGCAGCGGCCGCACCCTGTCGGGCCAGACCATCGAGGCCTTCTGGACCGCGATCGAACATGCGGAGCCGGCGGTGGTGGGTGTCAACTGTTCGCTCGGCGCGACGGAGATCCGTCCCTACGTGGAGGACCTGTCACGGGTGGCCCCCGTCCCGCTCAGCTGCTATCCCAATGCGGGCCTGCCCAACGCCTTCGGCGGATACGACGAGACGGCGGAGATCACCAGCGGGCTCCTAGCGGGGTTCGCGATGGATGGGTTGGTGAATATCGTCGGCGGGTGCTGCGGAACCACGCCGGAGCACATCCGCATGATCGCCGACGGCGTTCGATCGGTCGAACCGCGAACCGTTCCCGTGTTCGACGATCGGCTCACGGCCTGGAGTGGTCTGGAGCCCTTCCGCATCACGCCCGAGACCGGGTTCGTCATGGTCGGTGAGCGGACCAATATCACCGGATCGAAGAAGTTTCGCGGACTCATCGAGTCCGGCGATTATCAGGCGGCCGTGGACGTCGCCGCCGAACAGGTCAGGGCGGGAGCCAACGTCATCGACGTGAACATGGACACGGACCTGTTGGACGGCGAGACGGCGATGACCACCTTCTTGAACCTCATCGCCACGGAGCCCGACATCGCCAAGGTCCCCGTGATGATCGACTCGTCGAAATGGTCCGTCCTGGAGGCCGGTCTCAAGTGCGTTCAGGGCCGCGGGATCGTCAACTCGATCAGCTTGAAGGAGGGCGAAGAGGACTTCCTGGACAAAGCGAGGAAGGTGAAACGCTACGGCGCCTCGGTCGTCGTGATGGCCTTCGACGAGAAGGGGCAGGCCGACACCTTGGAGCGGCGCGTCCAGGTGAGCGAACGCGCCTACAAGCTCCTCACCGAGCAGGCAGGCTACGACCCCTCGGACATCATCTTCGACCCCAACATCCTGGCGATCGCCACCGGCCTCGAGGAGCACAGCGACTACGCGAAGTGGTTCATCGAGGCGACGCGGGAGATCAAGCACCGCTGTCCGGGCGTCAAGATCAGCGGCGGTCTCTCCAACCTGAGCTTCTCCTTCCGGGGAAACGAGCCCGTCCGCCAGGCGATCCATTCGGCATTCCTCTATCACGCCATCTCCGCCGGTCTGGACATGGCGATCGTGAACGCGGGACAGCTACCGGTGTACGACGACATCCCGAAGGACCTTCTGGAACACGTCGAGGACATCATCTTCAACCGTCGTCCCGACGCCACCGAACGGATGGTCACGTTCGCCGAAACGGTGAAGAGCGGCGGCGTGGTCCGCGAGCGCGATCTCTCCTGGCGCGAGGCGGACGTGCAGGCACGTCTCTCGCACGCACTCGTCCACGGTATCGACGACTTCATCGAAGAGGACACCGAGGAGGCGCGACACCTCTACGACCGGCCGCTCGAGGTGATCGAGGGTCCGTTGATGGACGGGATGAAGATCGTCGGCGACCTGTTCGGCGCAGGGAAGATGTTCCTGCCGCAGGTGGTCAAGAGCGCGCGCGCCATGAAGAAGGCGGTCGCCTACCTCGAACCGTTCATGGAGGACGAGAAACGCATCTTGGTCGCGGGTGGTGGGGTCGCGAAGGCGAACGGCAAGGTAATCCTGTGCACGGTGAAAGGCGATGTGCACGACATCGGGAAGAACATCGTGGGAGTCGTCCTGGGCTGCAACAACTATGACGTCATCGACCTCGGTGTCATGGTGCCGGCCGACGTGTTGCTGGACACCGCCATCGCCGAAGGGGTGGACATCGTCGGGTGCTCCGGTCTCATCACGCCGTCTCTCGACGAGATGGTGAAGGTGGCCAAGGAGATGGAACGACGTGGCTTGGAACTTCCGCTCCTCATCGGCGGAGCCACCACCTCCCGTCAGCACACGGCCGTCCGTATCGCTCCGGCGTTCGCGCAGCCCGTGGTCCACGTCATCGACGCGTCCCGCGTGGTCGGCGTGGTCAGCGCATTGCTGGATGATGATCGCAAGCTCACGCTCGACAAGGACAACCGCGAACTGCAAGATCGTTTGCGGGCCCAGCACGCCGAGCGCGAGAAGACCCCACTGCTCCCCTATCGCAAAGCCCTCGAGAATCGTGAACCGATCGAATGGCGCGCCGAAGATCTCCCGATCCCTTCGTTCACGGGCCTGCGAACCGTGGAGGCATCCATCGGAACGCTCAGACCGTTCATCGATTGGACGTTCTTCTTCACCGCGTGGGAACTGAAGGGACGCTACCCGCAGATCCTCGACCACCCGGACCATGGCGAGGCGGCCCGTTCGCTGTTCGCCGACGGGCAGGAACTGCTCGATGAGATCGAACGGAACGACTCGCTCCAGGCGAGGGGGGTATTCGGATTCTGGCCGGCCAGCGCGGAGATGGATGACATCGTGCTCAGCAACGGCCTGACGTTCCCGATGCTCCGACAGCAGGTGCTGAAGGCCGAGGGTCCCAACCGTTCGCTGGCGGACTTCGTGGCGCCGGCGGATTCGGGGCTAACGGACCACATCGGGGCCTTCGCCGTCACCGCGGGGCTGGGGACCGACGAATTGGTCAAGAAGTACGAAGCCGCACTGGACGATTACCGGGCCATCATGGTGAAAGCCCTCGCCGACCGGTTGGCAGAAGCGTTCGCGGAATACCTCCATCAGGAGGCGCGGATCGCCTGGGGTTACCAGGTCGAGAAGATGGCGAACGAGGAGCTGGTCGGCGAACGCTACCGCGGGATCCGGCCCGCCTTCGGGTACCCCGCCTGCCCCGATCACGCCTTGAAGCGGCGGCTCTTCGATCTGCTCGCCGCTCGCGAAGTGGGGATGGACCTCACCGAGCACATGGCGATGACGCCCCCGGCAAGCGTCAGCGGGCTTTACTTCGGGCATCCCCGCTCCCGGTACTTCAACGTGGGCCGCATCGGCAAAGACCAAGTCGAGGATTACGCGCGCCGGCTCGGCGAAAGCGTCTCGGAGGCCGAACGGTGGCTCCGCCCCAACCTCGCCTACGACCCGGACTGATTCGGCGGTCACGGTTATCCGCGACGTCGGTACGGCGCGGATAACACCGCTGGTAGCGTTCCGGACATGACGACGCACTTCTGGCACGCCTTCGCCGACATGGCGGCATTGCAGACGAACGGCGAGCTGGTGCTGGCCCGAGGCGAGGGCGCCCACGTCTGGGACGAGGCAGGCAATCGCTACCTCGACGCCACTGCCGGACTCTGGTTCGCCAATGTTGGGTTCGGTCGGGAAGAGATCGCGACCGCCGTGGCTTCCCAACTGATGGCGCTCCCTGCCTACTCGACGTTCGGGGACATCTCGAACAGGCCTGCCATCGACCTCGCCGAACGGGTCAGCGCGCTGGCACCGGTTCCCGACAGCCGCGTCTTCCTCACCAGCGGCGGTTCAGACTCCATCGACACCGCGACGAAGATGGCGCGCCGTTACTGGCAGCTCGTTGGCCAGCCGGAACGAACGGTGTTGATCCGGCGCGAGCACGCCTACCACGGGATGCACACAGCGGGAACATCACTTGCGGGCATCCCGGCGAACGCGGCGGGCCACGGGGATCTCATCGAGGGTGTCATGCAGGTTCCGTGGGATGACGCAGCGGCGCTCCGTTCGGCGATCGAGAGTGTCGGAGCGAACCGGATCGCCGCGTTCTTCTGCGAGCCGGTCATGGGAGCAGGCGGTGTGTTCGCGGCTCCGCCGGACTACCTCACCGAGGCTCGTGCCGTCTGCAGGGAGACCGGCGTTCTGTTCGTGGCCGACGAGGTCATCACCGGGTTCGGACGCACGGGAGCGTGGTTCGCCTCCTCTCGCTGGAACCTCGAGCCCGACATCCTGACCTGTGCCAAGGGCATCACCAGCGGATACCTCCCGATGGGAGCCGTGCTGGCGGCCCCGTGGGTGGCGGAGCCCTTCTGGGCACCGGGTGCGGGCCTGTGGCGCCACGGCTATACCTACAGCGGCCACGCCGCCGTTGCCGCCGCCGCGCTGGCCAATATCGAGATCATGGAGCGAGAAGACCTCTGCGGCCGCGCGCTCGCATTGGAAGCCGAACTCACAGCCGTCCTCGAGCCGCTGAGCCATCACGACCTGGTCGAGGAGGTCAGGAGCGGGACCGGCGTGCTGGCCGCCGTGCAACTGTCGGCCGCAGCGTTGTCCGAGGACTCCACGCTCCCCGCCAGGGTGATCGCCGCCTGCCGCGCCGAGGGCGTTCTCACCCGAGCGCTGGTCACCGGAGCGCTTCAGATCTCGCCTGCGTTGATGATCGAACCGGTTGACCTGACCGAGCTCGTTCGGGGGATGGGCGCTGGGCTGGATGCCTGCACCTGAATGGTCCTTTCGGACGTTGCGCGGGGCGTTTCAGAACCCGTAGGGTTGCGCCGATGCCCTCCCCTGTTGCACGGATCCCGGTCCTTCGCTGCCTCGCCTCGATCATCGCCACGGCGTGCTTCGTCACGATGGTCGGCGTCACGCCGGCCTCCGCGTACACCAAGACTCCGCGGAGTACCTGGGCCGCTGACGATGTGGTCCTCTCGATCGTGCACATCGGCTCGGTCACCTACATCGCCGGACGCTTCACGCACCTGGTGAGCCCTTCGGGCAGCCAGATCATCGCCCGCCAGCATCTCGCCGAACTTGATGCGGACGGCAACCCCCTCCCCTGGGACCCAGGGGCGAGCGACACCGTGAACGTGCTGGTGGCGTCGGGAAACACGCTCTACGCCGCGGGGAGGTTCGCGACGATCGCAGGGCACTCGCAGGCCAACATCGGCGCCTTCGATCTCACAACCGGTTCGTTCCTCACCTCGTTCCATCCCCACGTCTTCGGCGGGATCTTCACCGCCACCCCCGCTCCCGAGTACGGCTCCCTCTACCTGGGCGGAGGATTCACGACGATCGACGGCGTCGCGCAGGCGAACCTCGGAGCGATCTCGCTGACCACGGGTGCACTGGTGTCTTCGTTCCGACCCGGTCCGCTGAAGCCGGGCCAGAACGGAACCAACGTCCGAGGCGTGGTGGTAACAGCAGGGCGGGTCGTAGCGGACGGCGACTTCATCCCGCACATCTCCTCCTTCGACCCGGTGACCGGCGACACCCAGTCCTGGGCGGATCACACCCCCTGGCGCTTCCTTTCATTGGCCACCGACGGCACGAACGTCTACGGCGGCTCCGGGAACGGCGGCGGGCACGTGATCGCCTACCGACTCTCAGACGGCACGGCGCTCTGGCAGCATCGGGGAGACGGCAACGTCCAGCACATCGCGATCGGACCGACCGGGCTTGTCTTCGTCGCGGGCCATTTCGATCACATCGATTCGAAGCCCAGGAACTTCCTCGCGGTATTCGCGCCGTCCGACGGGACGCTCAGGCCCTACCGCATCGTGACGGTCCCGTGCTGCTACGGCGGCATCTGGGGGATCGATGTCGAGCCCGACATGCTCTACGTGGGCGGGCGATTCGATTCGATCGGCGGCGTCATCCAGAGACGGTACGCCGAGATCCCGGCCTAGCGGGGGTTACAGACCGACCCGACCCAGGGGCCGGTTAGTGGAACGAGTTGCCGCAGGCGCATCCGCCCGTCGCGGCCGGATTGTCGATGGTGAAGCCGGACTGCTCCAAGCTGTCGACGAAATCCACCGTGGCCTGCGAGAGATAGGGAACGCTCATCTTGTCGATGACGAGCCGCACGCCGAACTGCTCCTGCGTTGCGTCCTTCTCGGATACCTGGTCGTCGAGGTACATCGAATACCGAAGACCCGAGCACCCACCGGGCTGAACCGCAACGCGGAGCGCGATGTCGTCTCGACCTTCTTCCTGCAGCAGGGCCTTCACCTTGCCGGCAGCTGCTTCGGTCAGCGTGATCATGGTCTCCTCCGGATGCTGGTGATGTTGGGAACTACCCAGAGATTGTAGCCGGACGTTGGCCGAACGTTCAGGAGCCGTCCGGTTCTTGCCATCGTTGGGCCAGCTCGGCCGCCAGGCCGATCAGGCACCCGCGGGCATCCCGGAGCGCGGCCTCCAGCCCGAAACGCTCGCTGAGCGCCCATACTTGGGCGCCGGCAGGCTCAACCTCGGCTACCCCACAGACGATCAACACCGGCACATCGGTCTCCCCCGCCAGGCGGAGGACACCCGCCGGAACCTTGCCACGGAGCGATTGCTGATCCAGCTTCCCTTCGCCGGTTACGGCGACATCGGCCAGAGCCATCCGCTCTGCGAGCCCCACCGCCTCCATGACCACGTCGATCCCGGGCCGCAGGTGCGCCCCGCAGAACGCCATGAGACCGAAGCCAAGTCCCCCGGCCGCGCCGGCGCCGGGTTCGTCTTTCAGGTTGATCCCCAGGTCTCGGTGCACCACTGCGGCGAGATGGGCGAGCGAGCGATCCAGGTCCTGCACATCCTCCGGCGATGCCCCTTTCTGGGGTCCGAAGACGGCACTTGCGCCGGACGGTCCGCAGAGCGGACTGTCCACATCGCTCGCCACGGTCGTCTTCAGTCGCCGTAACCGGGGATCCATCGATGAGACGTCGATGCCCTTCAGGCCCATGAGCGCGAGGCCGCCGGGCTCGAGAGGGTCTCCTCGTTCATCCGACAGCCGTGCCCCCAGCGCCTGTGCCATCCCGGCGCCACCGTCGTTCGTCGCGCTCCCTCCGATGCACACCACCAAGTGCGCTGGTTCGTGGTCGAGGGCCAGCCTGATGAGTTCGCCCGTCCCGTACGTGGTCGTCCTACCCGGATCGCGGCGGCTCTCGGAGATGAGCGCGAGGCCGGAGGCACGCGCCATCTCCACGATGGCCACCCGGCCGTTCGGCCCCTCCGCCACACCGAACGCCGCGTCGACGCGCTCGCCCAGAGGGCCGGTCACCTGCGCGCCGACAACCGTGCCCCCCAACGCGTCAACCAAGGCCTCAAGCGTGCCTTCGCCCCCGTCGGCGAGCGGTGCGAGGTCGTGCGTATCCCCCGGCCTCGCCCGTCGCCAGCCGGTCTCGAACGCTTCAGCGGCCTGCCGGGCCGTCAGCGTGCCGCGGAACTTGTCGGGAGCCAGGAGGAGGCGCATCCGGCGAATGTACAATCCGCGCCGACACCGGGGGAATCCGGGAGTGCAGACGGAGGAGATCGAGTGAGCCTGGATAAGGGAACGCTGCTCGGCATCGCGCACGCCGAACGGCAACGTCTGGGGCGGATGATCCAGTTCGCCGGACCGGCCACGTGGGATCTACCGAGCGCCGCTCCCGGCTGGTGGAATCGTGACGTGATGGCGCATCTCGCGGCCGCGGATACGGCGGCCGCACAGCTCGTAGCCGGCGAACCGGCTCAGGAACTCGAGGAGTACCGGGAGAGTCTCGGGGACCGGCCGTTCGATCTGGATGCGTACAACGCGGGGACCGTGAACCGGCGTTCGGGTCTCACCACCAGGGAGGTTCTCACGCTCTGGGGACAGGCAGCCGACTCGTTCCTGGCACATGCGGCACGTCTCTCCGACGCGGAGTGGTCCGAACGTCGGTTCTCGTGGGTATCCGGCGAGATCGCGGCCCGGTACCTCGTTCAATCCCGGATCGTCGAATGGTGGCTGCACGGCGAGGACATCCGCGCCACGAACGGCTTGGGTCCGCAATACGAGCACTGGCCGATCTACCTCACCGTGGACCTGGGCGTCCGCATGCTCCCTTGGGCGCTGGCGCGCGACGCGGTGTCGCTCGCCGGACGAACGGTTCGTATCGATCTGGAAGGGGCCGGTCAGGGTTCCTGGCACTGGGGGTTGGGAGCCGGAGAGGTCCCGGGCGCGGGGCATGAGCCGGACGCCTGGATGAAAGGGCGGGCACCCCAATTCGCGCTGGTCGCCGGAAAACGACTCGATCCCGACGACGTGCTCGCCTCGGGAAGTGTGTCCCTGGGTGGTGACATCGCCCTGGCCGAACTGGTGCTCCGCACCATCACGGCGTATGCCTGAATCTGGGAGATCCGGGGTCGATCCTTCCCGGATCCGAATCCTCGGAGCGTTCCTGCTGCTCGCCGCTTGTTCCGGCCCAGGACCGACGATCGGCGAGCTGACGCCCTCGGGGCCACCACCCTCCGCATCACCTACAGGGTGCTCGTCGAGCGTGTCGGACTTCAAGCTGACGTTCGACTACGGAGCCGGTCTGCCCAAGGCCGACAGAGAACTCATCCACCGCGCCACGGAAACCGCTCGGCGGTTCTACGAGATCCGCGTCCCCGCCTGTCCCGATCCCTCGGTAGTGACGCATGTGGTCAACGGATCGAACGGCAATATCGCTGCCTTGGCCTCACCGACCGATCGTGGGTCTTCGACGGTGATCGTCTACGCGGGAGGAGCCTGGCCGCTCCTCACACAGCCGCAGAAGCTGCAGATCCTCCTGCACGAGTGGTACCACGTTGTGCAGTACCCGTTCAGGACGTGCTCGCAGTACTCGCCCGAGTGTCCGGTTCCGACGGTCCACATCCCCGGATGGTTCATCGAGGGCACCGCCGAGTTCGAGTCGGTCCGGGCAGCGGCGACCTTGGGGAAGGCACCGTTCGCCTCCGAGCGGGCGAAACGGCTCGCCATCGCCAGGACGGAAACGTCGAAGCCCTTGCAGCGCATGCGTGTTCTGCAGACCTTCGAGGAATACACCGTGGCGTTCGGCGCCGTCGACTACCTCATCTCGAAGTCGAGCGATCAGGCACTCCGAACATTCTGGCCGCTCATCGCGCGGACGGGGAACTTCACGAAGGCGTTCACGCGGGCATTCGGGATGACACCGTCGGACTTCTACGACGGGTTCGCGAAGTATCGGCAGAACGGCTACCACTAGCCCTCATCGGACGAACGAACCGGCAAGCCTTCCCGTTCGTACTTCCTACGATAGCGTGCTGCGAGTGCGAGCGAACGAGCCTGAGTCCGACGGCGCCCTGATGCGGGCGTTCGTTTCACGCGACTCCCGGGCGGCCGACGAACTCTACGGGCGGTTCGCTTCGCGTGTCTACGGATTGGGGATCGTGATGCTCGGGAGCCACGCTGCTGCACAGGACCTGGTGCAGGACACGTTCGTGAAACTCTGGCGAACCGCCGGGTCCTTCGACGCCGATCGGGGCAAGCTCGAGACGTGGGTGCTCCTGGTGGCGCGCTCGCTCGCCATCGACTCTCTACGTCGCAGAGTTTTGGAATCGCGATCCCTGGAACGGATCGGCGAGACCCAAGACATCGATCCGAGCGCGGGTCCCGAACAACAGGCAACGACCGCCGACCTCGCCGGGCGAGCGCGCCATGCGATGGCCGCCCTGAGCCCCGAACAGCGCGCCGCGCTTGAGCTCGCCTATTTCGGCGGGCGGACCAGCGGTGAGATCGCCGAGATCGAAGGGATCCCCGTCGGAACCGCGAAGACCAGGATCAGGACGGCGCTGCTTCGGCTGCGCGAAGCGATGGGACAGGAGTTCCTCGATGACGTGTGAGGACGTCCGCGAGCGGCTCTCGGACCACCTCCTGGGCACGCTTGCGGAGCACGACGCCGACGAGGTAGCCGCCCACCTTCGAGGGTGCGCGGCATGCCGGGCCGAGGTCACCGCGCTGGGCGACGGCCTCGCGGCGTTCGCGAGCGCAGCGCACGATCGGGAACCACCCGACGAGCTCAAGATGCGCGTCACCGATGTTCTGCAAGCCGAATGGGCATCGGTTCCTGCGGTGGTGGGAGGCCCGCGGCGGCCGCGTGCATCGTGGTTAGCGGCAGCTGCCGCGGTCCTCGCCATCCTTGTTTCGACTGTCTGGGGGCTGTCGGAGCGGCACAACGCCATCAGCGCGTCGGCCGATGCCGCCAGCTACACGAAGGTGCTGCAGACCTTGGGCGGCAAGGAGTTCCGTGCCGGGACGCTCACACCCTCAGACGGCGTGACGCTGGAAGGAAGCGTCCTGGTGTACGACTCCCACCAGGATCAGTCGTGGGCGGCGGTGTTCGTTCGTGCGCCGGGACGGGTAGGCCGGCTGACGGCGATCCTGGACGCACCGGACGGGCGCACGATCACGATCTCGCCCATGAAGATCCGATCCGACGGAGATGGTTCGTGCTGGATCGTGACATCGGCCGACCTCACCGTCTTCGACCATCTCACCGTCCGGGACGCGTCGGGCACGGTGATCGCCACGGCGGAGATCGACACAGACTGAGCGCGCCCCGGCTCCCGCTCTACCGTGCCACCATGAGCCGGCGAACCAGCCGACGCTCGGCACCGAAGCGATATTTGTACTCGTAGTCGCCCTTCAGCAGGTCGAACGCCGTGCAGCCCGCTTCGATGGCCAGGCGGATGTCCTCTCCCACGAGCACCATGCCGGGGGCCAGGTTCCCCCATTTCCGGTCGAACGCCGAGTTGTAGAGGGAGAACGTTCCGCCGAATCGGAACCCGATGGTCCCGGCTGCCAGCTCGCCCTCGACCTCGATGAACGTGAGATCGAAGATCCCCTCGGGCAGGAACGCCTCGCCGAGCCGGCGGAAGAAGATCTCCATCCCCGGTTGCATGAACACGCCCTTTGGTCCTTCGCTCATCCGGTGCAGCTCCACGAAGCGATCGAGCAACAGGTTCAGCGTGCCTCGTGTGGCCGACTCGATGCGGAAAGGGCCGGTCTCGGCTTCGAGTTTCTTCGCCTTGCGCTTGATCTCGTGCCGGAGCTTGGCGGGAAGGATCTCCAGATAGCGTTCCCAGCTGGGAGGCAGCGGGAGGAACGGCGCCGTTCCGTTCTGGTCATCGGTCTCCTCGACGCTGAGGCCCTGGGCGGCTGCAGCCTCGGCCAGCAGTCCGAGCCACGGATCGTCCGCAGCGAGACCGCGGAGATCTGCCGTCCTCCAATCCTCTCGTGCGACGAGCCCCGCCCACAGTTCTTTTGCCACGGCGTCCCGGCTCTCCGGCACGCCGACCGGCCCCATGTAGTCGGTGACCTCGGTGCCACCCAGGAACCGAAGGGTCTCGTCGATCCGCTCGAAGGCGACCGCACCGACCTGCGTGCCGTCATCCTCTTCCGCGAACGCGAGCAGGAGATGTTCCGGCTGTTCACCGAATTCCTCCCAGTAGAGCTTCAAATAGCCGGGAGTGTGGAAGAACGTGCCCGCGGGATCGGCGACGACGAGTTCGGCCCAGCCTCTGCGGTGGAAGTCACGTCCGTCCTCGCTGAAAGTGATCCGCATGCAGAGATGCTATCGGGTGCGCTGTCGCGGGGATGGCCGAGGGTCGGCTACCAACTGCCCCCGCCTCCTCCTCCGAAACCGCCGCCGCTGAATCCCCCGCCCCCACTGAACCCGCTGGTCCCGCTCGAGGCCGGCGTGGTCGAGAGCGTGCCTCCGGTGCTGACCGCGAATCCATCCAACGCATGCCCGAGGGCCAGGTACGTGAACGGTCTCGAGGAGACGTACCAACTCGTGTCGGCAGGCACGCCGAGGGCTTCGAAGGTTTTCGCCCACTTCTCGGTCACCCCGAACACGACGGCATAGGGCAGGAAGGCGGTGAAGACGTTCTCCTGCTCAGCCCATCTCGCGGTGTATTCCTCACACTTCTCGATCACCGTCCTGAATCCCCGGACGCGACGAAGCATCGCCGTGCCGGTCGCGGTTCTCGCGGGCATGAGATGCCCACCGATAGCGACCGCGATACCTGCGACCACCACAGCCACGCCAACCAGCCCCAGGTGCGTGAACCTCGCGAGGACATACGTGCCGATCGCACCCACGACGATGAGACCACGAGCGCGCGCCTGCCACGTGGCTCTCACTTTGTCCGGTCGGATCGCGAACCATTTCCGTTTCATGGCGTCCTGGTACAGCTTCTCTTCGACGTCATGCAGCTTCGGTGCGAACTGCGTCCGGAGGCTCGAGAGCGTCACGTCCGAACCTGCCTCGAAGAGCGCTTCATAGAGTTTCCGTTCATACGGTGCCAAGGCTCCGTCATCGGCATCCCGGCGGAGCAGCCGCCAATCGGCCTTGCCGAACAACCCGGGGTCGGGGATCTCCTCGATCCGCAGGTATCCACGCACGGCGAGATCGACGATCGTGGCCGTCACGTCCAGGGTGTTCGCCTGCCCGTCGATGAGGGTGCCGATCTGCCCCGGACGAAGACCTTCCGGCGGAGCGAACTCCACCGGCGCCGACCTGTCGGCCTGTCCCAGTGGCACCGGTTGATCTCCCAGATGACCACCCATCACCGCGTCCACGTCCGACCCGACGAACACCCGATCGCGGCCACGTCGCCACGCAAGAACGAGGAACCCTCCGACCATCAGTGCCAGCGATCCGCCTGCCGCGGCGGCGGGGCCGGGCGCAACGCTGAATGCCCGGCGGAACGACCATCGTTCGCGTTTCAACAGCTCGACGGGCACTGCGCCCTTCGGCATCGAGACGACGACCGACAGCCCTTGGTAGGGATAGAGCGTGTCCGCACCGAACGTCGCGGTCTGGCCCCCCTCGTGATGGCGGGTCGTGTCACAGGGGAGCTGCGAGCCCTCCGGACCTTGGAAGCACGTCACCTGACCCATCTGGGGGGCCGTCACGGTGATGTGGACGTCGGAGATGAGCACGGTCCAGGTCTCGCCTACGGCGTTCCAGTACAACTCTTCGTGATCGGAGAAGGCGTCGATCGCGCCCCTGACGGTGTAGTGGATCGTGTAGGTATGCGACCCCGTGACCGTCGAGTTTGCCTCACCGATCTTGATGGTGGTGACGCCGTCGGTCGTCTTCACGTCGAACGATGAGGAGGCCCCACCGGTAGCATCGACGCTCACTACCTCGATCGGGGTGATCCTGTCGAAGGTTCTATCGAGCGGGAAGACGGTCGGGATGTCTCGCACGATGCCATGGTGGGCGGTGCTACCGAAGTCATAAGCGATCCGTTCCGTGACATCGAGCACACCGCTCGGCCGGACCAGGACCGTTTCGTCGTAGCTGCTGATCTGTTCGAAGGTCTGGGCTCGAGCCGCGGAGACGGGCGAGATGAATGGCGTTGCGAAGATCACCAGGGAAGCGAGACCGCGCCACGGCGTGTGGCCACCACCTACTACCGCTGCCTTCAAAGGCCGAGCGCGGATCAGCTCAGAACCTCAGCTGACCGTGTGGGGTTGAACGCCGCTGGCCTCACCGGCGCCGTCCAATGCGTCCTGGAGCACGTCCCATGCCAGAACAGCACACTTGATCCGGATCGGGTACTTCACGACGCCTTTCAGTGCGACCAGATCGCCGAAGACGTCCTCGTCGGGCTCGACCTCACCGGCCATCATCCCCCTGAAGTCCGCCGTCATCCGCTTGGCCCCTTCGACGCTCTTCCCGGCGACCGCTTCGGTCATCATCGAGGCGCTGGACTGGCTGATCGAACAGCCCGCCCCTTGGAAGGTCACCTCGGCGACCGTGCCATCCGCGATGTTCGCGAAGACGGTGATCTCGTCTCCGCACAAGGGGTTGTTCGCCGAGCAGGTGAAGGTGGCTCCGGCAAGCTCACGCTTGTTCCGCGGACTCTTGTAGTGGTCCAGGATCACTTCTTTATAGATGTCGTCGAGCGCCACGATGCCTCCTTGCCGTTCAAAACGTGAAGATACCGTCAGCCCTGGCGAGCGCGTCCACGAGAGCGTCGACCTCTTCCTTCGTGTTGTAGATGTAGAACGATGCGCGCGCCGTGGCGGGGACACCATAGCGCCGCATGACCAGCTGCGCGCAGTGGTGGCCGGCTCGTATGGCAACCCCTTCCTCGTTCAAGATGGTTGCCAGATCGTGGGGATGAACTTCCTTGAACCAGAAGCTTATGGCCCCGCCGCGGGCCTCGGCGCTCAGGGGACCGAAGATCCGCGCCCCTGCTCCCAGAAGCCGGTCGAGCGCATATGCGGTGATGTCGAGTTCGTGCGCCCGGACGGCGTCCATCCCCAAGGCGTTGAGGTAGTCGATGGCAGCGCCGAGACCGACCTGCTGGGCGATCTGCATGGTGCCCGCCTCGAATTTGTACGGGACGGTGTTCCAGGTGGCGTGATCGTGGAACACCTCGCGGATCATCTCTCCCCCGCCGAACATGGGATCCATCGCCTCGAGCAGCTCCGGTTTCGCGTACAGCCCGCCGCTTGCGGTCGGTCCGAGCATCTTGTGTCCGCTGATGGCAAGGAAATCCGCATCCAAGGCTTCGACGTCGACGGCCATATGCGGCACCATCTGCGCGCCATCGACCGCCACCAGAGCTCCGACCGCGTGAGCGGCCTGGATGAGCATGGCGAGCGGTGTGATGGTTCCCAGCGCGTTCGACATCCCCGTGACGGAGAGCAGTTTCGTTCGTTGGGTCAGGAGCGAGTCCAGGTCGGAGAGGTCCAGGAGGCCATCGTCGGTGAGCGGGATGTAGCGGAGGGTGGCGCCGGTGGCCTGCGTCGCCATCTGCCAGGGCACGATGTTGGAATGGTGCTCCATCTCGGTGATGAGGACCTCATCCCCCGGCTGGAGGAACTTCCGCCCCCAACCGTAGGCAATGAGGTTCATGGATTCGGTGGTGCCGCGGGTGAAGACGATGCTCTCGGCCGTGGACGCGCCGACGAACGCCGCCAGCTTGGCCCGCGCCCCCTCGAAGAGTTCCGTCGCCTCCTCGCCCAACATGTAGAGCCCGCGATGGGCGTTGGCATTGTGGTGACGATAGAAGTCGGCCTCCGCCTCGATGACCTGGTTCGGTCGCTGGCTGGTGGCCGCATTGTCGAGGTAGACGAGCGGCCGGTCGCCCACGGTTCGAGAGAGGATGGGGAAGTCCGAACGCACCGTCTGGACGTCGAAGGTCGCCATGGTGTCCAGCCTAGGCCTGCGCCGTAGCGTCGACGGCTGCGTCGGCTGCCAGACCGAGTTCGGCTCTGATGCCTTCGTAGCCCTTGGCCTCGAGCTCCAGCGCCAGTTCGGGGCCGGCTGTCTTCACGATCCTTCCCTGCATCATCACGTGGACCACGTCGGGGGCGATGTAGTTGAGCATCCGCTGATAGTGGGTGATGAGCAACACGCCGAGCTCGGGTCCGACCAGCTCGTTCACCCCTTCGGCCACGAGCTTGAGGGAGTCGATGTCCAACCCGGAGTCCGTCTCGTCCAAGATGGCGATCTGCGGCTCCAGAACGGCGAGCTGAAGGATCTCGTTCCGCTTCTTCTCGCCTCCGCTGAACCCCTGGTTCACGTAGCGGTTCACCATGGCGTCTTCGATGCTCAGCTTGTCCATCTGGGCCTTCATGTGCTTGCGGAACGCCAAGGCGCTCACCTGCTCGCCCTTGACCGCGGAGTAGGCAGTCCTGAGGAAGTTCACCACCGAGACACCCGGCACTTCGGTCGGGTACTGCATCGCCAGGAACAGCCCTCGCTTCGCACGCTCGTCGGGGGGGAGCTTCGTGATGTCCTCGCCCTTGAAGACGACCGATCCGCCGGTGACGGTGTACCCGGGGCGGCCCATGATCACGTTTGAGAGCGTGGACTTTCCGGATCCGTTGGGCCCCATCAGGGCATGGGTTTCACCCTGCTTCACCAGGAGATCGATGCCACGCAGGATCTCCTTTCCTTCCACGGTCGCACGGAGGTCACTGACCTCCAACGTCGCCGGGCCGTTGCCATTCTCAGTCATCTCACACCTCGATCAGGACGTCGTCGTTGTTGATGGTCACGGGATAGGCCGCGACCGGCGATACGGCAGGAAGCGAACGCGGCTTCCCACTGTTCAGGTCGAACACGGAGCCGTGCTTCGGGCACTCGATGGTGCAGAAGTCGATATCGACCTCTCCTTCGTCCAGCCACGCGTGCTCGTGCGAACACACGGCGTCGACGGCACGGAATCCCTCGTCGCCCAGGTTGGCGACGGCGATCCATCGACCGTCGATCTCGAAGCGACGGGCCTCGCCCGCGGGGACTTCGGCGATCGAACACACGCGAGTCATCGGATCCCCCGTTCCAGCTCTTCCTGGATCGCAAGTTCGGCGTTCGTTCTGACTTGCTCGATCTGCACGCGATCCAGCACCTCTTGGAAGAACCCCGTCACGATGAGGCGCTCGGCCTCCTCACGCGGGATGCCGCGGCTGGTGAGGTAGAAGACGGTGTCGTCGTCGACGGGCCCCACGCTCGCGGCATGGCCGCACCGCACGTCGTTCGCCTCGATCTCGAGGTTGGGGATCGCGTCGGCCTTCGCATGTTCAGACAGGACGATATTCCGGCTGGTCTGCATGGCATTGGTCTTCTGTGCGTCGGGACGAACATGGACCCACCCGCTGTACACGGCGCGGCTGTGATCGCGGAGGGCGCCCTTGTACAGGAGGTCGGACGTGCAATTCGGCGCAACATGATCCTGGATGGAGCGATGGTCGAAATGCTGGTCCCCGTCGGCGAAGAACACACCGAGCTGTTCGCTGAAGCCGCCGGATTCGGCCAGCAGCACCTCGTTCTCGACCCGGGAGAGATCTGCGCCGAACCCGATCGACAAAGTCCGGATCGAGGCATCACGTCCCACTCGGGCGCGTACGACGCCGAGATGGGTCATTCCCTGGCCCCACTCCTGGATGGCCACGTACCGAACGTGCGCTCCGTCCCCGACCACGATCTCGGTGATCGCGTCGCTGAACCCCCGCTGCAGATCCGGCGATGCGAACCGATCGATGAATGTGATCTCTGCGCCGCGCTCGGCGATGATCAGCGTATGCGGGAAGACCGCCGCCCCATCGGCGTCGAGATACGACAAGGTCTGGAGCGGCAGCTCGACCGAGACATCCGCGGGCACGTAGAGGAAGGTGCCGCCCGTGCGGAAGGCCCCGTGCAGTGCGGTGAATGTCGTTCGGTCGGTCGGAACCAGCGAATGGAGATGCTGCTCGACCAGGTCCGGGTGCTTCTCGGCCGCAAGGTCCAGGTCGCAGAAGATCACGCCGTGCCGGTCGATGTCTTGATCCGAGGTCGTCATCGCGGCGCTCGAATTGTGCTGGACCATGGAACCGCCCAGGTTCCCGGACTGCTCGGGCACGCCCCTGCCGTGGCCGGGAACGTGTGGCACGAACCCCAGATCGAACTCCGAGAGGTCCGTGTACCGCCACTCCTCCGTCGAGGGGGACGGGATGGGCATCGCCGTGAACCGTTCGAAGGCCGTGCGGCGCATCGCATCTATGAACGCCGGCGCCGGCGGAAGCGCCACGAGGGCCTGCTGGTCGAAGGTGCTGGTGGTGGTCATGTCCGGCTCAGCCGACCGAGCCTTCCATCTGCAACTCGATCAGGCGGTTGAGTTCGACCGCGTATTCCATCGGAAGCTCACGCGTGATGGGTTCGATGAAGCCGTTCACGATCATGCCAGTCGCCTCGGCTTCGGCCAGGCCGCGACTCATCAGGTAGAACAACTGATCCTCGCCCACCTTGCTGACCGTCGCTTCATGCGCGAGCGCAGCCGTCTCGTCCTCAACCTCGATGTAGGGGTAGGTGTCTGAACGGCTCTCGTCGTCGAGGATCAGCGCATCGCAGCGAACGGTGGACTTCGCGTGATGGGCGTCGGGCTCGACACGGATGAGGCCACGGTACCCCGTTCGTCCGCCATCCTTACTCACGGACTTCGAGTTGATCACGCTGGTGGTGTAGGGGGCAGCGTGCACGGCCTTGCCGCCGGCGTCGGTGTGCATCCCCTTGCCGGCGAACGCCACCGAGAGCACCTCGCCGCGCGCGCCCTTGCCCAGCAGATAGATCGATGGGTACTTCATGGTCACCTTGGACCCGATGTTGCCGTCGACCCACTCCATGACCGCGTCCTCGTAGGCCGCTGCGCGCTTGGTCACCAGGTTGTACACGTTGGTCGACCAGTTCTGGATGGTGGTGTACCGGACGCGCGCGCCCTTCTTCACCACGATCTCGACCACGGCGGAGTGCAGCGAGTCCGAGCTATAGATCGGTGCGCTGCAGCCTTCCACGTAGTGCACGTAGCTGCCTTCGTCGGCGATGATCAGGGTTCGTTCGAACTGGCCCATGTTCTCCTGGTTGATCCGGAAGTAGGCCTGCAGCGGGATGTCGACCTGCACACCCGGGGGCACGTAGACGAACGATCCACCCGACCAGACGGCCGTGTTCAACGACGCGAACTTGTTGTCGTTGGGCGGGATGATCGAACCGAAGTACTCCTTCACGAGGTCGGGGTACTCGCGAAGCGCCGTATCCATGTCGGTGAAGATGACGCCGATGTCGTCGAGTTCCTTCTTGATCTTGTGGTAGACGACCTCGGACTCGTACTGCGCGCTCACGCCACCGAGGTACTTCTTCTCCGCCTCGGGGATGCCCAGCTTGTCCCACGTCCCCTTGATGTCGTCCGGCAGGTCCTCCCAGTTCGCGGCCTGCTTCTCCGTGGAGCGGATGAAGTAGAAGATGTTCTCGAAGTCGATACCGGAGAGGTCGGCGCCCCACCAGGGCATCGGCCGCATCTCGAAGTACTTCAGGGCCTTCAGGCGGGTCTTCAACATCCAGGCGGGCTCGTCCTTGCGGGCGGAGATCTCCCGCACCACGTCCTCGGACAATCCGCGCTTGGGTGTGAACACCGAATGATCGGCGTCTTTCCAGTCGAACCGATATCCCTTGCTGAGTTCTTGGAGGTGTTCTTCCTGGCTGACGACCACGGCCTCGTCCTTCCTGGTTTCGCTCTCGCGTTCGGGCGTCCCCGTTCGCACGGAGAAAGTCTACCGCAGAGGTCGGATTACGGCGAAGAGAGCGCCCGGTAGCATCGAGGAGGCACACGACGGAAAGGACCTCATGGCTGACGAACAGCGAGATCAGAAGGACCGTGACCGCGTGCAGCGGCAGGTGAACGACAAGGCGGGGGTCGGCGACGTTGCGTTTCAGGGCGGAGGAACCCTCCTGAGCGAGCCCATCCTGGTGGTGAACCAGAAAACCAAGATCATCGAGCTCACGAACGAATACGAGGTCATGGACCGCGAGGGCGCGAAACTGGGCGCCATCCGGGAGGTCGGCCAGACCGCGGCCAAGAAGGTGATCCGCGCCCTCACGAAGTTCGATCAGTTCCTGACGCACCGCTACGAGATCGTGGACGGGTCCGGAGGGCTGCTGCTTACCATGACCCGCCCCGCGAAGGTCTTCAAGTCGACGATGGTGGTCACCGACGCCGCGGGAGCCGAAGTCGGCCGGATCGTGCAGGAGAACATGATCGGGAAGATCCGCTTCCGCCTGGAGGCCGGCGGCACCTCCGTCGGGTCGATCAACGCCGAGAACTGGCGGGCATGGAACTTCAACATCAAGGACGAAGCCGGCGAGGAGATCGCGCGGATCACGAAGACCTTCGAAGGCATCGCGCGGACGCTCTTCACGACCGCAGACTTCTACGTGGTGCATCTGCATCGTCAGCTGGCCGATCCGCTGCGCCAATTGGTCGTGGCCGCGGCCGTGAGCGTCGACACCGCGCTGAAGCAGGACAACCGGGGCCTGAACTAACCCGGCCGCCTCGCGCGAAGAGGCCCGGGCCTTGCGGCCCGGGCCTCAGCGTCGGGACGGGAGCTGCCCGCTGCCCCTACCCGACGGCTCGTGCTCCGCTGCCCATCAACCCATCTCCACAGGCGCACCGACGAGGCTCCCGTATTCCGTCCACGACCCGTCGTAGTTCTTGACGTTGCCGTAGCCCAGGAGCTCCTGGAGCGCGAACCACGTGTGGCTGGACCGCTCGCCGATCCGGCAGTAGGCGATGATCTCCCCGTTGCCCGTGATCCCCTGCTCGGCGTAGAGCGCCTTCAGTTCGTCCGCGGACTTGAATGTCCCGTCGTCGTTGGCAGCCTGCACCCACGGGATGTTCGCGGCCCCCGCGATGTGGCCGGGGACCTGTGACTGCTCCTGGGGCAGGTGATCGGGTGCGAGCTTCTCCCCCCGGTATTCCTCCGGCGAACGAACATCGACGAACCCGGTCGAGCTTCCGACCTTGGAGATGACCTCGTCTCGCATCGCCCGGATGGTGGGCCGCTCAGCGCCGGTGATGCGGTAGCCACTCGGGGAATACGAGGGCACCTCTTGCACCAGCTCACGGCTCTCGAGCTCCCACTTCTTCCGGCCGCCGTTCAGCAGCTTCACGTTCTCGAAGCCCCGGAGCTTGAGCAACCAGTACGCATAGGCGGCGAACCAGTTGTTGTTCCCCCCGTAGAGGATGACCGTGGTCTCGGGCCCGACACCCGCCTCGGAGAGGAGTCGGCTGAAGCCGTCCTGATCCTGGAAGTCGCGGCCGACCGCCGTGTGGAGATCGCTGGTCCAGTTCCATTTGACCGCACCTACGATATGGCCCTTGTCGTAGGAGGTGGTGTCCTCGTCGACCTCGATGACGCGAACGTTGGCATCGGCGCCGTGTTGCTCGAGCCAGTCGGTGTCGACGAGCACGTCGGGATTCGCATAGTCGCTCATGTGGTGCTCCTTCCTATCGCCCGGATCATCGCCGGGGACGAATGAGAGGCCGCTCGCGAGGCCCTGAAGCAGCCCCGCGAAGGGCGGTTGGGGCGGCGCGCAGCGGCGATCCCTCAGCTGCGCGCGGGAGACATACAGCACAGGCGCGAAGGGATCATCGCCCCGACCAGCCCTCGGCATCGCGTGCGGACCATTCCACCCCCCGGCCCCATAGGACCTGCACGCCGGTGTTGTATCGGATTTGCACCTGCAACGTCAATGGTCGCCGTTGCAACGAACGCTCAGAAGACGCCGAGCGCAGCCTTCGCCTCTTCGGACATCATCTCCGGGCTCCAGGCGGGGCGCAGAACCATCTCCGGTCGGACGTCGCCTATACCCTCAACGGCCTGCACGAAGGTTCGCATCTGGTCCTCGATCATCGGGCCGATGGGGCAGCCCATCGTCGTCAGCGTGTAGGTGACGTCCACGTCCCCCGACTCCGAGAGTTCCACGCTGTAGACGAGCCCGAGGTCGACCACGTTGATTCCCAGCTCGGGGTCATACACCTTCTTGAGCGCCTCGATCACTTGGTCGTGCAGAGACCCTGCACCCTCGGTGGCGGTGGCCGTGCCGTTGGCTGCGGGGGTTTCGTCTTGGGTCTGGCTCGCGGATTCTTGCTCGCTCATACCGGCCTTCCTGGGGAGTTCGTCCTATCCTTACGGCGTTCAGCCTACTTCTCCGAACGGAAAAGGACCCGAATTGCCCCCGATCCGAGCGCTGATCGTGGACGACCACCCGGTGACCCGGGAGGGTTTGCGCACGGCTCTTGAGCTATCCGAGAACATCGTCGTGGTTGTGGGCGAAGCGGCCAGCGGCGAGGAGGCCGTCGATCGAGCGCGTGAGCTGTCCCCCGACGTCGTCTTCATGGACGTCCGCATGCCCGGGATGGACGGCATCGAGGCCACCCGTCGCATCCGCCAGGCTGCGCCCGAGACGAAGGTGATCCTCATCACGGTCGATGAATCCCGGGGAGCCATCAGCGACGCCATCAAGGCGGGCGTGAGTGGGTACCTGTTGAAGGACGCCTCGGCCGACGCGCTGGTCGATGCCGCCAGGAACGCCGTTGAAGGCAACGCGGTCATCCACCCGCAGCTCACGAAGACCTTCATCGAAGAGGTCCGAATGGCCGACGGTGGCAGCTCGGGAGGAGCGCCCGGCACTACTCCCCTGTCCAAGCGGGAACGGGAGATCCTCCAGAAGGTGGCGGACGGCTCCACGACCAAACAGGTGGCGAGCGAACTCGGCATCTCACCGCACACGGTGAAGACGCATCTGGAGCGGATCTTCGAGAAGTTGGGGGCGAACGACCGGGCCCAGGCCGTAGCCATCGCCATCCGAACGGGAATCGTCCACTAGCGGGACTGCTCAACCTCGCCCCCTGGGGGCCGATACCCCCAACAGACATGTCTACGACCGTCCTCCTCTGTGATGCGACCGAGGGTCTGGCCCAGCTGCAGTACGTGCTGCTGCGCAAAGCGCCGGACCTGGCAGTCGAAGTAACGACCGACCCGTTCAGGTTGGTCGAGTTGGCGGCGCGCACCCAGCCGGCGGTCGTCGTCACGGAGTTCACCCTGGAGGGCCTGGGCGGCGCGGAGCTCGTGAGGCGCCTGCGGGCCTCCTCGTTCGGATCGCGCGTGGTGGGTTGGACCAGCTTGCAGGACCTGGACAAGATCGCCGACATCCTGGCGACCGGCGTCGCGGGGCTGGTATCGAAGGCGGACGGAACAGATGAGGCGTTGCAAGCCATCCGGACGGTGATCGACGGAGGGCACGCCCTGTCGAGCACCATGGCGACCTCGGTCGGTGGCGAGCTGGGAGCCCTGATCCGCCACAACCGCGTGCTGGAAGGAGAGGTCGCCGAGATCCGCGAACAGATGGAACAGGGCACCGCCGCCAAAGCGGACTTCCTGGCGAACATCTCCCACGAACTCCGCACGCCAGTGACGGTGGCCAAGGGCATCGCCTACGTCCTGCGGAATCCGACCGTGCCGGAGAGCGAGCGCGAAGAATTCCTGGGGCAACTGCAGGCATCCTTGGACAAACTCATGACGATGGTGGACGAGATCATCACGATCGCCGAACTCGAACGCGGTACGTTCGCACTGAATCTCCAACCGACCGACTTGGCGCCGCTGGCCAGGCACGCGGTGGACGATGTCGCCCGGCAGTACCCGCACGTCACGATCGAACCCCACATCCCCGGAACGCTCGAAGCGCTCGCCGACGGCGCACGGATCGGCGCGGTGATGCGCGAGCTGCTGGACAACGCCTGCCGGTATTCACCCGCGGACCGAGCGGTGGAACTCCACGCCCGGAACCTGGACGAAGGCGCGATGGTGCAGGTAGTCGACCGAGGCGACGGGATGGACCGTGACGTGGCAACGCGTTCGTTCGACCAGCCGTTCTCCACAGGAGAAGCGACGCTTCGCAAGGAGAAGGCCGGCGTCGGTGTCGGGCTCCATCTCGCGCGACAGCTGGTCGTGGAGCACGGCGGCATCCTGTGGACCGACCCGATCCCCGGCGGGGGTACCCGCGTTTCGTTCTGTATCCCGAACCATGTCGGAGCCCATCTGTCGGCTCCCCCTGTCGACGCCGCCTGAGCGCGCTCCACGGCTGGGTCGGCACGCCGGGTCGCGCCGCACCGCGACCGGGACTATCCTCAGGAGGATGCGCATCACCACGGCGGGACTGATCGTCGCGTTCATGGGTGTGGCCTGCACGCCGGTCGACAGATCGGCGCCGCCTCCCGGGCCGCCTGTCGCCGCCGCCCGGACAGCGCCCTCCCCGTATACCGAGATCGTGAGCGGCTCCGTCACCGCCCTGGTTCCTCGGAACTGGCAGACGATGCCCGCACCCACCGTCGACGGAATCCGGGGTGGCTTCTTCGCCTCCCCTCATCCACGGGCATGGGACCGGATGGACGGCTCGGTTGCCGGGATGGCCGCCACCTGGGTCGACGCAACGAAGGTCGGGGTTCCCTCGGACTACTACTACCTGGCCGCTACCGGCCCCCTGCTGGACCGTCTGACCGACGGCGGTGGCTGTCGGGCGGTGCATAACCAGATCTTCGCCAATCACCGACCTGGTTTCGATGGGACCCGCGGGCCCTCGCCGGGTGACTACATCGCGCGCGCCGACGGCCGTTGCAGCGGGGCCGGGGCATCGACCAGATGGGCGTCGTTCGTGGCGGCTCCCGGGTTCGGCCCCGCCCACGAGGTCGGGATCCCCGGCTCGGGCCTCTACGTGGTGGTAGCCGTGCTCCGCGCGACAGAGGGAGCCGGCTCGAAGCTCAACCACCTGGTCCGCCACACGGCGTTCGGGGGGACCACGGTTCCCGAGCTCGTCGGTGCCGTCACCGGTCGCTACCCCGTCCCGTCCTAGCGCGGACTTCGATCGACGAACGGCGGGTCGACAACCATGGCCCCTCCGCGGCGGCCCCGGATGTCCACCTCGACGGCGTCGCCAACCGCAGCGGCCTCGGGCGGCCAGAGATACGCCAGTCCGATCCCCGTCTGCAGCAGCGGGGAGAACGTGCCGCTCGTGACCTCGCCGATCACCCGGTCGGCGGAGAAGACGGGGTAGTGCGCGCGAGGGATGTATCGGCGTTCGTCCATCCGCAGTCCACGTAGGCGGCTGGGGAGGCCTGCCGCCTTCTGTTCGAGCAGGGCCGCGCGGCCCCGGAAGTCCCCTTTGTCGAAGGACACAGCCCATCCCAGGCCGGCCTCCAAGGCCGTGCCCGATTCGAAGAGGTCCTGTCCGTAGAGCGGATACCCCATCTCCAGCCGCAGGACGTCGCGCGCCGCCAAACCGCACGGCATCCCACCGAACGGTTCCATCGCCGCCGTGAGGTCGTTCCACAATGCGAGCGCAACATCCTCGTACGTGAAGAGCTCGAAGCCGACCTCACCGGTGTAGCCAGAGCGGGTGACGATCACCGGACGCCGTCGGTACTCGGCCTCCATGCATTGCATGAACCCGAGGTCGGCAGCGTCCGGGAACACGGTCGTGACCACATGGACGGACTCCGGTCCCTGCACCGCCAGGAAGCACCAATCCTGGTGGTACATCAGGTGCACCCGTTCCGTCGCCGTCTCTTCTTCGAGCATGCGGAGCACCCGGGGGGCGTTGGAGGCGTTCGGCACCACGAAGAACCGCTCGGGCCCCATGCGGTAGACGATCAGGTCTTCGATGACCCCACCCCCGTCGTTCAGCACCAGGTTGTACAGGGCCTCCCCAACCGCCGCCTTCGTGAGGTCGTTCGTCACCATGTGCTGCAAGAGACCGATGGCGCCGGGACCCGCAACCTCGACCTTGCCCAGGTGTGTCAGGTCGAACAGACCCACTCGCTCGCGGACGGCCTGGTGCTCGGCAAGCGCCCCTTGGTACTCGATCGGCATGTTCCAGCCGGCGAACGGGCCGAGTTTCGCGCCCAGCCGTCGGTGCTGGGATTCCAGCGGCGTGTGTCGAAGCTCCTGCGGCTCCAGGGGTTCCTCCATGCGGCGAGCCTACGCGGACACGGCAGCATCGTGAGCCGACGATACGGAGAACGTAGGTAGACTTACCTTCCGGAATGGGCGACGGCTATGACGTAGTGGTGATCGGCGCGGGGACAGGCGGGTATTCCGCAGCCCTGCGGGCCGCCCAACTCGGCAAACACGTGGCGATCGTGGAACGGGACGATCGCCTCGGCGGCACCTGTCTGCTCCGCGGATGTATCCCTACGAAGGCACTCCTCCAGTCGGCCGCCGTCATGGATACGGTCAATCGATCGGACGAATGGGGTATCAAAGCTTCCGGCGAACCCGACTGGTCCGCCGTGAAGGCCTTCGAGCAGAAGATCGTGGACAAGCTGGTCAGCGGCGTGACGGGACTGATCTCCCACCGGGGCATCGACGTGCTCTCCGGGAGCGCGACACTTCTGCCCGGACCCGCGGTAGAGGTCGACGGCGCCACCTATCCGGCAACCGACGTCGTCATCGCCACCGGGTCCCGGCCCCGCCTGCTGCCCGGTATCGAGATCTCCGAACGCGTGATCACCTCGGACGAGGCCCTCTGGTTCGACCGCATCCCCTCCTCCGCGGTGGTGATCGGGGCAGGCGCCGTCGGGTTGGAGTTCGCCTCGCTCTATCGATCGCTGGGGGCCGATGTCACGGTCCTGGAGGCCCTCCCCCGCTTGGCTCCCCTGGAGGACGAGGAGGTTTCCAAGGAGATCGCGAAGGCCTTTCGGAAGCGTGGGATCGCTTCTACCGCAGACGCTTCTGTGACAGCGGTCAAGGAGGAGGCCGAAACGGTCGAGGTCAGCTACGAGAGTGGCGGCTCGGAGCACACCGTGGCTGCCGAGATCTGTCTGGTGGCGATAGGACGCGGGCCGGTGAGCGACGGGCTCGGTCTGGAAGCCGCCGGCGTGTCGATGCATGAGCGGGGTTTCGTGGATGTAGACGATCACCTTCGAACCACGGCGGCTCACGTGTGGGCCGTGGGCGACGTTGCCGCGACCCCGTTGCAGCTCGCCCACGTGGCATTCACCGAGGGGATGGCCGTCGCGGAGCGTCTGGCGGACATCGACGTGCCCCCCATCGACTACGCCAACATCCCAAGGGTGACGTATTGCTCCCCGGAGATGGCAAGCGTGGGACTAACCGAGGCGCAGGCGCGCGAACGTGGTCACGACGTGGTGACCGAGAAGTTCGATTTCCGCGGGATCGGCAAAGCCAACATGCTGGGTGAGACCGGCTTCGTGAAGGTCGTCGCCCAAGCGGACGGCGGACCGGTCCTCGGAGTTCACATGATCGGACCTCACGTCACCGACCTGATCGCCGAGGGCATGCTCATCACCTCATGGGAAGCCTCGCCCGCAGAGGTCGCCGCCATGATCCATCCGCACCCCTCACTGTCCGAAGCCATCGGCGAAGCGATGCTTGCGCTCGCCGGGAAACCACTTCATTCCGCCTAGAGGAGCCTCCGTGGCCACCGAAGTCGACCCCATAGCCGAACAGCAGGACCGGCCATTGCCGGACGAACGGCTCAAGGAGATGCTCGGCACGCTCATGCTCTGCCGTTACTTCGACGAACGTATGGAGGCGCTCTACCGTCAGGGAAGACTGCCGGGCGCGTTCTACTCCGGTCGTGGGCAGGAGGGGACGCACGTCGGCGCCGCGACGGCGCTGCGGTCCAACGACTCCCTGTTCCCCACGCACCGTGACCTGTCGGCGCAGCTCACCAAGGGACTTGACCTCGAGCGGGTGATGGCGCAGTACTGGGGTCGGATCGACGGCTATCTGCGCGGGCGCGACGGCAACAGTCACATCGGGGACTGGTACGGGAACCGCACGTTCGCCGTCATGTCGCACCTGCCGATCGCCTATCCCGTCGCCTGTGGCGCGGCGCTCGCCTACAAGCGCGCGGGCGACGATCGGATCGCACTGGCCATCTGCGGGGACGGCTCCACGTCGAACGGCCGATGGCACGAGGCGCTCAATATGTCGGCGGTGCTCCAGTTGCCCGTGGTCTGGGTCGTCAATAACAACCAGTTCGCATACTCCGCGCCGAACCCCGTCGAGTTCCACACGGCGACCATCGCCGAGAAGGCCGCGGCCTACGGCATGCCGGGCGTCCGCGTCGACGGAGGAGAGGTCCTCGAAGTGTTCGACGCCGTGCGCGGCGCGGTGGAACGAGCTCGGAACGGCGGCGGCCCGTCGCTCATCGAGTCGGTGAGCCTGCGATGGCGAGGTCACGCCGGACACGACCCGGCCACCTACATGGCACCCGAACTGCTCGAGGAGTACATGACGCTGCACGACCCCGTGAAGAACTTCCAGGAGAAGCTCCTGTCATGGGGCGTGGTCACGAAGGACGACATCGACACACGTTCCGAGCAGATCGTCGCGAACTTCGAGGCGGCCCACGCGTTCGCGCTCGCCTCGCCGTTCCCCGAAGCGGGCGACGCGTTCCTGGGGAACTGGACCGACGATGGTTACTGGACCCGCGAACCCGGTCGCGGCGGCGGAACGGACGCGTCGTGACGGCCGACCCGAAGGTAGAGGTCGCAGCGGCTGGTCATGGAGCCGAACCACGCGGTAAGCGTGGCGAAGACGGACAAGCCACCTACCTCATCGCCATCGCAGAGGCACTCTGGGAAGAGATGGAACGGGACGAGCGCGTCTACATGCTCGGTGAAGACATCGGCGCCTACGGTGGTGCCTTCAAAGTCACTGAGGGGTTCATGGACAGGTTCGGAGCCGACCGGGTCATGGATACACCCATCGCCGAGGAAACGATCGTGGGCATGGCCGTGGGATCGGCGATGGAAGGCCTGCGTCCGGTCGCCGAGTTCCAGTACGCGGACTTCATGACGAGCGGCTTCGATGAGATCACGACCGTGCTCTCGCGCTACCACTACCGAGCCGGCGTACCGCTTCCCGTGGTCCTGCGTGGGCCGAGCGGGGGCGGGGTTCGCGCATCGAGTTTCCACTCGATCAACCCCGAGCCGTGGTTCGCGTACGCGGGCGGGTTGAAGATCATGTGCCCGGCGTTCCCCTCCGATGCGAAAGGCTTGCTCAAATCCGCGATCCGCGACGACAACCCCACCATGTTCTTGGAACACAAATGGCTCTATCGACGCATCAAGGAACAGGTGTCAACCGACCCGGATGTCACCGTTCCCATCGGGAAAGCCGCCGTGAAGCGCGAAGGCACGGACCTCACCATCGTGACGTACGGCGCGATGGTTCACAAAGCCCTTGAAGCTGCTGAGACGCTCGAGGCCAAAGGGGTGTCGGCCGAGGTCGTCGACCTTCGAACGGTGTATCCCCTGGACGAGGAGACGGTGCTTCGGTCCATCGAGAAGACCTCGCGGGCACTTGTCCTCTACGAGTCATACAAGTTCTTGGGCATCGGGTCCGAGGTGGCGGCGATCATCGCCGAGCAGGCGTTCGAGCATCTCGACGCGCCGGTGATGCGCTTGGCCCCGCCGAACCTGCCGGTGCCGTTCTCCCCTTCGCTCGAGGACGCCTTCCTCCCGCAGGTAGCAGACATCGAAGCCGCGGCCGATCGGCTCGCGGCATGGTGAGGAGGCTCGTGACGTGACGACCATCCAGATGCCGCAACTCGGGGAGACCATCATCGAGGGCACCATCCTCAAATGGCTCAAGCAAGAAGGCGAACACATCGAACGGGACGAACCGCTCTTCGAGATCTCGACCGACAAGGTGGACACCGAGGTGCCGTCGCCGGTGTCTGGGGTCGTATCGAAGATCCTCGTTGCCGAAGGGGCGACGGTTCCGGTGAAGACGGACATCGCGGAGATCGCTGAGGATGGGGCCGACTCCGGGGCTGGTGATGCCTCCGAGGCCGAGTCGGTGACTGCCCCGCCGTCGGCGGGCGCGGAAGGGGGGGTCACGCCGGGGGCTCCTGTGGCGGGGACGTTGCAGGATAACGGGCCTCGGTCGCAGATCTTGTCGCCGTTGGTGCGGCGGCTGGCTTCTGAGCACGGGGTGGACCTGGCGGGATTGAGTGGGAGTGGGTCGGGGGGGCGGATCACCAAGAAGGACGTGTTGGCGGCCGCGGCTTCCGGTGAAGGTGGTTCGGTTGGGCGAGCGGGGCATCCTGCGGCGGCGGTTGCGGCCATGCCGATGGCGCCCGTGGTCGCGGGTGCCGGGGAAGAGCTGGTTCCCATCACACATATCCGGCGGGCGATCGCGCAGCACATGGTGGCATCGAATCAAACCGCCGCGCGCGCCTGGACGATGGTCGAGGTCAACGTCGAGAACCTGGTCCGGCTGCGGACGCGCGTCAAGGACACCTTCTTCGAACGTCACGGGGTGAAGCTCACCTACCTCCCGTTCCTCACGCGTGCCACCGTGGACGCGTTGCTCGTCTTCCCCATGGTCAATGCAGAATTCCGCGGCGACGACATCATGGTCCGCAGGTACGTGAATATGGGGATCGCAGTCAGCTACGACCAGGGCCTCATCGTTCCCGTGATCCGCGGAGCCGACGGCATGAACTCCGTCGGGATCGCTCGCGCCATCGCCGACCTGGCCGCGCGTGCCCGCTCCCACGAACTCCAGCCCGAGGAAGCGACGGGCGCCACCTTCACCATCACCAACCCGGGGCCGTATGGCTCGCTCCTCAGCGTGCCCATCATCAATCAGCCGAATTCGGGCATCCTGTCGATCGACGGCATCCAGAAACGTCCCGTGGTCGTCGAAGAGGACGCCATCGCCGTTAGGCACATGGTGTACATCTCGATGTCGTGGGACCACCGCGTTATCGATGGTGAGGTCGCCACTCGGTTCTTGGCCCGTGTGAAGCAGAACCTCGAGACCTGGGACTTCTCAGAGGATCTAGGGCTCTGAGTCCGATGGCCCAGGACGGCGGCGCGGCCCGGATCATCGTTCCGGAACACCCGGTCCCCTACGACACGGCGAACACGTGGATGCACCGGTTGGCGGAGCGGCGTCTGAACGATGAGATCCCCGACACCCTGATCCTTTTGGAACACCCGCCGGTGTTCACCGCGGGCCGTCGCGCGAAACCCGAGCACCTGGTGTGGACGCAAGCCGAAGCCGAGGCCAGGGGAGCCACGGTTCGCCACATCGACCGCGGGGGCTCGTTCACGTTCCACGGTCCGGGCCAACTGGTCGGCTATCCCATCGTGGATCTCGGTTCGAAACCGGACGCCGCGGCGCACCTGCGGCGGATGGAGGAGGTCGTCATCAGGGCGGGCGCCGACATCGGCATCTCCATGGAGCGCCGACCCGAGGTGCAGACGGGGGTGTTCGCCGGGCGCGACAAGGTCTGCGCCATCGGTGTCCGGCTGATGCGGGCGCGAGTGAGCCTCCACGGTTTCGCACTGAATTGCGATACCGACCTGGGGTGGTTCGACGGGATCGTGGCGTGCGGCCTGCCGGACAACGGCGTCACGTCGCTCAGCAGACTCGCTGGCCGGCGGGTGAGCGTCGCGGAGATGCGCCCGCTCATCCAACACCACGCGGAGGAGGTGTTCGGGTTCACGCTTTCAGACGCGTCAGAAGAGGGCGTTCGTCAGCCTGCGGCGGTATTCGGGCACCAAGGGGTCGTCGTCCCCTAAGACCGCGAAGATGTCGAGCATCGCCGCGCGAGCGGCGTCGCGGTCCTCGGCGAGTGCCTCCAACATGCCGTCCAAGGCATCCTGCCAATGACCGTTGGCGGCCAAGGCCTTCGCCTCTCCCAACACGCCGCCGCTGGGTTCGTTCTTCCAGTTCCGGACGCGGATGATCGATCCGACTCGCTCGGCAGCTGGATCGGGCAGGTGCGGACGGACCAGTTCGCGAGCGGCCTCTTCCTCGCCCCGTTCGGCGAGGATCCGTGCGAGCCCGACCGCTGCGTCTTTGTTGTCGGGGTCCGCGGTCAGGGCCTCTCGATATTCTTCCTCGGCGTGCTCGAGGTCACCCGCTTCCTCCTGCGCCTGAGCCTCTTCGGCGATGATCTCGGCCTCGGTCGGCAAGAGCGAGTCGACGAACCGATTCACCTCCGGCTCGGGGTAGGCCCCGACGAACCCCGTCACCGCCTCCCCATCGCGGAACGCGACCACCGTGGGGATGCTCTGCACCCCGAATGCCGAGGCCACCATCGGGTTGGCATCGACATCGAGTTTGGCCAGAAGGAACGCCCCGTCGCGCTCGCCCGCCACCTTCTCCAGGATAGGTCCGAGCGTCTTGCAGGGGCCGCACCATTCGGCCCAGAGGTCGACGACCACCGGCCTGGTCTTGGACCCTTGGATCACGACCTCTTCGAAGTTGGCGTCAGTGACTTCCGTGACGTGTTGTTCGATAGCGCTCATAGGCGGGGTGTCCTCCACTCGCGGTGTTCAGGCAGTGTGTGGCAAACGACTCCAGACTGACAACGTCGGACCCGAGCCGGGTGTTCCGCCCGGGTGGGTCGACCTCGGACTGCATCGCTCCGAACACTCCTGTGGGACCGCGGAACGGCCGATGTAGAATCGGTCCACGAGAAGAGGAGGCAGCGTTCTCCATGCGGGTAGCTGCAAGCCAGCACGGTTCCCTCGGACTCTCCACCGACGACCTCGCGGCGATGTACCGGACGATGGTCACCGCCCGGCTCCTTGACGAAGCAGCACTCCGTCAGAATCGCATGGGCCGTGCTCCCTTCGTGATCCCCGGCGCCGGGCACGAGGGCTGCCAGGTAGGCACCTCGTGGCCCATGCGGAAGGGGATCGACTTCTGGCTCCCGTACTATCGGGACCTCGCAGTGGTGCTCACCGCCGGCATGACCCCACACGAGGTGTTCCTGGGGATCTTCGCGAAGGCAGAAGATCCTTCGAGCGGCGGCCGGCAGATGCCGGCTCACTGGGGCTCGCGGCGACTGGGCATCATCAGCGGGTCGTCGCCGATCGCCACACAGGTCCCCCACGCGGCAGGGATCGCCTACGCGGCAAAGCTTCGTGGAGAGGACGCCGTCACCACCTGCTGGTTCGGTGAAGGGGCCACCAGCGAGGGCGACTGGCATGAGGGTCTCAACTTCGCGGGCGTGCACCGGCTCCCTGTGGTCTTCGTCTGCGAGAACAACCGCTACGCCATCAGCGTTCCGCAATCCAAACAGATGGCCATCCAGGACGTCGCCATCAGGGCCGAGGGCTACGGGTTTCCCGGTCTCGTCGTGGATGGGAACGACGTGCTCGCGTGTTACGCAGCCATGCAAGAGGCCCACGATCGCGCCAAGCGAGGCGACGGGCCGACCCTCATCGAATGCAAGACCTACCGCCTCCTCCCCCACACCTCCGACGACGATGACAAAACGTACCGAGCGGTGGAGGAAGTCGAAGAAGCCCGTCATCACGACCCGATCACGGAGTTCGGCGCATACCTCCGGTCGCAGGGCCTGCTCAGCGAGGCGGACGAGGAGGTACTTCGCGCCGAGGTCAAGGGAGAGATCGAACGCGCGATCACCAGCGCATGGGACGCGCCCGACCCCGACCCATCGACCTTATACGACCACGTGTTCGCCGAGGACGGCAGATGACGGAGAAGAACGTCGTCACCGCCGTTCGCGACGCACTCCATGACGAGATGGTCGCCGATGAGCGGATCGTGTTCATGGGCGAAGACGTCGGGGCGCGCGGCGGCGTCTTCAGGATCTCGGCCGGATGGATGGACGAGTTCGGTGATCAGCGGGTGATCGACACTCCCCTGGCGGAATCTGCATTGGTGGGGGTGGCCATCGGGATGGCGTTGAACGGTCTGCTGCCGGTCGCCGAGATCGAGTTCGCCGATTTCATCCATCCGGCGTTCGACCAGATCGTGAGCGAGGCGGCGAGGATGCGCTATCGCTCCAACGGCGATTTCGAATGTCCGTTGGTCATCCGGGCGCCGTGCGGAGGTGGCATCCACGGTGCCCTCTACCATTCGCAGAACATCGAGGCGTTCTACGGACACGTCCCGGGGCTCAAGGTGGTCATGCCCTCAACCCCCGAGGACGCCGCAGGCCTACTTCGCAGTGCCCTCCGCGATCCAGATCCCGTGCTCTTCCTGGAACACAAGAAGACGTATCGCGCGGTCACCGGCGATGTCCCGGACGGCTCGTACCTGACGCCCATCGGCACCGCAGACGTCAAGCGGCCGGGCGAGGACGTCACGGTCATCAGCTATGGCTATTCGCTCCATCTCTGCCTAGAAGCTGCCGAGCGACTCGCCGATGAGGAAGATGTTTCCGTCGAGATCGTCGATGTCCGCTCCATCAATCCCCTCGACATCGAGACGATGCTGAACTCGGTTCGCAAGACCGGGAAAGCCATGGTCGTCTACGAGGACAACCGGACCTACGGGGCGGGTGCCGAGATCGCAGCCACCATCGCCGAGCTGGCGATGTTCGACCTGGATGGCCCGATCGTCCGCCTGGGTGGCCCCGATGTGCCCGCCATGCCGTTCGCCGAAGGGCTCGAGCACGCCTTCATGGAGCCCGAACCTGACCAGATCTATCGCCGGATGCTGGAACTGGTCCGCTTCTGACGTCGGTCGATGTGACTAGGCCCGATCGGGCTAGGAATGTCCCCTTCCGTGACGGGGGAACCCCCGAACGGGCCAGTTCAGGTGGTACCTGGGCCGGTCGATACTCCAACCCTAGTGGCCAATAGCGAGCGACCGTCGGGCAAGCGGAAGCGACGCAGCGGCCGCCGCGACCTACTGGTGGTCGCGGCGCTCTGCGTTGCAGTCTTCGGCGTGGGCGTGTGGCTGGACATCCACCATGCCATCACGCGTTGGCTCAACAACCAGGTCCAGTTCTCGACCGCGGAGCTCGAAGGCTTGCTCGGCCTGGCGCTGGGTGGTGCCAGTGCGATCGCAGCGCTCCGTTGGCATCAGGCAAGCAAAGAGCGAAGGCTTCGAAGCACCGCCGAGGAGAACTACCGGATGCTGGTCGAACAGGTACCGGCCATCACCTACTCGTGGGATCCGACGAAACCGACCGGGACACAGAAGCCTCTCTATGTCAGTCCTCAGATCGAACACATCCTGGGCTATACGCCGCAGGAGTGGATGACCTCAGAGCGCCTGTGGATCGACCGCATCCATCCCGATGACCGCGAGCTTGTGGTGAGTGCGTCGGACGAGTCCGATCGGCTCGGCACACCCTTCGTGCTCGAGTACCGGATGTTGACGAAGGACGGAAGGGTGGTCTGGCTCCACGACGAAGCCACGGTCGTCGCCGACGGCGAGGGCCACCCCCAACGCGCGCAAGGCGTCATGTACGACATCACCCAACGCAAGCAGATCGAGGAGCAACTCCAGGATGCCGAGGACCGCTACCGGACCATCGTCGAACGGGTCCCGGCGGTCTCCTACGTCTGGGACGCAGCAAACGAACCAGGGTTCGCGCCGGCGATCTACGTGAGCCCGCAGATCGAGCAGCTCCTGGGCTACACGCCTGAGGAGTGGACCGAAGGTCCCGAAGCATGGGCCGACCGTGTCCACCCCGAAGACGTCGACCGGGTGCTCGGTGCATGGCGATCGGCGACGGCGGCGCGGCGATCGTTCAGCGCCGATTACCGGATCTATCGGAAGGACGGAGAGCTCAGGTGGGTCAGGGACGAGGCTGCGGCCGTCGCTCCCGGAGCCGACGGCCATCCTCAATACCAAGGGGTGATGATCGACATCACCGAGAGCCGCCGGACGCTTCAAGAGGTCGAGATCGCGGAACGCCGGTACCGGGAGATCTTGGAGCACCTCCCGGTGGTGGCCTACATGGTCGATTCCAACGAAGCGGACGGCGTGTTGCGCGACCGATGGATCGGACCGGGTATCGAGGCGCTCACTGGCTACACGACGCAAGAGTGGATGGCCGAACCCGACATCTGGCCGAGGCTCACCCATCCCGACGACCGCGAGGCCGTCGACCAGGCGTGGGAACACGCAGCTCGCGGGGGTCTTCCGTTCGCATCCGAATATCGGATCGCGCACAAAGATGGGCGGACGGTCTGGATCCGTGACGAGGCGGTCGTGATCGATCGTGGCGACTCCAGGTACGCCGAGGGCGTCTTCATGGACATCACGTCAAGGCGAGAGGCGGAAGCCCAGCTCACCGACGCCGAGGGCCGCTATCGGACACTCGTTGAACAGCTTCCGCTCGTGACGTACCTGTCGGATCTGCGGAACGGGTCACCGCAACCGGTGCCGCTCTACGTGGCGCCCAGCATCGAGCAGCTCACCGGCGTCACCCCGCAGGAGTGGCTCTCCAACCCCGCCTCGTGGAGCAGCCTCATCCACCCTGACGATCGGGAACGCGTCCTCGCCGAAGCCGAGCGCAGCGATCGCATCGGCGGTCCGTTCGACCAGGAGTACCGGATGGTGAGCCGCGATCAGCGGGTGATATGGGTGCATGACCGCGCCCGCATCGTGCAGGTCGGGGACTCGGACCGGCGGAGCGTGTGGCAGGGCGTCTTCGAAGACATCACGACCCGCCGGGATACAGAAGCGCTGCTGGAACAAGCAGAGCTTCGGTTCCGCACGTTGGTGGAGCGCATCCCGGCCGTGACCTACATCGAGGATCCGGTCACCGGCGAAACGCTCTACATCAGTCCGCAGATGGAGGAGATGTTCGGGTACTCGACGCAGGAATGGATGTCCCATCCCGGCATGTGGACCGACCGTCTCCACCCCGACGATCGGGACTGGGTCACGGCCGCGGACGACGCTGACTCGGGAGACAGTTGGAGCATCGACTACCGCATGATCCATCGGGACGGGCGCACCGTGTGGGTCCACAACGACGCCGTGTTGATCCGCAACGACGCCGGCGATCCCCTCTATTGGCAAGGCGTCGTCTTCGACATCACGGAGCGCAAGGCCGCGGAGGAGCAGCTGCTGTCCGCGGAAGAGCGCTATCGGACCCTGGTCGAGCAACTGCCCGCCGTGGTCTACATCGACGCGATCGACGAGTTCAGTAGTGCCCTGTACATCAGTCCCCAGTACGAACGCATCTTCGGCTTCACGCCTCAGGAGCGAACCGAAGACCCAGGCTTGTGGATGCGGCAGATCTATCCGGAGGACCGGGATCGCGTCCTCACCGAGTCTGCGCGGACGGATCGGACCGGGGACCCGTTCGATATCGAATACCGATGGATCCGTGCAGACGGCGCCACGATCTGGGTGCACGACCAAGCGACGCAGGTCGAGGGGCCCGATGGTGTTCGCGTCTGGCAGGGCGTCCTCACCGACATCACCGCGCGCAAGACGGCAGAGCACGCCTTGACACGGCGGGACCAGATCCTGCAGGCCGCAGGCCTTGCCGCGGAACGATTCCTACGCGCTCCGTCCTGGGTTGAGTGTATCGACGAGGTTCTCGCGCGGGTGGGCGAGGCCGACGGTGCGAGTCGCGCCTTCGTGTTCCGTAACGACCGTCTGGAGGACGGACGGCTGGCCATGACCAAGATCTTCGAATGGAACGCGCTCGGGGTCGAGCCGACTTTGGACGAGCCCTACAACGCCGCCTACCCCTATGAGGACGGCTACGAGGATTGGGAGGCACGCCTACCGCAAGGTGCAACGATGCAAGGACTCGTCGGCCAGTTGGAACCCCGTCAGCGGGAATGGCTGGAGCGCGAGGCCGTTCGCTCGAGCCTGGCAGTTCCGGTATTCGTCGGCGGAGAGTGGTGGGGTTTCATCGGACTCGACCAGTGCGACGAGGAGCGCGAATGGCAACCCGCGGAGGTGGAAGCGCTCCGTGTGGTGGCGTCGACCTTGGGCGCCGCGATCGGCCGAGTGCACGCGGCCGATCGCTTGACCGAGACGGAGAACCGCTACCGGAGCCTCATCGAGCAGCTCCCGACCGCCACCTACATCGTGGCCGTGGAAGGGAACGAAACGCGCTACATGAGCCCACAGATCGAACAGATCCTGGGCTACTCGGCCGATGAGTGGACCATCGATCTCTGGGAACGGTTGCTCCATCCGGAAGACGTCGAGCGCGTGCTCGCCGAGGATGCTCGCACGACGGCCACCGGCGATCGACACTCGATCGAGTATCGACTTCGGGCCCGTGACGGGCGGTGGGTATGGGTGCACGACGATGCGCAGCGCGTCCTCGATGCATCTGGAACGCCGATCTACTGGCAAGGCGTCCGGGCCGACATCACCGAACGCAAGGAGGCGGAACACCAGCTCCGTGCGGCGGAGGAACGCTACCGCCGGCTGGTCGAGCAACTGCCGGTCATCACCTACGTCGACGACTACGATCCCTCCTCGCCGGAGATCTGGCCGACCTCCTACATCAGTCCGCAGATCCAGGCCATCCTCGGGTACTCCGCCGAGGAGTGGATGTTGGACCCCACCCTGTGGGCGAAGCTGGTCCATCCGGAAGATCTGGCCCGCGCGAATCGCGCTAACGAGCACCACTACGCGTCCGGGGAGCCGCTGGAGATGGAGCTCCGTGTCTTCCACAAGGACGGGAGCATCCGTTGGATCCGTGACGAGGCCGTCATCATCCGGGGAGAGGATGGCGTTCCGCGGCAGAGTCAGGGCATCCTCCAAGACGTCACCGAGCGAAGAGCGGCGGAAGAGCAGCTCCACGAGGCCGAAGAACGGTATCGAACGCTCATCGAATCGATGCCCGCGATCACCTACATCGATACGGTCGACCCATCCATGCAGTCGGTCTACGTCAGTCCTCAGGTGCTGCCGATCACCGGGTTCACACCACAGGAGTGGATCGACGATGCCGGACTCTGGAGCCGCCAGGTCGCGGAGGAAGATCTCGACTGGTTGTTGGCCGCCATCTCACGACACAACGTTCAAGGAGATCCCTACGACGTCGAATACCGGTTCCGCCACAAGGCGGGGCACTGGGTGTGGTTCAAGGACTCAGCCGTCATGTTGCGAGACGGTTCCGGCGACCCGATCTTCTCTCAAGGCGTCATCTTCGATATCACCGAGCGCAAGAACGCCGAGGAACAGTTGCGCGAAGCCGAAGAACGCTACCGGGCCATCGTCGAGCATGTTCCGGCTGTCATCTACGTCGACGCCGCCGATGCCAGTATGCGAACGGTCTATATCAGCCCTCACGTCCACGAGCTGACCGGCTATACCCCGGAGGAATGGATAGACGATCCCGACCTGTGGCGCCGCACGACCTACGTCGATGATCGCGAGACGGTGATGGAGACGTACAAGGGTGCCCTGGCCGCCGAACAACCCTGGGACGCCGACTACCGGATGGTCACGCGGGACGGGCGGACGATCTGGGTCCACGACGAAACCACGATCATCCGTGATGAGGCCGGCGCGCCGCGATTCCTCCAGGGCGTGATCTTCGACGTGACCGAACGGAAGCTGGCCGAGCAGGCACTCCGGGATTCGGAGCAGCGGGAACGCGACGCGGCCGAACGCCTCCGCGCATTGGATGAGATGAAGAACACCTTCCTCGCGGCGGTCTCCCACGAACTGCGCTCGCCCCTGACCTCCATCCTGGGTCTCTCGCTCACCTTGGAGCGAACGCGGGAGATGCCCGAGGCCGACCGGAACGACCTGCTGGAACGGCTCTCGGCGAACGCACGGAAACTCGATCGCCTCCTGAAGGACCTCCTGGATATCGACCGGTTGAACCGGGGCATCGTTGAACCCCAATACCGCCTCACCGATGTCGGATCACTTGCGCGCCGAGTCATCGAAAGTCTCGACGCCCTCGCCGATCGGGCCGTCCAGATACATGTCGAGTCGGTGGTGGTTTCGGTCGACCCGGCCAAGGTCGAGCGCATCCTCGAGAACCTCGTCATGAACGCGGTCCGACACACCGCCGGCGACCGAACGATCTGGTTGAAGGTTGCCCCGGACGGCGACAGCGTTCTCATCACCGTCGAGGACGACGGTCCGGGAGTTCCCGAGAACCTCCGAGATGCCATCTTCGAGCCCTTCCGCCAAGGGCCCACCGCCTCGCCGCACGCCCCCGGGACGGGCATCGGACTCTCGCTCGTGGCACGGTTCGCCGACCTTCATGGTGGGAGCGCCTGGGTCGAGGACAGGCCGGGTGGAGGGGCATCCTTCAAGGTCCGCCTGCCCGACCGAGGCGGCCATCCGCTCCCCGCGGTGAACACCACGTCCACCGGCGAGGCTTCCGCGCCCCGAAGTTAGACTCTTCGACGTGACCACACGCGATCACAATCCTGCCGGGCGCCGACTGCATCTCCCCATCGTGGGCGTGACGAACGGTCCGGGCGAAGCCACCGGCGTCAACGTTCGAGGCGAACGCAAGCCTCCGTGGCTCAAGGTTCGATTGCGGAGCGGTCCGAACACCACCGAGCTGAAGGGCATCATGCGCGGCTTGGACCTCAACACCGTCTGTGAGGAAGCCATGTGTCCGAACATCGGTGAATGCTGGGAGGAACGCGAAGCAACCTTCCTGATCCTCGGATCCAAGTGCACCCGCCGGTGCGGCTTCTGCGATGTCATGACGGCCAAACCCGACCCCGTCGACGGAGACGAACCGCAGCGCATAGCCCAAGCGGTGAAGGCCATGGGGCTGCGGTACGTGGTCATCACCGGCGTTGCGCGCGACGACCTGTCCGACGGCGGAGCTCGGATCTGGGCCGCGGCCATCCGCGCGGTTCGCGAGGCCGTCCCCGGGTGCAAGGTCGAGGTATTGCCCAGCGACTTCAAGGGGGGCGAACGCGACATCGCTACCGTGATCGAGGCGGCGCCTGATGTGTTTGCCCACAATCTGGAGACCGTGCGCCGCCTGCACGACCGGATACGCCCGGCGTTCGGCTATGACAGGACGTTGGAGGTTCTCCGCGCTGCCAAGCGCCTGCGTCCGGGGCAGGTGGTGAAATCCAACCTCATCGTCGGGATGGGTGAGCTACCTGAGGAGATCGCGCCCGCGATGGAGGACCTGGTCGCTGCCGAGTGCGACATCCTCACGATCGGCCAATACCTCCAGCCCACACCCCAACATCTCCCGGTCGATCGCTGGGTCACGCCCGAGGAATTCCAGGAGCACAAACTCGACGGGGAACGCTTGGGGATCTCGCACGTGGAGGCGGGCCCGCTCGTTCGTTCGAGTTATCACGCCGGCCGGCAGCTCGAACGCGCCGTGGCATCCGGGGTCGCCGCGGTAGGTGGAGGAGCCGGCCTGTAAGCCGGATCTTGTGCACGGGGTTCGCGCCCCGCCGGCGACCATCTCTCTCACGCGAACGGCGAACCGCTCACGCGCCGTCCCGTTCGCCGGGACGGTGCGGTCTACCCGGCAGTATCGGGCGGGCCGCCCAACTGCCTGCTCGACCTTGCTCCGGGTGGGGGTTGCCGAGCCGCGGCGGTCACCCGCCGCGCTGGTGGGCTCTTACCCCACCGTTTCACCCTTACCGCCGCGGCGAGCCGCGGCGGCGGTCTACTCTCTGTTGCCCTGTCCGCGAGGTCACCCCCGCCTGGTTTTCACCAGCACCCTGCCCTATGGAGTCCGGACTTTCCTCGAACGGTTGCCCGTCCGCGGCCGCCCGGCCGGCTCCTCCGCGGTCGAGGATAGCCCGAGGCTCACTCGCCGCGCTCCCGAAGCATCCGATCCACTCCCTCGTTCGCCAGGCGGTCGGGCTCGGTATTGCGCTCCCTCCGCACATGCTCGAACCGGATCCGGTCGAACTTCGAGGCAAGGGCAAGTACCTCTTGATGCAGCGGGACGATGTGGGCGGTCTTCACGCGGTAGCGGCCGGTGAGCTGATTGATCAGTAGCTGTGAATCCGATCGCAGGAGGACGTCTGCCCCTCCGAGTTCCAGCGCCCGCTTCAGCCCCTCGATCGCGGCCGTATATTCGGCGACGTTGTTCGTGGTTTCGCCGAGACCTTCCGCGATCTCGGCAAGCACGGTGCCGTCAGCGTCGGTGATCTGCACACCGATCCCGGCCGGTCCGGGATTGCCGCGCGACGCGCCATCGCACGAGACGATCACAGGATCAGGATGCGCCGGCAATATTCGCAGCGGGGCACACCCTCGGTCTTCTTCAGCTTGTCGAGTTCGACCGAGGAGAGTTGCTCGTGGCAGCCCTGGCAGATCCCGTCGGTGAGCGCCGCGGCGGCCACACCCTTCTTCTGTGGGCGAAGCTCTTCGTATAGCTCCACCAGCTCGGGGTGGATATCGGGGAGGATCTGGGCGCGCTCTGCATCCAGGCGGTCCAGCTCGACGTGGATGGTGGCGAGTTCCTCCTTGCCGCTCGAGCCGACCTGGTCGACCTTCTCGCGCTCGGCGTCGCCTAGGACCTTCGCGTCCACGGCCTGGGACTCCAATGCCTCCCGTTGCTCCATGAGCGCGAGCAGTTCGTCTTCGCGATCGGAACGGCGTTTCTTGAGGTTCTCGATCTCGTGCTGGAGCGCCTCCATCTCCTTCACGTTCACGACGCTGCCGTCGTAGAGGCGCTTCTCCTCGGCAACCTGCTTCTGCCCGATGGTGTCGATCTCATGCTCGAAGCGGGAGGCGTCCCGGTTCATCTCGTCGATCCGCAACCGGAGCTCGCCGAACACCGCGTCGGCGGCGTCTGCCGAGACGCGCGCAGCGCCCAGAGCTTCGCCGGATTCCAGGAGCTTGCGTCTGGCGGCCAGACGATCGATGGACGTGTCGACCGCTTGCAGCGCGAGCAACCTGCGAGTGACCGTCATGCCAGGCAGCCTAGCGGAAGTCCAGGGCTGCTCCGTAGGTCGGCGGACCTATCGGCCCGTCAGGGGAACTTGACCTTCGAGAACCCGCTGTTCGTGGCGTTCCCGAGGATCGTCACCCCGACCACGATGACGCAGGCGATGAAGGCCACCATGATGCAGTACTCGACCGCCGTGGCGCCGCGGTCATCGACGAGCCGTTCTCGGAGTCGGATCACGGAGAGCTGTGCGCGTACGAACCACCGTTCCATGGGATCCCCCTCACAGGCCCGGCCGCGTCACCCCCTGACGCTGGGTACAGACCCTTGTGACATGCATCGGCTCCTGGGCGTCCGAAACTTTAGTAGCCTCTCGCGCCATGCGAGGGGAAGCCGAACAGCGGGTTGCACTCATCACCGGGGCGGGATCTCCCACGGGGATCGGATTCGCGTGCGCACAGGTGCTTGCACGAGAAGGCGCGACCGTCGCGATCTGTTCGACCACCGACAGGATCCAGGAGCGAGTAGCCGAACTGGCGACAGACGGCGCCGATGCCGCCGGCTTCGCGGCAGACCTCACCGATCGTGGGCAGACCAATGCACTGGTTGCCGGTGTCATGGAGCGGTTCGGTCGGATCGACATCCTTGTGAACAACGCGGGGATGGTGACGGTGGGCGACCCCGATCAGCCGGAGGCGCTGTTCGCCGACCTTGACGACGACGTGTGGGACAGCACGATCGCGATGAACCTCACCACTGCATACAACGTCACCCGAGCCGTCTTCCCCGGGATGCTTGAGCGGAGATGGGGGCGGGTGGTGATGGTGAGCAGCGTCACCGGTCCCCTGGTTACCACCGAGGGTTCCGCCGGGTACAGCGCGGCGAAGGCGGGCATGGACGGCTTGATGCGCGCCTTGGCGATCGAAGGCGGTCCTCACGGTGTGCTGGTGAATTCGGTGGCCCCCGGCTGGATCGCCTCCGGATCGCAGCAACCGTCCGAGGTCATCGCGGGTAACCACACCCCACTCGGCCGTTCGGGGACTCCCCAGGAGATCGCCGAGGTCGTCGCGTTCCTCGCAACGGACCGCGCGAGCTACCTGACCGGTCAATCCCTTGCGGTCGACGGCGGGAACACCATCCAGGAGATCAAGGGGTCCTGACGGACAGCGCGGTGCCCAGGAAGTCCACCTGTCCCGGGCCGAACCACCGCCACGTGTCGATGGCATGGCAGCCGGGACGGAACTCCCCCTGCGGTTCGGCAGGAAGTGCAGCCACCAATGCCTTCACGTTCGGGTAGAACGGGTCAGAGGATCCGCAGTCGATGCGGACTGGCGTGCCCGCCAGCGCGTCCGCGTTGGTGATCACATCGAACTCGGCGAACTGGGTGGCGTTGTCGAAGGCGTCTCCCACGGCATCAGCCATCTCCCGGTAGCTCTGCCAGATCGCGGGGCTCGTCGCGGAGACCGCGCAGAACACCTCCGGGTAGCGTTCGGCCATCAGGATGGCGCCGTATCCCCCCATGGACCACCCCATGATGGCGCGGCGCTGCCAGTCGGCACCGAGCCCGAACCGCTGCGCGATCATGGGAAGGAACTCGGTCATGAGCATGCCCATCCGGTCTTCGCCCGACGTACGTGGATGCCAATAGGAGGTGCCTCCGTCGATCGCCGCCAGTGCGAACGGCTCGACGCCTCGATCGGCGATGCCCTGGGCAACGAAATCCGCCATGTGCGTTGCGATCATCGTCCCGACGGCCCTGCCCCCACGCCCGGGCAACATGATGACGACGGGCAGCGCAGAGGTGAAGTCGTGACCGGGAGGCGCGGCCAACGCGAACCCCACCGGGCCTCCCAGCACCGTTGACTCGAACGCATCGACCGTGAGCATCGCCTTGCTCTCCGGCGGGATCGGACCCGGTGACCCGCACGCGCCCGTGTGGCGCATCCACCAGCTTCGGAGCGGAAACTGGGTCGCGGCATACGCGCCGGCCCCACCTACCACGGCGAGTCCGGCACCCCCGAGAACGAACGCCCGGCGGGAGATCCGCCGGCCCGAAGGTCGCTCTTCGGAGGTCATGTCGGCCATCGACAGAACGTAGACGAGGGAACGGCCGCGACCGGTCCCACTCGTATTGCGTTCATGTGGCGGTTCGTTCGGGGATCGCCGGACCTGGGAAAGCGCGGAGGGTATCCTCGCCGAACGATGTGGCAGCTGCTGCGCAAACCCCGATGGATCTTCCTCCTGGTGCTTGCCGTGGGGCTGGGTTCGCTCTTCGTCCGGTTGGGGTTCTGGCAGTGGCACAAGTACCACGCCCGTGCCGAGCAGAACACCGCGATCGTCACAGGACAGCGGGCTGCCCCTGTGCCCATCCAGACGCTCCTCCCCCGGGATGCAGGGGACGCCGGGACCGCTGTCTTCCGGAGGGTGACCATCACCGGGGAATACGACGGCGCTCACGACCTGGCCGTCTACGGCCGCACGCTGAACGGGCAGCCGGGGAATGAAGTCATCACCCCACTGGTGCTTCCCGATGGACGCGTGATCATCGTCAACCGCGGGTGGGTGGCGTTCCAGGGTGGTGAGCCGGACCTCACCACCTCGAGCCCGCCGACCGGCCCCGTGCACATCACCGGCGTTCTCGAGCCATCGGAAACATCCGGAACCCGGCTCCCCGCCGGGAGACTGCGCCAGATCACCTTCATCGATCTCGGCGAGCTCTCGTCCTGGCTCGGCAGGCCCGTGATGCCGTACTGGGTCCATCTCCAGGCCCAGATCCCGGCACAGGCAGCCTTCCCGAGAACGGTGCCGCTCCGGCCACCCGACGGCGGTCCCTATCTGGGCTACGCCCTCCAATGGTGGTGCTTCGCCTTCGTCGCGTTCGCCGGTTATCCGTTCCTGCTCCATCGCGAGGCTCGGGACCGCCGCCGACAGGCCGAGGTCGCCGCCGGATACGACGCGGAGGGAATGCCGGCCGACCTCTCGCGGTTGGAGGGGTCGACGAAGGAGGACCCCACCCATGCCAGCACCGACCCCGACTGACCTGACCGTTCTGCCCCGTCTCACCGTTCCGTCGGACGCCGACGAACGCGAGGTGCTGGGTGTGGTCGACGGGCCGACGACCCTCGAAGGCGAAGGGTTCCAGGTCCGGCGGCCAACCGCTGCGCTCGATCTCCGGATGGTCGACCCATTCTTGATGCTCGATCACATGGGCGCGGTCGAATACGCGCCCGGCGAGGCCAAGGGAGCGCCGGACCACCCGCACCGCGGATTCGAAACCGTGACGTACATGATCGACGGCAAGATCCGCCATCGTGACTCCAACGGTGGGGGCGGCGTCATCACGGACGGCGCCACCCAATGGATGACCGCCGGCGCCGGCATCGTGCACAGCGAGATGCCGACCGAGGACCTCCTTGCCGGCGGCGGGCTGTTCCACGGCGTTCAACTGTGGGTGAACCTGCCGTCGGCGCAGAAATGGTCGACTCCCCGTTACCAGGACATCGACGCGAACGCTGCGCTGCTCTTGGCCTCAGAGGATGCAGGCGCCGTGGTTCGGCTCATCGCCGGCGACCTCGGTGCGTTCCACGGGCCCGGAAGCACGCGGACCCCGATCACGTACTCGCATGCCACGCTCGCCGCCGGCGCAGAGCTCCGCGTACCCTGGCGGCCCGACTTCAACGCCCTCGTTTACGTCCTGTCCGGACGAGGCACGGTAGGCGTCGACGGCCGTCCCATCCGCGAAGGGCAGATGGCCGTCTTCGGCCCGGGAGACGCGATCCGGCTGCGGGCCGACACCGGGCAGGACTCGAACGTTTCCGGAGTGGAAGCGCTGCTCCTGGGAGGACTGCCCATCCGCGAAGAGATCGCCTGGTACGGGCCATTCGTCATGAATACGAAGGCGGAGATCCTCCAGGCGATCGAGGACTACCAGGCCGGGCGGATGGGCTCGATCCCTGCCGAGAACGCCGACCCCGCCGCGAACGCCGAACCCGACCTGCCCACCGATCTGTAACGGCGCCTCAGGGCGTGTCCTCGGCCACGTTGCGCAGGGAGTCGGCGGCATAGTCGAAGTACTCCAGCAGGGCCGTTCGAACGGTTGGTTCGGGATCCATCGCGTCCACCGCGCCTCGCATATGGGTGAGCCAGCGGTCACGGGCCTCCACATCGATCGGGAACGGTGCATGCCGCATCCGGAGCCGGGGGTGGCCACGCTCTTCCTGATAGGCGGACGGCCCGCCCCAGTACTGGCCCAGGAACATCGCGAGGTGGCGCCGAGGTCCGGTCAGATCTTCCGGATACATGGGCCGAAGGAGTGGATCGGCGGCCACCCCATCGTAGAACAGGGTCACCAGCCGGTCGAAGAACGCCTGGCCTCCGGCCGTCTCGAAGAGCGTGACCTGGTCATCCACAGGCGACGATGGTAGTCGCAACGTGCGCCGGGAGGTCCCAGACCTGCTAGCGTTACCCGTTGAGGGCACCTATCGCGGTTCGCTTCGAGCAGTCCCTCACTCCCGGCAGCGTCACGCCGGGCGCCTGAAGGGCGAGCACCAAGGCCCTGACGGCGAGGAAAGGAGGGATCGCCAGTGGCAACCGGAACCGTGAAATGGTTCAGCTCCGAGAAGGGGTTCGGATTCATCACCCCCGAGGATGGCAGCGCCGATGTGTTCGTGCACTTCAGCGCGATCGCCGGTGATGGGTATCGCAACCTTGACGAGGGTCAGCGCGTCGAATACGACGTGACCCAGGGGCAGAAGGGCCCGCAGGCCGCCAACGTTCGTCCTGCATAAGACCCTGTACTGAACGAACAAGGCCCGGCGCTACGCGCCGGGCCTTGTTCGCGTCTCAGTCCGGGTTCGCCGCCCGCATGGCTTCACGCTGCGCTCGACTCAGGCCGGGACAGGCTTGCGGCGTCAGCAGGAACGGATCCGGCTTGGGCGGATTGGTCGGGTCGGAGAAATCGAAGAAGCCCATCAACGAACCCGGGGTGGGTTCTCCGGCGACGTAGCTCGTCGGAGCGTCGGCCGCGCCGAGGCTCGGGAGCGCCCAGTTCTTCTCCACGAATCGGAGGAGCGACGGGTGGGCGAAGAACGAATGCCCGACCCGTCCGCCGTCCGCTAAGGTGCCGCTCTTCACCCACGGCGAGATCACCAGCAACGGGACGCGGAACCCGTAGGACACGTTCGTGTTGGTGCCCGCGGCTGTGGGCGGTCGAACGTGGTCGAAGAAGCCACCCCACTCGTCCCAGGTGACCACGACGGCTGTCGAACTCCATTCCGGGCTCTGCATGAGTGCGTTCAGCAGCGCTACCGTCGAGGACTCTCCCGCGCACGCGGTCTTCGGCGGGTGCTCCGTCTGGAAGGGCAGGTACCAGCTCACGGCCGGAAGATCGTTCGCGGCCGCGTCGGTGAAGATCTGTTTGGAGGCCGGCACATGCTGATTCCAGTACGGGCTCTTGGCACAGGGGTACACGGTGGCATTCGGGCAACGTAGATAGCCGAACGCGTTCGGGCTCGCGTGGATGAATTGGAAGTGCCCCTCATCGGCGTAGAAGCGCCACGGCAGTTGGTAGTGATCGAGGAGACTCGGCAGCGTTGCGAAGTTGAAGCACGGGTACTCGGAGCTGGTGGAGCCATCCACTCCGAGCATCTGCACCGTCGTGTCGGCGGGGTCGTCACATCCCCACGAGTAGAGCGGCTTCGTGCTCGGACTCAAGGGCAGTCCCGAGATCGTCCTGTAGCCCAGAGAAGGGTCATAGCGACCCGCCTGGGCCGCCAGCATGAAGACGTTGTTCGCGAAGCTGGCGCCTCTCCATGATGCGAACATGTTGTCGCCGATGCCGTAATGCTCGGCATAGCGCCAGTAGTTGGGGATCTGCTCGCGGTGCATCTGGGTGTCGGCGAGGTCTTGGCCCGTCTTCGTGTCGATCGCCCCGTATTCGTGGCAGAACCCGTTCATCGCGCCGCCGTGGTTGGCCTGGGTGAACGAACTGGGCGAATGACTGATGTCCTGCGGCATCGGATCCGGCGTGATGGGCAGCGGATCGATGTTCCGCGTTCCCCCTCCGGCCTGCCAACACGTGGCGGACGTGGCGCCGTTCACACCCGGAAGCGCGCCGAAGTATTCATCGAAGCTTCGATTCTCCTTGAGGACGAACACGATGTGCTTGATGGGGGTCTGCGGCGCGCCGGGCACGCGTGCGGGGGCGGCGGCTGTCGCTCCTTGCCAGACGGAGGCCATCACGCCCGCCAGGACGACGACCGCCACGCCGGTGCGGGTTGACCTGGTGCGCAGCATCAGTCCGGGTCGTGGCTCAGCACGTATCGATGCTGAGCCGCGGTGAGCTTCGGGCACGAGCGCTGGTGCAGGAGCAACGTCCCCGGCCGTGGCGGATCTGCGGGATCTGCGAAGTCGAAGAAGCCCGTCATGTTTCCGGGAACCGGATCGCCCGTCGCGTAGTTCGCCGGGTCGTCAGCGGCACCGAGGGTGGGCAGGTTCCAGTTCCATTCCATGAACCGGGCGAATGAGGGCTGGCTGTAGAAGGTGCTGTCGACGCTGCCTCCATCAGAACTGGAACCAGCCTTCACCCACGGGGAGATGACGATAAGTGGTACGCGGAAACCGTAGGAGACGTTGGCGTTCACGCCTGAGGCGACGGGCGGCACCACGTGGTCGTAGAACCCGCCCCACTCGTCCCAGGAAAGGACCACGGCAGTGCTCGCCCACTGCGGCCCGGACATGATCGCGTTGACCATGGCCACGGTGGAGTTCTCCCCCTGGCACGCAGACAGCGGCGGGTGTTCGGTCTGTTGCGGCACGACCCAGCTAACGGCAGGAAGCCTGCCGTTGGCCGCATCCAGCACGAGTTGGCTGGCCGGGGGCACGTGAGTGCTCCAGTAGGTGCTCTCCGCGCACGGGAAGGTCGTGGCTCCCTTGCACCGCAGGTAGCTGAACGCGTTCACGGCCGCATGAGCGAAGGACGGCTTGCCTTCGGTCGCGTAGTACTTCCAGCCCACGCCGAAATCGTCCAATGTCGTCGGCAGAGACGGGTAGTGGAAACACGGGTACGTCTGGCTGATCGCTCCGCCCACCGACAACATGTCGACCCGGGTGTCCGCGGCGTCGCTACAGCCCCAGGCGAACAGCCCTTTCTGTGTCGGACTGCGCGGCAGTCCGTAGATGGTTCGATGCGAGGTCGAATGGGCATACCGGCCCGCTTGCGCAGCCAGTGCGAAGACGTTGTTGCCGAAACTCGCGCCACGCCACGCAGCGAACATCCGATCGCCCAAGCCATAGTGCGACGCGTAGGCCCAGTAGTTGGGGATCTGCGACTGTGTCATCTGTGAGTCGGCGACATCCTGACCGGTAACCGGGTCGATCGCCCCACCTTCGTGGCAGAAGCCATCCATCGCGCCGTTGTGCAGATCCACGTTGAACGTATCGGGCGAGTGGTTCAGATCGATGTGCATCGGGTCGGGCGTAGACGTGAGCGGGTCGATGGTCCTCTGGCCGCCCGAGCTTGTCCAGCACTTCGCCGTGGTCGCGCCGTCGGCGCCGGGGAACCGCCCGAAGTACTGGTCGTAGCTCCGGTTCTCCTTGAGGATGAACACGACGTGCTTGATCGGACTTCGGGATCTGCCGGGTGTGAGCGAGCCCGCCTGCGCAAGCGACGCAGGGACCTCGGCGAACGCGCTGATCAGCAGGACCAGGGTCGCCATGCCGACGACGATGCGTTGGGGGATGGTCGGGGCCACGGAGGCGACTCCAGATGTGCTCGGGGACACCGGAGCCTACTCGCCCCTCTCGCGGTGGACAACCGCCTAACGATCCTGCAGGGCGACCGACCTCGGTCTTTCGTCGTCGGATGAGGGCCGAACGCTCAGCCTTTCGGCGTAGGCGGAGCCCACGGCGTCTATCGTAGGCTCAGGCGACCTACCCGGAGGTCCCCCCTTGCGCCGTCATACCCCCCTCGTCGTCGTCCTCACCGCCATGGCCACTCAGTTCGCCCCTGCCACACAGGCCAACGCCGTCCAAGTGCCCCACGCCGCGATCGTCTCGTCCAACCCCGCCGACTTCACCCCCGACATCACGAAGGGCCAGGTGAACGCCATCGTCGTGGTCGGCAATTTGGTGGTCGCGGGGGGCAGCTTCAACCATGCGACGTTCGCGGGCGGGCCGGATGTCGCTCCCGTCAATATCCTGGGATTCGACGCAACCACCGGCGCGATCTCGACCACGTTCAAACCGAAGATGGCGAACGGCCGCGTCTATGCACTCGCCACCGACGGCACGAACACGTTCGTGGGCGGGACATTCACGAAGACGAACGGTAAGCCTCTCCCCTACCTGGTCAAGCTCGACCCGGCGGGTAAGGCAATCACGACCTTCGCTCCGACCATCACCGGCACGGGGGTCTACGACCTGGTCTATGCGAACGGCCTGCTGTACGCCGGCGGAGCGTTCTCGAACGCCGGGGGCCTGGGCCGTACGAACTTCGTGGCCCTCGATCCCTCGACCGGTCTCGCGGCACCGGGGGTCAGCATCCCATTCACCGGAACCCACAACGGTGGAGTGAGCCGGGTGGCCAAGATCGACGTATCGCCCAACGGCTCCACGTTGGTTGCGGTGGGTAACTTCACGAACGTCGGCGGAAACCCGCGGGATCAGATCGCCCTGCTCGACCTTGCCGGTGCGACAGCGAGCGTCTCCACGTGGAGCACGCAGCGGTTCACGAACGCGTGCAACTCCGTCTTCGACACCTACATCCGCGATATCGATATCTCACCGGACGGTTCGTATTTCGCGGTGGGAACGACAGGGTCCTTCATGGGTGGTGCGAACGCCGGCGTGCTCTGTGACTCCGTGAGCCGCTGGGAGCTGGGACGAACCGGTCCGTCACAACAGCCGACGTGGGTGGACTATGCCGGCGGCGACACGACCTTCAGCGTCGCGGCCACGGGAACGGCCATCTATGCGGGAGGCCACTTCCGCTGGTTCAACAATCCGTATGCGGGTGATACGCCGGGACCTGGGTATGTCCGCCGACGCGGGATCGCTGCGCTGGACCCCGTGAACGGTCTCCCGTTCAGCTGGGATCCGGGCCGCGAGCAGCTGGGCAAGGGAGTCTTCTCCCTGGTCGGGACAGCCGATGGGCTGTGGGTGGGGTCGGACACCGACACGATCGGTCATGAGATCCACGGGCGGGTCGCATTCTTCCCCTTGGCAGGCGGAAAAACGGTTCCCCCCGAAACACCGGCCGTCGTGCCCGGAGACCTCTACAGCGTGCCGGGGGCGTGCTCGGGCACGGACGCATCCATCCTCTACCGGGTGGATGCCGCAGGGCCCGCCCTGGCGCCGCTCGACTGCGGCCCCGGCTGGGCTGCCGACAGCGGCACCACGAACAGCCCCTACCGCAACGGGGGAAGCAGCACGGCCTCATGGAGCTCGGTCCCCGCGGTGAACGCGAACGTTCCGGCAACCACGCCATCGCAGATCTTCGATAGCGAACGCTGGGATCCGAGCGGCGGCACTGAGATGCAATGGAACTTCCCCGTGCCCGCCGGAACCAATGTGCAGGTCCGGCTCTACTTCGCCAACCGGTGCACGTGCACGAACACGGTGGGCAAACGCGTCTTCAACGTCGGCATCGAAGGGTCGACCGTGCTCAACCATTTCGACATCGTGGCCGACACCGGGAGCGACAAAGGGACGATGAAAGCGTTCCCCGTCACATCCGACGGGACGATCACCATCGACTTCACTCATGTTGTCGAGAACCCGCTGATCAACGGGATCGAGCTGATCAACACCGACGTCCCCCCCCAGACGCAAGGGGCAGCCGAGTACCTGCTCCACCGCACCTTCGATGGGACGGCGGCGGGCGCGCCGAGCCAGCTGGCAACGACCGGAACGGACTGGACCCGGGCCCGCGGATCGTGGTTGACGAATGGCCGGATCTACTCGTTCTGGGATGACGGGAGGTTCTACTCCCGGTCGTTCAACGGGACGACGGTCGGTTCGTCGAGACTGGAGTTCCTGCACAGCCTCACCACCTCCCAGCTCCCGGTGCTCGCCGTGACCGGAACGTTCTACGAGAACGGACGGCTCTACTACACGCTCCGAGGTGACGATCGCCTGCTGTACCGGTACTTCACGCCGGAGAGCGGGATCCTCGGCGCGGAGACGTACGTGGCGAGTCCGGCGACCGACGGGATCGGCTGGGGCCAGGTTCGCGGCATGACCCTGGCGTCGGGAACGGTGTATGCGGCCAAGGCTGACGGCAACCTCTATGCCGTCGGATGGACGAACGGCGCGCCCGTCGCAGGCAGCCCGACGTTGGTCGACGGCACCGGAGGATGGGCGGCGCAAGGGATGTTCGTCAGGTCCTGAACCGACCGCCTGCGCCACGCCTCCCCCAGTTCGGGCTCTGAGAACATCTGCGTGTGACCGATACGGCCGAGGGGACGGCGGACCCACCCGAGGGGCAACGAGACAAGCCCGGGTTCCTCCGAGGGTTCCCGGGACTGGTGGTTTCGGCGTTCGTGATCGCCCTCCTCGTGAAGTCCTTCCTCTTCCCGGTCTTCTTCATCCCGTCCGCGTCCATGGAGCCGACTCTGGTGGGCCCGGGCGACCGGATCCTCGTGGACAAGGTCCCCTATTACTTCCATGACCCACGACGAGGCGACATCATCGTGTTCTCGAATCCGAACGCTCCGCCCATCGACCGCGGTGTGATCGGTGGATTCTTCCATTGGCTCGGACAGGGCCTGGGCTTCACGGGACATGCGGAGGCATCGTGTGGGGACAAGAACCCCGACGAGGACTTCGTGAAGCGTGTGATCGGATTGCCCGGCGACACGGTCGAAGGCAAGGACGGCGGTGTCTTGATCGATGGCCAACGCCTGTCGGAGCCCTATCTCCCGCAGGGCCTCAAGACGAGCCCGTTCGCGGCCCAAACGGTTCCCGAGGGCAAGCTCTTCGTCATGGGTGACAACCGGAGCGACTCCTGCGACTCCCGGCTGGCGCTCGGTCTGGTGCCGATCGACAACGTCATCGGGCAGGTTGCCGTCATCATCTGGCCCCCTTCGCGGATGGGCATGCCGTAGCGCTACGGTTGGGCGAGAAGTTCGTCGATCTCTCGAAGACGGGATACCGCGCCCAGGCCACCGAAGATCTCCCTGGCCGCGGTGAGCGGGCTCACGGCCTCCGTGGGGAGGTCGAGCGCGACCAGACAGCGTCCGAGGCCCGCGAGCGCATGCGCCGCCTCGTGGACGTCACCCAGATCCTCGAACGCGGCGGCGGCTGCCCGGAACCGATCACGCGCCGCACTGCAATCCTGATCGGCCTCGTCCAGCATCGCTTGGGCGGCCACGATCTTCGCTTCGTTCCAAGGGCTGGGTGGGGTTCCCGTCGCGAACGCCCGATGGGCCAGGTCCGGCGCGTTGGCGAAGAGACACGACCGGACGTATCGAGCGATGTCGTACAGCTCCCCTTCGGGAGTCTGGGTGAGCCCGTCCTGCAGCAGCTCACGGGCGGCCTGCAGATCGCCTTGCGCGGATGCAGCGTCCGCGGCGATCGGCGCCGAGTCCGACGGGGGCGTACCCACGAGGGTCGCCCTGGCGGGGAGATCGTCCTGACGGTCCACCTTCTCTCCCCGACCCAACCGCACCTGCAGCGCGAACTCATCGGCGAGCAACCGGCCCCATTCGTCGCCGTGCTCGGTGGCCCAGGCGCCGACCGCATCCGATTCGGCGAGCGCCTCGTCCCAGCGCCCGAGTGGGAGCAATGTCTCCAAGCGGCCCGAACGCAGCAGCTCCGTGGGAAGCCCCCGCCCCGCCGCGAACTCCATGGCCTCATCGAATGCCCGAAGGCCCGCCGCTGGGCCCTGCGATTCCGCCAGGGACGCGGCGAGGTTGTTGAAGGCAACCGCGGCCGCGCGAAGATCCCCTTGCGCCATCGCTCGGTCGATGGCGCGGCGGATGTCGTCCTCACCGTGCGGCTCCCCCATCGCCAGCAGCGTGAGCCCCCGTGCGGCCAGTGCGCGGTGAGGCTCCGGCAATCCGAGTTCGTGTGCGAGGTTGAGCGCATCCTCGGCCAGAGCGAGCGCCCGCGCGTCGCGCGCGGTGAGGAGCGCCATCATCGCCTGTTCGGATAGGAGCTCGAGGAGGACCGGGCCCTGCGCGCCTTCGAGGGACCGGCGTGCGCGCTCAAGTTCGACGCTCGCCCGGCCCGCCTCACCTGAATTAGCCAGAGCGACGGTCCACGGGACGGTGAGGTCGGCTGCGCCGACGTCGTCCCCTTCCCGCCGCCGTCCCTCGACCGCCTCCTCCAGGATCACGGCCGCTCGCGGGTAATCGCTGGTGGCGATGAGCGCCCGGCCCAGCCGTGCTCCCGCATCGAGGAGGCGGGGATCGCCGGGTGGGAGTAGATCCAAGACCCGGTAGAGGTGCGCGGCCGCTCGCGGGACGTCGGTTCGCATCGCATGATCGGCGGCCGCCAGCAGGGAGACGGCAAGACCGTCGCGGAGCGCCGGGGCCGAGTCGGTGGTCCCCATCTCCTTCGCCAGTTCCAAGGCCTGCCCGAAATGCTCGGCGACGATCTCCGCTTCCTCGGACAGCGCGCCGCCCGCCTGCCCGACGATCCAATCCGCGGCTGCGTGGTGCTTGGCCATCCGGACCGCGCGTGGCAACTGTGCGTAGGCGACATCACGCACGAGTGCGTGCCAGAAGGCGAACTCGTTCTCCCCCGCCATCGACGACGGATGGACGGGACGCAGGAACTCCCGCCTGGACAGTTCGGTGAGGAGTTCCTCGACATCCGGCCGGGCGCGGGCTTCGAGCGCCGCCACGGCGCCGGACCACACCGCCTTTCCCATGACCGCTGCATCCTGCAAGACGGCCTTCAGTTCGAGGGAGAGTGCATCGATCCGCGCCGCGCAGAGCGCCTGCACCGTCGGTGGGATCGAGCCGGCATCCAACGAACCTCCCGCGATGGGCATCGCCCGTTCGCGGATCATGGCTGCGAGCTGTTCGGCATAGAGCGGACTGCCGCCCGCCCGTTCCAAGATCGCAGCGACCATGTCGGCCGGCGCATCGTCCATGGTCTCGGTGATGAGCGTGGTCATGTCGCGGTCGGCGAGGGGAGCCAGGGACAGGATGGTCGAACGCCGAGAACGGCCGAGCCACGCGGCGTGACGTTCTTCCACTTCGGGGCGGGCGGTCGTGATGACGAGTAGCGGGAGCCCGTGCGTCTGCTCTGCCAGGTGGGTCAGGAAGGCGACGAAGGCCGCCTCGGCCCAATGGAGATCCTCGAAGACCAGCACGGTGGGGCCTCGCTGGGCGATCTGTTCGAGGAATCGGCGCCACGCGGTGAAGGCCTCATCCTGTTGGGGAGGAGACGTGGAGGCCTCCAACCCGACGAGTGGACCAAGTCTGTCCTTCATCCATGACCTGAGAGCCGGGTCCGGTTCGACCAGCGCGGCGTCGAGCTTGTCCGAAAGGGTGGCCTGATCGTCGGTGTCCAGGATCCCGGCGTGGGCTTTCACGATCTCACCGAGTGCCCAGAAGCTGATGCCGTCGCCGTAGGGCAGGCATCGGCCCAGGCGCCAGGTGACCAGCTGAGGCCATTCGTCGACGTAGGCCGCGAGTTCGCGGACCAGGCGGGACTTCCCCATCCCCGGCTCCCCGACCACGGTGACGAACTCGGTCGTCGCGTTCTCCGCGGACCGTTTGAAGAGCTGCGACAACATCCCCAGCTCCAGGTCGCGCCCCACGAACGGGGTGGAGTCGACCGCTTCGCCGCCGATGCGGGTGAGCGGGTGCAAGGCCCGCCACGCCAGGACAGGCTTGGCCTTCCCCTTCGCTTTGATAGGTGTCAGCGCCTCGTAAGCGAACACGTGGTCCGTCGCGCGGTACGTCAGATCGCCCACCACGACGCCCATCGGGGGTGCCGCGGCCTCGAGCCGCGCGGTGGTGTTCATCGAATCACCGGTGACGAACCCTTCCCCCGAGCTGGGGTCAACGCCGACGGTCACCAGCGCTTCGCCGGTATGCACGCCGATCCGCACCGCGATGCCCAGCTCGGAGGCGTCGATCTCCTGGATGATGCGCAAGGCCGCGCGGACGGCACGCTCGGGGTCGTCCTCATGCGCGGCAGGGATACCGAACACACCGACCACGGCGTCTCCGATGAACTTCTCAACGATGCCGCCGTGGTTCTCGATCCTCCGGCGGGCGATCGCGTGATACGTGCGCTGGAGACGATCGACATCCTCAGCGTCCAGACGCTCCCCCAGCTCTGTCGACCCGACCACGTCACAGATGAGCGCCGTGATGATCTTGCGCTCCTGCGCGAACGGATGATCCGTAAGGGCCGTCCCGCATTCCATGCAGAACTTCGCGGGAGAAGGATTCTCGAAACCGCACGAAGGGCAGGCGTTCACGCCCCGAGCCTATAGCCGACGGGGGCAGCACACCTCCCTTGTGACGACGGCTGGGTAGGATGCCCGATGATGCCCGTCCCGTCCACGCCCCGCCTGCGTGAACGCCCCTCGTGGGCGGCGCTGACCAGGCATCACGCCGAGATCCGGGGTCGCCACCTCCGCGAGCTCTTCGCGCAGGATCCCGGCCGGGCCGACCGGTTCACCGCGGAAGGCGCGGGACTCTTCCTGGACTACTCGAAGCACCGCATCACCGATGAGACCCGGGCGTTGCTCCTGCAACTGGCCACGGAGTCTCAGCTCCGCGAACGGATGGTCGCGATGTTCCGCGGGGAAGTCATCAACGTCACCGAGGGCCGCGCCGCGCTCCACGTCGCGCTCCGCATGCCAAGCGATGCCGCGCTCATCCTCGAGGGAAGGGACGTGGTGGCGGACGTGCACCAGGTGCTCGACCGGATGGGTGCGTTCGCCGATCGGGTGAGGTCGGGCGCGTGGACCGGGCACACCGGCCGTCCGATCCGCACCATCGTCAACATCGGGATCGGTGGATCGGACCTTGGACCCGTCATGGCGTACGAGGCTCTCAAGCACTACAGCGACCGCACCCTCACGTTCCGGTTCGTCTCCAACGTCGACGGGACGGACCTGGCGGAGGCGGTGCGAGATCTCGACCCCGCGGCGACGCTCTTCATCGTCAGCTCGAAGACGTTCACGACGCTCGAGACCCTCACGAACGCGACGAGTGCGCGCGACTGGCTGCTTAACGCCATGGACGGGGACACGGCGGCGGTGGCCAAGCATTTCGTCGCGGTCAGCACGAACGGCCCGGGTGTGGAGGCGTTCGGGATCGACACGGACAACATGTTCGGCTTCTGGGATTGGGTCGGCGGCCGCTACAGCATGGACAGCGCCATCGGGCTCTCGACGATGCTCGCAGTGGGCCCCGCGAACTTCCACGAGATGCTCGCGGGGTTCCACGACATGGATCAGCACTTCAAGACGGCGCCATTCGAACGGAACCTGCCCGTCCTCATGGGGCTGCTGGGTGTCTGGTACGCGGACTTCTTCGACGTTCAGACGATGGCGGTCCTGCCCTACGACCAGTACCTGAAGCGATTCCCGGCCTATCTCCAACAGCTGACCATGGAATCCAACGGCAAGCACACGACGATCGTCGGCGAGCGCGTCGACTACGACACCGCCCCGGTCTACTGGGGCGAACCCGGCACGAACGGGCAGCACAGCTTCTACCAACTCCTCCATCAGGGCACCCGCCTGATCCCTTGCGACCTCATCGGGTTCGCGCACTCGCTGAACCCATCGGGGCGTCACCACGATCTCCTCATGGCGAACGTCTTCGCGCAGGCTGAGGCGCTGGCGTTCGGGAGAACACCCGAAGACGTCCGCGCCCAAGGAACGGAGGAGGAACTGATCCCGCACAAGGTGATGGAGGGCAACCGACCCACCTCCACGATCCTGGCGGCGGCGCTGACGCCGCGAACGCTCGGCGCGCTGGTGGCTCTCTACGAGCACATGGTGTTCACGCAAGGCGTCATCTGGTCGATCGACCCGTTCGATCAGTGGGGCGTGGAACTGGGGAAGGTGCTGGCCCAGGCGATCGTGCCCGAATTGGAGCACCCCGACGAGCCTGAACTCCGCCACGATGCTTCGACGAACGCCCTCATCCGCCGGTACCGAGCAATGCGGGACGGGGCTGGATGACCGTCCTTGCCGCCGATGTCGGTGGCACCAACACCAGGCTGGCCCTGTTCGAGCCCGGGAACGCGGTGCCCATGCACCTGGAGACGTTCGCCTCGAATGACCACGCGAGCCTCGACGAGATGATCCGGCTGTTCCTCGCCGAGCACCCGGTCACGGTCGATGCCGCATGCGCCGGCGTGGCAGGTCCGGTGCGGGCTGGGCGAACAGAGACCGTGAACCTCGCATGGCCGGTGGATGGCGCCTCCTTGGCTACGACGCTGGGTCTGCCGAGCGTCACCGTCCTCAACGACCTCGAAGCCAATGCCTGGGGACTCGGGTCGCTCGGGCCCGATGACGTCGCCGGCGTGCTCGGCGGGATTCCAGACGCAGCCGGCAACCGGGCGGTCATCAGCGCGGGCACCGGGCTGGGTCAGGCGGGCCTCTACTGGGACGGCACCCGCCACCATGTCTTCGCGACGGAGGGAGGTCATGCCGACTTCGCACCACGCAGCGAACTTGAGATCGACCTGTACCGGTTCCTGGCGGCGGAACTGGGCCACGTGAGTTATGAGCGGGTGGTCAGCGGCATGGGCTTGGTGAACATCCATCGATTCCTGGTGCACCGGGACGGCTCCGGAACGCCCGGGTGGCTCGCCGAAGCCATCGCCTCGGGAACAGACGCGGCTGCGGCGATCAGCCGCCACGCACTCGAGATGAGCGACCCCGCCGCCGTGCGTGCCCTGGACCTCATGCTGTCGATCTTCGGCGCACAGGCGGGGAACCTGGCGCTCAGCGTGATGGCGACGGGAGGCGTGTACCTCGGCGGAGGGATCGCGCCGAAGATCCTGCCCCGCCTTCGCGCGGGCGGGTTCGCGGAGGCATTCCTGGCGAAAGGTCGGTTCGCTGAACTCATGTCACGGATCCCCGTGCACGTCATCCTCAACCAACTGACCGCCCTGGTGGGTGCGGCTCGCCGCGCCGAGCGGGATCTGAAGGACCACCGAGCCCACTGAGCCAACCCGCGAAGCTAGCCGTGGATGATGGCCTCTGCCGTTTCCTCTGCACGGATGACGTGCACCACCGCGTTGATGAGTGCCAGGTGGGTGAACGCTTGCGGGAAGTTCCCCAGGTGCCGGCCGGTGATGGGGTCGATCTCTTCTGCGAAGAGTCCGAGCGGACTCGAATAGGCGAGCAGACGCTCACACAGCTTGCGTGCCCGCTCCATCTCGCCGATCTCCGCGAGCGCGCTCACCATCCAGAACGAACAGATGGCGAACGTGCCTTCATCACCGGGGAGCCCGTCGTCGGTCTCCTCCACCCGATAGCGGAGAACCAGCCCGTCGACGGTGAGTTCGTCGGCGATGGCCAGAACGGTCGCTTTCGCGCGAGGGTCGTCTGCGGGGAGGAACCGCATGAGGATGGCAAGGAGGTTGGCCGCATCCAGCGACTTCGTCCCATAGTGCTGTGTCAGCACCCCTCGTTCGTCAACCCCGTGCTCCAGGACGTCTGCCCTGATCTCCTCGGCCACCTTGCCCCAGCGGGCCGCCTGCTCGGGTTCGTCGAGGAGCGTGGCCAATCGGGCGCCCCGATCGCACGCCACCCAGCACATGATCTTGGACGACGTGAAGTGCTTCGGCTCGCCGCGGACCTCCCAGATCCCGCGATCGGGTTGTGTCCATCGTTCGACGGCCATCTCGACCTGCCGAGCCATGTCGGCCTGGAAGTCGGTGCCGAGATACGCCCCGGCTCGGTGATGGAGGTAGATGGAGTCCAGCAGCGCGCCCCAGACATCGTGCTGCCGCTGGTCGAAGGCCCCGTTCCCGACGCGCACGGGACGGGAGCGGTCGTAGCCCTCGAGATGGTCGAGCGTGTACTCGGTGAGGTCTCGTTCCCCACCAACGCCGTACATGACCTGAAGGTGTTCCCCGTCGCGCATCTGATCGCGGATGAAATTGAAGAACCCGTTCGCTTCGAAATGGAACCCGAGGGTGTGCAAGCCCCAGAGCGCGAACGTCGAGTCACGGACCCAGCTGTACCGGTAGTCCCAGTTCCGTTCGCCCCCGGGGTGTTCGGGCAACGAGGTGGTCGCCGCCGCGAGCAGCGCGCCCGTCGGCGCGTACGTAAGTCCTTTCAGGACCAGGGCGCTGCGCTGAAGATGGGTTCGCCACGGATGATCGGGGAAATCCCCGATGTTCAGCCATCCCCGCCAGAAGTCAGATGTCCGCCAGATCCGGTCCTCAGCCTCGTCGAAGCTCCGGGGGCCCGGATGGGCGGGATCCCCCCACTCCAGCGAGATGAACGTGGTGTCGCCCTCGACCATGTGCTTGGTTGCCACGGCAGCGCGGCTCTCGATGCCCAGGCGGAGATCGGTGAAGAGCCGGAGCTCCGGGTCGCCCTCGGCGCCGGTCGCAACCGCCGCCTCGTAGCCGTCGCCGGCGTACTCCCAAGTTCCCTCTGTGAGTCCGTATCCGAAGGCGGGAGCGCACGTCATCTCGAGTTCAACCTGGCCGTTGATGCACTTCACCACGCGAAGCAGGATGTGCTCGGCCTGGTTGTCGCTCGGGGGACGACGGTAGGCCTCGTCTCGATGCTCGTCCTCGTACCACGGACCAACCAAGAGGGCGTCCCGGATGATGAGCCATCCTGTTTTCGTTTGCCAGGTGGTCTCGATGACGTTCGTGCCCGGGAGGTACCACCGGCCCGCCGGGACGGTCTGGTCGGCCGGTCCCAGTCGGAAGGCGCCGGCCGAACGGTCGAGCATGGCCCCGAACACGCTGGGACTGTCCGGACGGGGAAGGCACATCCACTCGATGGCACCGCTTGGTGCTTGAAGCGCCGTGACCTCTCGATCCGATAGGAACCCGTAGTCCGCGATCGGGGGGAAGGGACTGTGCCGGTGCAACCCGGGGTCGAACGTTCCCGTGGCGGCATCGGGCGTAACGTGCGGAGCGGCGAACGGATCGTCCATCCCGACAGTTTGGCTGCCCGGGCTCGCTGACGACCACTGTCCACCCGTTTCACGCTTTACCCTCTGCGGATGGAAGGCAACGAGACCCAGGTGGAGCAGATCGGGGCCCGGCTGATGTCCGGGACCCGTGTGGGGGTCCTGCTGGATGTGGACGGCACACTCAGTCCGATCGTCGCCCGGTCGGACGACGCTCGGCTGCAGGCCGGAGCCCGCGCCTCCATCGAGGCAGTGCTCCCCCACCTGGCATTGGTAGCGGTCGTCTCGGGCCGACCCACACCCGAGGCCGCCGCCCTCGTGGGGATCGAGGGCGTCACCGTCATCGGCTCTTACGGTCTGGGTGACCTCCCAGATGTTCCCGCCGATGTGCTCGCGGAGGTGGAGGCGATCTCGAAGGAGATCCCTGGGACTCGCGTTGAGCGCAAAGGCGGGACGGTGGCCGTCCACGTGCGCGAGGCACCCGACCCGGATGCAGCCGGGGTGAGCGTGGCACGGGCACTCGGACCCATCGCGAAGCGCGCCCACATGGACATCGCCCCGGGCAAGCGCGTGCTGGAACTCATCCCGGCCGGGCGCGATCTCAAAGGCGAGGCGGTGGAGCGAACCATCGCGAACGCAGCCCTCGACGCCGTGATGTACATCGGTGACGACCTCGCGGATCTCGGAGCGTTCGCCGCACTCGACCGAGCTGCGGCAACCGGCGTCACGACTGTGAAGGTTGCGGTACGCGGCCCCGAAACGCCGGAGGAACTGGTCTCAGATGCCGACTTCGTCGTTGAAGGACCCGAAGGCGTCGTCGGACTCTTGCGCGGTCTCGTGGTCTGAGCCGGCCGCGGGAGGCCGCACCAGATCGAGTTCGTCGAGTTGGGAGAGGAGCCAGGTCTCCGGCGAGTGCGCCAGGATCGACCGGGTGAGCCCACGGGCGCGGCGGGCGCGTTCCTCGGCGGGCATCTCCAGCCCCTGACGGATCGCATCGGCTGTTTCCTGGATATCGAAAGGGTTCAGCCCGAGGGCGTGGCGTCCCACCCGGGTATAGGCACCGGCGTTGACCGAGAGCGCCAGCACGCCCTGGCGTTCGTTGACGAGCGGACCCTCCATGCACACCAGGTTCATGCCGTCGTACACCGGGTTTACCAACAGCACGTCGTAGCGCGTGTACGCCGCCACGGCGAAATGGAAATCCTCCTGCACGCGAACATCGATCGGCTTCCACTTGGCAGTACCGAACGCCTTGTTGATGCGTTCGGCCTCGGCCAACGCTTCTTCTCCGTAGCGTTGGTAGTCCTGCATCTCCTCCCGCGAAGGGCTGAGGAGCGAAAGGAACTTCACGCGACCGACCCACTCGGGGTGCTGCTTCAGGAAGAGCTCGAAGGCGAGGAACCCGCGGATGATGTTCTTCGAGGGCTCCAAGCGGTCCACCCGCAGGAGTAGCGCCGGTTCCCCGCGCCAGTCTTCGATCTCCTGGGCCGCCTCGACGACATCCGGACGAGCCGCCGTCTCACGGATGACGTGCCCGGGCACCGCCACCGGGAACGAACGGATGGGGATGGTCCTGGCGTCATCTCGCGCGCGCAGGGTCCGGAGGTCGATGCGCAGTCCGGGCGTGGAACGGACGTTCAATGCGAAGTTCTCCGCCCAGATCGGCGACTGGAATCCCAGAAGGTCGGCGCCGCACATCCCCCTGATGACAGCCTCGCGCATGCGCGCGGGCAGGATGCGCATGTAGGAGGGCCCGGCGATCGGTGTGTGGGAGAAGTGGATGATCCTTGCATCGGGCACTCGCTCGCGGAGCATCGCAGGCACGAGCGCCAGGTGGTAGTCCTGGATGAGGTAGACGGGGTGGCGGTCGGCCTCGCGGGCGAGGACGTCGGCGAACGCCTGGTTCACCTCGACGAAGCGTTCCCATGCCTGCACGGTGTCGTCGCCGAACCGAGGCGTTCGCGCCACGTCGAAGAGGTAGTGATGCGCGAACCAGAGGATCTGATTCGAGATCTGGTTGTAATAGCCGTCGTAGGTCTCATGGTCGATCTGGACGAACCGAACGCGCTGACCCGCGCCCGCTGAGGCGGCTCGTCCCCGCTTCGCGATCTCCCGGTCTCCATCGGTGATCGCGGATGCCACCCACGTGGCGTCGCGGAACAGGACTCCCGACAGGGCCGTGACGAGCCCACCGATACCGCGTCGGGGGACCAACTTCCCGTGCTCGTCCCGCTCGAAGCTCACCGGTCCTCGGTTGGAGGCGACGACGAGGAGGGACTCCTTCGCGCTGGGGTGGCCGGAGGGGTTGGGCCCAACTGCGGCTCGTGCGTCGTGCGTGTGCGGAACCGTCTCCATGTGAAGCCCCTCCGCTTCCATCCACCCCGAGCGGTCCATGTGGCAGACGCGGTACCCGGCGGCTCTCGCCGATAAACCCGGGAACGGTGGCGTGCTCGCGGGCCCGAGGCCCGCCGAGGTGCACTATACGCCAGGCCTCCCAACGCCCGTCTCTAGACGGGATTCACCAATACCGAGCGGTTGCCATCGCCACGATGGCGACCGTGACTAAGACCAGGTCCGTGCGGGAGATGAGCTTGAGCCGATGTTGAAGGCTCGCCATCGCGGCCAACTGCTCGGGCGCAGGCGGGCCGCCCGCGGCGCCCATCTCCTTGCCCAAGGCATTCATCCTGTTGATGGTCGGAGGGATCCCCCCGGCCCCCAGGAAGAACGCGGCGATCGCACATACGCCCCCTACGGTCAGGACCTTGCCGAAGGCCGTCCCGATCCACACGCTGAAGCTGGCCGTGGCATGCCAGTCGCGCCAGTAGAGGAACAGACCGCCGATCACCGAGAACGCCGCGATCCCCGTGATGATCTGCCCCACCTTGCGCTTGTCCATGAGGTGGGCCATCACGGGCCCGGCGTCGGGTCCCAGTTCGCCCGCTGTCGGCTCCAGGAACACCGTCACGAAGAACGCCGACCCCACCCAGAAGATCCCGCTCACGATGTGGAGGATCCGGAACACCAGCATGTACGTTTGCAGCGCGACCATCTCTCCCCTTCCTTTGGGACGGCAGGGTGACAGAGCGCACACCCACCGGTCAAGCACCCGGCGCGGCCGGGCGACTCCCGGTAGCATCGCGCGATGGAGGTCCGGCGCTACGACGAACCTGCGGCATTCCGGCGCGACGTGACGCCGATCCTGATGCGCTCGCCGGGGCGGAACAGCCTCCCCCTTGCGGTGATCCAGACGCTGGTGGGCCAGCCCGACATCTACCCCGATTTCCACCTGTGGCTTGCCGTGGAGGCTGGGGTGCATGTCGGCCTCGCGATGATGACCGAACCGCACAACGTCATCGTGGGGGACCCGGTCGATCCACTGGCGTTGGTGGCTCTGGCGCACGCCGTGATCTCCGATGGAGCCTCCACGCCGGGGGTCATCGGCAACGTGCCGTTCGCGGAGGAGTTCGCACGGTACATCGCTGATGGCACGGGTCGAAGGATCGATCGGGTCTTGAGCGAAGGCGTCTGGGAGCTGAACGACGTGAACGATGTTCCGCGGGTATCGGGTTCGGCGCGCCCGGCGATGCCGCGTGACCGCGACCTCATCCGGATGTGGTTACGAGCGTTCGCCGAGGAGGCGTTGCCTCCCGAGCACCCGCGCGACGATGATCGAACCGACGCGAACATCGACCACCGGCTCGCCGGACATGGAGGCGGATTCTGGCTGTGGGAGGACGGGGGGCCGGTCTCGCTCTCCGGCCACTACGACCTTCCCGGCGCCGGATCACGGATCGGTCCCGTGTACACACCGCCCGGTCTCCGCGGCCGTGGGTACGCGACGCGACTCGTGGCCGAGCTGTCCGCCGCGCGACTGGAGCTGGGTGATCCCGCCTGTTTCCTGTTCACCGATCTCGCCAACCCGATCTCAAACGCCATCTACGAGCGGATCGGCTACGTGAAGCTCTGTGACGCCGAGGAATACGCGCTCCGGGACTGAGCCGTTCGACACTCGGGGCGTTGCCTAGCCCGCGTCGCGGGCGTGCGGTCAGTGCCAGCGTCGCGAGGAGTGCCAGGTAGACCAGCACATCCACGATCTCCAACAGATGCCCTAGGAACGGAGAATCGCCGTTGCTCAGGAGCACCGAACCGAAGAGCGGGACCCGGAGGATGAAGAGCGCTGCGATGGCGGCGGCGAGCGCTATCCGCGCCACGCAGCGTCCCTCGGCAACCACCACACCGGCGACCGGCACGATCCACACCGCGTGGTGCACCCACGAGACGGGCGAGATCAGCAACGTCAGGAGACCGACGCAAGACACCGCGGCAAGTGTTCGTCCCGCGAGATATTCACGCCGCGCCAGCAGCAAACCCGCCACGCTCAAGCCGACCACAGCGATCGGGAGCGGCCACATGGGCAGCCCGAGCACCGCGAACATCCCGTGCAGGGACTGGTTCGCGAACGTGTCGATCCCGCCCACGCGGCGGAGTGCTGCCGACGGATCGGTCCAGTAGCTCCAGGAGGCGGCCGGCAGCACGGCCCACGCGACCGCGGTGGCCACCGCGGACGCAGCGCCGGCCCGGATCGCGGCTCGCCACTGCTTCGTCATCACGAACAACAGGATGAATGGGAGCGGTGTGAGCTTCATCGCGGCGGCGACACCCGTTCCCACGCCGCGCCATCTGCCGGCGTTCATCTGATCGGCGACGACGAGCAGCACGATGAACAGGTTGACCTGCCCGAAGTACAGCGTGTCCGTCACGGGGGTCGTCAGGACCGCAACCGAGGCGATCGCCCCGCACACGGTCCAGGGATACCGAACCTCGTCCAGCGCTTCTCGGAACGAGATCCGGACCAGCGCCACCAGCGCCGCCAACGACCCCAGTTCCCAGACAAGGACACCGACCCATGCAGGCACGAACACCAGGGGCACGAATGTCAGTGCTGAGAACGGTGGATAGCTGAACGTGTGCTGGATCACGTAGGTCTGACCGAATCCGGAGATGGGGACGTGGGCCGACTGCCGGACGTAGAGGTCCACTGCGTGCAGGCCGTGCAGGCCCCCCGTCCTGTACACCGCGAAGTCGATCGGCACGCCGAGGCGACGAAGCCGCCAGACGATCCACGGCACCGCCACCACCGCGGCGATGGCGAAGGCGCGCGCGAACTCGCTCGCGCCGGAAGGGGTACGGTCTTGCGTCTCGTTGGGGTGGGGCGCGGCTCGATCTATCGGCACTCGCACGAAGCGCAGAACCCAATCATCGAGGGGCTCGCCGCGCGCTCCCGGTGAGCCGGCCAACCAGGATGAGCCGGAGGACCAGGGTTAACGCCCCCGTTGTCACGATCACGCTTAAGGCGATCATCGGACCGCCGAGCAACGCCCCGATGGTCACGATCAAGAGCCGCCCGTCGCGGCCTCCGAAGAGCCATCCGAGCATCCCTTCGGGCGCCGGCGCGAGGCCAAGGGCGGCGATCCGGTCCTTCGAGGCCATCGAGAGGATCGAGGCGGCTACGGCTGCGGCGCACAAGCCCACCGTGACTTCCGGCGACGCTCCGTCTCGAACCGCCCAGATGGCTAACCCCGCAAGTACTACCGTGTCCGTGACCCGGTCGAGAACTCCGTCCAGCAATGCGCCGACCGGCGACTCTCGGATCTGCAGCCGCGCCGCCTCTCCGTCCATCCCGTCAAGCACCGATCCCACCCACACGAGCAGTCCCCCGGCGATGCCCTGACCAAGCGCCAGGAGGAACGCCGCCACGAGACCAACGGCGAGGGCGAACCACGACAAGAGGTCGGGGTTCGGCCGCAGTGGCGAGAGCAGCATCGAGAGCCGGGTCGACAGCGGCCTATTCACGTAACGGGACACCGGCCCGTCCTCACGCTTCACAAGTGAGCGACGGAGCGCGCGCTCAACGCTCCGAAGATCGTCCGGAGTGTCGACGTCGAACCACCACCCGTGCGCCGCGACGGGCACTGCCTCGATCGGGCTCGTCTCCGCGAGCGCCGTTACGGCGCCGGCAAGTGTGCCGTCCCCCGCGAGTTCCGCACGCGCCTGCGCGGCGAACACATCCGAGGAGAACACGAACGCCCCGCAATCGATCGAGGGATCATCGAGTTCCTTGCCGAAGGCAACGGCTCTGGCCTGGTGCAGCCGGACGCGGGTGCCCTCCGCCCACGCCTCCGCGCTCGGCGCCAGATCCACCAAGCCTGCCGGGCCGCCGGCTTCGAGCAAGGCTTCAAGGGCACCATCGCTGAACACATGGTCGGCGGTCACGAGAAGGAAGAGCTCCTCGCCTTCGAGGTGCGGAGCCGCTGCGGCGAGCGAGACACCGTTCCCCTCGGCCCATCGGTCCGCGAACACCGCGACGATCCGTCCCGGCGCCGAGCGGTTCACGATATCGGCGACCGGTTCGGCATCATGGCCGACGACGACGATGACACGTTCGAGTCCGAGCGCAAGCAGCCGGCGCATCGCGCGTTCGACGAGCGACAGTCCTCCGAGCGACAGGAGCGTCTTCGAACCACCACCGGTAGCAACCGCCATACGGCTGGACAAACCTGCCGCAAGCACCACGCCTACCCGCGGACGGGTGGCGCTCAGTTGCTCAGCGGGTCGGACATCGTCTATGAGTAAGGGCTCGGGCCAGGCTCCGAGCATCTCTTTTGGGGAACGGGTCATCCCGATGATGGTAACTGGCTATGTCCGTCGCCGCATCTTCGCGCGTACGGACCGTGTTTCTGACCGATATGACGAACGGCGTCCTATACGGGTTCGTGCGACGGGGCGTGGTTGGATACGTCCGTGAGCAAAGACACCACGATCGGCGAATACGAGAAGGCGTTCCGACGAGCGGGATTGCCCAACCTCATCGAGAACTATTCGGCCGCCGAGGACATCTTCACGCGAGCGCTCCCCCTCCTCACGCTGATCTTCGTCTTGGAGATCTTCAACGCGCTGAACCTGGACTACCCCTGGTGGGTCAACGTGCTGTTCTTCATCGGAGGGGTTGCCATCTCGCTCGGGGCCTTCGGACTCTTGAACGTATCCGGCGGACGGCCATTCCTCTCGAGGCCGAGCAGGGTCGGCCGGTCCGAACTCGCGACCTTCATCGCGATTCCCGCGATCGAACCGCTCCTGTTCGGGGGCCAGTGGAAGAGCGCCGTGGTAACGATGGCGGGCAATGTCGCCATCCTGGTAGCGCTCTATCTGGTGGTGGGTTATGGATTGGTGCCGATCCTTCGATGGGCGGGTGCCAGGTTCGCCACGCAGTTGCGCGCATCCCTGACACTGCTGGTCCGCGCCCTTCCGCTCTTGCTGTTCTTCGCGCTTGTCACGTTCTTCGCCAACGAGTACTGGCAGATGTTCGGCAACGCCTCGCGGCAGAAGTTCATCGCCGCGATCGCCTTGTTCGCGATGCTCGGCGCCGGATTCCTGCTGGTCCGCAATCCCTCCGGTGTCCGCGAACTCGAACGGGAAGCGAGCCAGGGCCATCCGTTGACCGCCCGCCAGCGAACGAACGTCGGTCTGGTGATCTTCGTCAACCAGGCGGTACAGATCGCGTTCGTCGCGCTCGCGGTGTGGCTCTTCTTCATGATCTTCGGCGCGCTGCTGGTCGACCTTCCCATCGTCAGGAGCTGGGTCGGACACACCCCGCACGTACTCTTCACGCTGCCGCTCTTCGGCGCCTCGGTGTCGGTGACGCAGGAACTGCTCCGCGTGGCTTCGGGCACGGCGGCGTTCAGCGGCCTCTACTACGCGGTGGCGATGGTGGTCGACTCTAACTACCGCGATGAGTTCGTCACGCAGATCACGGACCAGATGCGCGAGACGTTCGCGATGCGCGCCGACTACCTCAGGCTCCTCGATCGGTCCCGCGAGGGCTCAACCGCGCCCTGAGCCGCTGGCGTCTATCGCAGAGGGCGGTTTCGTTCGGAGACGTAGCGCTCGGCGAAGCGATGGAGCAGGCCGTCTTGCGGCGGATAGACACCGCGGTCGAAGAACCGTGAGACGACGCCTCGCTGGGCTCGTTCGCACACATCCCAGTCCTGTCGACTGACCAGATCGAGGAAGTCGACCATGTCGCTCGGGTCGAAGTCATCGGCTTCGATCGTCTCCGGACGGAACAGGTAGTCGGAGATCACGGTAGTGTGCGAGGCGGAACGGGGAAGCAACGTGTAGGCCATGACGCCGGTGGAGAAGAGATTCACCAGCAGGTTCGGGAAGACCGAGTAGCCGTAGTAGGTCCGCCGGTCGATCTCCTCCAGGTTCGGCAGCTGCGGCAGCGTGGACGTGCCATCCATGGTGAACGTGTACAGACCATCGGCAAGCGTGACGCCGCCGTCCACGCGTGTGGGGTCCAGGACGATCCCCTTGCGGTAGAGCGGAACGATCTTCACGAGCTCTGGGTGCACGCTCGGGCAGTGCAGGCACTCGTTGTAGTTGTCCACCACGATCTTCCAGTTCGTTTCAACCTCGTAGACGATGGTCCGTGCACTCCGTAACTCGCCGAGGCGGTAACGCTCGTATGCGAGTGGTTCATCGGGATCCTTCTCGAGTCCCTCGCGGAGCGGAGTGGGGTTGGAACTCAGGTTCAGGAAGAGGAACCCGTCCCACGACTCCAGGGCGATCGCGTGGAGACCGTACGCATCCCGATCGAGCCCATCATCGGCATGCACGTTGGGCGTGCCGATCAACCGGCCATCGGTCGCATACGTCCATGAGTGATAGGGACAGACCACGGCATTGCTCTTGAGATGACCCGTGGGTTCTTCGAGCAGCTTCGTGCCGCGGTGACGGCAGACGTTCGCGAACGCGCGAGCGAGTCCATCCGTCCCACGCATCAAGATGACCGATTCGCCGGCCACATCCGCCGTCAGGAAGTCCCCGGGCTGGACAAGTTGCTCCTCACGCCCCACGCAGAACCAGCCGCGCAAGAAGATGCGTTCCTGTTCGAGCTCGAAGACCTCCGGCGAATGGTAGTCACGGCCGGGGAGCCCCGGATGGATGCCTACGGGGCGGACGATCTCCTCGAGCATGGTCGTCTTCCTTCCGATCGGTCTTCGGCACCCTAGCGTCTAGGACCGGGAGCCACCGCGTCAAGTCGCGACGGTGCCTCGTGGTCGCTATCGAGGGTCGGGGCGGTCGAGGTTCCAGTGCCGGACCATCGAACACAGCCATCTGGATTCCGCGACGGGCGCGATCGAGAACATGCCGATGGTGCGTTGGCCCCCTTCGTGGTCGGTGTAGAGCAGCTCGATCAGGAACAAGCGCGGGGCGTTCACGGCCTCAACGAGAGCGGCGTGCTCGGGATCGTCGCGGCTGCGAACGGCCCCTTGCCAGAAGGAGACGTCGCCCCCAGGTACGTAGAGATCACGGCTCTGCGGCCGGAACTCCTCCGGATCCGCGTGCGGGTGGACTTCGTGGAAGTCGTGCAATCCCAGGTGCCACCCATGGATCACTGCGATCCCGGAGCCCGAGTTCCGAAGGGACATGGCCAGGTAGACGTTATCGTCGGCCATCTCGACGGTCGCCCTGCCACCGTCGAGACGCGCCCAATGTTGATCGCCCCACATGATCTTCTGAGGTGCGTCATCGAGACGGGAGGGCATGAGCAGTGGCCGGATCCCGATCTGCATCGAGTATTCCGCAACCCGTGCAGCCCGATTCGCCGACCTTACCGACGCGAACGTGGCGAGCGCCAGCACGAGCGTTCCTCCCGCGGTCGCGAGCGAGGCCACCGTCGACCATTCGACCATCCCCCGAATCTATCGGACGCAGGGGCTCGGCCGAAGCGTGGCGATCAGTGGAGGCTGTACGCCAGCGCGACGAAATCCCAAGAGCTCGTGGATCCGACGCTCGAACCTGCCACGAACAACTGCGATCCGTCGGGGCTCGAGGCGAGCGCGTATCCGATGTCGTAGGAGTTCGCAGGGCCGTTGTATCGCCTGGCCCAGAGCGTCGCTCCGGTCGAGCCGTCGTAGCCCACCGTGGCGATGTCCTGTCCACTGGTCGCTCCGACGCTTCGGCCAGTGATGAACACATCGGACGTATCGGGACTCACCGCGACCCACGCACCCCTATCGAACGCGTTCCCAGGACCGTTGTATCGCCGCGTCCACGCCACGGTGCCGGTGGCGGCGTCGTAGGCCACGGTCGCGTAGTCGGTGCCACTGGTCGATCCGACACTTCCTCCCGTGACGAACAACTCGGATCCATCGGGACTCACGTCCACGGATGTGGCGACATCTGAGCCACCAGTTCCCGTGTAGCGGCGCACCCATCGCGGTGCGCCGGTTACCGCGTCGTATGCCACCGTGGCGTAGTCCTTGCCACCCGAGGCCCCATGGCTTGCACCCGTCACGTACAGCACTGACGAGTCCGGGCTTACGGCCACGTCATGACCGATATCGTCCCCGTGGCCCGGATCGTCGTACCGCGTCGCCCAGAGCGGGGCGCCCGTCGCAGCGTCGAACGCCGCGGTGGCGTAGTCCTGATCGCCGTTCGCGCTCGGGGCCGAACCCGTTACGAACACCGCAGCCCCATCGGGACTCACGCCAAGCGCAAGAGCGTGGTCATAGCCGTTGCCCGGTCCGTTGTAGCGCCCGACCCACACCTTGTCCCCCGTGGATGTGTCGTAGGCAACGGTGACGTAGTCGCTGGCGTTGGTCGTTGACGTGAAGCTCCACCCGGTCACGAACACCGTCGTGCCGTCAGGGCTGACCCCGAGGGAGTTCGCGAGGTCGTCCCCGCCGGCTGGCCCGTTGTATCGCTTCGTCCACAGCGGCGCCCCGGTCGCGGCGTCGTAGGCGAGCGTGACGTAGTCATCCGAGGTCGATCCGTCGCTCGAACCCGTGACGAAAACCGCCGTCCCATCGGGGCTCACCCCCACGGCAAGACCGTCGTCCATCGCCTTCCCGGGGCCGTTGTAGCGCTGCAACCAGAGCCGGACGCCGGTCGAGGCGTCGTACGCCGCCGTGACGGAATCGCTGAAGTTGGTGTTGGGCTGGTGACTGTCCCCCGTGACGAACACCCGAGACCCGTCGGGGCTCACCCCCACCGCGAGGGCTTCATCGATCCCGTCTCCCGGAGCGTTGTAGCGCTGCACCCACTGCCTGGAACCGGGGGTGCGTAGGAGAGAGCCGCCGGCACGGGCAGAGACATCGGACGCGAGGATCAACAACGTCGATGCAAGGAGGATCACGGTGCAACGCGCGTTCGGGGGGCGACTCATGGGCCGGTTCCTTTCGACCTCGGGTCCGGATTATCGCGGCCGATGCCGTTGGAACGCAAGACGACCAGCAGACGCCTATTTGCGACGGCGTGAGTGTTTGCGCCTCTTGCCATCGCGAAGATCTACAATCGTTTCGGCCTTCTCGCGCTCCACCATCGCCGCGCGGAGTTCGTCCACGATCGAAACGTCCACCACGACCTCATCCGGAAGCAGATTCCGCAGGCCGGAGTTGTCGGGAAAGGTGTCCACGAGCACAGGCTCGAGTTCGTCGGTGTTCTCGGGAGGCATGGAGGGGGGTCCTTCCGTTCGGTCCACCCACGGTAGACGGGTGGCGGCATCGGCGCATCCGTCTGGTGGTCTGAAGGCGAAGAGCCTGCCGACCTAGGTCGCTTGCCTATTCGAGGGAATCAGCCTGCGCAGCATGGGTGAGGAGCAGACTCACGTGAGGGTAACCACTACTGGGTCTACTGATCAGCTCAGCTGTTGAAGGCCGGCCGGAGTGATCGAAGGGTCGGGGGTATCGGCCCGCTAGACTCGTGGCGTGGCAACGCAGATGCGGCCGATTCAGGACGAAGAGTTCGCCGCTTGGCTGCCGCTGTTGAGGGAGGAGTACGCGCAAGATCTGGTCCGTGACTACGGGATGTCGGCAGAAGGCGCGAGCAGGCAAGCGGTCGAGGAGATCGACGGACATCGGCCCGCCGGACACTCTGTGTTCGTGATGGAGGTCGAAGGCGAACCGGTGGGCCACCTGTGGCTGGTCGAGCGTCCCGACGCCTATGAGCCGACCTTGACCGTATACGACATCGACGTAGATGAGCCCTTCCGCGGCCGTGGATACGGCAAGGCAGCGATGGTCTTCACCGAGGAAGAGGCGCGAAGACGGGGACTAACGCGCATCACCCTGCACGTCGGAGCCCGCAACGACGTCGCCCGTAACCTCTACCGATCGCTCGGCTTTGAGGAAAACGAAGTTGCCATGAGCAAGCGCATCTAGACCTACCATCCCCGACGACTGTGCAGCTCTCGTCGTCGTTTTGGTGTCAGAGGTCTCCGTTCGCGCGGGTCGGTCTTGCTGACCCGATCGTCGCGGGCGGAGGTCGCAGGTGTCGGTGAAGCCCCAGGACCACCGGTGGGCGCTGAGGGTCTCGAACCCCCGACCTTCGCCTTGTAAGGGCGAACCGAACCCGCAGGTCAGAGACTTGAGCTGCAAGAATTCAGTGCCTGTGAGTCCCTCTCAGTACCTCGGGGTGGAACCGGCTCGTGATGCAGATGTGATGCAGAACGAGCGACCCCAGAATTCTCACGCCAGCGGCGTCGTCGCGCTCACCGAGAACATCAACTCGAACTCAGAGTCCCACCTCTGTCGTGGTGACTGCCAACCGCTCGGAGTGTTGTCCGGCGAAGGCTGAATGGCTCGGCCGACGTAGGCACTGCAAGAAGCGGCGGCGATTTCGAGACCGCCCGAGATCGCTGCCACTTCGAAGCGGATGTCCCCCGGAGTGCCGGTGGGACGCGTGTCGGCGACGGGATAGTTGTAGTCGCCACCTGGCCACGATGTATTGATGTCGGTTTCCCACGTCAACTCATTTACCCGTTCGAACCTCAGCAACGTGGTGTCGGCGAACCTGAACGAATTCAGCCCGGCGCAATTGAACAAGAGCCAGGCCATGTTGTGAGCGACCTCAAACGCACATCAAGCAGGCTCGCATCGAAGAGTACCTCTGGATCTCCAAACATGTCGACATACGGATCGCCGACCGGCATGGCCGGGGGATCCGACAACACCCTCTCGATAGTTGTTCGCCCCGTCGTCACGTCGACGAGTTTAGTCGTGGGCCCTGAGTTATCCCGACTTAACCCTCCGTTGAGCGACGCTCCATTAGCTCCGATGGCGATCGCCACCCGTCCAAGGATTGAAGAGCTGAGGTCTCGGCGCTCAACCATTCGCCCGCTTCCCGCACTTCTTCATGGGAGCTTGCCCGCGCACGGTCGATGACGACGAACAGGGAGTCTGGCGCGAACAGGTGAGCCAGAGCTGCCAGGCTCATCACGCCCATATCGTCGTCTGGATCCTCCGCTAGCCACTGATCGGCGACAGTCGGTAGGTGGTCGGCGAGCCAGCGTCCCGGCGGCTCGCCGTAGGCGAATAGCATCTGAATCACCTGCAGCGCCCTACCCTTATGCCGATCAGGGCCCTCTAGTAGATCCTGACTATCCCATCGAGTCGTTCTGCAATAGTTGAGAGTGTGCTGCTGCGAAGGACCTCTAGTGCTGTTCCGTCGAATTCCTGATCTGAGAGGTAAGTTCGCAGCTCGTTCGAGATATCGCCAGGACTGGAAAGGAGTTTGGCCGTGGCGGCATTCAGATCAGCGGAAGCCGCTCGAACGTTCTTCCAAAGAGCCTCTCTCTCGTCGTGCTCCACTTGGCGCCTCCCCCAGTCCAGCCGCCAGTTCGTCGAGTGCTTCAGAACACGACAGAATACTGGTGGGCGCTGAGGGTCTCGAACCCCCGACCTTCGCCTTGTAAGGGCGACGCTCTACCAACTGAGCTAAGCGCCCGCTTGCGCGGCAGTGTGGCCGCACGCACGGCAAACGATCTGTCCGAGCATCGCACTCAGGCGCGTGCCACCACAGACCTCGCACCGGTCCAGGCTCGCCGCCCAATCTGCCCGCTCCCGCTGGCACTCAGGGCAGATCAATACCTGCCGGCCGTCGGCCACCGCCCGCACCCAGGGCACACCGCGCTTGTCGGGGTCGTAGGTCGAGCGGCCGCAGAGGGCGCACCCGGGCTTCGTGCCCGGTTCGATCGGCGCGTCGAACGGCCTCACGACCGGTAAGGATACGCCGCTCAGGATCCCTCGGCCCGGTGAACCACCGAGCC
>JAXDJX010000017.1:0-76689 GCA_034667405.1 Actinomycetota bacterium | reverse complement strand
TCGCCGTTCTTGAACCCGGAGTAGGAGGAGGTGAAGGCCGGGTTGGTCGAGCCGTAGACCTTCGTCTTGTCCGCGGCGGTCACGGTGATCGTGGCCTTGGTGATGGTGAGCGTCCCGTTGACGTACTGGATCGTGTAGTTGGAGAGGCCCGTCCCGGTCGCGGAGCTCGGGACGACCGAGTAGGTGCCGACGGTCGCGCTAGCGGCGGCGCCGGTCGAGGACAGGGTGACCGATGTGACAGTGTTGCCGTTGACGAGACCTGAGGTGGTGAAGGCGCTCGTACCGAGGACCAAGGCATTCCCGTACGTCTTGGACCGATCGTTCGCGGTGATCGTCAGATCGGCCTTGGTGATCGTAAGGATGCCGGTCGCGAAAGCGAAGGAATAGTTCGTCGAGGCGAGCGAGCCGATCGTGCACACGATCGCGTAGGTGCTCACCGCTGACGCCGGCGTAGCTGAGGAGGTGCAGCTGGGCGTTCCGGTCACGTCGGAGGTCCCAAGGGTCTCGCCGTTCTTGAACCCGGTGATCGTCGCGTCGAAAGCGGGGTTGGACGCCCCGTAAGCCCGCGACTTGTCGTTGGCGGTGACGGTGAGTGTCGCCGTCGTGACCGATTGGGTCACCGGCGAGCTCGTGCTGCCGCTGTAGCCCGGCGCGCTCGAGCTGCCGCTGTACACAGCAGTGATGGAGTGAGGACTGCCGGCGACTGCGAGGGTCGAGGTCGTGCACGTGGCGGTGTTACCCGTAAGGGCGACGGCCGAGCAGATCGTTGCTGCCCCGTCCTTGAACGTGACCGTACCGATGCCGCTCGGGTTCCCGGCCGCGGACGTCACGGTTGCCGTGAACGTGAGCGAATCACCGTAGGTGCTGGGGCTGCTACCCGTGGTCCGAGCGAGAGCGGTCGAGGTGGTGCGCTGAGCGAAGAAGTCGTGTCCCGATAAGGTCGCCCCGGCGGCCAGCGCGAAACTACCGCTCGGCTTCGTGCCCGTGTTCGCGTAGCCGGTCGGAACGGTGTAGTCGACGCTGTACGTTCCGGCGGCGAGGCTCCCGAAGGAGTATCCACCGCCAGCTCCGGAGCTGGTGGAGCCCGAACTCGTGCCCGAGAGCGAGACGGTCACACCGGAGATTCCGGTATCCACACCGCTGTCGAAGGAGCCGTTCCCGTTGACATCGTTATAGATCGTTCCGGAGATCGTGCCGGTGTTCGACGCAGTGGCGAGGAACTTGTTGTTCGAGTTGAATGTTGGCAGTGCTGCCCCCAGAACAATCTTGAGCTGATCGTTCGTGATCTTGGTTGCCGTCGAGCTCGTGCCCGTCCCGGCTATAGCTTGCGTGGAGGTGTAGCCCGATGCATTAGTGCGCACAACGAAGTAGGTCTTGGTCAGCGTCAAACCAGACGTGAAGGCCCAATCCCCCGAGGCCGACGTAGTTATCGTTGAGCCGACTTGAGTATCTGTTCCGGGGTTATACACACCGTTGGTGTTCGTATCGATGAAGAGGCTGACGCCTGCTCCCGCGAGACCTGTGTCGCCAGCATCGACTGTCCCGTTGCCGTTGACGTCACCGATCACCGTTCCGGAGATCGCAGGGACGAAAACCGTAGTTGAGACGACGCTCGAGTTGTTCGCAGGAGTCGCATCGTTCTCGGCGCTAAGGATCTGCGCGTTGTTCGAGAAGGAGCTGTTGTTCGCTGCTCCCGCACTCACGGTTGCTTGATAAGTCTGGGTGGCAGGGGCGGATCCTGCTGGCAGCGACCCCAGGTTCCAGGAAAGCGTGTTGCTCAGAGCGTCGAACGAGCAGCCGCCCGTGCAGCTTCCGTTCACGTAGGTGACGGCACCCGGGAGCGTGTCAGTTAGCTGGACGCCCGTTGCGTTGTTGGAGCCCGTGGCCACGTTCCGATAGGACAGCGTGTAGGTCAAGACCTGGCCGGGACTGACCGTCGTGAGGGCCGTCTTTGTGAGCGTCAGATCGGGAGCTCCAGGAGCGGCTCCTGGCTTCGTGAACGAGACGTTGCCAGAACCGGCACTTTTTACCTGCAGGGAGGCGCCGGTAAATGCGTGCGCGCCAGCGCGAAGCCGTGTGTTGAAGGTTACGAACCCCTCAAGAGCGCTGCTCGCGGTCGCGGTGAATGTGTAGTTCCAGCTATCACCGCCGTTGGACGTCGAGAACGTTATAGGGCCGAGGGTAACGTTGGCGGATGGAGTGAAGTTCGTAAGGCTCTCGAGTCCTGCGGTTTGGTTGGCCGAATGGTCAATGCTGATGGTGAAGGAGTTAGAGAGTCCGCTTTGACCCGCGGGGAAGTCGAGCCGTAGCGGCGCAGTCTGCAACTCGCTCCAACCTGTCACGTTGGCCGTCTGCCAGGGGCAAGGCGCGGGAGAGACACATGCAGGGTTGTTCTGTCCTTGCAGGGTCCCGTTAAGCTGAGCATCGACCACGTAGGGACCCACGAACGGACCCCCACCCGGAGCGCCAACCGGGGTGACACCAGTAGTAGAGGTATCCGCAAGGGCGCGGGCGAGGTTCAGCCGGCCGTTGCCGGTCTGGTCCGTCGTGCCCGCCGCGTCTGCGGACTCGGCGAGACGTCCCACGCTCAGCGCATTTGAGGCTGAGGGGTCCTTCGCTTGAAGCAGCGCTGCGGCGCCGGCAACCTGTGCGGCTGCGGCCGAGGTGCCCGAGATCGTGCTGACTCCCCCGCCGGCGTTGTCGGCGATGATGCCGACGCCGGGGGCGGCGATGAACGTGTCCGCGCCGAAGTTGGAGAAGGAAGCGAGACCGTCGTTCCGGTCGGTCGCCGAGACACCCATGACCTTCTCGTCGCCGGCTGGGTAGGTCGGGGTCGAAACGCCGTCGTTACCGGTGGCTGCCACCACCACGACGTTGTGGCTCCATGCGTAGTCCACCGCGTCCTGCAGCGCCTGGCTGTACCCGGGGTTGCTGAACGACATGAGGATGACGTTCGCGCCGTGGTCGGTCGCGTAGACGACACCATTGATGATGTCGGAGTCCTGTCCGGTGCCGTTCGCGTCCAGGACCTGGACGGGCATGACGTTCACACCGTCGTAGGCGACGCCGGCGATGCCACTGCTGTTGTCGGTCTGCGCGGCGGCGATCGACGCCATCCACGTGCCGTGGCCATTCGGGTCGTTGGTCGGATCGTTGCCGAAGGCCGACCAGCCACCGACGGTCGAGACGTCGGAGCTCTCCACACCGGTGTCGAGCACGGCGATGGTCGACGTGCCGGTCGGGTTCGTCGAGCCGAAGGCCGTATCCCATCCGATCTGCGGCAGCGACCACTGGTCGGCATACGACGGATCGCCCGGGCTCGCTTCGGCGTCACGGGAGCGATCGCGGTCGGCGCTCGCCACGCTGGTGTCGGCACGGTATGCGTCGAGGATGGCCCCGCTTTCGGAGGCGGGTACATCGATCACGTGCAGACCCAGCGAGCTGATCGACGAAGACTCGGTGCCACCGTCGCGCGCGATCGTGGCGGAGATGTCGGCGTCGGAGAGACCCGATGCGAATCGCACGATGAGGCTCGCGGTATTGCCGGACGTTGACGACGTGGAAGGAGAGGAACTCGGCGTCGGGGCATCGGAAGGAGACGGTTCCGGAGTGGGCGCCTCCGAGGGCGTCGGATCGGGCGTCGGCGCGTCGGATGGAGAAGGGGTGTCGGAAGGAGACGGATCTGCCGTGGGTGAATCAGTTGGTGTCGGCGTGGAGGTCGCGGTGTCTGCCAGTGCGACGGTCGCTCCGGTGAATGATGCGACCTGGAACGCCACCACCAGGGTGACGAGCCGGCGTAGCCAAGGCGGCTGCCGGCGGTTGGGGGAAGTCATCTTCTATACGCCCTTTCCGACGATGCGGTCCCGACCGGCGATGGGAGAGAGGTGCCCCACACATGCTGTAGGAGATCCGACGATTCCCTCTCCCCCAGATTGCCTAGTCGGGGGCTAGCACATAGTTGCCCAGCGAGGCACCGTTTCTGAATAGGCCGTTGGTCTACAGTTGCTCGGCCGGATCGCCCCTCACGTGCGGTGACCTCGGCAGAAGCCTTACGGCCTAGGCCTTCTGCCGGTTTCCACCCCTTGACACGTTCTGGTCAAGAAGCAGACGATGCTCCGGTGCGACTCGACTTCCCCCCCGAGGCCCGCGAGCGGGCCTTCACACTCATCGAACTCATCGTCGGCATAGCCATCACGGGCATCATCGTCACCGCTATCGCCAGCGCGATGATCGTGAGTTTCCGCACTACCGCAGTGACGCAAGGGCGCCTGGCGGAAAGTCATGACGTGCAGATCACGTCCGCTTACCTGGCGAACGATGTCCAAGGTGCCACGACCGTCACGAAGGGGTCAAATGGGTCCTGTTCGGGAGCGTCTACCGAGGTCGTCACCTTCACTCTTGCGAGTGGTCCGGCGACCTATTCCTGCGGAGTCGCACCCAACGGCGAGACACAAGTGACTCGGAGGTTCGGCACCACGTCCGTGGTCTTGGCGCACTTCTCAGGATCCGCACAACCAACCGTAACGTGTTCGCCGAACGCGGCGTGCAACGGAACGGTCGCCGCGGTGACCATGGCTTTCACTGAAGCCAGCGGATACAGCTACACGCTGCTGGGCTCGCGCCGGGGATACAGCAGCGGGGGTGGCGGAAGTGTCCCTCCCCCAGATGTCACGCTGCTTTCCACAGGAACGTCGAGTCCGTTGTGGGTACAAGGAAGTTGTCCAGACCCGGGCACCTCGGGGGCCTGCGCGATCGACTCCTCCCTTACGTCATTGCCGGTCTCTGATGTGGCTCAGAACGGATGGACCCCGATCCCTGCGATGCCGACCACCTTATGGGACAAGCTGAGCGATCAATCCGACTCCACCGGGGCCACCACCATCGCGAAGAACCAGGAGGCGAAGGTGGCGATGTCCGCCGTGAGCCCACCTGACACGGGTACGACGCCTGCGGTCGAAGTGCGAGCGGCGGGTGTCGGGTCCGGCGCGATGAAACTCACAGTGTCGATCTATAACGGCGGGACGTTCCTCGTGTCGAACCAGATCAATAGCATCAACAACCTTGGCAGCTACGACTGGCAGCTGACCACGACCGAAGCCAACAAGATCCCGACGGCGGCGTACGCGAACCTCGCGATCGGGTTCAGCATCACCGGCGGCAATAACGGGAATGGCATCACCGTCTACGGGATGGCGCTGGACACGGCGAGTCCCGCCGGGCTCCTGACCGTCAAAGGTTCGCTCTATGTGAATTCCACGAACAGCAGCGCCGTGAGACTGACAGGGTCGAAGACGGCGAAGCAGATCACAATCGCTCCGGGGGACTTCCGGATCCTACAGCCCGGCGGATGTTCAGGCTGCAGTCACAACACGGTCAGTTGCGCCGGTTGCTCTTGGAGCGGCAACCAGCCTTGGACGTCCTACCCAACGTCGCTCCCAGATCCTCTTCGATCGCTGGCCGCTCCCGACCCGCAAGGGACGGGAAGTTGCAGTGGAAGCGTCTGCCAACCCGGTGTGTACTCGGGGACCCTCTCGCGCACGGCTAATACGGTACTTAACCCGGGTATCTACTATCTCAAGCAAGGCATCTCGATCTCCGGAAGCGCCTCACTCACCTGTGCGTCGCCCTGCAACGAGGGCGTGATGCTGTACATCGCAGGAGGCAGCGTGAGTCTGACCGGCGGGTCGACGATCAACCTCCCCGCTCCGGGTTCCGGTACGTACAAGGGCATCGTGATCTTCCAGGCACGAACTGACTCGAACCCTGTGAAGATCGCCGGTAATGCCGGCAGCAGTACACCCATCTCATTCGGTGGAGTCATCTACGTGCCCAACTCGACACAGGTCACGCTCGCGACGGGCGCCGCAACGCTTACCGCCAAGGCGATCATCGCCCAGAACATCAAAGTTTCGTCGCCGGTGACCATCGGCTGAGGAGCCTGATATTGCGCCGCAATGACATCGATTCCAACGACGGGTTCTCGCTGGTGGAGATCTTGATCACCGTCGCCATCGTGGGGATCACGTTCACAGCCATCTTGGGCGGACTCATCACAACGATCACCGCCTCCGCCTATCAGCGGAAGGCGGCGACGGCGGATGCCATCGTTCGCTCTGCGGCTGAGTTGGTGAAAGACAGCGTTCGGAACCCCTATGCGAACTGCGCCGGTTCAGGTGCGTACTCCTTGGCGGGCCTCTCGGTTCCCGCCGGCTTCTCCGTAACGATCCAGGGTGTCAAGTACTGGGACGGGCAGCCGGTCCCCCCAGGCGACATGGTCAAGTTCACATCGAACTGTGACCACGGCATGCAGCAGATCTCGATCCAAGCCACATCCTCGGACGGGCAGGCAACGGAGACGTTGCAGGTCATCAAGAGGAGTGTTCCGTGAGCGTTCGCGACGAGGACGGGCAAGTTCTGCTCCTGGCGTTGGGATTCCTCCTCTTCTTCGGGCTCGTCATCGGGGCGATGCTCACGTTCGGCGAGGCGAGTGTGCTCAGCACCGCACGACTCCGTGAGCAACGGGCGAACGTGTACGCCGCGGACGGAGCAATCGACGCCGCGATCCAGGTCGGCAGGTCCGACACCGGGGTCGGCGCATACGGGGACCCCCGGTGCCAACCCCCTCCCCCTCCTGCAACGTCCGCCACACCGACCCTGCTCTCCACGACCTCAACAGACAATGGTGTCACGACCGTGGCAAAGGTGGTCTGCAACTGGTCGGCAGACCCCCTTCAACCGGATCGAACGGTCACGTTCACGTCCTCCGTCGGCACCGCGACACCGATCGTCCGGGCGACCGTCGTCTATCACGACAGTGGCGGGACAGTGCCAGATGTCAACATCCTCTCCTGGACGTATTGCGGCCACGATTCCGGCGCCTGCCCGTGAGCTGGCATACTCCCGTCTATGGCTGAGATCGATACCACCGCGATCGAGGACTACCTCTGGCAGCTGTGGAACCAGCGAGGAACGGACCTGCTCTTCACCGCCGGCGTGCCGCCCCTGCTGCGGGTGAGCGGCACGATGCAGCCCGCAGAAGATGCAGCCGAGCTCACCGCTGAAGACACCGAGAGGATCGTCACCGGCTTGCTGCCTCCGGAAGTGGCGGAGGAGTTCGCGCGTGAGAAGGACGCGGACTTCTCGTTCGGCTGGGGTGACCGCGCCAGGTTCCGCGCGAACGTGTTCCTGCAACAGGGGGCGATGGGGCTTTCGCTGCGACTCATCCCGTTCGCGATCCCGTCGTTCGAGGATCTGGGTCTGCCCTCGGTGGTGGAGCGGTTCGTCCGCGTTCCACGCGGCCTGGTGCTCGCGACCGGCCCCACGGGATCCGGGAAATCCACCACGCTCGCTTCCATGATCGACCGCATCAACCAGGAGCGGCGGTGCCACATCATCACGATCGAGGATCCGATCGAGTACGTGCACCGGCATAACCTCGCGGCAGTGAACCAACGGGAGGTCGGTCAGGACACGACGTCGTTCGTCCGGGGGATCCGCGCGGCTCTTCGTGCCGACCCCGACGTCCTGCTCGTCGGTGAGATGCGCGACCTCGAGACCATCCAGACCACCCTGACGATGGCCGAAACGGGACACCTTGTGCTCGGAACCCTCCACACGAACGACACGAGCCAGGCGGTGGACCGCTTGGTCGACGTGTTCCCGACGGGGAGGCAGTCCCAGATCCGCGTGCAGCTCGCCAACTCGCTGACGGGGATCATCTATCAGCAGCTCCTGCCCAGGATCGGAGGCGGCCAGGTGGCCGCGTTCGAGGTGCTGGTCGCGACACACGCCACTCGCTCGCTCATCAGGGAGGGCAAGAGCAACCAGCTTCGGAACCAGCTGCTGACGGGCCAGGAAGATGGCATGCAAACGCTGGAGTCCGCCCTGTCCGAACTCGTACTCGATGGTGTCGTGACGCGCGAAGAAGCGCTGGCGCACAGCCTCTATCCGAAGGAAGTGGCGGAGACACCGAGCGCGGCGGCTTCGGCGACCAGGAAGGGCTGGGGCTCGAACGACTGATCCGCGCAAGGTTCGGGGGCCGGCTTCGCCGGCCCCCAAGTGAACCTTGGTTCGTCCCTGGTTAGCAGAAGCCGCCTGCGTCGACGGCGCCCGTTGCCGGGGTGTAGGTGACCGTGTAGCCACCCGAGGTGTTCGCGAGCGAGTCACCTGCCAGCCCAGTCTGAGGCCGCAGGAACTTGTTCGGGTCGGTGGTCAGCGTTGGCTCAAGGTGCGCGGGGTAGTTCCCGTTCTTGGCCTTGTACGCCTCGACCGCCACATCGATGGTCTTCACGTCGCTCTTGCATGCCGCGACGTTCCCGTTGTCGGTGATCCCGCCGACGGCGAAGATCACGATGCCTGCCAGGACACCCAGGATCACGATGACGATCATGAGTTCGATCAACGTGAAACCGGATTCCTCTCTGGCTCGTTGTACCTTCCTATTCATATCTCCTCCTGGTTCTGACTCGGCGTTCTGACACCTCTGTCGCTACGTCTGGGTGGGCGCGTTGGGCATCCCTCCCCTCGGCGCGGACCGCTGCGGTTCCCGCCTGATGCGCCGCGCCATCAGAACTGCACCTGTCCATAGATGCCGTACATGGCGGAGATGAGCGCGATCGCGACGAACCCGACCGCTAGACCCATCACCAGGATGATCACCGGTTCGAACAGTCCGGTGAGGTGTTGGATCTTGTACTCCAGTTCCTCGCCGTAGAAGTTCGACGCGACCTGGAGCTGGGCATCGAGTGTTCCGGTGTTCTCGCCGACACGCACCATCTGGATCATGGCGCCCGGGAATAGTTCGCTTGCTCCCATCGGCCGCGCGAGACCTTCGCCCTGGATCATCGCCGTCCGGACGTCCGCCAACCGCTGCTGGAATACGACGTTCTTCGTGCCCTGTCCCAGCACCGTCATCGCCTCGGGCAGGGGTACGCCGGCGGTCATCATGGTGGAGAGCAGCCGGCAGAAACGCTCCACGATGGTGAACCGGATGGCCTCGCCGACGATGGGGAGCCGCAACACGGCACGATCGCGGATCCTGCGGCCACGCTTCGTTCTCGCGAGAACGATCAGCAAGAGGAGCACGACGCCCAGGCCGGCCAGGAGGGTCCACCAGTAGTGCGACATGAAGTTGGTGAAGGCGACCAGCATGCGCGTGGGCAACGGCAGCGTCGCGTGGAACGAGTTGAAGAACACCTTGAACCTCGGCAACACGTAGACCGAGAGCACGACGATGGTGAGCAACGCCATCACCAGCACGATGATGGGATAGGTGAGCGCCGCCTTGATCTTCTTTCGAGCGTCGAGGTCACGCTTGATGTACTTCGACATCTCGTCGAGCACGTCGTCCAAGCTTCCGGTGAGCTCGGCCGCCTTGATCATGTCGATATAGAAGGGTGGGAACAGCGTCGCGTATGGCTGGAGCGCCGCAGAGAACGTGTCGCCGGCGATCAGCGAATCGCGGGCTCCCGCGATGACCTTCTTCAGCGCCTTGTTCTCGGCCTCCTCATCGATGACTTCCAGCGCCTCGATCAGCGGGATCCCGGCCCGAACGAACGCAGACAGCTGACGGGAGAAGTGCACGAGTTCGCTCTGCGGAAGCTTCTTCCGCGTGATCTCGAACTGAAAGACGCTCTTCTTCTCCCTGAGCTTTCCGACCTTCAGGCCCTCATCGGTGAGCATCGCCATGGCGGCTTTGACCGAGGGGGCATGGGTGGTGCCGCGGGCCCGCTTACCCGCCTCGCTCGTCGCCTCATATCGATAACGCGTCATCTCAGCCTCAGATCGAATAGATGCTTCGGATCACTTCGGAGATAGTCGTGACGTCTTGCGCGGCAAGGTTGATGCCCCCGTCTCTGAGGGAGCGCATGCCTTGCTCCGTCGCCAACGCATGGATCTCGTCGTGGTTCGCCCGTGACATGAGGACCTTCTTCATCTCGGGCGTGATGGTGAGGAGTTCATAGACACCGACGCGGTCCTCGTAGCCGGTTCTGAAGCAGAAGTTGCAGCCTTCCCCCTGGAAGAACGTGTCCTTGGCCGGGCCACCGGCCCCGCGATAGAACTCGAGCTCTTCGACCGATGGGCGGTAGGGCTGGGCGCAGAAGCGACAGATCTTGCGGACCAGGCGCTGCCCCACGACGCCGACCACCGAGGAGGCGATCAGGAACGGCTCGATGTCGAGGTCCAGGAAGCGTTCGAGCGCGCCGGCAGCATCGGTGGCGTGCAGAGAGGTCAGGACGAAGTGGCCCGTGAGCGCCGATTGGATCCCGATGCGCGCGGTTTCAACGTCTCGCATCTCGCCCACCAGGATCACGTCCGGGTCCTGGCGGAGGATCGCCTTCAATCCTCCGGCGAACGTGATCCCTGCCTGGTCGTGGATCTGGATCTGGTTGATCGAGGGGAGGACGTATTCCACGGGATCCTCCACCGTCATGATGTTCTTCTCGCTCTGGTTGATCTCAGCGAGGGCGGCGTAGAGGGTCGTCGTCTTTCCGCTTCCCGTCGGGCCCGCGCAGATCACCATGCCGAACGGCGAGCGGATCGCTTTGGAGAATCGGGTGTGCGTTTCCGCGGGCATGCCCAGCTCGTTCAGCCGGAGCAAGGACCGGCTCTTGTCCAAGAGACGGAGCACCGCCTTCTCGCCCCAGATCGTCGTGGTCGTTGCGACACGAACGTCGAGCGATCGACCGTCGATCTCCGTCGCGAATTGACCGTCTTGGGGGCGGCGCCGTTCAACGATGTTCATCCCGCCGAGGACCTTGATCCGGCTCACCACCGCGGGTCCCATCTCCGCGGGAAGGGCCAGCACGTCGTGGAGGGCACCGTCGATGCGGTAGCGGATCCGGACCCGCGAGTCCTGGGGTTCGATATGGATGTCGGACGCGCGGTCGCGCACGCCTTGAGTGACCATCAGGTTCACGACCTGGACGACCGGAGCGGCGGAGCCTGAATCGTCGGAAACGTTGACCTGGGTCGTCAGCGCCTCAGCAGCGAGGAAGGCCTCGACATGCCGCTCCACGGCAACGAGCGCCCGGTAGGACTGGTCGATCGTTCGTTTGATGTCGGAGGGCGGCGCGACGAACGGGATCACGGTCATGCCGGACGCCTTGGCCAGGGCATCGAGCGCCTCGGCGTCGGTCGGGTTCGCCATCGCGACCTCGAGGCCGGCATCGGACTTCCGCATGGGGATGGCCGTATGCGCTCGAGCGATCGCCTCGGGCACTTGCTCGACCGCATCGTCTTCAGGTGAGTCTTGCCGAAGGTTCGCCAGGGGAAGGCTCAAATGGGTGGCAAGCACCTTGGCCAGCTCAAGGTCATTGATCGCACCGAGGTCTACGAGGAGAGATCCGAGGCGTTTGCCGGAGGCCGACTGCTGAAGAAGGGCTTCCGCGAGCTGGCTGGGGCTGACCAGTTGCTGGTCGACAAGGAGGTCGCCGATCCTCGGCGCGGCGCCATTCCGGGGGACGGGGAGGCTCTCCTGGGACGACGAAGCCACTTCTGCGTCTGATCCGACCGCCTCGCCGGGTTCCTCCGACGCAGGCGACGCTCGATCTTTGCGATGCAGGCGCAACCCATCTCCTCTCGAACGGATCCAACACGAGAGACTTCCGGGCCCGTTGTGGGGGTGATAGGGGGAAGTCACCCGTTCGGGGGATATCCCCCGCCATCAGATGTAGGACGCCCATCCTCGCTTGTGTTGCGTACGGGGGAGATAGGCCGTTCGGCCATTTCCTGGTGCCGTTCGGCCAAGCGGCGAGCTACAGGTAGCCCGCGGAGGTGGTCGGGGGCGTCCCCGACTCGGTCGGTTGACCCGGCTGCCCGGGTGGGGCTGTCGACCCCGGCGGCGAATCCGCCACCGTGAAGTCGAGCCGTTCTTCCTCGTGGCCCTCGACCTCGATCAGGAAGGCGTAGGTGCCGGCGCGTTCGAACGTGAGCGCGTCGATATTGAGGGCCACCGGCACCACGATGTCCTCGATGGAGCCGGGCACCTCAACGTTGGCCTCGAGGGAGGTTTGCGGGGTGCCATCGGGTCCCATCCCGAAGGGGCGATCCTTGCCATCGGGTCCCTGCATCTTGATGGTGACGCGCTGCGTTCGCGCATCCCCGGCGTGGACCGTCAGGAACACGCCGACGGCCATCCGAGGATGGGTCGCCGGAAATCCGGGCGCGTGCAATCGGTTCCACCCGGCACCGAGCATCGACAGCTTGCCGCCGCTTGACTCGACGGCGTCGGCGAGGAACGCACGAACCTGCATAGGGTCATAATGGCACGAACCTCCCCCAAAATGAGATGGACGTCGCTTCGAGGAGGAGCCGGATCATGCGCAAGCTGTCATCCATCGCACTGGTCGTACTCGTTGCGGTCGGCGGCTTCGCCGCAGGAGCTGTAGCGACCTCGCACGCTCCCCCGCCCGGCGCGCGCGAGACATCGCTACCCGGGTTCGACAAGGTGGTGTTCCTGAGCCACGTGAACGATCCGGCGGTCATCCCGGGGTTCCCCGGCGACCCGACGTTCAGCCTGCACACGTCGTTCACCGTCGCCAACGATGGCTACTACCTGCAGAACGTGAAGGAAGGTGAGCACACCGGCACGCACTACAGCGCGCCGTGCCACTTCCATGTGCAGGCGCTCTGCGCCGATCAACTCTCCCCCGGCGACTTCATCCTGCCCGCGGTCGTCGTAGACATCCGCGACGAGGTGGCGAAGGACGTCAACTACCAGGTCACCATCGATGACCTCCGGGACTGGACCGACCAGAACGGCCAGATGCCGAAGGATGCCGCGGTCTTGCTGTGGACCGGGTGCGACGAGTTCTGGGGACCCGACCGAGGTCCCGGAGTGATCTCGTACTACTCCTGCGGCAGTGGCAAGGGCGGGTTCCACCAACCGGGGTTCTCGCTCGCCTCCGTGCGATGGCTGATCCGCCAAGGCGTGCTCGGTGTTCGTGGGCTGTTGGGTACCGATACGTTCGGTCCCGACCCGGGCAGCGATTTCCATTTCCGCGAGACGTCCCTGACCTTGCACCACCATCGATTCACGCTCGAAAACCTGACGAACCTGGGGGCGCTCCCCACGACAGGGTCCTGGATCGTCTGGGGCGGCCCCCGGAATCGGAACGGGTCGGGTGCGCCGTCCACGGTATTCGGGCTCATCCCGTAACGGGCGTGGTGGCACCACACTGGAAGCCCACCGCCTTCCACGGGTACCCGGACATGGAGGGCCACGTTCCCTACGCAAGAAGGGTGTTGGCGATGCCTCAATCGGTGTAGGAGGCTTGGGCAGATGGTGGCTGTCGACGCTGCCATGTCCTCGGCACGATCCGATGGCGATCCAGGGGTCCGAAGTGCGAGAAGCGAACCGCCACAACGTTCGAGTATTTCCACTCGGCGTCCTCCTATGGGCCGGCCTCCTTGGGATGGCAATCCTGACGGCACCCGGGGCGCTCGCGGCGACGAATCTGCTCACCAACGGCGACTTCGAACAGTCGGGGGGAGCCCTGACGGGTTGGGCGGGGGCAGATGCAACCCTCACGCTTGCGGGGGATGGAGCGGGCGGAGGACACGCAGGCCGGGCGGCGCTTGCGGGGGGTGCTTCGGCGTATTCCCTGAAGTCTTCCCCCAAACCGGTGAGCGCGACCCAGGGGACCGTCTACACGCTCGACGGCCTCATCCGAAGCGACACTCCAGGTCGACCGGTGTGCGCGAAGATCGGGGAATCCGGGACCCTCAGTGGAAGCACGGTCTCCTGCGGAACCTCGACGAGCGCATGGGCGCCCCTTCCCGAGATCTCCTACACCGCGAAGGCAACGGGGGACAAACTCGTGGCTTGGGTCACGCAGAAGTCAGCGGTGACTGGGAACAGTTTCGAAGCCGACAACTTGTCGCTCACCGCCGCCGGCGGGAAGCCGGCCGCGCCCGCCAGCCTGCACACGACCAACGTCGTATCCAACGAGGTTGATCTGGCTTGGACGTCCTCCCCTACCTCGGGCGTCACGAGCTACACCCTCTATCGAGGGGCCGACTGCACGAGCCTCAGCCAGATCGCCACGGTGACCGCGACCCTTACCAGCTACGCCGACACTTCAGTGCTTGCTTCGACGAGCTTCGCGTACTCCGTCGATGCTTCCTCTGACGGTGTCGTCCATTCAACTGCCTCGAACTGCCTGTCGGTGACCACACCCGCCAGTGGAGTCCCCGCCTCCCCCACCAACCTGCACACGACGAAGGTTCTGTCTAGCGAGGTCGACCTGGCATGGGACGCCTCGCCCTCCGCGGCCGTTACCAGTTACACCGTGTATCGAGGAGCTGATTGCATGAGTCTCAGCCAGATCGCCACGGTGAACGCGGCGCCCACGACCTATGCCGACGGCTCGGTTCTTGCGTCAGCGACCTACGCGTACTCGGTCGACGCTTCCGCCGACGGCATCACCCATTCCGCCGCGACGAATTGCTTGCCGGTGACCACACCAGCGATCCCCGTCTCGCCACCAACGATCGCCGCGGTGGGTGACATCTCGTGCGATCCAGTGGACGTGAACTTCAACTCCGGCAACGGTCAGAACAAGAAGTGCGCCGAGAAGGCGACCGGAGCACTCGTTGGCGCGGGGCCATCACCCGGACATCCCTTCGACGCCGTGCTTCCCCTCGGCGACCTTCAGTACGAATGTGGCAGCCTCGCCAAATTCAACGCCAGCTACGATCCGGCGTGGGGCATGTTCAGTGCTCAGGCCTACCCGGCGCTGGGCAATCACGAATACAAGACCACCGACGCCAACGCCACACCGGATCCGGCGTGCGACTCGACCGCCTCGGGCTACTTCCGGTACTTCGCCAACTATGGGAACCCGAACTACCTTGGGGTCAACGGCCTGGGGTACTACAGCGGCACCATCGGGACCTGGCATGTGATCGCCCTCAACTCCAACTGCGCGAATCTTCCCTTCTCGGGCACACAGAAGGACGGATGCGATATCGGCTCGCCGCAGGAGATCTGGCTGAAGAACGATCTCGCCAGCCCCGCGGCTCAAACCGCGTGCACGCTCGCGTTCTGGCATCACGCCCCGTGGTCTTCACAAGGCAGCAGCCAAGGGGTGACGTCCATGCGTCGTATCTGGGCCGACCTCGCCAATGCCGGCGTCGACCTCGTCCTGACCGGACACTTCCACCACTACGAGCGCCTTGCCGATATGAACGCCAGCGGTGTGGCGGTCGCCGACGGCAAGGGGACACGCGAGATCATCGCGGGTACGGGTGGCGAGGACCTGACCGGTTTCAACAGCACCGCCTTCCCCGCCTCTCGCGTACGCAACTCCAGCACCTTCGGGATCCTGTCAGTCACCCTCGGCACCGGCTCTTATTCCTGGCGGTTCATCCCCGCGGCACCCGGAACCTTCACCGATTCAGGCACGGACACCTGCCACTAGCCGTGGCTCATCGAACGTCTCCCCCGGCGTTCCTTCAGGATTGGATGGCGGGCAACGGGGTAAAGACGAGCATCATGTTCCTTGTTCGCGGCTGAGGAAGGGCGGTTGGAGATGTTTGGGATGTTGGCAGCGTTCGGCGGTGGGCTTCTGTGGACGATCCTCGTTATCGTCGTGATCATCGCGGTCGTCGTGTGGATCTTGCGACGCTCCTGACGCATCACACCGATCCCGGCTTCCGGAGACTCCGGCTCCGGAAGGCCCCGACCATGTTTCGACGTCTCCGGAACGGGTAATCGCGGGTTCGTCGAACGTGCCGCGAGGGAGGAGGCATGACTGTGGACGAGACGCTGGATTCACTCAAGGGTGTGGCGAAGGAGCTCGCCGGGGGCCTGACGGGCCACGACGATCTGAAAGAGGAAGGTCGAGAGGAACAAGCCCGCGCCAAAGCTGGCGAACGCTCCGGCGAAACGGACGACCAGGGCGATGTTGCGAACCCCTGAGATCCGGCCCCAGTGAGGCGAACTTCGGCCCTGGCGGCCATCCTGGTCATCCTCTGCGCCGGATGCGGCGCGCCGAGCGTGCTCGAAGGGAAGGGGCTTTCCCAAGAGGCGGGGACGCTGCAGTCATCAGCCGCGGAGGGCGCCCTCTTGGCCCAAGATGTCGCGTCGGGCAGGACGATCCCTGTCTACGTTCGAGAGCACGCATCAGACCTCGCCACGGCGGTTTCTCAGTCGCTCTCGACCTTGGAGGCGGTGCAGACTGAGCCTTCGCTCCGGTCGTCCCTGCGTCGACTGACGAACCTCGCAGGCAGCATCCACCGTGACCTGGAGCTGCTCGGAACCGCTGACCGTGAGGAGAGCGCAGCGCTCGTGCGCCGACTCGAGGCGGAGGCGCAAGCGGGCGAGCAGATCGCCGCGGGGTTGTCGTGAGCTTCAAGAAGATCCTCGCGATCGCACTCGGCATCTTCTCGGCCATCGGCGGGTTCGTCGACATCGGCGACCTGGTGTTCAACACCCAAGCGGGGGCGACCTTCGGGTTCCAACTCATGTGGGCCGTCGTGATCGGGGTCCTCGGGATCATCGTCTACTCCGAGATGTGCGGACGGGTATCCGCCGTCGCCAAGCGTCCCGTGTTCGACCTGGTTCGCGAACGGACCGGGTTCGGCGCAGGCCTCGCGACCCTGCTGGCCTCTGAGGTCGTGAACCTCATGACCTGCGCCGCCGAGGTCGGAGGCGTAGCGATCTGCCTCCAACTGCTTTCGGGTCTGCCCTATCGCATGTTGCTGGTCCTCGGCGTCGTGGGGCTCATCTTCAGTTCGTGGGTGCTTCCGTTCCGGTGGATCGAGCGAGTCTTCGGCTATCTGGGGCTCTGTCTCTTGGTCTTCGCGGTGGCGGCCATAAAGCTTCACCCGCAGTGGGGTCACGTCGCGCACGGCTTCGTGCCCGGCTCCCATGCCGGTGGGAGCCTGCTGGTCTACCTCTACTTCGTGGTCGGACTCCTCGGCGCCGCGATGACGCCCTACGAGGTGTACTTCTATTCCTCGGGCGCAGTCGAGGATCAGTGGGGCCCGAAGGATCTCGGCCTGAACAAGGTCACGGCGATCATCGGCTATGCGCTGGGCGGATTCCTCTCATTCGCCCTGATGATCGTCGCCGCCATGCTCTACCTGCCGAGGGGGATCTCGCCGCAGTTCGTCGGCACGCCGGCGCTGGCCGCCGAACACACCTTCGGGCAGGTTGGCTTGTTGTTGGCGCTCGTCGGCATCCTCTTCGCCGTGGGCGGTGCCGCCATCGAAACATCGTTCGCGGGCGCCTACAACCTTGCGCAATTCTTCGGCTGGCGATGGGGCAAGAAGGAGCGGCCTGCCGACGCGCCGCGTTTCACGATGTCCTGGCTGGTGATCTTCGCTCTGGCGCTGGTGATCGTCATGACCGGGTATGACCCCGTGAAGTTGACCGAGTACTCGGTGATCTTCTCGGTGGTCGCGCTGCCGCTGACCTACCTCCCGATCCTCCTGGTCGCCAACGACCGGACGTACATGGGCGATGAGGTCAACGGCAAGCTCGCGAACGTCTTCGGCATCCTCTACTTCATCCTCATCCTGGTCATCGCCGTGTCGGCCATCCCCTTGATGCTGCTCACGCACGGAGGCCAGGGATGACGAAGGTCACCGAGGTCGATATCGCCTTGAGCATCCTGGACCATCAACTCGTCGATGGGGACGGCCACAACTGCGGGAAGGTCGATGACCTTGAGCTCGGGGACCTCACAGGCCGTGCTCCCGAGGTCTCCGAGATCCTGGTCGGCGGCAACGCCTGGCGCTCACGTGGTCTCCTGGGGCGGCTCGCCGCGCGGCTGTCGGGGAACGCCGTTCACCTGTCGTGGGATGCGGTGGATTCGGTCACATCTGTGGTGAAGCTCGCGCGTCCCGCGTCGGAACTGCGCCTGAACCGCGGCGATGTTCGCTGGGCTCATCTGATCGGCAAGATCCCGGGGTCCCGATGAGACTGTCAGAGCTGCTGGATCGGGAAGTGGTGAACGAGTCGGGCGAGCACGTCGGCCGCGTCCGGGACGTCCGCGGAGAACTCACGTCTGGGCATCTCCGGGTCACGGGGCTGATCGTCGGGAAGCGGGGGATCCTCGAGCGTTACGGCATCGGTACGCATGGAAGTGGCGGTCCGGGCGAGGCGAAGGTCCACGGCCAGCCCGTCATCCCATGGGATCAGGTCGTCCGTGTCGGAGCGAAGGTGACCGTCCGCGGCGACGCCGACGTGTCCGAGTAGTGGAGCCATCGCACGGAAGAGGCTCCGGGACGGGGGGTCACCGGAGCCTCTTTCCGTGAGTGCGTGCCGCCGATGCGGACTACGAACCAGCCGGCACGAACTTGTCGGGGAACTGCTGGACGAAGGCACCGGCCAGCACGTCTGCCGTCATCGGCATGTGGTTCCCGGCTTCGCGAAGCAGGCCGTATGCCTTGGGACTCCCGGCAGCTTGGGCAGCGATCGCGGCCGAGAGGGTCTCGATGTGACCCTTGAGTTCGGTCGCAACGGCGTCCTTGCTCAAGATCCCACCCGTGGCCGATTCGATGAAGGCACCGAAGTCGGCGCGGTAGCCGTCAAGGTCCTTCAGGGCCGCAGCTTCCATCTTCTTGTCACCAGCGGCTGCGCCGAGCGTGTAGTCGACGAAGAACCCGATGTGCTTGCGCCACAGCGCCAGGAACGTCTTGCCCGCTGCATCTCCGTAGACGGAGCCGACTGCCGCGGCAAGATCCTGCGAGTTGAGGTCAAGCGTCGCTGCAGCTGCCTTGTAGGCCGGTGATGTCGCACCGTCGTGCAGGGCCGTCCCGGTCGCGATCCCGGCGAGATACACGTGCTCCTGCAGGAGGTCTTCCAGACCGGTTCGCAGGGCTGCCGCAGGATCCTCCGTCGAACCCGGGAACTTATCCGGGAACTGCTGGGTGAAGGCCGTCGCCAACACATCGGCGGTCATTGGCATGTGACTGGCGGCGGTGCGCAGCAGGGCGAATGCCTTGGGGCTGCCCGCGGCCTGTGCGGCGATGGCGGCGGCCAACGTCTCGACGTGCATCTTGAGTTCGGTCGCGACGGCGTCCTTGCTCAGGATCCCGCCGGTTGCCGATTCGATGAAGGCGCCGAAGTCGGCACGGTAACCATCCAAGTCCTTGAGGGCCTTGGTCTCCATGGCCTTGTCCTTGGTTGCCAGGCCGACCGTGTAGTCGACGAAGAACCCGATGTGTTTGCGCCACAGCGCGAGGAAGGTCTTGCCCGCCGCGTCTCCGTAAACGGAACCAACCGCCGCTGCGAGATCCTGCGAGTTGAGGTCAAGCGTGGCGGCTGCCGCCTTGAAGGACGACGATGTCGGCCCGTCCTGCAACGCGGCGCCGGTGGCGATGCCGGCCAGGTACACATGACTCTGGAGCAGCGTGCTCAGCGTCGCGCGGAGTGACGATGCCCCCGTACTGATGTCGGCCGTCATCGCAGCAGCAGACGACATCGATCCCATCCCATCGGAGGCACTCGATGCGGTGGCCTGCGGCGTGGTGGTTGAACTGTTGCTCGAACAAGCGGCTGCTGCGACTAACGGGACCAGTGCGGACAGCGCCGCGATCCGTATCCATCGATACATGGTCTAACCCTCCCTGGGTCTCGGTGTGAATGGCGGTCGGAGCGGGCGTCAGGTGACGTTGACGACGCCCTGCATGACCTCGTGGATGCTGCAGTGGTACGGGTAGCTGCCGGGCTTCGAGAACGTGAAGTCGAACGTCGAGCCGATCCCGTCCAGCTTCGAATCGAACATGGTTCCCGGCTTCGCGGATGTCCCGGCCGTGACGGTGTGCAGGATCGCGTCCTGATTGGTCCATGTCACGGTGGTGCCAGCCGTCACACTGATGGTCTGTGGTTCGAACGCGAAGGTGTGGATAACGACCTTCCCCGGTTCGGTCGAGCTACCCGGGGGCGATACCGACGATGTCCTTCCCTGGCCGGTCGTGTCGCTCCTCTCGGCGCTGCATGCTCCGAGCACGATCACTGCGGCGAGCACGATGATGAGGCGGTGCGGTCTCAATGGAAGGCCTAGCCTTTCTCCCCGTCGGTTTGCTACTCACGAGCCATTCGCACTGCTCGCATGAGCGGATCACTAGGGAAATGTGGAGGCGGGCAGATATGAACGCGGAGTGCTAGCCCGTGGAAGCGGGGAGGTGGGCTCGTCGTTGATGCTTCGCTCGGCGGGGGCTGCTCGGATCGCGTCTTGCGGTTCCGTCGTGACGGGTATGCCGGCCGCCGAGCCTGGGGGGTTCGAGGCCCGAGAAGCTCGTCGAGCTGTCGGACGGACTCAGGTCTGTCGCCGGCGTCGGAGTGGGGTCGGGAGTGCGGTGGGTCGCTGCGACGGACGGAGCGTCTGCGCTTCCGTCCCCGAGACGCGGTGACTCGCCATCGGCCGGGCGGGACACCGTCTGCCTTGATCCATCTCCGCGCGACGTCGACACACCTTGGCCGCGTCTAGACACTCGACGGGCCTCGACCCGCACCGGCGTGGACGAAGCGAACACGGCTGCAGCGGTCAGCACCCCCACCGCGATGGCAACAACTGATGCCCGTTGAACCACTGAGATCGTCCGCGCCCCTGACCCATCGCGTCGAGCTTCGGGATCCCGGTACGCGCGTACCAGCGTGAGGTGCCGACGAGGTCGGAGCAATAAGGAACGCGGCTCCCGGGGGACACGGATGACGGCCGTTTCGGCTCTGTGGTCGATCGAGGAACCCCACCAAGCCGATACGGCGAGGATCACGATCGCGAGGCCACCGATCATCAGGACCATGCGAGGCAAGCTTGCCACGAAGGAGCAGGTTTGTCGCTCACCGAGGGGTGCCCGACGTTCGTCGGCCCGGATCTAAGCTGGCTGCCAGTCGGGCGTGTAGCCACGCTTCACCAAGGTGGCTCCGCTGCCGTTCGCGTTCATGGTGTAGACGTAGGACTTGAGGCCGCTCTTATCCGTGTAGGCGATCCTCGTTCCGTCGGGTGACCAGACCGGCTCGACGTTCAGACCTCCTTGCTTCAGGGCAACCCTCCCGGTTCCGTTCGCGTTCATCACGTCGATCCTGTACTGCTGGTTGGCGTACGTGCTGAAGACGATCTTGCCGCCACCGGGAGACCAACTCGGGGAGAAGTTGCTGCCGAACGTGGTCAGCTTGGCGCTGCCGGTTCATCCGGGTTCACCACGAAGATGTCGTTGTGCTTCTGGCGATAGGAATCGAAGGCGATCTTCGTCCCGTCGGGTGACCAGTCAGGCGATTGGTTCCGCGCACCTGCGCTCGCGATCTGCGTCTTGCCGGTTCCGTTGGCGTTGATCACATAGATGTTGCCGTCGAGGCGAGAGCCATAGGCGATCTTCGTCCCGTCGGGTGACCATGTCGGGGCGACATCGTCACCGCCGCTCGTGATGCGGGTCACGCCGGTTCCGTTGGCGTTCATCACGAAGATGCTCCAATGGTTCTTCCGGTATGAATCGAAGACGATCTTCGTCCCGTCGGCGGACCACTCGGCGTTGCCGGCCTCGTGGGTGGAGGTGAGTGCCAAGACCCCCGTGCCGTTCGGGTTGATGGAGAAGACCGTCTGCACTCCCGACAGGGGCGCCGAGTACAGGATGCGTCCATTGGCGCCAGGGAACGTCGCCCACGCCGGAGCAGCGATCGCGACCGCAGTTCCTAACGTGATCGTGAGGGCACCGGCGACGTAGAGGCTGCGAAATGTCCGCTGATGTTGACGCATCGGTTCCCCTCCCTTCACGCGAGGGCGTTGCAGAGGTCCGAGTAGTCCTGGTGATGAGCCTCGGTCGAAGACTCGAAGAGGATCTCTCCGGTACGCAGATCCGTGACGACCCTCCCGACGCCGTGGATGAAGATGCCGAGCGAGGCGATCTTGATGCTGTAGAGCTGTCCGCGGGTCGTGATGACCGACCCAACCAACGTGTCCGTCCAATGGCCCGGATCGATCGCCACGAACTCGCCGGTAGCTTTATTCGTGATCGTGCCTTCCCATCGGTTGTGGATGGTGACCCGGCGACGCGTCCCGTCCTCGTTGAAGAAGCGCTGGAGACGACCCTCGATGTGCACCTGGTCGACCAAGGTGAACCCGTCACAGCGGATCCTCAGAACGAAATCAGACTCGTCCGTCGCTTGGTGCGGGGGGTGTGCTTGGGCCGACGCGACGGGGACGAACAACAGGGCTGCTACCCCAAGGGCCAGGATCGAGATCCGTCTCATACCGCTCTCCTCCCAGATCAGGTATGAACCCGCCCACCGTACTCCCCGGTTGCCGGGGGAAGCAATAGTGGCGGGGCTTCGGATCCACGAACGCGAACGGGCTGAGCCGCCATGGCCCAGCCCGTTCGGTTGCTATGCACTCACTAGCGGTTCCACCCCTGCTGGGGTTTCGGCCGGTAGACCAGCCGGCGGCTGTGAGGTCGGTGAGCTGGTTGGATTCTGCCGGTCACCCGGCGAGCGAACGGGGAGGTGGCCCCGTCCGCGAGGGACGGCTCAGCAGCCAGTCACCTCGAGGGTCTCGGGCTGTTCATGCAAGCTGGACCACCTCCTTCCTCTCGTGCCGAACATGGTGCGTTACTTCTCGCGGGATGGCAACAACTGCCCCGGAAGTGGAAGTGAGACCTCCTAGTTGGCAGCGGCTACGCGTGACAGGGTCGAGACGGCGAAGCGGAGATCATCCTCGCTGTGTGCCGCCGACACCTGCGTGCGGATGCGGGCCTTGCCCATGGGCACCACCGGGTAGGAGAAGCCGGCCACGTGGAGACCGGCCTCGAACACACCATCGGTGATGGGCTTCAGTAGGCGTTCTTCGCTGATCATGATGGGCACGATCGGGTGCTCCCCCGGCAGAAAGGTGAGGCCGGAAGCGGCAACCAACTCGCGGAACAGCGTCGTGTTTTTCACCAGTCGGTCCCGGAGCTCTGTCGATGCGGACAGCAGTTCGATCGCACGCAGTGACGCTCCGGCGACCGCCGGGGTGATGCTGTTGGAGAACAGGTAGGGGCGCGAGCGTTGCCGCATCAGTTCGACGATCTCCCGCCGACCGCTCGTGTACCCGCCGCCACCGCCGCCGAGCGCCTTGCCGAGCGTGCCCGTGAGGATGTCGATGCGGTCTATCACCCCGTGATGTTCCGGGGTGCCACGACCACGCGCCCCCAACACCCCGACGCCGTGGGAGTCATCGACCATGACCATCGCGCCGTAGCGTTCGGCGAGATCGCAGATGGCCGACAAGTTTGCGATCAAACCGTCCATCGAGAACACGCCGTCGGTCGCGATGAGTGTGCGCCGAGCGCCCGCCGACTCCTTCAGGCATCGCTCCAGTTCGTCCATGTCGCCGTTGGCGTAGCGGAGGCGCCGGGCCTTCGTGAGCCGTATCCCGTCGATGATGCTCGCGTGGTTCAGCGCGTCGGAGATGACCGCGTCCTCCTCGGTGAGCAACGTCTCGAACAGCCCTCCGTTCGCGTCGAAGCACGAGGGGTAGAGGATGGTGTCCTCGGTCTGGAGGAACGTGGTCAGCGCGGCCTCCAGATCCTTGTGCAGCTGCTGCGTCCCACAGATGAACCGGACGGACGCCACTCCGAACCCCCAGCGATCGAGCGCATCGCGGGCGGCCGCGACGATCTCGGGATGGTTGGCCAGACCCAGGTAATCGTTCGCGCAGATGTTGACGATCTGGTCGCCTTCACGCCCAGTGATCCCTACGTGGGCACCTTGCGGCGTCGAGAGCACGCGCTCGGACTTGTAGGTGCCGGCCTCTCTCATCGCATCCAACTCACCGTCGAGCTGTTTGCGCACGTCCCCGATCATGGCTCCTCCCGCCAGTACAAGAGCACCTTGCTCGCCTCGCCCGACCGCGCGGCCTCGAAGGCCTCTTCGAACTTCGAGTAGTGGAAGCGATGGGTGATCACCGGGGCGACGTCCAAGCCCCCTTGCATCATCACGGTCATCATGTACCAGGTCTCATACATCTCGCGGCCGTACACACCCTTGATGGTGATCATGTCGTGGATCACCGCGTTCCAATCGATCGCGAACGGATGGTCGGGCAGGCCGAGCAGGGCGATCTTCCCGCCGTGGCACATGTTCGCAAGCATGTCGTGCATCGCATCCGGGTTGCCGCTCATCTCCAGGCCCACGTCGAAGCCTTCCTTCATGTCCAGCTCTTTCTGGACATCGGCGAGTGAGGTCGAGCGGATGTCGACCGCTCGCGTCGCGCCCAGTCCTTCCGCCAACGCCAGGCGGTGCGGATTGACGTCGGTGATCACCACGTACCGGGCGCCGGCGTGACGCACGACCGCGCACGCCATCAGGCCGATCGGCCCGGCACCGGTGATGAGCACGTCTTCGCCCAGCACCGGGAACTGGAGCGCAGAGTGAACCGCGTTGCCGAATGGGTCGAAGATCGCCGCCACGTCTCGATCGATCGCCGGATCGTGATGCCACACGTTGGTCATGGGTAGCGCGATGTACTCGGCGAACGCGCCGGGCCGATCCACGCCGATGCTCGAACTCTGCGCGCACAGATGACGCCGCCCCGCCATGCAGTTCCTGCAGCGCCCACACACGACGTGTCCTTCCCCGGAGACCAACTCTCCCGGCCGGAAGTCACTGACGTTGGAACCAACCTCGACCACCTCCCCGACGAACTCGTGGCCGAGCACCAGGGGTAGCTTCACAGCGTCCTGCGCCCACTCGTTCCAATCGGCGATATGGAGGTCCGTGCCACAGATCCCGGCGCGCTCCACCCGGATCAAGAGGTCGTTGATCCCGATAACGGGGACCGGGACCTTGGCCAGGGTGAGCCCGGGGCCTGAGGTCTGCTTCGTCAGCGCGTCCATCATCACCATCCCGCCATCCTACGGGCGCTCCACTCGCTCATTGACCCAGGCGAAAGAACTGACTAGTTTCGAGGCAACAGCAGTGTCCTCGCCCTCACACAGGAGGCCCCCTGATGCGCCGCTCGTCCCTCGTCGCTCTGGTCGTCGCACTCTTGGTGCTCTTCGCATTCGCGGTCGGCGCCCTTCGGAACCCCTCCTCGACGGCAGGCTCTCGCGCAGACGCCCCAGGCGACCAGGCGCGCGCAAACAGCACCGCCAACCCCGAGGCACAAGAGCAAGAAGAGTTGACGGCCGAGCACCTTGAGGCTATCGCCGAGGCGAAGGCCAACGGGACGTTCGGGGTCGCGCCACGGATCCCCCATCGCGCGGCTCCGGGATGGACGGGAGAGGCCGTCTTCGATCCAAACACGGACGACTGGGAGCCGGCGGTCGCCGCCGACCCGAGCGCCCCCTACGTCTACATGATCGCCACGCATTTCGCCGCCAAGCCATGTTCGGGCAACTGCCCGGTGCCGTGGATGGCCTTGCGCACCTCGAAGGACGGCGGGAAGACATTCGGGAAGCTCCAGCCCCTGTGCGCCTGCAAGGGATCCTGGCAGTACGACCCGATCGTCGAGGTCGTGAAGAACACCGGCGCGGTGTATGCCGCGTATCTGAACGGGTTCAACACCATGTTCATCAAGTCGACCGATCACGGCAAGACGTGGAGTGAGCCCGTGAGCACCTTCGGAAACGTCTCATGGACCGACAAGCCCGTCCTCACGACGTCGCCAACCGGCCGCGACGTCTACGTTTCGTTCAACGGACCGACGGGCGGGGACCCGTGGATGGCAGTGTCGCATGACTTCGGCGCCACCTGGACACAGATCAAGGTCGACGACTCGACCCGCTACTACTTCGCCTACGATGCCGCCGTCCTTCCCGACGGAACGGTGGTCTTCTCCGAAGGCAGCATCGACTACTCGGGGCCGGGAGGCGCCGCGGTCGGACAGGTGGAGCACCGTGTCTTCGTGTCCAGGGATCACGGCGCCACCTGGACGAACGTTTTGGTCGACACCGTGCCGATCGGCGAACCGTGCACGGCCGCAGGATGCGGCTCGGACTTCTACCTGGGCCACAGCGGTGTCAGTTCGGACGCGAACGGCGCCCTGACCTACGTCTACGACGGTGCCACGGTCGATCAGGGGCCGCAGCGGATCTTCGTGAAACGATCCACCGACGGCGGACTCACTTGGGGATCGCGGACGGCCTTGTCGGTCGCAGGCGAGGAGGCGACCAGCCCCACGGTCGAGGCCACGGGCAGCGGCGATGTCCGCGTCTGGTACATGCAGACGAACAACGGCAACGTAGACGCCTGGAACGTGTGGTACCGCAGTTCGACCGACGGCGGCACGACGTGGACCGCACCGGTGAAGATCTCCGATGCCACCGGCGGTGCCGCGTACAAGACGCCACAGGGCTTCCAAGAGGTCTATGGCGACTACGGCGAGATCGCGATCACCAACGCGGGCAAGACGTTCGGCGTCTGGGGAGAAGGAACCAGCTACACCGGCCCCGGCGGAGTGTGGTGGAACCTACAAACTTGAGCCGCTGGACGTCCGAAGCGTCTTCCACCCGGTCGGTGTCAGCGTCTGCTCGATGGCGCAGACGGGGTCTTGAAGAGCAGGCGGTGACGTGCACGGCGTCGGAGCCCCCTCTATAGAGTGGGCCCGTGGGCTGCCTGGTCGTTCTGCTTGGGTTCATCACCCCGCGGTTCGCCATCGCGTTCCTATGGCTCTTCACCCACTACATGAGCCGCGCGTACGGACGATGGCTCCTGCCGACCCTGGGGTTCTTCTTCCTCCCGACCACCACGATCGCCTACGCGATCGCACAGAACTCGATCCACGAACAGGCCGGCAAAACGATCATCGTGGTGCTGGGGGTCCTGGTCGATGTCGGTGTGTTCGGCAAAGGACGCGGCATCGCCAAGGACCGGGGTCGCCGATGAGGACAGATGACGTCTGAAAAGACCCAACCCGCGCTGCGCCGGTACCAGGGCTTCATGGCGGACAGCGCGCGGTGGGGACGGTTCACCTTCCGGCCCGACGATGTCGTGATCACCACACCGGCCAAGTGCGGCACCACATGGATGCAGACCATCGTCGGGATGCTGCTGTTCGACCGGGTCGACCTGGGCGCGCCGATCAGCACGATCTCACCGTGGCTCGACATGTTGATCCGCAGCGACGACGAGGTGTTCGGCATCCTCGACGCGCAGACGCACCGGCGCTTCATGAAGACGCATACGCCGCTCGACGGGCTCCCGCGACTCGAGTCGGTCACCTACATCGCCGTGATCCGTCATCCCCTCGACGTCGCGCTCTCCGACCTCGATCACAGCGAGAACATGCGCCGGGACCATCTGGACGAACTCCGCGTGGCCGCGGCAGGCCCGGTCGGGCCCGACCTCTCCGACCGTGAAGAACCGCCTGAGGACCCCGGGGACTTCGTTCGCTGGTTCATCGACAATCACGAGCCCCCGACCGGTAGCGGGCCGAACGGGTTGGACGACTACTGCCAACACATCCGCACGTACTGGGATGCGCGGACCGAACCGAACGTTCACTTGTTCCACTACACCGACATGTGGGCCGACCTCGACAGCGAGATGCGGCGGGTTGCCGCGGCACTAGGGGTCCAGGTGGATCAGGACCGATGGCCGGAGTTCGTCGAAGCGGCCGGGTTCGCGTCGATGCGCTCCCGCGCGGCCGCGACCGCACCCGACGCCCACATGGATCTGTGGGTCTCGCCCGAGCGGTTCTTCCGTTCGGGTGGGAGGCGCGACTGGGCGTCGATGCTGAGCGTCGAGGAGATCGCTCATTTCGCGGAGCGGTTGCAGGACCTGGCCGGTGACGCGGCTGAGTGGGCGCTCCGTGGCCGTGCGGCATCGGGCGAGGCGTGAAGGAGAACGCTCAGCGTAGAGCGGCAACCGCGGCCGTCCTGGTACCGACCGAGAGCTTCGCGAACGCGTGCTCAAGGTGGGAGCGGACGGTGCCGGGCGAGACGCTGAGCTGCGCCGCGATCTCCCGGTTGGTGAGGCCACGAGCGACCAGGTCGATCACCTCCACCTCCCGCGAGGTCAATGCAGACGTCGCGCGCAGCCGTCGATAGATGGCGGCAAGATGTGGAGCGACCAGCCGTGCGCGTTCGGCTTCCCGATCTGTGTACTCGCGATCCGATCTTGAGAACATGAACGCCCGGCTGATCCACGTCGGCGACTCCAGAGCCATCTTCATCTCGAACTCGATGCCGGAGGGACGGAGCACCTCCGTATAGATCTTCATGCTGCGGAGCACACGCCGGGAAACGACGTCCTGCGTCCGCACCACGCCAGCCGCGCCGGGAGGGATACCCCAGCAGATTGGCAGTTCATCGGCGTAGGACCAGAAGACCTCGTCCGACCCCTCCTCGGGGTCACTCACGCTTCGAAACCGGTACGCGTCGACGCGGCGGCGCGCCTCATCCAGCTCGTTGAAACCGATGTCTTCGGACGGGATCAGGTCCCAGAGCAGATCGATGCTTCGATCCGCGAACTCGTCTACCGTGCGGCACCGCTCCAACTCCTGCAGTGAGTCGATGACCCCGTCGAGCGTGACCTGCATCCCAGGACGATATGACAGATGTCAGATGCGCGTCTAGCTGCAAGGACCGTACCGTGAGCCATCCGAACGACGGGAGGTAGGGGCGATGGGCGTGCGCAGGATCGTGGCGGCAGCGTCGGTGATGTCGACGATCATGGTGGGTGGATCGATCCTCGGCGCCACCTCCGCGACCGCGGGGTCGGGCGGCACGTGCCCGAACCCTGCTTCCGCCTTCCGCAGGTGGGACGTGGCAACCGAGCCGTACCAGGCGGACAACGCCTCCGACTTCAACGGCAACGGGCGGGTGTGCGCTCGAGCCACGAAGGACACGTTCGTCGACAACGGACAACCGTTCACGGTGTATCTCTTCATCGACGACAGAGTCCGAGCCTGACGTCCCCTTGCTGAGCGTGGAGAAGGCGCAGTTCGTCGAGCGCCATTATCGAGGGGTCATGGGACCGACATAGAATCCGCCCATGTTGGCCGAACGCAGGGCGCAGATGTTCGAGCGCACGCGTGGGAAAGTTCAGCCGCTCCTTCTACCCGGTGAGGTAGTAGAAGAAGCAGTGGCGGGAATCGCGGGCGCCCATCCGATGATGGGGCTGCTTGCAGGGATACTGATCAACGGTGTGCTGGATTACTCCTCTTACAGGAACACAGGCCACTCGGGGGAATCTTTGACCCTACTGGTGTGCATCTGCGTCTGCTACGCCGCGATCTTTCCATTCTGCAAGCTGGGCATCGTCGCGGTGACCTCCAGCCGGATCATCTTCGCGCGGACGAACCTGCGCGGGCGAGCAACGCGGATCGGGTTCGAAGCTTCGCGAGGCTCAGCCGTCATGTCGTTGCGATCGGCGACGGTCGTGTTGTTCCAGCGTGTTCTCGTGATCAAGGCCTCGGACGGACACGGGATCCGCTGCTACGTCCCGAGGGACGACCGCGCCGCTCGCATCATGTCCATCGGCTCGATCCCGCCCCCTCCGACTCTCTGATCGAGTCAGCTCAGTTGCCGCGAGCGATCTCCTTCAGCTGACCTTCTACCCTGCCGACCATCGGCCCCGTACATGCCCTCGAGTCCGTGGGTCGGAGGAGGCCAGCGCAAGGATCCGCTCCCGCACCTGGTCACGGTCGTGGGAGGTGAACACGTGGCGACCCCCGAGTCGCGCGGGTCGCGGAACCTCCTAGAAGCCTGAGGGGTCCGAGGGCGGCGTTGGCGGAGGGGGCGGAGAGGCGCTCATCGGCGGCGGCGGAGGCGCGACCATCCCGGCGCTCATTGCCGGCTGCTGCTTCTTCAGCACGGCGATGATGATGAGCGCGATCAGACCGAAGAAGAATCCGAGGACCGCCCACAAGGCCACGCTGCGCCCCTTCGTGCTCGCGATCCACCCGCAGAGGGCGGCCATGACCGCGCCGGCGATGAGGATGTATAGCGGGTTGAACGACGAACTCGTCGTCGTGGTCTGCGCCGACGCGATCCCGGGCGCCGCTACCAAGACACCGGCGGCGACCGCGAGCCCTGCCAACCGTCGTCCTACGAACCTCCACCTCTCGGACATACGTACCCCTCTCGTAGGAATCGCCTCGGACCATACCCCGCGAACCCGGCGGATGCTACGAGGTGCAATGACGGGGCGTATGCCGCGCGCCTACTGGCGGACCTCCGAGGTCATCCGTTGGCGTGCCCCGTATGGATGGGCGCGACCAGATGCGTGACAGTCGGATCAGCGTCGGTGCGGAGGAAGGCTCGGAGGTCTTCCTGCAGGCTCGCGTCGGCCGCGGTCCGCCGTCCATGCTGACGCATGTGCTCGCCCCAGCTCGGCACTACGAAGGTTTCGACGAACCGCTGCGGTTGGTCCGCGTCGCGGTACACGGACCATCGCACCGCTCCGGTTCGCCGGCGGGCCCGTCCCACCCGGCGCAGTGCCACTTGGAAGGGCTCCTCCATCTGCGGCAAGACGTCGTAGCCGATCATCACGAACGCGGGTCCGTTTGACTCCTCAGGCATGACCCGCAACTCCGGCGCGTGCATCGGTGACGTGCTCAGGTCCACCTCGTCGATCCACCGCAGCCTCCAGCCCAGCGCCAACGGTGTGGTCATCGCAACGGCGAGCGCACCCCACGCGAACGCAGCCGGGATCCCGACCGAACTAGCGAGCGAACCCCACGCGGCACTGCCGATGGCGACGCCACCCATGAACACGGTCAGGTACATCGCGAGCCCGCGGGCACGGACCCAGGCTGGCAACGCCTCCTGGGAAGCGACGTTGAACGTCGAGAGACACAGGAGCCACGCCGCGCCGGCAACCACCACGGTCCCCAAGGCGAGCGGCACTGAACGGGTGGCCGCCAGTCCCAGCAACGCCGCGGCGACCCCGAGCGAGCCGACGGTTACCACGACGTCCCCACCCATACGCTTCCGGATCTTGGGCAGGAGGCCCGCCGCACTTACCGCCCCTACTCCGAATCCGCCGAGCAGGAACCCGAGGCCACCCGACCCCAGGTGTAGGACGCCGGTCGCATACACCGGCGCCAGCGCCATGAGCCCCGCGCTCGTTACGGAGAACGCACCGGCACGTATCAGGACCACCATCAGTTCCCGCGAGAAGAACGCGAACCGGATCCCGGCACGGACGGCACCAACGAAGTGCTCCGGCGGCCCGGCGGTCTCCGCTGCTTCGCGCCTCCACACGGCGAGCGCGAGCACCACCGCCCCGAAGGAGAGCGCGTTCAACAGGAAGACGAGCCAGGCCCCGGAAACGGCGAGGATCACGCCCGCGAGCGCCGGACCCAACGCACGTCCCAGGTTGATGCTCGCTCCGCCCAAGGTCACGGCCTGGGGGAACTGCTCGTGCGGCACCAGCTCCGGCTGGATCGCCTGCCAGGCCGGTCCGTTCAGGGCGGTACCCACGCCCAACAGGAAGGTGATCGCGAGGAGCGAGGTGGACGTCACCCGGCCCGAGACGTCGAGGATCGCAAGCGCGCTCGCGGCCAGGAGCATGAGCGTCTGGGCCACGAGCAAGAGTCGCCGGCGGTCGACCAGGTCGGCCAGCGCCCCTCCAACGATCCCGAAGAACACGACCGGCAGCGAGCTCGCCGTCACCACGAGCGCCACGAACGTCGGCGACGCCCGCAGCTGCAGCATGACCCAGACCGCCCCCACGCTCTGCATCCACGTGCCGACGTTGGACACGAACTGCGCGAGCCACAGCACCCGAAACGTCTTGTTCCGGAACGGAGCCCATGCAGACGAAGTCGACGGTTCGGTCACGTCCTGCGCTTCCCTTCACGAACCTGGGCGATCACCCCGGACGAGGTCGCAGCGATGACGGCGTCGATGACCTGTTGGATGAAGCGGTCGGTGAGTGGGGCGTGCCCATGGAGCAGTCGGTGGTAGATCGGGCCATAGAGGAGGTCCAGGGCGAGCTCCAGATCGGTATCGGCGGCGATCTCGACACGGTCCATCGCTCGAAGGAGCAGCGGGCGCGTGGCGTCTCGTCGTGGCTGGACGAAATGGTCTCGGTACCGCTCGGCGAACAACGGGTCAGTCTGCGCCTGCGCGATCAGTCCTGCGATCACGCGCCCGTACGGCTTGTCAGTAAGTTGACGCAGCCAGGGGCGGAATTGAGCCAGCAGATCGCCGCGCAGGCTTCCGGTGTCTCGCTCGCCGTCTCGCTTCGGCGCCCACGCGGCGGACAGGGCATCCATGGCCAGCAGATCCTTCGAGTCCCACCAGCGGTAGATCGTCGCTTTACTGACCCCTGCTCGCTCCGCCAGCTCCTCCATACTCATCGCTCGGAGCCCTCGTTCCAGCAGCAATTCGATCGCTGCGGTCAAGATCGCGTGCTGCGCCCGTTCGCTGCGTGGGCGCCCGCGCGGCCGAGTCACCGGAGCAGTTTCGGTCACGCGGTCCGGAGCCATCTCACTCGATCCCTTCGATGGTGGTGATGTCGTCCGGGCTGAGTTCCAGATCCGCGGCGGCCAGGATGGGTGCGACCTGGTCGGGGCGGCGGAAGCCGGTGATGGCCGCGTCGACCGCTGGGTTCTTCAGCGTCCAGGCCACCGCGACCGCTCCCGGCGAGGTCCCGTGCCGTTCCGCGACGGTCTTCAGCCGCTCCACCAGGGCCAGGTGCTTCGACAGGAGCGGCTCCTGGAACTGCTCGTCGCGCTTGCGCCAATCGTCGTCTGGCAGCGCTTCGATCCGCTCTCTGGTCATCCCGCCGGTGAGCAGGCCCGAACCCATCGGAGAGTAGGCGAGCACCCCGATGCCCTCGCGCGCGGCGAACGGCAGGATCGCGTCTTCGATCTCGCGCGCGATCAGCGAATAGGGCGGCTGCAGCGTCTCAACCGGGCCGATCTTCCGGATCCGCCGCAGCTGTCCAACGCCGAAGTTGGAAACGCCGATGTGGCGCGCCAGTCCCTGCTCCTTCAACTCGAGGAACGTAGACCAGCCTTCCTCGATGTCTTCCTCGGGGATCGGCCAGTGGATCTGATACAGGTCGATCGCGTCGACGCCGAGCCGATGCAGGCTGGCCTCGGCCTCACGCAGGATCGAGTCGCGCTTCAGGCTGTGCAGAACACGTCCGCCGGGCCCGGGCACGAGAGATGCCTTGGTAAAGACGTACGGGCGTTCGTCTCGCCCACTGAGCGCGCGACCCACGACCTCCTCCGAATGACCGAATCCGTAGGCTGCCGCGGTGTCGATCCAATTCACCCCGAGCTCGAGCGCCCGATGGATGGTCTCGATCGAGGCCTCGTCCTCCTGCGGTCCCCAACCGAACTCCCACCCTCCGCCTCCGATGGCCCACGCCCCGTACCCGACGCGCGTGATCTCCATGCCGGTGCTCCCGAGCTGGGTCGTCTTGAGCTGTGTCCCTTGCACGGTTCACTCCTTTCGGTTCCTTATAGATACCATACGCCTCGTTTCGTATATTGTCCAGCTGGACCGGTTACCTTGACGCGCCACGGAGCAGGGATGACATGGGGAACGAACCAGCAGACGGAACGATCCTGGTGACGGGCGCAAGCGGCGTGATCGGCTCTCGGCTGACCACCAGGCTGGCCTCCGACGGCTACGAGGTGATCACGGCCGGGAGGCGGGCCGAGGTGCTCAAGGAACGCTGGCCCGATCTTCGGGCCGTTGAACTCGACGTCCTGCACAGCGCGACCCTCCCGCCGGCGCTGGAAGGCGTCTCCACCGCTTACTACCTGGTGCACTCGATGGAGTCGGGGGTCGACAAGTTCGAGCAGACCGATCACGACGGGGCGGCGAACTTCGGCCGCGCTGCCAAAGAGTCCGGCGTGCGGCGCGTCATCTACCTCGGCGGCCTGGGGTCCGAGGACGACGGTCCTATGTCACCGCACCTCGCGAGCCGGCAGGAGGTGGGCAGGGTGCTCGCCGAAGAAGGGCCGCCGGTGTTGGAGTTCCGCGCCGCCATGGTGATCGGGCGGGAGAGCGCATCGTTCCGGATGCTCCGCGACCTCGTGAACCGCCTGCCGGCGATGGTGGTCCCGCGATGGGTGGACACCAAGACGCAGCCGATCGCGATCGACGACGTGATCGAGTACCTCGCGGCCGGCGCCTCGATACCGCTGGAAAGCCAACATACGGTGGTAGAGGTCGGCGGGCCCGAGACCGTCACGTACCGCGAGATGATGAAGGCGTTCGCTTCCTCGAGAGGCGTTACGCGTCCGATCGTCTCGGTGCCCCTGCTCACTCCGTGGCTCTCATCGTTGTGGTGCGGTCTGACCACGTCGGTTCCGTCAGCGCTCGCTCGTCCGCTCATCGAGGGTCTGAGCACCGAGGTGGTTGTCCGCGATCGCTCCGCCACCGAGCTGTTCCCCGAGATCAGACCGATGGCGTTCGAGGACGCGTTGAAACGCGCGAACGCCGAGGAGTAGGGCGTACGCGATGGACATGGCCACCGTGCGGAGGGTTCACCAGCAACGCAAGCGTGACGCGTCAGCCTAAGGTCGCGGTCGCGTATCTCAGGATGTGCGGTGGCGCGTGATTCGTCATGATTGCGGCCGAGCAGCACGTCGCGCGAACGGGATAGGGAACGGAGGCAAGAGATGAATCGTCGGTTCTTGAAGGCTCACCTGGTGGTGGCGTACCTGATGCTGGCGGGGATCGTCGCACAGCCGTTCCTGATCGGCTTGTTCCTATTCGGGGCCGTGCATACCCCCGATCTGCACACCATCGTGGGCTATTCCTTGTTCGAGTTCGGCCTTCCCCTCTTGCTCATCACGGGCCTGCTCGCTCGGTTGCCGAAGATGGAGAGAAACCTCACGTTGCTGCTGATCGGCGATGTCTTCGTCCAGATTTTGCTCGTGAACATGCGCGATGTGTCCGCGGTGCTCGCGGCGCTCCACCCATTGAACGCGTTCGCGTTAGTGCTGATCGCGATCACGGTGGTGAAGCGTGATCGTGTTCTCCTGCGAGAGACGGAGATGAAAGCACCCGCAGACGTTCCACCTCGGTGAGGACGCCGGCGAACGGGCGCCTATCCGTTTGGCTCGCCAACCACGCCGACGGCGCGTGGTGAGGCGAAGTTGTGTCTCGACTCCCTGGAATTTGGCGGATCCGCCATGGCCGGGAGCTAGCGTCGCCAGCGTGCCATAGTGCCTGCCATGAACGATCACTCCTGGGGGCTAGCATGAGCGTACGGGTCGACCTAAACATCTCGTTGGACGGCTACGGCACGACCGAAGGCGGCACGCCCGACAACCCATTCGGAGAGGACTGGAACAAGCTCACCGCGGCCTATGTCGCCACGCGCACGTTCCGCGAGCGGGTCTTACACGACATGTCGGGCGAGGGCACGAGCGGCGTCGATGACGAGTTCGCAGCGGCCTACTTCGAGGGCGTCGGCGCGGAGATCATGGGTGCCGGGATGTTCGGGTTCCACACCTTTCCCGACGACCCCAACTGGAAGGGCTGGTGGGGCGACGAGCCGCCCTTCCGCGTGCCGGTATTCGTGCTCACTCACCGCAAGCTCGGGTCGATCGAGATGGCCGGTGGCACGACGTTCCATTTCGTCACGGCGGCTCCCCCGGAGGTCCTTGCGCAGGCCACCGCTGCCGCCGGCGGCAAGGACGTGCGGATCGGGGGTGGCATCAGCACCGTCCGAGCCTTCCTGAAGGCCGGTCTCGTCGACCAGCTGCACGTCGCCATCGCGCCCATCCTCCTGGGTCGCGGGATCGATCTGTGGGACGACCTCCGCGGCTTCGAGGAGGGCTATGAGGCACGAACCGAGACCGCCGAGAGCAACACCGTGCACGTCACGTTCACTCGTACACCACGAACGTGATCCTCTCTACTTCCCGGCGCCGCGCTCGATGGCGGCAAGGAGCGTCTCGAACTCGTACGAGTCGTCGTGGCGGGCACCGTTGATGAAGAAGGTCGGCGTGCCGTTCACGCCGCTCACACCGCTCATGAAGTCCTCGTGAACCCGGATCGGCATGCGTGCTCGGCGAGTTCCTTCTCGAACACGTCGACGCGAGCCCCGGCACGTCCGCGTACAGGTGGAGGTCTTCAGGCCCCGGGCGTCGCTGGTTCTCGTACAACCGATCATGCATCTCCCAGAACGATCCTCGGGCTGCTGCCGCTTCTGCTCGATCTCCCGGATCGAGCGGGGCCGCCTTGCTTCCGTTGCAGAAGGCTGCCAGCCGCCGGAGGAGCAGGCTCCGGCGGCTGGCGCCGTCCGTCCGGTTCAGTTCGGGGCCGGGCCCCAATCGATGTACCGTTCGCCGATAGGAGCAGTCGTGACGATCACGTGATCGCAACCGTTCGGGCGCATCTTCATTAACCGGTACAGGCCTATCGATGGGTTCTCCCCTCGGAAGGCGATCCATCGCCCATCAGGCGAGTATGACCCTGCAAGCGCCCCGCTCCCGGACTGGACGTGGGTGAGTTGCACGAGGTGGGATCCGTCCGGGGCAACCGTGTAAACGTTGGGCTGCCCCTCGATCGGGGAGGTGAACACGATGTGCTCGCCGTTGGGTGCCCAGTCGTGCTTGATGAAGACATTGAATCGGTAGGGCACGAGCTCGCGAAGATCCGTCCCGTCGATATCGACGGCGAACAGCCCTTGCAGCTCGCCCTCGACCTTCCTGCGCACGAAGGTGATCGTCTGCCCGTCGGGTGAGATCTCCGGGTTGGTGTCCCCCTCGAACCCCGACGGGTTCGTGGTCAGGCGCGCGCCGGGCGCGTCCGAGCCGTCTGCCTTCATCAGGAAGATCCCTTGACCTCCGGCGCAGTCGCCGCAGTCGTAGACAAGGTGCCTGCCGTCTGGCGTGAACGCCGGCTGGAAGCCTGAGCCCACGACCTGGTGCAGTTGACTGCCATTCGCTTTCACCATCCAGAGCCCTTGGTCCACGATGTGGAACACGATGCGCCTCCCGTCCGGCGACCAGTCCGGGGACTCGGCGCTCCCCCCGACCTCGGTGAGCTGTTGGATGTCGAGACCGCTCTGTCTGATCGTGTAGATCTCGGCCCCGAGCCCGAAGTCCATGGAGAACGCGATGCGACCGTTCGGATCCGGCGTCGTCGCGTACGCGGGGATGAGTCCCGCCGCCATCCAACAGCAGGACGCGACAACGGCGACGATCAAGACGATCTTTCGCTTCATGGTGCCCTCCCCTCCGCGCTCGATCGCGAGCGCTTCGGTAGGTAACTCGCTCGAGCGTGCGGCCCGGTTGAGTCAACCTTTGTGTGCAGCGAGGGCTGCTGTCGGGAGTGCTTGCGGACGGAATAGGCTCAGGCCTCCACCGGTCGACCCCGGCTCCACCTCTCGACGTCGGCGCGCCGCGTGCTGGACGGTCAACCAGCTGCACGACCCCAGTCGGGAGTCTGGGGGTTCGAGATCGCCCTGACCTCGTGCAGGCCCGTTCCGTCCATCCTGACGACGTAGACCCCACTGCGATCTCCAGCGAGGACGCTGAAGACGATCATCGATCCATCCGGCGACCACGTCGGGTGCTGCGCCCACGATCCCGGAGGGAGCGTCAGTGGTACTTGCTGAAGATCGGTGCCGCTCGGGTGAACGATAAACAGTTGCCCGTAGGGTCTTTGGAACACGATCCATCTCCCGTCCGGTGACCACGCCGGCACGTCGGAGACGTAGCCGGGCGGCGTGATCCGCACCGGGCCCGAACCGTCGGAGTTTGTGACGAAGAGGGCGCCCGAGGCCGACGGGTTGAGGCTTCCTTGGACCCTCTTGAAGCTGATGCGTGACCCGTCGGGCGAGATGCTGGGAGGCTCGACGGGACCCTTTATTAGACGCACGAGTCCGCCGCCGTCTGATGCGCGGATCGAGTAGATGCCGTTCAGGTCGTGGTGGCCAGCCCCGCCGAACCCTTCGAGCGTGATCCGGGCTCCATCGGGCGACACGTCGCCGCACCCCAGGTTGAGGTTCGGGTTCCGCGTCCCGTCGAGCGGCTGCAGGCCTGATCCGTCCGGGTTGATCACGGCAGGTCGGAGCGGAGAGCCGGGCCCCACGGCGGCGTCATTCGTGATGAGGATCTTGCTGCCATCGGGTAACCATGTGGCGCAGGTCGCGGTGACGTGGAGATCGGTCAGGTCGCTGCCGTCGGGTCGCATCGTGAACCAATGGGCCCGACCGCCGTTCGGGTTGCGCTCGCCGAAGAGGATCAGGCCACCCTGCGCGGGAGGCACCGCGGGAACTCGGACTCCGGCGTCGCCCAACGCCCGACTGACAAGAGTGATGGCGGCAATGGCGATGACCGCTGCGACGATCACCGTCGTGAGCCGCTCGTTCCAGTCCCTTCGACGCAGGTATCGATCGAAGTGCTCGAACGAGTGGCGTTCGGGAGCGGAGCGCTCCATGTCTTCGACCGCTATGCGGAAGGCACGGGCAGCTCGTCGGGCGCGAGCGTCGAGGGTCACTCAACATCCTCCTCGTGCAGACGACGTGCGAGCGTCCGACGCCCATCATGGAGGTGCCGCTTAACGGTGCCCGGCGCCATGTCGAGGATCGCGGCCACATCGGCGATTGCTCGATCCTCCAGATAGAAGAGGGCGACCACCTGTGCCTGCCGGCGGGGAAGTGAGCGGACCGCCGCCCAGAACTCCGGGTCTCCCGCCGCGAGATCTGGAATCACTGTTCGCTCCCCGAAAGCGGCCACGCGCGCGAGAGCCTTCGCCTCGGACACCCTCCGTCTGACGGCCGAGACGGAGAGGTTAGCGACGACCCGTCGAACCCAGGCGCCAGGTTGCTCGTACAGGCCGATGCGCTGCCAGTTTCGGTGCGACGCAAGGAAGGCCTCCTGCGCGAGGTCCTCAGCGCCCGATCGGCTGCCGCACAGCGCGTACGCAAGGCCCACCACGGCGGCGTACTCCTCCATGTAGAAGTCCTCGAACGCCCGCGGTGGCTCATCGGACGCTGACTGTGACGGCTCGAGCACGAGCCTGCTCCTCGCGATGGTGACGACCCTGGGGCGTATCTTCCTCTGTCGATAGGTCACTCGCACGAGGGCCTCGAGAGGTTTACCTTTGCCGCAAACTGGGGCGTCGTTCCGATGCGCCGCTGGCCACCGGAGGCTCAGGCCGTCTTATATCCGTAGACCGCTCAGTAGCTCAAACGGAGGACGCATCTTAGGCCCCTTCCGTACCCTCGATGGCGATGGATCTCGCGCGCCTCGACGCTCGCGATGGTGGTGGAAAGAGCCGCAGTGCCTCCCGCCGTTAGTGTGTGGGAGCAGAACAGACGGAAGGGACGGCTCTCGCCGTCCCTTCCTCGCGGGGAGGGGCGCCCCGGGGTTCCTATCTCTTGATGGGTCAGAAGCCCCGCACCAGGAGACTGTCGCTTCCCTGCGAGTCACCCTGGGAGTTGTCGCCCTGATCGTTCTCGTCACCCTGACAGTCGTCGTCTTCCGTGGCGGTGACGTTGCACTCAGCGGTGTCGTCTCCCGAACCGCCGTCTTCGGAGTCGCTTCCCGAGCCGCCGTCTAGGTTGTCGTCTCCGTCATCCCCTTGCAGGTCGTCGTCGCCCTGGTCGCCCTGGAGGTCGTCGCTCCCGCCGTCACCTTCGATGGTGTCCGAGCCGCCACCACCGGAGATCGTGTCGTTTCCAGCTCCGCCGAGCAGCTTGTCCGAACCGTCTCCGCCGCAGATCACGTCACTACCGCCTTCGCCTTTCACGACGTCGCGTCCGCCGCGAGCGACGATCACGTCGTTGCCCTGGGTCCCGACCAGGTGATCGTTGCCGCGGGTGCCGACGATCGTGGCAGCGAGGCCGTTGCACGTCTGAGTTGACGTATGCGAGCTCTGCGCATGCGCCGGTTGCGCCATACCCACGCCCATCCGGACGAAGCTGTAGAACCCTGCGAGCACGACCACGGCGAAGAGCCGCATCGCGCGCCCGCCTAAGAGTGACCTCGAATACATAGCCTGCGCTCCTTTCGGTAGCTGAGCCACCTCGGGCCGTTCCCGAGGCCTCTCGCTTTGCGCCCCCGCCTCACGACGGGTTCGCCCTTGTCGAGGAACTTCATCCCTCGATGGTGGATAGGCGCATGGGGCCCGGATGTACGCGGGCGTGCGGGTGATTCTCGACTCGGTCTTTCGCCGGATGGGACCTCGCCATTGGTCCTCAAGGGTCTGATCCCCCTTCCCGCACTCATCCGAACAGCGCCGGATGCCGATACCGACTGGGCATGCACAACGATCCGGTCATCGCGAGCGGGATCCGACGTCGAACGAGCATCGGCAGCCGTTCGAGCGATGTACCTATGGAGACCCACGCTGAGCTGATCCCTCACGAGGCGGTCGATGACCTCGTGGCGCGAGCGAAAGACGGAGACAAGGATGCGTTCGGACAGCTCTACCTGCTGCACCGGGCGCGGGTCGCCCGCATGGCGCGGTTCTCGCTGCGCGGGGATCCCGACGATGTGGTCGCCGAGGTATTCGTGCGCGCCTGGGTCGCCCTCCCACGCTACCGCGCGACGGGCGCCCCCTTCGTCTCCTGGCTCTACGGCATCGCCCGGCACGTGGTGTGGGACGAGATGGCCCGGAGCAACCGGACCCGCCCGGAGGCCGACCTGCCCGAGCGGGGGGTCGAAGAACCGAAGGACGACCGCCTGGCGATCGCCGAGGCGATGGGGAAACTTCCCACTGAACAGCGGCAGGTCATCGAGATGAAGTTCCTCATAGGCATGCGGAACCCGGAGGTCGCATCCCTGCTCGGGATCACGCCCGGCGCCGTCAACGCGAAGCAGTGGCGTGCCCTCGTCGCGCTGCACGGCTTCATGGAGGAAGACGCATGACCCTCGAAGCAGACCTCGCGCGTTGGGACGCCGGCGAGCTTGCAGCCGCCGAGCTGTCCGCGCGACATCCGGACGTCGACATCCACGCACTGCTGTCGCTCTACGACCGACTCTCGAGCGATATCTCCCTGCCCGCAGGCCTCCTCGATACGCGGCGTGCCGCCCTGCAGGCACAGCTCCCAGACCGGATGCCGGCGAGCGTGACGCCGCTTCGGATGCCCTCCGATGTCGCGGGACGTGTTGGACAGCTGCTCCGGAGGCCACTGATCGCGGCGGCGGCCGTCGTAGTGCTGAGCGGCGCCGCGGCCTTCGCGGCCTCGCCCGGGGTGCGAGCCCAGGTCGGTGAGGCCGTCCACCGTGTCGCACACGTCTTCGGCGGCACAGACCACTCCGCTCCCCAGCCGCCCGTGCGGTTGACCCCTCCGCCGGAGAAGCCGTCCCCGCCCACCGAGAATCCGTCCCCCGGGCCTACCGGCTCGCACGATGATGGCAATAGGACGCCGAGCGGTGGCCACAACTCCGGTGGCGGCGGCGGCGGGGACGCCCAAGGCTCGGGAGGGTCGTCCGGAGGCGGTGGCGGAGCATCGGGTGACGGCAGTGGATCCGGCGACTCCCAGGGCGGATCCGGAGGATCATCCGGTGACGGCGGTGGGACCGGTGACTCGCAGGGTGGGTCGGGCGGATCGTCCGGGGAAGGCGGCGGATCAACGAGTGATGGCGGCGGATCCGGCGATTCTCAAGGTGGATCCGGTGGGTCGTCTGAGGGCGGAAGCGACACGAGTGGCGGCGGCTCTCAGAACTGATCCGCGACTTCAGCTGCCAGGCAGGACCCGGTTGGTCCACGCCTGTTGTGCGAGCAGGGTTGACCGTGTTCCGAACTACGTGTCGCCGCGCTGTCACGATTGCTGAGGCAGGCAGATCGAACGGCTCGAACGCCACTCCGACTGCCGAGCCTTCAGGGTGTGCCTACGTGGGACTACTCACCGCTCGGTAAAGATGCCAGCGCTCGGGGACGCCCCTGAGTTCATGCTGGCCGGTGTCTGCGAAAGAGAGGCCGGAACCGGCGGTTAGGTCTTTGACCGTTTGGGAAACGAGGACTTGGTTCGGTTCGGCCTTGGAACCGATCCGGGCGCCGATCACCACGCCGAGACCGCCGATCTTGCCATCGATGATCCGGCACTCACCTGTGTGCACACCGGCGCGGATCTCGATGCCCAGTGGGCGGACGGCGTCGATGATGTGTTGGGCGCAACGCACGGCCCGTCCCGGACCGTCGAACGTGGCGAAGAACCCATCGCCGGCTGTATCGACCTCCACGCCCCTGAAGCGGCCGAGGGAACCCCGAACAAGCGCGTGGTGGCGTTCGATCATTTCACTCCAGGCTCGGTCACCGATGCTCGCCGCCGTTGCAGTCGAATCCACGATGTCGGTGAAGAGCACTGTCGCGAGCACTCGGTCGAGTTCGGCCTCCTGCTCACTGAGATCGGACAGGAACGAACGGGTGGCTTCCAGATTCTCAGCCGGGTTGCTGAAGCCGGGCGGGAAGTCCGGGGCGGCGGGTAGCCGCACCAGCTTGGCGCCGGGGATCTGGGACGCCATCCATTCAGCTGCGGGCAAGCCTTCGTCTTCGGGCTGCAGGATCGTCGTTGGCACGTGGAGAGAAGGCAGGATGCCTCGATAATCGGTCTGGTCGAACATCCGCTCGTGAACCAGGGCGTCGCCCCTGCTCGCGGCGTGCCGCATGAACCGAGCCCAACGTCTCCTCGCTGCAGGATCGTTCGCATGCGACGGGGCGCCGGCAGCCGATAGAAGGGGTCCGGTGAGGTCCTCATCACCCCACGTTGCGGCGATGAGCTTGCTGAACTCCTCGTTCTCCTCAGCCGATGCGGCCCAGGGATAGTCGGCATCGCGGGTCCCGCTCGCCTGGCCATACCACAGGAGCAAGCCGGCCGTTCGCTCGGGGAACGTGGCCGCGAACATCGCGCAGATCGCTCCGCCGTCGAGCCCCTGCCCATACAGTGTCGGCCGCTGACTTCCGGCCGCATCCAGGACGGCCCGCACGTCATCGACGCGTGTCTCAAGGTCGATCTCCTGGGTCATCCGGTCGGACAGGCCGATGCCCCGCTGGTCCAAGCTGATGACTCGGGCGAACCGAGCGAGGCCGCGGAGCCAGTGAGCCTGATCCGGATCCTCCCAGGCGAGTTCCAGGTGGGAGATCCAGGGCCACGCAAGTAGCAGATCTGGGCCGTCGCCGAAGACCTGGTAGGCGATGTAGGTGCCATCGGCGCTCTGGGCGTACCGGGTTCTCGGCAACTCCACGGGCGCATCATCGCCCCCGGCCCTCTCGGGAGGCAAGCTGCCTTGCGCCGTGAGCATGTGAGGGTGGAAAATCGCGCAACCTTCGGGAAGGGGTGGAGATGGCTCGGCGATCGATCTTCGCAGTGATAACGCTGGTTCTGGTCTCGACCTCGACTCCGAGCGCTCTCGCGGCGAACACGCTGAGCTACCACGCGCATGTGACTGGTGCGGCTGAAATCCTGTCGTCGACGTGTCCGTGGTACGGCCCCACACCGATCGAGGTCGTGTGCTCCGACTACTTCGTCTTGTATTACCAGGAGTCTCGCCTCATCCCGCACGCGGGGGTCAACTCGATGCCCGCCCGGCGGGTTCCGTGGAGCTTGTACGTGAGCGAAGACCGCTACGTGTTCCACGCGCCCGATGTCGTGGAGGAGTTGTCGTTCCGCCAGGGGCTCCTCCAAGGCGTCCCAGGCAGCCTCGATACGGCACGCCTGTTGCGCGCATCGGTCGCGGCCAACGTCCCGATGGATGACGGCTCCATCCTGTCACTGGACCTGCATTGGGATATGAGTCAGGCGCCGCTCCACGTTGCTGGGTTCGACGGGCCGATTGACGAGGCGGGGATCCCGTGGGGAACGCATACCGCGGATCGATGCTCAACCGCGAATTGGCTCGCTCACCAGATCTGGAGGGAAGGAGGCGCGATCACGGGGTCCGTCAACGGAGTCGATGCGTCGTCCCTGTCGTTCCCCGCACTGGAGCCCTTCATGGACAAGGGTCAGTTCACCGTCATCCTCACCGATCACGGGCCGAGCTGTCCAGCGGCATAACGGCCGTCGGACTCTGCCACTTCCCCGGTCCGCAGAGCGCCCGCGTATCAGGCCCGCCTCCTAGACTGTCGCGATGCGATCCTGCTCGAATTGCGGACGCCCCATCGCCGACGACGCGAGGTTCTGTCAGTTCTGCGGGACCCCAGCGGAAACCGCCCCGGTGGACGAGCAACGGAAGATCGTCACGGTGGTTTTCACCGATGTCACCGGATCGACGGCCATGGGCGAGCAGCTCGATCCCGAGACCCTTCGCGGGATCATGGGTCGCTACTTCGATGCCATGCAGGCCGTCATCGAACACCACGGTGGAATCGTCGAAAAGTTCATCGGCGATGCGGTTATGGCGGTCTTCGGTGTTCCAGTCCTGCGCGAAGACGACTCGCTCCGCGCGGTGAGAGCGGCGATCGAGATGCGTGAAACGCTCAAGGCGCTCAACGAGCGACTTCAGGCAGAGCACGACGTCTCGATCCTCACGCGTACCGGCGTCAACACCGGCGAGGTCGTTGCGGGGGATGTGGCCGCGCGCGAGCGGTTCGTCACGGGCGACACGGTCAACGTCGCAGCGAGGCTGGAGCAGGCTGCTGCCCCGGGAGAGATCCTCCTCGGCGTGAGCACCCACACCCTGACGCGCGATGCCGTTGAGGTTGAAGCGGTCGAGCCCTTGGCGCTTAAAGGCAAGTCCGAACCCGTCCCCGCGTTCCGGCTCATCTCCATCCGCCGTGCTGCCGCCGGGCGGGAACGGCATCTGGATGCGCCGATGGTCGGACGCGCCCGTCAGTTGCGGACACTCCGAGACGCCTACGAGGCGGCCGCGGTCGACAAGGCGTGCCAACTGTTCACGGTGCTGGGCTCACCTGGGGTCGGCAAAAGCCGGCTCATCGAGGAATTCGTTTCGGGCGTTGAAGGGGCGCAGGTGCACCGTGGTCACTGCCTGTCCTACGGCGACGGGATCACGTTCTGGGCCATAGAGGAACTCGTGCGCTCGATGGTTAGCGCCGATCAACCTGCGCCGCCCGAGGATGCGGTCGGTGCGTTGCGCGCCTCGCTAGTGGGGGCCGAAGAGGCCGAGGCGATCGCCGGTGCGCTCGCGGGGCTGGTGGGCCTCTCGCCGGAGCCGAGCACGCAGCAGGACGGCTTCTGGGCACTTCGCACATTCCTCCAATACAGGGCCATGGAATCTCCCCTCGTGCTGGTCCTCGACGACATCCACTGGGCAGAACCGACGTTGCTCGATCTCGTCGAGTATCTCGTCGACAGCACGAGGGAAGCCCCGATCCTCTTCCTCTGTTCGGCCCGGCCCGAGCTGCTCGACGAACGCCCGAACTGGGGCGGGGGGAAAGCGAACTCCATCTCGATCCTCCTCGAGCCGCTCTCTGCCGCCGACTCCGAGCTCTTGGTCGACGGCCTACTCGGAGGCGCCCTGCCGGATGGCGCCCGCGAGCGCATCGCGTCCGCCGCAGAGGGGAATCCACTCTTCGTGGAGGAGATGCTCGCGATGCTCCTCGACGATGGGCTCATCCGGAAGGAAGGGGAGGACTGGGTCGTCACCCAGGATCTCTCGAACGTCGCTGTCCCGGCGACCATCCAGACGCTGATCGCCGCGCGCCTGGATCGCCTCGGCCGCGATGAACGAACCGTGATGGATCGCGGTTCGATCGAGGGCAAACTCTTCCACGTTGGCAGCGTGACGGCGCTCGCGCCCGAGATGAGCGAAGGAACGATCCGGGAGCCGATCCGGTCGCTGGTTCGCAAGGAGATGATCCGGCCCGAGCGAGCGGAATTCACGGGGGATGAAGCCTTCCGGTTCCGCCATCAGCTCATCCGCGACACCTCCTACGATTCCCTTCCCAAGCAGACACGTGCGGATCTACACGAACGCCTGGCGCGTTGGCTCGGCGCCCGCTCCGACGAACCCGCGGGTTTGGACGCGATCATCGCGTACCACTTCGAGCGTGCGCACTCGTATCGGGTGGAGCTCGGATCGTCGGGCCCCGAGGTCGACGCGCTCGCCGCGGAAGCCGCCGTCGCCTACTCCAGGGCCGGTCGCGCGGCGCTCGCCCACGGAGACCCCCTCGGAGGAGTGCAGCTCCTCCGCCGTGCGGTCGAACTGACGGGACCCGCCGCGAATGAGGAGGAACTCGAGACGCAGCTCCGGCTCGGTACCGGCCTGACGGTGACGGGGGCGTTCGCCGAGGCCGACGAAGTGTTCTCAGGGCTCGCCAAACAGGCGCGCGCACTCGGGGCGGAACGGATGGAGCTCCACGCCCGCATCGGCGCACTCAACGTACGAGACCGGCTGGACACCGATCTCACCGATACCGCGTTCATCGCAGAGTCCGAAGAACTTCAGGCGGCGCTCATCGCATCCGGCGACTTCGCCGGCGCCTCCGCCGCGATCCTCGCCCGGCTCAACTGGTTGCCGCGGGACATCGCTCCCGGCGTGGCTGCGGAGGCAGCGGCGCTCGCCCGCCGGGCCGGAGATGAGGCACGCGAGATCGAGGCGCTCGTATGGAGGATCATCGTGGGGTTCTGGGGTTCCATCCCGGCGAGCGAAGGCATCCAGGAATGCGAGGACCTGCTGTACCGCGACGCCCTCGACCGCAGCCAACAGGGCACAACGCTCAACATCCTGGGAGCGCTACTCGGGATGGTAGGACGGTTCGATGAGGGGCGGGCCCTGCTATCACGCGCGAAGACGATGCTCGAAGAGCTCGGAGGCGCCAGCGCGGTACCGACGTTCGGGGGCTTCCTGCTCGAAGACTTCGCCGGTGACTTCAGGCGTGCCGAAAACATCTTGCGCGCCGGAACGGAGGGACTCGCCCGGCTGGGAGAGAAGAACCGACTCTCGACGATCGCCGCCCTGCTTGCCTGGCACCTAGCGATGCGGAACGAGGCTGCGGAAGCCGAGCACTATCTCGAGGTCTCCAGAGAGGCTGTGTCGCCCGACGACGTGGACACCTTCGCCGCCGCCGCCGCTGCATCGGCGGTGATGGCACTCAATGTCGGTGATATCGCCGCCGCGACCGAGGCGGCCGGTTCGGCCGTCGAGTACATGCGGGAGCGCCGGGCGCCCTGGCAAGAGGGGATCTTCCTTCTCCTTGTCGCGGACACGCTCGAGGCAGCGGGAGACACCCAAGGGGCCACGGATGCGCTCACCACCGCGCTCGACCGCTTCGAGGCGAAGGGTCTCCTCCCCTTGGTGGCGCGCACGCGAGCACGACTCGACCGGCTCGGCACTGCCTGACCGCTCTCCCCCTACGGGGGTTCCGTCACACCCGTATCCGCAAGGATACTTCCCGACACAATCTGGGTCGAGTGTCAGAGGGAAGCGATTCAATCGCGCGCTTGTCCTCCTGCGAGGTTGTCCTGGGTTGCGAGCTGTCCACCCGGCGCGCCGTGCTCCTGCTTCATGTGCGACTCGCGTTCCTCTTCGCCGTCCATGAGCTGCCCGCAGACTTCGCAATGCAGATCTTCTTTCGGACCCGATCCAGGCTCAGACATGCCCGAGCGTTACCCACCCGGACCAGATCCCACACTCCTATGAACGCCGTACTCCGGGTTCGCGCGCTCGAGATCGCCCGGCCGCCTAGCCCGCGGGCGGACGCGCTTCCGTGAGGAATCCGATCAGGAGTTCGGTCAGTTTCGGCGGCGTTCGCAGGCTCACCACGTGATCCGCATCGTCGAAGGTGACCAACCTGGCACCTTCGATGCCGGCGGCGATCAACTCGCTGCATCGGCGGATGGATGGCGGATCGTGCGCGGCCAGGACGGCCAGCGTCGGCACCTTGATCTCCCCGAGGCGGCCGAGCGCGGGCGGGTCCAGCTGCTCGCTCGCGCTCTCGTCCATCGTGAGTTCGTGGATGTGGTCCATCGAGATCGAACGGATCAGCGCGCCTCCGCCCTTCTCGGTGCCGAGCGGCGCCCAGACCAACGAGAGCTGGAGGTCGCGGGCACGGACGTGATCACCCGCCTCCATCGCCTCCTCGATCGGAGGCCATCGGTCCTCCCACCACGTCTCCTCTTCGCTTGTCTCCTCGACCCCGCCGAGGGCCGAGGCGATCGCGGCGAGCGCCCAGACGCGACCCGGGAACTCGATGGTCGTGTCGATCGCGGCGCCACCACCCATCGAGCAGCCGACGAGGGCGGTGGTCTCCACAGCAAGGGCGTCCAGCAGCGCCACGAGGTCACGCGGATTGGAGTAGGGCTCGCCGTGCAACCTGCTCGACCCGCCGTACCCGCGGAAGTCGTACCTCAGCACGCGGAACCCCGCGTCGACGAGCGGCTCGACCTGCGGATCCCACGTGCGCCGGTCCCAGAGGCCTGGATGGAGCAGCGTGACCGCCGGGCCATCCCCGACGTCCTCGAACGCCAGGGAGCCACCGTCAGCGAGCTCGATCACGCCTTCCATCGCCGCATCGTACGCCCCGCTGGTCTTACCGGAGTCGGGGCGAAGGACTATGTTGGGGCGGTTAGAGTCTGGCCGTCTCGAGAAGAGGGAGGACACACCATGGCGCACCCGAATGCAGACCTGGTTCGGAAGGGATTCGAGGCGTTCGACTCCGGGGATATGGCGACGCTCGACGCCATCATGGCCGACGACATCGTGTGGCATGCCTCGGGCACGGGCATCGTCTCGGGTGACTTCGTCGGCAAGGCGGCAGTCTTCGGGAACTTCGCCCTCATCCCGCAGGAGACCGATGCGTTCAGCCAGGAGATCCACGCGATCCTCGGCGATGACGAACATGTGATGGTGCTGGCGAACGCAACCATGACGCGCCGTGGCAACACCGCCACCGTCGCCCAGATGTTCGTGTTCCACGTCAAGGACGGCAAGGCGAAGGAAGTCTGGGTGACGCCGTTCGATCAGGCCGCCGCCGACGCGTTCTGGAGCGCCTGAACCGCCCTCTACACCGCTTCCGAGTTCCCCGGGTGGGATGTCCGTAGCGGAGACTTCGCGTGCGACTGCTTGATGGTCCCCGGCGCCACGAACGCGCTGCCATCGGGTCCTGCCTGCACCGCATCGTGGGTCGCGCTCCCGTCCAGCAGGTCGTGCCACGTTAAGAACCACACGGTCCATCCGTCGCCCCAGCGGCCGGGACTGGGGCTCCCGGTGATGGTCACCGGATCGCCTTGGAGGGCCAGCTTGTAGTACGTCTCGGCGTTGGCGGGCGACATGTTCACGCAGCCGTGACTGACGTTCGCGAAGCCCTGCTCCCCCACCGACCAGTACGCGTCGTGCATGAAGTTCCCCGACAGCGTGAATCGGACGGACCACGGCACCAAGATGTCGTACCCGGGTCCGATCATCTCCTCCGGGTTGGTCTTGTCCATGGTGAGGTACGTGCCGTTCGGCGTGTCGTCGCCGGTCTTGCCCGTGCTGATCGGCCAGTCCCCGAACAGCTTCCCGTCCCGGTAGACCTGCACACGGTGTGTTCGCGTGCCGGCGACCGCGATGAGCGAGCGTCCGATCTTGAAGCTCTGCGTCAGCGTATGGACCCCGTACATCCCGGCGCCCGCATCGACCCCGTCCAAGTGACCGGTGAACCTCACGGTCGTTTTCGCCGGCCAGTAGTCGCGCGGGCGGAAGTAGAGCGTCTGGTCGCCGTCCCAGTACCACGCGCCGACCACCTTGTGCGAGGTCCAGATCTGCAGTGACCGCTCCACCGCGCGCTTGTCCGTGATGGGCGAACTGAAGGTGAGGATGATCGGCATCCCCACCCCGTACGTCTTCCCGTAGCCCTCGAAGATGGTTGTCGAGAACGTCTTGGTCGGTGCGAGCGTGGTGAACGTGCTGTGCGTGGTCACCGAGTTGCCATCGGCGTCCTTGGCTATTGCTCGGACCGCATAGTGCGTGTTGGTCAGGAGCGCCCACCGGCTATGCCACGAGGTGCCGCCTGCGCCCTTCTCTCCAGCGACCTCCTGTCCGTCGGCCTGCGCGACGACGTTCGTGATGGTGCCCCCTTCGACCTTGATGGAGATCCCCGCCGACGGGTCCACCGCCTTGGATCGATTCGCGGGGGTGATCGTCACGTGCGCCTGGCTCTCGGGAGGAGTACTCACCGTCCCGCCGGCGCCTGTTTGGGAGGGGCTATTTGGCGTTCCGGAATCGCATGCGGCCGCGATGAGGGACATCAGGACGACCCCCAGGATCACGGCGCGACTCGAGCGCCGGAGCAGGCCGTGTGGGGCAGGCGTGGCCCCGATCCTCGACGTCATCCATAGTTCATACCGCAGATATGCAACTGCCGCATGGTCGCGGACCTGCAGAAGGCCTGAACGACCGGCGCGTGTACGCTGCTTCGTATGGGCAACAGCGGTGAGAAGCGCAAAGGGCGCAGGCACCTCCCGAAGGTCGGCACCAAGCCCAACCGGGACAAGATGCACGGCGAGGAACAGGATGAGGTGGCGCGCAACTCGCTGCTCGGGATCGTCGTGGTGGTCGTGATCGTCGCCCTGGTCCTCGGAGCCTTCTGGCTCTTCCACTGACCGGTCCGGTCTCACTGAACTCTCGGTCAGGGTTTCCCCTAGACGAAACCTTCGCCGCAGGAGTAGGTTCCGGACTGAGACCAAGGAGGTCGAAGTGGACAACGTGAATGTCGCCACGGTGGCAGCAGGCGCCGCGGTCGGGCTGCTGCTCATCTACATCTTGAAGTCGATCCAGCTGATCGGGCCCACGCAGGTCGGACTGGTGGCGAAGCGCTTCGGGCGCAAGCTCTCCCAGGGGCACGTCATCGCCTTCAACGGCGAGGCCGGCTATCAGGCCGAGCTGCTCATGCCGGGACTGCGGATCAAGCCGTGGCTCATCTACAACGTTCGAAAGCACCCGTGGGTGCAGGTCCCGGCCGACGGAATCGGCGTGGTGATCGCCCAGGTCGGCGCCCCGCTTCCCGCGGGTGCCAAGAGCGCGATCTACAAGCCGGAGTTCGGCAACTTCCGGGACGTCCGCGAGTTCCTGAACGGTGGGGGTCAGCAAGGGGTCCAGCGTCCCGTCCTTCCTCCGGGTTCGTTGATCCCGTTCCACCCGGTGGGCTTCTTGGTCCTGACGCCGGCGCGCGCCTACGGGATGCCCGTCGCTCCGGAGATGATGTCCCGCGTCGGCCGCGAGCTGGCCGTGACACCCGAGTCCTTCGGGCTCAGCGCGGAGGACCTTCGCGTGGTGCGCATCGAACCGCAGGGCGACAGCGACTTCGTCGGCATCGTCACGGTGCAGGAGGGCGATCCGCTTCCCTCCGGAGACATCGCCGGACGCCTCGGCGGATTCGCGGACATCGTGGCCATGGAGGATGCGGGCCGTCTGGACCCCGAGATCATCGAGGTGCTCCTGGGTTCGAAGAACACACTCCACAACAACTATCAGGACTTCCAGGCGTTCTTGGACAACGGCGGCAAGATCGGGTTGCAGCACGACCCGCTCATGTACGGCGCCTATCTGCTGAACCCGTTCCTGGTCAAGGTGGAGCTCGCGCCGATGCTCATCGTGAATCAAGGCGAGGTCGCGGTCATCAAGTCCTACCTGGGTCTCTCCACTGAGGACACCAGCGGCGAGGAGTTCAAGTTCGGGTCGCTGGTGCGCCCCGGACACCGCGGGATCTGGCGGGAGCCGCTTCGAACCGGCAAGTACGCGCTGAACCCGCGCACGTACAGCGCCGAGATCGTCCCCACGGCGATCCTGACACTGAACTGGGCCGAGGCCACGTCGCACGCGCATAACCTCGACGCCCAGCTGTCGACCATCGAGGCCAAGTCGCAGGAAGGCTTCAGCTTCATGATCGATCTCCAGGTCCAGATCCAGGTGCCGGACACCAAGGCGCCGAAGGTGATCTCGATGGTCGGAACCATGCTGAACCTGGTCAACGAGGTGCTGCAATCGGCAGTCGGCAACTACTTCCGCAACACGGTGCAAGGGCTCCCGGCGGTGGGGTTCATCCAGAAGCGGCAGGAAGTGCAGGACCAGGCCGAGCGCTACATCACCGAGTACCTGGGCAAGTACGTCGTCGAGACCAAGGGCGTTTACATCCAGGACGTGATCCTGCCCGAGACCCTGGTCGCCGTGCTGTCGGACCGCGAGATCGCGGTGCAGCGTAAGGAGACCTTCGGCCGGGAGCAGGAGGCCGAACAGGCGCGGATCGACGTCGAGAAGGCCAAGGGAACAGCCGACTCCCAGGCGGGGCTGGCGAGAGCGCAGGTCAACGTCGACGTGCAGAAGAACGCCGCGGCCGCCCGAACCGCCGAGGCTGAGGGAGAGTCGAACTTCGTCAGGCTCACCGGCCAGGCGGAGGCCGATAAGACCAAAGCCATCGGGTTGGCGCAGGCCAAGGCGATCGAGGCCAAGGGACTCGCGCAGGCGACCGGGTATGAGGCGCAGACCGAGGCGCTCGGTTCGGCCGCAACCGCACTGGTCGCCGTCGCATCGGCCGTGGGCGAGGGCCACATCAAGGTCGTGCCGGACGTGCTGGTCGCCGGCGGCGGAGGGAGCCTCGAAGGCTTGGCCGCAACGATGATGCGCTCCCTCCAGCCATCGGGCGGGAACGGGAACGGCAAGGGCTCGGTCGCCAACGCCGTGGCGGCGTTGGGTCCCAAGGAAGATGCGGCCGAACACGAGGCCGAAACCGGGCAGCAAGGGGTGCCGCCGCCTCCGGTCGATGTCATCGAGCCCCCGGATGGAGACACTCAAGGCTGAGACGCACACTCCGAGACCGGGAAGAGGAGACCGCGATGACCAACGACGAGCTGATCGAGATGCTCCGCGAACGCCAGAACAACGGCAGGACCGAGTACCTGACCTTCGGCGACCTTGTGGCGATGGTGCCCGCGGACCAGCTCGACGAGTGGCGGGCAGTGCTCGCCAAGGTCAAGAACGCCGACGCCGCTCGGAACGCCGCCGAGGACCGCGAGAACTGAGTGGCGAAGCTCATCTACGCGGCGATCACGTCGCTCGACGGCTACGTGGCGGACCAGAACGGCAACTTCGACTGGGCCGCGCCGGATGCGGAGGTCCATTCATTCGTCAACGACCTGGAGCGACCGATCGGCACCTATCTCTACGGGCGCCGCATGTACGAGGTGATGGTCTATTGGGAGACCACGCCCGACCCTTCCGAACCGCCGCCCATCCAGGAGTACTGGCGCATCTGGCAGGCGGCCGACAAGGTCGTCTACTCCACGACACTGGACACACCGTCCAGCGCGCGAACCCGTATCGAGCCCCGCTTCGATCCTGACGCGATCAAGGAGATGAAGGCGAACCTGGAGCGCGACATCGGCATCGGCGGGCCCACCCTCGCCGCACAGGCCATCAAGGCAGGGTTGGTCGACGAGTACCATCTGTTCCTCACGCCCGTGGTCGTCGGAGGCGGCACGCGAGCGCTCCCCGACGATGTCCTGCTCCCGCTCGAACTGCTGGACGAACATCGCTTCACGAGCGGCGTGGTTCACCTTCACTACCGAACCAAGACCTGATGGGGACAGGCGTAGAGACCGCAACGCAGCTCCTGCATCGGTTGACCTCTTACGTGCCCGACCGCGAATGGGACGATCCCGTCGATGATCCTCGCGTGTTGCAAGACCTCGTGGTGAACGACCTGGATCGGCTCCCCTGGTTCTACAAACGCTACGAACGCACGCTGCCGCGGGTGCCGCTCCCCCGCAACCTGCCGTCCACGAGCGCCTCCGCGGTTTCCGTGCTCGCGGGCATTGCAGACCCGGCCGCCGATCTTGACCTTCCGAATCTCTCCCGACTCCTGCACCTTTCCGCCGGCGTGGTTCGCACGATGGTTCGGCCCTACGCGACGTGGCTGTTCCGCGCTTCGGGATCCGCGGGTGGACGGTTCCCACTGGAGTTGTACGTCGCCGTGCCGGATGGGATGGCGGTGCCCGCCGGTGTGCACTGGTACGACCCGCAGGACCACGCGCTGTTCCAGGTCGGCCCGCCACCGAGCGGCGACGCGGCCGCCGTGATCGTGACCGGGATCCCGTGGCGAACCGGGTGGCGCTACCGCGAGCGCGGGTACCGGCACGTCTATTGGGACGCCGGCACCATGCTCGCCCAGCTCCTTGTCGTGGCCGACTCCGCGGGACTCAGCCCACGGCTGCACACCCGCTTCCCCGATGCGGCTGTCACCGCGCTGGTCGGAGCGGACGGGGTTCAGGAGTGGCCGGTGGCCGTGGTCGCGCTCGGCCAGGGCACGCCCGCACTCGAAGCGACGGGTTCGGCCGAGGCGGGCCGGGTCGACGCCACGCCGATCGAGTTCCCGCTCGTCACGGCTGCGCAGCGGGCGGGCGACCTGGATGCGCTCGGGCCCGCGTGGGATCGCGGTGCGCCGGTCGATGTGCCGTCGCAGGGCACCGACCCGGTCGAGGTCATCGCGCTGGCGCGCGGCTCGCAACGCCGGATGGATCCCTCGCGCAGCCTGCCGGAAGACGTGCTCCGTACGTCCTTGCTGGCGGCGATGCGCGGCATCGATCCCCCGCACTTCGTCGCGGTCCACGGCGTGGAGGGGTTAGCGCCCGGCATCTACCGCTGGCAGGACCTCTCCGTCCCCACGCACCACGGCGAGATGCGCGACGTGCTGTACCGCGTGGCGCTGGATCAGGGACTCGCGCGCGACGCGGCGTTCGTCGTCATCGGGGCGACCGACGTGGGCGCGCTCGATGACCGGGAGTACCGCGAGGCGCAGCTCGCAGCCGGCATCGTCGAGGGCAGACTGCATCTGCTCGCCTACGCCCTGGGCGCCGGCGCCTCCGGGATGACGTTCATCGACAGCGAGATCGTCGCCCTGCTGGGCGAACAGCTGGATGGTCTGCTATTCACCTGCGTCGGCGTGCCCGAGTACGCGTCGGCAGTAGGCGGCCCGCCGGGTGCTCCGACGGACGTCCGCAAGGTCGTAGAGCGGTGACGCGCCTGTGGTAGGTTCCCGCGCCATGGATCCGGACGTGTTGGTGCTCGGTGCGGGATTCGCAGGGATCGCTGCGGCGCGCGATCTGTCGGAATCCGGACGCAGCGTCGTGGTCCTGGAAGCGCGCGATCGGATCGGCGGGCGCACGTGGTACCGAGAGATCCCGGGCACCGGCGTGATGGCGGAGTACGGCGGGATGTTCTTCTCGAAGGACGACCAGCCCAACCTTGCGCGCGAGATCGACCGCTACGGCGTGCCGGTCATGCCCGGAACCGAGCCCGACATGCTTGCCTGGATCAACGGCGATCGGCGTGCCGAAGGCATCGACGCCATCCGGAACATCCAGGCGAGACTGGCGTCATCGAACCTCGCAGATGCGCTCCGAACCACGCGCGACGCGTTCGCGAACGGGGATCGGGCCGCGCTCGACGAGCTTGATCTCCCGGTCGCGTCATGGGTGAAGAGCCTCGATGCCGACGCGGAAGCCGTCGACTATGTGCGCGCTTACATGGTGTCCAAGGGCGGTGCCTCGCTCGAGGAATGTTCGGCCCTCCCCCTCCTCTGGGACATGGTCGAACTCAACTACAGCCCCGCCGACGTGTTCCTGGACCTGGGTGACCTGCTCGCCGACGGCACGAAGAGCCTGATCGACCCGATGGCGGCGGGTCTCGACATCCGGTTCGGAGCGGTCGTAGCCCAGGTGGCCACTACCGATAGCGGCGTAACCGTGACGCTCGAGGACGGGACGGTCCTTCGAGCCGAGGCGGCGGTACTCGCCCTCCCGCTGAACGTGTGGGCAGACGTCGAGTTCGATCCGCCGCTGGCGGAGCCGAAGCGCCGCGCGGCCGAGTGCCGGCACCCGGGCCAGGTCTCGAAGGTGATCGCGATCGTCGACGGCGCGCCCGACACCTACATCGGCGCGGGCTGGGACACCCCCATCAACGCGGGCTTCGTGCGGTTCCCGGCCGGCGACAGCAAGCTGTTCATGGGCTTCTCGGTCCAGGACCCGGTAGACCTCGCCGACCACGATGCGGTCGCAGCCGCGGTGAACGCCCATCTTCCCGAAGCCACCGTCGGAACGACGGGCGGCCACGATTGGGTGAGCGATCGGTTCTCTCGCGGCACGTGGCTCTCCGTGCCTCCCACCTGGTTCAGCGATGGCACCTTCGACGCGCTCGCTCGGCACGAAGGCCGGCTCGCGTTCGCCGGATCGGACATCGCCACCGAGGGTGCCGGCTGGATCGAAGGCGCGATAGGCAGCGGCGTCGAAGCCGCGGCTTATGTCGCCGAGGTCCTCGCCCCGCGCTAGGGGCTGTTCGTCCCCGCGAGAGCTGGGTCGGGCAGGATCTCCACCTCGGGCACCATCTCCGGCTCCACGTGGATCCGCGGCAGCCAGCGATCGAGCCACCGTGGGAACCACCAGTTGATCTTGCCGGTCAAGAGCATCACGGCCGGCACCAGCGCCGAGCGGATGATCACCGCGTCCACGAAGATCGCTCCGGCTAGGCCCAAACCGAACTCCTTGATGATGCGTTCCCCTCCCAGGATGAACGAACCGAACACGACGATCATGATCCCGGCAGCGGCCGTGATGGTCCCGCCGGTCGCCGCGAGCCCGCGCCCGATGGCGTCCTTGTTGTTACCGGTCCGCAACCACTCCTCGTGGATGCGCATCACCAGGAACACCTCGTAGTCCATCGACAAGCCGAACAGGATCGCGAACAGCATGACGGGGAGGAACGCCTCCACCGGCCCCGGCCGGCTGACGCCGAACAGACTGCCCAACCATCCCCACTGGAACACCGCCGTCAAGATCCCGAAGGCGGCACCGATGGACAACAGGTTCATGATCGCGGCCTTCAACGGAACCACCAGGCTCCGCAGCACCATCGTCAGCAGGAGGAACGAGAGCAGCACCACGATGCCGATGAACAGCGGAAGCTTCGAGGTGAGGACGCTTGCGAAGTCCGAGAACGTCGCCGTGAGCCCGCCCACGTAGACCGTCAGACCCGAGCCTGCGACGGCTTGCGGGACGACGTCTTCGCGGAGCGTCTTGATGAGATCCGTTGTGGCGGCGTCCTGCGGTGCCGAGGTCGGGTAGACCTGGAAGAGCGCCACGTTCGTGTTGTCGGGACCGGGGAGCGTGGTGAGGGGCGTGACCGCCGCGACCCCGTCCTGACCGGAGATGGTCTTGGCCAGGTTCTCGAGCGCCGTGGTCTGCGCATCGCTGTTGGTCTTGGCAACCAGTTGCAGTGGTCCGTTGAACCCGGGGCCGAACCCTTCCGCGAGCATGTCGTAGGCAACCCGAGTGGTCTTCCCCTTCGGGTCGTTGCCCTGGTCGGAGGAACCCAGCCGGAGCTTGAAGAACGGCACGGCCAGCAACACGATGACCAGGAGCGCCACGGCGCCGTAGACCACCGGACGTCGCTCGACCCCGCGTGACCAGCGAACCCAGAACCCTTGCTCATGGGCCGAACGGAACCCGTTCTTCTCGAGCGAGCGCCGCTGACGCCGGGACAGGATCTTCGGTCCGACGAATCCAAGCATCGCCGGCAGGAATGTCAGCGCGGCCAACATCGTGAAGAGCACGCCGATACTGGCCGCCACCGCGAGTCCGTACAGGAAGCTGATCCCCAGCGCGAACATGCCGAGGAGCGCGATGCACACGATGGTCCCCGCGAAGAGCACCGCTCGACCGGAGGTGTCGATGGCGAGTTCGACGGATGCGCCGACGTCCATCCCCGACTGCAATCCCTGACGATGCCGCGACACGATGAACAGCGCGTAGTCGATGCCGACGCCCAGGCCGATGAGCAGCACGAGTTCGGAAGAGAACTCGGGCATCCCGATGATGTGGCTCAGGAGCCCGATGGCGGAGATGGCGGTTCCAAGGGCGACCATCGCGGATGCCAGCGGCATGGCCATCGCCAAGAGCGAGCCGAACACCAAGAAGAGGACGATCCCGGCGGTGAGGATCCCAAGACCGGTTCCTCCCACCGACGGAGGGCTCGCCAACTGTGCGAACTGACCCGAGACCGCAACGACCAGACCATCGCCCGACCCGGACTTCGCCGTGTTCACGAAGGTGGCGGCCAACGGAAGGGGCAGGTCCTGGGCTTGCTGGTCCAGCGCCACCGTGGCGAACGCGACGGTCCCGTCGGGGCTGATCTGCTGAGCGCCGGCCTTGTCGAAGGGCGAGACCACGCCGGCCACATGCGGGAGGGCGGCGATCTTGGTGAGCACGTCGGTGGCCCTGGCCTGGACCGGTGGGTCCGTGACCTTGGCGCCCCCGCTGGTGCCGAAGACGATCTGTTCCGTATCACCCGATTCCGCAGGAGCCACCGCACGGATGAGGTCGAGCGCCCGAGTGGACTCGGTGTTCGGAAGGGTGAAGCTGCTGGAGTAGGCCGTTCCCACGGCACTGCCCACACCGAGGAGAATGACGAAGGCCGCCAGCCACGCCCCGACCACCATCCACCGGTGTGTGAACGACCATCGAGCGAGTCCGCGCATCAGACGTGTACCTCCGAGATATGAGTTGGTCGCGCGGATGCCCTGGGTTCGTCGGACGGTGCGCCCCGCGAGGTTACGGGAAATGTTTGACTCCGGCAATGATTGGGTAGGTCAATCTTTGAGTGAGAGGTATAGTTTCTACATGGTCGACACGGAAGTCACTGCCTCGAGGCAGATCGTCGATGCGCTTTCCGACTTGCTGGCGCTCATGCGCGACGAGTTGCAGACCAGCGTCGGCGGCACGGGTTTGCCCGTCCCCTACGCCCTGGCCCTGGCACGTATCGACGGCCGCGTGGGGATGAAGGGCCTGGCAGCCGAGCTTCGATGCGACCCGTCGTTCGTCACCACCATCGCCGACGCCCTCGAGGAACGCGGTTTGGTTCGGCGCGAGATGGATCCCGATGACAGGCGAGCCAAGAACCTGGTCTTGACGGCGAAGGGCCTCGCTCTCCAATCGACCCTGCAGCACGACTTCTTCGATCAGCTTCCCGGGGTGCGGGAACTTGACGAGAGGGAACGGCGAACCTTCGTCAAGCTCCTTCGGAAGATGGTTGGCTCCTAGCCGCCGGTGCGCAGCTCCCCTCGGAGGGTGGAGGCCGTCAACCCTTCTTTCCGCGCCCGCAGGTCCAAGTACAGGAGAACGGCGACCAGGGCGGTGAACGGAGCCGTGATGATCCTCCCGATCGACCCGAAGATCCATCCCAGGATCCAGTTGCTTCCACCCAAGGCGGTGAAGATCCCGCTCACCACCCCCACGATCAGACCGGCGACGATGAGCGTTCCCAACACGTGCCAGAAATCGCCCTTCACCAGGTTCCACGAACGCTTCATAGCTTCGGTCCCGCGCTTGTCCTCGACGACGAGCACCGGGATGCTGGCGGACAGACTCACGCTGGCCCACACGGCGAACACGACGCCCGCAAGGATGACCAGGATGCCCAGTGCCTTGACCGCGAATGCGAGGGCAACGCCCAGGATCATGATGCTCAGGGTCACGAGTCCCACGAGGATGGAGAGCCAGATCACGCTACCGACCTTCCGGAAGCCGAACTTGTAGCTCTCGGTGGCATCGACCGGGTCTCCGATGGTTGCCTGAGCGGCGGCACGAAGGACGGCTGCCTGCAGCATCGCCGTGATGATCACCGCGATGATCGCGCCGACCAGGATGGACAGCCAGACGATCCCCAGGCTGCGAGGTTCGATCACCTGGATCGATGTCCCCAGGGTGTCTACCGTCTTGGTGTCCGCCTTGAACACCACGTCGCCGAGCAATGAGCTGATGAACTGCAGCGGCACAACGATGATGGCGACGATGACGATGAGCTGCAGTGCGTGTGCCTTATAGATCGTGAACGCCGCAGACAAGATGTCCCCGAGTCCCCGGGGTGGCAGGGCATCGCCTCCCATACCGCCCGCGGCAGGACCCTCCCCGCCACCTGGCGGCATCGGCGGCGTTGGTGGTGGTGGAGGCGGCGCATCGAACCCAGAGCCACTCATTCCGTTCCCCTCTCACTGCATTTGGGCTTGCGATGGGCATCCTACGCCGGGTTCGGCCTGGGCGCGCGCACCAACGCAGTGATTCAAGCGTCGGCGCCGGGCAGGAACACCCGGAACGACGCACCGCCACCCGGGCGCGCCTCCACCCACGCGCGCCCTCCGTGCAACTCAGCGAATCGAGCGACGAGGGTTAACCCGACCCCCACGCCGGGCGCGTGGCTCGAGATCGACGGCCCTTGGCGGAACGGATCGAAGACGGCTTCGCGGAGCTCCTCCGGAACGCCCGGCCCTTCGTCCTCCACGATGATGAGTGCGCCCTCGTACTTCGCTTGGACCTTGATCCAGACCCGGCTTCCCGCCGGTGTGTGTCGCGCGGTGTTCGCGAGCAGGTTCTCGACGATGTGTTCTATCTTCGAGGGATCGACCGGCACGACGACACGCTCAGCATCGAGAAGGATCCGCCGCTCCCCCGGCATATCGAACTCGGTCACCAGAGCGCGAACCAATGCGCCGACATCGGTGTCGCGGAGCTCGGGCTCGATGATGCCCCGCGTCAGCCGGTCTAGGTCCAGGAGGTCGGCGACCATCCGATCGAGCTTGCGCGCGTTCGAAGCGATGCGGGTCGCGAGGTCCCGCACCTCGATGTCGTCCAGCTCGACCTCCTCCCGGGCAAGCGTGAGCGCGAGTCCGAGGATGGCCGCGAGCGGCGTACGCAGATCGTGGGAGACGGCTTGCAGGAAGGTGTTCTTCATCTCGTCGAGCGCCCGGAGCCGCTCTGACGCATCCATCTCGCGATGCAGGGCGTTGTTCAGTTCCTCTTCGGCTCGCTTCAGTCCCGTGATGTCGATGTAGAGCCCCTGCCAGAACTTCGGGACTCCTTGGTCGTCGCGCACCAGCGACGCTTCTTCGCGGATCCAAACCACCCGATGGTCGCGCGTCATCATCCGGTACTCGATGCTGAGCGGCGTTCCCGCGACGAAGGCCTGTTCGGCCTGCGCGCTGACCGACTCCACATCGTCGGGGTGGGCGACACGGTCCCAGAGGTCGTGGTCCTCGGCCCACTCCTCTGGTGTGTAGCCCAGAAGCGTTTCAATCTGGGGACTGATGTAGACGGGGGTGAGGTCCCTCGGATCGTCCAACGGGACGGCATCGATGTAGGTCACGGCGGGGATCTGTTCGACCAGGGTCCGGTACTTCGCCTCTGTCTCCCAAAGCTCCGTCTCCGTCTCTTTGCGAACGGTGATATCCAACATCACACCGAGATTGAACGCCGCGGTATCGCCTTCGTGGACGACCGTCGCCTCATCTCGTATCCACACCACGCGGCCGTCCCGGCTGTGGAGCCGATATTCGACCGATAGGGGTTCGCCCAGCTCGTGACTCTCCAGCTCTGCCGTCCGGTAACGGTCGACATCGTCGGGATGCAAGCGCCGATCGAACAATGTGGGGTCGGCCAGCCACTCTGCGGGCGCATATCCCAGGATCGATTCGAGCTGTGGACTGACGTAGGTCCAGAGCCCCGCCTCACCGAGCTCGGCCGCGTAGACGATCCCGGGGAGTCGCTCGACCAGTGTCTGGGCATCGACGGGTACGCCGGGCTGCGACCCCTTGCTCACCACCGCGCGTCCGCCTCTCTCCGTGCCGTCGTGCTTCGCGCGAGTGTAGTTGGCGAAGGGCTCCCTACCCAGCCTCAGGACACATCGGCGTGCCGGCCAAACCCGGCACGACGTGACAAGGAGATCCGCCCACCCTTGGGACCCGGGAACCCGCATCGTGGGCAGATATCGACATCGGACTTATCGGCATCGGCGGTGCGGTTCCCCATCTCGGGTCGTACGCGTCGAACGGCAGGTCGATCTTCTGCAGGTTCCCCCCGGCCGCATCGATGGTGAAGAGGTCGCCGCAACAGCCGTCGGAGTACCGGCGGTCGGAATCGAAGATGATCTTCGAACCGTCGGGTGAATAGGAACCGTCCCAGTCAGAGTGGGGCGACGGTGGGTGGGTAAGGGCCTCGACGTCGCTTCCGTCGGGACGAACAGAGTAGATAGACGGAGCTGGTCGGTCGAAGAAGACGTAACTCGTGAACGCGATGCGATCCCCCGAGGGCGACCAGTCAGGAAGATAGCCCTCCAAGCGTGCTTGGGTGATGCGTCTCTCGTCGGTGCCGTCGGCGTTCGCGACGTAGATCGCCATCTTGACGCCACCCACGTGCCAGCGCATGTAGGCCAATCGCGTCCCGTCAGGTGAGAGTTCCGCGACGTTGTACGAGGAGTGACTGTTCTCGGTCACCATGTGGAGATGACTCCCATCCGTTCGGACCGACCCGATCCCTCCGTCGCAGTCGCCCCCTGCGCAGTTGACGAAGAGGAGCCGCCGCCCGTTCGGGGCGAACCGTGGCCAGAAGTTGTCGGACCGTCGATCGTTCGGCGTCAGCTGCCTGGCATGGGAACCATCGGAACGCACGATCCATATCGCGAAATCCCCACTCGCAGCGCCGACGTAGGCGATGTGGCGCCCGTCGGGAGACCAGTCACCGGAGAACGCATTCCCATCGTGGGTGACCCGGCGGATGGCAGTTCCATCCGGATTGGCGGTGTAGATGTCACAGCTTCTCGCGGTACACCGAGTGAACAGGATGCGGCCGTTGAACGCCGCCGAGCCTCCGACCGCGGGAGCAGACGTAGTGCCGGCAAGCACCAGCCCCGTCATCAACCCGACGAACAGCATCGATGCAACGCGCCTCATGGTGCGACCCCCCAGTCCGAGATGTCGATCACGGTTCTCACGGTCGGATCGACGACGACAGAGATATCCGTGCCGTCCGGGCGGGCCCGCTCGAATCGACCTCGAAGTTCACTGACGTAGACGAGCCAGCGTCCGTTCGGCGACCACGCCGGGAACGTCGCGCCCGGAACCACCTTCTTGAGGTAGCTCCCGTCTGTGGCGATGGCGTACACCGCGATATTGCGGGTGACGCCACCGAATGCGATGTGGGTGCCATCGGGAGACCACGACAGGCCCTCGATGAACTTGAGGCCCGAGGTGATCGCTCGACGGTTGGCGCCGTCGGCATCCGCGAGCCACACCCGTGCGTCGCGCCCTCCGAGGTCGCTCACGTAGGCGATCGTGGATCCGTCCGGGGAGACGACCGGCTCCTTCGGGTGCCACCGTCCGCCGATGATGATGTGCATGTCGGAGCCGTCCGGGCGCACCGACACGATCTTGCAGGTGTAGAAGAACTCGACGTAGTCGCCGCAACGCGAGTAGACGATCCGACCATCCGGTGCGAACCCGGCGGTCCCCTCACCCGACGGGCTGAATCGCTGTCCCGTCGTCAGCTGATGTTGATCGGTCCCGTCCGATCGCATGAGCCAGAGCTGATCGTTCTGATCCTGCGTGCTCACGACGTAGACCACGGATCTGCCGTCTGCTGACACATGAGGCTTCCACGCCGATGATCCCCTCGGAACGTGCGTCAGCTTTCGAACGCCACTGCCATCGGAACGCACGCTGTAGATCTGCGAACGACTCCCGCCATCGCGTATGGCGGCGAAGACGATCCGCCCGTTCCTTCCCGGGAACGCTGCGCCCGCCGGAGCCGCGGCGGTCGTCGCGGCTGCCGTGGCGATGACCATGGCGCAGAGTGCCGATCGTCGCTTCACGTGTCACCCCTCCTCGTTCGGTCCCGGGGCATCGGTCGTGATCACGGAGTACGGCCCCGGACAGTTTCGGGATAGTACACCTGGACTTGGCGCGCACGCCAGGTCCCCGGTGATCAGGGCTGAGCGACGGCCTTGGCTCTGAAGTAATCCCATGTGGCCGGGAACGGAACGCCGGACCCGTGGGACGTCGAGATGATGCCGATGGCGAGTGCTCCCGACGAGAACCAGCTGGCCGGGACGGCGATCGCCTTTCCGAGGTTCTTGGTTGGCCCCGTCACACCCGCAGATGCGACCGCGTAGCGAGGCTGCACGGTATGGGCCACCGGATCGACGCGTAACCACAACGCCACGGCGTCTGGACCCGGCATGTCGACGGGAGCGCTCCGGCGGTTCGTGACGATGCCGCCCACCTCGCGCCGGAACTCGATCGCGCCGGAGCCGTCACCGGCCGCGGTCGAAAGGGCAACGTAGTCGTCCTGGCCGCCCGTACCGACGGCGATCCCCATGGATTGTCCCGGAACCGGAGCGCTCCCTCCGAAGGGCGCGACGATCCGCGTCGTCACGGCGAAGGGTGGGTGCGTCGGGGACGTCGCATCCAGCCCCAACTGGAACGCGTAGCTCTGGTCGTTCGCGGATCCATCTGCGGTGCCGTCTGGGACGGCGTCCACCGTGAGCGTGCCGGTCGCGCTTCCGACCGTCATCTCGGCCGGGTCGTAGAGGCTCGAATAGTCGCTCGTGCCGTTGGTCATGAGGCCAGTGAACCCGGTCCCGTCGATGCCCCCGGGGTCCGCGAGGACGGCGTCCCAGGAGATCTGCACGGGGAGCGTGCGCCCGATGCCGTTGGACGCGTCGTTCGCGAAGGGGTCGGAAGTATCGAGCAGCCCGTCGTTGTCATCGTCGGGGTCGTTCAGGTTGGAGATGCGATCGTTGTCGGCGTCGGCGGGAACATCGGCGGCCGAGCACGGGTCGGTGCCGTTGTCGATCTCATCGGCATTGGTGAAGCCGTCGTTGTCGTCGTCGTTGGCGTCATCCAGACCCGTGCAGGGGCCCGGAGGACCGTCGTAGTCGTTGGGTTCGAAGACGACGATGGTTCCGGCGGTGTGATCCGCGACCCAGATGGTTCCCGGGAACGGGTCGGCATCACCTTGCGCGCTGATGTCGAGCGGGCGCTGATCGACAGAGGAGAACAGTGTCGATACCTCCGTGACCGCATCCCCTGCCGCATCCAGCCGGACGCGATAGATGGAGTTGTTGAACGAGGTGAGCAGGAGCTCTCCCGCCAGCGCACCGCTGAAGTTCGATGCCGTGTATTCGGCGATGCCGTCGGTGGAATCAGGGAAGGTCGCGATCGAACCCCTCGCGGGCCCCGGCGTTATCCAGGTGCACTGCACCGGGTCGCTCGTCTGGATAGGCGAATGACCGCCGAACGTGTTGGCGGCGTTCCCTCGGGTGGGGTTCGCGTGGCCGCCGTAGTCGCCTTCATCGATCAGGTGAAGGCTGTCCTCCGCAGAGATGCCCCCTTCGTTTGGAGCGTTCGTGCAATCGGGCGACCCATCGCCGATGGCCAGGCCTCCCGACCCGGCGTTCGAACCGTTGTCGGTGCCGTACAGCTTGTCGTTCGTCGTGAAGACCAGGTCGTAAGGGTTGCGGTAGCCGGGGGCATAGACCTGCACAGGACCGCCGGCAACGATCCTCGCTTGGTTCAGGCCATCGTTCCCGCCGAACGGATCGTTCTTGTCGTTTGGCCCCGACCGTGTCGGGTCGTTGAGCGTCGGGATCGCGTATGGCCCCGGGCCCATCGCCGTGATCGCGTCAAGATCGATCGAGAGGATCGCTGCGGACAAGGCGTACTCGGGAAGGTTCGCGAAGCTGTCCGCGGGCGCCCCCATGTTCGTGTTGCTGCCCTGTCCGACGTAGAGGGTGTTGGTCGCCGGGTCCAGGGCCATCCCGTTGGTCGAGTGGAACTCTTCCGAACGCGGCAAGCCGCGCACCACCGCCGTCGTGCGCCAGGCGGTGCCGTCCCATCGCACGCGGGAGATCGTTCCTGAGTTCGTATCCAGCCCCGTGTCTCCGAGGCCGACGCGGGAACCGCCGATACGTGGATCGCTCGAACTCACATAGAGCACGGGTCGTCCGGCCGTTCCCGTTACGACGAGCCCGGTGAGCAGGCGTCCGACGATGTCGGGGCGGGGCTTGCCGTCGTCGTCGTGATTGCCGATGGCGGCGATCGAGGTGATGGTGTCCGTGGCAGTGACCTGATACTGGTTGTATCCGATGCGCTCGATGGAGTAGACCTTGATGGTCCCGCCGTCCTCGCCAACGTAGAGGCGTCCATCCGGCCCGAACTGCAGGGTCGTCGGACCCGTCGTGGACTCCCCTGCCAGGAGGCTCTTCCCGAATCCCACATCGCCGGTGGCGTGCGCCACACCAGGGAGCGCGAGGGTTCCCGACACCATCACGAACACAACGATGACGCGCAGCGCCCGCCTCACAGAGATCCCCAGAAGCCGGCAGGGAAATCGGGCGGCATCGGGTCGCACAAGGCCTGCGTGCGGGCACGCATCTTGGCCACCATGGCGGTGTTGCTTGAGGCCTGATTGCGCAGTTCGTACGGGTCCTTCGACAGGTTGTACAGCTCCTCGAATCCGTCGGAGTACGCCGCATACATCCACGTCGCCATCCGGACTCCGCAGTAGGAGGGCGTGGTGTTCCGGCCGTCATACATATGTTCCAAGAGGATCGCGGAACGGGGGCTGAACGTGCCGGAGCCAGTCAACAACGGGAGCAGCGAGCGACCGTCCAGGTGCGACCCGTACACCGGGTCGTCGGGCGTGATCCCCACGAGGTCGAAGATCGTCGGCGCGAGATCGACGTTGGCCACCAACCGGTCAACGGTTGCCGAGGCGACCTGGCCGGGCATCTTCACGATCAAGGGGACGTGGATCGACCGTTCATACGGGACTTGCTTGCCGGTCCAGCGTTGATCGCCGTAGGACAACCCGTTGTCCGAGGCGAAGATGAACATCGTGTTCGCGAGTTCTTCGGGGGACAACGCGGCCTCGAACCGTCCCACCGCCCGATCGATGGACGCGAGCGTCGCGTATTGCCGGTCGTACTGCTTCTTCAGGGCCGCCCGTTTCAGGAGTGGCCGCTGTTGGATGTAGAGCGGTTTGTCGGATACATCTGCCTCGTTGAACGCCGGTGTGGAGAAGCTGGTCGACGCGGTCACCCCTTCATCCCCGGGCCCCGGCGTCGTTGGCCCGTGGGGACCGTAGGGCGTGAAGTAGAGGAAGAACGGTTGGTCGTCCGTCTGTTCCTGCAAGAAGGTCACCGCAAGATCGGCAACCACGTTGGTGGAGTAGTCGCTCGGGTCACTGCCGTATCGGACGGCGTGATACGTGCCGTCCGTGTTGAGGATGCCATCGGTGAGTTCGTAGTCGTAGTAGCCAACGGGCGAGGTGAACGCGTGGACGTCGGTCCAGCCCGATATGGACGGCACCCCCTGCGCACCCGGTGCGGCCACGTACTCGTTGAGGTACTTCCCGTAGAGACCCGTTCGATACCCCAGGTCTGTCGACAGGTGATACGCGAGGGTTCTCGTTTCATTCCCGTTCTGGGTGAATGCGGCATAACCACCATCTGCGGGAGGCGCGTCATCACCGTTCGTCCACACACCTGTGTGGCCCGAGAAGAGCCCCGTCAGGATCGTCGAGCGAGATGGGCAGCACAAGGGATTGGACACGAATGCGTTGGTGAACGTCGTTCCGGAGGCGGCGAGCCCCTGGACGTTGGTCATCTGCTGGAGGGTGTTGATGCTCTGGTCGTCGGTGAGGATGACGATGATGTTCGGTTTGCTCGGATCGAGACCGGCCCGAGCCACTCCAGGAGGCGCGAGCGCCCCAAGGAGCGTCGAGAACGCAACGATGGTGAGCAGCGAACGTTTCACGGCCGAACCTATCTATTGATTGAAAGTGATACTGCCACCCCGGGGAGGGGGATGTCGAGCCCCCCTTCTGGATTCCCCGACACGCGCTGGAGTCCCCTGACATAGGCTGTCGGGAGCGCGTTTCCGCGCGATGGCTAGGAGGGCTGCATGAAGCGATTCGAGGAAAGCATCAGCATCCAGGCGCCGGCCGACAGGGTGTTCCAGTACGTGAGCGACTTCGCTCGTCATGGCGAGTGGGCCGGGCACGGGCTGCAGGTGTCTCGGGCGGACAGCGGTCCCATCGTGGTGGGAACCGTGTTCTCGACCGTGGCGAAGCAGTTCGGTACCCAGAAGGAAGAGAGCACGATCACGGAGATGTCGGCGCCGAACGAGTTCGGCTGGATGTCGGTCGGCGCGCTCGGACGCGTCCATCACTGGTTCTCGTTGCGCGAGAACGCGGGGATGACGACCCTCAGCAAGGGCGGGGAGATCGTCGAGCCGACCACGCTCGCGAAGATGACGATGTTCAAGATCTCGCGAGACATGCCCAAGGGCTTCAGGAACGACCTCGCGAAGATCAAGGCAAGGGTCGAAGCGTCGGCTAGCTAAACGACTCAGTCCCAGAGGACGACGGTCTGGCGTACACCGGGTACCGGCAAGGACGCCGCTTCCTCCTCGACCGCGTCGCGCGCGGCGCGAGAGAGACGACGCCACGTCTGGATCGCCACGGTCGCGTGCGCACGTCGCCACGTTCCGACGATCTGACCCTCGACGAGGAGGGCTCCCGGCCACACGCGCGGGGTCCACAACTCGCGTTGGCGGTCGGGGTCGGGAACCAAGATGTCTCGATCGGCACCGTTGAGGAGGAAATACGCGTCCCCACTCGGGAGGAACCGTGCGGGTGCCGTCGGCCCAGGGGTCGCGCGGAATGCCGGTTCGTCACGCGTGAGGATCCACGCGTCGCCGATCGGCGTTCGCACGGGGGTTACGGACGTACCGAGCGAATCGAACGCCGAGCGGCCGTGAGGGAGACCGCTCCCGGACCACTGCCCGAACGCCTCGGGCGTGGTGGGCCCGAAGATGTGGAGGTACCGGCGCGCGAGTTCCCGGCGGGCGTCGGCCGCGTCGATCTCGGGCGGCGGCAGGGTCCAGATGGTCGGCAACCGCGCGCCCTCCCACCTGATGGCGACCGTGCCCGTCAGCGCGGCGTAGCGGAGCGCGTTCCCATGCACACCGAGGGCGCGTCCGGCGTCGTCGTAGCGCATCCGCTCGTCGCCGATCGACGCGCGGAGGCGAGCGGCAAGATCCTCGGCCGTTCGCCGTGTCTTGCCGCCATCCGGCAGTCTCCCGAGCGAGAAGAACGCGAGGTCACGGGCGGCGACGACGTACGCGTGGTACCGCGGACCCCAGAGCTGGACGAGCGATGGGTCCTCCCAGGTAGCCGATACGGTCCCCTGCACCCGTGCGTGTATCGAGAGGAGCGCGGCACGGGGCATGCTGTCCTGCAAGCCGGCCCACGCCGCGCGGCGGAGTGAGGTACGGCCGCGTGGGAGCCGTTCATCGAGCCCGCCGGCGTGCCGTCGGAACGCCAGGATCTGCGGCCGCGTGAGACGGAGCGGGGGTATCGTCACGCGCATCACCTTCTCACCCTGCGGTCATGGACCGCTGGACACACCCCCGACCGACGCACCTCTGTGGTTCGTTGGGTGAGCCTGTTGGCGGGATGTCCCCCTGTCGAACGACGCTCATAGCAATACACACCGACCGAGAACATGGGCGACTTCGACGAGGAGGGCGAGCTCAACCTGGTGCCGATGCGGCTGTCAATCATCGATGCGTCGGGGAAGCTCTACGACCCATCCGTCCCCGACGATGACTTCTCGCCGGCGGACGGTCTCGGCTATCCGGAGTTCGCCGAACCACGTTTCAGCCCCGACGGCACGTGGTTATTCGTGATCATCCAAATACCGGGGATCACGTGCGCGATCACGGGAGACTGGGCAAGTCTCGGGCTGTAAGCGGGGCGTTCGCTCGCCCTACATGTTCGCCATGAGCTCCATGACTTTGGCGTTGTTGTCGGTGACCAGCACGACTCGCGTTTCTGTGGCCAGGTAGGCGACCCGGACGTTGACCCCGGCTTCAGCGACGGCCCGTGCCATCACACCCATCGTGCCGGGCTGCTGTGCTCCTTCGACGGGAGGACCGAGGATCGCCTCGGCCTCGCCCTCCACCTTGATACCGACACCTTCGAGCGCCCTTCGGGCGGCCGCCCCGTCTTGCACGCAAACATGGATGATGCCGCGACCCTCGAGGCCGATGCCCAGAAGGCCCTCGATGTTGATCCCGGCAGCGCCGAGCGCCTCACCTACAACTGCCAGCCCACCTGGCTGGTCGTCGACGGTGAGCGTGAGATCGCTAGCCATACCGTCCTCCTCTGTCGAAGTGTCCCCACCGGCATACGCGTATCGGGCCGGGCGGTCAAATCGGACTCGGCGCCCAGGGGCCGCCCGGCTGCTGCAATGCGCGCGTCACCACGGTGAGGTCCTTGTCGCCGAGCCCTTGGTCGATGACCGACTGCCATTCCTCGGCCAAGGTCGCAAGGGTGGCGAACCGGTCATCATCGTCCGCCTGCAGGGCAAGGCGCACATCCTTGAGTGCGAGCGACAGCGGGAATTGACTTGAGTAGTCGCCCTGGGCGATGCGGTGCAGCTTGGCTTCCTGCCAGGCGGAGACGAGCGACCCGCCGCCGAGCGTGTCCATCACCGTCTCCGTCTCAAGCCCCAACCGATGAGCGAGCGCCACCGACGTCGCGACCGCTTCGGCAGAAAACGCGAGCCAGGTGTTGTTCACGAGCTTCAGTCGGGAGCCGGCCCCGACCGCACCGACCCAGATCGTGCGCTGCCCGAGCGCGTCGAACAGCGGGGCTAGGCGTGGCCGAGCGTCGTCGGGACCGGAGGCGAAGATCGTCAGCTGACCCTGCTCCGCAGGCTCCTTGCTCCCCGACACCGGCGCGTCGATGAGTGTCACGTCGGGGCGCTCCTCAAGCACCATCGCTGCGACACGTTCGATACCGACCACACCGATCGTGCTCATCTGCGCCCAGATCGTCCCGGGAGCAAGAGCAGCGAGCATGCCCTGCTCACCGGCGATGGAGATGACTGCATCCGTGTCGGTCACCATCGTGATGACGGTCGAGGCTCGGCGCCCGGCGTCGGCGGCATCTTCGGCAACGTCCGCGCCGAGTTCGGCGAGGTCTCGGGTCGCGCCTGGATCGCGGTTCCACACGATCGTCGGGATACCGGCACGCAACGCACTGATCGCCATCCCGTGGCCCATCGCGCCGATCCCGAGGATCGCGACCGGCTCCTGCGCTTGTGCCATCCCTGTCTCCCCTCGGTCGATGTCCGTTCAGCGCCCGGTACTCACCGCCATGCTAGTCCCCGACTCTGCGCGCCGAGACATGACGCAGGCGGTAATGGGAGTTCCTACCGGGTCAGCTCGGCCTCGGTGTCGGGGACGCATCGCCCGGCGCCGCACGCCGCGAACACCATTCGCGCGCGTTCGAACGTCGGCGTCGGATCCTCGCCCACGCTTCGCTTCGCGCGGCCGAGATCGAGCAGCGCAAGTCCCAGATCGATCCGCGTCCCGAGCGCGTCGAGGCGTTCGGCGGCCTCGCGAAGCGTCGCGATCGCATCGTGCTGGTCCTCGGCGACAGGGCGTCTGCGACCTGTGTGGCGGCCAGAGCGAAGGGAGATCGACCCGCGGCGAGCAGGTCTCGTGCGCGACGGCCCTCGCCGACTTCGCTCCGCCGCACCAGCAGACGCACGAGTTCGAGTATTGCCCTCGGATCCTGGTCGACTGAAGTCCGGGCCTGGACGTCTGAGGCCTCCCACAGCAGCGCCACGGCGTCATTCTCGTCGCCACTAAAGAGGAGCCGCCCGCCTCGTGTTCCGTGGAGGCACGAGAACGCTAGAGCGGGTCCTGGGATGTTTCCGTTTCTGGGATCTTCACGACCGGACCAAGTTCAGGCACCACGATCGTTTCCTGAACGGCGACATCTGAGGAGCCGAGCCAAAGGAGGCCGAGAAGGGCGACCCCGACTCCACCTCCACCGGAGATGATCAACGCTGCTCGTGCCCCGAACGCGCCGATGAGCACCCCTCCCAATACGGTCGCGCCGATCTGCATGAACGTCAGCAGACCGAAATAGGCCGCAAACACCCGGCCGCGCAGGTGCTCGGGCACCCGGGCATGGATGAGGCTTCGGATGGATACGTTCTGGACCCCGTTGCCGATCCCAGCCGCGAAAAAGAAGGCGATCGCCGGGACCGTTCGTCCTATCGCCGCACCCGCCAGGACGAACGCTCCGATCCCGAGTGACCCTCCGATCACCGCGAGCGGCAATCGCCCCGGCGGAAGCCTTCGAGCGATGCCCGTGGCGCCGATCACCATCCCTGTCAGCCAGGCCGACGCGATCGCACCGAACCCCCAGCTCCCGGCGTGGAGCACCTCTCGAGCGAAGAACACCTCCGCGACGTTGTCGATCGCCGCGAAGAGGACGGTGGCCACAAGGATCGTGACGGTGACCCGCAGAACCGGATCAGACCAGACGAAGCCGAATCCCTTGCGGGCGGCATGCTTCTCGTTCTCCTCGTGGTTTTCAGGAGGGCACCGCACGGACAGACTCAGGACAGCGGCAGCGATGACGATGAAACTTATCCCGTCCACCGACAGCGCCCACCCCGATCCCACGGTCTGCGCGAGAACACCACCGAGGATCGGGCCGAGCACCCACCCCGCGTAACGACCCGCCTCGAGCCAGGCGTTGGCCTTCGTCGTGTCCCCATCCCTCACGATGCTCGGAACGATGGCGACAAGCGTCGGTGAAGAGATCGCCGCTCCGGTCCCAAGGAGGAACGACAACACGAGGATGGCCGGGACGTTCAGCGTTCCGGCCATGGCGAATGCGAGAATGGCCTGGATCACGGCAACGACCGCAACCAGATGGACCTTCTCCGACCGGTCAACCAGCAGCCCGGCGACGGGGGCGAAGACCACCATGGGCAGTAATCCTGCGACGAGAAGTGCTGTCACCGACAGGGCCGAATGGCTCAACTCGAAAACCTTGATCGTGAGAGCGATCAGAGCCAGTTCGTCGCCGAGTGAAGAGAGCGCCGTTGCCACCAGGAGCAGCGTGAGATCGCGCTGTTTCGCCACATCAGGCACGCTAGCAGCGCATGGGCAGGGGCGCATCCCACGTCCGACCGACCCGATCAGGGGTCCCGAACCCCCCACGTCACAGGACGAGCATGCAGGAACCTTGTTGGCCACCATGGTCGTGTCGGGCCCAGGCCTACCCGACGGTTGAGGCGCTTGTCGGCTGCGTAGCTATAAGCAGGTCGGGCTTGTCGACGGCAACCTCGTCGAGCAGGATCTGCGTCTTGACATGCCCGCATCGGTAGATCGCCCACCGAACGATCCCACCTTCTTCCGGATGCAATCCGGAAAGTCTCACGCCGACGACGCCACACTCTTCGCAGAATGGAACTGGTTCGCTCATGGGTGGCAGTCTCACGGTTCGTTCCCGGCTCGTACATTCGTCGTAGGTAGCGTCTTGCACCCCCCGGTACCCCGTCCTGAGTAGGACCTACGGACACCTCCCCATGGCGATCCTGGGTGGATAGCCCTGCGCCGAACGTCGCCGGCTCGCACCTCGGCCCACGCATCGAGAAGGCAGGGCATAGAACTGGATCGCGTCGTTACGGTAGTGACCGGTGCGGGTATAGACCACGCTGAGGAGCCGACAGGATCTCGGGTGAGGGGGGGTTCATGGAGGACGGGACCCATCCGCGGGTTTCATAGGGCGCGCCCGGGAAGGAGAACGGATGAGCGAGCGAGAAGATCCAACGCATGATTCGGATAAGCCAACGCAAGCGGCGTCCGACCGCGAGGACCCTCAAGCGGTCGATCCCGAAGTGCAGAGCGAAGCGGACGATAAGGGCGTCGACGGCACCGGAGAAGGGACAGAAGGCGAGTTGGCGGCGAAGTCGATGGGAGCGGGCAATGCAACTCCCGATGCACCGCCCAAATCCTCAACACCGACCGGGCCTGGCGGCGTTCCTCGGACGACGACGACCGGCGATCCGGCTCAAGACTTCCGCGTACACGCCCCCGACGCCGATCGATAAGCGCGCAACCGGCCAGGAGGCCTAGGATAGGCACCCGCGTGTGCTAAGCGTCTCCACGTGGAGACGGTCTCCGTACGACGAACGCGTGCGCTCCTACGCCCAGGGAGTGATTTCGGGCCGAGGAGCTTCAAGGTGGGTGGCGCGAGGATGTCTCCAACATGGATCCGCCGGTCATCGACGTTCGCGACGGCCGTGCTCGCCTTCTCGCTCGTAACGAACGGACAGGTCGCCACGGTCCCCTTGGCCTTGGCTGGGCCCGCTGGGTCGGGTTGCGGCCCTCAATGGCGTCCGGTCCCAACGCCCGCCCTGCCCGACGCCGAGCAGACGGCCCAGCTCGCTGCGATCGACGGTATGGGCCAGAACGACGTGTGGGCGGTCGGGTCCTACTTCGCAGGCGATGGCTCCACGAGTCAGATCATCGAACACTGGGATGGAGCCGTCTGGAGCCTGGTGAGCGGTCCGCCGATCGGCGTCTCAGCATCATTGACGTCGGTGGTCGCGATCGCATCGAACGACGTGTGGGCGGCAGGAACGAAGGACTCATCGGATGGAAGCCACAAAGTCACACTCACCGAGCACTGGGACGGCGATGCGTGGACGATCGTGGCCAGTCCCCCCTCCACGGGTTCGTCGGGTCTGTCCGGGCTGTTCGCAACGGGGTCAACGGACGTCAACGGCGGTGGGAACGACGCTCTCGAGCGGACACAACCATCCGCTGGTGATCCATTGGAACGGGGGGTCCTGGTCGACGCGATCGGCGCCGGGCACGGATGCGGGTTTCGCCGCCGTCTCCGGCACGGGAAGTAACGATCTCTGGGCGGTGGGTTCCTCGAGCTCTGGACTCTTGGCCGAGCACTGGGACGGCTTGGCATGGTCCGTGGCGCCGGTCCCCACGCCGGGTATCTACGCGAACGGCCTGGGCGGCGTCGCTGCGCTCGCGCCAGACGACGTGTGGGCGGTCGGAGAATCCCAAAGCTACGACGCCTCCAAGTACTGGACGTATTGGCACTGGGACGGCGCTGGCTGGAGCGTTCTGCCGGGGACGACATCCGACCCGGTCGCCGGGCGGGGGGTGATCGCCGCCGGCAGCGACGATGTGTGGGCTCTGGCGGATCGCCCGTACGGCGATGTCTCACAGAAGATCCGCCACTGGGACGGCACGGGCTGGGCATCGGTGGATCCCGTGCCGTTGCTACGGCCGGGTCTCACCCCTTTCTTGCTCGGTGGGATCAAGGTCGGCACGGCGATCTGGGCGGTTGGCGGCATCCGCTTTCACCCGAGCACGTTCGCTGAGCGGATCTGCCCGGTGGCTGTGACGGGCGGGGGGTTCTCGACTCCCCGACCGGACGGAAAGATCCCCACGACCACGATCGCCTGGACGATCCCGTCCGGAGATGCGCACGCCCACTCCATCGTCGATGCGTCGGGCCTCGGACTCTTCGACTCGGGTCTCCGCGATCCGGGTGGATCGTTCCTGTTCGGGTTCCCAGCAGCCGGTTCGTACCGGGTGATGGATGGCGTCACCGGCAACGGGATGACGGTCCGGATCCGACCGACCGTGAAGCCTGGCTCCGGCGACACATCGACGGATTTCGTGATCGACTGGATGGATGGAGCTCCTCCCGAAGGGTGCGTGAACGACGTGCAGATCAAGCGGCCGGGAGACGTGTCATTCCATACCCTCGTGCTCGGAGATCAGTCGGGAGGGATCGACTTCTTCCCGGACGCCGGTCCGGGAACGTATCGCTTCCGCGCTCGTCTTCGGTTGGCGGACTCCACCGCGGGCACCTGGTGGTCGCCATCGATCTCGATCGCGGTCCACTGAGGGGTCCGCGGACCGACTCGATCAGCGCCGCTTAGCCGTCGGCTTCTTCGCGGTTCGCTTCTTCGCGGCGGGCTTCTTCGACGTGGATCTCTTCGCCGTGGACTTCTTTGTCCCTGCGCGCTTGGCTGTCTGCTTCTTGGCCGTCTGCTTCTTGGCCGTCCGCTTCTTGGCAGAGGGCTTCTTGGCGGTCCGCTTCTTGGCAGAGGGCTTCTTGGCGGTCGGCTTCTTGGCAGACGGCTTCTTGGCAGACGGCTTCTTGGCGGACCTCGTCGACTTCCTTGCCGTCGACTTCTTTGCTGGGGCTCGGTTCGAGGAACGGCCCCCCGCCTTGGCGGCGCGAGCCTTCAGGTTCTCAGCGACATCGTCGGCCTTATCGACCGCCACCTCTTCGATCCCATCGACCATGACCTGCACAACTGCCTGGGCGGCATCTGTCGCCAAGACCTTCTTCCCCAATCGCTTGCCCGTCTTCGCGATCTCTTTAGTCTTCGGCATCGTCTGCTCCTATCCTGGATCCTAGGACCGCTCTACCCAGGTTCGAGGAACTCCAACCAACGATGCGGTCGGTTCGCGCTAGCGGGAGGGTCCGGGTCTTGGCGGTGGGGTCTACGGGCCTACGAGGAACTTCCGAGCGTTACTCGAAGGAACGCTGGAACCGCGTCACCTGAAACGGAGAAACGGAGGATCGTCCACGCTTCAGTGAACGAGGGGATGCATCAGCGGCCACACCGCCTGGCTACGGTGGCCCAGTGATGGACGCGTCATCCGCATAGAAGCACGTCCCCGGGGCGGAGTTCAGTGTCAATGCGTTGAAGTCGAGGTTGTTCCCCGATGCCGAGACGACATATGGGAACTTGACCTGCTGCCAGGTGGCGGAGAGCGTAACCGTAGAGGAACCGGACGTAACCGCTGCTCCAGACGACGTGTACTCGCGGATCTTCAACTTCAGTGTCGCGCCCGGGGTGTCTGCTCGAACCCAAAGGCTGATCTGATACGTGCCAGGCACGGTGGACTTCACCCAGTTGGGGGAGTCATTCAACGTGCACTCAGGCACGGTGGTGGAGTTGGTGTTGGTGATGACAGCCGAGAAGGTCCCCGATCGCGCCGTGCTGGACTGCGAGAAGGTGACGCCAGCCCGGCCACTTGCGTTCCAGCCCGACATGCTCGTCTCAAAGCCCGGATTCCCGATGAGGTTCGGCGACGTAGTTCCGCTCACGCTCACCGTCTTGGTCGCGGTCGAGGTGAGGTTGGCGGTGTCTTTGACCGTGACCGTCACGGTGAAGGTCCCGGCGGCGTTGTAGGTGTGGGATGCGGTGGCTCCTGCCTGAGGAC
>JAXDJX010000016.1:0-80783 GCA_034667405.1 Actinomycetota bacterium | reverse complement strand
GACCTGTGGTTGGAATCCCATGTCGAGCATCCGGTCGGCCTCGTCGAGAACGAAGATCCGGACGCCGCTGAGATCCACGAGCTTGCGTTCTGCGAGGTCTTGGAGCCGGCCTGGGGTCGCGATGAGGATGTGCGCCTTGTCCGCTCCTACCGCTTGTTCCCTCACGCTGGTTCCGCCGTATACGACTTTGGTACGGAGGCCGCGCGCCTTGGCGATGTCGTGGAATTCGTCCCGTACCTGTACCGCGAGCTCGCGCGTCGGGACCAGGACGAGGGCTGCCGGGAGCTTGCGTTCGTCGGGTGAGAGCTGATCGACGATCGGGATGGCAAAGCCGAGCGTCTTGCCCGAGCCGGTCTTGGACCTGGCCAAGGTGTCGCGGCCGGACGTGGCGTCCTGGATCACCATGACCTGGATGGGGAACGGAGCGAAGATGCCGTTCGCGGCGAGGGTTTCGATCACTTCATCGGACACGCCGAGGGATTCGAAGGAGGGATACGCGTCATTCATCTGTCTTCACAGCGTACCCGCTGCGACCTGCGGATAGCGGTGGTGAAACCGCGCCGGAGCTAGAGCTCGAAGGCACCGTCCAGCGCTCCCACCAGGTGGGAGACGATGAGGAGCTGAGCCAGCGCGAGCGCCTCGCTCCGGCGTTCGCCGTGCTCAGGGTGGCGGTACTTCCCGATCCGGTCGCGCTGCAGACGGTCGTCGGGGTGGAGATAGGACCAGATGACGTCCTCGATCTCCCCGCCCAGATCCGGTGGGCAGGTGCCGTCGATGTCCAGCACGCTCATCGGTCCCCTCCGGTCCGTCGCGGTAGACCATCGGATGGGTTCGAGGCCCCTGCGGCTGAGTGAGCCGACCAGCTCTCGCAGACCCGGGTACGGCAACGTGGGACGAACGGTGAGACGCGCCGATAGGTCCCCGTCATCCTCGACATCGGGTTGACGTTGGAACCGCACGATGATGTCGGCGAAGTCACGCTGCGGTCGGATGTACTGCGCTGCGTCCGCCTCACGACGGTGCAGTTCGTTCACGACGTCCTTCGGCGCGTACCCCCGCTCGAACACATCCCGTTCGAGCTTCCACCGGTGGCGTAGTTCCTCCTCGGGCTCCAGGTAGACGGCGACATCGATGGCGTCCCGAGTGCGGCGATCGGCGAGCGGCAGCAGACCTTCCACGATGATGATCTCACCGGAGTCCACCGACTCCTGCGGTCCGAACGTTCCGGTGTGGTGGTCGTAGGTGGGTTTGATGACCGACTTCCCCGAGGCCAGGATCCGAAGATGTTCGGCCATCAGACGCAGATCGTTCGCCTCGGGAGCCAGGGGTGTGACACCAAGTTCCGCCCGGGTGGCGCGGTCAAAGCGGTGGTAGTCGTCGGTGCAGACGCGTCCCACGCGTTCGAACCCAAGGATGTACTCGATGCCGTGGGAGAGCGTGGACTTACCCGACGCGCTGTCGCCGGCCAGCCCGAGCAGGACCGGACGGTTCCCGGTAGCCGCAGCGACGCGCAGTTCGATCGGATCGATGTTTGCCATAAGCGTCGAGGCTACCCCAGCGGCAGGGTTGGCCGATAGGACGGAGGTCGGGCAGGGGACGGCATGGTCGGGCAGTATCGGGCCGCGTGCGGGGTAGGCTGGGAGTCATCCCGACGCACGGAGGATCCATGGACAGCCGGACTCACGATTGGAATGAACTCGCCGCTCAGATCGCGATCGACAGCATCCGCTGCACCACGGCCGCGGCCTCCGGCCACCCGACGTCATCCATGTCGTGCGCGCACCTGCTCGCCGTGCTCTACCGCGACCACCTTCGAACGCTGGTCGACGATCCGAAGTCGCTTTCGAACGACCGATTCGTCCTGTCGAAGGGGCACGCGGCACCCGCCCTGTACGCCGTACAGAAGGCCATCGGCGCCATCACCGACGAGGAGTTGCTTTCCTTGCGGAAGATGGGCTCGCCGATCCAGGGGCACCCGGCCCCCCTCCCCGAGACGCCGTGGGTGGATGTCGCGACCGGTTCGTTGGGCCAAGGTCTCGCGGCAGGACTTGGGATGGCGCTCGCGATGCGGATGGACGGAACTGGGGGGCGCGTCTGGGTGTTGATGGGCGATTCGGAGGCCGCCGAGGGCAGCGTCTGGGAAGCGATGGAAGCCGCCTCGTTCCACGAGGTGAACAACCTCATCGCGATCATCGACCTGAATCGGTTGGGACAGCGCGGCCCGACTATGCATCAGTGGAACGCCGACGTGTTCCGCGATCGAGCCCTCGCGTTCGGATGGAACGCCTTGGAGATCGACGGGCACGACGTGGATGCGATCGACCGCGCGTACACGGAGGCGGAGGCGGCGGACAAGCCGACCCTCGTCATCGCCCGCACCGAGAAGGGCCACGGCCTGGCGCTCACCGCCAACCAGGAAGGGTGGCACGGCAAGGCGCTTAGTGCCGAGCAGGCGGACGCAGCCATCGCCGAACTCGGAGGGCTCCGCTCGATCTTGGTCCAGCCGCAGAAGCCCGACGCGGTGATCCCGCTCTCGACCGCTGAGCTGAAGAGCGAGGCGCCGCCCACCTACCCCGACGGTATCCCCACGCGGAAGGCGTTCGGGGAGGCATTGGCGTGGCTGGCCGGCCACCGGCCCGATGTCGTGGTGCTGGACGGCGAGGTCGGGAACTCCACCCACACGGAGGATTTCCTGACCGTGGCACCCGAGCGATTCGTGGAGCTCTATATCGCCGAGCAATGCATGCTCGGGGTGCAAACGGGGCTACAGGCTCTGGGCAAGACCGCCTTCAGCGCGACGTTCGGCGCATTCCTGGCACGGGGATACGACCACGTGCGCATGGGTGCGGTGAGCCGGGCGAACCTGCGGATCTGCGGTTCACACGCCGGGGTGTCCATCGGCGAAGACGGCCCGAGCCAGATGGCTACGGAGGATCTGGCCATGTTCCGTGCGGTGAACGGCAGCACGGTGCTCTACCCCGCCGACGGGAACGCCACCGTCGCCCTTGTCGCGGGGATGTGTGATCGGGACGGCATCCAGTACATCCGCACGACGCGGGAGAAGACCCCTTGCTTCTACGGTCCCGATGAGACCTTCCCCGTTGGCGGATCGAAGACGCTTCGGTCCCACGACGACGATCAAGCCGCACTCGTCGCCGCCGGGGTGACGCTGGTCCAAGCCACTAAGGCTGCCGACGCACTCGAGGCCGCGGGGATCGCCGTGCGGGTGATCGATGCGTATAGCGTCAAACCGATCGATGCCGCAACGTTGCGGACGGCGTTCGATGTCACCGGACTCGTGGTGACCGTCGAGGACCACCGGATCGAAGGCGGGTTGGGTGACGCGGTCCTGGCCGCGCTCGCAGAGACCGGACCGATGCACGGCACGGTGAAGAAACTCGGTGTGACGCAGATGGCGGGCTCGGGCACGGCGGACGAGCTGCGAGCCTGGGCGAAGATCGATGCCGCTGCGATCGAGCGGACGGTTCGCGAGGTCTTGGACGCCTGAGCAGACCGCCGTCAGGCGGTCACGCGCTCGGTGTCGGTGATGGTCGGGATGCCCCCGAACGCCATCGCGATGATCTCTTCGGGCGGCACTGGCTTGGAGAACAAGAAGCCCTGACCGAGCGGGCATCCGCGCGCCACCAGGAATTCGTGCTCCCCTTGGGTTTCGATGCCCTCGGCCAGCGTGGTCATCCCCAACCCTCGCGCCAGCTCGATGAATGCCGTCACGATGCTTGCGGCTTGCGGATCCTGGTCCACCTTGTCCACGAACGAACGGTCGATCTTCAACACATCGACCGGCATCTCGCGTAACCGAGAGAGCGAGGAGTAGCCGGTGCCGAAGTCGTCGACCGCCAGTCGCAGGCCGCCGTTGCTCAACGCCCACAGGATCTCGTGCGCGCGATCGGGGTCCATCATCGCGGACGTCTCAGTGATCTCCACCATGACACGAGCAGGGTCGAGTCCGCCACCAACGATCTGTTCGATGATGCGAGTCGACAGGTCCGGCTGCCAGAACTGCCGGGGCGAGAGGTTGAACCCGATCTCCAGGTCCATTCCCAGCTCTTGCCATGCGGTGCCCTGGTAGACGATCTCGCCGACCACCCAGTCGCCGATCGCCTCGATCAGCCCCAGCTCCTCCGCCAAGGGGATGAACTCGGCCGGTCCGATGATGGTGCCGTCAGGCTCGATCCAGCGGATCAGTGCCTCGACTCCGGTCATGCGACCGGTCGAAAGTTCGACCACGGGCTGGTAGAAGAGCGTCCACTGCTGCGCCTCAACCGCCTTACGCAACCTGGTGACGAATCGGAGCTTTCCGGCGGAGTCGACATCGCCCCGACTGGACACCACGTGTCCCGAAGGGCCGGCCTTCTTCGAGTCGTACATCGCCGCCTCTGCGTTGCGCATGAGTCCGTTCGCATCGGGGGCGTCCTGTGGGTAGAGGCTGATGCCCATGCTCGCCGAGAGGAACAGTTCGGTGCCCATGACCGTGAACGGTTCGCGCAGGGCGCCGTGGATGCGCTGAACTACGGACTCAGCCCTGATGAGCGCGGCGTCCATGTCACCGCCGCCGTCGCGTTCAAGGTCGGCCAGAAGCAAGAGGAACTGATCGCCTCCACGCCTGGCGACCAGGTCCGTCTCCCGTGTGGCACCCCGAAGACGGTCGGCGAGCATCTGAAGGATGGTGTCGCCCTGTTGGTGACCCAAGGAGTCGTTCACCAGGCGGAAGTCGTCCAGGTCCACCACGACGACCGCAACGGATCCGTCGTGGTGCGTTGCGCGGGTGAGCGAGAGGTCGAGCAACTCGTCGAACATCGCACGGTTGGGAAGCCCGGTGAGTTCGTCGTGGTAGGCGTTGAATGCGAGGTGCTCTTCACCACGCTTGCGGTCGGTGATGTCCATGATCACACCGTTGGAGAAGAGCGCGGCGCCCTTCTCGTCGCGAACGATCACCGCTCGATCCTGCACCCACAGGAGGGCGCCGTCCTTGGTGAAGACGCGGTATTCCAGGTTGAAGGGTTCTCCGGTCTCGTTGTGTCGGGCGTTCTCCGCCAGGGCGTGGGGGCGATCGTCGGGATGGATGATCTTCGGCCACAGGTCGGGGTCGGACATCCACTCCATCACGGAGTAGCCCAGGATCTCCTCGATCTGGGGGCTCACGAAGAGGGAGGTCGCCTGCTCGTTGAGCGCGTCCATATACGTGATCGCCGGGATGTGTTCGATGATCGCGCGGAACCGATCGGGCAGGGCTTCGGCGAACTCACTCTTCCGTTCGCCTGATACCGCCTCACCGAGGTGGCCGGCGAGGATGGAAAGGGAGTGGACGTGGAGTTCGCTCCAGGGCGATGCGTCGTGTGTGTTGTCGAAGGCGACGAACCCCCACCAATCGCCCCCCGCGAAGACCGGAACGGCAAACACGGTGACCACTTGTTCGCTGGCGAGCACGTGCCGCTCGGACGCGGGAAGGTCCGCAACGATCGCGTCGATCGAGGCACCTCCCGCCAGGACGTCGATCCACCGCGTGAAGTCGGGTGCATAGGGGTGAAGATGATTGGAGGGCCGGTCGAAGATCGGAGGCACTTCTGGGGCGTCCCACTCTGCCCGGAGATCCATCCACAGTCGGCCGCTAGGGTCCCGCACGTTCTGGAACACATAGGCCCTATCGACGGCTAATACCGGGCCAAGGCGCGCCAAGACATCGTCGATGTATGCGAGCCAGGTACCGCCTTCAGCGAATCGCTCGCCCACATCGTCGAGTGCGCCTTGAACGGCCCCGCCTTGATCGGTAGGGGTGTCCATCTCTTATTGGCATATCGGCCGGTCCTCCAGAAGCCTGAAGCAGCCCCAGCTCCGGCTGGCCGTTGCTGCATGGGGCACCTGCACGCCTGCTACGCTCTGCTGACCATGCCTGACTACAAAGAAGTTCTCCACGAGCGCCTCTATGTGAAGGTGCCCGGCACCGACAAGCTGCGCAAAACCGCGGATTCGCGCCTGAAACACCTGCTCGCCAATGGATATCGAGAGATCGAGCGCGCGCAGAAGCCCGACCACATCATGGTCAGGTTCGAACGGACGGGCCACGCCCCGATGAAGGCGCGGCTTCCGAAGAAGGGTCCGGAGATCCGGATCGAGCGCCGGCCACGGCGCGACGGCCAAGGCGGCGGCCCCGGCGGTCGCGGGCGCCGATAACCCCCGACCGGTCTTACCCTCGGCCGAACATCATCCGGTAGAACCCTTGTCTTTCCGGACATCGTTCGGGTATCATCCTTTTCTGTCTTGAAACATTCGGTTTCGCCGTGACCTACGGCCGGTTCGTTCGAAGGGGTGGAACCATGAGCGTCGAACTGCCCGCACAGCCGATCGGTGTCCGCCCGGGGCACCGCGATCCTCACGCGCACGCGGCCGAGGACCAGCCATTCCACTACCCGCTGACCAGGGAGTTCGTCGAGCCCGACTGGACCCGCCTGCCCGGCTACAAGGACATCACGAAGGACCAGTGGGAGTCGGGGCAGTGGCAGCGTGCCCATTCGGTTAAGAACCTGAAGGAATTCAAGGAGACCCTGGGCGAGTTCGCGACCGACGAGCTCATGACCGACATCGAACAGGACCAGCAGCAACGGGCCACCATGTCCATGCTGATCCCGCCGCAGATGATCAACACGATGAACGAGCAGGATCTCTACACGGATCCGATCCGCCGGTATATGGCCCCCGTACTCAGCGAACGTCACACGGAATGGGCGAGCCACCCACTGGCGACACGCGACTCGTTGCACGAGGCGGATATGTGGGCCGTCGAAGGACTCACGCACCGGTACCCGACCAAGGTCCTGGCCGAACTCATCCCCACGTGCCCGCAGTACTGCGGACACTGCACCCGGATGGATCTGGTGGGCAACGACACGCTCCAGATCCTCAAGTACAAGTTCGAGATCAAGCAGAACGAACGCTGGGATCTGATGCTCGACTACCTCCGGAAGACTCCCCAGGTCCGCGACGTCGTAGTCAGCGGTGGCGACATGGCGAACGTCCCCGTGAAGCGGCTCGAGGACTTCGTGATGTCACTGCTCGCCATCGAGAACATCCGCGACATCCGCATCGCCACCAAGGGGTTGATCGGCGTTCCCCAGCATTTCCTTCAGGACGACGTGAAAGCGGCGTTCGGCCGCATGGGGCAGACGGCGTTCGACCGGGGTGTTGATATCGCGGTCCATACCCACGTGAACAACGCGCAGTCCGTCACGCCGCTCGTCGGCCGGGCAGCGAAGATGGTGCTCGAGTCAGGCTTCCGTGATGTTCGCAACCAGGGTGTCTTGCTGCGCGGCGTGAACACCACGCCGAAAGAGCTGCTCGACCTCTGCTTCATGCTCCTCGATCACGCGAAGATCATGCCGTACTACTTCTACCTCTGCGACATGATCCCGAACGCTGAGCACTGGCGGACGTCGGTCCAAGAAGCACAGGACCTCCAGTACGCACTGCTTGGCTACATGCCGGGATTCGCCACGCCACGGGTGATCTGCGACGTGCCCTACGTGGGCAAGCGCTGGGTTCACATGCTGCAGGAGTACGACCACACCAAGGGCATCAGCTACTGGACCAAGAACTACCGAACGGGGATCGAGTACGACGATCCCGAAGCCCTGACACGCCACCACACCTACTACGACCCCATCTACACGCTGCCTGAAGAGGGGCAGGACTGGTGGCGAGCACAGATCGCGGCCGGATTGCCGGACCTGCAGGACGAACTCGCAACGGCATAGCGTCCGACCGCTATCCCCAGGGAACGCCGATCCCCTTGGGCAACATGGCGCTCAGGGCAAAGCTCGAGGGATCGTTCCCATAGGGACAGTCGGTATGGAGCTTCAGGATGAGCTTCTTCTTCGGCGGCTGCGAGAAATCGAAGGCATTGGACAGAGGGTCTGCGTTCCTGTCGCGTTCGGTGAGTGCGCTGAGGCCGTGCAGGTTCTCGATGAAGCGCAACACCGATGTGAAGTCGTAGACGTTGTGGTCGACACTGCCGCCGTCCGCGCTTGACCCAGTCTTCGAGTAGGGGCTGATGATGAGCGCGGGGGCACGAGGCCCATATCCCATGACGTCCACATGAGGCGGGGCGATCGGGTCATAGAACCCGCCGAAGTCGTCCCACACCAGCACGATCGCGGTCGATGCCCATTCGGGCGACTTCATGATCGCGTTGATCTGGGTGGTGGTCCAGTTCTCACCGGCGCACACGCTGACGTTGCTGCCGGGATGCTCGTTGTACGGCTCGGGCGGGATCAGCCACGAGACCTCGGGCATATCGCCCGCGTGCAGGTCCCGGATGAAGTTGGCCGGGTCCGACATGTGCTGCTGCATCGTGTGGCTGAACCAGTCGTGGCGGATCGCCTGGAGCGCGTTCATCCATTTGTCTTTGCCGGCGTAATAGTTCCAGGTGATGCCGGCCTTCTGAAGTTTGTCCGGCAACGTGGGCACGTCGATACAGGTCCGGATCTGCGTCCAGTACTTCGTGATGTCGAAGAGCACGCTGGGCGGCGGCGTGGACAGGATCGATTCCTCGCGTCCCATCACGTACGAGATGTCCTTCTTCGTCATCTCGTCGAGAGGGAAGTGGGGCGTCGTCTCGGTGGGGTCCGTGCAATAACTCCCGGGATGGTCGACCGTTGACTTGTTGTCGACGATCCCATTGGACTGCGCCGCAACCGTGTAGAGATGTTCGGGGAAGGTGGGGCCGTACATCGACGTGAAGAAATGATCGGCCAGCGTGTAGTGGTCGGCGTATGCCCAGTAGTTGGGGATGCCCTGGCGTTTGAACTGCACGTAGCCGCTCATGTCCTGACCGGAGCCGATGATGTTGAAGCCGTCCATCTTCCCGCCGTCGATGGCGTACAGCCCGCTCTCGAATCCATGCGTGATGTCGTGCGGCTGAACATCGAGCGCGGGCTTCAACGGGTAGTTTGGCCCGGGAACACAGCCCGCGGCGGCTGTGCACCTGAGCGTCTTCCCGACCGTGGATCCCGCCGCCCCGGGGTACGCCCCGAAGTAGCTGTTGAAGCTTCGATTCTCCTTGACGATGAACACGACGTGCTTGATCGGGTTGGTGGCAGCTGGACTGGTACCACCACCCGTCGCCGACGGTCCGCCCGGCTTAGGTGTGGCGCTCTCGGGCCAGAGGTACACCGCCAGGATCACGGCCACCGCCACAAGGATGAATAACGCGGATGCACGACGGCGAGCGATCTGTTGACGAGAGGGGCGACGGTGCCGAGGGCCGGCCGGCCGGATGATCTGACTGGGTCGCTGTTGCACGGTGGCGCGAGTGTACTCCCGGTCTTGCGCAGGTCCAGACCTTTACGGGGTTGAGTTGTCTCGGAGAACGAGGAGACGCGCCGCAAGCCGCGCGCGGATCTCCGCATAGACCGGAAGGGCGGCGACGTTGTGCAGCTCCTGAGGGTCGGGGGGACCAAGGCGACCCGTCAGATCGTAGAGCTCGACCTGAGAGCCGGTTTCGATGTAGGCGAAGTCCGGGGTGCGAACGCCCCACCACGGGGGAACCTGGGGGTCACCCGCCCACTCGATGAGCTTCGCCTGGTGGCGAACGGGGGCCGCAGGATCCACGAGGCTGCGGGCGAAGCTCGAGCCGTCCTCGGGGAGCTTCGGCGTGACACCGGCCAGCGCCGCGATGGTCGGGGCCAGATCGACGTTGGAAACGAGGTGCGGGTCGGTGCCGGATTCCCCACCGGGGACGTACACGGCGAACGGCGTGCGGATGCACTCCTCGTAGGGGCAACGCTTCCCAACGATCCGGTGTTCTCCGAACGAATAGCCGTTATCGGTGAGGAAGAAGATGTAGGTGTTGGAAAGGTCTCCCCGGGCGTCCACGGCATCGACGATGTCGTGGACGGAGCGGTCGACGCCAAGCAGCGTGTCGTATTGCCGACGGCGTTCCGTCTGCTGGACCGCGATGTCATGAGTCGTTAGCGGGGGTAGGGCTCGCACCCAGTCGGGCATCCCGATCACGGAGGCGGTGTCGGCCGGGGGGGGAACCAGCGTGCCGCCCTGATAAGCGCCGGCATCACCGGGCGCCGGGGTCCACGGAAAGTGCGGCGCGGGTGGGGTGAAGTAGAGGAAGAACGGCTCGGATGTCGGCGCCGTTCGGACGAAGTCGACGGCCTGCTCTGTGAGGACGCGGGTGACGTAGTCGGTCGGATCGTGTCCATAGGAACGGAGTACGCCCTGATCGACCACGTCGTACCCGAAGTAGGTGGTTGACGCCGATTCGTTGAGCTTCGCGAACCATCGGTCCCAACCAGCGGGCACGTAGTTCCCCCGGCCGAAGGGATAGAGGTTCAGATACTTGCCGATGAGACCGGTGGTGTAGCCCGAGTCGTGGAGCCACACGGCGAGGGTGTTGGACTCGTCCAGCAGATGGCCGGTGTCGTTGTTCACCACGCCGGTGTGATGCGAGTACTGACCGGTCAGGATCGTTGCCCGGCTGGGGCAGCACAGCGGGGTATCGAAGACCGCATCGGGGAACCACTGCCAGTGTCCCGAGGGATCCTGGATCTGGGACTGCAGCCACGGCATGACGGGCGGATCGTGCGGCAGCGTGTCCAGTGACTGGTCGTCGGTGAGGACCACGATGACGTTCGGGCGATGGTGGAAGCCGGGGCGGTGGTCGGTGCCGGGTTGATATCCGGAGCCGGGGCGAACCGCGTTCGACCCGGCGGTCACCAGGCCGGCCGCGACCGCGAGACCGACGGCGAGCGCGATGGCCAAGGCGATCGCGCCACGGCCGCGGGTCACCTCGTGATCCACCCGCCGGGGCGCCCATTGCGAGAGGCGATGAGTCCTGCGGCGATGGAAAGCGCGACCTGGTCGGGACGCTGACCACCCAGGTCCAATCCAACCGGCGAATTCAACCTGGCCAGATCCTCATCGGTGAAGCCGGCGTCCTTCAGTGCCCCGACGTACGGACCGATATGACGGCGGCTTCCCATGACCCCGATGTACCGCACAGGCGATCGAAGGAGGGCGGTCAGCGTGGACGTCACGTCCGGCGCGTCGTGATCGGTCAGCACCACCTCGGTCTGCTCGGTGAGTTCGAGTTCGTCCGTGGAGGCGACGATCCGGGCGAACCCGGCGCGATCCTCCGCGGTGACACGTTCCGTCCTGGGTTCGACCATGATGGGGGCGACGGACAGAGTGGCGGCGTGCAGCCGGAGCGCTCGAGCGACATCGGTCGCGCTCAAGATGACCAGCGGGGTCGGTGGCGAGACCGGCTCGAAGTACACCTCGATGTCGCCGTTGTCGTGATGGAGGGTTCTGGTTTCGGGTTCGCCGGCACGCATCACCTCTTCGGCCGCCGCCGTCGCCGCCGAGTCGAACTCCGCGCATCCCAGGCTGCCATGGATTTCTCCCCCGGGAACGATGGACATCCGGTTGCCCACGCGGCACGGTGGCGATCCCATGACCCGAACGGCGGTGGCCTGCACGTGCGCACTCGCGGTGGGTTCGGCGGCCGGTTGTTCGGACGCCGGCGCCGCCTCGGCTTCCGATGTGTGACCCGTCGGGTGTGCGCCGCTCGCACCGGCCAGGAGTTCGACCGCGTGAGGGAGGACGGGGAGAACGGCTTCCAGCGACTCGCGGACACCGTTCGGACTGCCGGGAAGATTCACGATCAGCGCAGCGCCGAGTGAGCCCACCACCGCGCGCGAGAGTGCGGCCATCGGCGTGTGCGCCAGGCCTGCGGCACGCATGACCTCGGCCAACCCGGGGGCCTCCCGGTCGAGCACCGATCGAGTTGCCTCGGGCGTCACGTCACGGGGACCAAATCCGGTTCCCCCGGTCGTGACCACCAGGGCGTGGGAGGACGCGAGCCGACGGATGGTTGCTTCGATCGAGGGACGCTCGTCCGGCGTCACCGCGCGGGTTGCCACGTCGAATCCCGCCGCGCGCAGAAGTTCCTCGGCGGCCTGGCCTGAGGCGTCCTCTCGGGTGCCCGCCGTCACCCCGTCGGAAACGGTGAGCACGGCGGCGCGGGCGGCAGCCATCCCGCTCAGGGCCTGAGGGCCCGGTCGCCGGATGAACGCGGCCCGGACCGTTGACGCGCCTGCACCATGACCTCCCGAGCGAAATCCTCGACGCCGGCCAAGCGATTCCGTCGTTTCGATCCATGGCTGCCGACCACGTCGGTGCCCTTCGCGCGAAGGAGGGACGCCATCGCCGCCAGCGTTCCCCGGGGGTTCACGTCGTAGGTACAGAACACCGCTCCGAGCGTCCCGGGGAGCGGTGGCAGGCCCTGCGCCCACGCCACCGCGCCCGCCGACGGTCCCACGCCGATCACGAACATCCCGTGCGTCCAGGCCCCAAGGAACAGGACATCGGCACCTGCAGCGTCCCCCGGCGAGATGGCTCCCACATGCGACACCGTGACATCCGGGGTGGTCCCCTGTGCGATCAGCGCGATACGTTCGGCAACGGCGCGGGTCGTGCCCTTCTTGCTGTCGTAGGCGACCAAGACCCTCATGCCGGGCATTCTACGAGGGCGTGGGAGGGTGTCCGACCGCCGAACGCAGGGTAGGCTCCCAACCATGGGATGGATCGAAGACTTCGCCGCCGCGCTCGGAGATGATCCGCTCACGATGGAAGAGGAGTCGTTGCTGCTCGACGCCGCGCGCGATGTCGCGCACAGCGTCGAGCGAAAGATCACCCCGCTCTCCACCTTCTTGATGGGCGCGGCCGTCGAACGCGCCCGTGCGGACGGGCTGTCCCGTCACGAAGCGTTGGCCGAGATCATCCGGACCCTGGCCGGGACGTTCCCGGCCGCCGACTGACCAGCCCATAGCCCGTAACGACCGCGACGGGTAGGCTGAGTGCCTGATATGACCGACGTGGAGACCTCCCCGCCCGCATCCGGGCCACTCATCGACCGATTCGGTCGCGTGGCCGATGATCTGCGGATATCCGTGACCGACCGCTGCAACTTCCGTTGCACCTATTGCATGCCGGCCGAAGGGCTCGCGTGGCTCCCGAAGTCCGAGATCCTGTCGTTCGAAGAACTGACCCGGTTGTTGGGGATCTTCGTCGGGTTGGGCGTGAAGTCCATCAAAGTCACCGGCGGCGAGCCGTTGGTCCGCTCGGATCTGGCGACGCTGATCCGGATGTTCCGCGAGGTCGGCCCCGATCTGGACATCTCCCTCACCACGAACGGCGTGCTCCTGGACCGGCAGGCCGTCGGGCTGGCCGCCGCCGGTGTGAACCGCGCCACGGTCAGCGTGGACTCTCTGCTCCGCCACCGGTTCCTGGAGATGACGCGGCGAGACGCACTCGAAAAGGTGTTGGCCGGGCTGCGCGCGGCCGAGGCCGCAGGACTCACCCCCATCAAGATCAACTGTGTGGTCATCGGCGGCACCAACGACGGAGAGCTGACCGACTTCGCACGATGGTCCCGCGACACGGGCTACGAAGTGCGGTTCATCGAGTACATGCCACTGGACGCCCAGCACGAATGGGAACGCGCGAAGGTGGTCCCCGGCGCGCAGATCCTGGACACGATCAACGCGGCGTTCCCCCTGGCACCGGTCGGGAACGGGAGCGAGCCCGCGGCGCTGTATCGGTTCGCCGATGGTGCGCCGGGAGCGGTCGGTGTGATCAACAGCGTCACCGAACCGTTCTGCGACACGTGCAACCGACTGCGGATCACCGCCGAAGGGTTCGTTCGTGCATGTCTGTTCGCGATGGAAGAGACGGAACTGCGTGAACCGATGCGCACCGGTGCCGGAGACGACGAGTTGGCTGCCCTCATCCGGGCGGCCGTGTGGGGGAAATGGTCGGGACACCGGGTGAACCACCCCGACTTCGTTCAGCCGGTGCGCAGCATGTCGATGATCGGCGGCTAGGCCGTCCGAAGTTTTGGGCGGGGAGCCTAGGGAGCGTTCTCGATGGAGAGCCGGGGGACGTCGGGCGGCTCGAATCCCAGGATCTGTCCGTAGAAGGACAGTTCGGCCTGCGTGGCGGTGATGATGTTCTCGGCCTTGCGGAACCCGTGCTGTTCACCTTCGAACAATAGATAGGCGTAGGGCATGCCCTTGGCTTTCAGCGCCTCGACCATGATCTCGGCCTGCGCGGGCGGCACCACTTCATCCTCAGCGCCTTGGAGCAGGAGGACCGGACACGACAACAGGTCCACGTAGTGGATCGGAGAGCGCGCCCGGAACGTGTCGGCGAACGCCGGGAACGGTCCGATCAGCTGATCCAAGTACCGAGACTCGAACTTGTGCGTTTCCCCGGTGGCGAACGGTTCAAGATCCGCCAACCCGAAGTAGCTTGAACCCACCGCGAAGTCGTCGTGGAAGGTAAGGGCGCAGAGCGTGGTGTAGCCGCCGGCGCTTCCCCCGGTGATGATGAGACGGTTCGGGTCGGCGAGTCCTTGTGCCGCCAGGTGCTTCGCGGCATTGATGCAATCCATCGTGTCGACGACGCCCCAGGTCCCGTAGAGACGCTCGCGGTAACCCCTGCCGAAACCGGTCGAGCCCCCGTAGTTCACGTCCACCAAGGCGAATCCACGAGAAGTGAAGTACTGCACCTCCAGTTCCAGCGCCGGCGTGTGTTCGGCGGTTGGGCCTCCATGACTGTGCACGATCAACGGCGGAAGCTCGCCGTCGGGACCCGTGGCGGCCGGGTTCGCCGGGGGGTAGTAGTGCGCGTGCGCGGTGAGTCCCCCCTCTGTAGGGAACTCGATGGGAACAGGTTCGCTGAGGTAGCCCGGGTCGATGGAGACATCAGCACTCTCCCGGAGCACCTCAACACCGCGCGAGGCGAAGTCCAGATGCACCACCTGCACGGGCAGGCTGGGGCCCGCCGCGATGAGCGAGGCCGTGCTTCCTTCCACCGCCACCTGAGGCCAGTCGATGGCGGTGTGCGGAAGATCGAGATCCAGGAGTTCTCCGGAGGTCGGGTCCAGGATCGCCGCGTGCTGCACGCCGTCCCGCCCGTAGAGACAGGCGATCCGTCCGTCCGACAGGAATCCGAACGGCCGCTGACCGAACCCCCACGCCGGCCATCCGAACTCGGCCTCCAGGGAAGTGAGGGCGACGATATCGCCATCTCGTTCGCGATAGAGATTCCACCAGCCGTCGGGATCATCCACGAAATGGAGCTCGCCGGATGGGCTCCATTCCGGTGCGACCACGGCCCGGCCGGGTGCATCCCCTCGGGGGAGCCGGCCGGCTACGAGGCCAGGCGAACCGACCGAGCCGTCGGCTGCGAGATCGGCGACCCATAGTTCCGTGCCGTCCCACGGCATGAACGGGAGATCCCATTCGAGCCAGCAGAGCTTCGTCCCGTCGGGGGAGATCCGTGGGGCGGCATAGAAGTCGCGGCCGCCGAGGATGGTCCGCGGCGCTCCCGACCCGTCCGCGGGCAGAACGGCGATCTCATTGATGACGTTCTCGGGCCGGTCGCCACCGTCATGGCGTTCGCGAACGGTGATGAGGAGCGACCCGTCGGTGGTGACCCGCCCATCGGCGTAGCGATGGGTGCCGTTCGTGTCGGACGTGATGGGCTCTGGGGCTCCGCCGCCGGGTGTCACGCGATAGAGCCGCTGATCCGCCATGTTCGAGAACCACACCGTGCCCCGGTGCACCACGTAGCTGCCGCCCCCGTATTCGTGGACGGTGGTACGGGCGTTGAACCCCTCTGGGATAACGTCCACCGGGGTGGACCAGGGGTCGCCGCGGACGATGACGCCGCGGCCGCCTTCGGCCGGGCGGCCCTCTCGCCAGTAGGTGATGCCGTCCTCGAGCCAGAGTTCGGAGAGGCTCAGCCCACCCTCGACCAGCATCGCCGCCGTGATCGGCGAAGGCCAGGTGCCGAAGGCAAGAACGTCAGCGCTCAGCTCGGTCGCCTCCCGAGGATGACCCGGGTGACGGGGAGATCCCCGCCTTTCGTGCTCTTCACGTCGCGGAACCTACCGGCTTTGAACACGCGGACCACATCACGCGCGCGATCGGGGCTCACCTCCACCAGCAACCAGCCGTTCTTGCTCAGCCACTGCGGGGATTCCTCGACGCTCTGCGTGATGAGTCCCAGCCCGTCGTGACTCTGATCGGTTAGCGTGTGCTCGGGCTCCCAGTCGCGAACCTCGTCCGGCAGATCTTGTACCTCGCCCTTGGCGACGTAGGGAGGATGTAGCGTGATGACGTCCACCGTCCCGCGGAGCTTCTTCGGCAGCCCGTCGAACAGATCGCCCTGCGCGAACGTTGCCGCCAGGCCGAGGCGCTTGGCGTTCTTGCGGGCGAGCTTGACCGCATCGGCGGCCAGGTCAGCGCCGTACACCGCTGCCTTGGGGACCTCGTCGGCCACGGCAAGGGCGATAGTGCCCCCACCGGTCGCCAGGTCGACGTGAACGGGGCGCTTGCGCTTGCGGAGCCGGACGATCGCCTGTTCGGCCAGGAACTCCGACGAGTCGCGAGGAACGAACACCCCGGGCGCCGCCAGGATCTCCAGATCGCGGAACACCGTGTAGCCCTTGATGAACGGGATGGGTTCCCCGGTTGCTCGCCGATCGATCAACACGTCGAACGTCTCAGCGTCTTTCTTCCGGATCTCCTGGTCCTCAGGTGGATCTTCGTCCACGCCGAGCACGAAGTTCAAGAGATCTTCGGCCTCGATCCGCTCTCGGCCCTTCTGCCAGTGATCGATAGCGGGGGACGCCTTGAGCACCTTGACGCCACGATCCAACAATTTCTTCGCTTTCATGGGGCGGCATCGTACCGGTTCGGCGTCGGTACACTCGCAAGCGATGCCACGAACGAACGAACCAGCGTCCCCGCCGGCCGGCGCCGAGAAGGCGAAGAGGCCGCGGGCGAAGAAGGCAGCAGCAGCATCCAACGGAGCGGGCGATGTTCGCCTCACCGCGGATCGGCTGGTGGTCCGTCCTCCCGCAGACGGCGAGCGAAGATCGGCCGGCGGACTCCTCATCCCCGCGACCGCCATGCCGGCGCCCAGGCGGCTGAGCTGGGCCGACGTGCAGTTGGTCGGCCCGGATGTCCGCGTAGCCAAACCGGGTGACCGCGTGCTGTTCCTCCCCTCGAGCGGCCTGGAGGTCGAACTTGACGGCGCTGATCTGGTCCTGCTTCGCGAGCGCGATGTGCAGGCGGTGAAGTCCCCGCCGGCGTCGAAGAAGGACCGAGCCCCCGGCCAGTACCTCTAGGCAGGGAAGAAACTCAGGCGAACGGTTCGCGTGTCGTTCTCGCGATTGGCGTCTACGACGACCACCGACTGCCACACCCCGAGCGCCAGCGAGCCCGCCAGCACGGGGATGGTTAGAGACGGCGACACGATCACCGGCAAGAGGTGATCGCCGCCGTGGCCCACGGATCCGTGCTGGTGCGCATATCGGTCGTCGCGAGGCAACAGGCGCTCGAGCGCGGCTTCCAGATCGGGGCTCAGAGCCCGACCCGATCTCCATCAAGGCCGCGCCCGCAGTGGCATGCGGGACGAACACGTTCAGCAGCCCATCTCCACCCGCGTTCGCAGCGAACGTTCGAACCTCCGTGGTGATGTCGGCTACACGTCGGCCCGCCGTCGAGATCCGGAACTCGATAGTTCGCATCGGGGATCTAGCTCGGAGCGTCACCGCCGGTGCCGCTGCCCATCGGTGCGGGTGGCTCGGGTGGCGCGACCGGCGTCGTGGGTGGCACGGCGGGCGGCGAGGGTGCCGCGGGCGGCGGCGCGGAGCTCGAACCCGCGGGCGTCGGAGCCATGGGAGCCGTCGGGGCGCCGAAGCCGGACCCGGGGCCGGCTGGAGGCCCCGAGGGGGCAACCGCGGTCGCGACCGGCGCGGCCGTTCGCATGAGCATGATGGCACCGACGATGGCGATGATCCCGCCGAGCAGTGTCAGGTAGAGACCGATCCCGGTGGACACTTTGAAGATCGTGTCCACGATGCTCGGGCTGAGACCAAGGCCCGTCACCTCGGTGGCCATGCTTGCCTTCGCGTCAGCGATCGCGCTGGACGTCCGAACCAGCACGTATCCGGCGCCGAGGATCCCGAGGACGCCACCTGCAGCCGCGATCCGCCCTGCCAACGGATGGGACACCGACCCGATGATGGCAGCCACGCCGAGCCCGAGGGCCAGCAGACCGCCCACGAGGGCGAGCTTCCCCTCCCAGCCCTTGATCCCCGCGGCCGAGTACGACTTCGCCACCGACGAGAACCCCGGGACGCCGGTGACATCCACCCCGGTTTTCTCCTTGATGGCGTCTGCGAACGCCGTGAGGTCGACCTTGGCGGTAACCCAGGTCAGGAATGCACCGATCGTCATGAGCGCGCCGCCGACAATGATAACGACCGCCCCTGGCTTCTTCTCCATCTTCGAGCCCCTCTCTCGGACAACAGGCGAAGTGAACCACCCACGAGCGGCGGACGGAAGCGCATCCAGCGCATCCCCGCTTCCGACAGCCCCTTCAAGGAAGGGAGGAAGGCCCCCTCCGACAACCCTTGACCGTGGCCGTGTAATGCGGTAATCTCCATTGCATGACGACGCGAGAGAACGCAGACGAGCAGGTGCAGGGATGGTTCACCGGACGGCTTCCAGATGGGTGGCTCGCCGGACCACCGGAGGTCACCGTCGACCGCGACGAGATCCTGGTCGTGGGGACGCTCGCCGAACCGGACCTGGGGTCCGATGCCACCCCCGAGGCTCGTGGGGCGGCGCTCGGTTCACGGATCGCCGGGTTCCGGGAAGACACGCGCAGCCAGCGGATGCGTATCGCGGACGAGGCCCAGCATCAGTTCGATCGCAAGGTCTCATGGGGCGCGGTCTGCGGCGATCAGCGCCAGCTGTTCACGACCCTCTCCGTGCCTGCCATGACACGTCTGCGGATGCCCGAACGCCGGGTGTTGGACACGCTGGTGGATTCGGGCGTCGCCAGGAGCCGTTCGCACGCCCTCGCCTGGTGCGTCCGATTGGTCGCCGAGCGTCAGGACGAGTGGCTGAACGATCTACGGCAGGCGCTCACCGCCGTGGAAGAGGTTCGAGCTGAAGGGCCGAAGAAGGACTAAACGGGGTCTGTTCGGCTGATCGCCACGATCATGTTCATCGCCTTGCTGACCAGCACTTCGTCGCCCGCCGCCAGCCCTTGCGGCACACTTTCGCCGCCGAGGCGGGCGGTCTCCACGGAACGATCCTTGTACGCGACAGTGATGTCGACATAGGCAACGCCGTGGACATCCCACCACTTGAGATCCAACACCAACGCCGGCTGCTCCCCGAGCACGGCGCGAGCCTACCTCACCGACCGTAGGGGCCGGACCCCTTCCGCTGCCGGCATAAGGCCTGTTACGGTCGATCGCGATGTGTCGTTCGTTCCGCAGGCTCAAGGAACGACGTCGTCCCGCCGACCCTATCCATATGACTCCGGGGGGATGTCGCCGTTTCCGCCGTCGCTTGGCGCCGTTAGTGATCGCAGGATCGCTTGCGGTCCTCCTGATGCCCACAGTCGGCGTGGCGCAGGCGAGCACAGCGCCAACGGATGCCGAACGGGGCATCCTTGCCGGTGAGATGGGGGGCGGTCCGAAGCCGCCGAAACCCTACATCTCGCCGCAGATGCAGGCTGTGCGCCGCAGCATCACGTGGTCGGACATGGGGAATTACAACTGGGCGCGGCCCGCCGTCAATTACGTCGCGGAGAGCCATGGCTGGATGCTCGACACCTCGGCCGACAACGACGGGACGTACCGCTTCCGCCCCGCCGCGATCGAAACGCGGAAGTACTTCGCCCGAACGATGGTGAGAGCGTTCGCTCCGGGAGCCAAGGTTGACCCGTCGATCTCGTTCAAGGACATGGACAACAGCAGTTCGTTCTTCAAGTACGCGAACATCGTGCAGCAGCGCGGGTGGTTGCTCCATGACGGCGCAGGCAACTTCAATCCGAACAAAGCCGTCACGATGTCGATGGTTCACAAGGCGCTGGTACTGGCGCTCACCGAGCACTACCCGGCCCTCAACGCCGCTATCAACAACCTGAGCAACCTGCACACCGCGGACGGCCATCACTTCAAGATCCAGCACAACTTCGCGACGACGCTCATCGGTCAGCGCATCTACCTTCGCTACAACAACAACGCCCAAGAGTCCAAGGATGTGAACCCGCACTCGAAGATGCCGCGGGCGCAGGTCGCGTATTCGCTCTTCATGGCCGCCACCGCATACGACGCACCCAGCGGATCCAGTCAGAATTACACCGTGAACAACGCTGCGGCGCAGTATTCCTCGATGGTCCTCCCGCATCTCGGGAACAAGATGACCCAGGTCGTCCAATGGGGCATCAAGTACGTGGGCTATCCGTACGTCTGGGCCGGCGAGTGGGGGTTCAGCGCGCCCGAACCATCCGGACTGGGCGGTCAACCGGTACCCGGGTTCGACTGCTCCGGACTCACTTGGTGGCTCCTTCGGCACGACGACGGCGGGGCGTGGAACGTGGCGCCGCCTCGGCCGTTCGCGGGCTGGAGCCTTCCTCAACGCACGTCCGCAGACATGGCGGCCAACGGCAACCGCGTGAAGTTCGCGGACCTTCACCCGGGCGACATCATGTTCTACGACTGGGACCACAACGGAGTCGTGGACCACGTCGACACCTACGTGGGCGCCGGTTTCTCGCTCGATTCATCGAGCGGCGTGGGCGGGGTCACGTTCATGTGGACCGGCAGCGGATCCTACGCAGATAACTTCACGCACGGCCGCACCATCGTGACCACCTAGTCCGTCACGATCGCAGCATCGATCGTTCGCCGCTCATCCTCGGTTAACGGCCGCGACCCGGTGCCTTCCGCATTCCGGGGAACGATCACCGATGCGGCTTCGGCGGCGAGCGTCCCATCGGACTTGAAGATGCGTTCTCGCGTTCGAACACTTGACGTGCCGAGGCCGGCAACTTCAGAGCGCACCGTGATGGTGCCGTCGGCTTGCGTCAGTTGGGAACGGAAGTCGATCTCCACGTGCGCGAGGACGAAGTCCCACGACGCCTGCTCCCCGAACAACTCTGCGGCGAGACCGTCGCGAGCCTCCTCCAGATAGTTGAGGTAGACGCCGTTGTTCACGTGACCGTACGCGTCCATGTCGCGCCAGCGGATAGTGATCAGGACCTCGCTCATGCCGCCGGAGCCTACCCTGCGTCGGGCGGATTCATCGAACCCGAACGGAACCCTTCGAGGTCCAGCGTGACGTAGCGGTACCCCAGAGCCTTGATGCCGGTCAAGACGCGTTCCCGCAGGGCCGCGTCGGCCAGTCGCGAGAGTTCGCCGATCTCCACTTCGATGCGCACCACGTCCCCATGGACGCGGACCCGGCACTGACGGAATCCTTCGTCTTTCAAGACACGCTCGGCGCGTCCGACCTTCGATAGTTCCTCCACGGTGATCCTCACTCCGAACGCGATCCTCGACGATAGGCAGGCCGACGCCGGCTTGTCCCACGTGGGGATGTCGAGCGCCTGCGCCGCGCGGCGAACGTCGATCTTGTTCATGCCCACCTCCACCAGCGGGTGACGGATGCCGTGTTCGGCCGCGGCGCGCAGGCCGGGACGATAGTCGCCCAGATCGTCCGCGTTGGCCCCCGACACCACGGTGCGGTCCCCGGCTTCGCCGGCGACCCGGCCCAAGACGTCATACAGCTCGGTCTTGCAGTGGTAGCAGCGGTCGACGTCGTTCGCCAGGTACGACGGGTTCTCCGTTTCATGCGTCCGAACCGTCCGGTGGGCGATGCCGAGCTGCTGCGCGACCTGCGCTGCCTGCTCGGCTTCGCCGGGCGCGAGGGAGGGCGACACGGCGGTGACCGCCAGCGCACGATCACCCAGGGCCCGGGCCGCCACAGCCGCGACCAAGGTCGAATCGATGCCTCCGCTGTACGCCACGACAACCCCGGCGGTCTCGGCAGCCAGCACCGCGTGCAGCCGGTCGAGCTTCGGGGATACCTCGGTCGCAACCATCATGGCGATTGTCCCACGGAGGTTCGGTAGGCCCCGGACTCACGAACGGCCCGGCCGCACGTGGCTGCCGGACCGTTCGATCGGAGAGAGGGGCTCCACCTCATCTTCGGCGCTACGGGCCCGGGGGTTCGGACGGGTTCGAGGGAAGATGTTGCGGTTCTGTGAAGGCCGCCGGATCTTCGTCGTCCGCCGACGTCTGCCCCAAGCGAAGTTCCACCGTCCGGTCGGCGGCTTCGGAGGCGGCATGGGAGCCGGTCACCGCATCCAGGAACTCCACACGCTCCAGCGCCAGCAGATGCACCGGGCCGGAGGCCGTCACCGTCGCGTTGCGCGGGGCGTCCCGCAAGAGGGCGATCTCTCCGAAGAAGTGCCCCGGGCTCAGGTCGGCCACGTGTCCACCGTCGATGCTCACCGCGACGGTCCCGTCGTTCACCAGGTAGAACCGATCGCCGGGATCACCCTGCCGGATGATGACCTCACCGGGCGACGCCTCGATCGCGATGAGGTTGCGGGAGAGTCGTTCGATGACCGGCTGTGGGAGTGGATGGAAGATCGACGTTGAGCGCAGGAGCGACACGCGTGCGGGATCGGGTGCCGTGGCCAGACGATCGGCCAGGGCCAGCTGCCGCCACGCGAAGATGGCCATGGCCGGGAGGAACACCCCCGCCGCCAGGAACGCGCCCCGTCCACCAAGCCAGAAAACCAGCAGCGGCGCAAGGGCCGAGCCGATCGTCAACCCGAGCATCGCCGCCGACTCCTGGAGCCCGAACACCCGTGCCAGGATCTCGTCCTTCACCGTGCGTTGAAGGAGTGTGCGCCCGCCTACATCGACGAACGCCCGGCCCATGCCCGAGGCCATGAGCAGGATGATCGCCTGAGCGTAGGCGGGCACCACGGTGATCAAGGCGAGCGGGAGGCCGGTCGCCAACGCGCCGACGCCGATAGAGGTCGAGAGACGCTTGCGGCCGATGAGGATGATCGTCGCGCCCGAGCCGATCAAGGCTCCGAGCCCGAGTGCTCCGGTCAGCAGGCCGGGTCCCGACGGCGACATGTTGAACACCTGGAATGCCAACACGACGGCCAGCACATCCATGAGCCCCATGACCACGAACTGGGCGCAGAACAAACCCATGATCGCCCCCGCTCCCGCTGTGCTCCGAAGTTCACGAAACCCCGCGGCAGCATCTCCGACCACTGATCCGGCGTGCACCAGGCTCCGTACACCCGAGCGCAACGGGACGCCTGCGGCAAGCAGGCTCGAGATGATCAGACAGCCGCCCATCACCAGGAAGACGGCACCGGCTCCTTCTGTTTGCAGGAGCACCCCGGTCACCACCGGTCCGACGAACGTCGACAACCCTTCAGCAGTGCTGGAAAGCGCGTTCGCTGCCGTAAGGGTCTCGGGTCGATCCGCAAGCTCGGGAAGGATCGAATTGTGCACGGGCCGGATCATCGTCAGCGCGGCATTGGCCACTGCCCCCATGAGATAGGCGATGGGGGCCGGGGCGTGGACGACGAGCACGATACCGGCAGCGAACAGGGCGATCGCCATGGCGGAATATGCGATCGCGAGCGCTCGGTTCCTCGGGATCCGGTCCCCAACCACCGAGCCCAGAGGGGCGACGAAGATGCCCGGGATCAGCTGCACGACCGCCACGATGCCGGCGGTGGTTACGCCGCCGCGTTGGTAGGCGAACACCAGCATCGCCACCCACGTCGCCCATTCCGCCACATTGAAGAACAGGAACGCGAACAGAACCCGGCGCATCCCCTTGCTATGGGCGACCTCGCGGAGTGCGCGGGCGGAGTCGGAGAGCGCCATCAGCGAGCAGCGGACCGGGGCATGGCAGCGATTGTCGACGGGCGCGTCGCGCGGGTCAACCGGTGGGAGAACGCGAACGGGGCCCCGAAGGGGCCCCGTTCGACCGTGCGCGAGATGCCGCTGGACTCAGAAGTCCATGTCTCCGCCGGGCATGCCGCCACCACCGGGCATGGCCGGAGCCTTCTCGGGCTTGTCAGCGACGATGGCCTCCGTGGTAAGGAACAGCGCGCCGATGGATGCGGCGTTCTGCAGGGCCGAGCGGGTGACCTTCGTCGGGTCGATCACGCCGAACTTCAGCATGTCGCCGTACTCGCCCGTGGCCGCGTTCAGACCGTGGCCCGGATCGAGAGCGCGGACCTTCTCGATGATGACGCCACCTTCCAGTCCGGCGTTGAAGGCGATCTGCTTGATCGGCTCCTCGAGGGCACGACGGATGATCAAGGCACCGGTGAGCTCATCGCCCTCCAGGTCAACCTTCTCCAGTGCGGCCTGCGCGTTCAGGAGCGCGACACCACCGCCGGGGACGATGCCCTCTTCGACGGCCGCCTTCGTCGACTGCACGGCGTCCTCGATGCGGTGCTTCTTCTCCTTGAGCTCGACCTCGGTGGCCGCGCCGACCTTGATGACCGCAACGCCACCCGAGAGCTTCGCAAGGCGCTCCTGCAGCTTCTCGCGGTCGTAGTCGGAGTCGGTCTTCTCGATCTCGGACTTGATCTGGTTGATCCGGCCCGTGATGTCGTCGGCCTTGCCGCCACCTTCGACGATGGTGGTCTCGTCCTTCGTGACGACCACCTTGTGCGCCGTGCCGAGCAGGTCCACCGTGGTGTTCTCGAGCTTCAGGCCGACCTCCTCGGAGATGACCTGACCGCCGGTGAGGATCGCGATGTCCTGGAGCATGGCCTTGCGACGATCCCCGAACCCGGGAGCCTTCACGGCCGTGCTGCGGAACGTGCCGCGGATCTTGTTCACGACGAGCGTGGCCAGGGCTTCGCCCTCAACGTCCTCGGAGAGCACGAGCACCGGCTTGCCGGTCTGCATGACCTTCTCCAGGACGGGAAGGAGGTCCTTCACCGCGCTGATCTTGCCGTTGACGATGAGGATGTAGGGGTCCTCGAGGACCGCCTCCATGCGCTCGGGGTCCGTGACGAAGTACGGCGAGATGTAGCCCTTGTCGAACCGCATGCCCTCGACGAAGTCGAGCTCCATGCCGAACGTGTTCGACTCCTCGACGGTTATGACGCCGTCCTTGCCGACCTTGTCGACCGCTTCGGCGATAACGCCGCCGATCTCGACGTCGGCCGCGGAGATCGCACCGACGTTCGCGATCTCTTCCTTGCCGTCGACTTCCTTGGACTGGTTCTTGATCGCCTCGACCGCGAGCTCGGTGGCGCGCTCGATGCCGCGCTTGAGGCTCATCGGGTTTGCGCCGGCCGCCACGTTGCGGAGGCCTTCCTTCACGATCGCTTGCGCGAGGACGGTGGCCGTCGTCGTGCCGTCACCGGCGACATCGTCGGTCTTCTTCGCGACTTCCTTGACGAGCTCCGCACCGATCTTCTCGAGCGGGTCGTCAAGTTCGATCTCTTTGGCGATGGATACGCCGTCGTTGGTGATGGTGGGGGCTCCCCACTTCTTCTCGAGGACGACGTTGCGGCCCTTGGGCCCCAGCGTGATCTTCACGGCGTTCGCGAGCTGGTCCATGCCCCGCTCGAGTGCGCGCCGCGCTTCCTCGTCGAAGGAGATGATCTTCGCAGCCATCCCTTCCTCCTTGTGGTCGTGGCTTCTCAGCCTTGGTCGTTGACTGCTAGCACTCGACGTGCTTGAGTGCTAACGATTGTAACGGGAAACCCGGCGGTCGTGGCAAGCCCCGCTACGGCGCCCGTACGATTCCGCCCATGTCTGACACCTGGAGGCAGCGATTCTCAACGCCGAACATCCAGCAGGTCGCGTGGGCGGCCGGCGCTCCCGGCCATCTCGCGGTGGTCTCGACCGAGGACGGGTCGACGCAAGCATGGAGCTGGGACCTGGGAACCGGGGAACGCCGCCGTGTCTCCACGGCCGGGGTCGGCGCAGAGGAGGTCCACATGCTGCCCGACGGCAGCGGGGTCCTCTGGTGGTTGGACCTCCTGGGCGACGAACACGGCCACTGGATGGTCACGCCGTTCGCCGGCGGCACGGCGGTCCCGCTGTTCCCGGAACTTCCCGATGCCTGGATGATGGGGATCTCGTTCGCGGGCGACGCCGTCGGCGTGGGATTCGCCACCGACGAGGATTACGTGGTGTACACACGGCACGGAGATGGGGAGCCACGCGAGATCTACCGGAACGCCCATCCGGCGGGCGTCGGACGTGAGTTCCCGCAAGGAGCGGGCGGTCTATCGGCCGACGGAACCCTGGTCTGTATCCGCCACGCCGAACAGGGCGACATCATGCATCAGGGCCTCCGCGTCATCGATGCGCGAACCGGAAAGACCGTAGCGGAGGAGGCCGACCCGGGCTGCTTCTTGGGTCCCGCGGCGTGGTCCCCCATCCCGGGCGATCAACGCCTCCTCATCGTCCACGAACGCGACGGGATGGACCGCCCGGCGATCTGGGACGCCGCCACAGGGGCCAGGACCGATATCCCGCTCGGTGAGTTCCGGGGTCCCGTCACGCCGCTCGATTGGATGCCGGACGGCATCCGGGTGCTCCTGCATCACGAGACCATCGGTGAGCAGGAACTCCTCGTTATGGATCCCGCCGGCGAGGCATCGACGCAGCTGCTGCGTGTCGCCGGGACCCTGTCCGACGCTCGCGTCCGACCCGACGGCGAGGTCTGGTACCGCGGACACTCCGGAGCCCGAGCCCCGAGCATCCGGAACACCGCCGGCGACGTCGTCGTGTCGATCCCCGGCCACGCCCCCGACGGCCACCCGTTCCGAGCCATGGAGGTAACGAACACACACGGCGATCGGATCGGCGCGTACGTGGTCACGCCGGACGGGGACGGTCCGTTCCCCACTGTGGTTTCGGTGCATGGCGGACCCGAGTCGCACCACACGGACGGATGGGATCCCAGGACCCAGGCCTACGTCGACGATGGGTACGCCGTCCTGTTGGTGAACTACCGAGGTTCGACGGGCTCGGACCGTGCTCACCGCGAAGCCATCCACGCAAACATCGGGTTCGTCGAGTCCGAGGACCTCATCGCGGCGCTGGATCAGATCATCTTGGAAGGGATCGCCGATCCCGCGCGCGTGGCCATCGAAGGGTGGTCCTGGGGCGGCTACCTCGCGAACCTCAATGCCGGTATCCATCCCGAACGGTGGCGAGCCGTGGTGGCGGGCATCCCCGCCGGCGATTACGTTGCCGCCCACTACGAATCGGCGCCGGCCCTTCGCGCATGGGACCTCTCCGTCATGGGTGGCTCACCGATGGATCTTCCCGAGCTCTATCACGAGCGCAATCCCATGACCTATGTCGAACACGTCGTCGCGCCCACGTTGATGATCGCCGGCGAGCACGACAGCCGATGCCCGTTGGGTCAGGTGATGGTGTACGCGCACGCGCTCAAACGTCTCGGCAAAGAGGTCGACGTGCACACCTACCCAGGAGGCCACCACGCGAACGATGCCGCCGAACAGATCCGGCACGTCGAACTGATCCTCGACTTCCTGAAGCGACACGTCTGAGAGGCGCTCACACGCCCCAACTAGAGACGCGCTCGATCGCCACCTCCACCACCATGTCGTGCTCGTCGAACGTGGACTGAGTCAAGAATTGTGGAAACGTCTGCACCAGGAGCGCGGCGGCCCGTGCTCGCTCGTCTCCTGTGAGCACCCGCGCCCGCCCGAACCCCACGACCTGCGCGAGCGCGTCCCAATCGTCCAGGTACTCGTCCCAGCAGATGGCGACGCGCGCATCCGCCGCGAGGTTGCGCGTCTTGGCCGTCCCCGCGCCGGACTCGAAGATGACACGGTCTCCGACGACCACGGGACAGACCGGAACGACATGCGGCGAACCGTCCGGCTGCACGGTCGCCACGCGCGCAACCGGCCGCGGCTCGACGAACGCTCGCTCGGCGTCGGTGAACACGGTCAGTCCTCGGTCGGTTTGGCCGCTGCCTGCTGGCGGATGCCTTCGACGATCTCTGCGTTGGCGAGCGTGGTCACGTCGCCGAGCACATTGCCGCGCGCGACGTCACGGAGCAGCCGGCGCATGATCTTCCCCGACCGCGTCTTCGGCAGATCCGGCGTGAAGATGATGTTGTCGGGCTTGGCGATGGGACCGATCATCTTCGCCACGTGGTCGCGCAATTCCTTCACGGTGGACGCGTCGCCATCCACGTCGCCCTTGAGCGTCACGAACGCCACGATGCCCTCGCCCTTGAGTTCGTCCGGACGTGAGACCACAGCTGCCTCTGCAACTTTCTGGTTGTCGACCAGAGCACTCTCGATCTCGAACGTGGAGAGCCGGTGCCCCGCAACGTTCATGACGTCGTCGATGCGTCCCATCAGCCAGAACGCGCCGTCCTCATCCCGGCGCGCGCCGTCGCCCGCAACATAGACGTCGTTGCCGAACCGCCCGAAATACGTCTCAACGTATCGGTCGGGATCGCCGTAGATGGTGCGGCTGATGGCGGGCCACGGATGACGCAGCACCAGATAGCCACCGCCCCCGAGCGGCACGGACTCGCCCTTCTCGTCCACCACATCGGCGTCGATCCCGGGGAACGGGAACGTGGCAGAGCCGGGCGTGAGCGGCGTGATGCCGGGGAGCGGCGAGATCAGGATCGCCCCGGTTTCGGTCTGCCACCACGTGTCCACGACGGGACAGCGTTCGCCACCGATGTAGGTCCAGTACCAGACCCATGCTTCCGGATTGATCGGCTCGCCCACGGAGCCCAAGAGACGAAGCGATGACAGATCGTGACGCTCGGGGTAGTTCGTCCCCCATCGCATGAACGCGCGGATGGCGGTGGGCGCGGTGTAGAGGATCGTCGCCTTGTACTTCTCCGCGATCGACCACAGGCGGTCCTTGTCCGGTTGATCGGGCGCGCCTTCGTACATGACGCTCGTCGTGTGGTTCGCGAGCGGTCCATACACGATGTAGGAGTGCCCGGTCACCCAGCCGATGTCGGCCGCGCACCAATACACATCGTCGTCATGGATGTCGAAGATCATCCGGTGCGTCGCCGCCACCTGCGTGAGGTACCCGCCGGTGGTGTGCACGATCCCCTTCGGCTTTCCGGTGGTGCCGCTCGTGTAGAGGAGGTACAGCAGATCCTCGGCGTCCATCTCTTCCGGTTCACATTCCGCCGGCTGGTCGGCCACGAGGTCGTGCCACCACAGGTCGCGGCCCGGCGTGAACGCGTGCTCGCTCTCCGTTCGGCGAACGGTGATGACGTGCTCGATGGAGGGACACTGCTCCACCGCTTCGTCCGCATTGGCCTTCAGTGGGACCACGGTTCCCCGCCGCCACGCACCGTCGGCGGTGATCAGGATCTTGGCCTGCGCGTCGTTGATCCGATCCTTCAGTGCCTCCGCGCTGAATCCGCCGAACACCACGCTGTGCGGCGCCCCGATCCTTGCGCACGCCAGCATCGCGACGGGGAGTTCGGGAACCATGCCGAGGTAGATGGCAACCCGGTCCCCTTTGCCCACCCCCAACGAACGCAGGGCATTGGCGAATCGGCAGGTTTCTTCATAGAGATCCCGATACGTGATGGTCCGCGTGTCTCCCGGCTCGCCCTCCCAGTGGTAGGCCACCTTGTCGCCGCCCCCATCCTCCAGGTGGCGGTCCAGGCAGTTCGCGGACACGTTGAGTTTCCCTCCAACGAACCACTTGACCCAGGGTGGGGTCCACTCCATCACGGTGTCCCAGGGCTTCGACCAGGTGAGGGCTTTGGCCTGTTCGGCCCAAAAGGCCTGGTAGTCGGCGTTCGCGCGATCGTAGATGGCGGGGTCTGAGACCACTGCGGTGTCCCGGAACGACTGTGGAGGTTCGAACACGCGGTGTTCTGAGAGTAGGGCGTCGATGTTGGGTTCGATCTCGGTCACGGGGGCTCCTCGGGCTCGGGAACGTCGTCGACGGGGTGCATCGTACGGGGGAAGGGGCCGTTCACGCGACCCTTCACGTACGGTAGGTGCTTGCATCGTGACTACGCGGGGGCCACCATCGCACGGAGGGGCCGCCCATTCGGGCGGCCTTGAAGCTGGGAGCAGCGTCCCGGCAAGGGCGGTCGCCCGCGCGACCTTGGGGAAGGAGGCAGTCGTGGCCGAGTACGAGGCGTACTGCATGAAGTGCCGTGAGAAGCGCAAGTTCGAAGGTTCGGTGGTGACCCTGAAGAATGGGCGCCCCGCAGCCCAGGGGTTGTGCAGCGTGTGCGGCACGAAACTCACCCGGATCCTCAGCAAAGCTGAGGCAGAGGGAAGTAAGAGCTAGTTCAAGCGTGACAAGAGCGATTCCGGACTGACCAGGGTCCGGCCGGGTGTCATCCGTTGGTGGCGGGCCGCGAGGTCCGCCACCGTCGTCTCATCGAACACCGTAGCTACGGCGCGGGCCACATCGCCCCAGAACCCCTGCAGTCCGCACTTCGAGTCCTGGAAGCACGTGTGATCCGAGGGTTCCAGGCAGAACACCGGGAACATCTGTCCCTCGATGGCGTCCGCGATCTGGGCCACCGTGATGGTGTCCGGCTCCTTCGCCAACTTGCACCCTCCCCCGGCCCCACGGAAGCTCTCCACCAGTCCCGCCTTCGAGAGCGCCCCGAGCTGCTGCTCCAGGAAACGCAACGGGATCTGCTGCCGCTCGGCGATCTCCCGGGCAGGGACCAGGACCCCTTCGCTCCGCCGTTGGGCGAGTTCGATCATGGCGCGCATGGCGTATTCGAGCTTCTGGGAGATCTTGAGCATCTGCTCCTCCGCAGGTCAGCCTAGGGATACCACCCGGCGAACGTCAATCGAGGCCTTCCGCGGGCCGGGCTGCTAGCAGTTCGCGACGTAGTCGGCACCGATGAGGACGACGGCCTGAGCTTGGCCGCTCACCACGCCCGGAAAGTCCCCCGGAAGCTTCGACACGTGTGCCGAGTCGAAGTAGGTCTTCGCGATGTTGATGGCGTCAGACTGGTTGTGACGCTGAGGATCGGGGATGCGGTAGTAGACGACGGTCTTCGCGATGGGCTTGCGGGTTGCGTCGCCCGCCGGATCCGCCGCGACGTACCCATCGCCAACGAGCATGGTGTTGACCTTGGCCGCGCATCCCGGCGCGCTGATGCCGCTGAATACGGACACGAGTACACCTGTGGTTTCCGGCGAAGGAAGGGGCTTGGGGGAATGGCTGGCGCTGACGGAGGGACTGGTGGAACCCGTTGGGCTGCTGCTGGTCGAGCTTCCCGGGTCGAGCGGCGTGAGGGCAACCGTTCCGGGGCCGAAGGCGTTCGTGAGGACCGCGACGCCGGCCACGACGAGAGCCAGGATGATGATGATCCGTGCGGTGCCCAGATTCACGGGGCAATCCTACCGCTCCGCCCGCCTCAGGGACGGACGCCGAGCTGGTCGGCGACACGACTCCGCCGACGCGAATCGCGGAGCCGCCGAAGGCGCCGCACCAGCATCGGGTCGTAGGCGAGTGCCGAGGGGTGGTCCACCGCGCGATTCAGTAACTGGTGGTACCGCGTGGGGGAGAATCCGAAGCATTCCCGGATCGCCCGCTCTTTCGTCATGGTGAGCTTCCAGCACTCCCGCTCGAAATCCAGGATGTCTCGGACGGCTTGATCCAAGGGTGAGGTGGGGTTCATGGGGCGAGGCTAGCAACCACCTCCGACGGTTCAAGCACCTACGCCGAACTGCCGACCTTGAAGGAGGAGGCGGCCGCCTGCCGAAGGAACGCGCGCCGGGACCCAGTGAGAGAATCCACCGTAGAACCGCAAGAAGGGGGCGGGATGGCCGGACCGGTCGAAGGCGGAGAAGCGGGCGAGGCGCTCGCGAGCCGACCTCACCCCCAGCGGGATCAGGCTGTGCGCTCTGGCGCGGAGCTGGACATGCTCCACAGTCTGGCGGCCAAGCTCAACAGCCTCAGCGACGTGGGGGAGATCGGCAACGCCATCACCGGCGAACTCCACACCATCATCGATTATCACAACTGCCGGGTGTACCTCCTCCAGACGGATGGCATCACCCTGCTTCCGGTCGCCTTCCACGGCACGCTCTTCTCCGAATACGAACGCGAATCCGTCGAGGACCTGGTCACGCTGATGGGCGAGGGCATCACCGGCCAGGTCGCCGAACGCCGCGAATCGTTGCTAACAGCCGATGCCCGGCTCATCGATTACTCCGTCGTGATCGAGGGCACGGAGGACATCCTCGAATCGATGCTGGCCGTGCCGATGACGGCGGGGGACAAGCTGGTCGGCGTGATCGTCCTGTCCTCGCTCGGCTTCGGCAAGTTCGACGAGAACGATCAACGGCTGTTGGAGGTGCTCGCCTCCCAGGCTGCGGTTGCCTTCGAGAATGCGAAGCTCTTCCAAGCCGAACGCGAGGCGGCCGAGACATCCGCGGCTCTCCTGCGGTTGTCGCAGGCCCTCACCGGGATGTCCTCCCCTGTAGACATCCTCACGGAGGCACTAACCACCGTCAGCACCTTGGTGCCGAGCGACACGCTCGCCGCGTACACCCGCGACGAATCGACCGGCGACTTCCGAGCCAAAAGCATCCTCTCCGACGATGAGACGGCCAAACCCCTTGGCGAGATCGGCGCGGTGAGCGCGGAACTCGCGACGGCAATGATGGTCTCGGACGTCGAGCCGTTCATCATCCCGAAGGATCTGGTCGCACAGGTGCCGCCGGAGCATTGGATCCTCCCGGACGCCCGGGAAACCATGGTGGCGCCCCTGCACTGGGAGCCGGACGGTTTCGGAGCGCTCATCCTCATCGCTCGAAGCCCCGACGCGACGTTCAGCCCGGCCGATCTACGACTTGCCCGCGGCGTGGCCGACACCGCATCGCTCGCGCTCGGGAACGCGCGGAGGATCACCGAACTCGAGCGCTTCCACGAGTTGGTCGAGAGTCTCGATGCCATCTTCTGGGAGGCGGACCCCGCCACCCTGGCGTTCCGGTTCGTGGGCGGCCGGGTCGACGCGCTGCTGGGCTCGGGCGCCCTGGGAACCGATCTCGAGGAACGGGCGTGGGGCGATCACATCGCCGACCAGGATCGAGCCGGTGCGCGGCTCGCGCTCCTGGGGTCGGTGGCCGAGGTCTCCGATCTGAGCCTGGAGTACCGGGCTCGTGCCAAGGACGGAACCGTTCGATGGATGCGAGACCTCATCCACCCCGTTCGCGCTCCACAAGGGGGCACCCGCCTGCTCCGCGGACTCATGGTCGACATCACCGAACGCAAGACCGCCGAACAGGCGCTTCGCAGATCGGAGCGGAAGTATTCCGAGGCCTTCCGACGGGAGAAGGAGGCCAGCGAACGCCTGCGCAACCTGGACGAGATGAAGAACACGTTCTTGGAAGCCGTATCGCACGACCTCCGGACGCCGCTTACCGCGATCTTGGGATCGGCGCTCACGCTGGAGCAAGCCGGACCCGATCTGACACGCGATGACACGGACGACCTGATCCGCCGGATCGCGATGAACGCCCGCAAACTTGAGCGTTTGTTGTCCGACCTCTTGGACCTTGATCGGCTGCAGCGCGGGATCGTCTCACCCCAACTCCGGCCAACCGATGTGCGGGAGTTGGTCGAACGCTGCGTTGCCGAGCTCGAGATCCCGGAGGGACGGAAGTTGGAGCTCGACGTTCGGCCGGTCACGGTGTCGATCGATGGCGCGAAGGTCGAACGGATCATCGAGAACTTGCTCTCGAACGCGCTCCGGCACACGCCTCCCGGTGCGCACATATGGCTCACGGCCGAGGCGAAGGACGGCGGCGTCCTGTTCACCGTCGAGGACGACGGCCCGGGTGTGCCCGACGATCTCCGCGATGCCGTGTTCGAACCGTTCCGCCAGGTACCCGGCTCCGCGGCCGGCCACTCTCCGGGCGTGGGGGTCGGACTTTCGTTGGTGCTGCGCTTCGCGGAGCTGCACGGGGGCCGGGCGTGGCTGGACGAACGCCCCGGCGGCGGGGCGGCCTTCCACGTGTTCCTACCCGGCGGCTAGGAGGCCGGAGCGTCGCCTTCGGCGGGCGGCATGTCCGCGGCGTCCGTCGCCGGAACCGCCACGAGCGACGCCTCGATAACGGTGATCTCTGCGACCAGCCGGTCCCCTTCTTCGCCCGCCATCGTGCCGTCCGTGCGTTCGCGCACGATCAGGTAGCCGAGCTGTTTGGCCAGGTCGTCGGCCTTCCGTCGGGCCTGGACGTCATCGACCTTCTCCTTGGCGGCGCCGGCCGCCTTCTGCGCTTCTTCCGCGGCCTTCGATGCCAGGTCCTTCGCCTTGTCGAGCAATCCCATCGCGACCTCCTTCTCGATCGGCCCTCACCGTAACGCGTTCGGCCGATAACATCCTGCCCGTGTTCGACCTCGTCATCGTGAACGCGCGGATCGTCGACGGTCTCGGCCGGCCCGGGTGGGACGGCTGGGTCGGGATCCGCGGAGATCGGATCGCCGCGGTGGAGCGTGCTGACGTGATGCCGCCGCAGGACGCCGCTCGCGTGGTGGATGCTGGCGCGTCGGTGCTCGCTCCCGGATCCATCGACGTCCACAATCATTCCGACCTGGCCCCCATGGTCGAACCGGGCTTCGCGAGCACGGTGCATCAAGGTGTCACCACGGTCGTGGTCGGGAACTGCGGGATCTCGCCGTGGCCGAACGCCGGCGCGCTCGAGTGCGCCGAGATGGTGGGCGAGCCGTCCCTGCCGGTCGGGTGGCCATCGTTCGGGAAGTGGATGGACGCGATGCAGGCCTGCAGGCCCGCCGTGAACATCGCCGCGCTGGTTGGACACGGCGCCGTGCGCGCCGAGGTGATGGGGCTCGCGCAACGCGCACCGAACGCGGACGAACTCCGCGGCATGCGCGCGCTCGTCGCCGCTGCCGTGGATGACGGTGCCGTCGGGCTTTCCACCGGCCTCATCTACGTCCCGGGCATGTTCGCGGAGACCCAGGAAGTGGTGGCGCTGGCCCGTGAAGTCGCAGACCGGGGCGGCGTCTACGCGAGCCATATCCGTGGCGAAGGCCACCCGCTCTTCGCGGCGGTTGATGAGGCGATACGAGTGGCGAGAGAAGCCGGGCTCCCCGCGCACATCAGCCACCTCAAATGCGAGACCCGCGGCATGTGGGGACGCGCCGGAGAGTTGTTGGCAACACTTCATGGCGCCGACGATGTGACGGCCGATCAGTATCCGTACACCGCGTGGGAATCCATCCTCTCCTCGCTCCTGCCCCCGTGGGCTCCCGTCGACCGCGTGGCGGCTATCGCAGCCGCGGAACCGACCCGGCTCCGCACCGCTGTTGAAGATGGCGAACCGGGTTTCCAGTCGAGCATCAACGGTGTTGGGTGGGACAGCATCGTCGTCGAAGCAAGCGCGGACCCGACCTGGGACAGCCGGAGCATCGCGGCGCTCGCCGAGGATGCCGCATGCGAGCCGTTCGACATGTTCGTGCGGTTGCTGGATGCGCGGGCGGAGACGGGATGCATCGGGCACGCCATGCATGAAGACGACGTGCGCACGATCCTCGCGGACCCGGAGGTGATGGTAGCGAGCGACGCGATCGCGATGAGTCCCGACGGTCCTCTCGGCACACAGCCCGTCCACCCACGGAACTACGGGACGTTTCCGCGGGTCCTTGGACGCTACGTCCGCGACGGGGTGCTGTCGCTCGAGACCGCCGTCGCGAAGATGACCTCGCTGCCGGCGAGGCGGTTCGGCCTCACCGGGCGCGGCCTCATCCAGGAAGGAGCGTTCGCCGACCTGGTGGTGTTCGACGCGGACCGGGTGGACGACACCGCGGAGTTCGGTGCGCCGCATGCCTTCCCGAAGGGGATCGATCTCGTCGTCGTCAACGGGCGTGTGGCGGTGGATGACGGTGGTCTGGGGGAACGAGCCGGACACATCCTGCGTCACTGAGAGCCGGCGGTCGGATTCGAACCGACGACCTACCGATTACAAATCGGTTGCGCTACCGGACTGCGCCACGCCGGCCGAGGCTGAGTCTACCGCCGCCGTGCTCGGGCGAAGACATCTCCCGTGGTGGCGAGGGCGTAGATGAGGAACAGGTTGATCCCGATCCCGAGCACCGCCGTGCCCTGGCCGTCGATGAGGACACGCAAGCCGTTGATCACCTCAAGACTCGCCACCACGAGACCGAGGATCCTGCCGGCTCCGTTGAGTCGAAGCACAAGGAACCCTGCCAGCAGTTCAAGAACGCCGAGGACCAACACCCCCACACCGACGCCGAAGGAATGATTGCCCGTCGACGTCTGTAGCAGTGGCGAGGGCGTGGACGAACTCCGAAGCGAGAGGATGACCAGCGCGGCGAACCCGTGCAGGAAGGCGAGCACCAGGAACGCCACCGCAGCCGTTGTCAGCACGGATGGGCGTCGCGGGGGCGCGGCCATGGGCGTCGGGATGACGAACGGGACCGCGTCGCTGGTAGGAGGCGGCGGGACCACACCCTCAGGTCCGCCGGATGGCGGCGGCGTTGATGGTGGCGGCGGTATGTCGGACACGGCACGCTCCCTCTCTGGACGTCATCGACGCTAGCAGCAACGGCACGCGCCCGTGCACGCTCTAGGCGCGCGAGGCCAGGACGTAGGCATAGAGAGTCGCCGCGAGCGAGGCGGACGCGTTCAACGATGCGACCCTTCCGTTCATCGGCAGCGAGACGAGCGCGTCACACTTCTCCCGGGTCAAGCGGGCCATCCCTTCGCCCTCGCTTCCGATGACGACCGCCACCCGCCCGGGAGGGCACGGGTCGTCGAACACGCTGGCCGTGGCATCACCGTCAAGACCCGTCACGAAGAACCCGTTGGCTTGCAACCGTTCGATGGCACGGGCGATGTTGGCGACGCGGGCGTGCGCCAGGTGGAGCAGCGCGCCCGCGGAAGCGCGCACCGCTGCCGGCGTCACCTCCGCCGCCCGTCGGGTCCGGGTGACGAGCATCGCGGCACCGGCAGCCTCGGCCGAACGCGCCGCCGCCCCCAGGTTCTGCGGATCGGTGATGCCGTCCAGGATCACCACGACCGCGTCCTGCGTGAACGGGAACGAGTCCAGATCGCGTTCGGAGAGCTCTTTCGGAACGGCGGGTTCCCGGACGCGCGCGACGACACCCTGGTGCGCGGGAGCCATCTGATCGAGTTCCGAGCGTGCCACGGTCTGCACGGCAAGGCCCGCTGCGGCCGCAGCCTGAAGCACGGCGCGCAGTCCCTCCGTTGCCTTCGCGTTCGGCATGATGAGAAGATCGACGACGTCTCCCGCACGGAGCGCTTCGGTGACGGCCCGGCGCCCGGCAACCACGCTTGTAAGGCCACCGGTAGAGGGCCGAGGCGGGCGTGCCTTGGATGTGCGGCTTCCCGCCTGTCGCCCGCGGCCCCTCTCGCTCACGGTTCCCCCGAGATGGTCGCAAGTGCCATGCAGCCGATGCCGTCGGCAGTCAGACCGAGACCTTCGGGACGTGTGGCCTTCACGGAGACGCGGTCGACCGAGATGTCGAGCGCGCCGGCCAGCACCCGGCGCATCTCATCTCGACGCGGGGCTACAGCCGGGCGCTCACAGATGACGGTGAGATCCACCGACGCCGGAACGAACCCGCCTTCGCGAAGCAAGGCGATGGTGCGAGACAGCACCTCGAGCCCGCCGATGCCCGACATGGCCGGATCGGTGTCGGGGAAGTGCATGCCGATGTCACCCAGCGCCGCTGCGCCGAGCATCGCGTCCGCGAGGGCGTGGCACACGACATCGCCATCGGAATGGCCCTCGAGCCCCGCATCCCCTTCGAACGGAACACCACCGAGCAGGAGGGGCCGGCCTTGCGCCCACGGGTGCACGTCGAACCCCTGTCCGATCCTGATCTCAACCACGTGTGCCATCCACTCGCTCGCGGGCGGCGATGAGGTCGAGCATGGTGGTGATCTTCACGTTGTTGGGATCACCCGCGATCGCTCGGACGCGATGGCCCGCGCGTTCCAGGACGGCAGCGTCGTCGGTGAGTTCGTCAGAGGCGGCGGATGCGTGACTCTCACGCAGAAGGTCGGTGCGGAAGGCTTGGGGCGTCTGGGCGAGTCCCAATTCGTCTCTGGCGACCGTTGCCGTCACCCACCCTCGCGAAACCTGCTTCACCGTGTCGGTGACCGGCAGGACGGGCAACGCCCCGGCCGCCTCCCCCTGAACCGCCTCCAGCGCCCGCGTGAAGAGATCCGGAGACACGAACGGCCGCGCCGCGTCATGGACCAGCACGAACGGCACTTCCGGGGGGACCTGCAGGAGAGCGTTTCGGACCGAGGCCTGGCGCGAGTCCCCGCCCGTGACAACCGTGACCGTGCCTCCGAGGCCGGCGAGCGCAGAACGGGCTTCGTCCTCGAACCCGAGCGGCGCGGTGACCACCAAGGCGCCAACCTGCGGGCAGGCAAGGGCAGAGCGCGCGGCCCACACCAGGATCGGCGCATCCCCGAGCGACAGGAACGCCTTGGGTTCGCCCATCCCCAGACGCCGTCCGACACCGGCTGCCAACACGATCGCGACCGCTTCCATGAACGACAAGGATGGCAGAACGTACCGCAGCGGTGTGCTTGGTCTCAGGCCTCTGCGTCGGCGAGGAGGGCAAAGACCATCCGGCCGGTGGTGGTGAGGATGACGTTCTTCACCTTGACCTCCACTTGGGTTCCGATGTGGTCGTCAGCCTTCTCGACGACCACCATCGTGCCGTCCTCGAGGTACCCGACCGCCTGCGCATGCTCTCGGCCCTCCTTCACCAGACGAACCGAGATCTCGTCGCCGGCGGTGTAGGGAACGCGGAACTTCGAGGCCAGCGCGTTGATCTGGGCGACGGGGACTCGCAGGGCTTCCGCGACCTTCGCCAGGTTGTGATCGACCGTGATGAGCGATGCGCCACGTTCCCGAGCCAGACGAACCAGGGCGGCGTCCACATCCATGACACCCGCCTCCTCGACCAGTTGGAACTGGACCGTCGGAGCCTTCTGGAGATCGACGAGTACGTCCAGGCCACGACGCCCTCGTTGACGTCGTCTCGGGTCGGATGAGTCGGAGATGGCTTGGAGTTCGCGAAGGACGCCGTCGTGCAACAACACGGTGCCGCTGACGAAGCCCGTCGCCACCAGGTCCGCCACGCGACCGTCGATGAGCGCACTGGTGTCGATCACATGGAGGTCACCACGCGCCGATGCCGTGGCGCGAGGCTTCATACCGACCAGTCCGAAGAGGTCCTCGTACTTCGCTTGCCCCAGGCGGAAGCCCAACGAGCCGATGACGATGTAGATGAACAGGATCGCAGGCCAGGTGACCGACGGCGGAAGGAACAGGAGCGGGACCATGATGAGGGCGGAGATGATGAGACCGATGATCAGACCGACGACGCCTCCGGCCAACTGCGGAGCTGGTGTGCGCCCCAGTTCGCGCTCCATGCCGGTGACGGCGCGAAGCGTCAGGCGGCCGGTGATGCCTCCGATCACATAGCCGAGTCCCGCGCCCACGAAGACCCACAGGAGTGTCTGGCCTCCGCTCGGCTCATGGGCGGCACCGATCTCATAGGCACCGGTGGCCATGACGGGGATGAAGATGAGGCGGATGCCCTCGACCAGGCGGCCCCGAAGGGCTCCCCTCCCACGCTCTGGGGCGTTCTCAGTCATAGCGGCATCCTCCGGGCCTTTGCCGGTTGTAGGCAGGCAACGAAGGTGCCAGCCCCTAGAGAACCCATCGGCGGCTTCTAGGCACGACTGAACGTTTCGCAAGGAGGTTGCCGGAACGGGATGGAGAGCGGCGGTACCTAGGCTTGAGCTGCCAGTTTCTCGCCGTGAGCGCCGTCCAGAACGTCGTCGATCATGGTCTCCGCGTCCTCTTCCGTCTTGCCTGTGGCGTAATGAAGCTCGGAGATAAGGATCTGACGCGCCTTCTGGATCATGCGTTTCTCACCCGCGGAGAGGCCCTTCTCCCGGTCGCGGATGGATAGGTTGCGGAGTACCTCGGCCACTTCGTAGGGGTCGCCGGAATGCAGCTTCTCCAGGTTGTTCTTGTAGCGGCGTGACCAGTTGGCAGCCATCACGGACTCGCCCTCGGTCAAGACCTTCAGGATCTTCTTCACTTCGGCCTTGCTCACGACCTGTCGCAGCCCCACCTGATCGGCCGAATCAGCCGGAACCAAGAGGGTGAGGTCGCCATACACGACCTTCAGGACCAGATACTTTCGCTTCTCGCCGAGGAATTCCTTGTCGCGGAGCTCTTGGATGATCGCAGCCCCATGTTCCGGATGCACAACGGTGTCGCCTTTTCGGAACCCCACGAACCCTCCTTAGCGAACCTTCACGAGAATGCGAGATAGAGCCCTGCGCGATGACTAGTCACAGGGTAACACGGGGCACTGTCAGAACGCAACCCAAAACCGCAGGTCAGAGGCCTAATAGACGTGCATGACGGGGTCTCAAAGGTCTACGCCGAACGCCGTTCTGACCGCGTTCCTGCAGGTCGACGTGCCCAAGTGAGGGCTTCAGCGACCCGGCTGACCGGCACGATGGTCACACCCTCCAGCGCCAGAGCCTCCCCGCGGGGGGCGAACACGGTGGCACAGCCGGCGGCTCTGGCGGCGGCGAGCCGCTGGGCCATCCCCGGAGCAGGCCGGATGAGCCCGGTGAGGGCCACCTCGCCCACGAATGCGGCGTCGGCGGGAGGCGGAACCCCGGCCGCAGCCGAAGCAAGAGCCGCCGCGACCGCCAGATCGCAGGCTGGATCATCGATGCGCACCCCGCCGCCCGAGGCCCCGAACAGTTCGGAGCGACCAATGCCAAATCCGATGGCATGATCGAGCACGGCCGCGACGAGCTGGAATCTCCGCAGGTCGAGCCCCGTCGCCTGCCGGCGCGCCGGGCCTTCGGTCGTCCCCACCAGGGCCTGCACCTCTACCGCGAGCGCCCGCCTGCCCGCTAGCGGCAGCGCAGTCGCTGCCCCCGCAACCCGTTCGCCGGACAGAAGGAGGTCGGTCGGGTCGATCTCCCGCAATCCGGAAGGCTCCATCTCGAACCAGGCCGTCTCCCCTTCGGCACCGAATCGGTTCTTGCCTCCCGCGAGCACCCGCAGCCCCGACCGGGCGTCACCGTCGAACGTGAGGACGACATCGACGGCGTGCTCGAGTGCCCGGGGACCGGCCAAGTCCCCGTCCTTCGTGACATGGCCGGTCAGCAGCACGGCGATCCCCTGGGTCTTTGCGAGCCCGACCAAAGCATCCGTGCAGGTTCGTACCTGCGAGACGCCTCCGGGGATCTGCGTGGCGTCCATGTCCCGGATGGTCTGGATGGAGTCCACAGCCAGGAGGAATGGCCGTGCTTCCGATGCGCTCTGCAGGACCGCGCCCAGATCTCTACCGGGGGCGAACGTGACGGACTCCGCGGCGACACCCAGACGCCTGGCCCGGGCCGCCACCTGGGCGTGGGACTCCTCGCCCGAGACCACCAGACACCGAGATCCTGTGGCCGACAAGTGGGCGACCATCTGGAGGAGCAGCGTGGACTTCCCGATGCCAGGTTCGCCGGCGAGCAAGGCGACCGAAGCCGGGACGACTCCTCCGCCCAAGACCCGATCGATACCCTCCATCCCCGTAGAGACCCTGGCCGCGGCGGCACCCGCTGAGATGGACAGCAACGGCACCGGCGCGACTGCGGCAACCCCGGACCCCTTGCTCACGAACGATGATGGGACTTCCTCGATGCTTCCCCACCCGCCACACCCGCTGCAGCGACCCGTCCACTGCTCCGCTCGGACCCCGCACGCCGTGCAATGGAACGCTCGCTTCTTCGCCATCGGACCGACCCTAGAGTCAGGCACTGACACGGTTGTGCCCCCTCATGTCAGCCCCCGCCGGTATCGTCGACGGCCCCGGGTTAGGCCCTCAGGCTAGTTCGGGGCGAGCGGGTTCGAGAAGTGGCGAGGGGCGGTTATCCCGGGACGAAAACTGCCGATATCTAGCACGTTGAAGGAGGTCCCGTTGCGAGCAGTCCCGCGTTCGTCCCAGGCACAACCTCAGTTCCCCGTCGGGGAACCGAAGGACGGCGGGCCGGCCCTGGACGAGGTGCCCGAGTACCCCTTGGTCCTCTGCCTCTGGCACGACGCGTTCTTCGACTTTCAAGAGACGGATCCCGAGGACTGCCGCGAGGACTATGTCGTCCGAACCGTCGGGTACCTCGTGAAGGAAGGTCCTCGGTTCCTCTCGATCGCCCAGGAGCTGCTCCCCGACGAGGACGGATTCCGCGCCGTTACGCACATCCCGCGTTCCATCGTCGAGAGCATCACGATGCTCTACGCCGGACCCTCCCCGGTGCCGGGCCCCGACGCCGGGTAGATCACAGAACCTGTAGCAGACTTGGATGCACCGCTCCCCGGGCGTATGCTTGGCGCGTGCTGGTGCGCTCGCGCCGGCCCGACACGAAGGAGGGATGTGAGATGGCCGTGACCTTTGCCCCGGTCTTCACCCTGCGTCCCTCCGCCTCCGCCTGATCCAGGCGCTCACCGGCTCCCGAGGGACGCAGCATCGTTCATTCATGCCTGCGATCTCGAAGGAGACATCCGTTGCTCGACCCCGCACTAGAGCCGTTCTTCGATGAAGGGCTGATCCACGAAGTGATCCGGCCGCTCGCTAGCGGCAAGGAAGCGATGATCTGGCTCTGCCGCGCGAACCCTCGTCTTACCGGCGAGGACACCGTGGTGGCCAAGACCTACAGAAGCACGAGTGTCCGCGACTTCGCGGATAGCGCCGCATACCTGGATGGCCGGTTCCGAAAGGTCACCAGCGAAGTCCGGGCGATGCAGAAGAAGAACAAACCCGGACGTGAGTTCTCACAGACCTTCTGGGTAGCTCACGAGTTCTCGACGCTGACGGCGCTCCACGATGCCGGTTGCCCCGTCCCCCGCCCCATCGCGAGCGCCGACCGAGGCATGCTGCTCCAGTACCTGGGCGAAGATGACGCCCCCGCCCCGCAGCTCCGCGAATTGCGGTGGGAACCGGAGGAAGCCGGTGAAGTCCTCGCGCTCTTGTTGCGGGCGATCGAGCGATTCCTCCTGCGGGACATCATTCACGCCGACCTCTCGGCGTACAACGTGTTGTGGTGGGAGGAGCAGCCGTGGATCATCGACTTCCCCCAAGCGGTCGACGCGCGCTTCAACTCCAGCGCGCACGAGTTCCTGCGTCGCGACGTGCTTCGACTGTGCGAATGGGCGGCCAAGCAGGGAGCGGACGCACCCGACCCGGTTCGTTTCGCAGACGACCTGTGGACGGGCTGGGAGTTCGCTGCCCTGGTACCCGAGGAACTCCGCGACTTCAGCTGAGGTCGACGTTCGCCTTATTCGGGCGAGCCGGCGAGTTCTACGGGCGGAGTGTCCGGCGGCAGCGCCGCGTCGGGGATACCGCCGGCGTGCTCGAACGTGATCTCGCCGTCGACGGCGTCCACCATGACCGTCTCGCCTGCCCGGAACTCTTTCCACAGCAGCTTCTCTGCCAGAGGGTCCTCGACCAATCGCTGGATGGTTCGGCGGAGCGGCCGGGCACCCATGGCCACGTCGTAGCCCTCTTTCGCCAGAAGCGCCTTCGCGGCGTCCGTGAGCTCGATGTCCAGGTCCTTGGCCTTCAACTGCTCCGTCACGCGCTTCATCAGCAGATCGACGATGTTCTTCACGTCTTCTTCGCTCAGCGAACGGAACACGATGACCTCGTCGATGCGGTTCAGGAATTCCGGACGGAAGCTCTTCTTCAGTTCGTCCTTCACGCCGTCGCGCATGCGCTCGTAGGTGACCTGTTCGTTCCCGCTGGTCGCGAACCCGATGCCGGGTCCCTTCTGGATGTCCCTGGTTCCGAGGTTGGAAGTCATGATGATGATGGTGTTCTTGAAGTCGACGGCGCGGCCCTGGGAGTCCGTCAGACGCCCATCCTCCAGGATCTGGAGCAGCGTGTTGAACACGTCCGGGTGCGCCTTCTCGATCTCGTCGAAGAGGATGACGCTGAAGGGCTTGCGGCGGACGGCCTCGGTGAGCTGGCCACCCTCCTCGTATCCCACGTAGCCGGGAGGCGAGCCGATGAGCCGCGAGACGGTGTGCTTCTCCATGTATTCGGACATGTCGAGCTGGATCAGCGAATCCTCGTCACCGAAGAGGAACTCAGCGAGCGTCTTGGACAACTCGGTCTTCCCGACGCCGGACGGTCCGAGGAAGATGAACGAGCCGGCGGGACGCCGTGGGTCTTTCAGGCCGCTGCGGGTGCGACGCATCGCGCGGCTGACCGCGCTGATCGCCTCGTCCTGAGTGACGATCCGCTTGTGGAGTTCATCCTCCATGCGGAGCAGCTTCTCGGTCTCTTCTTCCGTCAGCTTGAAGACGGGGATGCCGGTCCAGATGGAGAGGACCTCGGCGATCTCCTCTTCGTCGACCTCACTGAGGATGTCCATCTCGCCGGACTTCCACGCTTGTTCCCGACGGGTCCGCTCTTCTTGGAGCTGACGCTCCTCATCACGCAGGCTGGCCGCCTTCTCGAAGTCCTGACCGTCGATGGCGCTTTCCTTGCGCAGACGAACCTCGGCGATCTTCTCGTCGATCTCGCGAACGTCGGGCGGCGCGGTCATGCGGCGGATCCGCATGCGGCTTCCGGCCTCGTCGATGAGGTCGATGGCCTTGTCGGGGAGCTGCCGGTCGGAGATGTAGCGGTCCGCGAGGTTCGCGGCGGCGACCAGCGCATCGTCGGTGAAGTTCACGCGGTGGTGCGCCTCGTACCGGTCGCGGAGCCCCTTGAGGATCTCGATGGTGTGGGTGACCGACGGTTCCTTGACCTCGATGGGCTGGAACCGGCGCTCCAGGGCTGCGTCCTTCTCCAGATGCTTGCGGTACTCGTCACGCGTGGTGGCGCCGATGGTCTGGAGTTCCCCTCGTGCCAGCATCGGCTTGAGGATGCTGGCCGCGTCGATCGCACCTTCGGCGGCTCCTGCTCCCACCAACGTGTGGAGTTCGTCGATGAACAACACGATGTCGCCGCGGGTCTTGATCTCCTTGAGGACCTTCTTCAGGCGCTCCTCGAAGTCTCCGCGGTAGCGAGAGCCGGCAACCAACGCGCCAAGGTCAAGCGTGTAGATCTGCTTCCCCTTCAGCGTCTCGGGGACCTCACCTTTGACGATGGCCTGCGAGAGACCCTCGACGACGGCGGTCTTGCCCACACCGGGATCGCCGATGAGAACCGGGTTGTTCTTCGTTCGGCGCGAAAGGACCTGCATGACGCGCTCGATCTCCTTCTCGCGCCCGATGACAGGGTCGAGCTTGGATTCGCGAGCGAGTTGCGTAAGGTTCCGGCCGAACTGGTCCAACACCATCGACCCTTGCGGGCCGCCCTCGCCCGGCGCACCACCGGGCGTCTGCTCGCCCTTGCCGCCGGTGTAGCCGGAAAGGAGCTGGATGACGGTCTGCCGGACACGGTTCAGATCTGCGCCGAGCTTCTGCAGAACCTGGGCGGCGACACCTTCGCCTTCGCGGATGAGGCCGAGCAGGATGTGTTCGGTTCCGATGTAGTTGTGACCGAGCTGCAACGCTTCGCGAAGCGAGAGCTCCAGGACTTTCTTCGCGCGCGGGGTGAACGGGATATGACCGGTGGGAGCTGCCTGTCCCTGACCGATGATCTCCTCGACCTGCTGCCGCACGGCCTCCAGCGAGATGTTGAGCGATTCCAGGGCCTTGGCGGCGACGCCCTCGCCCTCGTGGATCAGGCCGAGCAGGATGTGCTCGGTCCCGATGTAGTTGTGGTTGAGCATCCTCGCTTCTTCTTGGGCGAGGACCACAACCCTCCTGGCGCGATCTGTGAACCGTTCGAACATGTCAGCGTCCTCCGGGCCGTAACCCGCATGTTCCAGTTCCTCCGGGATCAACGGACTCCGTCCTACCCCCGAGGTACAAGGGGCGCTGAGGTCGGAACCCGGCCACAGCGCCTGCTTGTTCGAAGTATACCCGTGCCCTCTCGTAACCTTCGAAGCTGAACGTGTTGTTCCCCATGGGCTCCACCTCCCCTACGTCTTCGGTCGCTTGACGCCCGAAGATGAGGGACCAGACGGTACATGTCAGATATCCCCCGAATGGGTCACCGAATCTCCCCCGGACGGTAGATGGCAGGCAGGGGGGGCGCATGCCACGATTGCCTTCGCTTCCTACCCCCCGAGGAGCGAGCACGCTCTCCCCCCGTGGGCGTGACCTCCCGAACCGCCCTTGAAGGAGAACATGGTCGTGCGAGTGCTCGTGGTCGATGACCACCCTGCGTTCCGCAAGGCGCTGACATCAGCGCTCCGCTTGGTGGATGACATCGAAGTTGCCGGTGAAGCCGGCGGCGGTGTCGCTGCCTGCGAAGGCGCAGCTGAACTTCAGCCCGATGTCGTGCTGATGGATCTGTCCATGCCGGATCTCGACGGGATCGGCGCCATGAAGAAGATGCACGAATCCAAACCCGACCTGCCGGTGGTCATCTTGACTGCCCACGCCGATCCCGGTGTGGAGCGCGAAGCACGCGAAGCAGGAGCCTCGGGCTTCTTGGCGAAAGGGACGGGCTTGCAGGACCTGGTCATCGTCCTCCACGAGGCCGCCGAGAATGAGGATGACCCTGCACAGGAGTGAGCCGGCGGCGTGAGCCGGCGGGTGCCTTAGTCGGCGGACTCGGGCCGTTGACTCGGGAACATGATCAGGTCGCGCAGGCTCGGCGCGTCCGTCAGCAGCATGAGCAGCCGGTCGATCCCCATGCCCATGCCGCCCGTCGGCGGCATCCCGTGCTCCAGCGCGCGAAGGAAGTCTTCGTCCAGAGGATGTGCCTCCTCGTCGCCGGCTTCCTTCGCGCGAAGCTGATCCTCGAACCTCGCGCGTTGTTCGTCGGGGTCGGTGAGTTCGCTGAAGGCGGTGACGAGTTCGAGGCCGCCGATCACCAGGTCGAAGTGCTCGGTGAGGCCCGGCTCCGAGCGATGGGGGCGAGCCAGTGGTGAAACCTCGCGCGGGAAATCGCACACGAACGTCGGCTCGACGATGGTTCCCTCAACGAGCTTCTCGAAGAGTTCCTGGATGATCTTCCCTGGTCCCCACGACGGCTCATGGCCCACGTCGAACCGGTCGGCGATCTGGCGCAGGTCGGTCCGCTCCAGAGTGACCGATTCCCCCGTGGCCTCCGAGACGCTCCCCAGGATGGTGATGCGTCTGAAAGGTGGTGTGAGATCGACCTCCCGGCCGCGGAATGGAACGACCAGGGACATGGGGTCACGCCCCATGATCGGCGCGACCGCGCGGACGCTCGATACGATGAGGTCCTCCGTAAGCTCCATCATCGTCGAGTAGTCGCCGTAGGCCTGGTAGGCCTCGAGCATCGTGAACTCGGGGTTGTGATCGCGGTCGATGCCCTCGTTGCGGAAGTTGCGGCCGATCTCGTACACCCGTTCGATCCCGCCAACCAACATCCGCTTGAGGTAGAGCTCGAGCGAGATCCGAAGCTTCATCTCCCGGTTCAGCACGTTGTGGAACGTGGTGAACGGGCGCGCGTTCGCCCCGCCGGCAACGGGTTGGAGTATGGGCCCCTCGAACTCGATGTAGGCGTGGTCGTCCAGATAGGCGCGGATGGTCTTGAGAACGACCGCCCTGGCCAACGCGTAGCGTCGCGGCGTCTCGTCCGCGATGAGGTGGAGGTAGCGGCGGCGCTGCTGGAGGTCTGGATCTTTCAGCCCATGCCATTTCTCCGGCAGCGGACGGAGCGCCTTCGTGAGCAAGGCGAGCGAGTCGGCCTTCAGGCTGATCTCGCCGCGGCGGGTGCGAACCACGTGACCCGTCGCACCGATGATGTCGCCGAGGTCGACGTCGTCCAAGAGCGCGTAGCCATCGCCTAGTGCCGCCGCCTCACAGAACAGCTGAAGATCGCCGGTGGCGTCGCGGATAACCAGGAAGGTCAGCTTGCCGTGCCGGCGGGCGAGGACGACTCGTCCGGCGACCGACGCTTGCCGGCCGGAGTCTTCTTCGTTCGCCAATACCCCGTCGGGGAACTCGGCGTGGATGTCTGCCGCGTGCGTGTCCTGCGCGAACTCGATCGCGAACGGTTCGACGCCGCTCTCGCGAAGGCGTTGCAAGCTCTCCCGCCTGGCGCGCAACACCTCGTCCTCGCGCGAGAGCCCCTCGTGGGCAGCGAACTCCTCGGGACCATCCGTGGGATCAGTCATCGGCATTACGTTCGTACACCATCCGCAGCCCTTCCAGGGTGAGCCACGGCTCGTGGTGATCGACGGTGGTGCAATGCGGGATCACCGTGGGCGCGAGACCGCCCGTGGCGACCACGGGGGCGGCGGGGGCAACGAGCTCGGTGCGGATCCGGGTCACGATGGCATCGACCTCTCCGGCAGTTCCGTAGAGCAACCCAGACTGGATGGCTTCGACCGTGGACCTGCCGATTGGCGATCGAGGCGGCGAAAGATCGACCCGGGTCAGACGGGCCGTGTGCGACACCAGCGACGATGCGCTCACCTGGAGTCCGGGAGCGATGACCCCACCCAAGAATTCGCCCTTCTCCGACACCACGTCGAAGTTCGTGCTGGTACCGAAGTCGACGACGATCGCCGGTCCTCCGAAGTGCGTGAAGGCGGCCAGCGCGTTGACGACTCGGTCGGCTCCGACCTCGCGAGGGTTATCGGTGAGCACGGGAACTCCGGTCTTCGTGCCCGGTCCGACGATGACGGGAGCGAACGCCAGGTACTGCTCCGCAAGGTCGCGAACGGCATGGGTCACGTCGGGGACGACGCTCGCAACCACGAATCCGGCCAGAGACGAGAACTCCAGGCCCCGGTGCTCCAAGAAGAACTCGAGATGCAGCGCGAGCTCGTCCGCGGTGCGTTCGGGCCGCGTGGACAAACGCCAGGTGTGCACAAGGGTTGGTCCATCGAAGACACCGAGAACGATCTCCGTGTTGCCGACATCGGCTGCGAGCAGCACTTACGGATCAACCTCCAGCTCGAACGAGGGTCCAGCATCGCCCACCGGTGCAACGGGCGACAACCGGCCGACCTCGCCGGCCCAGACTTCCAATGGGTCGCCGGAGTCCCGCTCGGCGAAGCCTGATGCCACCGCCGACAACTTGGTGAGGAACCGGATGGCCGTCGGGCTCGCTCCCCGGATGGCAGCGACGGGCCCTCCGATGTCGGCGATGATGGCGCCGAGTCCCACGACCTCACCGTCGGTCACGTTCGGACGCACGCGTGCGCCCATCCGCCCGAACACCTCTTTCAACACCGGCAGCCCTACCACCATCCCCGGTGTGGTGCAGCGGATGTGCGCGATGCCTACGGCGTCGCGATCGCCGAGCGCCGCGGCCCCGTCTTCCAGCAGCGCGGACATGGCGGCCGTCATGATGTCGACCCGGTCCAGTGTCGGCGGCACGGCGGTCATGCCGGACCGGGCAGGAGGAGATTGTCGATGAGTCTGGTTCCCGAGAAGCGGGCGGCGACGATCGCCCTGGAGGGTCGATCCAACGTGGCGATGGGCCGGAACGTGGCGTCGTCCACCACCGCGGCGTAGTCCAACCTGGCGAGACCGGCGGCACCCACCTCCCGGGCGATCGCGGCGACAACCGCTGCTGCATCCCGTTCCCCCGCACGTGCGGCCACTGCCGCCTCGGAGAGGCCCAGGAACAGACTCGGCGCATGCTCGCGTTCGTCGGGGGTGAGGAAGCGGTTGCGTGAGGCCCACGCCAGACCGTCGGGCTCACGCACCGTCGGACACGCAACGATCTCGGCCGCCAGTCTCAGGTTCGCAACCATGGTGCGGACCAGGAAGAGCTGCTGCGCGTCCTTCTCCCCGAAGTAGGCGGCCGTTGGGCCGACCAACGAGAGCAACCGGTGCACCACCGTGAGCACGCCCTGGAAATGGCCCGGCCTCGAGGCCCCTTCGAACGTGGCACCCACCGGACCGGGGTCAGGCGCCGGGAGGTCGATGTCGGGGGGGTAGACCTCCAAGACCGACGGCGCGAAAACGACATCCACACCGAACCGCTCGCATCGCGACAGATCTGCGGCCTCATCCCGCGGGTATCGATCCGCATCCTCCCCATTCGCGAACTGCTTGGGGTTCACGAAGATGCTCACCGCGACGAACCCACCCCGGTCGCGCGCGCGGGTGATCAGCGCGTCGTGCCCTTGGTGCAGAGCACCCATCGTGGGAACGAGTCCCACGGCCCTGCCACTCTTGCGCGCCGCATCGGTGGCGACGGTGAACGCGGCCGCTTCGCGGATCACATCCATGTGTCGAGCACCTCCACGACGACGCGGGCGTCGTCCGGCGTCAGTCGTCCTGCATCCAACCCAAGTTGCGTGGCAACTCGACACAGGGCTACGTACGGCACCACGGCGTCGGCTCGCGACGCCGCCAGCGCGGCGAGGTTGCGTTCGATGGTCGTGACGTCTCCGCGAACAGCCGGACCCGTCAGGGCCGCGCCGGCACCGAGCTGCTCGATGTTCTGGAGTGTCGCTCGCTGGAGCGGTGCCATGGCCGCGGCGGGGTCCTCGAGACCGGCTGCGGAAAAGAGTTCGGCTGCCACGGCGGACACTGCGACAAGGTAATTGGACGCGAAGACCGCCGCCGCGTGATAGAGCGGGCGATCCTGATCGCGGACCCGGAAAGGCACGCCGCCCATGTCGCGGGCCAATGACATACCGAACGCGTCACCTTCGTCGTCGTCGGCCGTCACCGCGATGCCAGCCCCATGGAGTCGTTCGAGAGCATCCTCGGCCGTCGGGAACGTCTGGAGCGGATGAACGGCGAGGCGGTGCGCGCCGGCATCGAGGGCCGGATCGAGGACTTCCAAGGTTGCGGCCCCGCTGACATGCACCGCCCAGCCCCCTTCGCGGAACCCGCCCTCCGTCGCGATCGCGGAGATGACGGAAGCGAGGACGTCGTCCGGAACAGCCACGATGACGACCGATGCGCGCCGGGCCGCCTGCCCGGAACCGAGCACCGGCACACCGGGGAGATATCGGGCGGCCCTGGCCGCGGTGGACGTACGGCCACTGACGGCCACCACACGGTGCCCGGCAGAGCGCAGGGCGAGGGCGACGGCCGTCCCTACCTTGCCGGCCCCCACCACCGCGACATCCATCTGCCGCGAGTATCCCAACTCACGGGCCGACCCAGGCCATCGGTCCCGTGGGGACCGGAGCTCCGGGGGGCATGGGGAACGGTGAGGTGGAGTCGTCGAAAACCCGCGAGAAGCGGCCGCCGGAGAAGACGAGGCGCGTCCCCACTCCCGTGTAAAGAGCCTCTGCGTGTCCCTGAGCGGGGGCGATGTAGGTGGCGGGCTGCGTCTGCGGCAGGGTGTCGCTGAGAGGAGGTGCCGCCTGGAGACGATAGAACCCCGAGCGACCTCCGACGGACCCCAGCGCCAGGGCCTCGGTCGCGTCCGGATCCCACGCGAGCACTCGGTCAAGGACGAACGGCGAACCACCGAACACATACGGGATCGGCCGCTGGGAGGAAGGGCCCCGGAAGAACAATGCGGCGCCGGGTGACGACTGTGAGCCGACAGAGTCCGGCGTCACCACCATGTCGCTGGCGGGCGAAAGACTGTCGAGGCGGTAGTGGTTCAAGAGCGGCCGCAACCGACTGACACTGAGGAACGCGATCCGCGATCCACTCGAGCCACGGAGTGAAAGGTAGATCACCCCTTGGCTGAGCTGCACAGCGTCCAACTGCGCGCATATGCGTTCGTCTGCGGCCTGACGTTCACTGGACGGAGAGAGGTGGATCGCGAACACGGAGAGAACACTGCAGCCTTCGATGGAGGGCTGCAGTGATCCCACCACTGCGTCGCCGCCGTGGGGGGCCCACGCTGACACGTCGCCGCGGCCGAGCGGAAGCGGCTGGTCATCGGGGCCGAGGAACTTGAACACCCCGATATCGACGCCCCCGGCCGGTGAACGAGAGGTGATGCCCACCCAGCCCGGATGGGCCGCCTCGGCGTCGAAGAGGGCGAGCGGGTCGTGCACCAAAGGACCACGGCTGACCGTGTCCGCGAACAGGTCCCACCGATAGAGCCGTGTCTGACCGTCCGCGGCCCTCGCGGTGTAGATGATCGAGCCCACCTCTCCTGTCCGCTCATGCGGGGGAGCGGGTGTGTGTTGCTGGACGAACCACACGGCGAGCCCCGTGACGATCACTACGGCTGCGACGACGGCCGCACTACCGCGCCGCCGGCCGGATCTGACCTCCTCCATCGGACCCGCGGCGGCCGGCGTGCCGTGTGCCGGTACTAACGGGCCTCGCGCGAGGTCGCCGGCGGCGGGAGGCGCGGATCGGCGAGCGATGCGTTGACGAATTCGGGCGAGCCAAGGGGTCGAAAGGCCAGCTCTCTCCACGCGCCGGAACAGCCGAACCCCGCAGTTCGGGCAGGTGTCCGAGCGGGTCTGCCCCTCCCAGTCGCATCGGAGGCACACCGCCTGACGGGTCATGGCCTCTCCGTGATCCGAAGCGGCGGAGCGAACGGTCGGGCGCCGCCCGTCGCCACCGAGGAGCGAAGTTCGGCGCCGCCCGGCAGCACGAGATCCGGGGCAAGTTCCATCAGCGGCAGGACCACGAACGAGCGCTCTTGGAGGCCGGGGTGCGGGACGGTGAGGTCGGGTTCGTCGATGGACGCGTCGCCGAACAGCAGGATGTCGATGTCGATGGTGCGAGGACCCCATCGAACCGCGCGCTCACGATGAAGGGCCGCCTCGACGTGCTGACACGATCCCAGGAGTCCGCGGGGCGAGAGATCCGTGTCGATCTCGAGCACGGCGTTGAGATAGTCGGGTTGAGGCGGCCCGACCGGATCGGTCTCCCACACGCGAGAGGAAGCCGCTATCTCGAGATCGGACTCTTTACGGAGCAGATCCGTCGCGGACTGGAGGTTGGTCAACCGATCCCCGAGATTCGAGCCGAGTCCCAGGAACGCCTGCGTGCTCACCGAGGTGTCACTCGGCGGTGGCGGCAGCCGCCACGCCGTCGATATCCAGCCGGGCGGCGGCGTTCGGCTTATGGACCACGGCGGTCGCCCTGACCACGTTGGGCATCGCTCGAACGGCTCCTGCGATCTCGGTCGCCATGACCTCGATCAGGTCGAAGGACCGATCGGACACGATGGCGCGAACCGCTTCGGTCACACCGCGGTAGTCGGCCGTCGATCCGATATCGTCGCCCGCCACGTGGACCTCGATATCCAGGTCGACCACGAACGGCTGGGCGGCATCCTTCTCACCGGGGCGCGCACCGTGACGCCCGTCGGCGCGGATCCCGGACAAGAACAACCTGGCGATCATTCGCTCTCCTCACCCAGCGTCTCTTCCTCGTCGAGTTCGAACTCCGCGGTGTCTACCCATTCGGGACGGCGTTCCAACTGGACGAGGACCGCGCCGCTCGGGTCATCGTGTCCGTGCGTCTGACCAAGGTACTTCGCCCGGAGGTACTCGAAGATCATGGGGGTGATCGTGTCCGCCGCATCCTCGGTCACGAAATGGCCACAGCCGGGCAGAAGGCCCAGCGTGGAGGACATGATGGCCTCGTTCAGCCGGTCGGGAGTTTCTGGGGCATAGAAGGTTTGCTCCTCGCCCCACAAGATAAGCGTGGGGCATGACAGGGTGGGCAGGGCTTCGTTCATGTCTTCCAGGCCCGTGCCGTCGCTGGCCGCCAGCCACCGGAAGAACGCAGCTGATCCCTCCGGCCCGGAAAAGGGGCGGAGGTACTCGGCGAGCGCGGCCTCGCTGAGCCGCTCGCGGTGACACATCCCCAGGTCGAACGCCGTGCGCTGCATGGCCAGCGACAGGGTCTCCGAGTGCTGGGACTTCGGCCGCGCGGCCGCAGCTCGCGCGCTCTCGGTGGGCCACAAGTCGAACGCCACGCAATTCATGAGCACCAGGGCCTCGACGCGGGGATCGTCGACCGCCAGCCGCTGGGCGATGCCGCCGCCGGCGCCTGCGCCCACCACCGCGTACCGATCGACGTTCAGGTGGTCCAAGAGTTCGCGCATGGTCGCCGCCTGCCCCCGGATCCGGAGCCGGTCCAGATCCTCTGGCTTGTCCGAGTCGCCGTTGCCGAGGAGATCGGGCGCGATCACGCGGAACTTCGGCGCCAGGTGCGGGATGAACGCGCGCCATTGGAAGGACGACAGCGGGAAGCCGTGCAGGAGGACAACGGCGGGTCCCTGACCGACGTCGAGAACGGCGACCTCTCCGCCCGAGGTTCCGACGCGTCGTTTCTCCGCCAGCATCAGCCTCCGTCCTTCTGATGGACCCGCGAGAGGGCGTCCACGACGCGAAGAACCCGCGTCATCTCGAGCACGTCGTGGACCCGCACCAGGTCGACGCCTTGGGTCGCGCACCACGCGACGGCTCCGGCCGTTCCCTCCACCCTGTCCTCCGGCTCTTCGGCGCCCGAGAGGACACCGATGAAGCGTTTGCGCGACACGCCCACCATGACTGGCACGCGAAGTTCGTGCAGCCCGCCGATCCCACGGAGAAGCGCCAGGTTGTGCTCCATCGATTTGCCGAAGCCGATCCCTGGATCGACACAGATACGCGTGCGCGGCACGCCGGCGCCAACGGCAGCCCCGATCCGATCCGCCAGGAACCCCCGGACTTCGGCGATCACATCGCCGTACGTCGGGGCCGATTGCATGGTCTTGGGTTGCCCCTGCATATGCATGAGGACCAGACCGGCGCCGTTCTCCCTCACGACATCGAACATCCCGGGGGCAGCGGCGGCGGAGATGTCGTTGACGATCGACGCTCCCGCCTCCAGCGCGGCGCGCGCCACGGCCGGTTTGCGGGTGTCCACGGAGACGGGCACGTCAACCAACTTGACCAATCCTTCGATGACGGGAACCACGCGTTCGAGCTCGATGGCTTCGGGAACGGGGTCCGCACCCGGACGGGTGGACTCGCCGCCGACGTCGAGGATGTCCGCACCAACCGTGGCGAGACCGACCCCGTGGCGGATGGCGGCGTCGGCGTCGTCACCGAACATCCCGCCGTCGCTGAAGGAATCCGGCGTGACGTTCACGATGCCCATGAGCAGCGTGCGCACGTCGAGTTCCAGTTCGTACGTACCACACCGCCAGACGCGAGGCCCCGTCATGCCCAGCATGGTAGCCCGGCTCGACGGATCGTCAGTGCATACCGATGTGGTCCATCGCCTCTTGGCGTGTTCGCGCATCGGTTCTGAACAACCCTCGGACCGAGGACGTCACCGTCGTCGAACCTGGTTTCTTCACGCCCCGCATGGTCATGCACAGGTGTTCGGCCTCGATCACAACGAAGACACCGCGAGGGCTGAGCGCCGCGTCGATCGCGTCGGCGATCTGCGTGGTCAGACGTTCCTGCACCTGGAGTCGCTTGGACAAGGTGTCCACGACGCGGGCGATCTTCGACAGGCCGGTGATCTGATGAGACTTGTTCGGGATGTAGGCGACGTGCGCGCGTCCGTTGAAGGGGATCATGTGATGCTCGCACAGGGAACTGAGAGGGATGTCGCGGACCATGATCATCTCGTCGAAGTCGGCCCCCTCGACGACGGTGACGAGCGCCTCGGGGTCGACGTCGATGCCTCCGCAGATCTCCCGGTACATGCGCGCAACGCGCGATGGAGTCTCCTTCAGCCCGCCCCGGCCGGGGTCTTCCCCGATCCCTTCCAAGATCAGCCGTACACCCTGTTCGATCTTTCCGTCGTCGAATCCCATTGCCCGATGCTACCGGCCAGCCTCGGCAACGCGCGAACCGGCTAGGTAGGCGGTTCGGGCCCGTTGCCGTTAGGTGCGATAGTCCGGCGGAGGAGATCCCTCGTGGCGCTGGGCCTGACGTGACACGGCGAGGGCCGCGCCCCGAACCTCGGGTTCGCGCGGAGCTCGCTTGGGGATGTCGGAGAAGAAGGCGGCTACCTCATCGCGATCCAGCGTCTCCTTCTGCACCAGCAGTTCCGCGAGCCGGTCCAACTTGACCCGGTGTTCGTTGAGGATCTCCAGAGCCACGTCGTGGGCTTCGTCGATGAGCTGCCGGATCTCGGTGTCGATCTCATACGCGACGGTCTCGGAGTAGTCGGGCGTCGAGCCCCAGTCGCGGCCCAGGAACACCTCGCCCTGTTTCTGTCCGAGCGTGCGCGGACCGATGGTGTCCGACATGCCGTACTCCGTGACCATCTGACGAGCTACCTTCGTGGCGCGCTCGATGTCGTTGCCGGCGCCGGTGGTGATGTCGCCCGCGATGATCTCCTCGGCGACCCGGCCGCCCATGAGCATCGCGAGCTCGTCGCGGAGCTGTTCGCGCGTCATGAGGAACTTGTCCTGCTCCGGAAGGGTGAGCGTGTAGCCGAGCGCGCGTCCACGCGGGATCACCGTGATCTTGTGAACCTCGTCGGTGTTGGGCAGGACGTGCGCCACGAGAGCGTGGCCGCCTTCGTGGTAGGCGATGAGCCGCCGCTCCTTCTCGTCCATGATCTTGGTTTTGCGTTCCGGGCCGGCCATGACACGGTCGACGGCTTCCTCCACCTCGAGCATGGAGATGGCGCGCTTGGACCGGCGCGCGGCGAGCAGCGCGGACTCGTTGATCACGTTCGCGAGATCGGCACCGGTGAAGCCAGGCGTACGGCGGGCGAGTACCGTCAGATCGACCGAACGGTCGAGCGGTTTCCCGCGGGCGTGAACGCGCAGGATGGCTTTGCGACCCTCCAGATCCGGCCGGTCCACGACCACCTGGCGATCGAACCTCCCGGGCCGCAGGAGCGCAGGATCCAGGATGTCCGGACGATTGGTCGCCGCCATGAGGATGACGGTGGAACGCTGATCGAACCCGTCCATCTCCACCAACAACTGGTTCAACGTCTGTTCACGTTCGTCGTGGCCACCGCCGAGTCCCGCACCCCGGTGTCGCCCCACCGCGTCGATCTCATCGATGAACACGATGGCGGGCGCAGATGCCTTCGCCTGCTCGAACAGGTCGCGAACCCGCGCCGCGCCAACGCCCACGAACATCTCAACGAAATCCGACCCACTGATGGTGAAGAAGGGAACACCCGCCTCACCGGCGACCGCGCGAGCAAGCAGCGTCTTGCCCGTTCCCGGCGGTCCGAAGAGCAGGACGCCGCGCGGGATCTTCGCGCCCATCGCCTGGAACTTGGCCGGCTCGCTCAGGAAGTCCTTGACCTCCTCGAGTTCCTCGATGGCCTCGTCGACACCGGCAACATCGTCGAACGTGGTCTTGGGCAGGTCCTTGTTCACGACACGGTGCTTGCTCCGACTGAACTGCATCACTCGGCCGCCGGCGCCCTGGGTTCGATTCAGCATGAACAGGACGAGACCACCGACCAGGACGATGGGCAGGAGGTAATAGAGCAATCCGATCAAGGGGTTCTCGGGCTGCGGGTCGGCGGGGGCCACCACGCCGACGTCCTTCATCTCGAGGTAGAGATCGTGTTCGGCGTCGACCGGATACGGGGTGGTCACGTACTGGCCGCCTGCGACGAATTCTCCGCGGATCACCTGATCGCGCTCGTAGAACGTGGCGGTACGTATCTGGCCGCTCTGCAGCCCGTCCTCGAACTGCGCAAGCGTCAGCGTCTTACCGGTGACGGGCCGGTTGAACAGCGAGAGCCCGACGACCAACAGGATGATCCCGCCGAAGATCCACAGGGTAGGGATCTTGGAGATCCGTTTGTACGGCGATTCCGGCGTGCTCAGCGGCGCTCTCCCTGGAGGTGAAGATGGGTCAGGGCCGTCGGCCCACCCCGCCGACCAGCCCGTTCGCGATGGTAGCACTGGCTACCGACAAGGGGACTCCCCCGATCAGCGGATGCCGGTGTCGACACTCAGGTCGGCCTGCGTGAATGCGCCCGTCCGAACAACGACTGTCTTCGGGGTCGCTGTAGGAAGGCCGCCGTCACCCGGAACCACGGCCATCACCACGTAGGTTCCGGGTTCCAACGGGATCCGGTAGCCCCCATCGACGTCCACCTGGACCTCGGCAACGACATCATCCTGCCCTTGCACGGCCCGCACCTTCCCGTCGAACGGTGTGTCGGGGCACGGCGATTCCGCGCGGACCACCGGGCACTGGGGGCCGACGGTCACGGTTCCCCGGACTCCGGAGGTGAGCCCGGCGTCGGGGGCCGCGCCGTTGGAGCAGGCGATCAGTCCGAGAAGCAGGATCAGGGCGAAGGTTGTCCCACGCATCTGTCTACGACGAGCCGGGGTTGCCGGAGGGTTCCCGCAGGTCAGATGCCTTCGTAGAACTCGGGCCTCAGGGTGGCGACGTAGGGGAGGTTCCGGTAGCGCTCGGCGAAATCGAGTCCGTACCCCACGACGAATTCGTTCGGGATATCGAAGCCGACGTAGCGGAGGTCGAGTTCGACCTGTTGGATGCCTTGCTTTCGTAGGAGCGCCGCTACCTCGAGGCTCGCGGGCTTGCGTCCGGCGAGGCTCTTCAGGAGGTATTTCAAGGTGAGACCTGAGTCGATGATGTCTTCGACGATGAGAACGTCGCGCCCCTCGAGGTCGTGGTCGAGGTCCTTGAGGATCCGCACGACGCCCGAGGTCTTCGTGGCCGCCCCGTAGGAGGAGACCGCCATGAAATCGAACTCCAGTGGCAACCCGATCTGGCGCGCGAGATCGGCCATGACGACGAACGCTCCTTTGAGCACGCCGACAAGGAGGAGCGGTCTTCCTGCGTAGTCCTTCGTGATCTGTTGGCCCATCTGCGCCAACTTGGCCTGGATCTCTTCTGCGCTGACCAGGACGCGGTCGATGTCGGCGGAGTAGGCATCCATAAGAGGCCACAGTGTAGGGGTCACGACGACAGGCGTCGGAGTGCCGGGTGCGACTACCTCTGCGGCGCGAACAGCTCCACGGTCGAGGCCGTTCGTCGGGCGGTCGCCGACGCGGTCAGATCCCGGTGCCGTCCGGGCCTCCCGACGGCGAGGTCCAGAACGGCCTCGATGTCGGTGTGCGTGGGAAGGATCCCCAGCCGGTACAGCGAGATCCGAACGACCCTCGCTCCGATGGCTTCGGGAAGATCGAGGAGTGCGTCGACATGAAGCGTCAAGCCCCCGGCGGTGTCCTTCGTGATGCGATCGGTCGCGCGCTCGGCCTGCTCGGCGAGTTCACGCGCATCGCCTCGCAGATGCCCTGCGGTCCGGGCGATGGTGGCACCGAGTTCCCGACCGGTGGCTGCTTCCAGGGCGGGGAGCCCGATGAGACGGATGGCGTTTCGCAATAGTCGGGTGTCGGCATTGGTCGGATCGGTCCGTGGGCGCAGACGAAGGGAACGGCAGGCCCCCTCAACCTCGGCCCTGGTCACGTCCAGCAGGGGCTGGATATCGCGGCCAACCATCGGGGCGATACCGGCCAACGCCTCCAACCCACCGCCGCGGACCAACGCGATCAGCACGGTTTCCGCCTGGTCGTCCATGGTGTGACCCTCGGCGATCCGTTCTGCTCCGATCCGGTCGGCGACCTCCTCCGAGGCCGCCATCCGCTGATCTCGAGCCCACGCCTCGACGGACACGCCGCGGGCCGGGCGTTCGGTGGCGACCCTGAGGTGGTAAGGAAGTCCGTGCCTGGCGGCTAAGCGCTCCACGTAGTCGGCGTCGGCCGAGGATCCGTCTCGGAGCCGGTGATCCAGATGGAAGATCTCCAGACGCATCTTGAACAGCCTCCGAAGCCGAACCAACGTCTCCACCAAGCACACCGAATCGGGGCCTCCCGAGACACAGAGCAGCACGGTCTGGCCGGGCGTCACCAGGTGGTGGGCGCGCACCGTTGCGGTGACGCGCTCGAGAACACGGGCGAGTGCCGGCGGCTTCGAGCGCCCGGCCGCCGCGGTCATCTACAGCCCCGCGACCCTCGCGAGCCAGCGTTCGGGGTTGCGGATGTCCTCGAGCGAAGGCAGATCGTCGGCGCTGCGCCAGACCAGGTTCAGCCCGTCCATCCCAGCCCGCTCCCAGACCTGTCGAACGAACCGCTCGCCGGCGTCGTACTGCGCGATCTTCTGGTCGAAGCCGATGACGCGCTGGAAGGTCTTCTCTACCCCGCCCGTCTTGCGCCGAGCCTGGAGCGCCCGGCGCATCCGGTCGACGTCGGGAACGTTCGCCCGGGCCACGTCGTTCATGACGAACGACGCGTGCCCTTCGAGCAGCGACATCAAGCCTTGCATGTGGGTGAAGAGTTCGCGTTGCGTGTCGTTGAGGAGGAGCTCGACCGCGCCCTGACCGCGCCAGTCCGCGCCGGACCTCACCTGCTCGGCGGCGCGACGGAGCTGATCCATGAGTTCGTGCGAATCGAGGCTGATCGAGTCCAGGTAGGCGTCCACCATCCCGGAGAGGTGGGCCCGGAGCCACGGCGCCGCGCCGAACTGCACGCGGTGCGTCACTTCATGGATGGCGATCCACAGCCGGAAGTCACGCGGCACCAGGTTGAAGCGCTGCTCCGCCTCGATGATGTTCGGGCCGACGAAGTACAGGAGTCCCTCGTCGTCGGGCGGCAAGAAGACGTCGTACTGGCCGAGCACCTTCTTGCTCACGTACCCGAGCAGCACACCGATCTGGGCGCCGAGCGCTTTGCGGCGGAAGTCGGCGCGCTCCGGGCGAGCCTCGAGGATCCGGCCGGCCAGGGGTTCGATGAGCCGCTGGACGCCGGCGAGGTTCGCGCGGGTCCATTCGCTGCGAGACATGGCCCACGCCCGCGAAGGGAACCCATCGACGGTCATCCCCGTGAAGTCCTTGATGAGGTCCTCGGCGTGAGGGACCAAGCCGGCAAGGTCCTCCCGCATACGCGCGCGATCCGCGGCGGGGACGGGAACACCGGGCCCGGCGACCCGGCGCCCGATCTGCTGGGCGGTGTCCCAGTCGGCGAGGCGGGCCGCCTGAGAGCCCATGGACCAGTCGACGTCCGTTGCGTCGGCGGGAGGCACGGACCTAGCCTGCGCCTTCGGCTTCGGCCTTCTTGCGGGCCGCTATCATGGCGGCGCGTCGCGCTTGTCCCTCGGCCACGCGGCGGTCGGTGCCGGCCGCGAGCAGCTCTTCGAGCTTCTTGTCGAAGACTTCCTGATCCAGCGAAACCTCCGGGCGCGCCGCGGGTGGTGCGGCAGGTGGCGGAGGTGCCGCCGTGGGTGCGGTGTCGGCTGCCGGTGGCGCTTCGGCCGCGGCAGTCGCGGGTGCTTCAGCCGCGGGCGCCGCGTCCGCTGCGGCTCCCGGTGGCGCGGGGGCGGCCGGTGGCGCGGGGGCGGCCGGTGGCGCGGCGGCTGCCGCAGAAGGCACGGCCGGCGGTGCCACCACGATCGGGACCGCCTGGGAGACGTCCACGGCGCGCCGGGGCGCCTGGCCTCCCACGACGCGGTCGGCCCGCACGACGCTCAGCCCGTCCTCGTCGGAGGCGAACCGAGGGGCGTTGCGGATGTACATGAGCGCGAGCAGACCGACGGTGATGATGGCAAGGATCATGAAGATCTCGGCGATCGAGATCCGGGAGCCGAGGTTCCCGAGCGGGCTGTTGTTCTTGACGGCGGAGACGTTGGGGTCCTGGGAGATCTGTGCGACCGCCGCCCCCGCCCCGACGATGAGCAGCATGGAAGAGGCGAACAGAGCGGCGAGGGATCTCTTTATGGTCTTCACGGGCGGATTCTCGCAACGGAACGGTCCCTGCGGCAACTTGCCGCGGGCGTTGCCCTCCAGAGCCGGAGCCGGGATTTGAACCCGGGACCTACCACTTACGAGGCGGTTGCTCTACCACTGAGCTACTCCGGCGGCCGATCGGGGAGTCTACCGGGCCGGCAGATACACCTGTCGATGAGGGCACTTGTGCGCGATGATGCGCCGATGATGGATACGCCGGTCACCCGGGTCATGGTGGGAACGGACCGTTCCCAGACCGCCGAGCGCGCGGTCCTGTGGGCGGCCGCGTTCGCGGAGCGCTTCGATGCCGAACTTCACGTGGTACAGGTCGTCTTCCCGACGAACCGTGCGACGACTGAATTCGGGGCAGCCGAGGCAACCCAGGCGGCCGCGGCGGCCGACGACCTTCAACACCATGTGACCGCACTGGCGGGCGAACGCGGTACCTCTCGCGTGGTCGTCAGCGACGACCCGGCCATGGCCATCGTTCAAGCCTCCGAAGACGCGGGGATCGATGTGCTGGTGGTCGGCAACGCCGGGATGAGCGGACGCAAGGAGTTCCTCCTCGGGAACGTCCCGAACCGGATCAGCCACAACGCTCGCTGTCACGTCATCATCGTCAACACGGCGGCCGACGGGGAGGTCAGCGCGCAACCGAGCCGCGCCACGACGCGCGCCACGGCGCTTCGCGCCGGTGGGGTCGAGGAGCCCACCGAACCACGTTTGATGGCCCGAGGCACGAAGATCGCGGCCGTGTTCGCCAAGCATGGGCTGAAAGAGTTGTTCGGCAGGCCTGATGAGGAAGGAGCCGTCGGTCGGAAGCGACAGGCGAAGCGGATGCGCGCGGCGCTGGAAGAACTGGGACCGACGTTCGCGAAGCTGGGACAGATCCTTTCGACGCGGCCCGACCTTCTGCCACCGGAGTTCATCGACGAGCTGGCGCTCTTGCAAGACCACGTGCCTCCGCTGTCGGAAGAGCAGGTGGTCAAGGTGATGGAGGAGGAGTTGGGCGTCCCCTGGGAAGACGTCTTCGACCACATCGAACCCCAACCGCTCGCAGCGGGAACCATCGCGGAGGTTCACCGTGCCGTTCTCGCGAACGCGGAAAAAGTCGTGATCAAGGTTCAACGTCCCGACGCTCGCGAACTCATCGAACAAGACCTGGCGCTCTTGCAGCTGTTCGCCGAGAAGGCGGGGGACCGGCAGGCACTGAAACAAGTCATCGACCTGGAGGCGGTGTTCAACTACCTCTCGGAGTCGCTCCATCGCGAACTCGACTTCCGCATCGAGGCACAGAACATGGACCGGATGCGCGATGTCATCGCGCCCTACTCCCGTCTGGCGGTCCCCGTGTTCCACCCCGATTACTCGACGTCGCGGCTATTGGTCATGCACGACGTTGGCGGGGTCCCCATCGCCGAGTGCCCCGAGGGACCGGTCCGTGAAGACACGGCGCGCCAGCTGCTGGAGTCCTTCTACAAGCAGATCCTCGTCGACGGGTTCGTGCATGCTGATCCACACCCGGGGAACCTGATGTGGCAGCCGGAGGAGGAAACGCTCTACCTCTTGGACCTGGGGATGGTGGGCGAGGTCGGTCCCGAGATGCGCGAGCAGCTCATGCTCCTGCTGCTCGCCTTCTGGCAGCAGGACGTCGACTTCCTCACCGATGTCTCCCTGATGCTCGCCGGGGGGATGGGCAAGTCCGACCTGGACATCCAAGGGTTCCAGTCGGAGATCGGCGACCTCATGGCGAAATACCGCACGGCGTCGCTGAAAGACATCCAACTGGGACCAGTGCTCCAAGAGATGACGGAGATCAGCCTCCGTTACGAGGTGCCGCTGCCTGCCTCACTCACACTCACCGCGAAAGCGATGGCACAGATGCAGCTGGCGGCCGCCCAACTCGACCCCGACCTCGACCCGTTCGATGTGGCGGGCAGATTCCTCATGCGAACCGTGCTCCGGCAGACCACCTCGGTCTTCGATCCGCAAACGCTCTTCTACAAGACGCAGAAGGCGAAGGTTCGGATCTTCCAGGTCGTGGAGGCGGTGGAACGGCTCATCGGCGCCCGCCCGGGCCAGAAACTCGAAGTGAACTTCCGAGCCGTCTCCCTGGAACGAACGGTGCACGCGGCCGGACGGCGATTGGCGCTGGGCGTGGTGGCCGCCGCGGCGCTCCTGGGCACCGCGATCGTGGCGACATCGAGCAGGGTGGCGGCCTGGGTGCCGATCACGCTCGGCGCGGTGGGTGCCATCTTCACGCTGGGTCTGCTGCTCGACCTGGTCCGCAAGCGCAACTGATCCCGGCCGAGGCCCTACGCGTCTACCTCGCCGCCCTTGCTGGTGACCACTTTGCCGGGAGCGTCCTTCATGGTGCCCCCTTCCTTCCTGACGGTCTTCATGACCACCCGCTCCAAGATCAAGGCGACGATCGCCATGGTGAACCCGACGATGGCCCGCTCTACTCGGCGGGTGAGTGTCTTGGGGCGGTGGACGTCGACGCTCATGCTGGACCTTCCATGACGATGGGCTCGTTCCCCGGTTCGCGGGCCATGCGGTAACCGTCGCCAGCCAGCAGCATGCCCCAGGCGATACACGCGATCGCCCAGGCTCTAGCCGGCGCTCCCGGGTACCCGGCGTAGACGAGTGCCATGACACCGAAGAACATCGCGGAGAGGCCGCCGACCATGGCAACGATACGTCGGTTCGGGCCTCCCAAGCCGGCGACGACCGCCACCACGACCAGGGTCATCGCGAAGGCGGCCATGCCCGTCCAGTGGTGCATCTCCACGTGCGGATCCATCGGCATCCCGTTCCGTTGCAAGGAGGCGCTCTCCAGTGCGAACCCTACCGCGGGGACCACGGCGAGGGCGGCGAGGATCAGCGGCAGAGGTCCAGTCCTGCCGATCCGAGCCAGCACCGGACGATCCGGGTGAAGGACGACCAAGACGAGCCCAACGACCCCGCTGAGGAGTCCGCCCTGGACGTCCGCAGAGATCACCGACGCGACGACCACCGCGACGACGGCGAGCGTGGCAGCTTGGAACGGCGCGACCATCCGGTCGGGCGAGATCGCGGCCAGGATCCATCCCAGCGCGATCACCGCCGTGAACATGGCCAGCCCGGCCGCGTTGTGCACGACGTGGATCCTCATCTCTCCGGCGGTGTATGACGCCCCGAGGAAGACGATCGGCGCGGCGTGCAGCACGGCCCCGATCACCGCGACGATGCGGAACGCCATGAGCCGCCCGCTCCCCTTCCCGTTGCGCACGAATCCTCCCTCCCGATCGGTTCAGGAACCCAGAACGACGCGGAACACCTCGACCGGTTCGTCGCGGCCCTTCACGATCCGCGGTCCGATCCGCTCACACATGACGCCGGGGGCGGCCTGCACCGTGCTCGCGGCCGCGACGATCTCGCCGCCCGCCGCCTCCGACTGCAAGCGCTGCGCGACGTTCACGGCATCGCCGATCACCGTGTATTCCAGCCGGCCGCCGCCGCCCACCGCTCCCGCGATGACGGGGCCCGTATTGAGACCGATGCCTACCACCAACTCAGGAACCGCTGCACCCCAGCCATCTGCGTTGAGTTCCGTCTGCCGGCGTTGCATGTCGATGGCGCACCTCAGCGCGCGCTCGGCGTGATCGGTGAGGGCCACAGGCGCGCCGAAGATCGCCATGACGGCGTCCCCTTGGAACTTGTCGATGGTCCCACCGTGTTGGGCGACGATCTCGGCCATCGCACCCAGATGCCTGCCCACCACGTCCGCGATCTCGCGGGCGGAGAGACGTTCGGCGATGGTGGAGAAGCCCCGGATGTCGCTGAACAGCACCGTGACGTCGAGTTCCTGCTGCGTCATCAGTCCGCCGGCGATCGCATCGGCGACCTGCGACGGGATGTACTCCTTTAGGTTCGTCGCCTCGGTAGAGCGCGTCACGACGGCGGCATGGAGCTTCTTCATCTCGTCGACCGCGCGAGTGTTGCCCGAGCCGGTGCCGTCGGCCATCCGACCGAAGAGTTCGGTCACCCGCCTGTCCACAGCTTCCTGGGTGGTGCCGAGGGCCGCTGCCATCTCCGCGTAGCCGAGGCCCCTCGCCATCATGTCGAGGACCTGCCGCTCGTCCTCGCCGGCATCCGTGCGGCCGGAGAGACGTTCGGCGATGAGGGGATCGACCGCACTTCCCCCGGCGTGCACTTCACGGATGGCGCGAGCAAGCTCGTCGCCCTGGGCGATCCGGTCTTTCAGCAGGTAGGCCAGGCCGCTGTGGCCGCCGCCCAGGAGCGCGAGCGCATACGCCTCGTCGTCATGGGCCGAGAGCACAACCACACCCGTATCCGGATGCATCGAGCGGATCGCGTGCGCGCAATCGATCCCCTCGAGTTGGAACGACGGGGGCATCTTGATATCCGTGACGACGACATCGGGAAGATGTTCCTCTGCGGTCTCCATGAGGGCGGGTGCGTCGGCGGCCACGCCGACCACCTCGATGTCGTCGTAGGAATCGAGCAAGGCACGGACTCCCTCCCGAACCAAGACGTTGTCTTCACCGAGGACCACCCTGATGCCGCTCACGCTGCCAGCCGCCTCCTGCGCCCGTGTACCATCCGCGCGTGATCCGCGTGGTGTTCGCCGAGGATAACTACCTGGTCCGCGAGGGAACAGCGGCGCTCCTCGAAAGCGTCGACGAACTCGACCTGGTTGCCATGGTCACGGACCGCGACGAGTTGCTGGCGGCGGTGACCGAGCATCGTCCCGATGCGGTGCTCACCGATATCCGCATGCCACCGACCGGCACGAACGAGGGGATCGACGCGGCCAAGCGCATCCGTGCGGAACATCCCGAGATCGGCGTCGTGGTGCTGTCGCAGTTCGTCGAGGAGGAGTATGCGTACGACCTGCTGAAGGATGGCGCTGCGGGTCTGGGGTACCTCTTGAAGGAGCGCGTTGCCGACATCGACGAGCTGGTGCGGGCACTGGAGGAAGTCAGCCGGGGCGGGAGCGTTCTCGATCCCAAGGTCGTCGAGGCGCTGGTCGCGGCGAAGGACCGGATGGCGTCGAGCCCGCTCCGCTCTCTGACGGACCGAGAGCGAGAAGTGCTGTCCCATATGGCGCAAGGCCGGAACAATGCGGCGATCGCCGCATCGCTGTTCCTCACCGATCGGGCGGTGGAGAAACACATCAACTCGCTGTTCCACAAGCTCGGGTTGACCGAAGAGCCCGACGTTCACCGCCGGGTCATGGCGGTGCTCGCGTTCCTGCGCGAGACCGACCACGCCTGAGTCCGCCTCCTGCGGGACCGGCCTCACTGCGCGCGCCGTGTGTCAACGATGAACACGCTGCACGGCGCGTGCCGAAGGACCAACGTGGGGACGGCGTCCTTGACACGCCAGCGTGATCCTTGCGCGCCTCGGTTGCCGACCACGATCGCCTCGGCGCGAACCTCCGCCGCTACCTCGACGAGTCGCTCCGCCGGGTCGCCGTGTTCGACCCGGGTCTTGACGCTGAGTCCGGGATAGCGGGCGGCCAGTTTCTGTAGATGCGAACCGGGATCGGGAGCGCGCGCCGGGTCAACGGCTCTCCGTTCGTCTCCCTCTCGCTCCACGTAGAGGACCAAGAGCTCTGCGCCGCGGTCGTGGGCGAGCCTGGCTGCGTCATCCACGGCAAGATCGGCCGCGGCGGTGGTATCGGTTCCGGTGAGGATGGTCGTCATCGTGGGTTCCTCCTTGTCCTCGCCCCGGACGCTACGCTCGTCGCCGACCAGAACGAACCCGGCCGGCACCACGGTTCTCAGGGATGCCTGCACCCGAGGGAAGGTGGCGCCCTCCCCCTTTCCGCCGGCGGCCTTGAAGTGCGACCATCCGCGTCATATGGAGGACTCCGCAGCAGCACTATCGCCGGAACGCCCCCCACGATCGCCGTGGGTGGTCTGCGGGGTGGCGATCGCACTCGCGGTCGCCGGCCTCGTTTTCGAACTCAAGGCGACTACTCGCCCATCCGCCTCGTTCGGCCCGCGGGGTGTCGCGATCCCACTCGCGCTGATCTTGGCGGTCGTGGGGGCAACGCTGGCGACGAAGCGTCCCCAGAACCCGATCGGGTGGATCCTGATGTTCGCCTCGATCTTCGCGGGGCTCCAGGCGATCGCGGAGGGCTATGCGAACTGGGCGTTCCTGACGACGGGAGATCGCGCCACACCGGCGCGACTCGCGGCCGCCGCTGAGGATTGGGTGTGGCTGCCTGCGCTCTCGGCCCTCGCTGCGGTCTGCGCTCTGTTCCCCGACGGGAAGCTCATCTCGGCCAGGTGGCGAGCGCCGTTCATCACGAGTGTCGTCGGCGTGTGCATCGCCACGGTGGCCGGGATCTTGTCGAAGCAGCAAACCACGTACCTCGACGCCCACAATCCTTTCGGGATCCCCGGGATGTTCGCGATCCAGAGCATCGCGCTCGTGTCGGTTCCTCTTTTGCTGGTGATCGGCGCGAGTAGCGTGATCGTGCGGTTCCGTCGTTCGCGCGGTGACGAACGTGCGCAGATGAAATGGCTCGCCGTCTCCGGATCGCTCATCGCCGCCGCATTCCTCATGTACTTCGGGACGTATACCTGGCTGGTGATCGGGGGAGGAAGCGCCGCCGTCAGCGGGACGGAGTCCTCGGGTCTCGTCGACGTGCTCGCCGAAGCCGTCATGGTGCTCGGGATCTATGCGATCCCCTTGTCGGTTGGGCTCGCCGTGCTCAAATACCGGCTCTACGACATCGATATCGTGATCTCGAAGACCGTCCTGTTCGGCTCACTTGCGGCGTTCATCACCGCGGTCTACGTCGGGATCGTCATCGGGTTCGGAGCACTCCTGGGGCAGACCGATCAGGCGAACATCGGGCTGGCGATCGTAGCCACCGCCGTCGTTGCCGTTGGGTTCCAACCCGTGCGGGAGCGGATGACGCGCGTTGCGAACGGTCTCGTTTACGGAGAACGTGCCACGCCGTACCAGGTGCTGAGCGAGTTCGCCGGGCGTGTCGGCACGACCTATGCCGCCGAGGACGTGCTGCCCCGGACGGCGCGAGTGATCGCCGAGGGAACCGGCGCCGAGCGCGCGGACGTGTGGCTCCGGGTGGGGAACGAGCTTCGCCTATCCGCGTCGTGGCCTCCTGGAGCAGACGACGGTCAAGGGCTCGAACTCCCCGGCGATGGCGTATCCCTGCCCGAGATCCGGGGCGTCGACCGCGCGGTACCCGTCCTGCTACAAGGGTCGCTCCTGGGCGCCGTGACGGTGACGAAAGCGCAGGGAGACCCCTTGCGCCACGCCGAGGAAGTGCTGCTGGACGATCTCGCGGGCCAGGCCGGTCTGGTCCTTGCCAACGCCCGTCTCACCGCTGAACTCCAAGCTCGACTCAACGAACTCACCGAGCGGTCGGCAGAACTCCAGAGATCGCGACAGCGGATCGTCACGGCCCAGGATGAAGAACGCCGCCGGCTCGAGCGCAACATCCACGACGGCGCGCAACAACATCTGGTCGCATTGGCCGTGAAGCTCCGACTGGTTCGTTCGCTGATCTCCCGTGATCCGGTGAAGGCGGGCGCCATGCTCGCCGAACTTCGTGGTGAGGTCGACGATGCGCTCGAGACCCTGTCGAACCTGGCCCTCGGCATCTATCCTCCGCTGCTCGAGGAGCAAGGGCTCGCGACCGCGCTCGCCGCGCAGTACCAACGGATGGATCTCACGGTACGGCTCCACGCGAACGGCGTCTCTCGCTATCCGATCGAACTCGAGGCGGCCGTCTACTTCTGTGCTTTGGAGGCCCTTCAGAACATCGCGAAATACGCGAACGCAGGCGCCGTCGACATCACGCTCGGTGAGCGCGACGGAGACCTCACGTTCGAGGTGACCGACGACGGCCAGGGATTCGACGCAGCCACGGCGCCACGGGGCTCAGGCCTGAACAACATGCGAGACCGCCTCTCCGTGCTCGGTGGCGGTGTGACGGTGACATCGTCGCAAGGTCGTGGAACCACGGTGCGCGGCCGGGTACCACTCGAGAGCGAACGAACGATCGCGGGGATCTCCTGATGGACCAGCGGAGGGCGGCGCGGCTCGCGTGGGGGTCGTTCGCAGCCTACGTCGTGCTGGGCATCGCGACCAACATCATCGGGTTCGTCGCACAAGCCCGTACCTCGCACACCGCCACCGAGGCTGGCTGGAACGGCTCCTCAGCCTTTTCGAACTTGGTGCTCGGAGTCGGGTTCCTCCTGTTCCCCTTGGTGGGCGCCATCGTGATGTCACGCCATCCCGAGAATTGGTTGGGCAGGGTGCTCGTCCTCATCGGTGTGTATCTCGCTTCGATGCAGGTCGTCGGTGCCTACGAAGTCGTCGGATTCGTGCTGCTCCCGGGCAGACTCCCAGGAGCCGGAGTGGCGGCAGCGTTCGACGGTGCGAGTTGGGTTCCGATGATCGTGTTGATGGGGGTCTACGTCCTGCTGTTGTTCCCCGACGGGCATCTTCCAGGGCCGAAGTGGCGGAAGGTCGCCTGGGCGATCGGCATCGGGTCGGCCACCGTCTTCCTGGTGATCTTGGTCTCGCCGGGCAAGCTGGAGGGTGGTCAGTTCCCCGATGTCGTCAACCCGCTCGGCATCCGCGCTCTCGCGCCGGTCCTGGACCCGCTGATGGTCTTGATCTTCGTGATCCCACTCGGGATCATCGCGGCCGCGATCGCCGTAGTCGGCCGCTTCCGCCGGTCACGTGGCACCGAGCGCCTCCAGATGAAGTGGCTCGTCACCACCGGAGCGATCATGGCCGTTCTCTACGCGGTCACGATCGCGTGGTCCCTCGTATCCGAGGCGACGAGGCCTCCCGGAACCCAACAGCCCCTCGCCATCACCATCCTGCAGAACGTCTCGCTCCTGACCTTCGCGCTCCTGCCCGTGGCGATCGGCTTCGCGGTGCTGCGGTACAAGCTCTACGAGATCGACACGATCATCAACAGGGCACTCGTCTACGGGCTGCTCGCGACGTTCATCACCGTGCTCTACATCGCGATCGTAGTCGGGCTCGGTCAGCTGTTGGGCCGTCAGGGGAACACGTCGTTGTCGATCGCCGCCACCGCCATCATCGCCGTGGCGTTCCAGCCCGTGCGCGAGCGGGTGCGGAGGTTCGCCAACCGGATGGTGTACGGCAAGCGTTCGACGCCCTACGAGCTGATGGCGGAGTTCTCACGGCGCATGGCGGACACCCACTCGCTCGGCGATGTGCTGCCGACGATGGCCGCAACTGCGGCGAGCGGAGTGGGGGCAGAACGGAGCCGTGTCCGCGTGAAGCTTCCAGGATCGGACACGCGATCCGCCTCCTGGCCGGTGGAAGCCATCGAGGGCCCCTTCGATCGGCGCATCGACGTCACCTATGAGGGCGAGCACATCGGCGACATCGAGATCGCAAAACCGCCGGGCGAACGCCTCACCCCCGCCGAAGATGCCCTGCTCATCGACCTTGCCGCGCAAGCAGGACTCGCGATGCACAATGTTCGTCTCGCGGCCTCGCTGGAGCTTCGACTCGCCGAACTCGACGAGCGCTCCCGGCAGCTCGAGCAGTCCAGGCAGCGATTGGTGACCGCCCGCGACGCGCAGCGTCGCGGGCTCGAGCGCGACATCCGTGAAGGCCCCCAACGTCAACTGCTGGCTATAGGCCAGCAGGTGACCCACACCTCGACCCTGGTGGCGGACAATCCCGACGTGGCGCTGTCGCAGTTGGACCGTCTGGGCGAAGAGGCCAACGCCACCCTGGAAGGCCTGCGCGATCTGGCGCGCGGCATCTTCCCCCCGCTCCTAGCCGACAAGGGCGTCGCCTCCGCGCTCGACGCACACATCCGCAAGGTGGGCGCCAACGGCGTGATCGACGCGACGCCGGCGTTCAACGCCCAGAGATTCGACGTGGACACCGAGGCGTGCGTCTACTTCTGCTGCCTGCAGGCGATCCAGAACGTGCTCCGCCATGCAGGGAACGCGCCGACGGCCGTGCGGCTGGACGTGACAGACCACACCCTCACGTTCAGCGTCCACGACGAGGGTCCGGGGTTCGATATCGAGGTCACGCCGGAAGGGATGGGCATCCAGATCGTTCGGGACCGGATCGCCGCGTTGGATGGAGCGCTCACGCTCGAGAGCAGCGCCGGAGGTGGAACGACGGTGACGGGCAGACTCCCGGTCGACGTGGAAGCACCCAGCGGGGCGTTCGCGTGAGTCCGCGGGCCGCCAAGATCATCTCCAGGCTGCTCCTGGTGATCGCGGTGAGCGGCCTGCTGGCATCGCTTTTGGTCGCAACCTTTGTGTACCCCCGGCAGGAGCCGGGCCAGATCGTGGTCATCGGGGACCCGTCGGAGGGGGACGGTCCGGCGACGCTTGCTGACCTGCGAGACCGTCAGGCCTCCGAGGATGACCCGTTCCGCCAGACCGTATCCATCGGGTTCCTCGTCATCATCACCGCGATCAGCCTCACCTGGCTCGTGACCGGAAGCCTGATCGTCTCCCGGCAGCCGAAGAACACGTCGGGGTGGATCTTCTCTGCGATCGGCACAGCCGCGGCACTGACCCTGCTGCCACAGGTCCTCGTGACCACGGGGGCAAAGGTTGACCCGGGCTCCGTCCCCCTCTTGGGCCTGTGGGCATCACTTGGCGAGTACACATTCCTCGTCGTAACGCTCATCCCACTGCTGTTCCTTCTGTATCCGGACGGACGCCCGCCGAGCCACAGATGGCGGATCGTTGAGTACACCCTCTTCGCGGCGCTCGGCGCCATCGTGATCGGTTCCCTCATCGCGCCGGGGCCACTCAACACCTACGTCGACCAGGGCGTTCTGTACATGAATCCGCTGGGGATCGCGTCGATGTCCGTCCTCGCCCCGACGATGATCGCACTGGGCACCGTGGTGACGCTCGCCATCAGTTTGGCCACCGTCTTCGCCGTTCGCGGCCGCTACAAGCGCTCTACGGGCGACGAACGCCAGCAACTGCGATGGCTGGTGTTCGTGGCAACGCTGGTGGGGTCGCTGCTCCTCCTCGACTTCGTTGTAGGAACAGGTCTCTTCTTCATCTTGAAGACAGACCTGCCCGTGTTCGCGATCGGGTTCGCGTTGTTCGCTCTTTCCGTGGCGGTGGGGGTACCGGGTTCCTATCTCCTCGCCATGTACCGCTACCGGCTCTACGACCTCGACCTCGTGGTAAAGAAGGCGGTCGTGTTCGCGCTGGTGGTGGGCGCCGTCGTGATGCTCTATCTGCTGATCGCCGTCGCCGTGCCCATCGCCGTCCTGGGAGTGGGAAGCGGACTCCAGGTGGGCGGGGTGCTCATCGGCATCATGATCGGACTGCTCGTCTTCCCGGTTCGCGCGCGCGCCAAGCGATTCGCCGATCGCATCGTGTACGGACAGCGCGCCACGCCGTATGAGGTGTTGACCTCGTTCTCGGGCCGGGTGGGCGAGACCTACGCCACGGAAGACGTCTTGGCCAGGATGGCTCAGTTCCTGGCCCAGGGAGTGGGGGCAGATGCGGCTCGCGTGTGGCTCCGCGTCGGCACCTCCCTTCGCCCCGAGGCAGCGTGGCCCGCAGACACGACCCCCGGCGAAGCGATCTTCATGCAGGAGGACCAACTCCCCACCCTTCCCGGCGAGGACGTGGTACCGGTGCGTCACGATGGCCAGATCCTGGGTGCGCTCAGCGTGAGGATGCCGGCAAGCGATCCCATGACGCCCGCCAAGGAACGATTGGTCACGGACCTGGCGGAGCAGGCAGGGCTGGTGTTGAACAACGTACGGCTCATCGAGGACCTCCGCGCTTCCCGTCAACGGCTGGTGTCGGCCCAGGATCAGGAGCGTCGCAAGCTCGAACGGAACATCCACGATGGGGCGCAGCAGCAGCTCGTGGCGTTGTCCGTGCAGCTCAAGCTCCTGCAAACCGTCATCGCGCGCGACCCGGAGAAGGCCTCGGCGATGGCGGCCCAACTGCAGGAGCGTTCAACCGAAGCGCTGGAGGATCTTCGCGACCTGGCTCGCGGGATCTATCCGCCCTTGCTCGCGGACCAGGGACTCGCCGCCGCACTGGGCGCCCAGGCCCGGAAGGCCGCGGTCCCCGTAACGGTCGACGCCGACGGAGTGAAGCGCTACATCCCCGACGTCGAAGCCACCGCCTACTTCTGTGTCCTGGAGGCGCTCAACAACATCGCCAAGTATGCGAACGCCTCCCGCGCGGACGTGACCATCACCCACTCGGAGGGACACCTCACGTTCGCGGTCGTGGACGACGGTGCCGGTTTCGACGCCAAGGCCAAGGCGTACGGCACCGGGTTGCAGGGGATGCGCGACCGGCTCGAATCGATCGGGGGAACCCTCCGCGTAGCAAGCGCGCCCGGTCGCGGGACCACGGTGATGGGCTCGGTGCCGGCGTCCCCGGCGGCTCCTTAACCGGCGTCCGGCGGCGCAGTCCTAGCCGGCATCCGTCGGGGCCGAGACGGCCGCCCACGCCGCCTCGAGCCGGTCGGGACCGAATACCGCCTTCGGGATATAGGCGGCGGCGCCGCACTCGGCCGCGCGGGGCGCGTACTCCTCTTCCTCGTAGGTGGACAGGAGCAGCACGACCACGCTCTCCCCACCCGCCGAGAGGATCTGCCGCGTAGCGTCGAGCCCGTTGATCCCCGGCAGGTTGACGTCCATCAGGACCAGGTCGGGCTTCAGGTCGGCCGCCATGGTTACCGAGTCTTCCCCCGTCTCGGCCTCCCCGACCACCTCGAACCCGTCGGTGATCTCTACAACCATCCGGGCTGCCTCCCGGAACGGTTCCTGGTCATCGACGATCAGCACACGAACGGTCATATCCACCGTCTAGCGTCCCAGCCCGCTCGTCTTCGTGCCAGTAGTGCCAGCACCACAGTTGCCCCTTCTTCAGGCGGCGGCGGGGAGTCGGAGGAACGCCTGCTCCAACACGAGCCGCAGGTTCAGGTTGAAGTCTTCGGACAGGGCCGCGCGAGCCTCCTCGATCCCCGCCAGGCCCGCTGCCGCGCGCTGCACGGTAAGGGTACCGTCGGGGGCGAGGTCGGGGTTCATCAGCGGCGCGTTCCCTCCGCCCACGGCGTGCGCGATCCGGTCTCGCAGCAGGGAGGACACACCCAGGAGCACCCAGTCCACGTAATCCCGTTCGGCTCGCTTCTCTTTGCGGGTGAACCGCTGTTCGATGCGCTTGATGGCCCCGCGGTAGGCCTCTTCGGGCCGGCCCTTCTCATCCATGAACGGGGCGAGCTCGGTTTCCAGTTCGGTCTTGAGGTTCTTCTTGTAGCCGGCGGCGGCCGTCAGGACCACCTCGGCGGCGCCGAGCGCCCCCGCGGGCCCGTCCGCCGCCAGGGCGATGGCCTCTAGCGCCGCGTCCCGGAACGCAAGGCCCTCCGGCGAGACCGCGAGACGCCTGGCGCGGCCCAGATTCCCGCCGGCGAGTCTGGCCGCGAGGCTTGCCCTGACCTCCGGCACCCCTTCACCCGACAGCTGTTCGACCACGAAAGCCTCCGAGAGCGCGGTGAACATCACGGTGTGGCACCGGCTCAACACGGTGTCCGGCAGCTCATGTGCGCGCGCCGACATCAAGAGGAACACCGCATCCGCCGGCGGCTCCTCGAGCACTTTGAGCAGCGTGTCGGCTGCAGCCGGGGACAGCCGGTCGGCCTCTCGGATGACGAACACCTTGCGACCGGGCTCAGGGGCCGTGCGGCTGGCCGGCTGCCAGACCTCCTCGCGGATGGTGTCCACGTGGATGTCACGTCCCTCCGGTTCGACCACGAACTCGTTGGGGTGGTGGTCCTTGAGTGCCAACCGGCACGCCCGGCACTCCCCGCACCCGCCGTCGGGACAGAGCAACGCTGCGACGAAGGCGCGGGCAGCGAGCGACTTCCCCGACCCCTCCGGACCGGCGAACACGTAGGCGTGGTGCGGCCGGAGCGCGGCGCCGGTCAGGAACGCCATCGCGGCCGTCTGCCCCGGAACCTGCTCCAACACGACGCTCACGGTGGCGATGCTACCCCCGACTCACGACACCCGCTGCTCAGACCGTCCCCGTGCCGGCGTGCTCACGGATCACGCGGTCGATGGCATCTCGCACATCCACGAACACCTCATCTACCGGGCGTTCGGCGGTCACAACGGCGAACCGTTCGGGGTGCTCCTCCGCGATCTTCAGGTAGGCGTCCGCCACCTTGGCATGGAAGTCGGTTCCCTCCAGCTCCATCCGGTCGGGCACGCCCGCGGATCGCGCCAACCCCTGATCGGGCTCGATGTGAAGCAGAACGACAAGATCCGGGAACAGTCCCTGGGTTGCCCAGACGTTCAGTGTGAGCACGTCCTGCTCACCGAGTCCGCGCGCCCATCCTTGGTAGGCGAGCGACGAATCCACGTACCGGTCGCAGAGCACCACCTTGCCGTCGGCGAGCGCGGGACGGATCACCATGCTCACCGTGTGCGCGCGGCTGGCGGCGAACAGCAAGGCCTCGGCCCGAGGGTCCAGCGTCCCCGTCTTCGGATCGAGCACCACCTGGCGAACCTGTTCGCCGAAGCCGGTCCCGCCCGGCTCTCTGGTGACCAGCACGTCGTGTCCCGCCTCGCGGAGGTAGGCCTCGGCGCGTTCGATCTGGGTGCCTTTCCCCGCGCCCTCGACGCCTTCGAACGCGATGAAGACACCGGTCGCGGGAGGTCGCTTGAGCTTCGGCACCAGGGTGAGCGCTTTCGGTCGGGTCAGGCGCAGACGCTTCATCCCCTCGCGGGTGAAGGCCGCGGCCACGATAACAGCGAGCCCCGCCACCATGAGCGCCAGCCGTGTTCCCGACAGATCGATGGGCTGTCCACCGATGTGCACCTTCGTCTTACCCAGGAGGTTCCCGACGGTCTTGTCCAGCGTCACCCCGACGAAGGGGAACACCACCAGTGCAACCAACAGCACCAATCTGCCGACCACGGTGATCGCGCCGAAGGTTCGGCCGCGGAACTCGTCGGTGACGTTCTCCTGGAGCATCGTGTAACCGGTGACCCACATGGTCCCCACGAAGAAACCGAGACCCGCGGTGAAGATCGCGGCGAGTGAGATGTTCGGCTGCACCGCCAGGAAGAAGAGGTTCACCGCCGCCAACAGCATGCTCGAGGCGAAGACCAATTCGCGTTCGACCATCTTGCCCATGAAGTTCAGCGCCACGATCCCCGACGCCATCCCCAGACCGAATGCCGCCATGAGGATCGGCCAGCCGGCCGTCTGCGAATCCAGGGTGTAGATCGCGAAGGACGGCCCCAGGCTGAGGACCGCGCCGGTGGCCGCCATCGCCGCGCCGATCCCGAACATCATGGTTCGGGCGAGCGGATTCTCCTTGAGGAACTGGACGCCTTCCTTCATGTCGCGGCCGATCTGGCGCCATTCGAAATCGGCGGCCGTGCGTGCGGTTGGCGACTTGATGGGGATCCCGCTTACCATGAACGCGCTGAACGCGAACGTTCCGGCATCGACCAACAGAGCGAGCGACTCGACGTGGGTCCCGAAGATCGGGATCCCCTTGGCCGTGGTGGCAAGCACGGTCGCGATGATCCCTCCCAGTGGCAAGGTGCCGTACGTCGTGAGCAATCCAACGGAGTTCGCGTTCGCCAGCTGCCGGCGCGGAACGAACTGCGGCAGGGATGCATCACGGCACGGCGTCCATAGCAACGACAGACATTCGATGCCGAAGGACAGCGGGAAGATCATCCACAGCTTGGGCACGAACGCCATCGTCCCGTAGAGGACGCCCCGACCGACGTCGGCCAGGATCATCATCCGCCGGCGGTCGAAGCTGTCGATGAACGTGGCGGCCAGCGGGCCGAAAAGCGCTGCCGGCAAGACCCGGACGATCATCACCGACCCGACGGTCCCGAGTGCGACCGACGTACCCCCGGCGAGCCGGTTGGCGAGGGCCAGGACCGCGGCGAGACCGATCCAGTCACCGAGGCTTGACACCGTCATCGCTGCGAGGAGCCTCGTGAACGGCTTATGGCGCAAGAGGTCCGCGAAGGTGGCCGACTTGGTGCCGCGGAGTTCGGCGATCTCGTCGGCGATGGACGCCACGAGCCGCTAGCCCTCCTCGGCGCCGGCGGCCGCGGCCGACGGCTTCTTCGCCGTCGTCTTCTTATTCGTCGTTCGTTTCGCGGCGCTCTTCTTCTTCGTAGTCGTCTTCTTCTTCGCCGCAGCCCGAGCCGCGCGAGCGGCGGCTTTCGCGGCCCGTGCAGCCGCCTCACCCTCCACATCCCCGGACTTCGTCACGTTCATGTCGTCGTCCATCTCCGCGCCGCACGTCCAGCACTTGATCGACTTCGGCCGCTGGAGTAACAGCCCGCCACACTCAGGGCAGGACTTGTCCTTGATGGGCGGGTTATTGACCGCGCCATCGCAGTCCGGGTAGCGCTCGCACCCGTACATCAGCCCGAACCGCGTTCGCTTCTCGACCAGTTCGCCCTGATTGCAAACGGGGCACTTCACGCCGGTGCTCACCGGCGGCTCCTTCTTGATGTACTTGCAGTCCGGATAGCCGCTGCACCCGACGAACGGGCCGAACCGGCCGACGCGTTCCTGTAGTTGGTGCTTCCCGCATTCCGGGCAGATCTCGTCCAACAGTACCGGCTCGGGACGTACGCTTCCGTCCATGTTGCGGATGTAGCGGCACTCCGGGTAGTTCGTGCATCCGATGAACTTCCCGTACCGGCCGAGCTTGACCTCGAGCTTGCCCGGTTCGCGGCCCTCCGTCGGACAGAGGGGGCACGCCTCGTCCAGGTCCTCGCTGTAGCGCTCGAAGCTGTGTTCGGCCTTCTCCAGCGCACGTTCGAACGGCGAGTTGAATTCGTGGAGCATCTGAACCTTGCCGAGCTCACCTTCGGCGATGTCGTCGAGTTCCTTCTCCATGTGGGCGGTGAAGTTCGTGTCCACCACGTCGGGGAAATGCTCGATGAGCTTGTCGATCACCACATAGGCAACGTCTTCGGGGTAGAAGCGCTTGTCCTCGAGGCGGACGTACCCGCGATCGACGATGGTCGAGATGATCGAGGCATACGTTGACGGACGCCCGATCCCCAGCTCCTCCAGCGTCTTCACCAGACTGGCCTCGGAGAACCGCGGCGGCGGCTGGGTGAAGTGCTGTTCGGGAAGAACCTCGAGCATCTTCAGGAGCTCTTCGGCGGTGAGCGGCGGCAGCATCGATTCGGCGTCCTCGTCGGGAGCGTCGTCGCGCCCCTCGAAATAGACCCGGCGGAACCCGTCGAAGATCATCGTCTGACCGGTGGCGCGCAACCCATAGCGGACATCGCCGTCGGCGATCGCCTCGATGTCCACGCCCACTTGGTTGAAGCGGGCGTCGGCCATCTGCGTGGCCATGGTTCGCTGCCAGATCAGGGTGTAGAGGCGGAGCTGGTCGCGGTCCAAGCTGCTCGCCACACGTTGGGGCGTGCGGAGCGCGCTGGTCGGACGCACGGCTTCGTGCGCCTCCTGTGCATTACGCGAACGGGTCTTATACCGGCGGAACTCCGCCAGCGAGTACTGCTCTCCGTACTCCGACTTCACGAGTTCGGTGATCTCGCGGAGCGCGGTGTCCGCGATGGTCACGCTGTCGGTACGCATATAGGTGATCAGACCGACCGTGCCCTCGCCCGGCAGGTCGATCCCTTCATAGAGACGCTGGGCCAGCGACATGGTCCTCCGAGCGCCGAAGCCGAGTTTCCGCGCGGCTTCCTGTTGGAGGGTGGACGTCGTGAACGGCGCCGCAGGCGAGCGCTTCCGCTCCTTCTGCTCTACCTTCGCCACGCGGTAGGCGGCCCGGTTCAGCCGTTCGACATGCTGGGCGGCGTCGGCTTCGGCACCCAGCGTGATGCCTTTCTTGTCCGGGTTGGCGGCGAGCTTGCCCTCGGGGATCTCGGCCAGACGCGCGACGAACGGCGCTTCACGGTCCTCCGGCGTCAGGCGAACATCGACGCTCCAATACTCGACCGGGTTGAAAGCAGTGATCTCGCGCTCGCGTTCCACGATGAGCCGGACGGCGACGGACTGGACACGGCCGGCCGACAACCCGGGGCGGACCCGCTTCCACAGGATGGGACTGATCTTGTAGCCCACCAGGCGGTCGAGGATCCGTCGGGCCTCCTGCGCATCGAAGAGCCTGAGGTCGATGGCCCGGGGAACGCGGAACGCATCCAGGATCGCGTCTTTCGTGATCTCGGTGAAGGTGACGCGCTTGGCGGTAGCCGGATCGACCCCCAGGAGCGTTGCCACGTGGAAGGCGATGGCCTCGCCCTCCCGGTCATAGTCCGTTGCGAGCACGACATCGCCCGCGCCCTTCATGGCGCGCTTCAGTTCGGCCAGATGACGCTCGGAGTCCTCGGGGACCACGTAGGTGACCGCGAAGTCGTGCTCGGGATCGACCCCGAGCTTGGACTTCGGGAGATCCCGGATGTGCCCATAGCTGGCGCGGACGGTGTAGTCACCGCCCAGGTACTTCTCGATGGTCTTCGCCTTCGCGGGCGACTCCACCACGACGAGCGTCTTCGGCATATCGGTCCTTTAGAGAAGCCTGTATACGGACGAACACGGAGCCGTCAAGCGGGGGTTCCGCGGGGACGGTACCACCGCCCTCGGCCGGGGTTGGGATGGAGCGCGGGGTGCTATCGCGTCACAGGAAGGGCACAAACCCGGCGCTGGAGGCCGTCAACGCGCTGTTACGCTCGTTCTATTCCCTCCCCGGAGGTTCGGTTGCTCGCCCTCTTCACCAGCTTCGTCACCGATACGATCCGTCACCACGGCTACTTCGCCGTATTCATCCTCATGACGTTGGAGTCGGCGTGCGTCCCGGTTCCCTCCGAGGTCATCATGCTGGTCGGAGGCGCGCTCACTGTTGCCGCGGTGGCGGCGGTCGGTCACGAGCTGAGCCTGCCGATGGTCATCGCGGCCGGCGCGGCTGGCAACCTCCTGGGTTCGCTCCTCGCCTATTGGGCGGGGGCGGTAGGTGGGAGGCCGTTCGTCGACCGGTTCGGCCGGTACCTCTTGATCCGGCCCCACGAGGTCGACCGGGCGCAGGCCTGGTTCGAACGACGGGGACACGCGGCGGTGTTCTTCGGACGTCTGATCCCGATCATCCGTACCTTCATCAGCTTGCCG
>JAXDJX010000015.1:0-62327 GCA_034667405.1 Actinomycetota bacterium | reverse complement strand
GATGTTCCCGTGGGTCCCGGAGGTGTTCGTGAGCCCGTTGTCCACGCTGATGTTGTTCTCGACCGTCCCTCCGGTGGAGGCAGAGGTCCCCGAGGCCCCTTCCAGGTTGATCCCGGCGGTCGTGCTCTTATAGACCGAGTTCCCCACGATGACGGCCCCGGTGGAGTTCAGGCAGTCGATCCCGTGGTCACCGTTGTTGTAGGTCAGGTTGTCATAGACGATGGAGTCGTTGGCCCCGGTGTAGAGCTGGATCCCGGAGTCCTCGTTGTCGTGGGAGATGTTGCCCACGATGGTGTTGCCGGGGCTGCGGACATCGACCCCCGGCGCCGCCCGCGTGTACTGGCGGGCGTTGGAGAACAGGATGTTCCCCTTGATCAGATTCCTCGTCGAACCGGTGTTCAGGTAGATGCCGCCGTCGGTGTTGTGATCGGAGGTGTTACGGAGCACGAGGGAGTTGTTGGTCGCTTGCAAGACGATCCCCGCGGCGTTCGAGCCGCTGACGGGTTCCCCGCTGAAGGAGACGTCATTCCGACGAACCGTGATGTGCGTTGAATCGTGGACGTCGATGCCGGTGTCGGATGTCCCCGTGATGGTGAATCCGACGACGGAGATCCAGCCCTTCGTGTCGATGTCGAACCCGTGCGAGCCACCGGTGACCGTGACCGTTGCATGTGGCGCCGCCCGAAAGACGATCCGCGAGCCGCGTGCGCCGGAATGGCTCGGGCGCACCGTCTCGAAGTAGGTCCCCTCGGCGACCTGAACCCGTTGCCCGCCGACCGCCACCTGCGCGGCAGGGTCGATGGAGCAGAACGGCTTCGCTTGAGTTCCAATGTCCGGTCCAGAGTCGGCACAGTTGACATCGTTCTGGTCGACATAGATGGTTACTACAGTTGCCTGTGCAGGAAATGGAAGCACGAGAACGACGAGCACCATGCCCGCAACAAGGCGACCAAGCAGCCGCCGACGAACCCCGATCCTCATTACCCCTCCAGGTGAGGCGCAGTGATGACGCTGGGGAGCCTGCGCCGCTCCAGGTCGATGTACCTCCTTCTCGACCGATGGAAACGCAGACTTGAATGGCCTTACTAGTTGGAGATCACTCCGTGCGGATCGATCACGAACTTCTTCGCTGCTCCGCTGTCGAAATCCGCATACCCTCGCGGTGCGTCGTCCAGCGTGATGGTCTCGACGTTGACGTTCTTCGCCGGCGACACCTTGTCGTGCAGGATGGCCATCATCAAGGCCCGGTTGTACTTCATGACCGGGCACTGGCCCGTGGTGAAGACATGGGACTTCGCCCATCCGAGTCCGATGCGGATCCCGAGCTGTCCGATCTTGGCGTTGTCATCGACGCCGCCCGGATCTCCGGTCACATACAGGCCGGGGATGCCGATGGCGCCACCCGCCCGTGTGATCTCCATCGCTGAGTTCAAGACGGTGGCCGGCTTCTCCACACCGGAGTCGCCACCGTGGCCCTTGGCTTCGAAGCCGACGCAGTCGACCGCGCTGTCCACCTCGGGGACGCCCAGGATGGCCTCGATCTGATCGGGGAGCGGGATGTCCTTCTTCAGGTCCACCGTTTCGCACCCGAACGACCGCGCCTGTGCCAGACGCTGGTCGATCATATCGCCGACGATCACGACAGCCGCCCCCAGCAACTGCGCTCCGGTCGCGCTGGCAAGACCCACCGGCCCGGCTCCCGCGATGTACACGGTCGACCCCGGTCCGACGCCAGCCGTCACCGCGCCGTGGTATCCCGTCGGGAAGATGTCGGAGAGCAGCGCAAGATCCTTGATCTTGGCCATCGCCTGATCCTTGTCAGGGAACCGAAGCACGTTCCAGTCGGCGTAGGGCACCATCACATACTCCGCCTGACCGCCGATCCAACCGCCCATGTCCACGTAGCCGTAGGCAGCACCGGGACGGGCGGGGTTCACGTTCAAGCAGACTCCCGTCTTCCCCTCTTTGCAGTTGCGGCATCGCCCGCAGGCGATGTTGAACGGCACGGAGACGATGTCGCCGACATCGACGAACTCAACGTCACGACCCTTCTCCACGACCTCGCCGGTGATCTCATGACCCAGGATCAGCCCTTCGGGCGCCGTGGTCCGGCCCCGAACCATGTGCTGGTCGCTTCCACAGATGTTCGTCGCCACGGTCTTCAGGATCACGCCGTGCTCGCATTTACGGTTACCCAGGGCCAGCTTCGGATATTCGATGGCCTGGAGTTCGACTACTCCCGGCTTGATGTAGGCAACTCCGCGGTTATCAGCCATCTCTTCCCGTCTCCTTCGGTTACTTGACTGCGTCCGCCCCGGCTTGAGCGACGGTGTGGTCGTTCTCCACCGAGGACCCACTGACGCCGATCGCGCCGATGACGGTGTCGCCGTCCTTGATCAGCACGCCACCCGGGAACGTGATCAGTCCGCCGTTCGAATGCTCGATGTTGAACAAGGGCCCACCGGGCTGGGACAAGGCGCCGATATCGCCCGTCGGCATGTCGAACCAGCGTGCCGTGCGTGCCTTCTTCTGCGAGATGTCGATGGAACCGAGCCATGCTCCGTCCTGGCGCGCGAACGCTTTGAGATTTCCGCCCGCGTCGACCACCGCGACATCCATCTTGGTGCCGATCTCATCCGACTTCTTGAGAGCCGCCTCGAGGGCCACGTTCGCCTGATCGAGACTGATGTCCTTGCTTCCGAGTGCGGCCATAGCGGCACCCTCCTTCCCTTGAACGCGCGAGAGTGGGTAGGACCCGATCCCAGGCTGGTGTGAGGAAGTCGCTTATATCACCGGCGCCGAGCCCGACACAAATCGTCCCGTGACCAACAGTGGAGAACCGGGCGGGAGATTTACGGCAACTACTCGTGCTGGTCCAACGAGTTCATGGAGGTCCTCGGTTTGAAGGGTCGGTCGGTGCACGTCGGAAGCTTCTCGGTCTATTGCGCGGTCCCTCCGGAGACGCCGCCGACGGAACGCACCTACGCGTTCATCGTGGAGGATTCCGGCGGCGGGCCGGTGCGGGGCGTCATCCCCTTGGCCGATCGACCCTCACCACAGAGCGTGCGTGCACAACTGCGGATGGCCGGCCTTTCGGAGGACGAGGCCCTGCACGTCACCGAGACATTCCATGTGCCCGACAATGCAGATCGTCTCGACGACAAGCTCTACGAGCCCTGACCACGAACCCACCACGGCCCTCGTGGCAACCATCCATAGGCGGCAACTGGGGTTGCGCCACGGGTGAACGGTTGAAGGGAGAGAACGGGATGGCGGATTGCGTGACGTCGGCGCGCCAAGAAGCCGCGGACTATTACGGAGTCAGTGAGGCGGATGTCGCCCCGGTACCGCTCGCGCCGCTGTGCCGTGGCGAAGAGGAGGGGGCACCGTGTATGCGGTTGGAGGGCCATAAAGGACCGCATCGCTCGCGAGCCTTCATCGACCGGAGCGATCACCCGCTCAAATGGGACGTGCGCGAGCCGAACGGCCACTGACCGAACTCAGCTGCGACTCTCGGCGGCGGGCGCGGTGTCCACCACCTGGGTGGGCTCGAAGGCAGCCCAGGACGTGATCGGCCCAACGGAGTCGTCAGGCAGTAGGTCGTAGGTGTTGATCGCAAGCAGTTGGGAAGAGTTGGGGTCGAAGATCAGCTCGACCCGCTCGCCGTTCGTGTCGATCGCGAGCGCAGTCCCGGGTCTTCCCCGAGGGTCGTCCTTTGTGCCAAGAAGCTGGATCCCATCGAGGCGCGACGCGACCTCGAAGAGCGCCGCTCTAACAAGAGGACGGGAATCGCCCTGGGCCAGGTACGTCCCGATTTGGTCATAGATCTGACCATCGTTCGTGAGCGAGGGATCCGCCCGAAGAGAGGCTTCGAGCCGGTTCGCATCCGAGGGAAGCGAACTCGCATCGAACCAAGGAGCGTCCGCGGGTGAGTACCGTTCGGTCCGAACATCGCCCGGCGCCGGCAGCGGGGGTTTGCCGTCCGTCACCCACGCCGCTCGGTCCTGTTCCGACGCAAAGCGAACCGCTCCTACGGTCGTTTGCCGATATCCCGAACCGTCAGCCGCGATCCAGGTTTGGATCGAGAGCCGGTCGAGCATCGTGAACGAAATGCCTGTGCCGAGGAACTGACTCCTCTCTTGACGCAGTTCTTCCGACCGCATGAGAACGAACTGCCCGGGTCCCATCTTAAGAACCGGCTTGTGCGCGGCAATCTGCGCGAGTCGGTGGAGCTCCTGGGCGGCGGCAGGTGGCTGATCCACCAGGGCAATCGAGAACGCCACCAGGGTCAGGACTGCGAGGCACGCGGCGAGGCCTGCCACGAAGACCCTCGGGCGCCGCCGCTTCCGCCCTGCCGTCCCCTCGTCTCGGATGGCGGCAAGGAGCCGCTCACGAGCTCGCTCTCGCGCGCCGGGCCCTTCCGGATCCCCGCTGAGGGCTCTCCTCACCAGATCGAACTCATCCATCGGCATCTCCGGGATCGTTGCTCACACCTTCTGTTGCCGCTTCGCGCGGAAGGCGTTCACGGAGCTGGATCCGGGCACGATTGACCCGGGACCGCACGGTCCCGATCGGGATGCCCAGCGCGGTCGCCGTCTCCTCGTAGGAGAGTTCCCCCAGGGCCACCAGGAGGAACGTTTCCCGGTCGGGGTCGGAGAGTGCCAAGAGCGCCTCGGCGATGGCGGGGCGCAGGCGTTCCGCATCGAGTCTGGCGGGATCGTCTACAGGGCGGGCCGGGGCGTCGATCGGGATCCGGATGAGCGCGGCCAGATGGGTGCGCTCGTCCCGGAGATGATGGCGAACCAAGTTGGTCGCGATACCGAAGAGCCAGGGGCGAGCAGACCGGAACACTGCGTCGAACCTTGCGCGGCGATCGAAGGCGAGGACGAAGGTCTGGGAGGCCACATCTTCGCCGGCGTTGGCACCAACCCGCCGAGAGGCGTAGGTCACGACGGCGTGGTAATGCCGCTCGAAGATCGTCTCGAACATCGCGGGTTCATCGAAAGAGCGCTGTATCAGTTCGCCATCGTTCATGGCCGCGACCGTACCCCGCGAAGCGTGTCGGCGCGCTTACGGCTTCCATCGCAAGGACGAGACTTCGTTGTTGAGGGAGCCGTACCCCGAACAGTTCGGTGTACAGGTCAGGACCGTGCCGCCGAAGTTCGGGTCTTGGAATTTCTTGTTGCTATCGCAGCCACCGAACCCCTTGCCGGAGTTGAAGCGGTCATTCCATGCATCGCCGACGTAGCTCAGATCCCAGGTCTGGGACGAGGAGCACGTCGACGGAGCGAAGTAGCTCGTGGAGTTGCCCGCGTAGCTGCTTAGGACCCACTCGGTGCCGATCAGGACGCCCGACAAGTCGGAGTCGACCGTCGAATCGGCGAGTATCGCGTCGGACAAACGTTGCGGAGTCATCGACGATGGCACGGTGATCGCTCCGTCCGAGCCGGCGCTGAGAGCTGCGGAATACGTTGCATAACAACCGATCAGCTCCGGGGTAACCAGGGAGCTGCCCGCTTCGTCAGAGACGGGGACCAGCACGTAGGCGCAATTCGACGCGGCGGCCGCCCCGGCGGGTTGTGCGCATGCGAACACGGCGAGAGCGACTGCGAGGATGGTGATGAACCGTTTCATGCTGCAAGCCTTTCTCGACGACGGGAACAGCAACGAGGTCGAGGGTAGGGAGGGGGCCACGCGCGGTCGATGACTCTCCAGCACCTATTCGTCACCGTTTCGGAACTGCCGTGAACCATCAAGCGACGTTGTGGCAATTACGCGTTGATGGTGCCAACCGTGTTCATCGTCGGGGAGTCGAGGCTTCCGCTGATCCCCGAGTACCTGAACCTCGGCACCGTCGTTGTCGTGGCACCCGATCAGAGCACCTTGAAACGGTGGACGCGCGAGCAAGAGACGGCGGATGAGCCCGGGCCTCGTGGGGATGCGGCAGGAGACATCAGTACGGTGGTCGACCTGGCCGGGCGACGGATACTTCACGACGGGGAAGCGCTCCCATTGAGCGACCTCGAATATCGCGTGCTGTCATCCCTGCTTTCACCACCCGGACGCGCGATCTCGTATCGAGAACTGCGGACCGTCGGTTGGGGAGAGACGGTCGAGATCTCGGCCGATATCTACTCGGTCCGCGCCCTGGTGCAACGGCTCCGCGCCAAGCTCCAGGTCGCCCAAGCCGAGATATCGATCGAAGCGGTCCGCGGCTACGGGCTCCGGGCGGTCATCGAGGCCCCTGAAAGCAACAGCACCGTTCATCTCGTGGGCCCGTGATCCGCGCGGGCTACCCATAGCCCGGCCCCGGCGACCCCGGCGATCAGCGAGACCTGCCACACGGCGCTCGGAGATACCTCCGTTGTCGAGACGGCGTTCAGCAGCAGGGTGCCTACCGCAGCGCCCCACAGGAGCCACTCCGAGAACCCCTTGGCTACCAGCCGTTCGACGCCGCAGAGCGCGAGTGCGACCACCGCTGGAAACGCCAGCACGATCAGGCGCTGCGTGTTGAAGGCGAAGGCGAGCTGCACGAACACCAACACCAGGAACGGGCTGAAGCGAACCGCCAGTTCCCACGCCTTCCTTCCTCCGAACACCACGAGAGCCGGGATCAGGACGCCGAAGGCCGACACCACTTGCGCCAGCGTCGAGCTCCAGTGCGCGAGTCGGTAGCGCATCACCGTTCGGAAGACAACGGACGGGGAGTAGTCGGGGACGCTCCTGGTATCCGCTGCGACGAGACGCGGCAGGGACGCCACGTAGGCCGGGTCGGCGTTCATGGCCGGGATGAAGACCCGAACCGCAACGAGCACCAACACGGCGGGGAGCGCGACCAGCAGGCTCTCGAGCAGCAGTCGTTTGTCGGCACGTGTCCGGACATTGAGTGACAGATACAGCGGGGCAACGAAGATCACACTCTCTTTCGCCAACACACCGAGGACGAGACACGCCGCGAACAGGACGCGTCGCCGGTCGATGGCCGCGAAGATGCCGAGTGCCGTGAAGAAGAATGCGAGCGGGTCGGTGAGCCAGAAGTCGTAGACGTTGAACTTCACGGCGTAGCTGAGACCGAAGAAGAGGATCACCCCGTACAGAGAGAGTGGGGCGGAGAACTGCAGCCGCCGGCAGACCGCGTACAACACGATCCCGGTTAGCCCGAGGCTCACGGATGCCACGATCGCGAAGCCGATCTGGGGAGTGAACGGACTCGCCCGAACCAACCCCGGCTCCAGGAGGCGCCACGCCCACGGTGCACCGCGGAACCGCCCCACGGGATGCTGCGCCATGTACAGATACACGTGGTGGTCTGCCGGGAAGCTCCACCATGGGTGGCTGGGGAGGAGTTTCGCCGTCCTCAGCCAGATCACCAGCAGACACAGCACGCTGACCGAAGCCGCCAGGAGTGCTTCGCCGGCGCGCAAGCGTCCGCCGGGAGGAGGGCTGTGCATCGTCGCATAGAAGCACACCACCTCCTGAGAGGGGCTCGGTTGCCCAAATCGAACATATGTTCTAGCCTCGCGGGATGGCCACAGAGCCCCTCTTCGAGCTGGCGCGACGAACGTTCGACGCACCCGGATTCAAAGGGATCGAGTGCATCGAGACGGAAGCCAAGTCGGTGATCAACCATGTCCCCGGCAACGGGGTGCCGTTCGACTGGACGATCAACCCCTATCGCGGGTGTACGCACGCCTGCACGTACTGCTTCGCAAGACCGACGCACACCTTCTTGGACATGAACGCCGGTCGAGACTTCGAGACGAAGATCGTGGTGAAAACCAACGCCCCGGAACTCCTTCGCCGAGAGCTGGCTGCGAAGCGGTGGAAGGGCGAACACATCGCCATGGGAACCGGCACGGATCCCTACCAACGCGTCGAGGGACGCTACCGATTGATGCGCGGCATCATCCAAGCCCTGATCGACTACCGGAATCCCTTCTCGATCCTCACGAAAGGAACCCTGATCCTTCGAGACCTGGATCTCCTCGTGGAAGCGCGGCGACGTACCGACATCTCGGTCGCCTTTTCCATCGGAACGATGGATCGAGGAGTGTGGCGTGAGACCGAGCCCGGTACCCCGTCACCGCAAGCCCGGATGGAAGCCGTGAAGACGCTCAACGAAGCGGGGATCCCTACTGGTATGTTGATCGCCCCGATCCTTCCCGGAATCTCCGATTCGCCCGAACAACTTCGCGCGGTCGTCGGTGCGGCGCTGGATGCGGGCGCCACGTCGGTGTCGCCGATCCTCCTCCATCTTCGCCCGGGAGTGCGGGAGGAATTCATGCCCTGGCTCGCCGAGAATCATCCTGATCTCGTGGGGCGTTATCAGCAGATGTATGGCCGCTCCTACGCCTCCAAGGAGGAGCGCGTACGTGTCAACGCCCGTGTTCGCGCGCTGGTTCGAGAGAACTCAGGGAGTGAGCGGCTCGCACGTCCTCGATCTCGGTTCCGACGGTCGGCCACGCCCGGCGATGGCGGGGCTGTTCAGGAGGCCTCATCTTCACAGCTCGAGTTGTGGTGATCGCGGATCGTGTGTTTGTCCGGCGGGGCCCGTGGGTAGCCGCCCAAGGTGATCCACATAGGAACGAGCGGGTGGCAATACACCGACTGGCGAGGAACCTTCTACCCAGCCGACCTGCCTCTCGCGTCGTGGCTCAGGACCTACGCGATGACGTTCTCGACGGTTGAGGTGAACAACTCCTTCTACCGACTCCCAGAGCGGTCGACCTTCGAGCGATGGAAGGAAGAAACGCCGGTGGGGTTCGTGATGGCGGTGAAGGTCAGTCGCTTCCTCACGCACGTGAAGCGCTTGAAGGATCCGGCGGAACCGATCGAACGCCTGTTGGATCGCGTCGTGGGCCTCGGGCCGTCTCGCGGGCCGCTCTTGCTGCAACTCCCACCGACATTGGCCCGAGACGACGCCCGACTACGGGAGACGCTGAAAGCGATAGGTACGCGGGCAAACGTGGCCGTCGAATTCCGCCATCCTTCGTGGGCCCACGACGACGTCTACAAGGTGCTGGATTCGTTCGGCGCAGCCCACGTGCTTGCCGATCGCCCCGGCGCCCGGGTTCCCCCGATCGTGACGGGCGGATGGTCCTACATACGGTTCCACCGAGGCACGAAGGCCCAGTGGGGCTATGCGAGCACCAAGCTGGCCAGATGGGCAGATCTCATCGCCGAACTCCCATCGCATGACACCTACATCTACTTCAACAATGATCCGGGGGCAGCTGCACCACGGGACGCGCTGCGACTCGCCGACATGTTGAGAGCGCGAGGAGGCGATGTTGCGCCTGTGCCTCATGGAACCCGAGCCCAACAGTCGGGCCATGTGTTCGAAACCAACGATGTGGGTAGGGGGAATGAGAGAGGAGCGACATCGACTTCGAACTCAGACTCCCACCCGAGCCCCAGTCGGCGCAGATAGCCCGCCTTACCCTGGACGATTGGCTCGCAGGTTCCGTGGCGGACGATGTCGTCGCAGAAGCGCAACTCGCCGTGACGGAGCTCGTGACCAATGCCGTTCGTCACGGAGACCTCGCGGCCGACGATGAGGTGGTCTTGGGGGTGGACGTTCGCGTGTCCGATGTGCGCGTGGTCGTTTCTCAGCCGACGCAGGTGAAGGCGGCGCTGCCGGCGGCCCAAGAGCCCTCGCAAGCGGTCACCCACGGCCTCGGGTTGGTCATCGTGGACCGCCTGGCTCGTCGTTGGGGGGTCGAACCGGATCCGCCCGGGCGCGTCTGGTTCGAGCTGGGGCTCAAGCGCTGAGCGCAGCGAGAACTGCAACGTTCTGTATCCGTCTTTCGGACGTTCCTTAAATCAGCCGTCCGGCCTACACGTGCATCGCTACGGCCACGGGAGAATTATTGGGGCAGAGGTGGCTTGGCCATCGCACCGAGAGGGGTGGGTCGACTACATGGGTTCGGATCCACGGCTACAACAGGCGTTCGTCGCGCGGGCGGCAGCGATCTTGTTCCTCGCGTCTGGATTCCTCATCGCTGTGTCATCTGAACTCGGCCCCGCCGCGGGCCGTTCCGGCGCGGTTGCCGTGGCAGCGGTGGCGGGCCTCTTCGGGGTCGGTGTCTGGATCGCTCCGTGGCACCGCTGGCCCGCCCGGAGATCGGTGTGGTTGGCGCCCATCGCGTTGGTGCTCATCGCCATCGGGAGCTCGTTCGGAGCAGGTCAGCCGTACGACTACGCCGTCTACTTCGCGCTCGTCCATGCGTGGGTTGGGATCTCGCAGCCGCGCTGGACCTCCTTGAAGATCGCGCCACTCACGGCTGCCGCATACCTGCTCCCGCTGTCAGTGATCGCTCCCAGTCCCCGGATGGCGCTGATCACCGGCATCACTGTCGTGCCACTCTGCGTCCTGGCTGGGGAGAGCATCGCGTGGTTGCGCGCACAGCTCGATACCAGCGAGACGGACCGTGGGCGCCTCCGGGCCGCGCTTGAGGACGGAAGGCGGTCAGAAGAGCGGCTCACCTTCCTCGCGTACCACGACGCCGTCACGGAGCTGCCGAACCGGGCGATGTTCGACGAGCACCTCACGTTGGCGGTCGCTAATGCGCGGCGCTCCGACGGGACGTTCTCCGTCTGCGCGGTCGACCTCGACAAGTTCAAGCTGATCAACGACACGCTCGGGCATGCCGCCGGCGATCACCTGCTCCGTGAGGTAGCGAGGCGGCTCCACCGAACGGTGCGGGAAGGGGACGTGCTCGCGCGCGTGGGCGGCGACGAGTTCCTCATGCTGTTGCCGTCGGCGGAGGTCGGAAGGGCAGCCACGGGTAACCCGGACGAAGGGCGTTCGTCCACGGCGCGGCTGATGGAGCGGATCTCCAAAGAGTTGGCTGCGCCGTGCATGATCGGAGAGACCGAGGTGCACATCTCCGCGAGTGTCGGGGCCGCCGTGTTCCCCACCGACGCCAACACGGCGAAATCCCTTCTCGCCCACGCCGACGCGCAGATGTACCGGCAGAAACACGGTTCGTCGGAGCGGCTTTCGCAAGGTCGTGCCGACGCGTCGTTGTCGGAGAGGCTCCGGTCGGCCGCCCGGACACGGCCGTGGGCGCTGCATTACCAGCCGATATTCGAACTCGTGCTCGGAAGGGCCGTGGGCGCCGAGGCGTTGATCCGTTGGCCGGACACTGATGAGGAGATCGGACCCGACCGATTCATCCCGCTCGCCGAGGAGATGGGGTTGATCTCAAGTATCGGCGGATGGATCGTCGACGAACTCGAGTCGCAGCTCCTAGCGTGGCGAGCGGACGGCACGCTCGATGGGATCATGGCCCTCACGACCAACGTTTCGCCCCGGCAGCTATGGCACCCGGGCTTGCTCGAGATGTTCGGCCGGCTCGTCGACGCAGCCGGCCGTCCGGATCTCGTCGTGTTGGAGATCACCGAATCGACGCTCGGGATGGACCCCCGTCGCGCGTTGTCGACGCTGAACGAGATGCGGCAGCTGGGTGTTCGCGTGGCACTCGATGACTTCGGCACGGGCTATTCCTCGCTCTCCCGTCTCCGCTCATTGCCGATCGACATCGTGAAGATCGACCGGTCCTTCATGGAGGACATCGACTCGGACGTATCTGCTCGCTCGCTCTTGAGGTCGGCTCTCCGCCTGATCGGCAGCCTGGAGATGGTGCCGCTGGCCGAAGGTATCGAGACGCAGGCGCAACTCGACTTCGTCCGAGACGAGGGATGTGTGCTCGCGCAGGGATTCCTCTTGGGCCGTCCCGACCCAGCTTCGAAGCTCGCGGAACGGATCAGCAGCGAGGTCGGCGCGCTCATCTCGCTCGAGGAACAGGGCACCCTAACCACCAGCCCCCAGACCGCCTAGCGCTCGGCAGGAACGACCGCGGCCACGCCTGGGTCGTTGGCCGGTTCGCCGGGGGCTCGTTCCGAACGTCGATCCAGATGCGACCGCCCGGTGACCAGCGCGAGGGCGTAAAGCGCCGCGACCGCGATGAGCAGTGCGCGGTAACCCACGACGAGCGCCCCGTATTCGAGCAGTCCTCCCACGATGGCGCCCAACAGGTTCGTACCGAAGGCGATCGTCGACGAACCCACGTCCTTGAAGCGGTTTGCGAAGATGAGGTTTCCCATGAACACCGGGGTGAACCCGATGACAACGGCGGCCGTGAACCGGAGGATCGGGCTCAGATCCAATAGCGAACCCAAGGGCATGAGCCAAGCAACCGCGATGCTCGCGAACAGCGGGACGTAGAGGAGGCCCTGCCGCCTGACCGGCCATCGGCGAGTGACCTCGATCGCCAGGTAGACGGAGGCGAGGATCCCGCCGAACACCAGGGCGTTCACGAACCACGTGGTTCCGAACAGCAACGCGAACCGAACCACGTTCGTCGTCTCCAGGAGCAGGAACGCCGCCCCCATGAAGAAGAGGTCGGCGTAGGGACGCATCTCGCGGAACGGCCCGCCGGCCACGCGGACGGCGGCCAGGGACGCCAGCAAGATCAGGAGCAGCGCCATCAGATAGAACCCGGGGATGCCGCGTGCTGCCAGGTACGGGAAGGGGTAGTCGTCGGTGTTCGGTGCGATCGCGGTCCCCGACGGATGCCAGACCTGCGTGCAGGTCAGGGAGTCCGGCTGGATGCTTCCCGTGAGCACCATCTGGGGCTTTGGTCCGGAAACCTCGAATCGATCGATGCATGGCGGTGATCCCAGTGCCCCGCTCAACGTCTCGGCGTACCGATCGATCACGGTCGGCAGGAAGTAGTGATACATCGCGACGACGCCGTCGGGAGCCAGATGGTCCCGAACCTCCTGGATCGCCTCTTCGGTGAACAGGAAGCTCTCGAGCCGGAGCGAGGACTGTCCGGCGAGGGCCGCGAGCGAATCCGGGATCGCGAACAGCACCAGGTCGTACTGCCGGGTGGTGTCATGCAGGAACGCACGCCCGTCTTCGATGTGCACGGAGACCCGCGGATCTTGATACGGATGGTCGGGGTGCAGGTCGCGTCCGAGCTGATACAGCAGCGGGTCGATCTCCACGGCATCGACGTGTTGGGCTCCCTCAGCCAGTGCGATCGCCACGTCGTTCCCGCTGCCGGCGCCGATGATGAGGACGTTCTTGAGGGAGTTCTCCGGCGCTCGCTGATAGGGCACGAATCGGAACCCCTGGTCGGTCCGCATGTAGGAGAGCGGCATGATCCGCTGATGGGGACGCCCGTTGACGGAGATGCTGACGCTCCCGTCCGCGGCCACCGGCGTCGTCGTGATCCGTTGATACGGCGACCAATAGGTTCGCGGCGCGAACGACAGCACCGCGAGGATGATCACCACCACCGACAACGGCGCAAGGTCTCGGATCCGGGAACGCTCCGTCAGGAACACGAGCACTGCGGCGACGATCCCACCCCAGACCAGCGGCGGTGCGTCGGCGAAGGAGAGCGCGGAGAAGGCGACGATCCCCAGGATGCTGCCGAGGATGTCCAACCGATAGGCCTCAAGCGGCTCGAACCGCACGAACACCCTCGCGACACCCCCGGCGATCGCCGTCATCACGACCAGCGAGAGCACGAAGATGACCGATAGCGACGCCAACTTCGGCAAGGCCGGCCACCCGAACGCGCCTATGACCTGCAGCACCCCGCGGACGCGGCCGCCTTCAACGGGGAAAAGGGCGAGGAACAGGAACTGGGCCGCAAGCGCCACGGGCGCCAGGCGGAACAGGGCGAAACGACTCCGAGAACGAAGGAACCCGACGCCGATGCCCAGGAAGCTCGCCAGCAGGATGAAGTTCGTGAAGAAGGAGAGATAGAGGTTGTAGGCACCCGACCACCTGATGAGCCCCAGTTCAACGAACAACATCAGGAAGCTCAGCAGGACGAGCCGGACCTTCAGCGGCCCGGTGACAGGCTCGGCTTCCGTTCGCGGGGTCACGCGGTGACCCCGCGACGATTGCTCCATCGAGAGACCCTAGCGCGACGACAACGGCCGTACAAAGCCGGGTGACGCCACTCGGGCTAGTGCACATGAGCCAGCGAAGAATCAGGTTCAGGTGGAGGCGCCAGCGTCCGACAATCAGGGGAGATGAGACAGCCCCCATTGAGCCCACAGAGTTACCGCGTCCACTACCACGACGGCCGGGTAGAGATGGTCGAAGCCCGTGCGTGTATGCGCGTCGGCAGTGACCACGTCTTCTACTCCGCAGACACGGGCGAGGTGCTGAGGGTGGCGGCAGATGCCGTGCTCCTGGTCGAGCCCTATGTCGTTCCGAGGCGTGCGATGCAGCGTCGCGCGTGAACGCGGGATCCGGTATCGGACCTAACCTCCGACCTACCCACGATCGGGCATCCGGGTCGAGTTAGCCTTGGAAGCCGATCTCTTCATGCGTCCCGTCGCAGTAGGGCTTGTTGCCCGAAGCGCCGCATCGGCACAGGGTCACGCGGTTCCTGGATTCCCGCGGTTCGCCGTCCGAAGACTCGATCCGCACTCCACCTCGGACCCAATAGGGGCCGTCCCGCTCGACGACGATGCCTGGTTCGAAATCCGCTTCGACCGGTGTCCCGTCGTTGCGGATGAGAACGAGCCGCCCGGATGGACAGCGCGCCACGATCGCTTCGACCTTCTCGCGGACGTCGGGGTCATCGACAGAGTCCATCCGTTCCCATGCATCGGAGACTTCGTCCTTGCAGAACCCCGCTCGCGAACAGATCGAGATGTCGTCGGTGAGTGTCAGCCCGTTCCCCGGGAACTGGGTTCGCCGTTCGGCGGTGGGAGTGCGGTCGGCGACCTCTGTGCCGTCGAAGCCGTCCAGGTGGGAGTCGTCGCAGAACGGCTTCGTCTGCGATCGCCCGCATCGGCAGAGACGGATCGAGGCTCCGGCCGGATAGGGGTCGCCGACCTCCCATTCGACCGGCTCACCCAGGTCGGTCTTGACGATGCGTCCCGGCGCGACGGGGAGGTTCCGCACTTCGTACGGACCGTCGGTGGTGACCTGGACGCGGGGTTCCTCTGTCACGGCTCGGCAGCTTAGCGACTCAGCCGGTCTCGCGCTCGAAGCCGGAGCTTTCCGTTGGCAACCGCATTCGGACACATGGGGAACCTTCGCACCCTCAGGTCGGTCTGGTCCCTGACGGCCGGTCTCGAGGCTGTCGGTTCCGCGCGCGCAAGGCGTTAGGGGCGCCTAGGCTGGTGGCCGAGAGACCTGGAGGGAACCGGATGCAGGACCCCGATCCCCGCGTTCTTGCCCGGGCGAGGCGGGGTGACCTCGCTGCGTTCGAGGAACTGGTTCGTGCGTGCCAGGCCGATGTCTACCGGTTCGCGCTGTACCTGACCAGGGATCCCCGCATGGCCGAGGACGTGACGCAGGAAACCTTCCTGCGGACGTTCCGATTCATCCGCGGTTTCCGAGGTGACACGAAGTTCTCCTCTTGGCTGCTACGGATCGCGCGCAACTGCTCCATGGACGCCTTGCGTCATTCCCCCGACGACGCGGCGCTGGACGAGACACCAGAGCCTGTCGCGCGCGGCTTGGCCGATCCACTCGCGCGCGCCGCCCTCGCGGCGGCGCTCGCCAGCGTCCCGATTGAGCAACGTGAAACCTTCCTCCTCACCGAGGTGCTGGGGTTGTCCTACCAGGAGGCCGGCGACGTCCTCGGGGTCCGGGTCGGCACCGTGAAGAGCCGCATGTTTCGGGCTCGCCGGGCTCTCTGCCTCGCGCTGGCCGACGAGGAGGAGATGGGATGAACATCCACGAGCGAACGCAGGGGGCGCTCTCGGAACGCATGGACGGCGAGTATCTAGCGGCCGGTGCCGCCAATGAGGCGGAGACGCACCTCGCGAGCTGCTCCGCCTGCCGGAGTTTCAGCGACCGTTCCGCGCGGGTTCGGACCGCGGTGCGTATCCGGCCCGCGGAACCGATCCCAGACCTCACGGAACCGATCATGGCCGCCATCGAGGATGCGTCCGGCAACCGAGGGTTTCGCCGCCCTCCGCGCGGGCGCTGGCTGCAAGGACCGAAACTCACGCGCCGACGCCTCGGGCCGATCGCGGCGGCGCTCGTCGTCGGACTGGTCGCGGGCAGTGTCGCCGTCGGCGGGCCTTGGCAATCACCATCCTCGGGGTCGGTCGCCGCCGCAGCGGTCGTGCGCAACGTCCAAGCGGCCGCTCCGACGATCTCCAGCTATCAAGCGCAGTTCTCGATCATCGAACGGGGACTGTCGCCCGTGGTCCCCCAGCGCCATCTGACGATGGATGTCGCCTTTCTCGCCCCGGGAAGGTTCCGCATCGACGTGCACGACCGAACCGTGTATCCGTCGAACGTCTGGACCCCGACCGACCTCACCTACATCGCGGACGGGATATCGACGTTCACGACGGGTCCGTCCGGGTGCCCGAGCCAGCTGCCTCCGGACGTTTGTCCGCCCACGCGCGCGACGATCTCGCGGCCGACGCGCTTCGACGTGGGCGCCCCACTCGCTGCCGACCTCATCCTCCCCGTCACGACGCTCTCCTCATCGCAGGGCGTTCGCGTGCTGGGGGACGGAGATCTCTCCGGTCAGGGACCGGTGGAGGTGGAGCTCAACTTCGCCCGCGCCGCCCCGATGCTGCCGTTCTTGGCACTCGGGGGCACGTGGCGGCCCTTCTTCGCCGGGGACCGCGTCGTCCTGACGTTGGATGGCACGGATTGGATCCCCCGCGGCGTCACGGTGTACCCGTCCACCTCCCCGGACCGTCGGGCCTGGGAACTGCGGTTCGGATTGCCGGTCGAAGCGCCGTCGGAACCCATCCTGGACGTGCAGGCAACCGCGTTCGATCGACGGCCGCCAGCCGCGAGTCGCTTCGTGATCCCCGGCGATGGGACGCCTCGGTCCACGTCGCTCGCCCACCTTTCGGAGGATGTCGGGTACGTGCCGGTGACTCCGACGCAGACCCTGGGATTGCGGTTGACGTCGGCTGTCGCGCCTCCGTTGCCCGGCCCCGCCGTGCCCACCTCGCTGCTCACCTACACGAAAGGTCTGTCCTATGTGGTGGTGGGGCAGCGAACCGGTGCCGGCGCCTCTGCCCTCCTCGGCTCCGCCGACTCCGGTGCCCGGCAGATCACGTTGCCCGATGGCGGCATCGCCTACGTCTCGGCCGCCACCGGCGACCACGGGAACGTGGTGTCGCTCCACACCCCCGTGACCGATCTAACCGTGGAGAGCGATCTTCCGATGACGCAGCTCTTATCCATCGTGGCCTCCATCCCATTGCGGGGCCAGGCGGCGGCGGCAGCCCCGAGGGCGGCGTCGCCATGAGGGGCCGCTTCCGTCTCATCCTCGTGCTGCTCGCAGGAGTCTTGGTCGGCTCGACGCTAACGCTCGCGGTCCAGAGTCGCGGTGCGCAGGCGGACCGGCGGTCCGTGGCGCGGGCACGGCCGGCACGGTCTCACCCGCTCCGGACGTTCCTCGCTTGGGTACCCGGCGGACTTCCGGAGGGATTCGGCCGACAGGCAGCCGGTCTTGCGAACATCCAGGGAGTCACGACCGTGGCCGAGGACAACATCTGGCTCCGGCGGTCCTGGTCGAGCTACGGAGCGGTGGTCGATGCGCCGCGGCCGCCATTCGCGATCCCGATCGACGCTACCGGCGTGGACCCGGAGAGCTTCGCCACGTTCCTGTCTCCGGCCGACCGAGGCGTCGCGGCCGACCTCGCACAAGGGGAAGGTGTCCTCGGCGCAACCTCTGCGAGATTGCGTGGCCTCGGACCGGGGTCGCTGCTGGAGTTCACGACCGGGGTCCGAGTGCGGATCGCAGCCGTCCTTCCCGATGAGCTCGTCGGTGCGTCCGAGTTGTTGGTCTCCAGGCGGACGGGCGATGCGATCGGGATCCATAAGGACCGCTACCTCTTCTTGCAACTTCGTCCGGGCACCCACCTCAGCTCGGGTGCCATGGCGACGAGCCTGCAGGAGCTGCTGCCACCGAGCCTTGGGATCGACCGTCGCGTTCGGGTTCGCGTCCCGGGAGACACGCCGTACCTGCGCGCAGGCGACGCCGTCATGCCGCCGGTGTTGATCAAGTCGCTCTTCGGAGAGTTCGCGGCTCGGCCGGTTCCCGGCAACCCTGGGTATCTGCAGATCCAACGGTCGTGGGTGCGCACGCATCTGGCCACCGCCTCACTGCCGCTGCTCGGCTCGGTGACCTGCAACCGCGCGATCATCCCCCAACTGCGTGGAGCCATGGACGAACTCCGCCGCCGCGGCCTGGGTTCGCTGGTGAAGTCCAATGATGGGTGCTTCGCGCCGCGGTTCATCAATCGTGATCCCTCGGCGATGATCAGCCATCACGCGTGGGGAGTGGCCATCGACCTCAACGCGGCCACGAATGTGTATGGCACGCCGCCGGATCAAGATCCCAGGCTGGTCCGCGTCATGGAGCGATGGGGTTTCACCTGGGGCGGGAACTTCATCGTGCCCGATGGCAACCATTTCGAGTATCGGCGATCACCTGCTGGGTGACCTCAACCGGGAGCCAGGCGGTACACCCCCGCGGACAGCGACAGCACATACAGCTCGCCCGAGGCATCCTGACCGAAGGAACTCAGGTTGGGGACCGTTGGCCCCAACGCCCACTGATCCGCGACCGTTCCCTTATCGAGGCGCAGGCCTTGCAGTTCGCCTCGGCAGAAGTCGGCGAACACGTACGTCCCGGCAAGGCCCGGGATGTCCTGGCCTCGATAGACGTAGCCGCCGGTCACGGCACATCGACCCTTGGTGTGGGGGTACTCGAACACCGGAGATACGGTCGTCCCCGCCGTGGATCCCGTCCCGCTGTAGGGGTGCGCGCCTTCCTCTCGGTTCCATCCGTAGTTCTGACCGCCGGGTGAGCCGGCGGGCTGGGTGTCGATCTCTTCCCACGAACTCTGGCCCACGTCGCCGATCCAGAGCGCTCCCGTCGAACTATCGAAGGAGAACCGCCAGGGATTGCGCAGGCCGTAGGCCCATACCTCGGGGCGGGCGGACGGTTCGTCCACGAAGGGATTGTCAGGCGGGATCCCGTAGGGCCTCCCACCGGAGGGCCGAGGTGAGATGCGCAACATCTTTCCCAGGAGTTCCGACTTCGTTTGGGCGCGGTTCTGTGGATCGCCGCCGCTTCCGCCGTCGCCCATCCCGATATAGAGGTACCCGTCCGGGCCGAACACGAGGTTCCCACCATTGTGGTTGTCGTAAGGCTGCTGCACGAAGAGAACCTGCCGGCGAGATCCCTCGTCCGCGCGGTCTCCCCGCATGGCGAACTCATCGATCCGCGTGTCGCCGTTCGTGTCGGTGAAGTTCACGTAGAGGAAGCCGCCGTCGGGGGAGAACGTCAGACCGAGAAGGCCCTGTTCCCCCCCGAGCGAGACATCGCTCGAGAGGTCGAGCACCGGGACCGGATTTACGGCCCCGCCGCGGATGGCTACGACACGTCCGGTCTTCTCCGCGATGTAGAGGGCCGGGTCCCCGGGACGAACCGCCATCGCGAGCGGTTGGTCCAGGGCTGCGACGCGAACCAGTCGGACCGGGGGTGCGCTCGCCGGCCTCGGGGAGGGGGAGGACGGAGGGTCGCTCTCACACGCTCCCGCCGTAAGAGCCACGGCAAGCGCGAGGGTTAGCCATCGGACACCCGCTCGAGCGGGTCGCCTACGTCGGATCACGCGGTCGCGCGGCCCCTTGACCGAGTCCGCACGGTGAGCGCGGTGGCGATGGCGACGAAGAGCGCGCCGACCGCCCACCACGCGCCCATCGGCCATCCGCTCGCCGGGGTGATGGCCAGCGTGGGGGCTCCCGCCGGTGCCGGTGCAGGCGCGGGTTCCTGAGCAGGCGGCGGCACCGAATGGATCCCCGCGGTCGTTCGCGGCGCGCCCGCAGCGCGCACAACGCGGGTCACCGGCCCTGCTTTCGTCGCCGTCATACCGGCCGCTCCCGGACCGTTCGCCGAACCCACCACAACCACACCCACCATCCCGGCGTGGAACGTGCACACGTAGGGGTACACACCGGGTCGCTTGAACCGATACGTGACCTTTTCCCCGGTCTTGAGCTGGTCGAAGCCGCCCCAGACCGCGTTCGCCCCGAGCACCGTGTGTGAGAAGGGATCCTTGTTCACCCACGTGACCGCCCTTCCGGTCTTCACTCGCAACACCGTCGGACCGAAGCAGAAGGCCTTGATGGAGATCGCCGTACCGTGCCGGTCCGAGACTGCTCGCCCGCACCCGCCACCGCCACTCGCCGCCGCCGGCCCGGGCACGAGTCCGACGCCGACCACCGCTCCGGCCATCACCAGGGTCATCACGGTACGCCGGATCGCCTTCGTCTTCATCGCACACCCTCCTCGGTCGCCATGCAGACCAGACAGCCGAACGTGCCGAACGGTTCCCTCGCCTCAACGATCTCCGGCCCGAGCCGCAGGACCGGCGAGTATGTTGATGCGCTGAGGATGGAGAAGGTGCGATGACGACCAGGGCGTTCCGAGGGTGGGAAGACCTGTCCTTGATGCAAGGGATCTGCTCGGCTCGTTTGCTGGCCTCGCCCGGCCGGGCTTGCGCGCATCCGGGGGACATCGCGTGGCTGGCGGGATGGCACCCGAGGTCGTCGTCGCAGCTGGCCGCCGGATTCCTCCTGTGGGAGGAGGACGATGCGGCCGTCGGGTTCGCCGCGTGCTGGCCCGACGAGGGCGATCTCGGGGTGTTCGTTGTTCCGGCGCTCGCTGATAGCGAGGCGGCGTCTCGCTTCGAGGATGCGGCGCTCGAGTGGGCCTATCGGGGCAACGCCTCGGTCCGCTGGGCTGAGTTCGAGGACGAGGAGGCTGCGGTCGCTCGGTGGCGCCGTCGCGGGTTCCTCCCGACAGACGAGGCGTACGTGAACCTCACGGTGACCCTCGACCGCTCGCTTGCCGAACGGGAGCAGGACGAACGGGTGAGGCCGGTCGGGGACGACGATGTTGAGGGCCGTGCCAGCGTGACCTACTCGGCGTTCGACAACGAGCAGCCGTTCGACGGGTACATGGCCGACTACGCGGAGTTCCGCGCGTCGCCCGCCTATCCGAACGGGTGGGATCTCTTGCTGCGCGATACCGATGGCCGGGCGGCTGCGTGTTGCATCGCTTGGCCCGATCCCATCAGTCGCGCCGGCACATTCGAGCCCGTCGCCACGCACCCCGATCTGCATCGGCGTGGCTTCGGGCAAGCGCTGCTGATGGAAGGGCTCCGCCGGTTCGCAGCCGCCGGCATGACGCAGGCGATCGTCGGAGCGGCGGTAGGGAACCACGGAGCTGAGACCCTGTATCGCTCCGTTGGATTCCGCCCGGACCGCGTCCTGCGGGTCTACGCCCGCCCCGACACCTGATCAGACGCATGCGCCCGGAGCCGAACGTGACCATCGAACCGCTCGGTTCCTATCCCGATCTGATCGACGTGACGGTGGCGTGGCAGATGGCGGAATGGGATCCGGACGGCGACGTCTCGCGTTGGACCCGAGATCGGACCGAGGAAGCGCAGATGGCGGGTCTTCCGTGCGCTTGGGTCGCCTTCTCTGATGAGACTGCCGTCGGGAGTGTCAGCTTCGTCGAGAACGATATGGATACGCGGCTGGACCTTTCCCCGTGGCTCGCCGCCCTGTTCGTGATCCCCTCGCATCGGGGACGCGGTATCGGGACGGCGCTGATCCGGCGTTGCGAACAAGAGGCATGGAGTGTCGGCGCCAACTGTCTCTACCTGCACACCACCACCGCGCAGGATCTGTACGAACGGCTGGGATGGGTCACGCTCGGCGAGGAAGCGTACGAGGACGGTAGCGTGATGCTGATGGTCCGCGAACCGCTGTAAGGCGCACCTTCAGAGCCGAACATCGACGAGCGGGACCGAGACGAACTCGGGTCCCGCTCGACAACTATCCGCGTGTCAGGCTGCGTGTGCGCGTGCTGTGGCAACCGATGGCGCGACCTCGACGGTCCGACGGGCGTGTCGGAAACCGAGGAACGAGAGCACCGCCAGTGCGGCTCCGGCGATGATCAACGCGAAGCCCACGTAGAGGGCGATCGTCGCCACCGTCCACCAGCCGTACGCGTTCAACAGGATCGATCGCAGTGTCTCACCCTTGAACAGGGTGTCGGCCTTCGCCGACAGGTCGGCCGCGATGTTCGGGTCGAGACCTTCGACTCGAGCTGCCGCGCTTGTTTCGGAGTAGGTCTTTCCATCGTTCACTCCGGCCAGGTGCCCACCGATATAGCGAGCGAACGCTTCCGCTTCGGGACCCGTGTCGACGGTCTGTCCGGCGAAGCTCCCGACCTGGATCTTCTCGTCGGGCGTCATCGCCGCCAGCGGCGGAAATACGACCTTCTCCGGCTGAAGCCGGTCCTGCACGTTGCTCCTACCGAAGTTCCCGCCGTACATCGCGGCAGCTCCGAGCATGATGAGCGCGATCGCCACTACGACGCCTGCGCCACTCACGATCTTGTCCCACATGGTTCTGTTCATGGTGCGCCCCTCTCATCGGGATCGGTCGGGCCCCTATGCCCGTCCATATACAAAGTGTGAGGGAGGGAACGCATGGAGATGGGTGCCAGGCGACCCGCTGTGACAGGGCCGTTCAGCAGCCCTGATCGACCTGGTGCGTTTCAGGTACCACGGGCATCGAGCGGGCCATCCGCAGCACCTGCCGGGCCGAGAAGCTGCCGGCAAGTCCGTAGCGGCCCACGGGATGCGTTGTCGTCGCGGGCCAGATGAGTTCGGACCATCCTGCGGGGTGAGATTCGGTCAATGCGCCGGGCATGGTGCCGACGCGCACATCGCTCGCGCTCTCGGAGCCGCAGCCGTCGAAGATCCCGAGCCCGTACTGGATGTAGACATGCTTCTTCACGCCGTAGGTGAGGTGAAGCACCCATCCCTGAGGAGTCGTCGATAAGAGCGGGTAGACGGGGGTGTCTCGGGAGAGGGCGACGCTTAGGGGCAGTCCATCGGGCAGGACGACCTTAACGTCCACCCGTTTCGCGACGTAGGCAAGCGCCTGGGCGATCGAGGAGAAGTGGGGGGGACGGATGGACGGGGGAGCCTGGGCGGCCATCGGCGACACCGAGGCGCTAGGCGCGTTCGACGCCGAGCGTGCGGTTGTGGAGCCCGACGTCTGACAACTCGCGGACAAGAACGCGACGACGACCAGTCCGGGAAGGATCGACCTCCAACGCACCAGGCAACACTACGCCGGTGTCCCGTCGACACGCCATAGCGTTTCCAGGAAAGAGCGCCTAGTGTCGGTCGCCTCGGTTCCCGGCGGCAGAAAGGACGAGCCCCATGCGCACACGACGGATCTTGTTGGCGGCGGCGATGCTTGTGGGGCTCGTCGCAGGCGCGCTTCCCGCTCAGGCCGCAACGGCGCACTTCGTTCGCGTGGTTCCAAGCGCGGCCGGCCCCGAACTCCAGGTCGACTTCGTCGAGCGAGGGCTGCAACCCGGACAGAACTACGCGTACTTCGGCGCTTCGACGGGCTCGGAGACGTTCCAGTGTTACCGGACCCGGACATTCACCCCGATGCGGAAGACGATCACCGTCGACGGCACCAGCGAGTCGGACTCCCGGGTTTACCAAGCCGATGCCGCCGGCGTCGTGCGTGGGTTCATCTTCGAAACCCTGATCACCCAGATCCCGACGAACTTCACATGCGGCGCGCGAAACGAGCTGGTCCCGATCCACGTCTGCTACTCGCCGTACGACCTGGTGCAGTTCGCTCAGCCGTTCGACGTCTACTACTTCCCTGAGGGCACGCAGGTCTGCGGCCCCATCGAACCCGACTGACGCACATCGGAATTGGTCTGAGCCCGTTCGATGTTGCCGCTTGACGCTGGAGCTCCCATGGGGAGTCTTCTGGCCATTCAGCTTCTTCTTCCTGGTGGCGCTCGGATCTCTCGTCGCGATCGACCCTGGGCGACGAAACGGGGGCGCTTCGGCTCTTAGGAAGCGCTAGCTACTCGGCCGCCGCGCTCTGCGCAGTCGGAAGGCCAGCACCACCCGTTCAGCGCTAACCGCCACTATCACCGCAACGTAGCTCAGCCCCAGGGCCATGAGGATCCGATCGTTCATGCGGAAAGCTGCTGCAAGGATCATGGCTAGCAAGAGTGGGAATCGCCCCAGCCACAGCATCTGCCAGAACCTGGACCGAGGTGGGAAGGGCGGAGGAGGATGCTCGCGCCAATCCGGATCCGGTGGAGGCAGTTTCATTCGGATGCCGAGCACCATCAAGGCGGCGATGACTCCGACAGCAAGAAGGGTGGCGACCACGCCGGTCATATCAGCGCTTTCCCCTTCATCTCGCGTCAGGAAACGCTCCCTCAGCGCTGGTCTGGTTGCGCGAGGAGTCAAGGGGGGGTCATACTCGCCCCCCGGCGTAACGGTGGCGTTTCGTTCGTCGGTTGGAAACTGGGGTCGACTGAGGGGGCACGGTTTTGCAGAACGTGGAGAATGCGGCGGCATCTGAACGAACGATGCCGCTCCTGGTCTGTCGCGTGTGCGGCTCGGATCAGGTGTTGGGTGTCTGGACGAACGCAACGAAAAGGGTCGTCCTGAGGTGCCCCGAGTGCGGGGCGTTCAACGAGCCACCGGAATAGACGTCGCACATGATGCGTGAGCCAGGTGACCTGCGCCCCAAACCGTGGTCAGGGCTGAGGAGTCAACGAGTTTGGGGGGTCGTAGTAGTCGCGTTGATCGCTCTTGCGGGGGCCGCTGCGGGGACGACCGGGGGAACGATCACGGCGAGCTACCACCGCGCCGACGGCCAGGGGATCGTTGTGAGCAGGGAGCCGGCGTCGACCGCGGTTACATCCTGGAGCGCCGTCGACGGCACCACGTTCCTCTCCGTGCCATCACGACACGAGGCCACCGTAACCGTCAACATCAGACTCTCGGGGGCGCCCGTGCAACTCCGTGTGGTCAGAGATGGCGGCCATGTCCTGCTTCCCGCCTCGGTGACGGTGGATCCCGCGTCGGACCCATCGTTCTCCTTCACGTTCGTTCAGCCTGCGTCATTGGGAGCCGCTTGCCACAGCTATTGGGTGGAGTGGAAGCCGGTAAGCGGGGGGAGCGTGTCGAGTGACTTCATCTCCGAAGTCGTTTCCTACGAGAGCGTGAGCGGGCTCGGCTGTCATGTGCCGTAGGTAGCTACTCGGACCGCCGAACATCTTCGAGACCGTGTTCACCTTTTGAGCGGTTTCTGCGCTCTACTCCTATGAGCGTGACCAACAACGATGGGTTCGACGAGGTGTGGCGTGATCACGGGCCCGCGATCTGGAGGGCGATCTACGTGTATGCGGGTGGCAGGCGAGACATCGCAGACGATGCCGTGTCCGAGGCGTTCGCTCGCGCGATGGAACGCTCGACCCCGATCTCGAACCCCGTCGCCTACCTCTACCGGCTCGCGTTCCAGGCCGCGACGATGGAGAAGCGGAGGATGAAGCACCTGCACGAACCGCCGGATCGAGCTGCGCCTCAGGCCGACGGCTATGGCCCGGACATCCTGGACGCGCTGCGCCACCTCTCGCCCGGGCAACGTGCCGCCATCTACCTGCATTACCGGGTCGATCTCCCAGTGACCGAGGTGGCGGCGGCGATGGGCACCAGCGCCGCGGTCGTCAAGGTCCATCTCATGCGCGGCCGACGCAGGCTCGCTTCCGTCTTGACCGAGGACCCCCCTGATGAGTGACCGCGACCGGTTGCGCGAACGACTTCGAGCACTGGACTCAGTCCAGCCTGCCCCTGGACTGATGGATCGCGCTCGCAGCTCCGAGCCGCAGCGGCAACCCAGCGGACCTTCGGGGAGTCGCCGGTTCGTCGTGATGGTCACGGCATTCGCTGTCTTCGGCGCGTCCGCGATCTTGGTCTGGCAAGCGTTCGACCCGATGGGTACCCGTGGCGAGACGGGAGCCGCACCGAACGCGATGGGAAAGCAGCCGCCCGACTGGGTCATACAGAAGGCTATCCAAGAGGCGAACGGTAACCAAGACCCGAACCCGACGTCGGCCTACTGGATCCTCTCGGACTCCTACACGATCAACCAAGCAACGGATCCCGCCAGCGGGGGATCGAACGTGCCACAGACGATCCCTCCACAGGCCGTCCCTCAGTACCTCATCGTCCTATACGGTTCCTTCACCGCGGTTCACGCCCATGTCCCGGCTGGGGCACCCTTCCCGACGGGAACCGTCATCATGTTCACGCTCGACCCTGACACCCACGGTGTGAGCGACTTCGGGATCGATAGTCGTCGGATCCATCTCGAAGGTCTCCAGCCGTTCAGCCTGCTGCCGGAGGGGACCAACACCTACGTCAACCAAGTCGGACTTCCGATCTCCATGACCTACCCATCAGGGTGGTTCGCGGGATCCATCGTCCATCCAGCGGATCCGGTGGGACCCGATCAGTTGGGGGTAGTAGTCTCGAACTCCTCGGCGACGATGCCTTCTCCCGACGCGTCCTCGCCGACTCCCGGACCCCTTCCCGAGAACCCCGATCTTCCGCCCGACGCCGTGCTCGTGACGATCTTGACGAATGGCGACGGGCAGCCCGATCCCGCAGCCGTCAACTCATCGCTGCCGCTATCCATGAGCGACGCGAAGGTCGCGCCTGGACCCTTCAACATCCGGATCCTCTCGGCGACGGTGGCTGGAGTTCGTTTCACCATCACCGTCCAAGGCCTGCGCCAGGCGAGCGACGCAGACCTGTCGGCTGCCGATCGGATCGTGGCCTCGATCGTTCCGATAGACACCGGCTCGACCCCAGGCGTGTCGACAGATGCTCAACCGCCGGTGTGGGTCGCCGTGGAGGCGCTCCGCATGGCCGCGTCCAACCAGGACCCGAACCCGACGTCGGCCGAGTGGGCCATGAAGGGCACCGCCACCATCGCACCGGCCGTTGGTCTGACACCCGATCAAGGCGGCACGAACGATGTCGAGTACCTCGTCGTCTTGCACGGTTCCTTCACAGCTACGGGCGCCAAGGTGCCGTTCGGCCAACCCGCGCCGACGGGAACCGAACTCGCGTTCACGCTCGACCCCAAGACCCATGGCGTGCTCGACTGGACCGTGGGCGACCGGTCGGTAGAGATCCCCGGCCTTCAACCGTTGAACCTGCACCCGGGCCTGCTCACCCCGGGAACGGCGCAGGACCTGCCTCGGAACTGACCGCCCCTTGACTATCGCGGCCAGACCCTAGACCCTGGGTTGTGTTTCCCAGATCCGACCTCGGGTATACACATCACTTCCGTCAACCGGTGAACCCCCACGTTGCACCATTCACCAGGGAGGTATGGATATGACTCAGCCCCGCACAAGACGAGCCCTCGTGGCATCCACCATCCTCGCCCTCGCCGTTTCTCCGATGGCGCTCTCGGCCTTCGGCGGCCTAGCGGTCTCGGCCCACGCCGCCGGCACTACGGTTCACAAGTATTCCCTGGGCGCCAAGGCGACCTTGAGGACCTACCACTTCGCAACAGGACCCGAGGAGGTTCGGGTCATCACCCTGACGCAAGGCGGCGGCCTGTTCGACATCGCCACCGCGGGCTCCAAGTTCGGTACGTATCAGAAGCCCAGTGCGATCGCTTCCAACGCCTACGAAACGAGTACAGGCCGTCACCCGGCGCTTGCCGGAACCAACGGCGACTTCGCGACCAACGGCATGTCGGCACACCTCGAGCAAGTAGACGGAGAGATCTGGTCCAGCGCACTCAGCTCGAGTCCTCGCTTCGCGATCAACGCCGACGGGTCCCACGCATGGATCGGCAACAGCGATCTGTCGATGACCGCGACCGTCAATGGGACCAAGGTGTCCATCGATCACTGGAATGCCGGAAAGCCCGGACAGGGGCAGATCACCGCCTACACAGAGATCGGCGGTTCCAGCCAGAAGCCCCCGGGGACGAACTCTCCGACCTCAACCGACCCGGCCTACTGCGCGGTTCGGCTCCTTCCCACCTCGGCCCCGCACTGGTCGGACGCCAACAAGTCCGGCATCACCCGCAGCTTCAAGGTCGACAAGCTGAACACGTCACCGTGCCCCAAGACGCCGATGGCCGTTGACCCCACGTCCGTCGTCCTGGCTTCGCGCGATGGCGGCGCCGGAGGGAGCTTCCTCACATCCTTGACCTTGAGCGACTCGGTGAACCTGACATGGAGGAGTCTCGGATGGAACGGCGTCATCGATTCCGTCGGAGGGACTCCGATCCTGGTCAACAACGGGGTCAACGTGGGACCCGACCATGGACCCAACTACATCTACAACGACAACCCGCGAACCGCCATCGGGATCAACGCAGGATGCTCGGACCACGACCTCACCACCCTCTGCAAGGTCTACCTCGTCACCGTGGATGGGCGGCGAGCCGGGTGGTCGGCAGGGTGGAAGATGAATCAGCTCGGGGCGTTCTTCGTCCATAGGCTGCACGCCAAGTACGCCTTGAACATGGACGGCGGCGGCGGAACGGTCATGTGGGCCCACAAGGACCCCTCGAAGTTCGCACCGTGCATCAAGTCCGCGAGCGCAGGATGTCTGGTGAACAAGCCGTCCGATGGCGGTGGCGAGCGCGTGTCGGTCATGGCATTGGTGGGCCTTCCCGGTGACGACATCGATATCCCGCAGCCTCTACGGTGAAGCCCGAGCGGTTCGGCATCCACGAAGTCGCTTACGCCTAACCGACGGCCTCCGGGGTCGTGCAGGGCGCCTTCGATCAGCTGGCCGAAGCTGCCTGGTTGACGAACACGGATGGTCCCCGATCCCGGCCGCGGAAGCCCGACTAGCCAATCACCCGTTTATCTGGCAACGTTCGCATACCGGGGTTCGGCGAGGGCCGAACGGGAAGGGGAAGCCATGCCGATGTTCATGGATGTGCACGAGCAGCTGCCAGATGGCGCCGGGTTCGATGATGTCGTCGGGGCCCATATGGCGGATCTCAAAACGCAGGAAGCTCACGGCGTCAGCTACAAGAAGTACTGGGTCGACGAAGCCAACGGCAAGGTGTTCTGCCTGGTCGAAGCGCCGAACGCCGAAGCCGCCGTCGCCGTACACCGCGAGGCCCACGGTCTGGTCGCCGACCACATCTACGAGGTTCGCGAGGGCACCTAGGCCCACCGTTCACGACGCAGACACGAGTAACCACCGTCCAAACCGGCGTCAACAGGCTCGGTCGGGGTGGTGGTTCCTCCGGGTCTAGAGGACGGTGAGCGCCTGTTCGGTCAAGGGATCGAAGAGGTACAGCCGTCCGGGGTCGATCCCGAAACGCACCTCGTGGCCGGGTCTCACCGGGGTATCGGCATCTGCCAGTACTGAGAACCGCTGCTGGTCCCCACACAGGACGCCGATGAGCGTCTCTCGTCCCAGCATCTCGACGTACTCTGCACGGCCGGAGACCGGCCCGACCAAGCCCTCACCTTCGCTCCACAGGTGCGCGTGCTCCGGGCGCACGCCGACGACCACCTCCGCCGGCACCCCGTCGGCCGGCAGCTGCGTCGACGCGACCGTAAGCGACAGCGCACCTTGGCGCAGTTCCAGCTGGTCGCCGCGCATCGTTGCACCCACGGTGGCGAAGCTCATCGCCGGACTTCCGATGAACCCCGCGACGAAGACATTCGCCGGATGCTCGTACACGGTCCGGGTATCGCCGACCTGTTCCAGGACTCCGTCGTTCATCACCGCCACGCGGTCGCCCATCGTCATGGCCTCGACCTGATCGTGCGTCACGTAGATCGTGGTGGTAGCGATCTCCTCCTGGAGATGTTTGATCTCCGTCCGTGTCTGCACGCGAAGTTTCGCGTCCAGGTTCGACAGGGGCTCGTCCATGAGGAACACCTTCGGCTCGCGAACCAGGGCTCGGCCCAAGGCGACGCGCTGTCGCTGGCCACCGGATAGTTCTCGGGGCTTGCGTTGAAGCAGCTTGCCGATGTCGAGCATGTCCGCCGCATGTTGGACATGGCGCTCGATCTCCTGTCGCGGCATCTTCCGCATCTTCAGGCTGAAGGCGAGGTTCTGGAACACGGTCATCTGCGGATAGAGGGCGTAGTCCTGGAAGACCATCGCGATGTCGCGGTCGCGAGGCGCCAGGCGGTTGACCACCTGTTCGCCGACGCGGATCTCGCCTGAGGTCACCGTCTCGAGCCCCGCGATGAGCCGAAGCGCCGTGGTCTTCCCCGAACCCGACGGCCCGACGAACACCATGAACTCGCCGTCGGGGATGTCGAGCGAGAAGTCGCGGAGAGCCGCCACCTCACCGAACCGCTTGACGACACCGTCGTAGACGACTCGTGCCATCCCTCAGCCTTTCACTGCGCCGGTCAGCATCCCGCGCATGAACTCTCGCTGGAAGATGATGAAGACGATCAAGATCGGTACGGCGACGATCACCGCTCCCGCCGAGACCAGCGGGATATTGGTCGTGTACCTCCCCGAAAAGCTCGCGAGACCCGCCGGCGCGGTCGTGTGGCTGACGGTGAACACCAGGGCAAGGAAGAACTCATTCCAGCTGTCGGCGAACGTGAGGACCGCCAAGGTGAGGATCGCCGGCCGGGCGAAGGGAACCATGACCTTCCGCATCGTTTGCCAGCTGGACGCGCCGTCGATGCGCGCTGCCTCCAACAACGACGGCGGGGCCGAGAGGAACGCGGCACGCATCCAGAAGACACCGAAGGCGAGTTCCCCCGAGACCTCGAGCAGGATCAGCGCCCAGTAGGTATCGAGGAGATGCAAGGCGCGCACGTCATAGAAGAGCGGCACGATGGTGGCCTCGGTCGGGATGATGAGGCCCAGGATGAACAGGTAGAAGATGACCTTCGACCCACGGAAGTGCATCGTGGCGAAGGCGTAACCGGCCACGACGGACAGCACCACGGATGCCGGGACCATGACGGCCGCAACGATGATGCTGGTGGTGAAGCTCGCCGCGAACTTCCCCTGATCCCACGCCGCAACGTAGTTGTGCCAGGCGAACGTCGGCGGGAGCGCGAACCCCGACGGCGAGCTCGACGTGCCCGAGGGGTAGAGACTCGCCAGGACCACGCCGACCAAGGGGTAGATGGCGATCAGCGAACACGCGATGATCAGGGCGTAGTTAAGGGTGATCTGCGCGCGGGAGTTCGTGGTCACGTCTCGGCTCCCCGCTCCATCAGCCGGTTGATCCCGTAGGTCACCGCGAAGATGATGAGCATGAGGATGATCCCGAGCGCCGCGGCCGATCCCACCTGGCCCGTCTGGAACGCCCGTCGCCACACCAGGTAGGCAGGCACGGTGGTCGAGGTTCCGGGACCTCCGGCGGTCAGCACGTAGATCTCGTCGAACGTGCCTAGCGTGCCGATCACCGTGAGCACCAGCACGACCTGCAGTTCGTATCGCAACCCCGGCAGCGTGACGGCGAAGAACTCGCGCACGGCGTTGGCCCCGTCGACGCGTGCGGCCTCGTAGAGGGTCGCGGGGATCTTCATGACACCGGCCAGGAACAGGATCAGGCAGAAGCCGAACTGACCCCACATCCCGAACACCCCGACGGCAGGCAGCGCGGTGTTGAAGTCCCCGAGCCATCCGGCGGAAGGAACGAAATGCCCCAGACCGACGGCCTTGAGCGTGGTGCTCAGCGGCCCGGTGGCGTCGTAGATCCAGATCCACGCCACCGCAGTAACAACGTCGGTGATCACGAGTGGAAGGAACAGCAACATGCGGAAGAACGTCAGCCCGCGGATACGGATCCTCGACATCACCGCGGCCAGGAACAACCCGATGATGATCGGTAGGAACGAGTAGAAGATCATCAGGATCAGCACGTGCAGGTAGCCGCTCCGGATGTCCGGTGAGGTGAAGAACTCGCCGTAGTTCGCGAACCCGACCCAGGTCGCCGGCGAGATGCCGTCCCAGTTGTAGAGGGACACGTTGATGCCCTGGACCAAGGGGACAAGGTTGAAGGCGGCGAAGAGGAGGAACGCCGGAGCGATGTAGAGGTACCCGATGCGTCGTGGTTCCCCGGGCAGGCGTTCGCGGCGGCGCCGACCTCCGTCAGCCACCGCCCTCGAAGCGACGACCGCCGGCAGTTCGCTCATCAGGCTCGAGACTTCTGGAAGTCCGAGTAGTCCTTCTGGACGTTGCTCACGAACTGCTGGGGCGTGATCCGCATCCCCATGAGTTCTTGGATCGCGGCGGTGAGGGAGTCGTAGAAGGTCGGTGTGGCCCAGTCCTCGTAGGGAACGACGCCGTTGGCCTCCGAAACGGCCGTTGCGGCGTTGACTACGTCGGCGAGCACCGTGCCCGGCACGATCGACGAACTCGCCCCGGTGTGGAGCGGGATCTCGCCCGCCTGGACCAACAGTTCGCTGGCGTGGTCGCTGTTCATCCAGTCGATGTAGGCGGCGGCAGCATCGGCATGTTCGGAGCCCGCGCTGATGGCCAAGGGGAATCCTGCTCCCCCCGTGGAGACCGGCGGGTCACCAGCTTTCACCGGGGGCATGAGGAAGAATCCGTACTTGCGGTTGTCGGCTCCGAGGTTCGCGACGATCCAGTTCCCGGTGATCATGAACAGGCCCTGGCCCTTGGCGAAGTTCGCCACTGCAGTGTCGTAGCCGCCGCCTCCGAACCCCGGGGTGAAGTACCCCTTCTGCGACCACTCCTGCAGGGTGGTGGCGGCTTGAACGTTGGCCGGCGTGTCGAAGGAGAGGGTGCTTCCCTGCAGTCCGAAGATGAGGTCGGTGAGGGTACTGACCGGGGCCATCTGGTCCTGGATCACCGCGTACTCGTGGATGCCGGGGAAGGCGTCGTTGTTCCCGAACATGATCGGAACCTCTCCTTGTTGCTTCGCAGCCGCGAGGTCCTGCTCGAACTCATCGAAGGTCGTCGGGATGGTGAGCCCGAGATCGGAGAGCTTCTGCTTGTTGTAGTAGACGCCGATGATCTCTCCCATGCTCGTGTAGCCGAAGAGGTTTCCGGTGCCGAACTGTTTCCCGTCGGGTGTCCAGCTGCTCACCGCGAGCACGGTCGCCGGAACCCGCTCATTCCAGCCGTAGGCCTTGGCATAGTTGTCGAGGGGGAGGAGCAGCCCGGCCTTCACGAGCTGCCCCATGTCGGGCCAGCCTTGGTTGGCCTCGACGACGTCGGGTGGGTGCGGGCCGGAGATGGCGAGCTTGAGCAGCGTCTTCAGTTCGCCGAAGTCGCGGTTGACCCGCTTGATGGTGACGTTCGTGTACTTCGCCTCGAACTCGCTATTCAGCTGATCCCAAACCTTGCCGACCGGTCCCGACTCCTGATCCCAGATGGTGAGGGTGATCGGACCGGTGTCCGGAACGCCGGTAGCGGCCGGCGGGGGAGGGACGGAGACCTGCGCGGTCTTGCCGCCCGGTGTGCAGGCGGCCCCGACCAGGGCCAGCAGGGCGAGAAGGGCGAGTGCACGCCGGAACCGCGGTCCTGCGATCGATGACACAGCGTTCATCCCGGCCACCTCCCGATCATTCACGTGGGTTCCGACTCTAGGTCGGCGCATCGAACCGGTCAAGCCGTGGACTGCTATTGGTTCTATCCGGGTCTTGAACGGTCTATCATGGTCGCTATGTCCGTGACTAGCGAGGGCGAGGACCCCTTCGATCGGCTGCAGCTGCGCTACCAGCACGTTCAGGAGCAGCTTGCTGAAGAGATCGAGCGCGGAGGGCGCCGAGCCGGCTCACGTCTTCCCCCCGAACGGGCCCTCGCCGAGCATTTCGGTGTGAGCCGCGTGACCCTCCGACGGGCCCTCGGCGAACTGGCCCGTGCCGGCGTGGTCGAGCGCTCGGGCACCGGCTGGATGGTCGCCTCTGCCACGATCGGCGAACCCCCGAACGCGCTCATGAGCTTCTCGGAGATGGCGGCCTCCCGCGGGCTCACGCCCGGGGGGCATGTGCTCCAGCGTCACACCCGCCCCGCCACCATCGACGAAGCCGAGGCCCTGGGATTGGCCCCGGGGGCCCCGCTGTTGGAGCTGGAGCGCTTGCGCTCGATGGACGGCGTCCCCATCCTCATCGACCGAACGCGGGTCCCGCTCTCGCTCGCTCCGGGCCTGGACCATCTGGACCTCGAGGGAAGATCGCTCTACGAGGTCCTCGAGGAGCATTTCGGGATGCGCGCGACGGCTGCGCGATTCACCGTGGAGGCGATCGCCGCCGATGAGCGCCGTGCCCGCTTGCTCGGCCTGGAGCGCGGTCAGCCGCTCCTTCGATGTCAGCAGCAGACCGAGGACGAGACAGGTCGCAGGATCGAGCTGTGCGAGATGGTCTACCGGGGCGATCGCTACCGGTTCCGCGCGACGCTGCTGCGGGGCGACTAGGTGAGCGGCCCGAACCGTCACGTCGTGAGGGATGCCGACGAACTCGACTTGGTGAGTGCGGACCTGGTCGGGGAGACCATCAACGCGAACCCAACGGCCAGGATCGTCGCCGCTACCGGCCGCACCCCGATGGGGCTCTACGCGACGCTCGCCGGGAGGCGCCGCGACGACACACTCGACACGTCCGGCATCACGATCTATCAGTTGGACGAGTATCTCGGTCTTGAGCCGGACGACGGCCGATCATTATTCGGATGGATGCGGCGGAGCGTCTTGGAGCCATTAGATGTTCCCGAGGAGCGCGTGAGACGACTGCCGCTCGAGGGAGATCTGGATGCCGGCTGTACTGCGTTCGACGCCGAACTGGATGGGCGCGGACCACTTGATCTCGCGATCCTGGGCCTGGGTCTCAACGGGCACCTGGGCTTCAACGAACCGCCGTCCGACGCGGCCTCCGGGACCCGGGTGGTCCAGTTGTCGCCGATGACGATCCAGGCCAACAGCGACTACTGGGGCCCGGACGCCGGCGTGCCCGCGGCTGCGGTAACGATGGGCATGCACCACCTCCTGTCGGCGCGACGGATCGTGCTCCTCGTCTCGGGCGCCGGCAAGCACGCGATCGTGCGCCGAGCGCTGGAAGGCCCGGTCGGGCCGGATGTTCCGGCGTCCTTCCTCCAGCAGGCGACGGGCGACGTGCAGGTGGTCGTCGACCGAGCCGCCTGGGGTGAGGGATGAGCGGTGCGTTCGATCTGTTCGTTGCGGGGAGGCCCTCTGTTGACGTGATGTTCTCCGGGCTGACCGAGTGGCCCGAGTTGGGAAAGGATGTGGAGACGGCCGGGCTTGGGGTGAGCATCGGGACCTCGTTCAATACGCCGGCAGTTGCGAACCGCATCGGCTTGCGGGTCGCCTACGTGGCCACGGTTGGCAACGACATATGGAGCACGATGATCCGCGATGGGTTCGTCGCCGAGGGCTTGAGCACCGACTTCCTGGAGATAGAGGATCGTCCGCTCCCGGGTGTCTCGGTCGCGCTGAACTTCGCGGGGGATCGCGGCTTCGTCACGTACTGGAGCAACGACGACTACGACGAACAGTTGGAGGCTCGCGCCATCGAGCTCGTGAAACGCGTGGACGCGCGGCACCTGCACACCTACGTCGACGACGCCTCTTCGCTGGTCACAGCCGCGCGCGAGCGGGGTATGACGGTGTCGGCGGATGCGTGGGGAGGGTCCTCGTGGTCGTCGGAGCGCCCCTTGGCCGATGCCCTGGCCGGGGTGGACGTTGTCTTCGCCAACGAGAGCGAGGCGCGGGCGATGACGGGTGAGTCCGATCCACACGACGCCGTAGCCGCACTGGCGGAGCACGCGCGCTGCGCGGTGATCACCCGCGGCGAGGCCGGTGCGCTCGGTACCGCCGATGGGGAGGTTCGGGAAGTGCGCGCCGATCCTGTCCCGCTCGTCGATGCCACCGGAGCCGGCGATGCGTTCAACGCCGGATTCCTCCGCGGGTGGCTCGGCGGACGCAAGCTCGAGGATTCGCTCACCCTCGGTGTGATCTGCGGGAGCCGCGTCGTCGGCGACTATGGCGGCTACCGTGGATGCCCGGGCGAGGCAGAGTTCCGCACCATCGCCGCCGTCCGGGGCATCGAACTACCGTCGTCGGCGCACAGCTCCGAAGGGGAACAGACGTGAAGATGACCTTGCTGGGGTCGGGCGTGCGGGCACCATTCGTATTGAAGGGGCTAACCGCAAGTCAGGACGCACTCGACCTGGATGAGGTCGTCTTTCACGACACCGACCCGGAGCGGCTGGAGCTGATGGCCGCGCTCGGCGGTCACCTCGCGGAAGGGTGGGGCGCACGGTTCACGGTTCGCGGCGAGCCGGATGCGCGCGCGGCCATCGCCGGTTCGCGGTTCGTGTTCTCGGCGATCCGGCCGGGGCAGGAGGCGGCGCGCGCGGTCGACGAGGAACTGCCACTGAAGTTCGGCGTGCTGGGGCAGGAGACGACGGGGCCCGGCGGGTTCGCGATGGCGCTGCGGACCATCCCCGCGATGCTCGCGTACGCGCGGCTCATCGAAGAGGTCTCGCCGGATGCCCTGCTCGTGAACTTCACGAACCCGGTGGGGATCGTGATGCAAGCGTTGCATGACCACTCCAACGTTCGCGCCGTCGGGATCTGCGACGGACCCATCTCGATGCAGCGGAGCGTCGCCGAGTTCCTGGGCGAACCGAAAGAGCGCGTGTACGTCGACTACTTCGGGCTGAATCACTGCGGGTGGATCCATCGTGTCCTGGTCGACGGTCGGGACCGCCTGCCGGAGATCGTGGAGCGCTTCGACGAGCTCAAAGCGGCGGATGAGATGTGGGGACTGTTCGACTCAGCCCTGGTCCGTTCGATCGGGATGCTGCCCATGGAGTACCTTTACTTCTATTACTACCGGGACCAGGCGGTGGAGCACATCCGCGGCTCCGGCGGCTCGCGTGGACGACAGCTGCAACTCCTCAACGATGCACTGTGGCCGGTGCTTCGTGCGTGCGTGGATGCGGGCGATCTTGCCGGCGCGCGGGCGGCGTGGGAGCGCGCGATGAGCGAACGGGATGCGACGTATTTCGCCCGCGAGCGCGGCGAGGCCGTGCCGGATGAGGCGGAGGAACCAGGCGACGTGTTCGAAGGCGAGGGGTACGAAGGGATGGCGACCAGGGTGATGGCTGCCGCGGTCCAGCGCCGGAGCGTGCCGCTGATCTTGAACGTCGCGAACCAGGGTGCGATCGGTGGCTTGCGCGACGACGACGTGGTCGAAGTGACGTGTCTGACCGACGAACACGGCGCCCATCCGATCGCCCAAGGCGCGATGCCCGAAGATGCGCTGGCCCTCATCCGCCAGGTCAAGCTCTACGAACGGCTCACCGTCACCGCCGCGGTCGATGGTTCCTACGACGCCGCGCTCGGTGCGTTGTTGGCGCATCCGCTGGTCGCCTCCTACCCGGCCGCCAAGGCCATCCTTGACGGCTACGTAGAAGGGCTTCCCGGCCTCCTGCCGCCGCTCACCTAGGGCTTCGATCTCCACGACGGATGGTTAGGGGACGGTGAGCGGACGGCCAAGGTTGGACGGTGGGTTGGGACAATGGCCCCGATGGATATCCAACCAGCGTCCTCGCCAGGACGGATCCTCGTGGTCGACGACGAGCCATCGCTCCGGCATCTCCTCAAGGCCTACCTGGTCAAGGAAGGGTTCGAAGTCATCGAGGCGGCGACCGGAGAGCAGGCGCTTTCGGTGTTGCGGGGGGGCGGCGTGGACCTCGCCCTGGTCGACCTGATGCTCCCCGAGCTGGACGGCTTCGAGGTAGTCCGTCGGATCCGTGCCCAGTCGTCGGTCCCCATCATCCTTGTGACCGCGCGCGGGGAGGAGACGAACCGGGTGAGCGGGCTGGAACTCGGCGCGGACGACTACGTGGTGAAGCCGTTCTCGGCACCTGAGGTCGTCGCGCGGGTGCGCGCGCACCTCCGTCGAGCGCGCGGGTTCGAGGAAGCGGCATCGCTGCTCCTGGTGGGTGACGTCCAGGTGGATCGTTCGTCTCGCCGCTGCTCGATCAACGGCCGGGAGGTTGAGCTCACCCGAAGGGAATTCGACCTGCTGCAGGTCCTGTCCGAGAATGCGGGCCGCGCCTTGACCCGTGAGCAACTTCTGGATGCTGCGTGGGGAACGGCGTTCGTTTCCTCCAAGACCGTTGATGTCCACGTATCGGCGCTCCGCCATAAGCTCGGCGACGCCGTCCGGATCACGGCTCTTCGCGGGATCGGATACCGCCTGGAGGCCCCGTGAGGCTTCGGCTGGCCTCTTTCCAGATCTGGCTCCTCGCGGCCATGCTGATCGCCGGGACGGTGGGCGTCGTCGGAGGGCGATTCGTCATCGCCCGGATCCAACACAACGAGGAAGAGACCGCGGATCGGGCGAAGGACGAACGGATCGCCCGAGGTATCGCCGCTCGGGTCGCGGCGGGCGCCGGTCTCGAACAACTCCAGGCCAGGCCATCCAGTCTGCGCTGCCGTACGACCAGATCATCGTGTACCGGGATGGGCAGGAGATCTTCATAGGTCCCGCCATCACCGACACAGCCTTCGAGTTGGACGTGACGGTCTCCATCGGCGGGAACAGGGTGGTCGTTCGCGACTACAACTCGCCGCAGCCGGGGTGGTCGGGAGAGGTCACCCTGGCGATCTTTGGGGTCGTGGCGCTGATGATCACCGCCGCCCTGGCGGCGGCCTCCCTCCTGTCGAGAGCGCTCCGGTTGCCGATCGACCGGGCGGTGGCGGCTGCCGATCGCGTCGCTTCGGGGGATCTAGAGGCCAGGATCGGGGAGGTGGTCCCAGGAGAGCTCGCGCGATTGGCGAACGCGTTCGACGCGATGGCCGGCCGGTTGGAGGCAGCCGATCAGGATCAGCGAGAGTTCCTGGCCGATGTCGTGCACGAGATCGCGACGCCCATCAACGCGATCGCCGGTCTCGCAAGCGCGCTGGCCGACGGAACCCTTGGGACGGCAGACCAACGAACGGAGGCCGCCGCATTGATCGACACGGAGACGACGCGCCTGGACTCGTTACTTCAGGACCTTCGGCGTCTCACGAAGCTCGACCTCGCTGAATCCGGGGAGCAAGAGGTCATCGACCTCGCCGATGTCGGTCGGAGCCTGCAGTCGCGATTCGCCCGGGCCGCAGCGGAAGGCCGTGTGGACCTGTCGGTGGCGATGACGCATCACCGCGTGACCACGGACCGTCGGCTGCTCGAAACCGTTCTGGACAATCTGGTTTCCAACGCCATCCGTTATTCGCCGGCAGGGGGGACCGTGAGGGTTCGGGCCACCCGACGAGGCCGTCATGTTCAGCTGTTGGTGTCCGACACCGGGATCGGGATCAGCCGGGCCGACATGGAACGGATCTTCGACCGGTTCTACCGGGCGGACCGGGCCCGAGATCGTGCGTCCGGTGGATCGGGTCTGGGCCTTGCGCTCGCCCGACGCGCGGCTCACGCGCTCGGCGCCAGGATCGAGGTTTCGAGCGATGTTGGGCGGGGGAGCGAGTTCCGGGTGATCCTTTCCTGACCCCCGTGTGTGTGAGCTCGAGATGTTTCCTGTGCCGTGGCGTTCCCGTAACCGTCCCCTGACCCTCGTTGGATACACATAGGCGTCGACCTCGGTCATGAGGTCGGCTCCCTATCTCGCCACACCAGGAGGACAACATGAAGATGCTCACCCCGTCTCCTCGGATCCAGACCCAGGCGCGGACGCGCCGCTACCTGGTCGTTGCCAACCTGACGCTCGGCAGCGAGCAGCTGACGCTCCTCATCCAGCGACGCCTCCAACGCGGGCCTTGCAGTTTCCATGTCGTGGTGCCCGCGTCTCCGGACCCGAACACGATGACCTGGGCTGAGGGTGATGTGCGTCGTGCGGCCAGATCTCGGCTCGACCAGGCGCTCTCCATGTTCCGGACCCTGCACGCTGATGTGACCGGCGAGGTCGGGGACGGGATGCCCCTGTTGGCTATCGAAGACGCCGTTCGAACCGAAACGTTCGACGAGATCATCGTGTCGACGCTGCCCCCAGGCGCGTCCCGATGGATCGGGGCTGGATCTCCCTACACGGATAGCCGGACGATTCGGGGTACCGGTGACGCACGTCACGTCATCGATCGATTCCCCGTAACGTCGGTTCAACCACCCGCAGAGCGGTCGAGCGGGATCCGAGCCCTCTCTCGGGTCCCGCTCGAGCATCCGTCCGCAGCTGCTAGAGGTCAGCTGGATCGTCTCCGTGCGGCATCCGGAGTCGAAGGCCTACGTTCTTCGAGCGATCCGCCGGAGGACGTCCGATGCGAGGGTCGCTGGACCAATGACAGGCGCCGCATATGACGGCACGCAGGTCACCATGCAGCGGACTATGCCGGGAGGTCTCCGCGAGTTCCTCGGAGCCGCACTCCGGGCAGGTCACTGGCTCGTTCATCGTGGGTGTATCGGCTCGGGACCCCTTGCGGCTCAAGCCCTGACGGCGAAATTACGCGAACGACTGCGAGGCTTCTGTCACAGGCCCGGACGTTCATGGCATGGTGGGATGTGCGCACGCGGCGGTTCTTCCTACTCTTCTCTCTTGTCCTGCTGAGCGGCTGTACGACGCTCGGTCCTGTCGGCTCGTTCCCCGACCCACCACTTGGCCCGGTACCCCCCGCCATCGCGAAGCCGGTCATGTGCCCGAAACATGTGGTCGATTCCAGGTCGCGGAGCGGTCTTCCCGGCTCCGGTCTGCATATGGTTCCCCCAGTTCCCTCGGCGCTCGTGCTGTGTGGTGGACAGTCGAGAGTCGTGGTCGAGGGTCGTCCGATGGAGCGATTGGTGTCGATCCTCAACGACCTGAAGCCGCTGCCGAAGGGAGCGATACTGAATTGCCCAGCCGACCTCGGACCTTCCTTCTATCTCTTCTTCAACTACCCGAGCGGCGAAGTTCTGACGGTGACGGTCGCGTCCGCGGGATGCAGGTTGACCGATAACAGCCGCTTGATCGCCTTCAACGGCAAGTCAGAACTCGCCGCCATCATGGCGCTCTTGAGATGAGCCCGAGTCCGCGTCGGATAAACGATCTGTAGAAGGCTCGGCCGCTAGATCGCGGCCCAGGCGGCGATCGTTGGATGATCGACGGCTGAGGGGCCGACCTGTGCGGCGCCGCCGGGCGAGCCGAGGCCGGCAACGCTTTCGGTGAAATACTCCGCGTTGATAGCCGTGAACGGTTTCCACTCGCTGGGGAGGTCGTCCTCGGAGAAGATGGCCGTGACGGGACAGACAGGCACGCACGCGTCGCAGTCGACGCACTCGGAGGGCTGGATGTAGAGCATCCGCGGACCTTCGTAGATGCAGTCGACGGGACACTCATCGACGCACGCGCGATCCTTCACGTCGATGCAGGGCTCTGCGATCACATAGGCCATGCCATCACCGGTACCTGCTCCTATCCATCCCCACCGTATAGCGCCATGGGGACTAGCAGCAAGGTCCGGGTCGTGCCGCCTACTTGCCCTAGGAGGCGGTGATCTTCTTCGCCGCCGAATATCGCGCGGCAGCGCCTCCGGAGACGTCGCGCATCCGCGACCGGAATCGATAGGTTCCTGTTCCCGCGTCGGGAGTGAACACCGCCTTCCGTCCCGACTCTCCGACGCGCCAATCCGTCCATATCGTGGTGCCCGGACGGAGCACCTGGACATCGAAGACGAAGCCGAGCGGCGCCACGGTCGAAGACCACGTGATGGTGCGCGCTGTCGTCACCGTGCCCGACGCCAGGGCGACCTTCAAGGCCACCTTGACCAGGCCTACGTGGTGAAGTGAGTCGGCTACGCCGTATTGCCCGGCTCCGACGTAGAGGTACCGGAAGTACGACACCGGGCTGTGCGGGCCGGAGCTGAAGAGGCCCATCCCGGTCGTGTCGGTCACGCTGTTCGCGTTCGGTCCGAAGAAGTTCCATTGCACGGTGGTTCCCTCGGCGACGGCGGACGTCGACGGGGTGGATCCGGCGTCGGTCACAGAAATGTAGGCGGTCTTCTTCTGCGCAGCCACCGTCGTGGACTGCGTCGCAGAATTGTTCGCCCCGCTCGGATCGGGTTGCGTCGCCGACGCGCTTGCGGAGTTCGAGATACTCCCCGGGGCAACCGGCGTCACGAAGATCGTAACCGTAGCGTTCGCGCCGTTGGCCAAGGCTCCGAGGTTGCACGTCAACGTCGTGGTTCCGGTACACGAGCCCTGACTGGGCGTCACCGAACCGAGCATGACGTTGGTGGGCAAGGTGTCGGTCACCACCACGTTCGTAGCATCCGCGGGGCCGTTGTTGGTCGCCCGCACGGTATAGGTGACCGGTGAGTCTGCGGTGACCGGATCGGGGGAGTCGCCGTTCGTGAGGGAAAGGTCCGCCGACGGGGCGGTGCAACCCGGGAACCTGAACGATCCGATCCGGGTCTGCCAGTTGCTGCCCGACGTCGCGTAGTACTCACCGACGTACCAGAAGGTGCAGTCGTCGACGGGATCGACACTCATCGCCGTGTGGTACCCCCAGCGCGAGATGTTCGTCTGCGATCCGGATCCTGCGAACATCGTGGCCTCGCCTTGGCCCAGCGTGTTTACCGGATCTCCAGCGAGGCGCCCCGCATACCTGATCGACGGGAACAGAGTGCTGGAGCCCGCGCTGTATCCGACCGCCATGTCCCCGAGGCGGTCGACCGCGAGGCTCGGCATCCACCGTGAGACCGAGTCGCTGCCGACGTTCTGCCAGATCTGCTGTTGCACCGGCGTCGACGCGACAGTCCCGCCGGTCACGTTGATCTGCGCCCACTGCACGCCGAGCGGGACGGTACCAACGGTATGCGCGACCCAGAGGGACTCGACGCCCGAGATGTTCCGGTACTGAGCCTGCATCATGAGCCGGTCTTCGACCGAGTCCAACTTCACCGTGGTGCCGGGCTGGGCAACCTGGGGACCGGGTGCCAACGTGTAGGTCTGCTGGGACACGGCGGTCGGACCCGTGAAGGTGCTTGAGCCCGTGTTCACCCAGTCGATATGGAACTTGTAGACCTGGAACTCCCACAAGCTCGGCGACTCCCCGATGAAATATTCAGGTGTGCCGACGGGCGGAGTGGCCCCTCGAAGATTCCCCGGCAACAGCGATGCCGGCGTCGTTCCCAAGTCACCGAAGAGCTCTTGAAGACTCTGCCCTGCCTCAAGCGCCACGAGGTTGAACGCATAGATCCTCACACCTTTAGGGGTGGCTGTGGTGCAGCTGGAACTGCAATCGAACATGTCCGCCGACATGTAGAGACCGTCGGGCCAGACACCCATCTTCGGATCGTCGGGGAGCCAGTTGTGGGCGGCATCGTCGACCCGGATCGCGTAGAGCCACCAGCCGCCCGTTACGGGGTCACCGGTCTTCGAGACGGCCAGGCATTCGTAATATGGCCCCGAATCGACGTTCGCCCATGAGAGGTCGGACACGAGCCACCGATCGCCTAACGGGTCGTAAACGACGTTCGGATAGCCGATGTTCGCGGTGTCACACGAGGTGCCGGTCCCAGCGCCTGCCCACAACGAATCGAACGTGAACGCCGCTTGCTGGACGCCAGTCTTGCTGAAGATCCCTACGGACGAGCTGACTGCCTCGACGTAGTGGTTGGGGCCGACGTCCCCCACCGGGTCCGGGGGCCAGCCCGCCCCCCACGTAGCGAAGTCGAGCCCGGCGAAGTTCTGCGCGGTGACGGGCATGTTCGGCGCGACGCCGGTGGCGGCGGATGTTCTGGCGTGGGGGCCGAGCGACTTCGTTGGTGCAGGCTCACTCACGCCGGGATCAAGGAGCCGACCGGACTGGACGGCCTGCAGGTCGCGAACGTCCCCCTTGAAGGACGCGGGACGGGCGCCATGCGCCGAGTGGATGGGATACGTGTGGACTGTGGGCGCAGCGGTTGCGGGACTTCTCTGCACGGCAGGGAGTGCCACTGTTGTCGCTACAACAACAACAAGTCCGATGAACCCTCGTAGGTGGCGTCGGGGTACAGAGGCAGGGGTTGTCATCTCGGGGGGTTCCTCCGTCGATCGGGCGCGAGTGTGTGCTGCACCCTATGGGTGGCGATCGTCGTTGGTCAAGATGCTCCCGCGAGCGACGCCGATCGATCGACGTGAGAGGCTCATCGCCGTGCGCCGCCCACTCGTGCTCGCGTTGTTCGCCGCGTTGCTGGTGATGGAACTGGGTTATTCAGCGATCGCCCCGTTGATTCCGGACCTGCGGGACCGATACAACCTCACTGCCGCACAGAGCGGGCTCGTACTCACGCTGGCGAGCGTGGGGATCCTCATCGCGTCACTGCCGGCCGGTGCGGTGAGCCGCCGACTGTCGGTTCGGACGATGACCCTGTGGGCCATGGCCGCCATCTCGGTTGCCGATCTCACCATGTGGCTCGCGCGCTCCTTCCCGACGATGCTCGTCGGGCGAGCCCTCTTCGGGATCGGGCTCGGGATGATGTGGGTCTCGGGCATCGCTTGGATCCACGATGCGGCCGAAGAGGACGCATCACGCGCGTTGGCCATGAGCACGGCGGTCGTGGGCGTCGGAGCGCTGTTGGGTCCGGCCTTCGCGGGTTTCATCGCTGAGCGGTTCTCGTTGGGGGCGCCGTTCGGGGTGCTCGGCGTCCTGACGGTAGTCATGACCCTCGTGTTGCTGGCCATGCCGTCGGCGTTGGGTCGGGAGCCCGAGCCCGGTCCTCCTTTGACCGACATGCTCCGGGCCGCCGGGGCGGACCGCAACATGCTCGCGAGCGTCATGGTGACCCTCGCGGTCTCCGTGATGTGGTTGACGGTCGATCTGCTCGTGCCCCTCAGGCTTGATGTACACGGCTTCTCGACGGCCGGCATCGGGTTCGCGCTCTCCTTCGCATCGGTAGCGTTCGTTGCCATGAGTGCCCTGACCGCTCGCGGGGCCGATCGGTACGTCACCATCCCGTTGGCGGCCATCTGGATGTTCGTGATGTGCGGCGGGATCGCGATCGCTGCGCTGAGCACTTCGACCGTTGCAACGCTGGCCTTCCTCTTCATCGCCGGAGCATCTTCGGGAGTGCTGATCGCCATGACCTTCCCCTTGGGGGCGATCGGCGCCAAGCGAGGGCATTTCTCCGTCGCTGTCGTTGGCGCACTGCTCAACATGATCTGGGCCGGTTCGGGATTGGTGGGGCCGACTGCCGGCGGTGCGTTGTCCCAAGCGTTCGGAGACAGAGCCGCATTCCTCGCCTTGGCGGTCATCGCACTCGGCAGCGCCATATGGATCTGGCGTCACCGACTGGATCAGGAGTGACTGAGGTCCAGGAGACTCCTGTTCACGCACGAGAGTTCACGCGTGAGACAGATGGCGACGACGACGGCGTCGGCCACGTGGACGAGGCTGGCGACATCCTCTTCGGTGAACGCATGGGCACGGGATCCGATGTCGCCAGGACGCCGAGCGTCTCCCTCTCTCGGATCAGCGGGATGCATACGGCTGAGCCGACGGAGTTCCGCCGACAGACTTCCTTGTCGACTCGCGGATCGGTCTCGCTGTCGTGGCACCACAACATCTGGCGTCTCCGGATCGCGAGACCGCTCAGGCTCGAATCCAGATTGACCCTGGTCCCGACGTGCGACGCATTCACTCCGGCGCCCCAGACGAAGCTCACGCCTTGGCGATCGGCAAGCCCGATCATGACGCCGTCTGCACCTGGGATGAGTTCGACTGTCTGATCGGCGACCCGCTGCATCAAGCCGACGGGGTCGATCGCCTCACTCATCGTTTCAAGGAGGCCCTCGCCGCTCGTCACCTGAACTCCTCCGCTCGCGTTCCGGCCGACCCGGCTCATGCGGGGTGGAGGCCTCTACTGCGCTTATCGGCCGATCGAGCTATCCCTTGAGGAGGAGCGGTGACCCCTGCTAACGAACTCGGCAGGCTAGGACGCCGGCATCGGCGAGGCGAGCTGGAACAGGTTGCCGTCCGGATCGGCGAACGTTGCGAGCCACATCTCCTCGCCCTCGCCGCCGGGCTGGTAGGGCTCGTGCGAGACCTCCGCGCCGACCCCCTTGATCCGCTCGAACTCTGCCTTCACGTCCGCGGTCTCGAAGTTGACGATGACCCGGCCGGGCGACTCATTGCGGCCCTTGACCTCGGAGTGTTGACCGATCATCAACATGCCGCTTCCGGCCTGCCAGCCGACGTAGCCGCCGTCTTCCCAGCCCGGATCGCCGAGCACCTTCGTGTAGAAGACCTTGAGTCGATCGACGTCCTCGGTTCCGATCATGACGGTGCTGAGGCTCAGCATGGTTCCTCCCTATATAAGTCCGGGTTCACCCTACCCATCCACGGAAGTGGACGCAGCCGCAACCCTGGTCAACGACACCTGGATCAGTTGCGAGACGATGCAGACGATCTCCAGCAATCGCAGGTTTCCGTTCTCCTTGAGCATGCCGGAAAGCATCACTAAAGGCAGCAGGACAGCTACCAGAGGCGGAAGTATCGCGGCCCACTTCTTCGCAGTACCGGCCGCCGATCCGGCGCTTGCAAGGAAAAGGAAATGGTCTCGTACCGACAGGACGATGAACAAGGTGACGGCTACGACCGACGTCGCGATCCAATAGCTCTCATGTTCCATGGCGCAGGACGATACACCCCGACGCAACTAAGGCGCGACATCGAGCAGTGCGGCCAAGCGGTCGATCTGGTCAGCCAATTGTCGGATCATTCCAGCTACCACGCGCTCGGAATCGGCCTCTTCGGGGGTTCCCCCGTTCGCGATCCGGTCGGCCGTTTCAGCCACCTTGCGGGCCTCCGCTCGTACGGCTCCGGCCTCCGTGAGTTCGACTTCTTCGGCGACGCCCGGGTCCGTTCCTACTTCACTCATCATTGCCTCCCAACCCCGAAATGGATTCCGCGAGACGCCTACCCCAGGTGTCCGCCAGGTAAACGGCGGCATGCAAGCCATGCCCCAGGCAGGAGAACGGTTTTCTCCGGCGACGCCCTGGGTAGACCGAGGCCAATCGATGGGGAGGAACCGTGAAGCCCGACAACGCCGCAGATGTGGCGTCCCTGTGGTTGCTTCGCCACGGCCAGAGCGAGGGCAACGTCATCCGGGATGCAGCCCACGCCGACGCCCGCGCTGAGGAGCTGGACATCCCACTCCGGGATATGGACGTGGGTCTCTCCAACCTCGGGGCGCGGCAAGCTCAGGCGTTCGGACACTGGCTTCGCGAAGTACCCGCGAACCACCAGCCGTCGGTGGTCGTGGCGTCTCCGTACCGGCGTGCGATCGATACCGCGGCATCGATCGTCGATGCGTCAGGGATCGCCGCGGAGATCCACGCGGACGAACGCCTTCGAGAGCGAGACCTGGGCGCGATGGACATGCTGACACTGCGAGGTTTCAGGAGCCGGTACCCGGCGGAGGCAGCCCGTCGCGACCGGTTGGGCAAGTTCTACTATCGCCCGCCCGGTGGGGAAAGTTGGGCCGACGTTGCGCTCCGCTGTCGGTCTGCGCGGGACTCCATCGCGAGGGAATACGCGGGGGCGCGCGTGATACTGGTCACCCACGAGGTAGTGATCATCGTCTTCCGATATCTCCTCGAGCGATTGGATGAGCACCAGGCCTTGGCGCTCAGCCGGAGCCAAGCCATCGGCAACTGCTCCCTCACGACATATGAGCAGCACGACGGGCAACTCCATCCGGAGGTCGTGCAATGGACACTGCCGCTCCAAAAGGGCGATACCCCGGTGACGGAGGAAGCCGATGTGCGCATCGCGTCTCGATAGGGCAACGAAGAGCGAGGCCACCCGGCTGGATGCGGGTCTGATGAAGGACTGGCTGTTGCCCCTGGACCCCCGAGCGGACAAGCTCGATCGTGGAACGGTCCTGGTGATCGGTGGATCGACGAGGACCGCTGGAGCCGCACTCCTTTCGGCCAGTGCCATCCTGCGGATCGGAGCCGGGCGGGTGCAGGTGGCGACCGTCGACACCGTGGCGCCGTCGTTCGCGATGGCGCTCCCCGAGGCTCTCATAGAAGGCATCCCGGCAACGGAGATGGGGGCGCTCGATCCCCATGCCGCCATCGGCCGCCTCAAGCAGCGAGTCGCCGAGGCTGACGCCGTCCTCATTGGACCTGGCTTGGAGGATGTGGAAGGTATCGGTGAACTGGTGGCCGGCCTCTTTCCTGCGGTGGGCACCCAGGCGGTGGTGATCGTCGATGCGCTCGCGCTCAGCGCGTTGCCGGCCGTTCATGCCACCGCGGTCAACCTGCTCGGCGGTAGGCTGATCCTTACTCCAAACGAGCACGAACTGGAGGGTCTTCTTCCCGATGGGACTGGTGGAGAGGCTGTCCAACAGCGGTTGAGCGAGGTCGCCGAACGATACGAGGCGGTTGCGACTTCCGAAGGGATCGTGGCGGCGCCCGATGGCACGATCTACACGACCGACGAAGCGGTTCCGGGGCTTGGGACAGCGGGATCCGGAGACGTGTTGGCGGGCCTCATCGCGGGTGCTGCGGCGCGTTGCTCAGACCCCCTTCAGGCAACCTGCTGGGGCACGTTCCTCCACCTCACCGCCGGGTCCCGGCTTTCGTCGACCCGACGCATCGGCTTCCTCGCTCGCGAGATCGCGGACGAGGTGCCGGCAGTGCTCCTCGACTTCTGACCCCCTATCCGAGACGCGGTTCTCCTTGCTCAGTGGACGTTTGTCTTGGGCCCTAGTGGGTAGACGAGAGCCGCGATGAACGAATACCTGGTGCGATTCACCGGTGAACGGTTGGAGGACAGGGTGTTCGCCGACACGTACGCCCATGACCTCTTCGACGTCGTGTTCCTCGTCGGTGGGGAGGAGACGCGCCGAGTGGCGGTTGCGGAGATCGCGGACGTGCAGCGGGTCGGGCTCGATAGCCCGTGGTTGCCGGGAGCCCGCGGCCCGTTCGCCGCTGATGGGCCGGAGCTGCTGCGCGCCCCGGATGAGGAGTCCCCCCAAGCGGCCATCCAGCCTCCAGGGTCCTCGTCCCAAGTTGGTAGGTCTTCGCGCTCAGGCCCCCGGTTCCGATACCTCCCGATCGCCGGCCATGACGATGAGGCGCATGGCGCGGATGAGGTCCGCTGACGGGTCCGCCTAGACGGTGACCTACCGGTGCGCCGAACCCGTCCGTTTCGGCGTAGCGCGACCCTCGGCGGTCGGCTGCGACTCCTCGTCCGTTGCGTCCACTGTCTCCGCGAAGGCGTGCTGTCGTATCAGCGAGATGAACACTCTCCTACCGTCCGGGCCGACAACCCTGCTCGCGTTCGCATCTGCGCTTACCGTGCCGTTCTTCGTACGGAGGAGAACCTCTCCTCGCCAGCGCCCGTCGCGGACGAATCGTTCGTATTCGCCCTCCGTCCACGCCCGCTGGGCCGCCACGACGTCGGCGACGGTTCGCTCCCGCAGGTCCTCTGCACTCCAACCCAAGAGCGCAACGGCAGGGGCGTTCGCGTCCAGATAACGCATGGTCTCATCGGCAACCAGTACGGCATCACCCATCTGGTCGAACATCACTGAGCGCCACCACTGGACCGTCTCAAGCGTGGCCTGCGCCCGTTGCGACTCGGATCTCGGTGGTTCGATGATGCGTATCCGCGCTTCCTGCTCCATGGGCAGGTGGCGCAGAAGGCGGATGACGGCGGGGGAGGTGAGCACGACTGCGCATACCTCACTGGTCTCGATCTGGCGAACGGTGTCCCAGATGGCCCTCCACCCGGACATATCCACGAACGAGACGTCAGTGAGGTCGATCAACAGCGGCGGGTTGCCTGTCAGCGAGGCAGCAACGAGCCCGGCGAGTTCGTCGGCCCCGGTGATATCCAGCTCCCCGACGACTCGGATGCTTGGAATCTGTGTTGCGGCGAACTGCGTCTGATCCGGTAGCGACATCTTGTCCCTCCGAGAGAGTGTCGGCCGAATCCTCGGCCCAGGCGTTGGCAGATGTCAAGCGCTGCTGGCCGAGGCCTTAATGAGCCCCCACCGACCCAACTTCTTGGATCCGCCCCGAACAATGAGGCTGCGCCGTCACCACAGCACACCCGACGAATGTTTACTCGAACCCAACTGGCAACCGCGATAGATCACTCGGCGTCCACGCAGTGCTCGTAACGACGGGGCCGATGCCCCGTTCGTCAGTTGGCGGGGGATACTCGAGTCGTGGATAGGCGCAATGCGCTGATGGTGGATGAGCTCCTGCGTGTCGGCTCGATCAAGGATCCTCGGATCGAAGCCGCATTCCGGTCGATCCCACGACAGCTGTTCCTGCCCGGCGTTGAACCAGCGATCGTCTACCGCGACGACGCGATCTCGATCCAGCACGGGGAGGACGGGCTCCCGACGAGTTCGTCGAGCCAACCCACCATGATGGCGACCATGCTCGAGCAGCTTTCCCTTGCCGGTGGTGCATCGGTTCTGGAGATCGGAACCGGGAGCGGCTACAACGCCGCGCTCCTGGGAGTCATCGTCGGTGATGGCGGGCGGGTACGGACGCTGGACATCGATGAGGACCTCGTGGCCGCCGCGCAACAACATCTTCGCGCTGCAGGCGTGTCGAACATCCACGCCACCGTTGCAGATGGCTGGTCTGGATTCCCTGCGGACGCTCCGTACGACCGTGTCGAGGTGACCGTCGGCGTGTGGGATCTGTCTCCTGCATGGATCGGCCAACTCGCACCCGGCGGCATCATCGTCGCGCCGCTGTGGTTACGGGGCGGAGTGCAAGCGTCGATCGCCTTCCGCCGAGATGGCGCCGATCTGGTGAGTGTGAGTGTCTCGCCGTGCGGGTTCATCCGGATGCGAGGACCCCACGCCGGTCCGGAAGTATTCATGCCCGTCGGGGATTGGGTCTTGTGCGACGACGGGACGGATGAATCCGAACGCGAACAGATCCTGCGGCTGCTGCGATCGCCTGCAATCGTCTCTGGAGCTCCGGGTTTCCCCGACGGATGGTTCATCCGGGTCGCTCTTTCGCATCCACGTCCGGTCCGGATGTGGACGAGGCAAGAACCATGGCTCGACCGTCGAGGGATCCTGCTGCCGGACGGAACGGGTCTCGCCGTGAGCGAGGATGGACGTATCCTCACGTTCGGCAACACGCAGGCCCGAGACGACCTCCTCGACGTTGCGTTCGCCTCTTCCAAGCTCGAAGACGTCACGGTGATCGCAAGTCCGACGAACACGCGCTCGGCCGAGACCGGAACGTCCCTGGTGCGCCCGGCGTTCACCTACTCGTTCGTTTGGGCGCACTAGCGAAAGGCCCTTCAGGAGCTCTACTTCTTTGCGGTCGCCTTACGCCGGGGAGCGGGCTTGCGTCGAGCGGTCGTCTTCTTGCGGGTTGTTTTCGCTGTGGTCTTCCGCGGACGGCCACGTCCCTTCGGGGTTGCGGTGAGTGTCACGGTGGCAGGTTTCCGCCCACGCTTCGGGGTCCTGGCACCGGCGAGGAGCTCACTGAGATGCTCGCGACAGAGGTCGATCACCAGATTCGCGCCGCTAGCTCGCAGGGACACGGTTTCAACCGCAGGTTGTCCACATCGATCGCATACCAACACGAGTGCTTCGCTCATCTGCTGACCCCTTCTCCTTGGTGGAAGCCCAGGATAGGCGAACGGACGCAGATATATCGCGTGAACCGCCTGTGCCCCCAAAGGCAATGAGCTGTAGAGAAACGAGAAAGAGGGGGCCGGGAAGATGGACAGGTGTTCGCGTTGCGGGAGAGCAAGGACAACGACCGTTACGGTTGTGGCCGAGGGACGGGAATGGGAACTAGATCTCTGTCCGCTCCACCTGGAGGCACTAGTAAGGATCGCACGTCCTAGAACGCACGTCCCTCACGTGCCACGCTCGAAGCGGTCCGCACTCGTGAGCCGACACGCCTATCACACGCCCGTGACAGCACCGGTTGACCTGCCCTGAGCCCTAAGCGAGCAGTTCGTCCAAGGGGTAGGGCTCGAACTCGTTCTGGCACGGGTTGCCCGGCGCGACCCACAGGGTGCGCGTGGCGACATCGGCAACCATGCCGAACATGATCGCGCTCGCCTCCGGGCCTTCGGCGGGATCGGGATGCACGCAGATGTCCTGTCCGTCGGCGCCGTGGTCGCCCAGTAGTCCGCAGGCCTCGGGCACCGTCCACGTTTCGTGAGCCGAGGTGAGCGCGCGGATGCGTGAGAGCCGGCTCGCCGATCCTTCGGAACTCGCCGGGCAGACGGCGGCCACCGCTTCGTCGAGCGCGTGGTTCGTATGCGTGGCGCTCTGCAGGTCTGCGGCGGTTGTCGCGGTCGTCTCAAACATCGCGGTGGCGCCGTCGGCGAATGCGTAACACCACGTGTAGCCCCCCGCCCGTTCGGGCATCGTCACCGTCTGCCAAGCGGCATCTCGGTTGCCAGCCTCGATCGCTCGGCGGGCGACGAACATCCGAGGGACGCCCGACCGCTCGTCCTTCGCGGTCAACGACATCGCGCCCAGGGCCGTTCCCGTCGCGTTCATGCCGACCAGCGGTAATCCGGACGCGACAACGGGAGAGATGACGGCGACGCCCTCGTCGGGCTGGTCGATCACCATCGCGACGGCGTCGGCGTCGCCGGCGTACCACTGCTCCTGATGCACCAGGATCGGCCCGTCGGTACCGCGCAGGAGCACGTCGGTGCACCGCTCGAGCGGTGCGGCCATCGCGTCGGGATCGAGAACCCCGTACAGCTCTTCGAAGGCATTGGTCGCCCGCAGAGCGACGGGATCCACGTCCGAACCCACCGCCATGCCGTCCAGAAGCTGCACGAGGTCGGGCACGACGGCGGAACTCGCCCGGTCGTACGGAGCAAGCAGTTCCTGCAGGCGAGAGCGGCCGGCGCCAAGGTTCTCCGCCCAGGACATCGTGAACGCGACCGACCGATTGATCTCATCGCTGAGCCCGGCTCCCACGATGCGTCCACGTTCGAACGGCGTGCCTCGAGAACGAACCATCCGCATCCGACGAGCCTACCGGTCAACCGTCCCGCATGGGAGGCTCTTCGCGTGGCGACCATAGAGCGGGCGGATGTCGTCGTGATCGGCCTCGGGGTCATCGGCCTCTCTACAGCGGCAGCCCTCGCGCGCCGAGGGAACGCCGTCGTGGGCATCGACCGATGGGGGAGCGGTCATCCGGTCACGTCCTCGACGGGCGCATCGCGCTCCATCAGGGTCGCCTACGACGACGTGCGGTACGTGCGGCTCGCGCGGCAGGCGTTCGAAGGATGGCGACGCCTCGAAACATCGCAGGACGCCAGGCTTTTGGTAGACACGGGCCAGGTCGACCTCGGACCGACCGCGAAGCTCGACGCGCTGGCTGCGGCGATGCGCGCCGCCGACGTCCCCTTCGACGAACTCGACGCGGCCGGCGTGCGGACGCGCTTCCCAGAACTTGCGATGCGGGCCGGCGAGGGAGGCCTGTTCCACGCGGAAGGAGGCACGGTGCTCGCCGACGCCGCGATGGAGGCGCTGTCCGCCGCCGCTGCGGGGGCCGGTGCCGTGCTCGCCATGCCGGAGCGGTGCCTCGCGATCGAGGTTTCGCCTGATGCGGCGGAAGTGGTGACGGGTCGGCGAAGGCTGCGCGCTGCCCGGGTCGTGATCGCCGCGGGACCGTGGTCCGGCGAGCTGCTGCGAACCGTGGGTATCGACCTCCCGCTCGCGCCGGCGGTAGCCCAGGTGACGTTCCTCCAGGCGCCACGACTCGTCGACCGTCCCGGCATCGCCGACTGGCTGATGGAGGGTGGCGTCGGCGTCTATGGCCACCCGGTCCCGGGCATCGGCTACAAGGTGGCGTTCGACGCGGGGTCCTCGGAGCCATGGCTCCCCGACACCACGGAGTGGCCGCCCGATCTCGTCGAGCAGGAGCGCCTCCTCGCCTGGCTCGGAGAGCGAATGCCTCTGGTCGAACCCCGCGTCGCGCTGACCCAGCGGCATCCGTGGACGATGACGCCCGACGGTGACTTCGCGATCGACCGCCGCGGCCCGATCGTCGTCGCAGGCGGCTGCTCGGGCCATGCGTTCAAGTTCGGCCCAGCGCTCGGGGAACTCGTCGCGGATGTCGCGGACGACGTCGCCAGAGACGATCTCTCCTTGTTCTCGCTCGACAGACCGGCGATGCGGACCGGGCACGCGTCACCGTCGACCCCGATCCCTCGCTAGGCACCGGAGAGAGCAGGCACAAGGAACGATTCGCTCAAGACGAGGGAGTCTGGGTTCATCATCATGAAGATCGCGAGCGTGGTGGTTCCTTCCAGACGGGCGTCAGACCAGAGCCTGAAGAGTCTTCGCCTCCCTCCGCAACGGAAACACTTCGGCCATCAGGTGATGGGCCCGCGGGTCGGGCGCGTCATCGCGGACCGTCAGGCCGTTGCTGGACGCGCTCGGAGACCCCGCGGTGGCCTTGGCTCGGCAGACCGCCTCGCACGTCGACGCCGCGCGATGAGCAAGGTCGCACCGACCACGACCATCACCAAAAGGAGCGCCGCTCCTGCGATGAAGGGCGACAGCCCTCCGTGCCCGGTGGCGACGGTGACTGTTCCCTTAGCGGGGAAGGTGATCGTCGCCCGCTCCGTTCGGTCGAGCAGTCCGCTCCGCAGGTCGATCCTCGCGTCCCACGGCCCGGCTGGGACCTGAGCATCGAGCAGCACCGTAACGGTCCCCGTGTCGCCGGGCGCAAGGGTTGTCCCAAGGTTCGCGGGGAAGGGTCCGGCGCTCAGGCCCCCAGGACCATGCTCCAGCTCCAGCGTTCCCCGCATGTCGAGTGCCCGGCCACCGGTATTGTGCACGCTCGCCAGCACCATAGGCAGACCCTCCGATGAGCGGGTCGCGGTCAGAGAGTCGATCGAGAAGTCCTCGGCGGGCGGGTTGCCGAAGCCGACGGAGAGGTACATGCGGATACCGACCCGGTTGACCTGGACGACGGCATCGCTTCCTCGAGGAGCGGAGCGGACCTCCGCCCAGATCACGGCGTAACGCTCGCCTGGCGCGGCATCGTCGGGAACCGCGATCCGCACCGTGGCGAGCGATCGTCCCCCGGCAGCCACGTTAACCCCGTTTCGGTCGAGCGAGGTCCATGTCGAGAGCTCGTCGGGGGTGTGCCCGTCTGCGATGAGGAATGCACCGTGGTCGATCGAGGCGGCCGCGGCGTAGAGCGCCACGTGTTCGGCGGAACCGGTGGTGTTCGAGACCTCGATGCGTCGGTGGATCACGGTTCCTGGCGCCAGGTGATCAACGATGTAGAGGAGGGCCCGGTCCTCCCCGTGCGTGTCGACCGGGATGTCGACAAGCCGCAGACCGATGCTGCCGGCGGACGGGGCCCGGAGAGTGGGTTGCGGCGTGGCAGCCGCGGCTCCGAAGGACAGAGCGGTTCCTAGAACGGCGGCGAGGGCGACGAGGCACCAGCGGACGAGCCCGCGGGCTCGTCCGGATGGTGCCGCCACGGCCCCAGTCGGGGGCCGTGGCAGGCGGCGGTCCTTACACAACGGAGTGCGTGATCGTCGCCGTGTATGTCGTGGCGGTGAAGCCACCGGGCACGAGCACATGGATCGTCGGGTTCCACGTCGCAGAGTTGTCGCCGGTGATGGCGCTGGCAGTCACCGCAGCGGACACGCCGGTCAGGTTGCCGGGGTTGTTCGCCGTCGTGACCGACGTACCGGTCTCTGTGATCGCTCCTGCGGTGTAGCTCACGGCGCTCGCGGCGATCGCCGTGCCGGCTGAAGGCGCGAACGTGGTCGAGATGACGCTCGCCGTCCAGGAACTGCCGGCCGCAGCGCTGCGGGCATCGAGGACCTGCACCTGGCCCAGGGTGCCGCTGATCGTGCCGCCGTTCTCGGTGTTCGCCCGAGACCCGAGGTCGGCGTTCGTCGGGACCGAGATCGACAGGGAGCCACCGGTGACGGCGAGGGTCGCGGTGGTGTCGCCGGGCGCCGCCGAGGCGGGTGCGGCGGCCGCGAACGTGAGCACGCCCGTGACGCCTGCGAGCAGCAATGCGCGCATCTTCATGCTGTCTTCCTTTTTCCAGGGAGGGGACCAGGTTGGCCCCTCGTCCTGTTCTCCTTCGGCATCCATCCCCATACCTGAAATGAGGTAGTGGCCGGGGGCATTCGCAAATGCTTACTACCCAACTTCAGGTAGGTGCGTCTGGCGTCGATACGGGTAGAAGAAGCCTCTTCAATCCAGCTGAAGGAGCCCGACCGATGAATGCCGCCTCCCTTGCACCAGCGGAGCCCCATCTCGTTTCCTATGGAGGTTGTTGCCCGTGACTAACTGGTTGGAGCAGGAAGCGATCAACGAAACAACGTTCAGGGAGATGAATGAGTTCACCGTGGACGCTCAGGACCTGGATGCCGCATTCGAGGATCCTTCCAACAAGCAGCGCTACCTGTGCGAGTGTTCGAACAGCCGGTGCACCGACCCGATCAGCTTGACACGGAGGGAGTATGAGTCCGTCCGCTCTGCCCGACCCGGTTCGCCATCGCCTTGAACCATGAGAACCCGCAGATCGACTCGGTGCTGGCGGAGAACGAGCGTTTCGCAACGGTTGAGAAGATCGCAGGTTTGGGCGCGACGATCGCGCGTCTCACCGATCCCCGGCGCTGACGGTTGAAGGTTCCCGGGATCAGGCGGTGGTGCGGGCTCCATGGCGGGCGGCCGGTGTGAGCAGCTCCTCGGGAAGACCTTCATCAAGCAGCCTTGACACCTGGGTTGCGAGCTGCGGTCTGCTGAACAGGTAGCCCTGTGCCGTGCGGCAACCGAGAGTGAGCAGGGTCGCCCGCTGTTCGTGCGTCTCGACCCCATTCGGCCTCGATCTTTTCAGATCCCAGAGTTGCCGTACGAAGGAACTCTGCAAACCAGCGACAAGATTGGGACCTATGCCTGGTCGGAGGCGCCGAAGTGCAGGGTCACCCTGGTGCCGGCGGTGTCCGACTCGACCCCAAGGCTGGTGGTTAGGGCGCGCATCATTGCCAGGCCGACACCTAAGCCCGGGACTCCGATCCGCGTGTCCATGCCGACCCCTTGATAGCTGACGACTATGACTATGCCACCTGCCGTGCGATCCACGCTCACATCGACATACCCCGTGCCACCGTCTGGGTAGGCGTGGCGAACCACGTTCGCAGTCGCCTCGGTGAGCACAAGGCCTACCTTGAAATGGAGGTCGGAGTCCGAAAATCCGGCGACCGATAGAGCGTCAAGCACTGCGTGACGGGCGGCGGGCACTGAACCCGGCTCGGCCGGATATCGCTTTTCGTAGAGCGGCAACATGCCAGCAATCGTACCCACCGGAGCCAATGGGTATCATCGCAATCCTGATGAACCAGATCACTGTTTCCCGCGAGGGAGCCATCGATATCATCGTCGTCACGGGCGAGATCGACATGTCGAACGTGGACGGTCTCGACGACGCCGTTCGAACGGTAGCCCGGGTGGGGCTGACTTCGGGCGTAGAGGCTCTGATCGTTGAAGGCCGGGATCCGGATCGGGCCGTCTTCACTGCACACATGGTGATGTCCAGTTTCTCCCCTTCCTAGAGGCGAGGAATCACAGCCTGTAGTTCGGGGAGCAATGCAACGTTCTTGCCCCCGCGTCTGTCTTAGGGAGAGATGAACACAAATTTGCCTACGGAGCCCTCGCTTGAGCAAATCCTGGAGGCTGAATTGCCTTCCCTCGTGCGCTTCTGCATCTTGCTATCGGGAGATCGTTCCTCGGGCGAGGAGCTAGCTCAAGAGGCGGTTGCCCAATCCCTCTTGAGACTCGAAAGTGGCCAGGTCCGGAATGGGCCGGCATATCTGCGGAGGGCGGCAGTCAACACTTGGACCAACGCCATCCGCCGCCGCCGCCTGGAGACGTCGCTAAGGCACCTTCAAGTGACAAATCAGGAAGTGGAGGAGCTCGAGTTTGAATCGAGAGATTCTGTCTGGAGAGCCTTGTCTCACGTCCCACCCAGGCAGCGAGCAGCTCTCGTCCTCCGCTTCTACGAGGATCTTTCTGTTTCTGATATCGCGGAAGTCTTGCAGTGTTCAGATGGCACCGTGAAAAGCAACATTCACCGCGGGATGAAACGCTTGGCGAAGGAGTTGGGTGATGAATGACCTTGAGGAGCGCCTACGGCGAACGCTTTCACAAATCGCCAACGAGATCGATCAAGGCGCCTTGGTTCGAGGCGGTAGAGTCGAAGCGGGACGGGTGCGACCCTTTGCTGTTCGGATTGTGGCAGGACTCACCGCGGTGGCCGTTGCTGTGGCGCTCTTCTCTCTCTTGACTATTTCCTTTCGCTCCGAGGGGCCGACCCCAACGGGCGGCCAGACTCCAGCAAACGTTGTTCCCGCACATCTTCGCCCTCACGAAGCTGTAGCCATACCCAAGCCGGGGCATCTCGCAATGACCATCCAGTCGGCTGCCATCGCGGGGACACCCGACGAGATTGCGGGATGGGGCGACTCCGTTTGGGTGCTTGCGACGAGTTTGGAGGGCCAGTCGTTCGTTCAGAAATTCGATTCAAGCGGCAACGCTGGACTTGCACTGGATGTTGCCGGCAGTCCCAACGATCTCGTTCTCGTGAGCGGAGAGCTCTGGCTCTCCTATCGCGATCGGCTGGATCATATCGACCCATCCTCGGGCGGAGTGGTCGAAAGCCAGCCCGTTCCAATGGGGAGGTTAACGGCTGGAGAAGGACAGGTATGGGGAGTTACGGGTCCTGGTTCAATCGGCGGCCTCGACCTTACGACCATGGCGCTACTTGGTCCCGTGGATCTGGATCTGGCTTCGGGCGATTACATCGTGGGCAGGCCAGCAGTTGCCTCAGGAACGGTGTGGGTTTCGATAGTTTCGTCCGGTGGCACGCAGCTCATTGGAGTTGACACGGCCTCGAGGACCGTGGTGGCGCGGATCGACACAAATGCCTTCCCCGGTCCGCTGGCAGTGGGCGGAGGCGACCTCTGGTTGGGCCGAGGGTCGAGCGCCCTACGCGTCGATACCACTACGCATGCGCTCACAGCCGTCTATGAAATGCCGGAATCCTTCTCTCCATTCGCCGCGGACGAAAGGAGTGTTTGGTATGTGTCGAGCGTTGGGGGCGCATCCTATGACGTCTGCTCCTTCCAGTTCGACGAGCACAGCACTGACTGCACCGACGTCCCCTTCAATTCTCCAGCGGCTCTCCACCCGGTAACGGGACTCGAGGATCTGGGTTCGGGAACCGTGTGGATCGCTCAGTATCAAGGGGCGGTCACTTGGCTTGTGGGGAAGTGAGGGGATCATCTTGATCATTTCAATTCGTTCAACGGGTTCCCCGGCCCCTTCTGCTTCGAAGGTCCTGACCAGCGCCATCAGCTCTCCGGAAGGTTGACCGACGTTTCCGATGATGGAGATGTGAACGCCCTGCAGGATAACGTCGACGCTTGGAGGGTTGTCCGGTTCCTTCGTCCCCTCGATCACCATCGCCGCAGCATCGTTGACCGTGGTCAGAGAAGCGCCCGGTACCCCTTCAGCAAGCTGCTCGTAGTAGTTGTCGGTTGGGAAATCCCGCGATGCGTTCCAGGATCGTTATGCCCGACTCATACCTATGGCTATGCCAGAGTTGTCGCCCGTTCTCATCCCGCCTTTGAGATTGCGGCTACCTACGGCCACCTGAGAGCGCCCGTATGCGCGAACGAACGCGCTGTCCTCATCGTCCCTTGTTGCCGCGATCACTGATCCCGGTCGCCCGCTCCTGGCGGCAAAGTCGCCCGGTTCAAGATGCCAGGGTTAGCAGCTGATTTCGATCGTATCCGGAGAGTACTTCATAGAAGGTACCTCCGACAGGACAGCGAATCCCCGATTGCCGTCCGTCGTCGGGGCTGGCAGGGTGAGGTGTCTGGACGTCTCGTCGCCTGAGCCCCGAACAATCAGCGAACAATCTACGTTTGCTTCCGCATCTGCCTGAGGGCCGGGCCAGTATGCGGTGAACTCTACAGCGGGCGTCCCGTCATCTGTAGTCAGCGCGCGGGGCTGACTGAAGAGGAAGGCAGCGTCAACGCGCTGAGGAAGTGTCAGCGTCGTCCCCGCTAAATCAGCCATCTCCGGATAGGGCAGCACTCCCTCGACACTGACAACGTTCGCCGATTGCCCATCGTCAATGAGAGTAATGGAAAACGCCTGGTCAGGGCCTGTGAAGTAGTGAAGCACAAGCGCGCCCTCAACGTTTTCATGACCCAAATACTGTGGCGGATTCTCGCGTCCAGATGTGATGGCTCTAGCATAAGGCTCGCTATTCATAGCGATCCAGGCTGCCTGCGCTGTCAGTTCCTCTCTTGGACTGAGAGGCTGGTTCTGGAGGGGCTCTCCGGAGCCAATTTCGACTGGTGGCCCCACCGGTCTTGTGGCATCATCACCTCCACCGAACGCGGCAGTAGAACCCGCCACAAGCACGGAGACCATTGCTACGCCAATGAGTACCGCTGTTCGTATTGACACCTGCATGCTCGTCCCTTTCTCGAATTTGATCACTGTGCATCGTCGCAGTTGAACTGACTCACCGATTTGTCAACCCCCATGTCGCTGATGATCGTATCCGCGCCCCCACCGCCAACGAATTCGTCCGCCTCGACTACGAATCGGCCATTCGCATCTCTTAAGTCGATTCGGTCGTTACCATCTCCCCCGCAAATAAGGTCAAATTCCACCACATTCGCGTTGGGGGCCACTGAGTCGTCGAGGTCATCGGCGCCGGCCCCACCCCATGTGTTGTCCCAATCATATTCGCCGTTCATGCCACCACGCAGCGTGTCATTTCCATTTCCGCCGTGATCGTCGTCATAACCGTCTGATCCATGTACATCCTCGGCGCCTGCGTACCCGTAGATGAGATCCGAGCCGCTCATGGCGTCGATATCGTCTCCGGAAGTCGTCCCATAGATGTCATCGTCCCCAGATGTCCCATCGCAAGGCACAGAAACGACGCAATTCACAACCGTAGTAGCCCTAGCAACGATGGGCACGGCGACGGTAAGGACGAAAGACAGAACCGTTGCAATCCCCAGCTCCCAGCTTTTCGTAGACCGCATCTCGAACCTTTCTCCTAGGTTTCGCCTCAGACCATAGATGCACTCTAGTGCAAATCTCTCGAAATGTGCAAGGCTGCCCAACGGATTTCGGATTAGCCCGAATGGTCCTACGCTTCGACGATCGAGCTGGAAACTCCACTATTGACTACCTTCGCCTCTGACGGCGCAAGTGAGAGGAAGGCAACACCCAACCGCGCGGGTTCTCCTCTATTCCAGATCTCGCATCATCTCAACCTTTGGCCAGGTTTCATCGGCCGAACGGTGAGGGTGGGGGCGTATGACTACCCCTGCGAGGCCTCTAGTCGAAGGGGTAAGAGGAGGCGGGGATATGTGCCGGGTCTGAGACTGTCTGAAGGGATAGACTCTGCAGTTGACGAGGAGGCTGGAACATGAATCAGGGTGTTGAAGTCGACGCGTTCCCTCGAGCTAGGGTCTCCGAGGCCGGCCTGTGGGTTGCAGCGGTCGGAATTTGCCCTCTCATGATCTGGGTCCTACGCCACGGCATCAGCTACGGGCGATTGCCAGACATAGTGCAGATTGTTGCTTCGGGAATTGTGATTGGACTGGCCATTACCGGCAGGGTCCAGCGGTTAGCGATCTGGGTAGTCGCCGTGTTGTCGGTCGCAGCGTGGGCGATGACCCTCTTCGAGATTAGATTGATTGGACCGGCACAGAGCGTCCTTCAGTGGCTCTTGTGGCCCACACCGTTCCTACTAGTCGGACTCGCGTGCCTATTTTACTTGATCATGGCGCCCAAAAATGGCAACGTGACGCTGTCGACTTCCTCACCACCGACATCTCCATGGGTCTGGGTTATGGGCGCCGGAGCTTTGCTGTCCTCGATCTGTATGGGGGTGGTTGCGGTCACGCAGTTCAGTGCTGGCGGGAGGGGAAGCTTTGAAATCGTGTGGTTCCTCGATAACGCGAGGATACCTATGGTCGGCGCTGGCGTGGCAGCAATCATATCTCTCAGGAGCGGAGAGGCCAGGATGGCGCTGTGGATATTGGTCGCGGGGTTCTGCGCAGTGTCCGCTATGTCGGCTTGGTGGCTGTCAGTAGCACAGGGCGGGGGGGCGTCATCGTGGGCATTGCATACGGTGCCATTCGCCGCCGCCGTTGCGGCCATTGGCGGTGTGCTCTGCCTCGTGCGGAGCTTTGGTCTACGCAGAATCAAGAACGTGTAGGTGCCACCTGACCGGATGGGTCCTCAATCGCCAAGACTAAGCTGGCTTGCGCCAGATTGCCGCTATCAATGCCGCGCCGCCGATCACGAGGTACGCGACGACAATGTTGATGATGTGTCCCTGTTTACGAGTGATCTTGCCCGCTCGACGTGCCCAGATGTTCGCGAAGGTGGCCATCTCCATCGTGAACACACCGCCCCACACGATGAGGTACTCGAACCTGTCGGGAAC
>JAXDJX010000014.1:0-120269 GCA_034667405.1 Actinomycetota bacterium | reverse complement strand
GCACCATCAGGCGGGCGATCGACGCGTTGCCGTCGGGGAAGTGGTAGATGTACGGCTCGTCCATCTCGGCGGCTGCGACCGGGTCGATCGGCAGATCCAGTCCCGCGAACCCCGGGTATCCGGTCTCCATGGCGTCGAACGCGGAGACACGATCGATGCCGGCGGCGAAGAAATCGTGTGACCGTCCCTGGAACGTGTTCGCCGCATCGTCGTCCAGACCCCAGTACTCCTTGATGAAGTCGCGATAGCTGATATGGCGAAGGAACTCGACCTTGTCGTTCGTCGCGCGACCCTCGAGGGGATCCCGACGCGAGGTGTAGAGCGCCAGCAGCCTCGCCTTCGCCTCTGCGGGAACGGGGAAGTCATCGATGAACTCGGTCGCGGGGCGTTCGTTCATCCGGTCAGACGGGATGTCGTCGGCGACCATCCGCATGGGGTCGCCGGTTACCAGCTTGTCTTCGCCGAACGCCTCACGAGTGAAGAAGACTCCGCGCGAGAGCCCCAGCCCTGGATAGAGGTCCCGGTCGAAGGCCGTTTCGAAGCGCGTGAGGTCCACGCCCAACGAACGCAGGAGCCCCTTGGCGACGTTGCTGTAGAGCGCGTTCGGTGATTGGATCGCCTCGCTGCCGCCGTAGCCGATCAACAGGCGATCGCCGACCCTGCATTCGTTCCGCTTCGCGTGGCCGCCGAAGTCGTCGTGGTTATCGACCACGAGGATGCTCGCTTCCGGCTCCGCCTGCCGGTAGAACCACGCGGCCGCGAGCCCACTGATCCCCGCCCCGACCACCACGAGGTCGACGTCGTCGCTCACGGGGACGTCGTCGATGGGGAAACGCTCGCCATCGCGAACCCGATGGGCTGCATCGAACGAACCGGCGTGACTCCCGCGCAGTCCCGTTCGGGAGGGTGGGTAGGTCGAACCATCGAAGTAGTCGTGTCGGTCGATGTCGGCAGGCACGGCCCGAAGCCTAGTGCAGCCGCCGACCCGCGTTCCCGTCGGCGTTCGACGGGATGGTCGTGACCACGTACCGTCTGCGCGCGGACCAGAGGGAGCACATGGAGCTCGACGATCAGAAGCTCAGGCAGATGGCGGTCGGCTGTTCGATCCTGGGCGCCGGGGGCGGCGGTGACACATCGGTCGGACTCCTGGCTGCGCTCCAGGCCACCCAGGACTTCGGCCCGGTGACCGTGGTGGACCTCGACGAACTCGACGACGATGCCCTGGTCATCCCCGGCGGGGGCATCGGCGCTCCGCTGGTGAGCATCGAGAAGCTCGACCGCGGGGACGAGATCCTTCGACTGCTGCCCGTCGTGGAGCGCCATCACGGGAAGCCGGTGAGCGCCATCATGGCGGCCGAGATCGGGGGGTCCAACGGACTCTTGCCCGTTGTCTGGTGTGCGCGAACGCGCCTGCCGCTCGCCGACGCCGATGGGATGGGGCGGGCGTTCCCCGAGGTGCCGCAGATGACGATGGAGCTGGCGGGCATCTCCCCCAACCCCGCGGTCATGACGGACGAGCGTGGCAACGTGGTCCTCATCGAAGCCGCGGACGGCCAGTGGATGGAACGGCTGGAGCGCGCGCTCTCGATCGAATTCGGGGGTCAGGCGCTTTCCAGCGAGTACCACATGACGGCATCCCAGGCGCGAAGGGCCACCGTGAGAGGAACGGTGTCCCTTGCCACCCGGATCGGCCGGGCGGTGCTCGAGGCACCCGACGACCCGGTGGCCTCGCTGATCCACAGCGTCAACGCCACTGCGATCATCGAAGGCAAGATCACCGATGTGGACCAGCGCGTGAGCGAGGGTTTCGTGAAGGGAACCGCGCGGATCGACGGAGTGGGGACGCAGTCGGGAACCACGCTCCGGCTGGACATCCAGAACGAGAACCTGGTGGCGACACGGGAGGGCCGCGTCCTGGCCTCCGTCCCGGACATCATCACGGTCGTGGATACGCACACAGGGCGGGCCATCCACACCGAACGGTTGCGCTACGGCCAGCGGGTGACCGTCATCGCGTTCCCCTGCGATCCCGTCTGGCGCACTCCGGCGGGGTTGGCACTGGCCGGCCCCAGGGCGTTCGGCTACGACCTGGAGTTCGTGGCGGTGGAAGCGCTGGATGCCTGAAGCTGACGCCCGTTTGGGGATCGACGTCGGGGGAACGAACACCGACGCCGTAGTGATGGACCGCGACGACCATCTCCTCGCCAGCGCGAAGGTGGCCACGACGCCCGACGTGACGCGAGGGATCGGCGCCGCCATCGCCGCCGTCACGGATCAGCTCCGCGGAGACCGGGCTCGGATCACCCACGCGATGCTCGGCACGACGCACAGCACCAACGCCGTTCTGGAACGCCGGGATCTTCGTCGCGTTGCCACCATCAGGATCGGTGCTCCCGCGACCCTGTCGGTTCGACCGTTGTTCGGATGGCCGGAGGATCTGCGGCGGATCATCTCCGCCGGAGAAACCATCGTGGAGGGCGGGTTCGAGTTCGACGGACGGCCGATCGTTCCACTGGACGCCGATGCCATCGCGCGGTTCGCCGCATCTGTGGCGGGCCTGGCGGACGCCGTCGCGGTGGTGAGCGTGTTCGCGCCGGTGTCGGAGGAGCACGAGCTGCGGGCTAAGGAGATCGTCGCTTCGGAACTCGGGGACATCCACATCTCGATGAGCCACGAGGTCGGGCAGCTCGGCTTGCTCGAACGGGAGAACGCGACGGTGTTGAACGCGGCGCTCACCGGCGTCGCGCGGCACGTGGCCCAAGGCTTCACGCAAGCGCTCGCCGACCATTCGATGGAGCCCGTGACGTTCTTCGCGCAGAACGACGGTACCCTCATGGCCCTGTCATACGCGGAACGCTTCCCCGTGCTCACCATCGGAAGCGGCCCCGCTAATTCGCTGCGTGGCGCGGCGTTCCTCACCGGCCTCAGCGACGCCATCGTGGTCGACGTGGGCGGGACATCGTCGGACGTCGGCGTGCTGGTGAACGGCTTCCCACGGGAATCCAACGCCGGTGTGGAGATCGGCGGTATCAGCACGAACTTCCGGATGCCCGACCTGGTGACCATCGCGGTAGGCGGCGGCACCGTGGTCGGCGGCACGGAAGGGTCTGTCGCGCTCGGCCCGCAGAGCGTCGGATACCGGGTCAGGGAGGAGGCGCTGGTCTTCGGAGGCTCGACCCCTACGCTGACCGATGCATCCGCAGCGGCGGGAACCGTGGCGCTCGGCGACCCGTCGCGGATCGGCGCGTTCGCGCCGCTGCTCGAAGAGGGGCTGACGGCCGCCCACGCGATGCTCGCCGAGGCGGTGGACCGGGTGAAAACCTCGCGGGAAGACCGGCCGCTCATCGCCGTTGGGGGAGGAAGCCACCTGATCCCTCACACGGTTCCCGGGGTGAGCGAGGTCCACTGGCCGGATCGTCACGATGTCGCGAACGCCATCGGAGCTGCGATCGCCGCCGTGTCGGGCCAAGTGGACCGTGTATACACCTTGGCCGACTCGAGCCGGGGCGAGGCCCTCGAGGACGCGCAGCGGGAGGCCGCCTCGCGCGCGGTGGCCGCGGGCGCCGCGCCCGAGAGAGTGGAGATCATCGAACTCGACGAGATCCCCTTGGCCTATCTGGCCCATCCCGCCGTGCGGATCAGAGCCAAAGCGGTTGGGGCACTAGACCTCGGCGGTTCCCTCACCGGCTGACGGCCCGCAGAGAAGGGGGGTCGCACTCTCCGCCGTTCTCGGGCATTATCCGGGGGCAGTTTCCACCTAGGGGGGGTTTCCGATGCATAGAACGGTTCGATCCACGGCGGTGTGTGCGGCCCTGATCCTGGTCGCGGTTGGGTGCTCCAAGTCGACGCCGACAGCGGACCACAGCGGTTCCGGTGTCGGGTCCATAGTCGAGGGCGGCGTGCTCCGCATCGGTTCGAGTTCGAACATCGACTCGTTGAACCCGTTCAAGGCGTTCCAGCAGGACGCCTATAACGTCTTCCAGTACACCTATCCATACCTGGTCGGGTGGGACACCACCAACCTCACGCTGGTCGGCGATTGGGCCACGGACTGGACCTGGAACGCCGACAACACCAGCGTGACGTTCAACGTCATGACCAATGGCAAGTGGTCGGACGGCCAGCCCCTCACGGCCGCCGATGCCGCCTACACCCTGAACCTCCTCATCAAGTACCCGGGACCCACCGGACTGGAGGGCGGATACGCCCGTCACATCGTCTCTGCTGAAGCGCCCGACGACGGCACGCTGACCATCGGCTATGAGGCTCCCGTGAACGAGGACTGGGCGCTGTCGCAGTTCCAGCAGATCCCGATCCTGCCCCAGCACGTCTGGTCGAAGGAGGAGGGCGACGCCGGCAAGGGTCTGCGAACCTTCACCAACGACGCGCCCATCGTCTCGGGTGGGCCGTTCACCCTGACCAAGTACTCGAAGGACGAGTTCGTGCAGATGGATGCCAACCCGGGCTACTACGGGCCCAAGCCGCACATCGAGGGCTGGGGGCTGAAGTTCTACACGAACGCAGACGCCATGGTGAGCGCTCTTCAGAACGGCGAGATCGACGACGTCGAATCCGTGCCCGCCGCCGCGCTCGCGAACCTGAAAGCCAATCCCAACCTCGTCGTGTCCGAGGCGCCGGGGATCTATTTCGACGACTTCATCGTCAACTCCAACAAGCCGCTGCATGCGGAGTTACTCGACCCCAAGGTCCGGGAGGCATTCGACTCGGCCATCGACCGGCAGAGCATGGTCGACACGGTGCTGTTGGGACACGGAGCCCCCGCATCGACCATCGTGTCGCCATCGACGGGCCACTGGCACAACTCCGACATCGCTCCGACGCCCTACGACATCACGCATGCGAACGACCTCTTGGACACTGCGGGCTACCCGAAAGGCTCGGACGGGATCCGCACGGCCGATGGGAAGCCCATGACCTACGAGATCCTCACGCCAAGCAACGTCGACGGCGTGGATCGCGAGTTCGAGATCATCCAGGCCTCGTTCCAACAGATCGGCGTGAAGGTCACGCAGAAGTCGCTGGACCCATCGGCCATGTTCGACCTGATGGCGGGAGCCAACTACGACTCCTACGACAACTTCGACCTGGCGTTGTGGGACTGGTACCCACTGCCGGATCCCGACTTCATCCTCTCGGTGCTCACCTGCCAGCAGTACGGGTTCTGGAGCGACACCGGCTACTGCAACAAGGAATACGACACGCTCTACAACAAGCAGGGGCTCATCGTGAATCCGACGGAGCGCGAGACCGTGGTCTGGCAGATGCAGCAGATGATCCACGACGACCGTCCCTACATCATCATGATGAACCGCAACGTTCTCGAGGCGCACACATCCAAGTGGGACGGGTTCGTGATGTCGCCGATCGGCTCGTTCACGGCCTACTCGAAGCAGACGCTCCTGCAGGTTCATCAGGTCGGGTGAGGAAGCCCGACCCGGACAGAAACGGACGTTGAGACCGCATGCGCGGGATCGATTTCATCCTGAAGCGAACGGCGTTCGCTCTGATCACGGTGTTCGTGGCCGTCACGATCAACTTCGTGCTGTTCCGGGCGCTTCCGGGCGATGCCATCACGAACCTCTCGAAGGTCCCTGGCGCCACCCCCGCCCTGCGCGCCGAGCTGACGAAGGAATTCGGCCTGGACAAGTCGAAGTGGGCGCAGTACTGGGTCTATCTGCGCAAGCTGACGACGGGGAACCTGGGGGTGTCGTACTCGACGCAGGAGCCGGTCACCACGGAACTGTGGCGTGCTGTCGGCAACACCGTGCCGATGGTGCTGCTCGGAACGCTCTTCTCCATCATCCTGGGGGTCATCACCGGTGTCCTCGCCGCGTGGAAACGACGAACGTCGCTCGACTACGGAAGCGTCGGCGTGGCCCTCACCTTCTACTCGCTCCCGACCCATTGGCTGGGGCTGATGCTCCTGCTCCTGACCGCCGGCTACCTTCCGCGCGGCGGCCGGGAGGACGAGTTCCTCTTCGATCCGAGCTTCATGGCGCACTGGTTAGACGTCGGCAAGCACATGCTGCTGCCCTCCCTCACGCTGGGGTTGGTGCTGTACGGGCAGTACACCTTGGTCACCCGCTCGGCGATGCTGGAAACGCTCGGCGAGGACTTCATCCTCACGGCACGCGCGAAAGGGCTCCCCGACCGAACCATCGTTCGCCGGCATGCGTTCCGTAACGCGATGCTTCCCGTCATCACGCTGGTCGCGCTCTCGGTCGGATACATCGTGGCGGGGTCGATCCTCATCGAGACGGTGTTCTCCTGGCCGGGTGTGGGGCTGTTGGTCTCCCGGTCGGTAGAACGGCGCGACTGGCCGGTCTTACAGGGCGCCTTCCTGTTGCTCACGATCTCCGTCGTGTTCTTCAACTACGTCGCCGACCTGCTCTATTACGAATTCGACCCGAGGATCACCACATGAGTACCGTTCTCGAGCACGAACCCGGCGTGGAGACGGGATCGTCGACCCGGCGCCTACGCGCCGCGATCTGGGCGATCCTGAAGGACCGCCCCTCGGCGATCGTCGGTGCCGCCGTACTGGCGCTCTTCGTGCTGGTCGCCGTGTTCGCGCCGCTCATCGCTCCGCACGGGTTGCACGAACGGATCGGACCGCCGTTCGGCACTCCTGGTGCCTATCCCCCGCTGGGTCTGGACGACGGCGGCGGCGACATCCTCAGCTTGCTCATGTGGGGTGCCCGCATCTCGCTCATGGTCGGCTTCGCCGCATCGCTCGTCGCGATCATGATCGGGGGAACCGTCGGCGTGATCGCCGGGTACTTCGGCGGCGTCACCGACACGGTCCTCATGCGGATCACCGACTACTTCCTGGCCATCCCCGACGTGCCGCTGATGATCGTCGTGGCCGCCATCTGGGGCCCGAGCCTGTGGCACATCGTGTTGGTGATCGGATTGCTGTTGTGGACCAGCACGGCAAGGATCGTGCGCGCGCAGGTGAAGAGCGTCCGCGAGCGCGTGTATGTGAAGCGGGCGCGCGCGTTGGGAGCGGGGAACGCCCGCATCATCTTCCGACACGTCCTGCCACAGGTGGCGCCGCTCTTGGTCGCGAACACGGTTCTCACCATCGCCGTGGCCATCTTCGATGAAACAGCGCTGGCCTTCCTGGGGCTCTCCGACCCAAGCAAGATCTCCTGGGGAAAGATGATCAAGAACGCGACGGGTTCGGCCGCGGTATCGGCCGGCGCGTGGTGGACCATCGTGCCCCCGGGTGTCTGCGTTGCCCTGGTCATCCTCGCGTGCACCCTGGTGGGTCAGGCCTTGGAGGACGCGTTGAACCCCCGGCTGCGCGTGGCGCACCTGGCAGCGCGCGGCTTTCGGCTCCTGCCCCGCATGCTTCGGGACGACAAGTGAGCGAACAGGTCCTGGCAGTCGAAGACCTTCACGTGTGGTTCGACCTGCCGAAGGGCGAGCGGCTGCACGCGGTGCAGGGCGTGGATCTGGACCTCGAAGCCGGCGAACGCTTCGGTCTGGTCGGGGAATCGGGCTGCGGGAAGACGACGACGATCTTGGCGCTCATGGGCCTGTTGCCTTCCAGCGCCGGGGTGAGTGGGTCGATCATCCTGGATGGCGAGGACATCCTGGCCGGCGGGGAGCGTTCGATGCGTCCCCACCGCTGGAAGGACATCGCGATGGTCTTCCAAGGGGCGATGAACGCATTCAATCCCGTCCAGACCGTCGGAGCCCAGCTGGTGGAACCGATGGAATTCCACGGCGTGGCCACCGGCGACGCCGCCAAGCGCGCGGCCGGCGAGCTCCTGGAGATGGTCGGCATCGCGCCCGAGCGGGCCGAACGCTATCCGCACGAGTTCTCCGGCGGCATGCGCCAGCGCGCCGCGATCGCCATGGCGCTCGCCTGCAGTCCGAAGGTTCTCCTGGCCGACGAACCCACCACGGCACTGGACGTCATGGTGCAAGCGCAGATCCTGGATCTGCTCACGCGGTTGTCCGACGAACTGGGCCTGACGTTGGTCTTCGTCACGCACGACCTCCCGGTGATCGCCGAGCTCTGCAGCAGAGCGGCGGTGATGTATGCAGGCGAGATCGTGGAGGCCGGCGCGATGGAGACCCTCTATCACGACCCTCGACACCCCTACACCCGGATGCTGTTCGGCGCCATCCCCGACCCCGAGGGAGAACGTGAAGTATTGTCCATCCCCGGCGCGCCGCCTCGCCTGGATCGCGAGATCGTCGGGTGCCCGTTCGCCCCTCGGTGCGACGTAGCGTTCGAGCGGTGCCCGGTGGAACGACCGGCGCTGCTGGAACTCGGTCCGCGTCACTACGCGGCCTGCCACCACAACGACCCGGTGAGCACGGTGGCCTCGTGACGGAGACGCTGCTCGAGGTCGAGGACTTGATCGTGCGGTACCCCGTGCATCGCGGCTTGATGGCCGCGCTCCGCCGACGAGCGAGACAGGAGATCCACGCGGTCGAGGGCGTTTCGTTCTCGCTCGGGCGCGGGGAGATGCTCGCGCTGGTCGGCGAGTCCGGGTGCGGGAAAACGACCACCGCACAGGCGGTGCTGCGGTTGGTGCAGGCACAGGGTCAGATCCGGCTGGGCGGGCAGGACATCTCGACCGTCGGACACCGCGAGCTTCGACCCCTGCGACGTCAGGTGCAGATCATCTACCAGGACCCCTACGAGTCGCTGGACCCCCGGTTCCGTGTTCGCGACGCGGTCGAGGAGCCGCTGATCATCCACAACATCGGCGGGTCCAAAGAGGAGCGCCGAGCCCTGGTCGCCAACACGCTCGAACGCGTGGGACTCACCCCTCCCGATCTGTTCCTGGATCGGTACCCGCACGAACTGTCGGGCGGTCAGCGTCAGCGCGTCGCGATCGCAGCGGCCTTGGTCCTCGAGCCCCAGTTGCTCGTGGCGGACGAACCCGTCTCGATGCTCGATGTCTCGGTTCGAGCCGGCGTGCTCTCGCTACTGGACGAACTCCGAGCGAGCGGGCTGGCGATCCTGATGATCACGCACGACCTGTCGACCGCAGCCCATTTCGCGGATCGGATCGCGGTGATGTATCTGGGTCGGATCGTCGAGGAGGGCCCGGCTCGGGAGATCGTGCAGAACCCCCAGCATCCCTACACGAAGGCGTTGATGTCGGTCGTGCCGAAGGCCGATCCGTTGAAGCGGAGACGCCGCGTCATCCTCCAGGGCGAAACTCCCAACCCCATCAACGTGCCCACCGGATGCCGCTTCCATCCTCGCTGCCCCATCGCCGTGGACCGCTGCTCCGTCGAAGATCCGCAGCTTCACCCCACGGTGGAGGGAAAGACGCAGGAGCACCTCGCCGCGTGCCTCTTCACGTGATCGTGCGGCTGCACCGCGACAGCGACAGCTACTGGTCCGCGGAACTCAGATAGATCGCCAGGCCGCCGATGATCGCGAGGTTCTTCAAGAACTGAGTGAGCTGCTGCCTGCGCGCTGCGTCGTCCGGCTGATCCCAGAACCGATGGCCCACCATCGTTGTCGCGCCGAGCGAGACCATGAGTCCGGTTGCGGTGGCACGCGGCAGGAGACCCGTGATGAGTCCTGCGCCGCCGGCCACCATCGCAGCGCCGTTGAGGCGGACCAACCTTTCAGGCTCCGGAAGACCGGCCTTCTCGACGATCGAGGGCCGGGGACCTGGTTCCTGATAGGCATCCCACCCACCCTTGAGGAACACCCCGGCCAACGCGAACCGACCGACCGTTCGAACCGCCGTTCGCGTGCTGCCCATTCCCCCCGTCCCTTCCGCCGTCGCCGGCGCGCGCTCAGCCAGCCTCGTTGTGGAGTTCGATGGTCCACGTCCATTGCGAACCGTCGTCGGCATTCCACCACGACCGAAGGATGCCGATCTCTCCACCGGGAAGGATCACGGGCTTCCCCAGGTCTGTGGCGTCGGGCCACACGTTCTCGCGCGTGACCGCGTTGCCACGTATCGAGAGCCTGGCCATCGGTGTGGACGCTCCGCCTTCGAGTCCGGTCGCCCGGGCGACCACACCGCCGGACGTATCCCGCACTTCGACATCGACGCGCTCGGGGAGGGCGTGGGAAAGCACGTCGGTGTGCGCCGCCATCCTCCCCCTGGCGAACTCCAACCCGAGCATGCCGCCATCGGGGTTCCGAAGTTCCCACGTGTGGAGGTGATCCGCCATAGGACCACTGTATCCCCGGAATCGGGATCGCCGAACCGGTGAGGCGGACCCATGCGCACGGAACCGGGCCGCGCTACAGTCGGCCCGCTATGACCTCCACATCGGCGGCTACGCCATCTGGCCCCGGACCGCTCGCGCTGGTCGGCGGCAACGAGCTGAACCCGGGTAACGAACCGCAGGATCACGTCCTCGTCGCTGCCGCAGATGAGGGACCGGCATTCGTGCTGGCCACGGCGGCCGGACGCGGTCACCCGGAGATGGCGGTCCGGCACGCGACGGCGTGGTTCGACCGGCTGGGGCTCGACGTCCAGGAACTGCCGGCCATCCGCAAGCGCGACGTCACCTCCGCGGCGATCACCTCCCGCGCCCGCGCGGGGAGGTTCTTCTACCTGGTCGGAGGCGACCCGGGCAGGGTGCCGACCACGCTTGCCGGAACTCCTGTGTGGGACTCGATCGTTGCGGCGTGGCGGGAGGGCGCCGCGCTCGCAGGGTCGTCCGCCGGCGCCATGGCGCTCGGAGCGTGGACCCTGATCCGCGACCGGCACCCCGGCGACGCGAGCCGCCTGTACCGGCCGGCGCTCGGGGTGGTTCCACGAACGGCGGTCATCCCCCACTTCGACACGTTCGGGGAAGGCTGGGTTGCAGCCTCCCTGGCGGCCCGGCCACAGAAGGATGCGGTGCTGATCGGCATCGACGAACGCTCGGCCGCCCTGTGGCAGGACTGGGTGTGGCGCGCCTATGGGCCCGGCGACGTGACGGTTTTGCTGGAGGACGAACGCACGACCTTCCGGTCGGGAGAGATCATCCATGGGATCCCGCAGCCTAAGACGACCGCCGCCCCTTAGAGACCGGCCGAGAACGTGTGGCTGGATGGGATGGGGTCCGGCAACTGGGACGGCGTGCCGTATGCGACGACGATCTCCGCGTGCGACGTCAGCAATACTCGGCCGGGATCCTCCGTCACCTTGAAGCCGTTCACGTACACCGACACGGTCGCGTCCCCGCTGTTGCAATAGCCGCCGATGCATGTCGAGGTGAACTTCACCCCCCACACATCGAAGAACTGGCCGAGTGTGAAGTCGCGCCGCGTCGGGGACTCCACATGGATGATCCCGTCGGGGGTGTGCGTATGGATCGGCGAGATGAAGCTCGCGTCTGCCGGGATCCCGATGGATTCCGGCACGACCACCGGGTTCCCGTTCACGAAGACGTCCAGATGCTGATGGATGTGCAGGACGCTTCCTTCCTCAGGCAGAGCGCCGATCCCGGTAGCGGTGAGCCGGGCCTTCAGGTTTGCGTCGTCGTTGCCGGCGGTCCACGGGGCGTTCCCATCCTGGATGCCGGGAAGGACGGACGGGTCCACGGTGGGAGATGATGAGGGCGCGAAGGTCGGTGGGGTGTGCGGCGAGGTGTGCCGGAAGAGCTGCAGGATCGTGTAGACACCGATGGCGAAGATCACGCCTGCGCCCAGACGGATCAGCAACGAGCGCTTCCTGCGCGCCTTCGCCGCTCGGCGTTCGGCCTCGGCCCGCTGTTTGCGTTCTTCCTGGCGCTTCTCGGACTTCACGGGAGGACGGGTCGGTTGGATGCGCGGTTTGCGCTTCTTCTTCGCCATGGCCCCGTGATGCTACGTGGTGAACGGCCGGAGTACCGGGCGTTCGACCGAGGGGAGAAATAGGCCGAACGACCACTGCGCTGAAGGACCCCCATTACCCGAAACCAGGTAGTGAGATCCCGAACGGGATCCGGACATCGGGAGGGGTGACGCAGATGCGGCAGTGGGAGTTGATCGGTATCACTGACCAGGTGGCCCCGCCTCCACCGGTTCGCCGGTTCGCGGGCACGGACACGGTCCGCGGCGCGGCGCCGGAGCGGCCGGTATTCCTGTGGAACACCGACTCGGCGCTCCGACTCCGGACGGTGACGCGGGCAGCTGCCGAGGTCATCGGTCAACCGCCGTCCCGGTGCCATGGCCGAGACCTCATCGGCGTCTTCGGCATGGAGGGGGCGAACCTGGCCATCCTGGAAGCCCACGTGGCCGCGTTGGGCGGCGAGACGGTCGAATTCGAACTGCACGGCGCGCGGAGCACGGTTCGGTGCTCGGTGGTGCCCACACACGATGGGAACGATCGCGTCACGGGCACGCTCTGTCTGGCCATCGAGGTGGAAGACGTCGACGTTCGGGACGCGGCGGAGCGCATCAGCACGTAACCCGCCTCAACCGGCGTCCGGCATATCATCGGCCCGATGAACGACGAACCGGCAGCGGCACCAGAGGATCCATCCGGGTCGGCCGTGATCGAGATGGGCTCGGAGCGTCTCGAAGCCTTCAGCGACGCCGTCATGGCCGTGATCATGACGATCATGGCGTTCGACCTCCGGGCACCGACGGGCGCAACGCTCTCAGCGTTGCAGGAACGGTTCCCCGGGCTGCTCGTCTACATCTTGAGCTTCGCGTTCGTGGGGATCTACTGGAACAACCATCACCACCTGCTCCGGGCGACGAGGAAGATCAGCGGCGCCGTGATGTGGTCGAACCTCTTCCTCCTGTTGTGGCTCTCGCTGATCCCCGTAGCCACGAAATGGGTGCGCGATTTCCCCCTGAAGCCCTTCCCGGCGGCCGCCTACGGGATGGTCGGCCTGGGGGCCGGGTTCGCGTATTCGCTGTTGGTCCGGGCGATCATCAGGGTGAACGGGCGGGATTCGACCGTCGGCCGAGCCATCGCCGAAGATCGCAAGGGGTACGCGTCGATCGGGCTCTACGCGGCCGGCGTCGGCCTAGCGTTCGTCACGCCGTGGATCTCGTACGCGCTCTATGCGGCGGTGTCGATCATGTGGTTCATCCCGGACCGCCGCTTCGCACCCTCGGTGACCGACTGATCGATGTCCCGACGTCCAGTGGTGTCCGTGATGTTCGCGGTGGTCTCGTTGCTGGGATTGGCGGCGCATCGCGCGAGCCCGACTCCAACACCGTCACCGGCGGGACCGCCGCTCCCCGCAGGCCCGGTGGCCGTGCCGCCCGAGGACTGCAGCGCCACCACCGATTCCGCCCCGGCGCTCGAATCGTTCTTGGCGCAGGTGCAGAACGGATCGCAGGTCACGTTCCCGGCCGGTGCTCAGTGCATGGTCGCGCTCACCGTCAACCTGGGGTACCCACCTCCCGGGCAGGCGCAGCGGAGCGACGTCATCTACGACCTCAACGGCGCCACCATCTTCCGGATCGCTGAACCCGCCTGCACGCCAAATCGCGAGTGCAACGGCCCGGTGGTCTCCCTGGACGGCGTGGACAACGTGACGCTGCAGAACGGGATCATCAGCGGCGGCGGACCCACGACGGAGATGCCGACCTACGACGTCGCCAACGAACACGACAGCGGCCTGCGGCTGCACGGAGATTCGAACGTCACGGTGACCGGACTCACCATCCGCAACATCGCCGGCGACTGCACCGACGTGGATCTGAACTCGTTCGCGGGGAACACGCCCGCCACCGACATCTGGATCGGAAGCAAGCCGGGTCAGCCGTTCGTGTGCACTGGCGCCGGGCGGCAGGGGATCTCGGCCAACGCGGTCGACGGCCTCACTATCCAAGGCGCCACCATCGAACGCATCGCGCATTCGGCGATCGATCTGGAGCCGCGCAAACACGGCTACCTCCGGAACATCACGGTGACCGGGAACCACCTCGGGGACGCCGGGATCTCGGACATCGCCGCCCATGGCTCAAGCACGGAAACGACGGACGTGGTCATCAACGACAACGTGCAGACCGGAACCTCTCCCCTGTTCATCAGCGCGGGGAACAAGTCGCAACGCGGACCGATGACGGTGACGGGCAACCGCTTCATCTCCCCCGCGTACATCGTCCACTTCTTCGGTAGCGCGAGGGGCAACACGCTCACCGACTCGCCCGGGGAGTGCATGTTCGAGATCGATGGGTCGGGCCGGTTCGAGGTGAGCGGCAACACGTTTCCGGCCGGCGTGCACGAGTCCTGCGTCGTGGCCGCGGGAACGGCGCTCCACGGTTCAGGAGGCCACACGGTAGTCATCGCCGTGGCGATCGCGGGCATCGTCGCCGTCATCGGGACCGCGGTGGTGGTGGTGGTGCGCCGGCGACGCCGGAGGCTCGCGTCACCTCCGGATATCCCCAGCTGATACCGCGTTTACGCTGGTGCAGACGCGGGAATGACCCTCCCAGACGCGGTGACCTACCGCCGATGGAAGGGGACACACGTGCTTGCTATGGATATCGGGTTCGGAGACATCCTCGTATACATCGTAGCGGGGCTCATCATCGGAGCCCTCGCGCGACTGATCGTGCCGGGGCGCCAGGACATGGGCGTCCTGTCTACGATCATCGTCGGGGTCATCGCAGCGGTCATCGGAGGCGTTCTCTGGGCTGCGATCTTCCCGAAGAACGACGGGATCGCCTGGATCGGGTCGATCATCGTTGGCGTGGTTCTGGTGTGGATCTACGCGGGAGCGACCAGCCGTCGCAGCCTCACGTAGTAACGCCTGCCACTCCACCTTCGAAGCCGGGAGCGTCAGCTCCCGGCTTCGGTGGTTTGGCAGACCGGACACCACCACGTCGAACGTCCTCCGTCGCCCTGGCGCCGGTGCTTGATTACCGTCCCGCATACGCGACACGGACGTCCGCCCCGTTCGTAGACGGCGAGACCCTCGCGCACCGTCCGTCTCGGACCGCCGGAGAGGTTCTGCCGCAGGAGCGTGGATGCGGTTTCCAGGAGCCGACGCCGCGTCGCGGATCCGAGGCTTCCCACAGGAAGGAACGGATCGACGCGACATGCATGAAGCACTTCGCTCTTGTAGACGTTGCCGATCCCGGCGGCCACACGCTGATCGAGCAACACCACGCCGATCGGAGCTGACGGATCCACCGACGCCATCCGCCGGAGCGCCTCGTCGATATCCGCATCCTTCAGGCAGAGATCCGGGCCCAGCGACGTCAGCTGCGGATGTCGCGCCAGGTCGCCCCGATCGAGCAGTTCGACCACCGGGGCGTCGAAGCACACGGCGACCATCTCCGGGGTCTCGATGACCACGCGCGCCTTGGCCGGCGACTTCCTCCACCGTTCGCCGTGCCGGTATATGTGCCAGCTCCCGTGCATCTGCATGTGCGTGTGCAGCGTCCTGTCGTCGCCGAACCGGATCAGGAGATGTTTGCCGCGCGCCTCGACCTCGCTGACGGCCGTGCCCACCGCGGGCCCAGTCCCGCGCACCGCCGGCGCTTCGAATCGCGTGACGACCTTTCCGGCCAGCACTTGACGGAGGGTGCTGGCGGTCCGGAAGATGGTGTCGCCTTCGGGCATGTCAGGCCCGCAGTTGCAGTCCGCGGTAACCGTCGACGAAGCCAGCCTCGCGCAGGGCGGCGGTCATCGGCGAATCGGCGATCGAACGCCCGTCGACGCGCTGGAGTTCGATGCGGCGGAACTTGCCGTCCTTCAACAGCGCAGTCAGTCCGTCCACCCAGTCCGCCGGCTCCACGCCGAAGGTCGCGATGCTCTTCCCACCACGGTCGAGGAACACCCCGAGCGCCCCGCCGACGATAACCACGAACGCCCCGGCCGCTCGCGCGGGACGTCCTTCGGTGGACGGCCACGGGAGCGCGGCGCCGTAAGGCTGCGCCGGATCGGTCGCGGCCAGCACCACGACCTCGGACGCCTCCACATCTCGCGCCGAACGGAGCCGATCGACCGCGCCGGGCAGCGCGAACTGCGCGGCTCCCAGTCCGGCCACGAAGTATCCGCGCCGCACGGAGCCGCCTCCTTCCATGGCCTTCAACACGCCGTATACCCCCGCGAATCCGCCGGGCGTTCCCTCCGCCAACACGGCCTCACGGGTCACCACGCCGTGGCGTTCGAGCAGCTGCAATGCCCGCGCGTGGGCGACCTCGGTCGCCGAGGCGGGAGGGTCGAGCAGTGGTGCGACCAGCGACCAGCGACCCGCCGCCGCCGGTGGGCCGCCGGTACGCAATCCCCCGGGACGCGGTCTCGATGTTCGACGGCCGCGGCCACGCCCTGCGAACGCTCGCAACGGGGCCAAGGTGTCGTTCGTCACCTCGCCCGCCCAGACCAGGTCCCAGAGCGCCTCCAGCACAACCCGTTGATCCGCGACGCCGGCCGCCCGGAGCAGGTCGCTCCAGAACGACGCGCCCGCATCCCGCAGGTGCGACCGCAGCGCGTCGTGGACCGATCCCGACGGCGCCACCTCGGAGGACGGCTGGCTCACCAACAGCCGTGCGCGGTCCCGGAATGCGAGCACCACACGCCCGTCGGTCGAACCGATCGCACCCGCGCCGATCCACACCAGCTCGCCCGCGGCACATATCGCATCCAGGTCCGCCGGTCGGTACCCCCGCACGCGCGGGGGCAGGACCTCGGACTCGAGGACGGAGGCCGGGACCGCCGCTCCCTGGAGCCCGGCGATTGCGTGCGCGAGCGCGTCGACGTCCCCGCCGGGCGTCACCGCCCCCTGCCACTGGGGCAGGAACCGCGCGAACGCCGCAGCATCGACCGGTTCGACCTCCTTGCGGAGGGCCGCCAACGAACGCTGCCGCAGCCGGCGGAGGACCTCCACATCGCACCATTCGCGTTCGGATCCATCGGGGCGGAACTCTCCGTGGACCACCCGCCCGGCGACCTCCAGGCCCTCCAACGATGCGCGGACCCGATCCTCACCGACTCCTAACCGTTGCGCGGCCTGGCGCGGCAGGAACGGCGTGTGCGTCCTGGCGTAGCGTTCGACCAGCCCGTCGAGCGGGGCGACCGAGGGCTCGGTGAATGCCGCGGGCAGACCTTGGGGCAACATGACGCCCAGCCCATCGCGCAGTCGCGCCGCATCCTCCACCGCAGCCACGCGATCCTCCCCGGCAACACGAACGCGGATGGCGCGCGAACCCCGGATCAGCTCGGCCACCAACACCGCGGTGTCGACGCCCGGCGCGGCCCGCTGGGCGACCTCTTCGTCGGTCAGGTCGCCGACGATGCGGAGCAGGTCGTGGACGTCGTCCTCCCTCCGTACCGTGCGGTCGAGCGTGAGTCGCTGGAGTTCGAGTTCGAGGTCGTCGAGGGCGATAGGGTCGAGGAGGTCTCGGAGTTCCTCGACTCCCAGGAGTTCGCGGAGCAGGTCGCGGTCCAGCGACAACGCCGCGGCGCGGCGTTCGGCGAGCGGCGCGTCGCCCGCATACATATAGGACGCGACCCAGTTGAAGACCAACGATTGCGCGAAGGGCGACGCCCGCTGGGTGTCCACACCGATCAGCTTCGTTCGGCGCGAACGGAGATCCGTCATGACCTCGCGGAGCGCGGGCACGTCGAAAACGTCGCGCAGACATTCGCGGATGGTCTCCAGCAGGATCGGGAACGTTGGGTGCTTGGATGCCTCCATCAACAGGTCGGCGCTGCGTTGACGCTGCTGCCAGAGCGGCGTCCGCTGACCGGGCCGCCGGCGGGGAAGCAACAGCGCCCGCGCCGCCGCTTCTCTGAAGACCGAGGCGAACAACGCCGTCTGCGGCAACGAGGCCACCACCAGCTCCTCGACCTCGTCTGGGTCGAACAAGAGATCCTCGAGCGGCAGCTGCGTCTCGGCCTCCGGGAGGCGGATCACGATGCCGTCGTCGCTCCACAGCACCTGCCCGCCCGGTTCCATCCGTTGGGCCAGGCGGGCCTCGATGGCCAACCCCCACGGCGCATGCACCCGGGCGCCGAAGGGCGAGAGGATGCAGATCCGCCAGTCGCCGAGTTCGTCCGGGAAGCGCTCGACCACCACTGTGCGGTCGTCGGGGACCGCGCCGGTGGCATCGCGCTGGTCCGTCAGGTACTGGAGGAGGTTGTCGGCGGCGAGTTCGTCCAGACCGATCTGCTCTCGCAGGCGCACCAGGGCGTCGGCACGAGGGGTCTGGCCCAGTTCGCGGGTGAACGCGCCGAGCGCGCGGCCGAGTTCGAGCGGACGGCCGGGCTTGCTTCCGTGCCAGAAGGGCATCTTGCCGGGTTCGCCCGGGGCGGGCGAGACCACCACGCGGTCGCGGGTGATGTCTTCGACACGCCACGAGGACGCTCCGAGCACGAAGATCTCGCCGGCTCGGGTCTCATACACCATCTCCTCGTCGAGTTCGCCGACGCGCGTGCCGTCGGGCAGGAACACGCCGAAGAGGCCGCGGTCGGGGATGGTTCCCGCGTTGGTGATAGCGATACTGCCCGCGCCCTCACGCGCGCGGATGCTCCCGGTGGCGCGGTCCCAGACGATGCGCGGGCGCAGGCCCGAGAACGCGTCGGACGGATAGCGCCCCGCCAGCAGATCCAGGACCGCATGGAAAACCTCGTCGGAGAGATCGGCGAAGTTCGCGGCGCGCCTGATCACGGCCGCGAGGTCGTCGATGTGCCACTCGTCGACCGCGCACATGGCGACGATCTGCTGCGCCAGGACGTCGAGCGGGTTCCGCGGATACCGCGTCTCCTCGATGAGCCCGGCGAGCATCCGTTCGGTCACGACGGCGGCCTCCAGGAGATCGCCGCGATACTTCGGGAAGATGGTGCCGCGGCTCGGCTCCCCCACCTGGTGGCCGGCGCGCCCGATCCGCTGCAACCCGCTCGCCACCGAACCGGGCGACTCCACCTGCACCACCAGGTCCACCGCGCCCATGTCGATGCCAAGCTCCAGGGACGACGTGGCGACGATGGCCCTCAGCGTCCCCTGCTTGAGCGCATCCTCGACCTCGAGCCGTTGCTCCCGGGCCAAGGAACCGTGGTGCGCGCGCACCAGATCCTCGCCCGCCAGCTCGTTCAGCCGGGCGGCCAGGCGTTCCGCCATCCGACGGGCGTTGACGAACACGATGGTCGAACGATGAGCCTGGATGAGTTCAAGGAGTCGAGGATGGATGGACGGCCAGATGGAGGTGCGCGGTGTGGCCGCAGACGCCGGACCGCTCGCCGGAAATTCCATCGGCGTTCCGATGGCCGCCATGTCCTCGATGGGAACCACGACCTGGATGTCCATCGGCTTGCGCGTTCCGGCGTCGACGATGGTGACCCGGCGCGGGCCGTCCGGGCCGATGCCGCCCAGGAACCGGGCGATCTCATCGAGCGGCCGCTGCGTGGCCGACAGACCGATCCGTTGCGGTGCCCGCTCGGTGAGTTGCTCCAACCGTTCCAACGAGAGTGCCAGATGCGCGCCTCGTTTCGTGGCGGCCATGGCGTGGATCTCATCCACGATGACCCATCGCACGTCGCGCAGGGTCTCGCGCGCCTGCGAGGTGAGCATCAGATAGAGCGACTCGGGGGTGGTGATGAGGATGTCCGGCGGAGCCTTGAGCATCCGGCGCCGGTCGGCAGCCGGCGTATCCCCCGAGCGGATGGCCACGGTCGGCCGGTGGACCAACGGCGTTCCCAAGCGTGACGCCGCGTGCTCGATTCCCGCCAGCGGTGCGCGGAGGTTCTTCTCGACGTCCACGGCCAGGGCGCGGAGAGGCGAGATATAGAGCACCCGGGTGCGCCGGCGAGCGTCCTCCGGTGGGCCCTCGGCCGACAGCCGGTCGATGGCATAGAGGAAAGCAGCAAGTGTTTTGCCGGACCCGGTCGGGGCAAGGATGAGCGTGTGATCACCCGAGGCGATGGCCGGCCATCCCTGAGTCTGGGCCGGAGTCGGCTCCTTGAACGAGGAACCGAACCACTCGGCGACTACCGGGGAGAACACGTCCAGGCTCACCTGCCTAGCCTAGTGCCGCCCACCGACAACGGGCCGTTCGACGGTTTCGCCCTGGTCAGACGGGTCGCTACACTGAGCGTCCCTCCCCACGCAAGGACGTCTCGATGCCCGAGGTGACTTCACCCCTGAGGCCCTACCTGCCGCAGTTGCTCCTGCGGTGGCTCGCCGATGAGCCCGATCGCATCGCCCGCGAGATGGACGGGTCCGTGGTCTTCGTGGACATCTCCGGTTTCACAAAGATGTCCGAACGCCTGGCGCGGAAAGGCAAGGTGGGCGCCGAGGAGGTCACCGACGTCCTGGGGTCGGTGTTCGCACGGCTGCTGGCGCTAGCCTACGCCGAGGGCGGCGGCCTGTTGAAGTTCGGCGGGGACGCACTGCTGCTCTTCTTCTCCGGCGATCAACATCCGCTCCGGGCCGTGCGAGCCGCCGACGGGATGCGCCGGCGTCTGCGCGAGATCGGGGCCATCGAGACCTCGGCCGGACAGATAAGGCTGCGGATGTCGGTCGGCGTGCACAGCGGACGGTTCGATTTCTTCCTGGTGGGCGGATCGCACCGGGAATTCATGATCACGGGACCCGCCGCGAGCGAAACGGTGCTCATGGAGGGAACCGCGTCGGCGGGCGAGGTGTTGGTCAGTCCCTCGACCGCGCGGTTCCTGTCCGAGGCGTCGATCGGCGCGTGGAAGAACGTCGGCTTCCTGTTGCGGAAGGCGCCGGGCGGGATCGCCTCAGACCCGAACCAGGCCGACATCGATCTGGCGGGGGTGGATCTGTCACAAGGCGTGCCGCTCGCCATCCGCGAATACCTCCAATCCGACGTCGTCGAACCAGAGCATCGAAAGGTGGCCATCGCGTTCCTGCATTACGAAGGCACCGATGTGTTGGTGGCGGAAGAGGGGTTCCCGTCAGCGGCCCTGGCGCTCGACGAGCTGGTGCGGGACGTGCAGGTCGCGGCCGATCGGAACGGCGTCACTTTCTTGGGCACCGACGTCGACCACGACGGAGGCAAGATCATCCTGATCGCCGGTGCGCCGATGGCCGCGGGCGACGACGCCGAGCGGCTGTTGCTGACGCTCCGGGAGATCGTGGAAGGACACCGGCGCATCGATGTTCGCGTCGGGCTCAACCTGGGCCCGGTGTTCGCCGGGAACATCGGCCCGTCGTACCGGCGGACGTACACCATCATGGGAGACGCGGTGAACCTGGCCGCACGCCTGATGGCGAAAGCGCAGCCCGGCCAGATCCTAGCCACCGCAGGCGTTCTCGACGCCTCGACCGTGAGTTTCCAGACCGAGCCGCTCCCACCGTTCCTGGTGAAGGGCAAGGCTGCGCCGATCAACGCCTTCGCTGTTGGTCCGATCTCCCGCGCGCGCCGCGCGCTCACCCACCAGGACCTCCCGCTGATCGGCCGCGAGACCGAGCTCCGCGCCCTGGACGACGGCCTCGCCGCCGCGCGCACCGGCTCCGGCCGGATGGTCGAGATCGTCGGACCGCCGGGCATCGGCAAGACGCGCCTGCTACGAGAACTGCGCACCCGGTCCGAGGGCTTCGTGCCGCTCGAAGCCGCGTGCGAACTCTACGGCGCGTCCGTCCCCTACCTCCTGTTCCGTGACCTCCTGCGAGAGGCGATCGGCCTGAAGGACGACGCCGACGACACCGTCACGCTCCAACGCCTGCGCGAAACCGTCGCGGAGCAAGCACCCGAACTCACCCCGTGGTTGCCACTCATCGCCACGGTGGCGGGGCCCGAACTCCCACCCACCCCCGAGGTGCAACAGCTGGACGAGTCCTTCCGCAAGGATCAGCTGGAGCGCGCGGTGTGTTCGTTCTTGGCGGCGGTGCTCACCGGGCCCACGGTGATCTCCATCGAAGACGCCCATTGGATGGACGAACTATCTCGGGATCTGTTGCTCCGCTTGGTATCCGAGCGGCTCGGCGACGCGCCGTGGATGATCTGCGTGACGCGTCGAGACGAGGACACCGGGTTCGTCGCGCCCGACAACGAGGCCGTGCACACCATCGCGGCGCAGCCATTGAACGCCGAGGACGCGCTGCGCCTCATCCAGGCCGCCACTGAAGAGGACCCGTTCCTCCCGCGCGAGAGCGCGATGCTGGCCGAGCGTTCGGGCGGGAACCCGCTGTTCCTGGAGGAGCTTGTGCAGGTGGCGCATGCGGGCGGCGTGGACTCGCTCCCGGATTCGGTCGAGGCCGTGGTGACCGCGCAGATCGACCGGCTCTCACCCATGGCGCGAAGTCTGCTGCGCACGGTGGCGGTGCTGGGTGTCGCGTTCGATGAGGACTTCGTGACGCAGCTGCTGGAGCCCGACGGTGTGGCGCCGGGTCACAACGAATGGCTGGCGCTCGGCGAGTTCCTGGAGGCCCAAGGCCCGGGGACGTGGCGGTTCCGTCACGCGCTCATGCGCGATGCCGCCTTCGAAGGTCTCCCCTATCGCCGCCGCCGGATCCTCCACGCGCGCGCCGCCGAGCTCATCGAAGCGGCCGCTCCGGACGCTTCCGACGTGGCCGAGCTGCTCTCGCTCCACTACTTCAACGCCCAGCGCTTCCCCGAAGCGTGGACGTACTCACTGATTTCGGGTGACCGGGCGCGCGACCATTTCGCGAACGCCCAGGCAGCCGAGTTCTACGAACGCGCCATCGAGTCCTCGCGCAAACTGGTCGAGATCGACGAACGCCGGCTGGCGGAGGTTCGCGAATCCCTCGGCGACGTCTTGGTTCGGATGGGTGAGTATGCGCGTGCGCGCGAGGCGTTCCGCGGTGGACGCCGGCTGCTGCGCAACGATCCCATCGCCGAGGCGCGCATCTTGTTGAAGCAGGCGAAGATCCCCGAACGCCTGGGGCGCTACTCGGACGCTCTCCGGTTGCTGACGCGCGGGCGAAGCACGCTGGACGGTTTGGAGGGCGTCGGCCCCAGCGGTCAGCGCGCGCGGCTCTGCGTGTTCTATGCCTCCATCAAGGTGGCGCAGGGACGTGGCCGCGACGCCATCGCCTGGTGCGAACGCGCCATCGCCGAGCCCGGCGCCTCGCAGGACCTCGACAACCTTGCCCACGCCTACTGCATCTTGGACTGGGCGCTCATGCTGGAAGGCCGCGTCGAGAGCTATGCGAACTCGCGTCGCGCGCTGGAGATCTACACGGAGATGAACGACCCCGCGGGCCAGGCCATGGTCTTCAACAACATGGGCGCGTTCGAGTACTTCGACGGACATTGGGACGACGCCGTCTCGCACTACGAGAAAGGCCGCGACGCCCGCGAACGAACGGGAGACCCCGTGAGCGCGGCGTACGGCACGTGCAACGTCGGCGAGATCCTGTCCGATCAGGGGCACCTGGAAGAGGCCGATCCGCTGCTGCGCGACGCTATGCGGGTGTGGCGCGCCGCGGGCGACCGCGCGGGCGTGGCCTTCGCGGAGAGCCTGCTGGGGCGACTCGCCAGCCGGGCCGGCCGCGTAGAGGAGGCGATGGAACGCCTGATCCGTGCACGTGACGTGTTCATCGATGTGGGGAGCGCGACGGATGCGATGGACGCCGACGGACGGATCGCGGAATGTCTGGTGTTCGCCGGGATGGCCACGGCGGCCTTGGAACGAGCGAACGCGGCGCTGGCGAAAGCCGAGGCCCAGGAGGGCGTGAGCGGACAGACGCCGCTGCTCCAGCGGGTCCGGGGATGGGCGTTGATGCAGCTGGGCCGGATGGACGAGGCGCGCGAGGCGTTCGACGCCGCCCTGGCGGTCAGCCGCGCGCGGGAAGCCCCCTACGAAACCGCGCTCACCCTGGGCGCGCTCGCACAACTCTCCCGCCTGGAGGGGCTGCCTCCGGACGAAGAGGACGACCTGGAGAGCCGCCGCATCCTGACCGAGTTGGGCGTCGTCGCCGTGCCCGCGGTGCCCAACCATTCGGCACCGGATGACGCGGCCCTGTTACCCGAAACGGTCATCCCCGACGCCGCCCCGGTGGACCTCACCGGGGCGGAGGCCGATCTACTTCGAGGTAGTCAGTCGGGGATCTAGGTCTTCGCTCTTGACGATGACCTTCAGGTCCAGCCTGCTGGTCCGGTAGATCCGCAAGATGCACGGCGTTCCGTTGAAGGCGCCGCTGCACGCTTGGAGCTGCACGGGTCCGATGGCATCCTCAAGGTTGCCGTCGTACCACACCTTGACGTTCGTACCCAGGTGGCGGACCAACGTGCGGTCCAGGAAGAGACGGAGCTTGTAGAACGACACCCCGCCCCGCGGGTTCGGACCCAGCACGCCGTTGTGGAGTTCGGCCTGGAGGATGTTGCCGATGCAGGTCTCCGTTCCGCAGAACTCGTGGACCAGGTCGAATCCCCGTGTTGAGAGGCCGTTGCTACCCGGCGGGATCTCCTGGAGCGTTCCCGTTCCGGAGCTGCCGGCGGGGAACGTCTGGGAGCCGATGGTGGTGTCGTTCCCGGTTGGCGATTTCGTGTCGCCCGTGCTCTGCGTGAGGTTCCCGTCTCCGATGGTCTCGGCCGAGGAGTCGGCAGAGGGTGTGATCTCGTTCGAGAACTCGGACTCCGGCCCCGTGCCCGCGCAGTTGGTTGCCTGCACGGTGAACAGGTAGGCGTCTCCGTTGACCAGGCCGGTCACCTCCACGCTGGTGTCGGACGTCTGGACGCTATCCGCGTTGATCGGAGCGAACCCGCCCCCCGAGCTCTGGTCGTAGATGTTGACGGTGTAGGACTCGATCGGCGCACCGCCGTCGGAGGTCGGCGGGTCCCACGAGACCACGGCGCTCGCATTGCCGGGGTAGGCCACGACGTTGGTGGGAGCCCCGGGCGCCACCGCGGGACAACCGGTCTCCGTGCTGTTCACCAGAACCTCTGCGGTCGGCCCCGAGCCCACGACCGTGTAGCCATCGGCCGTTCCGTCGGCGCTGTTCATGTAGTCGCCGTTACTCCCGGAGACGGTCACGTCGAAGTGGATGGACGCCGAACCGGCGCCCGGCACGGTGAACGGGTTGTCCCAGGTGAGCGTTCCATCTCCGCCGATCGTGTCGGGGTCGGAGGTCGTGTCGCCGGTGGTGGAGCCCGTCTGATACGTGAAGCCGCTCGGAAGATTGTCGGTGAGCGAGGTAAGGGGGACGGCATCGGCGTTGGGGTTGTCCACCGTGATGGTGTACCCGTCCTGCCCACCCGGGCTCGCCGTGCCGAAGTCGGCCGTCTTGGAGATGCTGAGCGGCTGCAGACCGAGCGGGGAGAACGTGATGATGCTCGACTTCGTCCGAGACGCGCCCGGAGCGACGCTGAAGTCCCAGCTGAGGCCCGCCCCGTTGTCGAGCAGGTCGTTGCAATTGCACGTGTCGCTGAAGTTCGTCTTATCGCTGACGTCGCCCCACATCGCGCTGAATTGAGCCTCGCGGTAGTGGCTGTTGGGCGAAAGTGGATACCACTGCTCGATCCTGCCGGTGCCGTTGCCAGTACACGCGATCGATCCGGTGGCTGCGTCGTAGGCGCCGTAGCCGTGGTCATCATTCCCGAGGTAGCAGTCGCCGGCGCGGTAGATGATTCCGGTCACGGCGCCGTCCGTCGAGAGCGGGTTGTGGATGGTGACGTCGGTCCGGTACGACTCTTGTCCCTCCACATAGGTGTCGGTCTGGGTGATCTCCAGGCCGCCGTCTACTCCAGGCACGGGCGCGGTCACCGTCGTCACGATCTTAAACGGGTCGGATGCCGTCCCACTTCCCGTCGGACCAACCTGACTCACCGGCGCGAAGGCATGTGCGGAATCGCTAGCGGGCCCTGCGTCGATGTCCGAGGGTCCGTACAGAGCGCTCCCGACAGCGATGAGGGTGGCGCAAGCCGGGCTCGTACTGTCGCTGGAGGTTGCGTAGAACTCACCGTTGACGTCGTCGAGGTGGTTGACCTGGCAATTGAGGTCGCTCGTCGTGAAGACATTCGTGAGCGGACCGGATTCGGAGGTGATGCTCGTGTTCGCGAGCGCTGAAGTCGTCGGCAGGACAAGGAACGTCGCGACGGTGAGCAGGGCGAGCACGGGGATGAAACGGCGGGGGATGCGGGCGAGCTGGCGCACGGTGGAGGTCTCCTCAAGCTTGGGGGTTAAGGACTCAAGAAGCATGCCTCGGGGTTCCCACCCATGTCAACGGAAGGTTAGGTTCTTCGGCGTAGGCGACGAGGGCCATTCGGGGGACAGGGCCGAGCCGTCAATCCTCGTCGCTCCGCCGTCGGAGCCGTTTCGTCTTCGCGCGGCGGCTCTTCTCGGCAAGACGGCGCTCAACGGCTGCTCGGCTAGCTTTCGTCGGCCGGCGGCGCGGGGGCGGTGGAGCAACTGCGGCCGCGAGGGTGTCCCGGAGCCGTTTGTGCGCGATCTCGCGATTGCGAAGTTGCGAGCGTTCCTCCGAGGCGGTGACGGTGAGGACGCCGTCCACCAACCTTCCGGCCAGCCGTTCCAAGGCGCGGGCTCTGAGCACCGGTCCGATCCCCGTTGCGGTCCTCAGATCCACGCTCAGTTCCACCCGCGAGTCCGTGGTGTTCACCGACTGACCCCCAGGACCCGACGAACGGCTGAAGCGCCATCGAAGGTCGTCTTCAGGGATGGTCACCGAACGACTCACGCGCACCGGGCCCAGCATCAGGTCAGTATCGCCCAGGTCGTGGCATGCTTCCGCCATGTCCGCGCGACGTGCCGCATCCGTCCTGTCCATCGCCGTGACCGCAGCCCTGCTGGTGGACAACGCGTCCGCCGGTGCGGCAGGCATCAAGCCCGTCTCCCCGCCCAACGCCTACACGGTCGGGAACGGGCTGGCTCGTTCGAGCGCGCATCTCCAGGCCGTGTGGGCGACGGATTGCCCACCACCCTCGGGCCGGTGCGCCACCAACAGCGGTCCTTACATGGGTGTGTTCTGGCAGCGTTCGAAGAGCACCGGAGGGTGGACCACGCCGATGCGCGTCTCCCCCGTCCACGTCCACTCGGCTCGTCCGGCGATCGCCGCGTCGGGCTCCGACCTCTACGCGGCGTGGGTCACGCAGACCCGTTACATCGGCTACCAGCCGTCCGCGAAGCGCGTCCTGTGGCTCCGCGTCAGCACGGACGAGGGCAACACGTGGCACCCCTCGCTCCAACTCTCCGGGTCGCAGAACCGGGTCGACTATCCGGTCCTTGCGGCGTCGGGTTCGAGCGCGTGGCTCGTGTGGACCAACGCCAACTCCGGCGAGATCCGCATGTCGACGACCAGCGACAACGGCCAGAACTGGTACGCCAAGACCATCGGCACCACGACGTCGGGCCAGGGAACCGGCGAGGGGTTCCGCGGCTTCCCGTCGGTGGGCGCCAGCGGTTCCAACGTTGCCGTGGTGTGGGTCGCGAACAACGCGGGCAAGCAGGTGACCCTGCTCTCATCCCAGGGCGGCGCGGAGTGGCAGGACACCTCGACGCCCATCGTCCTGACGTCGGGTTCGCCGGCGGACTCGAGCCATTACCCCGCTGCCCACGGCGCCGACGACGGACTGTCCGAGCGCGTGGCGATCGCCTACACCACCAACACGGGCGTCGATGTGAACGTCTTCGACGGGGTGGTGCTGGCCGACGCGCGAACCGTCGCGGGACCCTGGCCGGACACGGCCGCCGGACATCGGTACGTCGGAGCGTTCGGGCCAGCGGTGGCGCCGTCGGGAACAACGGATCTCTCGGTCGCCTGGGCCGGGTGCGAGGATCGATCCGCGCTGGCGGACCCGTGCAAGTCCACCAGCTCACTGGCCCGCATCGATCTGCTGGAACGGCAATCAACCAACGACGGCGCCAGCTGGAGCCCCACCGTCGCCATCGGTCCGAACACGACAACGGCCCGGGTCAACGAAGCGCCCTCGCTCGTGGTCGACCCCCAAGGAACCCGATTCATCATGTGGCTCAGACGGATGGCGAACTGGGCGAGCTACCAGGTGGTCATGACCACGCGATAGCGCAGGTCAGCACCGGCGTCGCAGGCACAGCCATCTGAAGGGCTCGCCATCGATGCACGCATGGAAGGCCGAACCGCACCCCGAGCACCGGTATAGGTATCCGCAGTCCGCGCAGCCCGTCTTGCTGATGGGCTCGCACCGAACCCGGCACGGCGGGGGTTGTGGTCGCTTCGCGGCACGCGCCGCGTCGGGCGATCCCACAACGGCCGCGAACGCACCGAACGCGGCGAGCGACGTTCTCCCCAAAAAGCCACGGCGCGTCCACCTGGTGTGCGGCTCGGGCTCACGCGCGGTTTCGGCTCCGCGGACGTCCGGCTCAGTAGCCACGGCTCACCTCCGTGTGGATGATCTGAACCCCTGCGGCCTCGCGCACCAAGCGCCTGACCATCTCGACACTGTCGGCGGGGCCCTGGGCCCCGATGAACCCGCCCTCGTCGACGACGAACACGTGCGGCGTGAACCCGACCGAGTACGCGTTCGCGATACGTTCGTCGGGATCGAAGACGACGACATCGCCGGGGCCTGGGCGCCACTGCTGCGGCCATCCGGTTCTCGACCGTCCGATCAGCACGACCGGCGTGTGGTTCGGGGTGGTCAAGAGTGATGGGACCAGTGTCTCGCACGCCGCGCACCCGGGATCGGCGAACACGATCAGGTGACGCCGACTCGAGGTGGTCGCGCTCACGCTCTGGATGGCCGGCGCCTCCGATCCGACGGCCAGCCCCGACCGCAGCCGCACCACGTCGTCCGCCCGGTTCCCATCCAACGAACGCTTCAGGCTCGCGACGGTGCGGGTGGCGCCGCTGAGTGCGAGCAACAGGAAGATGACCGCGGAACTCAGCATTGCGACGACGATCCACAGCACGACGGTCACGCGCCACCTCCGGGCTTGGCGATCTCGAGCGTCCCCAGGATGTCGTTGAGCGCTCGGAGCCGGTCGTCTCTGCCGATGCCGACGCCGACCACCACGTAGAGACAGAAGGCCCGGCCGTGCGTGGAGAAGAACCGTTGATGTCCGGCCTGGTCGGGGTTCGGGAACTGGAGCGCCTTCGGGTTCAGGTGATCGGCCTGCAATGGGAGCGCCAATCCCTGTGCCGCATACAGGCCTTTGTCCGCCAGCTTCCCGTCGAACTCGAGCAGCGCGATCAGCGTTCCGCCGGGTCCGAACCGCGCCGCGAGTTCGGGCGCGAAGCTGCTGCGTTCTTGCGTGAGGACGGTGTCGGTGAGATGCAGGATGGGCATGTTGATGGCGGGCGGATCCAGGTCGGGCACGAAGATCCGTCCCTCCCAGCCGCGCGGAACGTCGATCGAGATGCCGTGGCCCCGGAGCGTGGTCATCTGGCCGCCACAACCGCGAGGGTGAGCGCCAGCGCGGACTGCATCCCGTATGCGGCCGCCCGCGTCCAGCCGTTCCACCGCCGGAGTTCCATGTCGATGCGCCCCAGCTGCTCGGGCTTCTTCACGCCCGCCACGGCGAACACCACGGCGGCGCGTGCCACACCGAACACTGCACCGATCACCGCCGCGGCCCGCACGTCAGCCGTCAATGCGGCCGCTAGCACCATCGCGTACACCGCCGACGTCGTGACGATGGTCACCACCCCGAACCCCAGCTGCCCGCCGAACCCAAGGCCGACCACCCATCCCCGGTAGCGGACCAGCCAATCCTCGTTCACCTGCCGATGCACCGTGGGGAACGAGAAGCCGAAGAGCTTCAGGTCCAGCGCCAACCCGACCAGCACGGCAACGGCCAGGATGACCAGCCGGACGCCGGTGGTGAGCGATCCGAACACCACCGAGCCCAGCGCGCCGGCCAGCGCGCCGATCGCGAGCCCCCCCGCGAGCCCGCCCGCGAGGTAGACCGCCACCGTGCTCCCCCATCGTCTTCCCCGGCCCCGCTCGCCCAGCGGAGTGATGCTCGCCAGCATCGACACGCCTCAGGGCGACCACGACGAACGAACGGCGGCGATCAGGGCGAGCGCGACACCTGCGGCTTCAAGCCCCACGGGCGGCCTCCTTCTCCCGGATGCGTTCGTCCTCGTAGGCGTCTTTGAGCAATGACGAGACCTGTTCCCACGAACTCGCCGCGCCTTCGGACCGCACGGTTCCGCCGCTCACGAAGAGGAAGTAGGGCGACATCGCGATGTTGTAGTCGCCCCACGCCTGCGACGACATCACCACCGGCAGGTCGGGCGGCGCGAGTTCGCGAAGGCGCGAAGGACTTTCGAACGCACTGTCTTTCACCACTATGATCGGGCGCGCATCGCCGGGCAGCGGCTTGCGCCTGCCGGGTTGGAGCGCGTCCCAGAACGTCTTGCACGTGAGGCACCCAGACGAGAGGAACGCGACGAGCGTGTCGGTCTTGCCGGGATCGATCGCGAGCTGTCCGCCATCGAGCGTGTCGCCCGCGATGGTCACCACCGGTGTCTGATCGGCGCGCGGACCCGGGAGGTGCTCGGGGATCATCGGGGTCTTGTTGGTGTCGTGGTCGTGCGTGGCGGTGGTGGTGCCCGCGGTGTCCGGCTCCGCGGGCAGTCGCCGCAGGATCTCTGCGTGACTGCGGAGCAGCCCGACCACCACCAGCGCCAGGAGGACCAGCACCACCGACTCCACGGCGAGCAGCGCGGTCACGGCTCCCGAGGCGATCACAGACATCCCGCCTCGTGCCGGCACGTGTACTGGTCGTAGGCCGCCGAGCAGTTGCAATTCAGGCAATCGATCTTGCACGGGATGATGCAGGTGACCAGCCGGCACATCACCGTTCCCGTCCCGGAGATCTGCGTGTTGCACTGGCCGTAGCGGAAGTTGATGCAGCACGTCTTGAAGTTGTTGCAGTCGTCGTTGCCGCAATGGCATCCACCGGGGCACGAATGATTCGGGAGCGAGTTGCAGTCCATGTAATAGCGCGTGTTCGTGGTCCCACAGAGCCCGTTGCCGCCGTAGTTGCATTGCCACCAGCCGGCCAGGTACATGTTCGGCGGGCAGCCGTAGTTGTCCCCGCCGGGCAGGGTGCAACAGAACGCGGTGTACCCGCCGCAGCAGCGGGCGCCCGGGGCGCAATCGCTGCACTTGCGATGGATGAGCTGTTCGGCCTCGACGGATTGGGTCAGGAGTGCGACCGGCGCGACGGAGGCCGCGGATGCGAACACGGCGGTTTTGGCGAGGCGCGAGCCGCCCCCGTCGCAGGCGACCTTCATCGCGAGACGATCGATGAGGCTAGGCACCGGGCGGCTCCGCATCGGGCCAGAGGCTCGGGTGACCGGGTCCGACACCGACCTCAGCCAGCACGGTCTCTGCCCTCACGTGACGATCCTGGTCGGCCTCGACCGGGTGGCGCGGTGGACGCGTGAACGCGGCGAGCGCGGGCGGCAGATCGGTGACCGCGACCACGGCGAGCATCGCGGCGGTCGCGAGCCCGAACGCGTACGGCACCGAGCTGAAGCCGAGCGAGGAGATCGCGCGCGCGAAGGTAGGCGGCGCAACGGCGGCAACGCCGACACCCGAGATCGCGGCGGCCGCGTTCAGAACCAGGTGGACGACGCTTGGCGGCACATCCTTCGCACCCGCACATCCACATGAGGACGCCTCCGGCCGAGCGATCAGCAGGAAGGCCACGAACCCGGCGAATGCCGCGTACAGCACCGCCATCGCCGCGCCGGCCAGGATGCCGGGAGCCGTGACGACCCACGCACCGACCGCGATCTCAACGGCGCCCACCGCGCGCGGGATGAGCGTAGAGCCCGGTAATCCTGCGGCGTAGAGGGCGCGTGCGGTGGCGACGGGCCGGACCAGCTTGGTCACCCCGGCGGCGATCAACAGTCCGGCGGCAACTGAGGATGTGGCGCTGACCAGCCAGATCATCGTTTCGGGCACGCTTCCGGGCAGGTATGCGTTCGCAACGGGCTCGAGGGCTCCCCCATAGGTGACGACCCGCGAAGGGTACGGTGCCCCACCACGAGGGTCAACCGCTCGGCCTCTGCCGATCTAAGCTGTGGCCACCGCCGCTAGGGGGCGCCAGGTGTGGAGGGGAAACACGGTCCCCCGACCACCCGAGACCATGGGAGCTCTGATCATGCGGAAGCTGATAGCGACGGTGTTCAACTACTCGCTGGACGGCCTCCTGGCCGACCAGGACACCGAGTTCTGGAAGTTCTGCTTCAGCCTGCCGGAGAACAATGAGCCCGACGACCCGGCGCAACTCGAGTTCCTCCAGAACGCGTACGCCCACATCATGGGCCGCACCGCCTACGAGGACATCGCTGAGTCAATGACGACAACGGCCGCCGACCATCCGTTCGCCGACATCCTGACAGCAGGGCGCAAGGTCGTCTTCTCCCGGACCCTGAAGACGGCTGAGTGGGCAAACACCACCATCGCCTCTGGTGACACGGCAGAAGAGGTCGACAAGCTCACGCGAGGCGGCGACGGCTACATCGTCGTCTGGGGCGGCGTCAGCCTCTGGCGGTCGCTCATGTTGCTCGACCTTATCGACGAGCTCCATGTGAGCTTGTTTCCCTACGTTGCGGGCGAGGGTACGCGGCTCTTCGAGGGCGTGCCCAAGTCCTACCGACTCGACCTGGTCTCGAGCACCGCTTCCAACAACGGGATCGTCGAGCTGCAGTACCGCCGGCACCGCTAACCCAGCGGACGGACAGGTCCGTCGGAATGGTAGTAACGCCCAACCTCTCCGCGAGACAGAGGGAACGAGGAGGAGATGCCATGAACGATCGAACCAATCGCCCAGCAGAGAATGATGCTTTGCCTCGCACCGAGGAGGAGTGGCGAGAGCGACTGACACCGGAGCAGTTCCAGGTGCTTCGGAACAAGGGCACGGAGCGAGCCTTCACCGGTACCTATGCCTCGTCGAAGGATGCAGGCGTGTATCGCTGTGCAGGCTGTGACGCACCGTTGTTCAGCTCCGACACGAAGTTCGAATCCGGAACGGGGTGGCCCAGCTTCTGGGAGCCCATCGAGTCGGGTGCCGTCGAACTGCACGAGGACGGAAGCCTCTTCATGCGCCGAACTGAAGTGACATGCGCCCGCTGCGGCGGCCACCTGGGACACGTCTTCTCAGACGGCCCCCGGCCGACCGGAGAGCGGTACTGCATGAACTCCGTGTCGCTTCGATTGGATCCGACCCAAGGAAGCTGAAGAACGCTCATCCCCGCTGCATCTCCTTCTAGACTCCGCGTCATGCCCGGGATCGAAGAGGAACCTCGTTACGGGGCGGCCCGCGCGTGGACCTTGGGGATACCGGCAGCCGTACGTTCCCGACGGATGTTCGACGCCGTCGAGGCGTTCGTGGTCTTCGTGGGATATCCGCGAAGTGGTCACAGCCTTGTGGGATCGTTGATCAACGCGCATCCGGAGGCGTTGATCGCCCACGAACTCGACGCCGTTCGGCTGATCGGACACCGGGTCCCACGCTCCCTCCTGTTCGGGCTGCTGATGGAGCGTGATCGCGAGTTCGCGAGTGGGGGCCGCCGTTGGGGGGAGTGGGACTACGCGGTACCCGGTGGCTCCCAGGGACGCTTGACGACGCTCCGGGTCATCGGCGATAAGAAGGGCGGGCGCACAACCCAGAGTCTCGCCAAGGATCCCGCCTTGATCGACCGATTGGCGCGAACCGTTCGCGTTCCGCTGCGGATCGTGCACGTCATCCGCGATCCGTTCGACATCGCCGCGCGGATGTCGCTGAGAGGCCGCACGGTCGATGCGGCTATGGCCCGTCTGGCGATGTTCGCCGAAGGCACCGCTCGCATCCGGAACCATGTCCCACTGCAGGGTTGGCACGACCTCGGGCTCGAACGACTGATCGCCCATCCGCGCGACGAGTTGCGCTCACTGCTGGAGTTCCTCTCGCTGCCTGCGACGCCTGACTATCTCGAGGCGTGCGCGAGCATCATCCTGCCCTCGCCCCACCGCACCAGTGAAGAGGTCGACTGGACGCCTTCATCCATCAAGGCCGGAGAGGCCATCATCGAGCGCTATCCCCAGCATTTCGGCACCTACCGTCGGCTCACGTGAGCCAGCGAATGCTCCTGACAAGCAGAGCTGTGTGAATGGCAGGACATCTGTTTCTTGACCGAACGGATAGGGAACCACCGTGCGAAACTCGAGGCATGGTGGATGTCTACGTCGTTCAGATGCCGCTGTCGTGGGATGCGGAAGAAAACGCGGGGACGATCGTCCAGGCCCTTGAGCAGGTGGCGCCGGGATCGCTCGTCGTCACTCCGGAGGGCTCCCTCTCGGGCTATCCGGTCGACGGGGATTTCACGCGGCTCGCGGAGGTCGACGAGCCGGCTCAGGCAGAGGTCTTGACTGGGCTCCAGGACGCTGCTCGGCAGCGAAACGTTGTGTTGTGCGTCGGGATGCTCCGCCGGGACGAGGGCTCATGGGTGAACGAGGCGATCGTGCTGAGCGAAACCGGTCCTCACGCCTATCGCAAACGCAATCTGTCCGAGAACGAACGGGCTGCCTCCTTCCTTCCGGGTCGGGATCTGCCAGTGTTCGATACTCCTGTCGGGCGGATCGGCGTACAGCTCTGTCGCGAGCTGCGGTTCCCCGAGCAATGGCTAACCGTCGCCTCCGCCGGAGCACAGACGATCGTCCACCTCGACGCGGGGACGGCGGATCCCTGGGTCTCCGGGGTATGGCGATCGATGTTGGTTGCCCGCGCCCACGAGACCCAACGATTCGTCGTGAGCGCGAACTGCTCTGGAGAACGTCAGCACGCGCCGAGCTTGATCGTGCATCCCTCTGGGAAGGTCCTGTGCGAGGTGAGCCCCTCGGGGTTCTCCGTTGGACACGCACAACTGAACCTCGACGATGTCTCAGATCGGTATATCGGCCAGCGCCTTCCCTGCTGATGCGCGATGTCTCACCAGCGTGTCCGGGCGCCGCCCAACGATGACGGGTTTCAGCTTAGCTTGATGCACGTGTAGTCGGCATAGACCTTCAGCGACCCATACTCGGCACGCACGATCTCGAAACCCGCTCGCTCGATCATCGGTTCGAGGAGCCAAGTAAAGGTGCTGAACTCATCGCGTAGGTGCGTCTCCAGCTCAGTTCGTGTCCATCCGTCCTCGGGGAGTTCCGCTCCTGTGTCGAGCCATTCACCGATGTAGCGCTCGCTCTCATCCAGTTCAAAGGCGAACACAAGATCGCGCAGATTCAGGATGCCGCCGGGCCGAAGGAGGTCAGCCATTCGACTAAGCGCTATGGCCTTCCAGAAATCAGGGAGGTGATGCAGCGCGTTGCGGCTGTATATGAAGTCGACGGGCCCCGCGGTGTGTTCGTAGCTGAGGAACCCGGCAGAAACGCAATGGACATTCGTGATCCCCAGCGCAGCTACCTTCGCTCTAGCGGCAGCAACCATGACCGGCGAGGCATCGACCGCGATCACTCGCTCACAAAGAGAGGCCGCAACCACAGCAAGTCCACCTGTTCCGGCTCCGAAGTCGATGAGCGTGCTGCCAGGTTCCAGACCGCGCTCGAGTAGTTCTGCGAGCTCTTCGGCATCTTCAACGCCCGCCTTCTGTTCATACGCTGCTACGTATGCGGGATCCAGATGTTCTTGCCCTGCGAGCGCCGTTTCATCCGGGAGCGGTGTCAGTTCCATATCGACAAGGCTATGCCATGAACAGATCGGTTCGTGGCTACCGGCCATGCAACGACCAGAGTGACCTTCGTGACGAACATGCCTGCTGCGTGGTTGGCGACGAATCCCTTGACGGTTGAACGCAGATGAGGGAGTACTTGTCGGGTCAGATGATCCATCCTCACGGAGGTGTGAATGCGAGCGAAGCCAACTGCAGCCATGAGCGTGCACAAGTTGCACCCCGACGAGGTCGATATCGATGCCGATCTCGTGAGGCGGTTGGTGGCCGACCAATTCCCGGAGCTTGAGCACCTACCGATCCGGCAGGTGCAGTCGACCGGCACAGTGAACGCCATCTACCGACTCGGCGAGCATCTCTACGCGAGGATGCCCCGCACGGCGGAGTGGGCAGAGGACCTGGAACACGAGCTGACCTGGCTGCCGAAGCTCGCCCCGCACTTCACACTGCGGATCCCATCACCGGTCGGGAAGGGCTCCCCCGGCCATGGTTATCCGTTGCCTTGGGCGGTATACGAGTGGATGGACGGCGAGCCCTACGCGGATGACCTCGTCGATGATGAAGTGCGGGCGGCACGCGATCTGGCGCGATTCGTTGACGAGCTGCGAGGGCTCGAGCCGGACGCGGACCTACCTCACGCGGGCCGCCAACCGCTCGCCGAACTCGACGTGGACACGCGTGAGGCGATCGAGGCGGCGGCCGACGTGATCGACAGCCGTGCCGCCACCGCCTGGGAACGCGCCCTCGAGGCACCTGTATGGCAGGGAACACCCGTGTGGATCCACAGCGATCTGTTGCGACCCAACATCCTCGTTGAGGGCGGCCGGATCCGCGCCGTCATCGACTTCGGCGGGTCGGGGATCGGTGACCCGGCCACGGATGTGATCGCCGCGTGGGCGGTGTTCGGCCCGGTCGGACGTTCGGCGTTCCGTCAAGCTCTGGCGATCGACGACGCCACCTACAACAGAGCGCGGGGCGTCGCGCTCCATCAAGCGGCCTTGATCATCCCGTACTACAAAGTGACCAATCCAGACTTCGCTGTGCTCGCGAAGCGGACCATCGAGGAGATCCTTGCGGACTGATCCTCCGTCGAGGGCCGCCTGATGCTCGAATGGCTGCCGCGCCAAACCGAACTGATGCAGCAGGACGTGTCCCCGGCGGACTGGGTGATGCGATCTCTCAGCCCCTGGAACCGTGAGCGCGGCGTGCGGCTCTGGAGCTTCCTACCGGACGGATTCGAGGCGTACGCACGGGTATTCCATCCGGCACGTGACCGGGAGCGTTCGGTTCGGTGGGCTGAGTTGGGCGCCGACCACGGAGTCTCGCTGACCCCAGACGTCGCTTTCTCCGAGGTAGTGAGGAAAGACCAGCGCGACCCGAACGCCCTGGATCTGGACCCGCTCGACGGACACCTCCCCTCGGCAGAATGCGCCGCGCTGTTGCAACTCCTCCGCGCGCATACTCGTTCGCCCAACACGTGTTGGTTCTGCATCTGGGAAGGCGACGGCGCCTTCTGGAGCAAGGCGCACACGGCAGTGAGCGCCCGTCCGGAAGGCGACGGCGCCTTCTGGAGCCAGGCTCACTCCGTATTGAGCGCGGGTCGAGCAAGGCGGCGGGTAAGAGCGACAGCACAGGACAAGTTCCTCCGCTCCGTGCCGAAGGTTGTGGCCGAGGCTCGGACCTACTTCTTGTTCCGCGGACCGCTGGAGGCCGCATGCGCGTTCAAGATCGACGGCTGGGATCTGCCCCCCAACATCTGGTGGCCTGACGACCGCTCCTGGTGCGTCGTCACCGAGATCGACGGCTACTCAACCTATGTCGGCGCGCCCCGTGCGGCGATCGACGAACTCCTCGCCTCAAGCGAACTCGAAGCTATCGAGGTTTCCCTCGACGTCCACCTAGATCCCGGCCCATTCCAGCCCGGGTGGCGATGACCGGCAGGACCCAGAGTTCAATCGTCAGGTGATCTGTTCGCAGTGGCGGACGATCTTGCCGTTGTGACAGACATCGGTGTCGTCGCCGCCGTCCATGAAGTCGGTGGTTTTGCCGAGCCCGCCCTCCAGGAAGTCGTTGCCGCTCCCGCCGTACAGGTGATCGGTACCCCACGCGCTGTGCCTGTCCAGCTTGTCGTTGCCGGCGAGTCCGTAGATCGTGTCTTTACCTAGCATGCCGCGAAGGTCGTTGAAGCCACCGTTGAGGTTGTCGGTACCGGTGAGCGTGTCGTTGCCGGCCCCGCCGTAGACCCATTCCACGTCGCTGCTCACGTTGTCGCCCTCGCCGGTTTGCCCGTCGTTGGCGAGCCCGTCTTCTCCGGTGTAGGACACGGCGCCATCGCGGTTCACGTAGGGAGCCAGGTCGCCGACGCCCGTGCCCCCAACGATGGTGTCTGCCCCGTCGGACGCCGCCGGCGTCTGGATATCGATCGCCGCGTAGTTGACCGTCCCGTTGACCCCGTTGTTCACCTGGTCGGAGATCCGGAGGGTGTAGTCGCACGCGGTCGTCGCGCCACCGCATGAGGGCTGGAACCGGAACGGCAGGTCGAGCGTTCCCACCGCGTGGAACATCCCGTTGAGATCCTTCTGCTTCTTCCCCGACCCCTGGATCGACGCCGTCGTATCGGAGGTGAACGTCACTCCGGTTTCGATGCTCGACGGGTTGTGGAATTCGCCCGGCCCACAGCCATGGCTCGTGCTGTAGCAGTTCTTCCCGAGCAGGAGGACGTCGCCGCCCTGGAACGGCGAGACGGGAGTCTCGAGTTCGATCCGCAGGTCGGCGGGGCTGGCGTGCTCGATGTCGAGTCGGACGTGGATATTGCGGATCTCTTCTGGCGTCACCGTGATGGGGATCGACAACGCCGCGGCGGTGCCACAACAAGGGATGTCCAACCCCGGGGAGAAGTAGCGGTCGTACGTGTGGTACTCGCCGTCGAAGATGTCGTCGCCCGGGCCCCCGATCAACATGTCATCCCCCGCCCCGCCGATCAGCAGGTCGTTGCCGGTCCCCCCCGACAAGGAGTCGTTGCCGCCGCAACCAAGGAGCGTGTCGTCGCCCGCACCAGCCGTGATCGTGTCGTCACCCGGAGTGCCGATCAGGAGATCGGCGCCGGCCGTCTGCACGGTCCGCGGGCCCAGATCGCAGAGGTTCCCGCCGGGGTCTACGGCTCCCGCAGGCGGGATCGAAGCCAATACCGACATCGCGAGACAAGCGCCGATCGCGAAGACGCGGAAGAGGCTGCGACCCATGTCACGACTCCCCGGCGTCCGGTCGCGTTAGTACCCGTACGGGTTGGTCTGGCACTCGACCCAGAAGACCTTGTACTTGTGGCCTCCGGGTGTCGTGACGGTGAGCTTGACGTGGAATCCCTGTATCGGATGCGGCGAGACGCCGGCTGCGGTCAATCCGTCTCGCAGGTCGATCTTGCCGGTATTCAGGTTCAGCTTTCGCAGGCCGGGCGCCGGGAGTGTCAAGTCGACCACGCCAGGAGGCTCGATCAAGGTGCCGGGGCCGTTCGTGTTCGAGGTCGGGGGGTATACGGCGAACTGGTAGCTCGCATCGGTTCCCTCGGGGAACCCGAAGAACTGGAGCTTGAAGATGCATCCCGGATGCGGTTCGTTGTCCTGGACGTTGTCGAACAGGACCCCGTCGATCTTCACCGTACCCGGGTTTGATGCACTGGACGGTACGGCGGCGAAGCCGAGCGCCATCAGCGACACCATCGCTGCCACCAGTATTCGCTTCATCAGAGAACCCCCTCGTGCGGACTACGACTATTGGGCGAGACTACCTCACGCTCGCCAGTGATGTACAGAGGGGAAAAGGCTCGCCGAGGCTATACTTGCGCTTGCAAACACACTCTCCCGGGGTCCGATTGCAGTGATGCAGATAGACGATGGAACCGATGTCGCGGCACAGTTCGACCAGCTCGTGGCCGCTGAGCTGCCCGGAGGGCGCGGGTTGGAGGCCTGGGCCACGCTCCTCCAAGCGCACGCCACGCTCATGCGCCGGCTCGAGTCCGACCTCGCGCGGGAAACGGGTTTGGCGCTCGCCGATTTCGACGTGCTCGCTCAGCTGGCCAGGGCCGGCGGACAGCTGCGGATGACAGAACTCGCGGCCCGGGCGCTGATCTCGAGATCCGGGATGACGCGGCGCGTGGCTCGCCTGGTCGACGAAGGGCTGGTCCGGAGAGCCGACGCGCACGCGGACGGCCGTGGTGTCGTGATCGCGCTGACCGACGTGGCCTCGCTCGCCTAACGGAGACCGCACCGGTCCACGCGCGAGGTATCGCGAAGCTGTTCGCCGAGCAGCTCGATGATGACGAGCTTGCGACGCTGGAGCGCGCCCTGAATAAGGTCGTCGTCGACTGCTCGTTCGGCTGATCCAGGCGCGTCGGTCAGCGGCCGGGCACGATGCTGACGAACAGATCGAAATGATCGATGTTCCCGAGAGAGTCGGGGATCTCGCCCGTGCAGTGAACCAACTTGAGGCCCGGCGCCGGGTTGGAGGGCGGGGTCGGCCCATATGCGTGGAAGATGAGCACCGTGGTCGAGCCCACGACCTGGAGGTCCGCCCCGAATCCGCGTTCCGTCACGATGTAGGTGGTCGACCCGCACGTCAGCGGGCCCGGACCGAAATACGACGGACCGAACGGCAATTCCGGAGGGATCGTTGCGCTCGCGGGGCTCGCTCCCACGGCGATCGCCATCAGCGCCGCTCCGACGACGAGGGATACGAGACGTGTCCTCATGGCTGCCCATCCTTTCTGGGTCCTGAACGCGGGGGGCGGAAGCCTGATTGCGCGATCGTAGAACGCCCTCGCCGACGCTGTCGAGTCCCCCGACGATCGGTCGCTCACCTGAGCGGCGGGCTGTCTCAGGTCGATCGTGGAGACACGGCGGACGCAAGCGCTCTGATGTCGTCGGCGTCCGTCCCGCAGCAGCCGCCGATGAGGGAGGCGCCCGCCGTCCGCCACGCGGGCGCCAGGTCCGCCAGGCCGCCTCCCTTGGCTCCCAGCCACTGCTTCTCCACCGGATCCCATCCGCCGCCGCGGTTCGGATAGACCACGATGGGCTTGGCAGCGACGGCCCGGGCCACCGCGATCAGTTCGGCGACGAACTCGGGCGACGTGCAATTCACGCCGACCGCGATCACCTGCGGTGATTCGGCTACCAACACGATCGCTTCGGCGAACGGCGTTCCGTCGGCAAGCGTCGCGCCGTCCGAACAGGTGAACGAGAACCACGCCCGCGCCTCGGGCATGCCGGCGAGCACTTGGACCAGCGCCTGCGCCTCCACGATCGACGGGATGGTCTCGATCGCCAGCAGGTCGGGATGGGCGTCAAAGAGGATCTCGATGCGCCGGCGGTGGAACGCAACGAGTTCGGCGTGCGTGAGGTTGTAGTGGCCGCGGTACTCGGAGCCGTCGGCGAGGATCGCGCCGTAGGGACCTACCGACGCGGCAATCATCACCTCTCTGTCGGGAACGTCCCCGGCCGCCTCGCGGGCGATGGCCACGCTCGCCCGGAGCGCGGCCTCCGTCGCAGCCGCATCCAGGCCGCGCGCGGCGAACCCCTCGAAACTCACCTGATAGCTCGCCGTGATGAGGACGTCGGCACCGGCGCGGAGGAACGCCAGATGAGCCTCGCGAACGGCCCCGGGATCCTGCAGCAAGACGTTGGCCGACCACAGCGGATCGCGAAGGTCGGCCCCACCGAGTTCGAGCTGCGTAGAGAGGCCCCCGTCCAAGATGAGACCGCTCCGCTCCGCCAACGCCTGTTCGATCCGTTCCATGAACCCAGGCTAACCGCGAACGGCGTGAACCCCGGTGCGGGCGTACGATGCCCGCCGTGCCGACATCCGACGACCGCATCCTGACCCTGCTGCGCGAGGCGCCGCTCATCGACGGGCACAACGATCTGGCGTGGGCGCTCCGCGAAACGTTCGAACGCGATGGGACCGTGCCCGATATCGCCACTGACCTGCCGGAGCGCCATACCGATATCCCGCGGATGGCGCGGGGCGGCGTCGGCGGCCAGTTCTGGTCGGTCTACGTTCCGTCCCATCTGCCGGAGGCGGAGGCGGCGGCACGGACACTCGAGCAGATCGACCGGGTTCACGGCTTCGTCGATGCGAACTCCGACCGCCTGGAGCTCGCGCGGACGGCGAACGACGTGGAACGGATCGCCGCGTCGGGGAGGGTCGCCTCGATGATCGGTGTCGAGGGCGGGCACGCCATCCGTTCGTCTCTCGGCGTCCTGCGGGTTCTGGCGACGCTCGGCGCCGGCTACCTCACCCTGACGCACAACGACGACACGCCGTGGGCCGACTCGGCGACGGGTGACCAGCCGCACGGTGGGCTTACGCGCTTCGGCGAGGAGGTCATCCGTGAGCTGAATCGGCTGGGCATCCTGGTGGACCTCAGCCACGTCTCGGACGACGTGATGCGTCAGGCGATCGAGCTGAGCGAAGCGCCGGTGATCTTCTCCCATTCGTCGGCACGGGCGCTCTGCGACGTGCCTCGGAACGTGCCCGACGATGTGCTCGAATTGGCGGGCCGAACCGACGCCGTCGTGATGGTCACGTTCGTGCCGTCCTTCCTCACGGTCGATGGCGCGAAGATCAATGCCGAGGGGTGGGAGGAGGCCCGCAGGCTCCGTGCAGAGATGCCGGACGATCCGGCTGCGGTCGACGCCGCCATGGAAGCATGGTTCGTCGAGCACCCGGACCCTCCCGCGTCTGTCACCGACGTGGCGGACCACATCGACCACGTGCGACAGGTCGCGGGCGTCGATCACATCGGTGTCGGGAGCGACTTCGACGGCGCCCCCGCGATGCCGGACGGGTTGAGCGACGCCGCCGGCTATCCGGTCCTGTTCGCAGCGCTCGCGGATCGCGGCTACACGGACGACGACCTCTCCAAGATCGCCGGACGCAACGTTCTGCGCGTCATGCGAGCGAACGAACGCACCGCCGAACGCCTGCGATCGGAGCGCGAGCCATCCCGCGCACGGATCGAGGACCTAGACGGCGTCTAGCGGAACCCGGCTAGATCACGCCCTGCGCGAGCATGGCATCGGCGACCCGGGTGAAGCCGGCGATGTTCGCACCGTGGAAGTAACTGCCCGGCTTCCCGTAGTCCTCGGCGGTGTCGCGGCACTGTTGGTGGATGCGCTGCATGAGGGTTCGCAAGCGGTCGTCCACTACCTCGCGATCCCAGGTGACACGCATCGAGTTCTGGGACATCTCCAAACCGCTCACGGCCACTCCGCCGGCGTTGGCCGCCTTGCCGGGGCCATACATGACGCCCATGTCGAAGAACGCCTGAACGCCCGCGGGCACGGTCGGCATGTTCGCGCCTTCGCTGACCACCTTCACGCCGCCGTGGGCGAGGTTGATGGCGTCCTTCTCGTTGATCTCATTCTCGATGGCGCTCGGGAACGCGCAGTCCGCCGGCACGGACCACAGTGGGTTGGTGTCCTCGCCGGGCTCGACGGGGGTGAACGTGGCATGCGGGAACGCTTCGGCATACTCGCGGATACGACCGCGTCGTTCGTTCTTCAGGGTCATCGCCCACTCCAGCTTCTCGCGATCGATGCCGTCGGGGTCATAGATGAACCCACCGGAGTCCGAGAGCGTGATCGGGATCGCGTCCAGGTCCAGGAGCTTCTCCACCGTGTATTGCGCCACGTTCCCCGAGCCCGAGACCAGGCATCGTTTGCCGGCGAGCGAATCGTCGCGAGTCGCCAGCATCTCCTCGGCGAAGTAGACGGCGCCGTATCCTGTGGCCTCCGGACGGATCAACGAACCGCCCCAGCCGACGCCCTTGCCCGTGAGTACGCCGCCGGCGTGAACGTTCCGGATCCGCTTGTACTGCCCGAACAGGAACCCGATCTCGCGTCCACCGACGCCGATGTCACCGGCGGGTACGTCGGTGTCGGGACCGATGTGTCGCTGGAGTTCGGTCATGAAGGCCTGGCAGAACCGCATGACCTCGGTGTCGGTCTTGCCCTTGGGGTCGAAGTCCGCGCCGCCCTTGCCGGCGCCCATGGGCAATGTGGTCAGCGCGTTCTTGAAGATCTGTTCGAACGCCAGGAACTTCAGCTTGCCGATGTAGACCGCCGGGTGGAACCGCAGCCCGCCCTTGTAGGGACCTAGGGCGCTGTTCATCTCGACACGGAACCCGCGGTTGATGTGGACCTCGCCGCCGTCGTCGACCCACGGGATACGGAACTGGATCACGCGCTCGGGTTCGACGATCCGTTCCACGATCTTGGCGTCGCGGTACTCGGGGTGCCGTTCGAGCACCAGCTCGACGGACTCCATGACCTCTTCGACCGCCTGGCGGAACTCGGGCTCGTGCGGGTTCTTGAGAGCAACGTTCGTCAGCAGCTGATCGACGTACTCACTCATATGCCGGCGCCTCTTTCAGTCGCGGAAATCGGGTTGGGTCTTCTCCACCATCCGAAGGAGCGCCGCCCAATGCATACGGCCCCATTCGGTCATCCCGCTCATCATGTCCTCGCGCGTGTCCTCGATGATGGTCGGGTCGATCGGCGTGAGCGGACCAAGGCCCGATGCCAGCACCTGGAGCTGTGCCGCCTTCTCGAGCATGAACAGATCATCGAAGGCCGATCCCAGCTCGGCGCCGGCCACCAGCACACCGTGGTGCCGCATGAGCATGATCTCGTCGTTGCCGAGCACCTTCGCCAGGCGCTCACCCTCGTTGAGGTCGGCCAGGCCGTGATACTCCTCGTCGTAGGCGGTCCGCCCCACGAACTGGAGCGACGTCTGGCTGATCGGAACGATCTCGAGTTCGTTCTTCATGGCCAGGGCCGTCGACCAAGGCTGGTGCGTATGAAGCACCACGCGAGCCTGCGAGCACAGCCGGTGGATCGGCGAATGGATCCCCACGCCGGTAGGCGGGGCGATGCCGCTGATCTGTTCGCCGTCGATATCCACGACGGCCAGGCTCGACGCCGTCACTTCCGAGAAGTGCAACCCGAGCGGGTTGATGAGGAACCGATCGTCACGCCCGGGGATGAGCATCGAGAAATGGTTCGAGATGCCCTCGTGGAAATCGAACATCACTGCCAGCCGGAATGCCGCGGCGAGTTCGACGCGAGCTTCCCGTTCATCCATGGGTGGGTTCATCGGCCACCTCCTCGCGTGCACGCTACCGCAAGGAGGGAGGGACGCCCAGGTCGGTTCCCGGGATGGCAACCATCGCCATGATCGCGGCCCGTTCTCCGTGCAGATCCGATGGCTTATCGATGAGGCAGCCGGCGCCGGCGGCCTTGATGCACGGCGGTGTGAACGTCGCGGGATCTTTGTGCGCCCAGCTCACCGTTCCGCCCCCACCGTCAAGATTCAGCCCGTACTGCGCCTTCAGCTTGGTCACCAGGAAGTCGCCGAGCTGGTTCATGCGCCATCCCTGCGCCCAGCCGGTCCGACGGCCGTCCACCGTCACCAGGAAGATCTTGCAGAGGGTAAGCGGGTCGGTGTCCGAGCAATTTGCGTTGAACGCCACGGCGGTCCGCGGCTGGTAGTCGAAGATCGATGGATCGCCGGTGGTGAACCCGGGTCCCACGTTCACGGAGTTGTCGACCAGGACGGGGGTGCCGCCGATGACGTTGACCACACCGGGCCAGCCGTTGTGCTTCCAGGTCAAAGAGATGGGACAGCCGCAAGCCGCGAACGCCTTGAGCGTTACAGCCCCCGCGCCACCGTCGTCCCTGGAGGCCAGCACGACGGCGTTCGGGTCGGTGCCGAACGCCATCGGGGTCTTAGGGCACGGGCTGGTGTTGGCAAGCGCGACGGTGTACTTCCGCTCGATGCCGACCTGCGAGATGTTGGACCAGTGAGGCGCACCCGAGGCCGATGTCGTCGGTATCAGCCGGACCGCGCAGTAGGCGGGATCGCTCGACGTGGGAGATGCCGTGCCGGGCGGTTTCACCACGGTGCCCCCTACGGGCGAATACGCCTGGATCTCACCGGCCGCCGGGTTCCCCGCGTTCATGCCGTTGATGTCGAACTTGGGCGCCACGCCGTACGTCCCGGTGAAGGAGAAGCCGGCGTTGCCGATGTAGGCGTGCGATCCGCTGGGATCGAGGGCGAACGCCGGACTCGGCTGTTCGCCTGTGGTCGTGAGTTCGCCGTCGATCTCCTCCAGGTGGAAGGGCATGAGGTTGCGGGCGAAGTCTCCGTTCGTCGCGGCGACGCCGGGGCCGTAGGTGCTCCCGTTGTAGTACCCCTTCGACGCGATGGCGCTGGGCTTCACTTCTAGGCCGAACGCCGCGCTTGCCTTCTCGATGTCGAGCGAGGCGGACCCTTGGGTGATCGAGATGACGCGGATCTGCTGAGGGCCGGTCGAGTATTCGTACGTAGTGAGGTTCACCTTGGAACCGAGCGAATACTTGTGCACGACCGGCGCCGCGGCGCTCGCGGACACCGAGATCGGGCCGAACCCGGACAGGAGCGCGGGACTCAGGCTCAGCGCGCCGGCGATGGCGCTTGCGACGACGCGACGACGCAACGGCGGACGTTCAAACATTCGGGATCCTCCTGGTGGAAAGGACGTTCGGCGGGGGGAACTCTGGGGGGCGAACTCGGCAAGGGTAAACGCTCGGGCACGGAAGGTCTAGGGGTCCGATGGACATATCGGCGAAGCTGTCCATCGAGAGAGATCCTCGGAGGAGCGTTCAGGCGTGGACCGGGGTTCGCGCCGGTGCCCGCCGGATGCGGATGTCGCCCGAGACCGTGAGCACCTTCAGTTCCAGCGGGCGGCCCTCGCCGGACTGCCCGTCCATGGACGTGAGATCGCTTCTTGCATCCCCACTGGCAGCACGAACGTCCAGGAACACCTTGGTTCCGGCGGCCACCCCGATCTCGACATCGCCCGACACGGACCGGATGTTCGTGGTTCCCTGGAGCAGCGAGCCCAGGCGCACGTCCCCGGACACACTCGTCACGGTGACAGACCCGTCGACCGCATCCACATCCATGTCGCCGGAGGCCGACCGTGCCGACAATGTTCCACCGACCGACGCGATCCGGACATCTCCGGAGGCGGAATTCATCGTGAGATCGCCGCCCACGGCCCCGCCGACCAGATCGCCCGAACCCACCTTCACGCTCACCGCCCCGTCCACATCGTCGAACTCCACGTCGCCGGACCCGCTGCGGAAGTCGATCCCGCCGAGGCGTCCGTGCGAGGTCAGATCCGCAGACCCGCTCGCCATCTCCAATCGCGTGCCGAGCGGGCAGCGGATGGCGATCACCAGGTCCTTCCCACTGGAGAACCCGAACTTCCCGCCCTTCTGCTCGATGCTCAGGCGGTGACCGCCGCCGGCGTCGGGATCCAGCCGGACCACCAGGTTCTTCGGATCCTTCACCCGCTCGACCAACACCTGCGTGGTGGTGGTGTCGGCGGCGTCAAGGCGGATGGTCCCGGAGGCGATGTTGATCTTGACGAGCAGATCGCTCGGGGTCTCGAACGTCATCGGTTCCATCGGTAGCTCCTTCAACTCTGGGCGTAGCCAGTGATCCGAGAACCGCTGCGGCCCCGGCCGATCTCGAACTCGACACGCTTGCCCTCGACGCCCTGCTGCACGGCGCGGACCAACCAAGCGTTCACGGACAGTCCTTCCTTGGCGGCGGACTCTTCGACCTTCGTCTTCAACGTGTCGGACATGCGCAGGGTGAGCCGCGCCATGCCGCCTTCTTCGGCGTCCTCGGGCGGCGACTCCCGCTCGGGTGTGGGTCCGACGAAGACGAGGCGCGCGTCACGGCCCGCCACGCGAACCTCCGTGTGACCCGACGGCAGCTGTTCGCACAGCTCCAGCGAGGCTTCGCCCAGGGCGTCCAGCAGCCGGAGTTGGAGCGACGGTTCGATGGCGCGGCCGATCCGTTCCAGCGCCGCGTGGCCGGCCTGGTCGCCGGACAGCAATGCATCCAGATCTCCGCGGATCGCCTCAACGTGCGGGGCCAGGTCCATCAGGCACCACCCTCGCCCCTCGGGCGGGGACGACGGGTGTTCTTCGGACGAAGGACACGGCGCGTGCATTCGGCTGCCTGCACCATCTCCTGGATGCGAAGCCGGGCGAGCTCTCCGCTGATCGTCGTGTCCATGTTTGACGCCTCCCTTGCTGTCGTAATGACGTCACTATGACGTCTTACGAGGCGTCTGTCAACACCCATCGTGGCATTCCTCGTTTTGGGGCGCCGCATCCTAGACTCGCGCCGTGAGCCAGATGTGTCCGGCGTGCGGCGAGGCGAACGGGCTCGAGAGCCGCTTCTGCGTGGCCTGCGGATCGTCGCTCGCCGTGGTGTGTCCCGAGTGCGGGGAAGCAGTTCCGGCGGGAGCTCGGTTCTGTCCTTCCTGCGGTGCAGCCGTTGGCTCGGTCCGGACCCCCGCCATCGCGGCAACAGAGCGGCGCACGGTCACGATCCTATTCGTCGATCTGGTGGGCTTCACCGAACGCTCGGACCGTGCCGATCCCGAGGACGTGCGGGACACGCTGGTCCCCTTCCATGCGCGGGTAAAGGCGGATCTGGAGCGGTTCGGGGGAACGCTGGACAAATTCATCGGTGACGCGGTGATGGGGGTGTTCGGTGCGCCGGTCGCTCACGAGGACGATCCGGAACGGGCCATCCACGCGGGGCTTGCGATCCTGCGGTCTATCGCCGAGCTGGCGCTCGACGATCCGGGACTCGCCGTCCGGGTGGCGGTGAACACAGGCGAAGCCGTGGTGTCGTTCGGCACCGGACCCCAGGTGGGCGAGGCCGTCGCCGGCGACGTGGTGAACACCACGAGCAGGATGGAGTCCGCAGCTCCTCGCGATTCCGTCGTGGTGGGCCCGGATACATATGCAGCCACGCGCCATCTCTTCCGGTTCGAAGAACTTCCGCCGGCGAAGGCAAAGGGCAAGGCGGAGCTGCTCCGGATATGGCGGGTGCTCGGTGAAGGCGGCAGTGCCATCCCCGAACCGCAGGCGAAGTTCGTGGGCCGCGGCGGAGAGATCGCGCTCCTGCGTGACCTGTTCGCTCGAACCGCTCGCGACTCCGTGAGCCAACTGATCACGCTGGTCGGCGAACCGGGGATCGGCAAGAGCAGGCTGCTTCGCGAGTACCGCGGAGAGCTCGGTGAACGCGCAACTTGGCTGACCGGCGCGTGCCTCCCCTACGGAGAGGGTGTCACCTTCAATGCCGTGGCCGACGTCATCCGCGCGTCAGCTGGGATCGAGCGCTCCGACGAGCCGTTCTCCGCACAGTCAAAGCTCCGAGCCCTCGTCGAGAGCGTCGACTCGATGACGAGCGAGCAGGATTGGTTGCTCGGACGTCTCGAACCCCTCTTGGGACTCGCCTCCGAAGATGAGCGTTGGGGTGGCGCCGCGATCCCCGCTCGCGAGTCGGCCGGCGCATGTGCGCGCGTACTTGCGCACCTGAGCCGAGAGCGGCCGCTCATCGTGGTGATCGAGGATCTCCACTGGGGCGAACCGGTGCTCCGCGAGGTGGTCGATCACCTTGCCGATCAGCTCGCGGATGCCCCCGTCATGCTTGTCTGCTCGGCGCGCCCAGAACTCTTGGACGACGGGAGGTGGGGAGGCGGCCACCTCAATGCCACCACGATGCGGTTGTCACAGCTTTCCGATCCCGAGACGGTGGCACTGCTCTCGGATCTGCTCATCCGCATGACCCTTCCCGACGATACCCGCCGCACGCTGCTCGACCGAGCCGGCGGGAACCCGCTCTACGCGCTCGAGTTCGTTCGGATGCTGGCGGACGCCTCGACGGAGATCGGCGATGCACCGGGGATGATGCAGATGCCCGGTTCGATCCACGCATTGATCGCCGCACGGTTGGATGCCATCCCGCAGGAACTCCGAGCCTTGCTCCAGGATGCGGCGGTGGTCGGCCCCGAGTTCTGGCCGGGGGCGCTCGCCGCTGTCTCCGACGCCTCGACGTCAAAGGTTCTGGACACGCTCGGCCAACTCACAAGGCGCGGCTTGGTCCATCGCGAGCCCGCATCGTGGCTACCGGACGAAGCCGCTTACGGCTTCACGCACGCCTTGATCCGCGAGGTCGCCTATAGCCGGATCTCCCGTCCGAGGCGCGCGCACAAACACCACGCCGCCGGCGCTTGGCTAGAAGCGGCAGCCGGCGACCGCGCCGCAGAGCGTGCCGAAACCATTGCGGCCCACTTCGCCCAAGCGGTCGAACTGGCACACGCGTCCGGGTTGAAGGAAGAGTCGGACGCATCCCGCGGGCCCGCCGTTCGATGGCTGCTCTTGTCCGCTAAGTCGGCCGCGAGGCTGGATCAAGCGGGTGCGATGGTGCTGTACGAACGCGCTCTCGAATTGGCGCCGACGGACACGATGGCGCGGGCCGACGCGCTCGCCGGCTCCGCGCTGATGGGGCGACGCACGCGCAGGCTGGAAGCGGCGCAGGTGCTCGAGCGATATCAGGGCGCGCTGTCCATCGCCGAGAAGCTCGGCGACCGTATCGGAGCGGGAAACGCCCTGGTACAGATCGGTTCTCAGCTGGGCGCGATGGGCGAGAAGGATCGCGCGCGCCAAGCCCTGATCGAGGCCGTGACCACCTTGGAGGCCGAGCCGCCCGGTGAGGAATTGGCCCGGGCGTGTGCGTTCCGCGCCGAGGAGGAGCTGTTCGCGGGGAAAGTGGATGCGGCGCTGTCATGGGCGGATCGTGCACTGGAACTCGGACTGCGCTTCGATGCCGTGGACGTGTCGATCATGGCCCTGCATATCCGTGGGGACTCCCGATGCTCGCGCGGCGATGTCGAAGGACTGGACGATCTGCGCGAGGCGCTCCGACTATCACACGCCACCGGCAACGTGTCGGATATCGTCACGTCGCAAACCTATGTGGCCGAATGGCTTTGGGCGTTCGAAGGCCCCGCCAGCTCCATCCCGTATATGGAGGCCGCCGTCGAGTTGGCCGAGCGGCGCGGTGCGGTGAGCCAGGGACAATGGGCGAAGACCGGGGCGCTCATGCCGATGTTCGAGTTCGGTGATTGGGATCGTGTGCTCCTGTGGGCAGAGGAGGTCCTGGCCGCCGGCAGGGAACGCCTCGACGAAACCCTTTGGGTGGTCGCGCGTGTCGTGCGCTCTTGGGTGATGCTCCTTAGGGGGCGCGCCGCCGAAGCGGATCCGATCGTCGACCTCGTTGAGCAGGCACGGGCGATCGAGGAGATGCAGGCCCTCGCACCGACCCTCGTGGTCGCCGCGGCCCTGGCCCGCGCAACCGGACATGAGGACGAAGCGCGCGCGCTGCTGGTTGAGTTCGAGGAGTCCACCCGGGATGTGGCGTCGGAGTACCGGGAGGCGTACGCGGCGGAGGTGGCGCGGCTTTCCGTGGCGCTCGGGATGGTCGAGACCGCAGAGAAACTCGTAGCGGACCAGCGGGGAGCCTCCGCCCGGGACCGGCTGTATCTCAAGACGACTGAAGCGATCATCGCCGAGGCACATGGGCGTTTCGCGGACGCCGAGGCCCGGCACGCGGCATGCGCAGTGAGCTGGGCCGGATTCGGCTGTCCTCGAGAAGAAGCCGAGGCGCTGCTGGGTGTGGCCCGCTGCCGCTCCAAGCTCGGCGAACCGCAGGACCCTGCCACCCTTGTTCGTACGAAGCAGATATTCGAACGGCTTGGCATGCCCTCGGCGGGCTAGGCCGTTGGCGAGAGGAGCGGCAGGAGGGCCGGGGCGAGTTCTGCCAAGGGTGGGGCCGGCGAGGCATCGTCGGGATCGCCTACGATCTGCACGCACACGTGATCGGCGCCTGCGTCCAGGTGAGCGCGGACGCGCGTGAGGATCTCTTCGACACCGCCCCATGCGAAGCCGTCGTCGACCAGACGGTCGCTGCCGCCTCCGGCCACGTCCTCTTCGCTGTAGCCCATGCGCCGCCAGTTGTTCGCGTAGTTCGGGAGCTCCAGGTAGTGGATCGCCCATTCGCGCGCGAGCTCTCGGGCGCGGGCAGGGTCGGTCTCCAAGATCACACCGACCTCTACGGCGAGGACCGGCTCGGGACCCAGCACCTCGCGGGCGTGGGCGGTGTGTTCGACCGGAACGAAGTAGGAATGCGCGCCGAAGGCGCGCTCGGCGGAGAGTCGGAGCATGCCGTCGCCGAGGGCGGCCAGGAGCCGGCGCGGAGGCGTGGCCGGGGCGGGCCACTTGTCCGCCGCCGCGTCCATCTTGTCCAGGTATGCGCGCATGCGCGCGAGCGGTTTCGTCCATTCGTAGCCGCGCGACTCGGTCGTGTACTCGTGGCCGATCCCGATGCCGGGGACCAGGCGTTCGCCGTAGGCATCGGCCAGCATCAGGAGCCCTGCTTCAAGCACCTCGGGTTGGCGTCCGGTGATGTTGGCGATGCCAGAACACACGGTGAGCCGGTCGGTGACCGCGAGCAGCAGCCCGAGATGCGACAACACGTCGCGCGAACCCCCACCTTCGGGAACCCATAGCGCGGGATACCCCAACTCCTGGATGGCGATCGTGTCCTCGATGACGTCGCGCGCGGGACGCGAGTCGAACGCGAACGTCCATGCCCCCACCCGGCCCAACCTGGTTCGCAATGCATCGTGTTCGGCAGTCATGGGCCAGGACGGTACCGCACGTGCGCGGGATGTAGCTAACGAGGGTAGCCTTGGGCCGATGACTGGCCAGCTCTTCGTGGGTTCGGAAGTGGGGACGCTTCGGCGCGTCATCCTCCACAGTCCCGACCTGGAGCTGAAACGGCTGACGCCGTCCACCGCGCGGGAACTGCTGTTCGACGGGGTGATCTGGGTGCAGCGCGCGCGAGAGGAACACGCGGCGTTCGCGCAGACCCTGACCGATCTCGGCGTGGAGATCCTCTACCTGCAGGACCTGCTGACCGACGTCCTAGATCAAGACGACGTTCGAACCGAACTTGTCCAGAGTTTGGAACCCCGGCTGTTGGGTCCCACGCTGGGGCCGTCCGTCCGCGAGTGGCTCACCGCACTCCCCTCCCCGCACCTGGCCGAACACCTCATCGCCGGGGTGACGTTCGACGAGCTTCCCTTCAAGAGCGAGAGCATCGTGGCCCGGATGCGACGCGGGTTCGTGGTCCCCCCGCTGCCCAACCAGATGTTCACGCGGGACACGTCGGCCTGGATCTACGGCGGCGTCTCCATCAACACCATGGCCATGGCCGCGCGGCACCGCGAAACCCTCCACTACTCGGCGGTGTACCGGCACCACCCGCTGTTCTCGGAGGCAGACTTCGAGATCTGGAGCGACGAGATCGACGGGCCCATGCACCTGGAGGGCGGCGACGCGCTGGTCATCGGCAACGGCGCGCTCCTGGTCGGGATGGGCGAACGCACGCGCCCGGCGGCAGTCGAGATGCTCGCGCAGCGGCTGTTCGACGCCGGGGCCGCCACGCAGGTGATCGCGGTGGACCTGCCGGCGCAGCGATCCAGCATGCATCTGGACACGGTGCTCACCCAGCTGGATGTCGACGCCTTCACGATCTTCCCGGACATCCGCGACGCGATGACCACCTACGTGATCCGCCCCGGACTGGACGGCCTCTCCATCGAGGAAGAGGACGATCTGTTCGTCGCCATCGCGCGAGCGCTCGACGTGCCCCTGATCCGGCAGTTCGAGACGGGCGGCGACCGATTCCAAGCCGAACGCGAACAATGGGACGACGGCAACAACGTCCTGGCCGTCGCCCCCGGCGTGGTCGTGGCCTACGAACGCAACATCGACACGAACCGCCGCCTGCGCGACGGCGGCATCCAGGTCATCACCGTCGAAGGTGAGGAGCTGGGGCGGGGGCGCGGCGGCCCGCGATGCATGTCCTGCCCCGTCGAACGCGACGCCATCGCTCGCTGACGCGCAGGACCGCCCTGGCGGTGCTAGCTCTGGCGTAACGGCGGCATCGGGATCGTGATCCCCAGCCGCGTTGCGCCCGCGCCGACCCCGCCCTCGCAGGTGTTCGGTGGAGCCGTCGTGACCCCGCGCGTCGACGGACGTTCGGCGGCCCAGAACATGTAGCCGAGCATCCCGGAGGTCGTGCCGACCTTCGGCGCCACGGTCGTCACGAAGTTCGAGGTGGACGACTGCAGCGATGCAGGGTCGTTCACGCACTCCGGACGCACCTTTGAACCGGTGACGTAGACGCTCCCCGTGAACTTCGCCGGAGCGAGCGGTGGGATGGGCGGGCTGTACTGGGGTTTGCCGTCGACGTGTTCCTGCCAGTTCGACTGCGCGCTGGACGTGCTCGGCTGACGCGCGGGCACCATCGCGTTCGCGTAGTCCAACACCGGGTTGGCGGGTGTGAGCCATGAGGCCGTCGCCTTGCGGCCGATGGCGATCAGCCAGCGATCCCCCGCTGCCAGGTCGATGGTGAGTCGCGAGGCCGGGTTGGCCCCCGTCGCGCTGTACGGATGATCCGCGCGGTAGGCGTCGATGAAGGCTTGCAGTCCGGTGAGGTTCGCGTTCGTGTTCGCCTCGTAGTCGATCTCGATCCCAACGCCGAGGGTGGTGGCGAGCGCCGCGGCCGTGTGGCCGAGCCGCGTGGCGTTCTGCGCGAGCGCCTGGTTCCACGCATCCGTGTAGGTGATGCCGCCGATGGACAGCATCACGCGGACGCCGTGCGAAGTGAAGTAGTTGACGATGGCCGGGGTCATGCCGCGCGGCACACCGTTCAGAGTGGAGGCGTCGGTGGTGCCGTTGAGCAGCTTCAGCGGTTGCACGAAGCTCAGCACCACCAGGTTGACGCTCGGCCGTCCGTCGCCGCGGTCGATGAGCCAATGGTTCGCCGCATCGAAGTCCGCGATCGTACGAACGGACCCCCACAGACACATGTCGTTGCTGCAATGCCACGCGCCGTAGATCTGGACCTGTGTTCCGGTAGCCGCGCCGGCCGGAAGTCCGCGCGTTGCGGGGAAGGTCAGCACCATGCAGGACAGCAGCATCGCGATCAGCGTTACGAACGACCTCCGAGCCCGAAACGACACAATGAACTCCCGCCTCACGTCGATCCGTCATCTAACACTGACACACGGGCGGCCGTCGATCAGTCGAAAGGCTGATCCCGGCTCACGACTTGGCGCACGCACCCATTACCATGCCCGCCACGCACCGCCGCATGAACCCAAGGAGACTGCCCGTGAGCATGCAACCTGAGTCCACCGTGTCCGGCCCCACCGGAGCTCTGCCCGACCGCGCGAGCGTGGTCGTGGTGGGCGGGGGCGTGATCGGCACCAGCATCGCCTACCACCTCGCGAAGTTGGGAGTGAAGGACGTCGTCCTCCTGGAGCGCAAACAGCTCACGTCCGGCACCACCTGGCATGCCGCAGGGCTCATCACCTCGGCAGGGATGACGTCGGAGACGACGCTCTGGATGAGCCGCTACACGCGCGACCTCCTCCCTGCCCTGGAGAAGGAGACCGGACAGGACACCGGCTTCAACCCGATCGGCCACCTGCATCTCGCGTGCACCGAGCGGCGCCTGGAGACGATGACGCGCGAGGGAGCGTTCGCCCGGGCTCACGGCGTCGACGCCCAGATGGTCGGAGCGGGCGACGTCAAGGACTTCTGGCCAGAGGCCAAGGTCGACGACATCCTCGCCGCGCTCTACGTGGCAGACGAGGGCCGGGCCAACCCCGCGGACGTGACGATGGCGCTTGCGCGCGGGGCCCGAATGCACGGCGCGACCATCATCGAGGGCATGCCGGTCACCGGCTTCACCCAAGCGAACGGCCGCGTCACCGGCGTCGTCACCGATCAAGGGACCATCGAATGCGAGACCGTCGTGAACGCATGCGGCATGTGGGCGCGCCAGCTGGGCGAACTGGCCGGCGTGACGGTTCCCCTGCAGGCCGCCGAGCACTACTACATGATCACCGAACCCGTCGAATGGGCGCACCCGAACCTGCCGGTGGTTGAGGACCCCGATCTCTACGGCTACTACCGGGAAGAGGGCGGCGGCATCCTGGTCGGCCTGTTCGAACCCATCGCCGGGCCGTGGCACGTTGACGCCATCCCGGAGGATCTCGGCTTCGCCGTGCTTCCGCCGGACTGGGATCGCACCGGCGGGTTCCTGTCCGACGCGATGGATCGCTTCCCCGCGCTGCACGAGGCGGGCATCAAGATCTTCTTCTGCGGACCGGAGAGCTTCACGAACGACTTGGGCCCCATGCTGGGCGAGGCGCCCGAGCTCCGCGGCTACTTCACGGCCGCCGGGTTGAACTCCCTGGGCATCTTGCTGAGCGGCGGAGTCGGCTCGCTCCTCGCGCAATGGATCGTCGACGGCACCCCGCCGATGGACGTCACGGGCCTCTCGGTTGATCGCGCGTTCCCGTATCAGAACAGCCCCGCGTTCCGCAGGGATAGGACGGTCGAGCAACTCGGCGCGTTCTTCGGGGACGCCGCGTTCCCCACCTGGCATCAGAAGACAGCGCGCAACGTCCGGCGCTCGGTCGTGCACGATCGCCTCGTAGCTGCCAAGGGTCGATTCGGGCTCTCCTCCGGGTGGGAGTTCCCCGAGTGGTTCGCCCTGGGCGACGAAGGGGAGACGCTGGCGCCCGGCTGGGGACGCGACGAGTCGTTCCCTGCCCAGGAGGCCGAGCACCGCGCTGTCCGCGAGGCCGTCGGCGTGATGGACATGTCGCTCATGGCGAAGATCCTGGTCACCGGCCGCGACGCCGAGGCGCTCTTGAACCGTGTGGCGCTCAGCAACGTGAGCGTGCCGGTGGGCCGCATCGTGTACACGCAGTTCTGCGACGATCGCGGGCGCATCCAAGCGGATGTCACCGTCACGCGCCGCGGTGAGGATTCGTTCATGGTGATCGGCTCCGACATCATCCATCGGCGGATCATCGCCTGGCTCGAACGCCACGCGCCGGCCGACGCGCACGTATCCATCGTCGACATGACCTCGGCCACGACGCTGCTCACCGTGCAAGGCCCGAAGTCCCGCGAACTCCTCCAGCGCGTCTCGAGCGCCGACTTCTCCAACCAGGCATTCCCGTACATGACCGCCCAGGAGATCGACCTCCACTACGCTCGGTGCCTCGCGATCCGCGTCACCTACCTGGGCGAACTCGGCTGGGAACTCCACGTCCCCGCGGACATGGCGCTCACCGTCTACGACGCCCTGTTCGCCAACGGTGAGGACCTGGGACTTCGCAACGCCGGGATCTTGGCGATGAACTCACTCCGGCTCGAGAAGGCGTACCGGGACTACGGCCTCGACATCGACAACTCCGACACTCCCCTGGACGCCGGGCTCGACTTCATCGTCGCGTGGGACAAGCCGGGCGGGTTCGTCGGGCGTGAGGCGCTCGTCGCCCAGCGCGATGCCGGAACGCGCACGTCGCGGATGGTGCAGGTCCTGCTGCAGGATCCCGAGCCGCTCCTCTACCACCACGAGCAGGTCTATCGCGACGGTGTCCACATAGGCGAGAACCGGAACGGCGCCTATGGACACACGCTGGGCGGTGCCGTCGGTCTCGCGATGCTCGAGTCAGAAGACGGCATCACCGACGACATGATCTCTACCGGCTCCTACGAGGTGGACGTGAACGGAGCGATGGTTCCGGCGACGGTCTCCCTCACGCCGCTCTACGACCCAAAGCGCGAACGCATCCTGGACCGCTGACCAGGGGAAGCAGGCGACCGCAGGTCACCTCGGCCCTCTTAGCGCTGGCTACACTCCGTTCCTCCGTTCGAAGGTGGTCAACGCGTGAAGGATCGGTATCAGGTCGTCGTCATCGGCGGTGGCATCGTTGGATGCAGCGTCCTCTACCACCTGACACTGCGCGGGCTGACGGACGTCGCCCTCCTTGAACGAGAAGAACTCACGGCGGGTTCGTCGTGGCACGCCGCGGGTGGATTCCACGCGATGAACAGCGACACGCGGATCGCCGCGCTCCAGAAGTACACGATCGGGCTCTACCCACAGATCGAGGCTGAGAGCGGGCAGAGCACGGGCCTGCGCATGTCGGGCGGCATGGAACTGGCCGGTACGCCCGAGCGCTGGCAGTGGCTGAAGTCCCAGCTCGCGTGGCTCCGCACGCAGGACACCGACGCCTACCTGATGACGCCCGAGGAGGCGGCGGAGATGGTCCCGATCATCGACCCCGCCGGTCTCTACGGCGCGTTGTTCGATCCGCTCGAAGGAGACCTCGATCCGAACGGCGCCACGTATGCCTACGCGGGTGCGGCACGCAAGCGGGGCGCCGAGGTGATCCAGCACAACCGCGTGCTCTCGCTGACGCGGCTACCCGGCGGCGACTGGAACGTCGAAACCGAGCAGGGGAACATCACCGCCGAGCACATCGTGAACGCCGGCGGCCTGTGGGCACGGAAGGTCGGCCGCATGGTTGGCGTCGACCACCCCGTGGTCCCGATGCCGCATCACTACCTCATCACCGACGACATCCCGGAGGTCGCCGCGATCGACGGCCTCATGGTCGCGGTCACCGACCTCGAAGGGTTCACCTATCTCCAGCGCGAAGGAAACGGCGTCCTCATGGGCGTGTACGAACAGAACCCGCGCCACTGGATGGTCGAGGGCGCCGACTGGGACTTCGGCCGCACCCTGTTTCCCGAGGAGCTCGACCGGATCGGCCCCGAACTGACCATCGGCTTCGAACGGTTCCCCGCGCTGCAGGACGTGGGGATCAAGCGATGGGTGAACGGCGCGTTCACGTTCACCCCGGACGGGAACCCGTTGGTCGGACCGGTCGACGGCGTCCCGAACTACTGGGCCGCGTGCGGTGTCATGGCCGGGTTCTCCCAATGCGCCGGCATTGGACTCGCCCTCGCGAACTGGATCGTCGACGGCGACCCCGGCGAGGACATCTTCGGCATGGACGTCGCGCGCTTCGGGCCTTACGCCACCAACGACCGCTACCTCCGGGCCATGACTGGACAGTTCTACGCCCGCCGCTTCCTCATGGCCTATCCGAACGAAGAACTCCCGGCGGGCCGGCCGCTGAAGACCACCCCGTGTTACGACGACTTCCTGGCCGCGGGTGCACAGTTCACCGTGAACTGGGGCCTGGAGGTGCCGCTCTACTTCGCCCCCTCACCCGACTTCCTCGAGAACGACACCCTGGGGCGTTCGAACGCCGAACCCATCGTGGGGGAAGAGGTCGCAGCCGTCAGGTCCGCGGCGGGCGCATATGAGATCGCGCAGTACGCCCGCTACCGGGTGAGTGGCCCGGAGGCGGAGGCGTGGCTCGATCGGCTGGTGTCCTCTCGCATCCCCGAGGTCGGACAGATCCGGTTGGCACCGATGCTCAACCACGCGGGCAAGCTCATGGGCGACCTCTCCGTCTCCCGTCTGGGCCCCGAGGAGTTCTGGCTGACCGGTTCGTACTACCTGCAGGAGTGGCATCAGCGATGGTTCCGCCACCAGATGCCGGCGAACGGCGTCGAGCTGCGTAACATCACCGACGATTTCATGGGGTTCTCCGTGTCAGGCCCGCAGTCGCGCGCCATCCTGGAACGGCTCGCGCACGACGATGTGTCGGACGAAGCATTCAGGTTCCTCACGGTTCGACGGATGGATGTCGGGAACGCGCAGGCGGTGGTCGGACGGATCTCATTGACCGGCGAACTCGGCTACGAGATCGTGGTCCCGACCATCCAGCATCGCGCGCTGCTGCGGGAGTTGCTGGAGGCCGGCGGCCCGATCGGACTGCGGCTGATCGGCGACCGGGCCATCGATAGCCTGCGGCTGGAGAAGGCGTACGGGATCTGGTCGGCCGAGTTCACGCAGGCCTACACGCCGGGGATGGCAGGACTCGACCGGTTCGTGGCGTTCGACAAGGGTGATTTCATCGGGGCGGAAGCTGCCCGGCAGGAACTGACGCAGCCGCCGGGCCAGCTCTTGGTCCTCCTGGAAGTCGATGCGACCGACGCCGACGCCGCGCGTGACGACGGCATCTGGATCGGGGAACGCCGCGTGGGATTCGTCACATCCGGCGCCTACGGACATCACGTGGGCAAGAGCCTGGCGCTCGCCTTCCTGGACCGTGACGTGGTCGATCAGAACGCCGAGGTGACGGTCTTCGTGGTCGGCGAACCGCGGACCGCTCGGATCCTCCCGGAGATCCCCTACGACCCGAAGGGCGCCAACCTCCGCACGTAAGGAACCTCCACGCTGGGTAGGCTCCCGGGAACGGAGCGGTCCCCGCTCCATCCGGAGATCCCGTGAACAGGAAACCCATGTCGGTCACGAAGGCCGTGCTGACGTTCGCCCTCTCGGGCACGATCGTCCTGGTGCTGGTCGGCGTGGTGGGCGTCGTGGTCATGCAGCGGGTGGGACAGGCCGAGGCGATACGGCAGGCCAAGGACATCACCAGCGTGGCGGCCCGAGCGGTGGTGCAACCGAGGTTGAAGGACGGGATCCTCAATGGCGACGCGGCGAGCCTCGGTGCGCTCGACGAGTTGGTCCTCACGGACGTGATCCGCGACCCGATCGTGCGCGTCAAGATCTGGGCGCCGGACGGCACGATCCTCTATTCCGATGAGCCGGACCTGATCGGCGAGCGCTTCACCCTGGGTGCAGACGAGCTGTACGCGCTGCGCACCGACGTCGTCGATGCAGACGTCAGCGATCTGAGCGAACCGGAGAACCGGTTCGAACGCGGCTTCGGCCAACTCCTGGAGGTCTACCTGCCCCTGGATACGAAGGGCGGGCAGCCGGTCCTGTTCGAGGCATACCTTCTCTATGACTCGGTCTCGACCAGCGCGCAGCAGCTCTGGCGGGCGTTCCTCCCGGTGCTGGCGATCGCCTTGATCGCGCTCGCCCTGCTGCAGATCCCGCTGGCCTCCCGGCTGGCCGGGCGAGTCCGCGAAGGTCAGCGCGAGCGCGAACGCCTCCTGCAGCGGGCGATCGACGCGTCGGACCTTGAACGCCGAAGGATCGCGGGCGATCTGCACGACGGGCCGGTCCAGCAGCTGGCCGGGGTATCGATGTCCCTGGCCGCAGCTGCGGACCGATTGGAGGCCGACGACCCCGAGGCGTCGGCGGCACTCCGCGACGCCGGCGAACGGACGCGTCTGGGGATGCGTTCGTTACGCTCGTCGTTGATGGGGATCTATCCGCCAACGCTCGAACGCGCCGGCATCTCCGCTGCCCTCGCGGATCTCACCGCGCCGCTGGCCGGCTACGGCATCGCGGTCGACCTGGATATCGACCAGGCACTCAACCTTCCGCCGCAGGTGGAGTCGCTGCTTTTCCGCGCCGCGCAAGAGGCTGTCCGCAACGTCACCGCACACGCCGAGGCGACCAACGTCCGGGTTCGGCTTGCTCGTGAGAACGACTCGGCGACGCTTGAGATCGTCGACGACGGCCGGGGGTTCTCACCTCCACAGGCCGAAGCCGCCCGGTCGGAAGGACATCTGGGCCTGCGGCTGCTCGCGGACCTCGCCCGCGACGCCGGCGCCACCGTCGACATCACCTCTGCCCCGGACCACGGCACGACCATTCGCGTGAAGGTTCCATCCGCATGATCAGCCTGGTGATCGCCGACGACCACAAGGTGGTGCGAACAGGGTTGGAGCAACTCATCGACACGTTCGACGATGTCCAACTCGTCGGAACCGGTGTGAACGGCGAGGACGCTCTCCGGCTCTGCGTGTCCCTCACACCGAACGTCGCGCTCCTTGACCTGGAGATGCCGGAGATGGACGGCATCGAGGCGACGCGACGGATCCGGTCACAAGCACCCGAGACGCGCGTGGTCCTGTTCACCTCGTTCTCGGATCGCGACCGCATCATGCAAGCCCTGGAGGCCGGGGCGATCGGCTACCTGTTGAAGGACGCCGACCCCGACGAACTCCACCGCGGGATCCTGGCTGCCGCACGGGGTGAGAGCCCGTTGGCGCCGAAGGCTGCCGCGGAGGTGATCGCTGCGCGAACCACCGCTCCCCCGGCCGGCGACCTCTCCGACCGGGAACGCCAGGTGCTGGTCCTGGCCGCGAGCGGGCTGGCGAACAAGCAGATCGCCCGCAAGCTCGGGATCAGCGAGAAGACGGTGAAAGGGCATCTCACCCGGGTCTTCCAGTCGATCGGCGTGGCGGATCGAACGCAGGCGGCCCTTTGGGCAGAGCGGAACGGGCTGCTCGCCCCCGACTGAACCCGCCGTTGCTCCCCGGGTCTCGAGACCAAGGTCCCGTTGGAAGCGCGACCCGGCAGGGGTCATCCTGGGATACATGTCATGTGTCCGGATCCTCCGGCTCGCCGTCGCTGTCATCCTCGCCGCGGCCCTGGCGGTCCCCTCGGCAGCCCTGGCGTCGGGCGGCGGGGTCAGCCGCCGCGGTTCGTGCAGCGGGCGGAGCGACTGGAGGCTCGACGTTCAGAAGGAAGACGGCGGCCGCCTGCGGGTGCGATACCGGATCGACGGCGGTGCGTCCGGCCAGGATTGGCACATCTTCATGAGCGACAACGGCACCGGCATCTTCTCGGGAACGCGCACGTCGTCCTTGGGCGGGTACCTCGAGGTCCGCACGCACACCACCAACCGCGTTGGCCCGGATGCGATCAAGGCAGCCGGGAACAACCTGGTCACCGGCGAGACCTGCGGCGGCAAGGCAACGCTCTAGGCCGCAGGGCCTCGAGGTCGCGAGACCAACGTCCCGTTGTGAACCCGACCGAGCCACTGCGAGTGTCTGCCTCGGGAGCGGTTCGGACCAACCGGGCCACCGAGCAGAAGGAGCAGGGGATGCGAAAGGGACTCAAGAGCACTATCGCCGTCGCCGCGATCGTCGGTCTTCTCGGCGTCGCGCCGGCCGCGATGGCCAAGGACGGAGACGTCATCAAGCGCGGAGCATGCAGTGGCTCGAGCGACTGGAAGTTGAAGCTCAGCCCCGAGAACGGCCGCATCGAAGTGGAGTTCGAGGTCGATTCGAACCACGTCGGCCAGACCTGGCACGTTCGCCTGACGCACGACGGGAACACCTTCTTCCAGGGCAACCGGGTGACCCAGGGTGCGAGCGGTTCGTTCACCGTCCGCCAGGTCACGGGCAATAACGCCGGCACCGACACGATCACTGGTCGCGCCGTGAACAGTGCCTCGGGCGAGGTCTGCAAGGGCACCGCGCAGTTCGCCGCCTAGCCACACGCGAACCGGTCACGAACACGAAGGAGCCCGGGCGAACCCGCCCGGGCTCCTTGCGTGGGGTCCTCAGTGGTCGTGCTGCTCGGCGCCCTCCGGCATCGGCACCAAGCCGAGCTGCATCATCGCGCTCATCGTGTCCTGGATCCCGAAATGTCCGACCTGTTTCCCATCCTGGTCGAACTCCGAGATATCGATGGATGCCATCGACACCCGCTTGTTCGTCGGCTCCATGCCCGGCATGAACCCGCCGGTGTCGGTGCCGGTGTACATCCCGTGGATCGCCACCTTGTTGCCGGAGGCGACCGCATGGAGAACCTCACAGTGGATGTCGGGCATGTTCTGGAACAGTTGCTCGAAGAACGCGATGCACGACACTTTGTCGTCGCCCATCCCGGGGGCGGGCGACCGATCTCTGAACTCTTCGGAGAGCGAGTCTTTCAGGTAGCCCACGTCGTGCTCGTTGAAGACCTTCTCGCTGAACTCGAGAGCGAGGCGCTTGTTCTCTTCGGGTGTGGTCATGTCACATCCCTCCCGGCATCGCGCCGAGCTGCGACATCAGCTTCGGCACCTCCATGGTCGCCCACGACTCCTTCACCTTGCCGTCCTCCAGACGGAAGATCGTGATCCAGTTCACATCGTTGATCTTCGCTTGGTTCGCGGGGATGCCGAACCACGGAAGACCGCCTTTGTTCGTGCCGCTCATCGACACATGCGAGACCACGAACTCACCTTCGCCGAAGATGTCGTGGATCTGGTTCTGACGGTCCGGGAACGCCTGCATCGAACTCTGGTGCGCCATCTTCGCGCCCTCGACACCGGGCGGCAGCGAGTCGGAGCCGGGCGTGTGCGCCTGGAAATCCGGCGCGAACAGATCGTTCAGGGTGTCCAGGTCGTGCGCCTTCCACGCCTCCTCGACCCTACGGATGACCGCAACGTTATCCATCCCTCCCCCTTCGGGTGCGATTCATCGACGCTACATCCACCGCGCTTCAAAGGGCAAGGGGTGCCCGCCTTGCGGTCTCATGGAAGCCGATAATCCGACGATCCGCCAACCCGGAGAGGACCTCCCATGAAGCGTCTGGCAGCGGCTTCCATCGTCTCGTTCCTCGTTCTCGTGTCCAGCCTCGAGGCATGGGCAAACCTGACCCCGACCAAGGTGCTCGGCGGGTCGAAGATCGACCAGCTGAACCCTGCAGCCAATGACAGCTACCTGACGTGGAACCAGAACTCGACTGCGAAGCCGAACCACTATGACGCCTATAGCTCGACCCTTCCTCTGAGCACGCCTGTGAAGATGAACCGCTCGAACACGGCCGGATACTCGGCCGGGATCACGGGCAACACCACGGAGTCGATCTACCAGGAGGTCGAGAACCGAGCATCCAACCTCTACATGTTCGATCTCGCGACCCACGTACGAACCGATCCTCCCGTCGGCGTCGACACCGACGCGTGGGAATGGGCACCATCGATCTCGCCGGGATTCATCCTGTTCGGCAGGTCGCCCGCCGTCTTCAGGCCGAACGCCCCCGACAAGGTCATGCTCTACGATCGCAACACCCAGACGACCACGAAGCTCGCGAGCCTGCCGCTCGGCTGTCTCTGCATCGTCCCGTCGCAGGTGAGCGATCAATACGCGACGTGGTACACGTGCACCCCACACTGCCGGGTCTGGTACTACGACATCGGCGCAGCGAAGGTCCACCGCTTGAAGAACCCGCTCGGGTTCGAGCAGTACTCGCCGTCGATCGATGGCGCCACCGGAACGCTCTATTACATCCAGTCACACAACGCATGCGGGGCCGCCGTCAAACTGGTCCGGTGGACGATCGGCACGCCGGTCTCCTCGACGGTGGTCGTGAGCAAGATGCCCTCCGGCATGGACATCTCGACGACCTATGACGCGATCGACCTGGGTGGGAACGACAACATCTACTTCGATCCGTACAAGTGCTCCGGCTCGTACTACTCGGACATCTATGAAGTCGCCGGCGCGAACACCGCGGCCGCCACGAAGCTCCCGCTCCGCACGTCCGTCACACCCGGCTCGCCGAAGATGCACTCCCGGATGGGAGCCCTACCGGCGCCCCTGCGGTGAGGCGTCAGGCGCTCTTGCGCGCGAGACGGTGGAGCACGCGCTCCTCGACCACGGCCGAGTCCTCCGCCGGGCGAAGGGCGTCACGAGGAAGGAGCAACACCCGCCCTTCTGCGGCCTCCGGGGTGACGGCATAGGACGCGCGTCCCGATGGCAACTCGACCACCAGGCTGGAGACGGTTCCCACCTCGCGACCGGATGAACTGATCACCGGCGTTCCGGCGTCCACCGTTGCGCTAACCGGTTGCGACATCTGCCGCCGGAATACGGCGAACGAAGGCCCGGCCGCCGCGTGCAGCTTCCGCGGCCATCTGAGCGGCCACGCCGGCCTGTCGGAGGGAACGGTCGCGTGCGGACGGTCGTCGCAGCAGCGAGTGGTCTCATATCGATCAACGGGTCTGGTCAAGAGAAACAGCAGGGGCCTCACGGTCGGCACCTCCTAGTGCGTCATCCCGGGTCGTCGACTGCCCGGGAACGGAAGAAGCCGCGACACGGGGTTCGTGCGTCGCGGCCTCCAGTCGTCTGGTCGACCGGGACACCGTAGCGTCGGCATCGCCGAACGTGCAACGGCATCGCCGGTTCTTCACATCCTCGTCACGGATCGTTCATCGTTGCAGCACGGTCGATCCGGCCGACAGGCCCGATCACCGACTTGTGGAGGATGCACCTTTCTCCCGGATGTGGGTACGCTGGCGGGTCGGACACCGACGCCGCGCCCCCGACCCGATGGAGATCGATGCCCCCGCTCACCACCCTGCCGAAACGAGGACGTGCCGCCCTCATGGGCGCCATCCTGCTGCTCACCGGCTTCGCTGCCACATCTCCGGCCGCGCACGCCACCGGCGGCCGGCTCGTGGTCATCGTGTTGGAGAACAAGACCTACACCAAGGTCATGAGCGCACCGTTGGCAACGCCCTACATCCATACGCTGGTGACGGATGGGTTGCTCTTCACGAATTACTCGGCGGTCGCCAGCGGCAGCGCGCGGGACTATCGGGCGATGACCAGCGGCCTCACGGCTGCGCCCCCGCCGACCCCCGAGAACATCTTCAAGGCGATCGACGCCAGCGGAGGAGCCTTGTCGTGGGTGGAACTCGAGGAGTCCATGAGCGCCAACTGCAGCGGCGCATCCACCGGCCCGGTCCCCGGCACCACCCATCCGCTCTACACCACCATGCACGACCCGGCGTACATGTTCCGGGCGAACGAGACCTGCATGACGAACGCGAAACCGCTCACAGAAGACACGTTAACGCCGTCCACCCTCCCTAGCCTCACGTATCTCATCCCGAACCAGTGCGACGACATGCACACGCTGCCCAAGAACGGTGCGACGTGTCCGGCGTTCGACGGGGAATACACCGCAACCAGCCCCATGAAGCTCTCGGACGACTGGCTCTCGCGAGTCGTGCCGCAACTTTTGAACGAACCCGATATCACGGTCGTCCTCACCTGGGACGAGGGGACGCGCACGAACAACAGGATCGTGACCCTCGAGGTCGGGAACGGCGTCACCCCGGGCACACAGGACGCGACGGCCTACAACCACTATTCGCTGGAGGCGGGGATGTACGCCTTCCTGGGACTGGGCACGCCCCCGAACAACGGGGCCACCGCGACCGTGCTCCCGATCCCGGCCTGAATCAGCTCACGGCAGAGGCTGCCATCCATGCAGCACCCGTTCGAGTTGACCACCTCGTCGACCGGTGGGGTTGCGTGAGATGGGCACTGGCGGTAGGGTCAAAGGGCGTAGGCGAGACAGCATCAGCCCTACGCCGTTAGACCCCCGGTACGCCCCCGAAACCCCGTGACACCACCGCGGAAGCGGGACATGGGAGCAGCACGTCGTTCACCCGGAGGAGGTGAGGATCACTCAGCACGTGAAGCCGCCAGACCCATGTGGTCGCCCCATCGGGACCGGCCCATGGCCAACGCAGGAAAAGAGGCAAGATGAGACGAGCAACTACCGCAGCATCCATCGTGCTGATGTCGGCCGCCGTGATGGCGCTCGCATCCGCAACACCGGCGTTCGCAGTGACGCCGAACGTCTACAACAGCATCCCGAGCACGCTCCCCGGCAACATCCCGAGCCAGCCGTTCCAGGCACAACAGACGAACGAGTTCGGCGACATGATCAAGTTCGCTCCGGGAACGTCCTCGACGCTCAAGGCCGTCAGGGTCGTCATGAGTAGCTGGGCGTGCGAGACGGGCGCTTGGAACACGAACGACTGCGTCACCACCCCGGGAGCCACCTTCTCGATCCCGATCACGTTCAGCGTGTACCAGGTGAACGCGGGGACTCCTCCCACCAAGGGGACGGTCATCACGAGCGTGACGAGGGTCTTCAACATCCCCTATCGCCCGTCGGCGTCCGTCGAATGCACGGGTGACAACCTCGGCAAGTGGTACAGCGCCGCGGACGACACGTGCTACAACGGCTTCGCGAATACGATCCTCTTCAAGTTCACGGGGTTGCACGTGACGCTGCCGACGCAAGCCATCTACGGCATCACCTACAACACCAGTGGCTACGGGTACAACCCGGAGGGCTACGACAACCCCTGCAACACCGCCACTGAGGGTTGCCCGTACGACTCTTTGAATGTCGGGGCCTATGCCGGACTCCCCTCCAGGGGGACCGACAAGTACCCCGACGGCGTGTTCCTGAACTCGTCGAACGCTGGGGTGTATTGCCCTGGTGACACAGGTCCGACGGACACGTTCCGCCTGGACGACGGCTGCTGGACGGGCTATAACCCGCTCGTTCGGTTCACCGTGAAGGCGGCATAACCGGCACCATCGCGTAGCCAGGAGCACCCCTCGGGACTTAGGTCCTGAGGGGTGCTTTTTGGCGTTTGGCCCATTGACGTAGCTCCATCGGGGATGCGTGAATGGCACTCTCGCTAAACCGGCGGCACAGGGCCGCCGACCTCGTCGGAAGGGAACGTCGGTGCCTGTCCCCCCCGTAAGGCGCCGCGGCTTGGCCGCGGCCGTGTGGATCCTCGCGATGCAATGGCTGGTACTGGCGCCGGCGACCCCTGCGCATGCAACGGCCGGGGATGTCGGCTTCGGCAAGAGCACCTTGGACGGTGCGTCCTCAACGGGTCCCACCACGTTGCAGTTCGGTCCCGACGGCCGTCTCTACGTCGGCAACGATTCCGGACTCATCCAGGTCTACACGATCGAACGGCTGGGATTCAACCAGTACCAGGTCACCGCCACCGACACCATCACGTCTATCGCCGCCATCCGCAACCACGACGACACCGGCAAGGCGCAGCCCTCCGTCAACGGCCGTCTCCTCACGGGACTCATCGTGGTGGGAACAGCGACGCACCCCGTTCTGTACGTCAGTTCCAGCGACCCCCGGGCCGGAGGGAGCAACAGCGGTCTGGGCGACACCGGACTCGACACGAACTCGGGGACGATCTCGCGTGTCCGCTGGGACGGATCCGCGTGGAAGGCCAACACCCTGGTTCGCGGTTTGCCGCGTTCTGAAGAGGTGCATGTGCCCAACGGCCTCGCACTGGACGCCGCCACGAACACGCTCTACCTCGCGGTCGGCGGCAACACGAACATGGGTGCGCCTTCGAACACCTTCGCGGAGCTTCCCGAGTACGCCCTGTCCGGCGCGATCCTCTCGATCGACCTAGACGTGATCACGGCGACACCCGGCGCCTACTCCATCCCGACGCTCGACGACCCGACGCGGCCCGACGCACCGACGCCGCCGGACGACCCGACGCCCGTCGATGTGCGCGACCCCTTCGGCGGCAACGACGGCTTGAACCAAGCGAAGATCGTTCCCGGTGGCCCCGTACAGGTCTACTCCCCCGGCTACCGCAACCCCTACGACCTGGTCTGGGCGTCGAACGGCCTGCTCTACGGGACCGACAACGGTTCCAACGCAGGAGCCGGCGGCCTGCCGGTCGGTAACGGCACCCCGGGTTGCACGAACGCCATCAGTGAGGGCGGCATCACGGGGAACGACAGTCTCCACTGGATCTATGAAGGCGAGTACGGCGGACATCCGAACCCCACGCGTGCAAGCACCGCGAACACCTTCGGCGGTCAATCGCCGGTGCCCACCGGCGACCCGCGACAATGCACCTGGATCACGCCCGGACCTGACCGAGAGTCCATCGCGACGTTCCCGGGCTCGACGGACGGGATCGCGGAGTACACCGCGTCCAACTTCGGCGGGGCTCTCCAGGGCGACCTCCTGCTCACCTCCTTCAACAACGCCCTCTATCGCGTCCAGCTGGACGCTTCGGGAAAGACCGTCACCGATCAATCCACCCTGTTCTCCAATATCGATCAGCGTCCGTTGGACGTCACCACCCAAGGCGACACCGATCCGTTCCCGGGCACCATCTGGGTGGCGGACCACTCCGCCGCATCGATCGTCGCCTTCGAACCGAACGACTACCTGGGCGGCGGCGGGACCTGCACCGGTCTGGACGACGCGAACGACGACGACGGCGACGGCTTCACCAACGCCGACGAGATCGACAACGGCACCGACCCATGCTCGGCGGCCGACGTCCCCGCCGATGCCGACAACGACCGCATCTCCAACCTGAACGACCCCGACGACGACAACGACGGCCTGCCCGACACCTCCGATCCCTTCGCCAACGACGCGCTGAACGGCATCGGCCGTTCGCTCCCCATCCAGATCTCATGGGACCCGGGCAGTCAGAACCCCGGCGGGATCAACGACACCGGGTTCAGGGGCCTGATGACGAACGGCATCACCGATTACTCGAACCTCTACGACCCGGCGGCCATGACGGTGGGAAGTGCGACCGGAACACTCGCCGTGGATGCCGTCCCCGACGGCACCGCCGAGGGCTCGTCGAACAACCAGATGTACGGGTTCCAACGAGGCTTCGACGCGTCTCCCGCGACCACCGGCACCTTCGTCGTGACCACGAAGATCGTGGCGCCGTTCGCGAGCATCACGCCCGTGTCCGGTCAGTCGATGGGGATCACCATCGGAACGGGCGACCAGGACAACTACGTGGAGCTCTCGACCGCGGCCGGCGACGGTTCCGGCGCGATCGAGTTCCGCCGCGAGGTCGCAGGGAGCGTCACGAACCGCCGAAGCACACCCGTGACCATGCCCGGTCCCGATGCGGTGGTGCTCAGCCTCCGCGTGGATCCCGCCAAGCACACGGTGCTCCCCCGCTACTCGGTGATCTCCGGAGGTGTCGCGGGCCCCACGGTGAACCTGGGGACGGCGATCACCGTTCCCTCGAGTTGGTTCTCGAGTGCCGCGCTCGCCACGGGCGTCATCTCGACCTCACACGGTTCCGGCGCACCCTTCACCGCCACGTGGGACTACTTCCGGGCCAAGGAGACGTCACCACCCGGACCGGCGCCCGTCTCTGCATCGACACCGAGCGGTGTCGTCGATATCGGCAGTTGGAGGACGGCCACTCCCACCGGGCTGGCCCGCCAAGAGGTGTCGTTCTCGAAGGTTTCGAACCGCTTCTACCTCACGTGGGGCGGCACCACGCAGCAGGTCTACAACCCACGGCGCGACCGGTGGCGATGGCTGCACCCGCTCCCGGCCGACCTCGACCACATCCAATCGGTGACCCTCAACGGGAAGATCTACTCGCTCGGCGGCCTGCATCGCCAGCCCGGTCAGCCGAAGCCCTCCGTGGGGAGCGTATGGATCTATGATCCCGCGACCGACACGTTCTCGAGCGGTGCCGCTATGCCCACAGGACGCGAACGCGGCGCCGGTGGCGTGGCGGTGTGGAACGGGAAGATCTACTACTTCGGCGGGCTGCACGACGGCGTGGCGGTCCCCTGGGCAGACGTCTACGACCCGGTGGCGGATACGTGGACGGCGCTCGACGACATGCCCCGGGCACGCGACCATTTCCAGGCGGCCATCGTCGACGGGAAGCTCTACGCCATCGGCGGCCGCCAAGGGGTCCGGGCGGAGCCGTTCGGCTTCAACGATGTGTACGACCTGACCGCCGGAACCTGGACCACCGGCCTGGCGCCGCTCCCGACTCCGCGCGGCGGCTACGCCGTCGCGGTGGTGCAGGGACACATCCTGGTCATCGGTGGAGAGGGCGCCGACGGAACGTTCTCCGAGGTGGAGGCCTACGATCCTGTGACCGACACCTGGGGTTCGCTCGCCGGCATACCCACGGCGAGGCACGGGATCCAGGCCGTGGTCTGGCATGGACAAGTATTCGTCGCGGCCGGCGGCGCGGCGGCAGGCGGCGCAAGTCCCACCGATGTCACGGAGGTCTTCACTCCACCACCGTTCTAGTTGCGCCGGCACGCAAGTCGGCATAGGGTTCCACCGGAGAAGGGCTGCACCCCCAGGAAGCGGAAGGCAGCGTCGGATGCGATTTCGTTTCAGGCTTTTCTTGAGCTTCGCCTTGGTCACCACGGCCCTGACGCAGGGCCGTGCAGGAGCAACCCAGCCGAGCAACGTGCAGATCTCCCCGGAGACCGGAACGTACGGCGTGACGGTCGAGATCACCGGGGACGGTCTTCAGGACACGACCGCTGTCGATTTCAACGGAGTTCCCGCCACGTTCCTGGTCGACTCCGACACCCAGATCACCACCCAGGTCCCCAACGGCGCCACCACGGGTCCGGTGAACGTGACCACGCCGGAAGGGAGCAGTTCCAGCGACGTCCCGTTCGTGGTCATACCGATCCAACACGTCGTGATCATCGATCAGGAGAACCACTCGTTCGACAACGTGCTGGGCAAGCTGTGCGTGGAGGTCCGTCAAGGCAAGATCGTCCGGCCGGGTGCCAACGCGCGATGCGACGGGCGCGCGAAGGGCAAGCTCTCGACCGGACAGACCATCAAGCTCCCGCTCAGCCCCGATATCGTTCCTCCCGTTCGTCACAGCGTCGAAGCGCAGGCGACGAGCATCAACGACGGAGCCATGAACGGGTTCGACAAGATCTGGGGATGCGATGCGGGAACCACGCCGTCGCACGCCTGCTACGCGCAGTACGATCCGCTCCGGCCCGCGGTGTCGCCGATCGCGAACGTCGCCGCGCTCGCCGAGCGCTACACCATCTCGGACCGCACCTTCGAACTACGGAACACGCCGTCGTGGGTCGGACATCTGGTTCTGGGGAACCCGTCGGCGAATGGATTCCAGGGCAACAATCCGCATCCGGGGGAACGCCCCGCGGGTCCCGGCTGGGGATGCGACAGCTTCAACGACACCTACTGGACCGACGGCCGCGATCCTCTGACACTCGTGCCCTCGTGCATCCCCGACCAGAGTGGGGTCGGTCCGTACCGGGACTCCCCGGTCCCCTACGAGCCCACCATCTTCGACAGCGTCGACGCGGCCGGACTCGACTGGCACATCTATGAAGGTGACGGCATCACCGGTGGAGATGGGTGGGGTTGGTCCATCTGCCCGACCTTCTACTCGTGCCTCGGCTCGCCGCAACGGGAGCAGGTGGTCGCAGCGGACGACATCATCGACGATGCGGCGAACGGAACGTTGCCCGCACTGTCGATCGTGATTCCCAGTTGGGCTAACTCGACGCACAACAACGCCTCCATGGCGGCCGGCGACAACTTCGTTGCGTCGGTGGTCCAGGCCATACAATCCGATCCGGTCGATGCAGCGTCGACCGCCATCTTCCTCACCTGGGACGACTGCGGATGTTTCTACGACCACGTGGCGCCGCCGCAGCCGACGTGGGGGATCCGGGTTCCGATGATCATCATCTCCCCGTACGCGAAGGTCGGCTACACCGACCACACCGACGCCACCTACGCCTCGTTGCTGGCATTCGTCGAGCACACGTTCGGCCTCGACCCCCTCAGCCAGGAAGATGCGGGCGCCTACGACTACCGCGGCAGCTTCGACTTCACGTCACCCCACGCAGCCGGTGTGCGCGTCCCGGAGCCGCACCTGATCCGGCACCGTATCCCGAAGTGGGAGAAGCACTACATGCGACAGCATCCGGGGAACCGCGACGATCCGACCTAACTAGCCGCGGGGATCCGGCGCCGGAAGGACGACGGAGCGCAGCGGCGGGAAGCGTGTCGGCATCCCCTTGACCTGCACCTGATAGATGGTCTCATCCCGTGCCAACCCGGAAAGCCGGTGCCGCCCAAGGCTTCGGAACACGGCTCCGGCCGGAACCGCACCCTGGACCGCAACCTTCGTCTTGCCCGACGCGAGGATCTGTCCGCCGTGGCCGACGGCACATATCCTGGCCACCGTATGGACGGACAGTCCCACGTAGCCGGTCTCGGTCAACGTCGGTCGCCCACTGTGGATCCCCGCGCGAACCCGAACATCGAGACCGTGCGGCCATGCCCGATCCCTCATGGCGCGCTGGATGTCCAGCGCCGTCTCGATGGCCGGTGCGGCGCGCTCGAACACGGAGAGGTACTCATCGCCGACCGCGTCGACCTTCCGTCCGCCACACCGGCGAACGGCGTCGCGGATGATCCCCCGGACATCCTTCAGCAGCGGCGCGTAGCCATCGCCCAACCGGCGCAGGATCAGGGTCGATCCCTCGATGTCCGTGAGCAGGAACGTGACCGACCCCGTGGGGAACGTGGAGAAGTCCGCCGATCGGCTGCTGCGCTCGGAGCGCAGCTGTCCGGCGATGAATCCGACGGGCACGATGCCGTACGTCTTGGCCGCCTTCAGGAGCCGCAGCCGCGCGCGTTCACGGGCCGCATCGTCTTCGAACCGGACCCGTTCGAACCGCCCGAGGGCCGCCCGCACATGGGCTTCGTCGTGGATCGGCAGCCGTCGTCGCCCGTCCCCATCGATGTAGGCGAACGCCCTGTCGGGGAGGTTCGCCCGCTCACGCGTGCTGAGCCGGGTCATCGTTTGACGATACTCCACGGGGGTGACACGAACCGCGGCCCCGCCTCGCCCGTATGCCCTGGGAGCAGCTCGCCGAGCTGCGAAGGAGGGGCTGAACATGCTGAAGCTCTCGCGAATCCGATCGATCCGTTCGGTACTCGTCCTCCTCACCACGGCTTCGCTGGCGCTCGGTCTGGCGTTCGGCGTGGCCGTGGCGTCGGGGTCGGGAACCTCGCGCACGTTGCCCTGTAACAGCGGCGGGTCCGAGTGCATGAAGATCGGCTTCACCGACGCGTGGCTGGATGGCCACACCGTGCAGCTCGAGTACTCGCACCGGTTCTTCTGCGAAGATCCTCCGCCCGCCGAGGCGAACTCCGAATGCGAGGCTGGCCGACCCGCCCAGGTTCCTCCGAGCGGCCCGGTCGTGAGCAGCATCTACGAACTGATCCCGTTGGGCTTCACTCCCCCGGATGCCACGCTCCAGTGCGACGCACGGTGCATCGACCACCCGCGCACCATGGACCTCTCCCACGTCTTCGGTGACATGGGCGAGAACGCGATGCTTCCGGCACGGAGCTTCGTGATCGAGGAGGACGAGTCGTTCCAGTCCACATGGTGGCCCGTCGTTCTGGTCGGTGTGAAGAACCTGCACGCCTGGAACAAGATCGTTGCCGCCAAGAACGTGGAAGCGGTGGACGCCTGCCAGACGGCCGGCGGCTGCGCGCCGGAGGTCGAGACCAATGCGTACGTGTTCTTCCAGGTGCTGGGGCCGGGGATGAGCCCGGGAGACCCTGCCTGACCGAGCGCCGCTAGATGCTGGGACCCAAGTGTCGGTCGAACCAGGCCTGTGTTCGCCGGATCGCATCCAGCGCGTGGGCCCGTTCGACCGGCACGTGTCCCTCCCGGGGGTAGACGACCAACTCCACCTCGGCGCCCGAGACCGCAAGGGCGTTGAACAGCTCGTCGGCCTGACCGGGCGGGGTGCACCGATCGTCCGCCCCTTGGATGATGAGGGTTGGTGTCGTGGACCGATGGGCGAACGTGACCGGCGAACGCTCCGCGTACTGACTCGCGGGGTCGTTCCACTCACCCTTCAGGATCGCCTGGTCGTACCACCAGACCTCTGAGGTCAAGTGGTAGGACACGTAGTCGGAGACCACCGACATCGCGACGGAGGCACGGAACCGATCCGTCTGCCCCACGGCCCATCCCGCCATGTACCCGCCGTAGGACAGACCGGTGATCCCCAGGCGATCCGGATCTGCGATGCCCTCGGCGACGCAGTGATCGACCCCGGCCATGATGTCGCGGAAGTCGACGCCGCCACCGTCCCCGATGACGCCCTGCGCGAAAGCATGCCCGCGCCCGATGCTCCCTCGCGGGTTGGGGAGCAAGCACGCGTAACCGGCCGATGCCAACAGCACCGCGTTCGGCTCGGAGTCGGAGAAGTACGCGCCCCAGTTCCACGTCGGTCCGCCGTGCACCCCAACGATCATCGGCAGCGGCCCCTCGGTGCCTTTCGGCAGCATGAGCACGCCCTCGATCTCGACGCCCCCTTCACCCATCCACCGGATGGTCCGAACGTCGGGGAACACGCGTCCCTCCACGATGCGGTCGTTGAACGTCGTGAGCCGGATCCAGTCCCCCGCCGCGTGATCGAACCGGGCGAGTTCAGGTGCCCGACCGTGCGCTTGGTGCGTGGTCCACACGGCGGCGGCGTCCTCGGTGATGACGCAGACGGGTGTGGTCACCGCGTCGCCGATGAACGCGTCCGCGCGCCAGCGCTCCTCACGCCTCCCGTCCAGCCAGAGCCGGCCGCAGGCGTTCCCCGTTCCGTCGGTGTTCGCGTACCAGAGCGACGCGTCGTCGCACCACGACGCCAGCCCGACCGTCTCCAGGTCCGGCCATGGGTCGGAGGTCGCGCCGCTGTCCAGATCGACCAGCATGAGGCTTCCGGAGAGCAGTCCGTGATCGCTCGCGTATCCCTCGACCACGGCGACCCGGCCGCCATCGGGTGAGAGCGCGAGCCCTTCGATCTGCCACACCGGCGCGTACAGGGTCTGCGCCGTTCGCACGTCCAGGTCCAACCGGGCGACGACACCCTGATACCAGCCGGAGCCCGAGTGGTCCTGGGAGACGATGGCGACGACGGTGTCGTCGCCATCCCAATCGAACTCCCACACGCTGAGGTCGGCAGGGCCGACCTCAGCCACCCCACCCGAGGCCGGTTCGACCATGAAGAGGCGTCGTCTGGCGTCTCCCGGACGCCGGACGATGGGATCGGGCACCGGATCGGCGCCGTTCACAGGCCGCGCGCTCCAATCCAGCCCGTAGGAACCGGGATCCGCAGCGAGCACCAGGAGGCGGTTCCCGTCGCTCGACCACGCGACGCTCTCGGCCGATCCCACGAGTGTTCCTGCAAGGGTCGGTTCGCCGCCGTCCGACGACATCGTGTAGGGGAGCTGGTGCCCGGGCGTGAGGCGGTCCGAGAGGAAGGCGAGACGCGAACCGTCCGGCGACCAGGCGGGCGTTCGATCGCTCCACGGGCCGGAGGTGAGCTGGACGGGAGCCGCATCGAGCACGGTACCCGCGACGTAGATGTCACTCGGGACGAAGGATCCCTGGTCGGCGACGGTCGCATGCAACGCGAATACAAGCCTCGAGCCATCGGGAGAGAAGGCCAATTCGGCAGGTGTTCGGACGTCCAGGAGGAGTTCGGCGGTGGGCGGGGTGAGGTCGCTGTCGATATCCATGGCGCGTATCTTGCCCCGTCCCGAGGCCCGAGTGCCAACCGGCCGGTGCGCGGAGAAACACGGGTTGCGCAGTTCGCAATGTCGTCCTACCTTGAGAAGGACCGCGTTGCCAACAGTTCGGGAAAGGGGCCCGCCTTGCGCCGATCGAGATGTTTGGCCGTCATCGTCGCCCTCGCGACGTTCGCCGCAGTAACTGCCACCGCTCCGCCGGGGATCGCACGCCAGAAGGCGGCCGCCGGTAACGTGTCGGTGGCCCGCTCCAAGGTGACCCTGAGGGGCACCGTGAACATCCGGCAGCTGGCCCGTCAGGCCTCCGCTGCGACCCGATCCGACGCCGCAGCGCCGGGAGTCCAGGCACCTCGCAACCAGCAGCGACCGCTCACGGGAGGGAAGGCAGCAGCCACCCAAGGGGTCGCCGTCACGAACGCAACGCTGCTCCAGCGCGGTGGAACCGCGCAGAGTTACGACGGCCTTGATGCTGCCGATGGTCGGCGTGCCGACAACGGCAATTCGTTCACGGTCGAGCCTGCCGACGGCGCGATGTGTCAGGGCGGCGGCGTCGCCGTCGAGTACGTGAACAGCGTCCTTCAGTTCGTCGACGGCACGGGAACGCAGCTCACGCCCCCGATCTCCTCGACGTCGTTCTACGGTCTGCCGAACGCCTTCGACCGGGACCACGGAACGTACGGCCCCTATTTCCCCGGCGATATCAACTGCGTGTACGACAAGGGGACCGGCCGGTTCTTCCTGATGGCGTGGGCGACGGGCCAGGACTTCTTCACCGGAGCCTTCACCGGCCGGAACGTGAACTTCTTCGCGGTGCAGGCAACAGCGGACCCACTGGGCGACTACTACGTGTACGCGCTCGAAGCGAGCCCACCCGGATCGCCCGGATGCCACTCGGCATGCTTCGCCGACCACCCGTTCACCGCAACCGACGCGCACGTCTACGAGATCAACTACAACGAGTACAACATCGACACCGGCGCGTTCAACGGAACGCGCATGCAGGTGATGTCGAAGCTGGACCTGGAGTCGGGCACACCCAGCCCGCTTGTCAACGTCGATCCGGGCAGCCTGGGCGGTGGCAAGTTGTATTCGCTCAGAGGGGGCAACGTTCCGAACGGCGGTCACTACGCGTTCGACAACGGTGCCACGCTGTACTTCCTCTCGGCCCTGGAATACACCGGAGCCGGCGACACCAGGATCGGTATCGAAGCACTCACCGATACCCAGAAGATCGATTCGCATCCGGCTCAGCTGGGCTTCGAGAAGGCGATCGTCTACGGCGTGGATTACTACGTGTCACCGCCGAAGTCACCGCAGAAGCCCGGTCCGACGCCGCTGGGCGATTCGGTCGGAGAACCGATGAACAAGCTCGATGCCGGCGGCGACGAGACCCAGCCGACGAAGTACGCCGGCGGGAAACTGTGGACGGTCATCGACACGAAGGTGGGTTCGAACACGCATGCCAGAGGTGGACTCCTCTACATCGTGGTCGAGCCGGCGTTCGACTCGGTCTACGGGCTGGGGGGGACCGTCTCCGACCAGGGGTACGTCGCCATCGCGGGGAACTGGCTGCTCTACGGGGACATCGGCGTGAAAGGGGACGGAACCGATCCCGTCATCATGTCGTCGGTCGCCGGGCCGGACTACTACCCATCCGCCGCCTACGGCTGGATCACGCCGAGCGGCGTGTCGCAGCTCTACCTCTACGGCAAGGGAACGCGGCCGCAGGACGGGTTCCAGTGCTACCGGGCGTTCGACCCGAGCGCTCGGAACCGCGGTTGCCGTTGGGGTGATTACAACGAGATCAACTGGGGAAGCGATGGGAACTATTACTTCGAGGCCAACTACGTGACCCCGAGGTTCCGGGTTCCGTTCGCGAACTGGGGAACGGCCATAGGGATCCTGCCGGGCTAACGCCCGTCAGATCCACCGAAACAAGCGAAGGGCCGGGGAGTTCCTCCCCGGCCCTCGTCGCGCGATCGGCGACGACCCGACTTAACTCGGGATCGCGAACAGCCCGTGCGACGTCCACTGCTGGGACGGCGACGAATCGATCGTCGTTTCGCTCGCGGGGATGGGCGCGCCGTTCGACCACCCGATCGAGGAGAACGCGCCGTTCGTGCGTGCGACGTACACGTTCCCGCCCGCGAAGGTCATGCCGCGGACCTTCCCCCACTGGAACCCGCTGCCGGGCGCGCTCGCGATGAACGGTTCCGCTCCCAACACCGCATGATCGAACTCGAAGTAGCGGTAGTAGAGCGTGTCGTCGCCCTTGAGCGTGTAGTACAGCCGTCCGGCGTCGTAGAACATCCCCGTGAGACTGGTGACGGGGAAGTATCCGGCGAGGTCATGCATCAGCAACTCCGTTGGCGGCCCGAGCGTCGAGCCGTCGAACGTCCGCATGTACATCTTCCCGTCATCCCACCCGTAGAAGAGGTTGCCGTTGGCCCAGAAGGCGCCGCGCGCACGCGTCCAGTTGACCGCTGTTGGGAACGTCCCCGGTGCGCCGAGCGTCGATCCGTCGAACGTCCGGTCGACGATGTCGGTGGTCTTCGGTTCGGTGACCGGCGTGGCGTTCGGGTCGATGATCTCGATGGCGCTGATGATGGGGTCTTTCGTGACATGGGTGAAGCTGATCTGCACCTTCCCCTTCGCGGTAGCGTTCGCCGCGAATGACTTCATGACCGCCGTGTTGAACCCGACATCCGCCACGTTGTCGTAGTGGGACAGCACGGTCGTGCCGTTGATGGCAACGTCGAAGACCCGGTCGCCGGGGAAGAACGAGCAGAAACAGCCGGTCGAGAAATAGAGCCGAACGGTGACGGCCGAGTGGGGCGTGACCGGGAACGACCAGTTCATCTCGGGAGCCTTCGCGGGGTCTCGCCGATCCGTTTCGAAGACCTGCAAGGGTGTCGTCGGAGGGATCCCCGGAGCTACGTACGGAACGGGACCGAACGATTCCACGACGGAGCCCGCGTTGACGTGTGGGTTCGGTGTGGCGTGAGTGTCGGCAGCCCAATCGACGCCGCAATCAACGCTCGCGACCTTGGGACCGCCGGCGTTCACCCGGTAGAGGATCGTGGGATCCACCGAGGGGCATCCGGGGGCCGGCAATGAATAGAGCGTGTCCGGGAGCGTCGAAGGACCAACCGCGGTGACCGGCGACCCCCCCGCAACCGGGAAGAACGCGATCCGTCCATGGGTTTCATGCCCGATCCCACTGGTGTCCGAGCCCACCCACAACCCTTGATCCGTCGGCAGCAGCGCGAACACGCCCTTGCCGAGCGGGTTGCGGATCGGGTTCCACGGCAGGGGCATGCCGTTGACCGGGTCCAGCGCGGCGATGCCGGGACGGCTGACGGCACCGGGCCCGACCTTGTTGCCCCCGTACGGGTTGTTCCACCAGCGCTGGTGCCCACCTACGTAGACGGCGACGTCCGTGATGGCGAGCGAATAGGTCGAGTCGCCGCCGGCGTAGTCCGTCCACTGGGGCTGTTGACCCTGCGTCGTCGCCGTCAGGTCCCATCGGGTGGCGGTGTCGCATAGCACGCCGTCGTTCGCGCCGTTCGCGAAGCCACCGGTGGTGCCGACGACGAAGTAGGTGCCGTCGGGAGAGATATCGACGGCGCGCAGGTAGGTATCGGCGATCGTTGCGCACCGGTCGTCGAAACGAGCGGTCTTCCATCCGTTCAACGTGGACGTCGTGGAGGTGAGGTCAAGAACCGCGATCTGGTCCCGCGGCTGGCCGTCGACGGCGGAGAAGTTCCCGATCGCCACGAGCTTCGAGCCGTCGGGAGAGACGGCGATCTCCAGCACATGGCTGACGCCCAAGCCCGCGTGGTGGACCCCGGTGAAGGAGGTGGCCACTCCCGGCACCAACGCACCGGTGGTCGGGTCCAGTCCGGCGAACCCGTTCCGTGGCGTGCCGTTCACCTCGGTGAAGGTTCCTCCTATATAGAGGACGCCGTTCGCCAGCGCCATCGTCTCTACGGTCGTGCCGTTCGTCACCGCCGCCTGGAAGGCAGTGACCGTCTGGCCGTTCATGCCGAATTCGACGACGTGGAGGGCGGGACTGCCGTTCGCCTTCGTGAAGGGTCCCGCGGCATAGACGTGGGTTCCGTCGGTCGCCAGTGCGGCCACGTTGTCGTTCACCTTGGGAACGAAGGTGGTGGAGACGTTTCCGTTGCTCGCGTCGAAGCCGAAGATGTCGGACCGGTTGAACGCCGTCGTGTCGGTCTGGTCGACCTGTGCGAAATGGCCACCCGCAACCATCATCGGGCCGACCTTCGCGATGGCCTTGACGTTCCCACTGGTGACGTTGGGGGTCCAGTCGGCCGGATCCTCTGATACCACCACGGCGTGCGTTATGGCCGAAGCGCCGGCTGCGGGAGCGAGGGCCGACATCATCACGGAACCGGTGAGTAACGCGAGGATGGTGCTGAGTGCACGGGGACGAAGGGGGCGCATGAAAGGGTCTCCGATCCTGACTCGGGGGACGGTATGCGACCAGTCTATGCTGGTCTTGCAGAAATCAGATGCGGAGGGAGGATCGGTCGTGCGTGTCGGGATCCACAACGTTCGCTTCGACTTCCCGGGTGCTCCGCAGTCCATAGCGCCAACGCTCGCGGCCACGGCGCGTGCGGCCGAAGATGCCGGGGTCGCCGGGTTCAGCCTGATGGACCACTGGTTCCAGATGGATCACATGGCCCCGGCGACCGACCCCATGCTGGAGGGCTACACCTCCCTCGGCTTCCTGGCCGGGCAGACGGAGAAGATGACGCTCAGCCTTCTGGTGACCGGCGTGACGTACCGCCATCCCGGGTTGCTGGCAAAGATCGTCGCGACGCTGGATGTCCTCTCCGGTGGGCGCGCGCAGCTGGGGATCGGTGCCGCCTGGTACGAACGCGAACACAACGGTCTCGGCGTGCCCTACCCGCCGGTTGCCGAACGGTTCGAACGCATGGAGGAGACCATCCAGATCTGTCTGCAGATGTGGAGCCAGAACAACGGACCCTTCGAGGGGCGCCACTACCGCCTGGCCGAGACCATCTGTTCCCCCGCTCCCCTGAGCAGGCCACGGCCGCCGATCCTCATCGGAGGCAGCGGCGAACGGAAGACCTTGCGCCTGGTCGCCCGATACGCCGACGCCTGCAACCTGTTCGCCTCGAGTCCCGACGACATCGCGCACAAGCTCGACGTGCTACGCGGCCACTGCGAGTCCGAGGAACGCGATTACGGGACCATCGACAAGACCATCCTCTATGTGAAGGATGTCCTGGGCAACCTCGATGCCTTCGTCGAGGAGATGGCGGGCTACGCGCGGATGGGCGTCGGCGTGGTGGACCTGATGCCCGTCGGTGACCCCGTCGCGTTCGTCGAACGGGTGGGCAAGGAGATCGTCCCCCGCCTGGCCGAACTCGACGCTCCCTAACCCTTAGTCGTCGATCCCGAGTCTTTCCCCCTTCCCCGTTTCGACAGAGAGCAGGTGGGGTAGCTCACGGCTATCGAGCAGCGCACATACAGCCAAGGGGAGGGACGACATGCAGGACGAACGGACGTTCCCGCAGAGTCAATCGAGTCCGACGACATCGACAGTCGGAGGCTCATCCGCGATGGAAGGCGTGAAGGACACCGTGGTCGACGTCAAGGAGCAGACGAAGGGTTTCCTGGCCAAGGAGGTGCAGAAGCGCGCCGCCGACATGGGCGATCAGCTGGGCTCGGCCGGCAGAGCCGTCAGCGAGGCCTCCACGAAGCTGCGGGAAGAGGGCAATACGCAGGCGGCGGAGATCACCGACCGCCTGGCCTCGAAGATGGACAGCGTCGCAAACTACCTGGACCGGATTGGGCCCGACGAACTGCTCCGCGACCTCGAGGACTTCGGACGCAAGCAGTCGGCGATGCTGATCGCCGGCGGGCTGTTGCTGGGTTTGGCAGGCTCCCGGTTCCTCAAGGCCTCCAGCGCCCGTCGGATGGGCTCCCAGGACACGTGGGGCGGACCACCCCCGCGTGAGATGTGAAGGCCGAGGTGACGAGCCATGGCAACCGTTGAAGACCTGGATCCGACCCTGCGGGAACTCTCCATCGCCGAGCTGTTCAAGAGGATGGCCGGTGACGTCGGAACGCTGATCCGCCAGGAGATCGATCTGGCGAAGGCAGAGGTGACGGAGAAGATCCGCGAGGCGGGGGCAGCAGCCGGATTGTTCGCGGGAGCTTTGGTCCTGGCCATGCTGGCGGCGGGCGCGCTCACCGCCTGTTTCATCCTGCTCCTCGCCCTGGCCATGCCCGGGTGGGTCGCCGCTCTGATCGTCACGGTCGCGTACGGCGCGATCGCCGCCGCACTCGCGGTCGTGGGTCAGCGACGGCTGCGGGCCGCGGCGCCCCCGGTTCCCGAAGAGACGATGGAAACCTTGAAGGAGGACGTGAAGTGGCTCAAGCACCCGACCGCCTAAGGCACGAGATAGCCGAAACCCGCGACCGGATGACGGCTACCGCAGAGGCACTCGCCTACAAGGCCGACATCAAAGCCCGGACCAAGGAGCGATTCGTAGACAGATTGCATCTCGTCGGGGAACGGGTCGCCGAGACTGCCGACACCGTTCTCGCATCTCCCGGCGCCGCCGGCGGCCACGCGGTGGCCTCGGCCGGAGCGGCGGCGGATCGGCTGACCGCTTCGGTTGAAGCAGCGATCACCGCCACCACGCAGACGACAGGAAAGGAATTGGGAGCCATGACCGATAGCGCGAGCACCCACATGAGCAACGTCACGTCGGCGGCATCCCAGACGGCGAAGCAGGCGACGGATGTCGCCAAGCAAGGCGTCGGGATGGTCCGTGAGAATCCCCTGGGCTTGGCCGTAGGGGCCGCGGCAGCAGGCTTCCTCATCGGCGCGCTCCTCCCGTCCACGAAGATGGAGGACGACAAGCTCGGGCAGGCATCAGATCAGGTGAAGCAGGCGGCAACGGAGATGGGACACGAGGCGCTGGAACGCGGCAAGACAGTCGCCCAGGAGGCCACTACCGCCGCATTGGATGCGGCCAAGTCGACGGGGCAGGAACAGGTCGAAGACTTCGCGTCGTCCGCACAGCAGAAGACGGAGAGTTTCGGCGCACCTGCATCATGAGCAGTCCTGCAACCATGGACACCGACACGTTCCGCCGGTACCTCCAGGCCCATGCCGCCGGCGCCGATGTCGGCTTGGCCATCGCGCGACGGTTAGCCAAGGCACATCCCGGAACGGAACTCGGTCGCGCGATGGAAGAGATCGCCGGCAAGGTTCAGTCTGAGCGAGCGACACTTCAGTCCGCGATCGACCGCCTGCCGGCTAAACCCGATCTCCTTCGTCGCGCCGCGGGAGCGGTGGGTGCGGCGGGACGACTCGCCGGCGAGTTGCCCTTCGTGCCGGAGCCGTCGCTGCTGGAGGATCTGGAGGCGCTAGCGGTCGGCGTGTGGGGGAAGCGCCTGCTCTGGGGTGCGCTGCGCCGGGCCGACCTTCCCGACGGAGACTTCAGCGACATGGACCTGGACGGCCTATCCGCTGCCGCCGAGGAACAGGAGAAGAGGATCATCCGGCTGCGCGAGGACTATCTGGCGCACGCCTTTGCCGAGACCGCGTAACACCCAACGGCTTTGGAGCCGATGGTTTTGAGGCGTTGCCTCACGGGTAGTTGAGTGCCAGCATGAGCACCTACGTCGATACCTTCAGGATCTGGCTCGATGTCGTCCACCAGTAGCCCCGTGGTCGTGGGAACCGTCTCGGTGTACTGCTCGGTCCACCCCAACCCGAACCGAACCCAGAACCCCGGCTACGCGTTCATCGTCCACGACACCGCCGAAGGAACGGTCAGCGGCGTCATCCCGCTCTCCGATCGGCCCGATATCGATTACGTCTGGGCGTTGCTCCAGCGATGGGGCCTATCGAAGGAAGAGGCCGTCCAGGTGACCGACGCGTTCCAGGTTCCGCAGTCCGGACGCCTGGACGACCGCATGTACGGCACCCCGAGCCAGGAGGAACCCCGCTCCCCTGCCTTCTTGAACACCTATCTGATCCTCTACGTCGACGGTTCCCGTCAAGAGTTGGAGGCGGAGTTCTACCAAGGGGACGGCGACGACTCCATCTTCATGGCGGGGCAGCACGAGGTCCTACGGGTCCCCACCAAAGATGTGGCGTCCATCAGCAAGGCCAAGTAGGCGCGCCATGTGCGCCCAGCTCAGTCGGGGTAGAGCGGACCTGCGGTGATATTCCACGTGCCCGACACGTAGCAGGCGGTGTAGACGCCATTGCCGCCTGCCGTGAGTTCGACTTCCACGAAGGCCTCCTGGAGTTCGCCACAGTCGTTGCCGGCCCGAAGGACGGGGTTGGGCACCTTCGCCACTTGACCCGGGAGGTCTGTTAAGGCTTGACGGTGCACGATGTTCCGGAGCGCCGGGAAGGCCGCGGTTGCTGCGGCCTCCTTCCCGATAAGGGACCAGCCGGCCCTCGCGAGCGTGAAGCCGTTGCCGGTGCCGTCCCGACAGGTCAGGCCGGACGACTTGGAAAGACACTGGGCACCATCCAACGCCCACCGCTCTCCGTAGGCCAACACGGGAGCTTCGGCTCGCGAGATCCCCGGGTCACCCGAGCAGCCCGGTCCGGCAAACTCACCCTTCTGTATGAACACGCCGATCCAATCGACCGGGCAGAAGTCGTGGGACGGCTCCGGGACAAGGCCCGACTCGATCACGCAGGCAATGGATGTTCTTCGATGGCGTCTCGAACCGTCTGGTCGTGAGGCGGGGCAGGTCCGGACTCGCTGGGGAAGATGAGTCGGTTGGTTTGGAGGGCGTTTCTGAACCCTTCGAAGGAGAATCGCCTCCCGGATCCAAGGACTCACTGGCGCTCGAGGAACACGAAGCAAGCACCAGGAGAGCGAGGAGAGCCATCGACAGGCCGGCACGGGCATGACCCCTGCGTACCTCCATCCGAGGAGTTTATCTCTCCCGAAACGCCCGAACCAAGCACCCGAGCCGTGACTTTTGGTCACCTCTCCTTCGACCGGCACGGAGGAAGGGCTCGCGCTCGCTGCCAAGCTTGCCTGGATGCAGCGCCGGGTGGTGTCCCTCCTCTATGTATCGCTCCTCATCGGGGAGATGTCGTGGGCCGCGGTCGCGCCGCTCTTGCCTTCGATCGGCCAACGCTTCTCCCTGGGCGACCTGCAGATCGGCCTCATCCTGGGCCTCGGGAGCCTTGGGATCCTCGTGATCTCGATCCCTGCCGGTGCCCTGGTGAAGAGGATCGGTGCCAAGCGCCTCACGGTCGTCGCCGCTGCCGCGATGGCGGTTGGCGACGTCACGATCGGCCTCGCCCCGAAGTACGGCTTCCTGCTCATCGGGCGCTGCGTCTTCGGCCTGGGGTTCGGCATGCTCTGGGTGGGAAGCGCCTCGTGGCTCCACGACGCCGCGGGCGAACACCGAGCGCGAACGCTGTCCATGACGTCGGTCGTCATCGGCGTCGGAAGCCTGCTGGGCCCGGGGTTCGGAGGTGTCATCGGTGAGCATCTCGGCCTGGGTGCTCCCTTCATCTCGCTCGCGGCCGCCGCCGTCGCGATCGAGATCGCCCTGCTCTTGGAGGCACGGGATCAGCCGGAGGTGGAGAGAGAGGACGAACCACGTCTCATCGAGATGCTGCGCGCGGCCGGAAGCGACGAGATGATCCGCGCCAGCATCATCATGATGCTCGTCGCCACGCTCCTGTGGTTCACGGTGTACCTGCTGGTTCCCCTACGGCTGGACTCGGACGGATGGTCCGCCTCGCGGATCGGCGTCATGTTCTCGATCTCCTCCCTGATCTATGCGGCCGTGAGCTGGTTCGTGGCGCACCGGGCCGCCCGGTGGTCCACGCTCGGCGTCGCGGCTCTCGCCACGGGAGCGTTATCCGCCACGTTCGCTGTGGTCGTGGTCAGCGATTCCGTCGTGGCGACGGTGACGTTCCTCATGCTGGCCGGAATCACAAGTGCCGTGATGATCACGCTCACCTTCCCGCTGGGGCTCGCAAGCTCGCGAAGGGTTCCGGTGGCACTCCTTGGCGGGATCCTGAACGTCGCCTGGGCGAGCGCGGGGTTATTCGGAGCGACGTTCGGAGGACTGGCCGCGCAAGGCCTGGGAGACCGCGCGACGTTCCTCCTCCTCGCACTCATCACCGCGGGCTCGGCCGTCTTCATGCTCCGAGGACGGCGCCGTCTTCAGCACCAGCCGCTCCCTCTCGCGTAAACCAGCCCTTTGCCACGCATGGTTCGAACGAGGAGTGGGTAGAGGCAACTGTCCGTTCCAGCCGCTGCGAGGGCACCGTGACAACAGACATCATCAATGAACAGCTGCTCGCCGGTCGGTATGAGCTGGGCGAACAGATCGGCGCGGGCGGCGTGGGACGGATCTTCGAGGCACATGACCGCCTCCTGGACCGAGCCGTCGCGGTCAAGGTCATCCCCACCGGTTCGAAGGGCGAGCGAGCTCTCACGGAAGCGCGAGCGGCCGCCCGCCTCAGCCACCGGAACATCGCCGCTGTCCTCGACGCCGGCGACGAGTCGGGTTGGTCCTACATCATCATGGAACTCCTCGCCGGCCCTTCGCTTGAGGAGGAGCTCGCCGAACGGGGGCGACTCTCCCCCGAGGATGTTCGCGAGCTCGCGGGGCAAGCACTCGCCGCACTCGCTGAGGCGCATGCAGACGGCACCGTTCATTGCGATATCAAGCCGTCGAATATCCTGCGCGCGGCCGATGGGACCTGGAAGCTGGTGGACTTCGGCATCGCCTGCGCCGGCTCGGACGAACCCGAGAACGGCCTTTGGGGGACACCTGCGTACGTACCTCCGGAACGGCTCGCTGGTGCGTCGGCGGCCCCGGCCGGTGACCTCTATTCGCTCTCGGTCGTGTTGTATGAAGCCCTCACGGGCGTGCAGCCGTTCGCGCGCGGCGGCGTCGACGCAACGATCGCCGCCGTTCGTGCCGGCCGGCACGTCGCGACGGCATCGGCCCGACCCGATGCCGATCCGCACCTCTCGGCGGCCATCGATCGAGGGATGGCGCCGGACCCCTGGGACCGCTTTATCGACGCCCACGACATGGCGGCCGCCATCCAACAACCAGAACGATCGACCCCCATGCTCGCAACCACTCCGATGGCGACCGCGCCGATAGCGACGGTTCCGCTCGCCGTGCCGGCGCCTACGAAGCGACTCGCAACTGCGCAAGCCGATCCTGCTGCCACTCCTAGGCTGAAGACGGGGCCCGCCGTCGTGGATGCTCGACGTCACCGATGGACCTTCATCGCGCTCGGGGCGGGGACCGCAGTGGTCGCGCTTCTCGTGGTGCTCGTCTTGGCGACTGCAAGCGAGACCGTTCGCGCGCGTGGACGATTCCCCCGGACTGCGGCCGTGGGGGGCGCCTTCACCGGCGTAGCTCCCGCCATCCACATCTCACCGACTCCGGTCACTTCCACATCCGTGCGGTCCGGGGCTCCGTCCACGGGCGCTCACGGCGATTCGGCTGGGAGCGAAACGGGCAACGGACACGGGAACGGGAACGGGCACGCCTACGGACACTCGAAGGGCAATCACTGACCGCCTCACCGCCCGCGCGAGAACATGACGTTGTGATGGCAGAGTCCCACACCGGTCCGCCTCTCAGGAATGACGAGCTCGGGAACCTTGCTGCTGACGGCTTCACTCGACGAGGAGGGCCACCGCAAGCGCGCGCTCGACCGAGCGGCGAAGGCGGCGTGGACATGGTCCGAAGAGGCGGCCGCGGTTGCCGAACGTGGCCGGCCACTGACAGACCTCCGAAACGTCGGCCCGTGGGTGTGCGCGAAGATCGAAGGATGGCTCGAGCACCGACCGACGGTGCCGGAGCCCGATGACACAAGACGTGGGTTCCTGACCTACGCCCAGATCCGGGCGGTGCTCGATGCAGATCCCTCGTGGGAGACCACTCCCCATGGCGACCTCCAGGTCCACAGCACCGATAGCGACGGTGCTCTACCGTTGGAAACGATGGCTTCGGCTGCCGTCGACCTCGGACGAGCGTTCATCGCGTGCACGGATCACTCGACGAGTCTCCGCATCGCCAACGGCATGACGCCGGCCGAACTGCACGACCAGGGTGAGCGGATCTCCGCGTTGAACGCGTCCTTCGGGGCGCAGGGTTCGCCGTTCCGCGCGCTCCGTTCCATCGAGATGGACGTCTTCGAAGACGGCTCATGCGACATGGAGCCGAACGATCTCGCCGAACTCGACCTGGTCCTGGGCGCATTCCATTCGAAGTTGCGGCGGAAGGAGGACGTGACCGAGCGCTATCTCCTTGCGTTGCGGAACCCCTCCGTGGACGTGCTCGCGCATCCGACGACCAGGATGTTCGGACGGCGGGCCGGTCTCATCGCAGACTGGCCGCGCGTGTTCGCCGAGGCCGCGCGTCTGGGGAAGGCGGTCGAACTGGACGCGACACCTCGCCGCCAGGATCTCCCCTTGGAGCTCGCGAAGATCGCGATGGCCGAGGGCGTCCGGTGGTTCTCGATGGGCAGCGACGCACACAGCGCGGACGAACTGCGGCATCTCCCCATCGCCATGGGAACCGCCATCCTGGCCGGCATCCCGAAGGAGCGGATCCTCAACTACCTCCCTGCGGAAGACGTGAAATCCTGCTTCCATGCCGCGTGACGACGACTCAGGGCCATCAACGCGAACGTTCGCCGCTTCGGGCCTGCTCTTCTTCGTTTCGCAGCTCGCCGTTTTCGGAGTAGGCAGACCGCCGTCATGGGACGAAGCCGTCTACCTCTCGCAGGTGATGCCGGGGGTCCCGGCGGCCGCGTTCGTGGCATCCAGAGCGCGGGGGATCGTCGTGCTCGCCGCACCCGTCGCAGGGTTCACCACGTCGGTGTGGCCGGTTCGGTTGTTCCTTGCGGCTGCCTCGGCCGCTGCCATCGCGTTCGCGTTCGCCCGGTGGCGCGATCTCATCGGGGGGCGGGCCGCTCTGTTCGGGATGTGGCTCTTCATGGGTTCGTGGGTAACGGCTTTCTACGGATCTGCCGCAGCTCCGAACCTGTGGATGGCGATCGCGTGCGTCGCTGCCACCGCCGCGATGGTGCGGTCCCTCAGAGCCGGCGGTTCGAGGCGGAAGCTCGTGATCGAGTTGTCGGCGGTCGCGCTGGCGGCGGCACTCATGCGACCGTTCGACGCGGTGATCCTCGCCGCGGCTCTGTCGCTCTATGCGGTGTTCCGGTACTGGAAGCAGGCGGGGCGAGCGGTGGTGTGCCTGCTGGGTGGCACGTCCGTCGGGCTACTTGCGTGGCTGCTCGAGACGTCCATCCGATACGGCGGGCTTGGCGCGGCGTTGGAAGCCGGCCGTTCCTACGGTCACGTGGGTCACGGTATCGGCGTCGTGGGAGCGCTGCGACTGACCGACGGACCGCTCCTAGGACCCGACGCGAACACGGCGTTCCCGGCCTTCGGCGTGATCGCTGCGATCGCTCTCCTGGTCTTGGTGATCCTCGGCGTCCGGGCCTCGCGGAACACCGATGGCGCCGAGCCAGTCCGGCTGGCGTCGGCAGCCGGCGCCGTGCTCATCGCCGCCTACCTCTTCTTCGTGTGGGGCGCCGCGCCCCGGTTCTTCCTCCCGGGCATCGCGCTCCTGTGCGTGCCCGCCGGACTCGGTGCCGCCTGGATCGCGAAGCGAGGCCGCGCCGCCACCATCGCGCTCCTGGTGCTGGCGGTGTGCTGGCTCGGCTGGCAGATCGACGTCGGCCGAACGGTGGCCGACGGCGAGTCGCGATCTGCTGCCGCCGTGGCATCTGTCGGAGAACACATCCGGGCGATCGACAAGGAACGACCGTGCGTCCTGCTGTCGTGGTTCGCGACACCGCAGATCGCGTTCGCGGCGCGATGCCTGGGCGCCGACCTGAACTCCCCCGTCGATCCGTCGATCGAGCGCCTCGTCACGCGGGCTCCCATGGATGGACGTGCGGTGTTCCTGGTCGGCAGTTCGGACCGGGAGATCCCCGCCTGGATGGTCTCGGCCGGCGTCACGCCCATCCGGATCGCCCCTCCGAGCCCCGTCACTCCCCCACCGGACACGCCCTAGGTGGGCTCGAGCGTCACCAGATGTTTCGCGATCCGACGCAGCTCGGACGCGGGAACTTGCGTTCGCACCATCTTGACGGGTCTCAGAAGCGCCCGTGAGCGATCGAACGAGCCTGCGTAGTCGTAGGCCGTCGCGTCGGCGTTGTTGAGCGGCGCCAGCCCGAAGGTGTGCTCCACCAGTGCGAGCACCGAGATGTAGGAGGCCGGGTGTGTGTCCGTGTATCCGGCTTTCGCGTAAGGGGAGACGATGATCATCGGCACGCGGATGCCCCACGAGCGTTGCGGCGGGGCGACGTGGTCGTAGAAGCAGCCGCAGTCGTCCCACGTGATGAGGATCGCGGTCGAAGACCAGTCGGGGCCGTGCTCGATAGCTTCGACGACGTCGCCGATCCAGTTGTCCCCCACCGTCATCGAGAAACTGTTGTGTTGGGAGTTCTTCGCGGTGGGCGTGACGATGGAGTAGCTGGGGAGCGTCCCGGCCTGCGCGTCGCCGATGATCGAGGACGCCGGCACCAGGTTGTCCGATTGCTTGGAACCCAGACATTCATAGAAGGTCGGACAGATAGCCCAACCGTATCCCGACCCAAGCTGGTTGGGATCGTCCAGCCCGCCGTAGATCTTCCATGTCCGGTTCGCCGTATCGAGCCTGTCGAAGATGGTCGGCACGTAGCGCACCGGTGACGTTCGGTAGGGACCGGCGCCCGACCTGTCGGGGACGCACGCGGGCACCAGCTGGAGCGGTTGCCCAGCGCCGGAACTCCAATTGGCGTCGAGAAGGCTGTCGCACCCCCAGCCCGGTCCCAGGACCTTGCTCTTCCCGCTCGCGACGGGATTGTTCCCGACGAACCCGTCGGCTTCGGCAGAGGCGAGCACCATGTGGCCGACCCACGACGGCGTCGAACGGAACTCGAACGTGCGGTCCGACACGGTGAACGCGCTCGCCAACCTCGTGACGTTCGGGATCTGCGACGGGTAGTACTGCGGGAAGCAGCCGTAGGGGATCGGTGCATCGGATCCGCAGCCCCCCACACTCTCGAACCCGTCCATGGTTCCTCCGTGTATCGCAGCCTGTTGCGACGCAACGTTGTGAACGACGTAAGGGACCACGTCCCGCGCACGCGGCAACGCCATGACCTTGCCGTCGGCAAGTGTGGCTGTCGTCGCTCCGTCGCAGGGCATATCCGCGCCGGGACGCACCATCGTTCCCGCGGCAACGTCGCTGCAGAACTTCCCGAGCACGTTGTCGAAGCTGTGGTTCTCCTGATCGATCAGGACGATGTGCTGGATCGGGGAGTTCACGATCGCGCGTGACGGAGGCTCGGCCGCCACTTCAGTGAGACGAACGGCGGCGAGAAGTAGGAGGAGCGCCCCGTAGGCGCCGCTCTTGCCGGGGACCTTCATCGATCCGTAGCAGCCGTCTCGGACATCGGTCCCTCCTGCGGGAAGTTCGGAGGATGACAGGGTTGCTCCAAAACGGCAACCTCACAATTGGACGGCTGTTCGGTAAGCGAGATTTGTGGCCTTACCCGCGTGCCAGGATCGACGAATGATCGTGTTCATCAACGGAGCCTTCGGCGTCGGAAGACGACGGGTGCAGATCACTTGCTAGCGCTGGAACGCCTTCACCCGGACTGCGAACTCGAGTGCCCGTTGGTCCTTCTCACGGTAGAGAGGTCGCAAGCCGTCGGTCAAAAGGCGTTCCTGCTCCCGTTCGGTTTCTCGGCCCTCTTGGATGGCGGCGATGCGTTCGCTATGGGTCATGAGGTAGGCGACGAGCGTCCGAAGATCCATCCGCACTTCCTCGCGAGTGTCGTCCGTCCATGTTTGTGTGAAGCCAACGCTCTCGAGCGCCTCGATGTTTCCCTGATTCTTTGGGATGGATGGATAGCGCGGCGCACACGTCTGAGACATCCACTCGGCGAAGTGAGGTTCGTCGATCATCTGAGAGGGAAACCAGATGTCGTAGACCACCAACGTGCCCCCACTCCTCAAGATCCGATGCAGTTCGGCGAGCGCGGGCGGCTGCAACCAATGTATCCCCGAGCACACGGTCGCCAGATCGAACGTGGCGTCACCCACGGGTAGCTGCTCGACCGCCGCCTGCACGTAAGAGACCCCCGGTCCCCGCGGGGCCATCGCCAGCATGTCCCACGAGACATCCAAACCAACGACCTTCTGCGCCACCGCGAGGAGGGGCGAGGTGGATAGTCCCGTTCCACAGGCCACATCGATCGCCCTGGAGACCCGTCCCTGCCGACCCACGATCAGGTCGGCCACATACTGGTGGAGTCCCGGACGAACGCTGGCGTAACGCTGAGCCACCCTGCGACCGACGAACGGGTTCCTGACGTTCACGCAAGGAGCCTAATGGGGCTGCGCTGGGCACCCCGAGGCGAGGCCCCAACGAGACCCATGATCGACGGCTCTAGACGTTCCCGCGGTGGAAGCGACGGAGACGCAGGGCGTTCAACACGACCGTCACGCTCGAGCCGGCCATCGCTGCCGCCGCCCACATCGGTGTCAGGGCGCCGAAGACCGCCAAGGGGATCATGACGACGTTGTAGACGAACGCCCAGAACAGGTTCTGGCGGATCACTCGGTGGGTCTTTCGTGCCAATTCGAGTGCGTCGGCCACGGACCTCATGGTCCCGCCGAGCAGGTTCACGTCCGCGGCGGCCAGCGCCACATCGGTTCCCGTTCCCATGGCGACGCCGACATCGGCCTTCGCGAGGGCGGGAGCGTCGTTCAACCCATCACCCGCGAAGATCACCTTGAGCCCCAGGTCCTGCAGCCCGGCCACCTCTGCGACCTTCCCTTCGGGGAACACTTCCGCACGGACGTCGTGGATGCCGACGCTCATCGCGATCCTTCGCGCGGTTGGCGTGCGATCACCCGTCACCATCATCGCCCGCAGCCCCAGTGCCTTCATCCGACGCACGGCGTCGGCGGCGTCCGGCTTCACCCGGTCCGAAACGCTTACGAGTCCGTACGGAACATCGTCGCGCCAGACGGCGAACGGCGTGAGCCCTTCCGAGGCCAGGCGATCGGCCTCACGCTCCAAAGCAGGAGGCAGACCCTCCGGCCGTCCGACGCGGATCCGCTGACCGTCGAGGACCACGCTCGCGCCCGCACCCGGTTGAACCTCATGCTGCGTCGCCGTCGGGATGACGACCCCGAGCGCCCGTGCACCCTCCACCACCGCACGAGCTATGGGGTGTTCCGATCCGCTCTCCGTTGCCGCGGCCCACGCGATGACCTGCTCCTTACTCGCTCCGTTGACCGCAACAACCTCCGCGAGGGTCATCGCTCCCTCCGTGACGGTTCCAGTCTTGTCCAAGAGGATCGCGTCGGTTCGTCTGGCTGCCTCGAAAACCTCACCGCCTTTGAACAAGATGCCGAGCTCAGCCGCGCGTCCGGTTCCGGCCATGATCGCGGCGGGAGTGGCCAGACCGAGCGCGCACGGACAAGCGATCAGCAAGACGGCGACCGCATGGATGAGCGCGGTCGCGGCTCCTCCACTGCCAACGAACGTCCACCCAAGGAACGTCGCTCCTGCCAGCGCCAGGACGACCGGGACGAAAACCGATGAGATCCGGTCGGCGAGACGCTGGATCGGAGCCTTCGAACCTTGGGCCGCTTGCAGAAGCCGTGAGATCTCGGCGAGCTTCGTGTTCGAACCGACCTTCGTCACGAACACGACCAGGCGTCCCCGGCCGTTGATCGACGCACCCACCACGTCGTCGCCGGGTGCCACGTCGACCGGGACGGATTCGCCCGTGAGTAGGGAAAGGTCCACCCACGACGTGCCCTCCTTGACGACTCCGTCCGCCGGGATCTTCTCCCCGGGTCGCACGACGGCGAGATCGGCCGGTCTGAGGTCGTCGATGGGAACCCGTCGCTCGTCCCCGTCGACCAGGATCGTGGCTTCCTTCGCCCCGCGTTCGAGCAATACCCGTGCCGCGTCGCTTGCCGCCATCCGCGCCCGGGCCTCAAGCGTCTTACCGAGGAGGACCAGAGTGATGATCACCGCGCCGGTGTCGAGATAGTTGTGGTCCCCGCCCGACAAGAGCGACGCGAGGCTGTAGGCGTAGGCAGCCAAGGAGCCGATCGCCGCCAGGGTGTCCATGGTCGTGGTCCCGTACTTGGCCGCGCGGGCCGCCGAGCGGAGGAAGGGCCACCCCGCATAGAACTGCACGGGAGTGGCGAACGCCCATGCCAACCAGGTCGATCCGGACCAACTCGGAACCAGGAACGTAAGCGCCAAGACGACGAGGGTCAGCGGAGCCGCAACAGACAGCCTTCGAGCGAAGAACCGCGTCTCCTCTCCGGGGCTGCGCTCGTCCGTGTGTGGCCGCGCCCCGTACCCGGCTCGCTGAACGGCCGTGATGAGGGGGCCGGTCTCCGGGGCGCCGGTGTGCACCGTCGCCGTACGAGTGGCGAGGTTGACGGATGCCGAGTTCACGTCGTCGACCCCGCGGAGTGCCTTCTCGAGCTTGTTCACGCATGAGGCACACGTCATGCCCTCGATGTCGAGCAGGACCTCGTGCTCCTGCACCTTCGCCGACATCTATCTCCCCGCCAATCGGGCGACCGCCGCCATGAGTTCCTCGATCTTCTCGTCCCCGTTGCCGCGTTCGATGCTCTCCGTCACGCAGTGCCGGACATGGTCATCCAAGATCCCAAGACCGACGGCCTTCAGCGCGGCGAGCACGGAGTTCAGCTGGGTAAGGATGTCGATGCAGTACTTGTCGTCGTCGACCATCCGTTGAAGGCCGCGGATCTGCCCCTCGATCCGACGCAGCCGGTCCTGGAGATCCTTCTTGTTCATCTCGTAACCCGGCATCGGTGGTCGCCTCCTTCAGGAGAAACGCCGGTCGCGGGGATTCACATGCTTCGGTCGGAGGGATCCATGGCCAGGAAGTGGCCGGGATCGTTGCGGAACTGTTCCATGCAGCCGACAGAGCAGAAGTAATAGACGGTGCCCTCGTGCTCCCAGGCGGCCGCGGCCGTGTCCGTCGCTACCGTCATCCCACACACCGGATCGGTCACCGCGCCTCCTCATCAGGTGTTACACGCGAAGTATACCCCCTGGGGGTATCTGCGTGGACCACATGTGCCGGGACCTGAGGTCACCCGGCTGATTTGCGTTCAACCCCAGACAGTGGCTAGCATCCAGCCACTCACCCCCGAGGAGGCTTCGATGAAGAAGTTCCGGCTGCTTGTTCCGATGGCCGCACTGCTGTTCACCACTGTTCTTCCGGCGAGAGCCTCGGTGTCCGCTCCTCTTGAAGGAGTCCCGCACTTCGGGAACGTCTTCGTCGTGATCGGCGAGAACACAGAGCTGGTGCAGATCAATCACAACTCGATGCCCTACCTCCTCGACACGTTGGGCCCGCAGTCTGCCTCCCTCGACAAGTTCTACGCCGTCACGCACTTCTCGACCGGGAACTACATCGGCATGACGTCGGGGCAGTACACGCCGTGCGAGCAGTTCGACAAGAAGCCGGCCGAGTGCCACCAAGACATCAACAACATCTTCAACCAGCTGACGGGGGTCGGTGCGTCCTGGACCGCGTGGAACGAGTCGATGCCAGAGCCGTGCTACCTCGTGAACTCGGGTGCTTCGAAGACGTTGAATTCCTACGCCGTAAAGCACAACCCTGCTGTCTACTACGACAACATCGAAGGCGCTGGTGGGGTGTGGTCGGCGACGAACAGGTCCGCCCTTTGCATGAACAACGTGATCTCGACCGGTGGGACCGGACCGAACGACACGAGCGCGCTCGACTCGGCCCTGGCGAGCGGGAACGTGTCCGACTTCAACTTCATCGTCCCGAACATGTGCGAGGACTCCCACGACCAGTGCCCAGGCAGCCCCGGCGCACCGATCCACCAGTTCGACGACTTCCTGGCGCGTGAGGTCCCGAAGATCCTGGCGTCGCCCGCCTTCGGATCCGATGGTGTGCTCATCGTGACGTTCGACGAAGGAACGTCCACGACGGGCGGGTCCCCATCGAGCGGCAGCACCCCGTGCCAGGCGTGGGTCACGTGCCCACATCCGTTCAACGGCGGCGGCAATGTCGCGTTCCTGGTGATCAGCCCCCTGGCCAACGCCGGGGTCATCTATCACGACCGCGCCGATCTCTACAGCATGCTGCGCACGCTCGAAGACGGCTTCGGGATCTCGACCTACCTCGGGGCCGCCGCCACCGCGAGGCCGATCAACGAGATCTGGAAGTAACTACGACCCGACCGTCACCGCGGCGGTGAAGACCTCCTCCCACAAGGAGGGGTCGAGGCTGGAACGGTTATCCGTCCATACGGGGTGGGCCACGCCGCCGTAGGCGTCCAGTCCTTCGTAGTCTCCATACTGATTCCCACGGTCGATCTTCGAGCCGTGCTCTTCGTTGGAGGACGCGGTGCTCACGCGAGTGTTCGGCGAGAAGCTCGCACCGCCGTTCGAGGAGAAAGCGAAGTACACGTTCACCGCTCGGCGGCTCGGATCCAGCCTCGTGTCGTACCAACTGATGTCGACATCGCCCGTCACGGGGTCGACCGCGAGCCACTGGTAGTACTGATCGCCCGCCGAGATGTGGTTGACCTGTAGGGGTTCCGACCATGTAGCTCCGTCGTCGGAGGAGCTACTGACGAACACGTCAGTCCCTCGAGAAACGGAGCCGTCGAACCACGAGCAGTAGAGCGTCCCGCGGTAGGGGCCCGAGCTGATGTCCGTGTCGCAGGACGGAGAGAGGAGCGCGGCGCGTGAGGAGATGGAAGGAAGTGCCAGCTCGAACGCAGCTGCCGTTGGCTGGATGATCACCGTTCGACGCCACGTTGCGCCGCCATCCGTCGACGTGCTGGTCTCGACGGCGCTGTCCACCCAGTCCTGCCACGCGACGTGCACGTCGCCGTTGGGTGAAACATAGGGGTTGGCCCCGATTCCGCCGTTGTTTCCGTTCGTCACTTGGCTCGCCTGCCTGGGTGCTGAGAAACTCCTGCCTTCGTCTGTGGAACTCGCCACGAAGACGGCGTTCCGCTTGTTCCCACCGGTGTGATCGAATGCCACGTAGATCGTGCCCTCATGGGGGCTGGTCGAGCTGTTATCGACGGTGATCATCGGCTTGTCGACGAACGTACCCTCGTTGGTCTGGAAGTCGAAGTACGTGGCCTTCCATGTCTTGCCGTCGTCCGATGAACGAGCTACGGCCATCTCGCTGCCGACCACTCCGTAGCCTGCGCCGAAGAACACGATGATGTAGGAGTAGTAGACGTTCCCATGCCTGTCCCACGCGACGCTCGGGTCCGACCCGTAGTCGTACCCGTTCTTGCGGATCGGCGGTGGGAGGGGAAGATCGACCCCGCTCCAGCTCGCTCCGGAGTCACTCGAATGGTAACTGCGCATCGGAAGCCGGTAGATCTCGTTCGATCCGGCGACCAGGTGGCTGGGGCTCGAAGGATCGATCGCGATCGACGTCTCGCTCTGTGGGTACTTCTCATCGCTGACGTCGACATTGGGACCCACGGTCGGGGCAGTCGCACTGCGCAGCGCCGATCCGCTCTGGGTCAGCAGGGCGGGGTGAGAGGAGAGGTAGCGATACTTCGACCACCAAGTGGGACGTTGTGTTTTGGACGTCGCCGATGCCGGCGTCGAGCCCAGGGCGAGGGCTGCAGTCATCGACAGTGCCAGCAATGTTGCGACAGCGGTTCTGGAGCGACGCATGGGGGACTCCTTCTGGTGAGGGCAGTAAGCGCATGCTAGCGCGCACCCGATCTATGGTGAACCCCCTGGCCGTTTGCTTTCCTCTTCCTGGGGGAATGCCGCTCCCATGGTGGAACGAACAGCACAACGTCTGAGCGCCGAGGACCCTCCGGCCGAGTTCCCTGAACGTCGGCCGAACGATGCGGGAGCCCTGACACGCGTCAACCTGAGACCCATCGCCAATCCACTGGCCCTGGGCTTCGGCGCCCTCGCGATCGGGACGACGGTTCTCGCCGGGCTGCAGCTCGGTTGGGTACCGATATCTGAAACCACGACCGTCGGCTTCATCGTCTTGTTCGCCGTGGCTCCGGCCCAGGCTTTGGCCTCAGTTCTCGGCTTCCTGGCGCGCGATGGGGTGGCGGGTACGGGGATGGGCTTCCTTTCGGGCGCCTGGGCAGCCCTCGGGATCGCCCTCGTGACGTCCACGCCCGGTTCGACTTCGCACGCCGTCGGGCTCTTGCTGGTTTCCGTTGGTGTTGTCCTTCTGATCCCCGCCATCGGGGCGACGATGGGAAAGCTTGTACCGGCGTTGGTGCTCGGCGGTGCCGCGATCCGCTTCGCGTTGAGCGGCCTCTGGCAATTGAGCGGGAACGACAACTGGAAGACGGCCGCCGGAATCGCCGGTCTCGTCCTCGCTGCCATCGCGCTCTACGCCGCAACAGCGATGGGTCTGGAAGATGTCGCGAAGCACTCGGTGCTTCCGGTCGGCCGCAGAGGCAAGGGTGCCCAGGCCACGGCGGGGACGATGGAAGAGCAGATCCTGGATCTTCGGCACGAACCGGGCGTTCGTGAGCAGCTGTAGGTAATGGGAGGACCAGATGGTCGATCGCGTAGCTGAGCCGTGGGGCACGCCGTCTCCCTTCGCTCGACAAGGCCGGTGGCCCGCACGCGTCGATCTCCACCTGCATCAGGGCATCGAACCCCAGGATGTGGATCGCTGGGTGAAGAGCGCGTGCGTCCTCTGCAGCAATGGATGTGGCCTGGATATCGCCGTTAAGGATGGACAGATGGTCGGCGTCCGTGGGCGCGCCGACGACCACGTGAACAGGGGGCGGTTGGGACCCAAAGGCCTGTTCGGCTGGCAGGCAAATGCCTCTCCCGACCGTCTCGTCGCTCCTCTCATCCGTGGTGAGGACGGTGAGTTGCACGCGACAGATTGGGAGACCGCCATGTCCCGCGTGGTGGAACGGAGTTCGGCGCTGCTTCAGGAGTCAGGCCCCTCGTCCCACGCGTTCTACAACTCCGGACAGCTGTTCATCGAGGGCTACTACACCCTGGCCCTCATCACCAAGGGTGGGATCGGGACGATCCATACCGATGGAAACACGCGGCTGTGCACTGCGACAGCTGGGCAAGCGCTTAAGGAGACGTTCGGCTGCGACGGGCAGCCCGCTTCGTACGCCGATATCGATCACGCCGACACGATCATGTTGTTCGGTCACAATGTTGCCGAAACGCAGAGCGTGCTCTGGGCGCGGATCCGCGATCGCCTCGACGGCGCGAACCCTCCCCGTCTCCTGGTCGTCGATCCCAGGGCAACCGTTCCGGCCATGCGCGCCGAGGTCCATCTTGCCCCCAGGAGCGGTACCAACCTGGCGCTGTTGAATGCCCTTCTGAACGTACTCATCGCCCAGGATCGGATCGACCGTGCGTTCGTGGAAGCCCACACGGTGGGATTCGAAGAACTTGCCGAACAGGTGGCTTCGATGACCCCAGAACGCGCTGCGGAGATCTGCGACATAGAGGCGGACGACATCCGGCGGGCTGCAGATCTGCTCGGTGACGCCAAGGCGCTCTTGTCGACCTGTCTACAAGGCGTGTATCAGTCCCATCAGGCCACGGCCGCTGCCATCCAGGTGAACAACATCAACCTCCTCCTCGGCATGATCGGCCGACCAGGTTGTGGCGTCCTCCAGATGAACGGTCAGCCCACGGCACAGAACACCCGCGAGACGGGCGTCGACGGAGACATGCCCGGCTTCCGCAACTGGCAGAACGAAGCGCACATGAAGGAATTGGCGGATCTGTGGAACGTCGACGCGTTGAAGATCCCCCACTGGGGGCCCCCTACCCACGCGATGGAGATCTTCCGCTACGCAGAAGAGGGATCGGTGCGGTTCCTCTGGATCATCGCCACCAACCCCGCAGTCTCTCTGCCCGAACTCGATCGCATCCGCAGGATCTTGGCCCAGGAACGCCTATTCGTCGTGGTTCAAGATCCCTTCTTGACGGAGACGGCGCGGCTCGCTGATGTCGTCTTGCCGGCCGCCATCTGGGGCGAGAAGACCGGCACATTCACGAATGCCGAACGCACCGTCCACCTCTCGGAGAAGGCCGTTGAGCCACCCGGCCAAGCTCGTCCCGACATGGACATCTTCCTCGACTACGCACGCAGGATGAAGCTCACGGACAAAGACGGGCAACCACTCCCGCCGTGGTCGACCCCCGAAGAGGCGTTCGAAGCATGGAAAGCCTGTTCCGCGGGGCGGCCATGTGACTACTCCGGGATGTCTTATGACCTTCTGCGTTCGCGCAGCGGCGTGCGGTGGCCCTATCCCGCGGGCGCCACCGAAGAGAAGGAACGTCTCTACGAAGACTTCGCCTTCCCGACCGATCCTTCGTACTGCGAGGACTTTGGTCACGACCTTGTCACCGGCGCCACGTTCGAAGAAAAGGACTTCAAAGCAGTTGGCGCCAATGGCAAGGCGATCCTGAAGCCGGCGGCCTACGCCCCCGCCCCTGAGACGCCGAATGACGACTATCCCTACCTCTTCACCACCGGGAGGACGTTGTTCCATTTCCATACTCGAACCAAGACTGCACGCGCCAGACAACTGGATCGGGCGGCTCCCGATGTGTGGGTCGAGTTGGCGCCCGAAGACGCAAGCCGCGAAGGTATCGAGGAGGGTGACCTGGTTGAGGTCGCGTCCGCGCGCGGGAGTATCCGAGCTCCCGCGCGACTCACGGGATCGCGACGCGGAGTCATATTCGCTCCATTCCATTACGGCTACTGGGACCGGGCGGCCGACAGCCCAGGAACGAACGACGCTCGAGCCGCGAACGAACTCACCATCACCCGATGGGATCCGGTGTCCAAGCAGCCCATGTTCAAAGTGGCGGCCGTGAGCCTTTCCAAGATCGCAAGCGGAGATGGCCGCGCCGCCCCCGCTCCCACCAATACCGCCTCCGCTCCCCCCGGGCGTGTGTCCGTCCCAACCGTTGGAGGTCCTGACAGCGAGGTCGTCGAGACCCTGGACGGTCTTACATGAGCTCCCGGATGGCCCAGGCCTTGCAAGACACGATGGACGCGGAAACGTCCCTCATACATGAGTTGCGCCGCGCGGGCGACCGCCACGTGGTCGATCACGACGTCGTTTCCACCTGCCAGTACCTGGCCGAGCGCACCAAGGTACGTCTCGTCGCGCTGGAGAACGCACTCGACCGGTATGGCGGCGCGTCAGACCCCTCGCCGGGGTGGGACACGCTCCTGTCGGCGCCTCGGAAAGCTGTTGCGAAAGCCCGAGTGGGCGATCCCGACGCCGCCGTCGGGCTCGTCGAGGACCTTCGATCCCTCTACCTCCGCGCCCAGGAGGTTTTCCTGGACTGGTCGCTGTTGAAGCAGGGCGCGATGGCCCTGCGCGATGAGGCTCTCCTCGGCGCAACCAAGGAGAACATCCCGGAGGTGGAACGGGTGTCCCGCTGGGCGAAGACTCGAGTGAAACTCGCCGCTCCCCAAGTCCTCGGGAGACCCGAGTGAATGCCGAACGATCCATCGGAGTTGCCCCGGACGCTGCTCCTATCAAGCAGCGCGTCCGCGACCGATGGGGTCGACGCTTAGCCCTCGCGACGTTGTGCCTGGTCATCTTGTCCAGCCTTCTCGGAACGTTCGGTGCGCGGACCGCGGTCGCCTCGACCGAGGTCGGCGGCTATCGGCTGGAGGTGACCTACCCCGCGACCACGCGGCCCGGGTTGCCGATCCGCTGGGAGATCGCTGTTGAACATCCGGGTGGATTCCAGGGACGGATCCAGCTCGCGACGACGTTCGACTATCTGCACCTGTTCGACATCTCCAACACCGAACCCGACGCGGCGAAGGCCACCGCTACGGCGGATGACGTCGTCTACACGTTCGCATCGCCTGAAGGGGACACGTTCCAGGTCTCGATGGACGGGAACACTGAACCGGGTCTGCACGAAGTCCCACCCGCAACAACAACGCTGCTCGTAGGCGGGGAACCCGTAGCAAGCGTCACGTACGCAACACGGGTGGTCCCCTGATGGACATCGTCCTTCGCTCGCTGGCCTTGTATCTGTTCCTCTTCGTCGTCGTCAGAGCGATAGGTCGACGCGAGCTTTCAGAACTTTCCTCCTTCGAACTCATCGTGATGGTTGTCTTGGGCGATCTCGTTCAGCAAGGGGTCACCGGAGACGACCGGTCCGTGATGGGTGCGGTGCTGGCAGTGAGCACCTTTGCTCTGCTCAGCGTCGTTTTCTCTTATGCCTCCTTCCGCTGGCCTCGGACGGCGCCCGTCATCGAGGGCGTTCCCGTGATCGTGATCAATCGCGGAGCCGTCGTGAACGAGGCGCTCGCCGTCGAGAGGCTGACGGTTGATGAACTCCATGAGGCCCTGAGGACCCAGGGGATCGCGGACCCCGCGCAAGTAGAGCTGGGAGTTCTGGAGGCGGACGGATCGTTTTCCTTCATCGGAAAGGACAGGATGAGGTAGGAGGTATGGCGAGTGTCGAGCATCGCGGAGCCGACGATCGCCACATAGAGACCGATGGGATCGGACGAAACGCGTTGTTCCCTATGGGGCGGGGTTTCCCTCGTCGCGTGTTAGCTGCGGCCGGTCGGCGAGGGGGCGTTCGGTATCGCTGGGCTCGCTCCCCGGGTCGGGCGATTCCAGGGTGGAATACCCGCCTATCAGCGAGCCCACGACGACCCCGAAGATCGCTCCCGCCAACGCCGACGCCGCTACGGCCCCCTCTCGACCGGAGAACGCGAGTAACCCGAAAAGGAGGCCGACAGGAAGACCCATCGCCGCCCCGACGACCATCCCCGCCGAGAGGTGCCTACGCCCTCGACTCCGGAAGCGGTCTTGTTGTTGTTCCTGGGAGTCGCTCATGGTTCGGCTGTTCCCAACGCGACGACTGGTGAAACGTGCGAGGCTCATGGGCTCCGAGGGTGTGAGTCCTCCCCGGCCCGGGTAACGAACCCCCGATCCCAGGTCTCCGCTCTTCAGCGGGGCGGTGTAGCGTGCGGAAGGAACAGGGGCCACGTCGGGGCCGGCCCATAGCGGAAGGGCAGGGGCATGGAAGAGCACACGAAAACGGCACTGGAGATGGCGTATGAGCTGCTGGAAAAGCCTCAGGGCTCCACCCCGGGAGCTCGTGAGGAAGAACAGACGGATCTGATGCGGTCCACGGCCTTCGCCCTGGTGGCCATAGCCGAAGCGCTCCAGGGGCCGGCGTTCCAGCCGCCGAGCTGGTCCTGGCGCTTCCCTGTGTTGGGCGCGAGCGTAAACGTCATGCCGACCTCCCGTCCCGGGCGCCCACGGCAGCGGTCTGCCGGGCAGCGGGATCCGCATCCGAACGGAACCGCGTTAACGTCGGGCCGCCGGTAGGCCGGGTCGCCCGGAGGCACGACGCGATGGAACTCCTGTTCGAGAAGGACGGCCTGCCCGCATTCCCCTTGTCGCGATCATTGGCTCACGAGTACGGCGGGAAGCTCGGGTTCGACACATCGAGGGTGTACGCCAACTTCGTGTCGTCGCTGGACGGCGTGGTCGCGCTCGAGAACATCAACAACTCGAGCCTCTTGATCAGCGGCAACAACGAACCCGATCGGTTCGTCATGGGGCTACTCCGCGCCTGTGCCGACGCCGTGTTGATCGGTGCCGGGACGCTTCGAGCGTCCCCGAGATCTCTGTGGACCGCGGAGGCCATCTACCCAGATGGCGCCGCAGGATTCGCCGAACTTCGGGGGTCGATCGGTCGCTCGGGCCCGCCCCAGCTTGTCGTGCTCACCACACGAGGTGAGCTCGATCCCCACCATCCCGCGTTCGAGGCGGGGGCGCTCATCCTGACGACCGAGTCCGGTGCCAAGAAGCTCGTCGATTCGGTACCGAGCGCTTCCACGGTAGTTGCCTTGAGCGGCGGGCATGACCTCGATCTCGTCGACGTCATGGCGAGGGTCCGTAGCGACGGGCATGAGCTGGTGCTCGCGGAGGGAGGACCCACGGTTATCGGTGGTCTGCTCAAAAGGGGCCTTCTCGACGAGATCTTCCTCACCATCTCTCCCATCCTCGCCGGCCGTGGCGAGGATCGGGATCGACCGGGTCTCGTGGAAGGAGCCGAGCTCTTGCCGGATGCAACGATCTCCGGGGAACTCTTGAGCTTGCGCAAGCATGGTTCGTACCTGTTCTCGCGGTACGCAGTCGCGTAGGCGGGCGCCCTACAGCGCTGCCGATCACGACCGGAAGATGGGTCAGGTGTGTGCGCCGGGCACGTCCGGACGATGAGGTACTCCGGAATCGGGATTCTGGCGCCTTGCGTTAACCCACGTATCCGTAGCCTCGTCATAGACGTATGTGGAGGCGGAATCTTGCCCGAAGAGGTCATTCAACGGACCGAATACGGAGCCACCAGTTCCGTCGTCTCTGGTGCCCCGTTGACCCGAGCGGCCCTGGGTGCGGCCGACGGCACGTCGCAGTCCCCAATTCAGAAGAACCGTGAGCCCGATGCTGAGCACGATAGATGCGAACAAGAATCCCATGGCACTCCGCTACCCACGCATCAGCCAGCTCACACCAGATGCGGGGAAATATGCCCGGTCAAGGGCGGGTCGAACTCCGACCGCCGCTCAATAACCTTACGCGCCCTTCGCGAACCAAGTTCCTCCCGGACCCGCGTAGTTCGGGCCCTCGCCCCAGGTGACGAGGTTCGTCCCGCTCGCATTCACGGCGATGTCCATGTAGTCGCCGTAGGGGAATGCGTATCCCGAGGCGGTCTTGTACGGCGCACCCGTCGCCAGGTCGCTCAGCCTCACCTGGGGGGCCCACGTGGACCCGCCTGTCGTGGTGCGGCGATACCAGGTGTTCCAGGCACTCCCGCCGTTGCGGTTGTCCTGCCATGCCACCCGGAAATCTCCGGCCGCCGCGCCGGCCTCAACGCTCGGGAATCCGTTGTCACCGGCGTTCTGACCGATGTCGGTCCTGGCTGTCCACGTGGTGCCGTCGGTCGAGGTGCGGGCATACATGGTCTTCGGGGCTTGTGCGGTGTTGTTCGCCGAGTACGCGAGCAGGATCGTCCCAGCAGCATCCACATCAAGGGAGGCCGAAGCCGAGAAGAAGTCCGCCCCACACGTTGGGACCGTACACGCGGGTTGTTCTTGGCTCGTATCCACGAAGTTGGTGGTCCATGAAGTCCCGCCGTTCGTCGACTTGAGCACCGCGATCTTCACTGGTCCGGTGGCGGTCTGGTTCTCCGCGCTCTCAGCGAAGTACACATTGCCGTTCGGAGCCACCGCGCCCCCTTCGGCGAACCAATACAGCGAGTCGGTATTCGTCTTCACGCGGGCTGCGAACGTCGCCCCCGCGTTGTGCGAGGCGACGACGTAACTATCGCTTGAGTTGAAGGCGATATATACGTCCTGGCCGTTCGGAGAGATCGTGAGCCACGGCTTATCGGTGAAGGAGAGGCTCTTGCCTGAAACAGAGAGCGGTGTCGTCCACGTGACCCCGTGATCACTCGACTTGGAGAACATGACGCCCGGGTTGTAGTCGTTCATGAAGACGGCGTAGACGACCCCTGCCGTCGAGACAGCCAGCACCGGGTCCGCCTGCGCCTTGACGTTCTTGCACGTACAGATGAACCGGTCTGCGCCCCAGGTCGTCCCACCGTCACTGGATGAGCGGACGATGATCGCCGTGCCGGGGCAAGACGTGCAAGCCTTCGGTCCCGAGTAGCGGGTCGTCGCCTGGTACACCCAGCTGGAACCCGGGTCGGCGGCGATCGTCGGTTCCCAATCGTCACCAGCACTCCACCGGCTCTCAGAACTCCATCCGGGCGCGGCTGCCTGCGCTGGGCCGATCGGAGACATCACGGCGATGGATCCAAGCATGACCGAAACCAAGACGAGCCGTGTGCGCATCGAGATCCTCCATTCATCCTGCGAGGCGGGGGGCTCCGCGACGCGCCGCTACCTGAACGAATGGTCTTCGCTTCGCTCGCCTGTGTCAAACCGATAGCGGCTCGTTAACCCTTGGTCGGTGCGTTTGTTGAGCCGTCAGGGCGGGTACAGCAGGGGCATGGTTGGATCAAGCTCCTCGCTACCCCCACGATCTCCCGGCGCTGTGGGCGAGCAAGAGAACTTCGACGCAAGGTTCTTGGACCTTGCAGTGTCCGGGGCCTGCGACGCGGTGGAAGTAGCGATCCCCTCTCCGCCCATCGACCCATGGGACGCAGTGTTCGATGACGACGAGCAAACAGGTATCCCCAGCATCATGGATTACGGAGTATCGCCCGCTGTCGCGGCCTAGTCGTGGTTCACACGTCCGGCCCCTACCCCCGCTCGTTCCCCGTTTCCGGTTCGGACTCAACGTCTGGTCCTTGACGGCCGAGAACTAGGCGATGGACCTTGACCCCGGCACGGCCCCGCATGCTCCCACGATATCGGTGGATCTTCTTTCCGCCTCACCGCCATGGCTGACCGAAGCGGGCATTTTGGTGGGGCTATGAGCTTGCAAGCGGAGGTATGCGAGACCTGTCCGGATGGACGTTTGCTCGGTGAGGCAGTGCATACCCGTGAAGGTGACTGGCTGTTCTTTCTCTCCTGCACGACGTGTGGTGGCAAGAAGGCGGTGGCGACCGAGATCCTGCTTCGGCCATCGGCTACGGAGCGGGCTTCGCGGCCAGCGAACCAGAGACTCGGTCCCGTCGGCGATCAGGATGCCTCTTCTTCTTCCGCCGCCCTGTCGAAGGACCGTTCAACGTGCGTACATCCCGGCTGCGCGACGGTGCTGTCTATCTACAACAAGGGCTCCCGGTGCGGCGCCCACCCCGATGGATTCTGAAGCTCCAGTGTAAACTCCCCCTCCGAGTCGGCGATGATCCCGAACCACAGCGCCACCGAGAGCAGGAACTCTTGACCTCACACCCAGCTCGTTTGTAGTCTGAGGCAACAGCCGACACGGGAGGTTCATGATGCGTCGGATCTTTGCTTCCCTCATCACCGGTGTGTTCGTCATGGGAGCGCTGGCTGCCATGCCCGCGAGTGCGGCGCCGACATTGCCGCCTCAGGCCCACCCCCGCGGCCACTCGTACCAGACGTGGCTACAGATGGTTGGCCAATGGTTCCTCGGCGATGCCTCGAACCCCTTGTTCGCCGGCCTGGAGGGGGACTGCGGACAGATGATCGACGGCGTCTTCTTCATGGTCGCGCCGATCGCTCTTGACCAAGAGTTCCAGTGCGACGTGCCGACCGGAACGCCGATCGTGCTCTCGCATGCGGGTTGGTTCTCCACAGAGGGAGTCGATGGCGACACCGACGCGGAGCTCCAACAGGCAGCCGACGCGGGGTTCGTGTACTCGGTGAACTCGCTCTCCGTGGACGGCACGACGGTCCCTCTCCATAGGGTCAGCACCGGCGCCTACGACGTCATCTCGGAGCCCGGCAGCTTCTACGATCAGATCCTCGGTCTGGGTACCGGCGCGATCCGCACCGTTGTGACGGGAGATGTCGTGTTCATCCACCCGCTCGCTCCGGGCAGGCACGTGATCGAGGCGGCGGTCACGTTCACGCCGGTAAGCAATGGGGACTACAGCGCGACGTACAACGTTCACGTCGGATAGCACTCGGGAGGCATCGTGATGCGACGCTCGATCCTGCTCGTGGTCTCTCTCTCCGCCGCGGTGCTGCTCTTCGCGGCGACACCTGCCAGCGCGCTCACGAAAGTGCGCTCCCCCCTCGCACTCACGACCGAGCCGACCGTCCTGGAGGGCTTCTGCCCGTTCCCGGTGACGTACCAGGACATCAGCGGATCCGGAACGCAGACCCTGGTGTTCGATGCCGACGGCGACCTCGTTCGGATCGATCTCCAACCGCACGGGGTCATCTCCCAGCTCAGCGCAAACGGGAACACCATCACGTTCAACAACTCGGGTCCGATATCGGTGTTCCCCCAGCCGGACGGCACGGATCTCGTCTTCGTCCGCGGCGCGAGTTACGTTGCGGATCAGGGCCTCCTCACGGGAGACTCCTACTTCCATCTCACGAGAGGCCGCGTCGTCGTCGTATCGATGTTCAACCGAGAGACCGGCTTCAACGACTTCCTCAGCGCGTCGGCAACGGGTCTGGTTTCCGATCTTTGCGCCGAACTTGCGCCGTGACGGTGGTCCACCTCCACTACCGAACCGATACGTGATGCATACACCGTTCGGGGTTGACTCGAAGACACACAAGGGACAGGATTCTGGGGTCAGTCGCACACGCATCGGAGGAGGGGAACCGTGCGTCGTGGGTCCATCGGTGTTCTCGCTGCCGTGTTCGCGGTCGGTCTCACGTTCGGTATGTATGGCATCGCCGGCGCCGGGCCAGGCCGCCCTTCTGTCCTCCCGAGAGCGATGCAGGGACGCGCGGCGCTCCATGCCATCGGGAACGGCCTAGCAGCGGTGGCCGCGATGCAAGGGTCGACCCCCCGGGAACTCGGCGGGATCCTGCGGACCGACCACGCGGCGTGGCTGGACCGTGGCGGCAGGCTCTTCTATGTTGAGCGGGCCCCCGCCCACCGGCGGTCACCACGCAACGGCTCGCACGCATCATCGATCTCCCAGGCGACGTCCTACAGCCTGACCGGCGTCCCCGTGCTCCACTCGCTGCCCGGCGCGACGAACGTCCTGTACTTGGACTTCGACGGTCAGACCATCACCAGCACCGCCTGGAACGTTGGCAGCGTGGACCCGCTGGAGGCCATGCCATTCGACGTGGACGGCGATCCAACAACGTTCTCCGACCAGGAACTCAACAACATCGTCGGCACGTGGCAGCGCGTGGCGGAGGATTACGCGCCATTCGCTGTCGATGTCACGACCGAGGAACCCGCGACCTTCGGCCCCACCACCGGGCGGGTGCTGGTCACCATGACCACGGATGCGAACGGCAACCTGATGCCGCACGCGGACACCGCGGGTGGCGTCGCGTACGTGGGCGTCTTCGGCCGCGTCGACTATGCGACCTACTACTCGCCCGCACTCGTCTACGCGGACAATCTCTTCTCCGCGGATTACAACATCGCCGAGGCCGTCTCCCACGAGTTCGGACACAACGTCGGCCTACACCATGACGGCACTTCGACGCAGGCCTACTACTACGGCGCGGGCACGTATACACAGACGACCAGCTGGGCACCAATCATGGGCTCGGCCTACTACAAGAACGTGACGAAGTTCAACAACGGCGACTACCCCGACGCCAACAACCACGAGGACGATGTCGCGATCGTTGGAACGAAGCTCGGTCGCGTGGCCGATGTTGTCGGCTCGACACCCGGGACGGCCGCGGGCCTCACGGTCAGCGCGCCGAGCATCGGGGGCGCGGGCTTGATCAACGACAGCGCCGACAGCGATCTGTGGGGCTTCCAGACCGCCGGTGGCACCGTGAACCTCGACATCTCACCGTTCGTCGCCCCGAACGCCAGCCGCGGCGGAAACCTCGACGTCAAGGCAGCCCTGCTGAACTCCTCGGGCGACATCGTAGCGACCGACGGCGCGCTGGATCGCACAGGTGCGAGCCTCACATCGAATCTCTCCGCTGGTACGTACTTCCTGCGTGTCTCGCCGGACGTGAGCGACGTTTCATCGATCTACGGGAGCCAAGGTCAATACACGATCACCGGAACGATCCCCGGCGCCTACTCAGTGCCATCGGGATCGCTCGAGAGCGCCCCAGCCGTGACGACGACCGGCGCGGCCACGTCCACGTTCGACGTGGCCTACTTCGATCTCGACGGGATCGACGTCGGGAGCATCGGAACGGGCGACGTGCGCGTCACCGGGCCGAACGGCTTCTCTCAATCGCCCACCTTCGTCGGCGACAGGGCGACGGGATCTGCCACGAGGATCGCGACCTATCGGGTCGCGGCCCCCGGCGGAACGTGGGACGGCCCGGACAACGGCACGTACTCCATCTCCTTGAACTCCTCGCAGGTGTCGGACACCGTGGGGAACGCAGTGGATGCCGCGCCGCTCGGGTCGTTCACTGCCGCGCTGCAACGCAAGGTCCTCTATGACGCGAACATGTCGACGAACCCGGCGTGGACCCTTGCAACGAACTGGTCCTATGGCGTCCCGACGGCAACTGCCGGACCCACCGACCGACCGGTGGTCGGCGACAAGATCGCCGGTACCGGCCTCTATGCGGAGGGACTCCGTGCGACGACTGCGGTGAGCCCGAAGTTCGCGACCACGGGCATGACGAGCGTGACGTTAACCACCGATACCATGCTCGGCGTTCGCTCGGACGACGTCGCCTCGATCGACGTCGGGGTCGGCACGAAGTGGACCACCATCTGGGCGAACAACGGCCAGAACGTAATCGACTCCGCCTGGATGGCTCGCACGTTCGACATCTCCTCCCTCGCCGCGAACAAGCCGAGCGTTCAGATCCGTTTCGTTCTGGGACCGACGAAGGCTGCGCCGGGAAAGGTGCAAACCGTGAGCTTCGGCTGGAACATCGGGGCACTCCAAGTCACCGGTCGCTGACAGCGACGTGAGCCGTTAGAGCGCCTTCTGCCTCTGAGTGGATCCCGTGCGCTCGGAGAGGAGGGGTGCAGAGCGTCGCCATGACGAAGACGAGCCCTATCCCATCCTGCAGCCGAGGTCCTACGAGGCCTTACACCTAGTGAATGGACAGGCCTGGCCAGTGCGAGGGTGGAGACATGCAACCACGAGTTTTGACCTCGGCGCAGCCTTGGCTAGGTTCGTAGGCCATAAGTCCTCCCCTGCCGATCGTCCATCGAGAGGCCGCCCGATGCTCCTCTCATTCTTCGCTGCCTTGATACCTCTTGCCCTTGAGCCTCCGATCTTGCCGCGCGTGCGTGTAACGTCCTTCGCCCGGCACCGATAGACTTGGGATGCATCCTCCGGGCCTTCGGCCCTCGGCCCTCGTGGGGCCGGCAGAAAACCGCGTCTGACCAGGTCAAGCGGCATGTGGCTGAACTCCTCGGAACGGATTTCACCCATTTCGGAACGTAGCCATGCCTTCACGGGTTTCCTAAGCCGGGTGTCGCAGGTCCGATTCCTGCCGAGAGCACCGTTGTCTGTCGTATTTCGGGTGGTGCGTGACGGAATGGCATCCCATCAGCGTCATCGCTGGCACGCAGCTACTCAATCACGGTTCGCTGGGGTGGGCTAGGTGGTGCCGCTAGAGGACAGAGTCCGGATCGAGAATGAAACCGATCCCTCGGGGCTTGCAGATGTCGACTCGTTTCGGGGCCCTCTCGTGAGAGACCGTGACGTTCACGACCACGGGCGTGGCGTGTTGGACGGTTGGGAGAGGGTCCGGGGATGTTCCAGAGCGGCTCGCACGTCGCGCACCGTATCCTGAGGACGACCTCTTCTTGCTCCTTTATGAGAGGGGATGAGGGGCTATATAGGGGGTAGCGTTGCTCGCGACGGTTGGCCGACGAGAGGATCGCGGAAGGCTGAGATGTTGCGAGACTTGGAATACCGAGGAGAAACCGTCGTGCCCCTTCGCTCGCCAGCTGACTTGACCCCCGAACAAGCCGTGCAACGGTTCATCGCAGCCTCGGTCGGCATCGTGATTGGCGTAGCACTCTTCCTACTCTTCGGCGGGGGACACAGCGCGATCGGCGTCGTATGCATCTCGGGCTCCGCGTTTATCGGTCTGGTGGCGATGTCCTCCGCGTTCCTAGCGCGCAGATCCCTGCGGCAGACCTTCCTAGTTGTCTTCGCTGTCGCGACCATCGTCATCGTCGTTGTCATCGTGATCGCAGCCCGGGGAAAGTAGTTCCTGCGCGCAGCCTCTGGCGATCCACACAGGGTTAGCCAGAGACTAGGGTCGGCCTTAGTGAGAGCGATCGCCCATCACCGTCTGCCGACCATCACCTCGAAGCGCTATGGAGCGCCCCCTCAAATGGTCTCCACGCCGGGAACGGTCGTGTCCTTATCCGATAGACGGGCCAGGCTAATCCGACCAGAAGGACCACGCACAATGCAAGAGCGGTCGGCCCGCCCGCCCCCCAAATCGTGATGCAAGGGCAACAGCGAAGGCTCCGGCGTGCGCCACCAGCGATATTGCCTCGAAGCCCGACATCCGCCGCTCCGCAAGATTGGGGAGCTTCGGTGACGGTGGAGGCGGCACCGGATAGGTGCCCTGAATTTCGCGAGCCAGCGTTTCGAACGCCATGAGCATCTCGGCGATCATGGTGCGAGCTCTCCGTGATCGCGGAGCCGTCGCGCTTGCCGATGCAACCGACAGCAGCGTCGAGCGCACCACCTACGCCGTGGACGAGGGAGCGGACTTCGGAGGTATCGAGGTCTTTCGTGCGGGCGGGGATCGTGAGGCGGGCCGATGCCTCGGTACCGCGCAGGGTGAGTGTCGAGTTCAGCCATGCGGCGTCGGTCGATTCAGGAGCGCGTGCCACGTCGAAGCGCGTTTGCGCGGTCTCTGCGTGCTTCCCAATCGCTGCCATCGCCTCCTCGATCTCGGCCTCGGTCAGCCTTCAGCGACCTTCCTTAGTAGAGCTTCGAACTCAGACATCGGCCGGATTGTCCTCCATGAGCGCCAGAGCGTGAAGGTTGTAGGGCACGTCGTCGTCAGCGCCATCTCCGACCCGGTGGCGGACGCCTTGATCGCCGTCTCGGGGGCATCCTTCACGGGATTGCCCGGCCTCGTCCGCCCCACTTCTAGCTCAGGATCGGTCTGGTCCGCACGAGGAACATCGCCGGGTAGAGGGTCGCTGCGGCCATAAGGCCGCCGCTGATGCCGAGCAGCAAGCAGGAGATAAGGGGCCAGGACATCGATACGACGACGAGGCCCAACAACGCGGAGAACTGCCTGTTGAGCCGCTGGCGCGTCGCCTTATCTCTGTCAACGTTCCCGCCGTCGTCAACGGGGTGGCGGTACACCGTCAGTCGGAGCACCGTCCAGATCACCAGAGCCGCGAGGGCCGCGAACCAGTAGGCCAGGTGAGCCGCCCCTTGGCGATCTGTGGGAAGCGACGACGCCGAGACATAGGCGGCGATGGTCGCCCCGAAAAGCAAGAGGGCGGCGACTAACCGAAGCGCCCACCTAGCCAGTCGGAAGAACCACTCGTCGCTCATGCGCCAGGATTCTGACACGACGGTTGGTCTGTCCCGGCCACCAACCTAGATTCGGAGACGTATCTACCGCGATGACGGAGCAAGATCGCCTTATGTACCAGGCCGTTCACGTAGGCCCGTATGACGCCACGAAGCCACCAATAGAGAAGACCTCCCAGACGGCGACTGCTACCGCCTTCGCCTTCCGCTGGGCTACCGGGTGGATGCTCGAGAACAGGTCGCTGCTTGCCCGAGCGGAGCGGCCACCGTCTCTGAGTACTCGCCATCACCGGTTCCGGTAACGATGAGGTGCAGACACATCGGACCCACGGCCAAGACGCCGCCGGCGAACTGGGTGGCGGTGGCCCATGACGGCGCACCGCCGGTGCAGGCGGTGAAGGTCACCGAATCGTGTCCTTGGTCGAGTCGGTAGCTCCCGTTTGGACCCTGGGTCGCGGTGGGCGCCGCATAGAGCAGGGAAGCCTCGCCTCGATCGGCCTGTGCGATCGACACCGTCACCCGCCATCCTCTCTTGACGAAGATCAGCACCTTCGAGACGCCCGCGTGCTGCTCCCTGCCAGGGCTAGCAGGGACGAGCGGGGCGTTGGGCAGCCACACGAAGGCGACCGGTCCGCTGATGACCGCATCGCGCTTCCAGTCGGGGGGAAGGTTGCCGTCGACCGAGTTGTCGCACCCCTGCTGGAATGCCGGCGACTGCAAGGGCCCTGCGCCGGACGACCGCGACGGTGGCGTGGACCCGTCGAACGCCCTCACGACGAACAGGGAGCCGGCTGCTCCGACAGCGAGTGCGACCAAGATCGTTACGAGCCGTGAGGCCCGAGGACGGATGCCGGGTTCACGCCCCACCCTTGGCACCTCGGCCGAGCCGACCCGATCAACACGATGGCTGATCTCTTCCCAGAGATCGGGTGCCGCGTTCCGATCGATGGGCCGTAGCGTGGTGGCGAGGTCATCCATCTTCTGCCTCCAATACCTGCTTGAGACGAGCGCGGCCTCGATGCAGATGCACCCCGACCGTTCCCTTCTTCATCCCAAGGATCACCGCGATCTCGTTGAGTGAGTACCCGGCGTAGTAGTGCAGGATCACCGCCGCCCGCTGTCGCTCCGACAGCCGAGCCAGCGCAGCGAACAGTTCCGGCGGTTCGGGCGGTGCTTGTTCCGAGTCCGTGAGTTGGGCGAACTTACCCCGGCGTTTGAGTTCATCCCCGGCGACCCGAAAGCTGACCCGCCACAACCAGGGCACGGGGTTCCGGATCGCGCTGGTCGAAGAGATCCCGCGCACGAACGCCTCTGCCACCGCGTCGCGCGAGATGTCCTTGTCCCCGGTGAAGCCAAGCAGGGCGTGGTAAAGCCGCGCGCCCTGCTCTCTGTAGAGGCGCTCGAAGTCGTGCCCAGTGGCGATCTTCGTCTCTCCCGTCACGTGATAGTGACGCGTCTGGGTCTTGGTTGTTTTACCGGTCCAGGAAGAAGCGGCGCCGGGTCATGGCTAGCGGAGCATCCACCCCGACACCGAGAAGCAAGTGCTACGACATGCTCAACAGAGCACAACGATGAAGCACTACACGCAGACGTCGCCTGAGCGCAGGCGAGAGGCGATCCAAGCTCTCGACGACCTGTTCAACGGATGAATGGCTGTCAACGTGGCTCTCACGGCGCCCATAGGTGGATCGGCCAAAAGAATCATCGCAACTGTGACCTGCAAAGACGAGGCTCCGGGGGAGAGACTCGAACTCTCAACCTGCGGATCAACAGTCCATGTGGACTTGTCCGAGGACGTCCCGGTTCGTCCAGAACATTGCTGACAAGAAGGACTCGCCATCCCAAAAGGGCCGGGAAGTCCGAGTAAGTCCGACGGCTTGGCTGTCAACTTGGCTGTCAACAAGCAGCTCGATCCCGTGCCGCCCCGGCAAAACGAGCCATTCGAACGAGCCCTGCTTTGACTGCGGCGCTCGGCGCCGCGTCGCAGACGGATGTTTCGCTGCTCTAGCTCACCTCAGCGAACGGCACACCGGGGCGTCCGATACGTCGTGCTGGAAGGCGGCAGAGGTTCCCTGCCGAGAAGCGGCTGAGAAAGAAGCCTTGACCCGGCGTCGCACGACCGACTGCGAGCCACATCTTCAGATTGCTGCAGGCGAAAAGCGTCGGCACCGCTTGCTTGATGGTGTCATGCATATTGTCTAACGGCGGCGACGGTTCGCCACGCGATCTGACAAGGGGCCCGCGGGTGGTCGTGATGTGCTCCTCGATCTCGTACAGCCGCGACGAGTCGTCATCGGTCCCGAACTCAGCATCAGACACTGGAACATGGAGGATCACGCAATGGTCCTGCCCTTCCGAGACCTCATCGGTGAACGGGAAGGAGACGCAGGAGGCCCCTGCGTGCGGAGCAGCTGAGGGCGCAAACGCGGGTGCGACGGCACAGGTGTCTGTCCTGAAGTCGGCTCCTGGGGGAAGACATGATCAAGTCTCAACACCAGAGCGACCGGTCCATCGAGCCCATCCTCGGGGGGACCCTCTAGTCCTCCAAGGGGGCGGGGTACTCTGAACCACCTCGTGGGTCGACCCGGGCGGGAGGCAGGCCCTCAAGAATCAGTGGCACGGTTCCCTAGTTCGTTAACGATCGGCACCAGTGGGCTGGGCGGTGGCACATTCTCTAGAGCATGGAGATGCAAGCAACGATGACCATGACCACCATGTTCGGCTAAGGGTCCCAGAACCTCATTCGTTCTGAGGCGGCGGTGTTGGGGCGAAACTCTGGCCGACAATGACCGCCACCACAAGTGACGCCCCCGTTGGCGACCAGGAGAATGAGTCGACTGGGAGCCGACTGAACAGCGTAGGGTCAGCACCGTCTGCGCGCATGATCGTCATGTCCAGGAATGTGCCGGACAGATATGCGATCTGGTCCCCGCTGGGTGACCACGCCGGCATAGCTCCCGGAGCCCGAAGCGTGGCTTCTTTGCCGCCTGCTGAATCGATGATGAAAATACCGTCGCGGCCGTCAGCAAGGTCGTCGTAGGCGATCGTCTTCCCATCCGGTGACCACGAAGTAGTAAAGCCCCGGACCCCTAGCGCATGACGCCCGCTTCCGTCGGGACGTATCAGCCAGATCTGGCCAGATGCGTTGATGGCGATCCATTGCCCCTGGGGCGACCAGGAAGGCTGAAATCCTTCCCCGAGATCCCTAGTCTTCTTCGTGTGAACATCAACCACCTTGATGTGATCTGGTGCTGGGGGCCCGGAACCCGAAGAATCAGATGATTGTGCGAACGCGATAGACCCGCCGTCTGGCGACCAGGTCGGGTGACTTAGGATCGTTAGCGGTCCAACTGGTTCGAGGACCTTCACGTCTAAGGTCGCAAGATCAACGACCACCAGACCCTCCTTGGCGAGGACGGCAATCGAACCGCCGTCGGGAGACCATGCCGGGTTCGTGTAGAAGCCGCTTGGCAGGTTCAGGTTTCGCCTAACCTGGCCGCTTCGACTAAGTACCTCGAGTCTTGTAGCAGACCAGCAGGACGACACGTTCGGGGGGCACCCAGACTGCTGCGTTTCGCTCCGCGCAGAGTTGGACAGGCAGGAGGAACTCAGGGCAACCACGAGCAAGACACAACAAAGAAGAATCCCCTTTCGGTTAGAGAGCCGCCCGTGCACCGAGTTCCTCCATTTCCCTGCGAACCGCATGCGGGGGCGGCGGGTAGACGAGGCGACCGCGTCTCGCATCACTTCCCGCCGCAGCTTCGGCGTTGCTTTGCTGCAGGTCAGCCAATACGACTTGCTTCCCAGCGCCGACCGCGCCGGGCGATGGCCTGACCGATCGAGCCTGCCCCGATGACGACGACGACTTCGCTCACAGGTCGCGCCTGATTGGTCGGACCGCAGTGTCGGAGAACCCGAGGTGGCGGTTTGACAGCCCGATGCTCGGGGCCGAGTATCCCTGCCAATCAACAGAAGGGTCTGGCTGTGAAGCGTTCTCTCCTCCTCATCATCGTGTTCCTTGGGAGCTTGGGGGCCATCATGCTTCCCGGTGTGGCTCACGCCGGCATCGATCCGAGCAAACCGAACATCATCATCATCCTCACCGACGACCAGACCATCAACACCCTCCAGCAGATGACCAACGTCCAGGGGTTAGCCGCCTCCGGAACGACGTTCACCAATGCCTTCGTCTCCAATCCCCTCTGCTGCCCCTCTCGATCAACGATCCTCACGGGGCTTTACTCCGGGCACACGGGGGTCTGGACGAACGGAGACGAGGCGGTCCCCTCCCACGGAGGCTACGCCGCCTTCACCCAGAACGGGAACGAACCGAGAACGATCGCCTATCACCTCTCGACGGATCTCGGGTATCGCACGGGTCTCTACGGGAAGTACCTGAACAACTATGCACCCGCGCCTGGCGCCGAGGGGCCACCAGTTATCTCTGGATGGACCGACGTCCACGTGTTTGCCTCTCCCACTGCCTATTACAACTACGGCCTCACCGATGGGACATTCAACACGGACGGCACTACCACGCGGTCCAGTACGGCAGCGACCCGAGCGAGTACTCGACAAACGTGATCGCCGACCAGGCCGTGAGCTTCCTGGCCGAGCAGACAGACGCTCAGCCCTTCTTCCTCTACTTCACCCCGTTCGGTCCCCATCGTCCGACCACCCCGGCGCCGGGGGATGAGGGCGTGACCGCCTCGACCAGCTTCTCCACTCCCGCATTCAACGAGGCGGACGTATCTGACAAGCCCCCATACATCCAGGAGCGCCACCTCTTGAATGCGACGCAGGTCCAGCACTACTACGACCTGCAGTACGCCGCCTTGGCGTCGATCGATCGGGCGGTTGGGCGCTTCGAGGCTGCTCTGTCTTCCGAAGAGCTCGCCAACACGATGTTCATCTTCTCCTCGGACAACGGACTGGCCTATGGCGATCAACGATGGACCGCGAAGGAGGTTCCCTACGAACGGTCTATCCGGGTCCCAATGATCGTGAAGATGCCCGGGCAGGTCACGCCGGCAACCGTGAACCGGTTGGTGGCCAATGTCGATCTCGCGCCGACGATCTTCAACCTGGTGGGTATTACTCCTGACGACCCCATGTTCGGTTCACATCTGGACGGCCAGTCGCTATTGCCTCTCTTGACAGGCACAGGAACGTTCAGTTCGCGTCAGGCGATTCTCTTGGAGCACATGTACGACGGGAAGACCACGACACCCTCCTTCTGCGGTGTCCGCATGCCCACGTGGATGTACGCCGTCTACTCCGATGGGTTCGAAGAGCTCTACAACCTCGTCAAGGATCCATACGAACTCCGCAACGCTGCGGGAAGGAACCCAAGCGTTATAGCCAAGATGCGGACGCGAACTCAGGCAATGTGCGACCCGATGCCGCCCGACTTCCCCACGAACTTCTGGGCCACACTTTGAGCCGCCCTCGGCTGCCTTCAACACTGCGACCCGTAGGAATCCGCGGACGTGGCGACACAAGGCAAGACCCGGGAAACGGGGCGGGCGGACAGAGTTAAGGGACGATGACGTGAACTAAGCGGATTCCCTACCCCCCGATCTGACCGCGACGTCTCAGGAGGATCGATTAGTACGCCCCGCTGCCCTTTCTCGGGGTGACGAATTCGGGCAGAATCGCATTTAGTGCGCCCAGCACCTTCCCTGGAGCCGGCAGTCTCTTCCATCCCGCGAAACACCGGTCTGGTGGGTAGCGCCTGCGGATCGCCCGCTCGACGCGCCTGGGTTAGGGTTGGCCAGTGAGGCCCCTCGGAGATGCCGAAGCCGGATGAGGAGAGAAAGGCGTTCTTCGGGTCGATGGAGCGGAGCATCCCGCCGTGAATACGCGTCCGATGTTCGGCCAGCTCTCGGCGGTCGTGAACGGCAACCATGTTCATGGGCATCTTCGGATCAGACCTCGGCTCCCCGAGGCCGACCGGAAGACCGTCATGAAGGCCGGCGGCAGCGCGTTCGAGCCGATGGTTGGACGCCCGAGCGCGACTACGTCGTGCTCCCCGGCGCGTGGCGCAAGAAACCCGCGCGCGTCCGCGAGCGTGTGGCGCGCTCCCTCGGTTACGCCGAGGAACTCCCCCCGAAAGAGCCGAAGATGCCGAAGAAGAAGCGCTGACTTGGCTCCTCTGGAGGACATCTAGGGGGCGCCCGGGAAGGAGGCGGCTCGCGCTCAAAGCGTGCTCGGCCAGGTTCTCGGCGATCTCCCAAAGAACACAGAGGGCCCGCCGCACGTGGGGCCGAGGTTCAGATAGACGGGCACGCAACGAGCAGACTTAGTGGAACGGATGCCCCCTCCGGGCCCCTACTCAGAAGGTCCTGCGGTCCAGGTCTCGCCGCAGCCGGCCTCAGGGCACTTTAGGACCGGATACATGGCCGAGCCCTGTTGGCCGAGGACGCCAGGCTCGTGTTCGCCGCTCGGCACCATCGCCAATCCGTGGACCGGACAATCGTGGTGTAGGTCTTGGCTTTCCGCCATCCTTGGGACCGTAGCACGCTCGGATGCACCCGGCGCGTCGCGGGCCAAAGATCGAATCCAATCGGTTTCCTAGATGTTTTGACCTCTGTAGTCCTTGAACCGCTTCCCATCGAGGATTCCCTCGTAGTAGCGACGGAGCCTTGCGCCGCCGCCGCTCCACACTTCGGGACTTGCGTCAACGTACGCCTCTACATCGGCGGGTGATGGGCGGTGACCGGCTGCAACCATCTCGCGCAGGCGTCGGACGACATCGATCTTGCCCGCCCCGCTGACGAAACCGTTGTGGCCGTCGAACAAGA
>JAXDJX010000013.1:0-57806 GCA_034667405.1 Actinomycetota bacterium | reverse complement strand
CCGGCTCGATCACCCCGCACACGAACTTCGATGCCCAGGTCTACATCCTGAGCAAGGAAGAGGGTGGCCGCCACACGCCGTTCTTCAACGGCTACCGGCCCCAGTTCTACTTCCGCACCACCGACGTGACGGGCTCCGCCACGCTCCCCGACGGGGTGGAGATGGTCATGCCCGGTGACAACGTGGAGATGGTGGTGGAGCTCATCGCCCCCATCGCTATGGAGGAAAGCCTTCGGTTCGCCATCCGTGAGGGTGGACGCACCGTCGGTGCCGGTCGCGTGACGAAGGTCCTGAAGTAGCAGTAGCAGCGCCGAGGCTCGTCCTCGGCATCGAGAAGAAGGAAGAGGCATCGGATGGCAGGTCCAAAGATCCGCATCAAGCTTCGGGCTTACGACCACCGGATGCTGGACGTGGCTGCTCGCGACATCGTCGAGCACGTCACCCGCACCGGCGCGAAGGTCGTCGGTCCGGTGCCGCTGCCGACCGAACGCAACATCTACACGGTGATCCGGTCGCCGCACAAGTACAAGGACTCGCGCGAGCACTTCCAGATGCTCACGCACAAGCGGTTGATCGACATCGTCGACGCGACCTCGAAGACGGTTCAGGAGCTCCAACGCCTGAACCTCTCGGCCGGAGTGGATATCGAGATCAAGCTATGACGACGAAAGGCATCTTGGGCGAGAAGCTGGGCATGACCCAGATCTTCGAGGAGACGCGGGCCATCCCCGTGACGGTCGTCCTCGCCGGCCCGTGTGTCGTGACCCAGGTCAAGACGCAGGAGTCCGACGGCTACAACGCGGTCCAGCTGGCCTTCGGTTCGTCGCGCCCCAAGGACGTCACGAAGCCCATGAAGGGCCACTTCGACAAGGCCGGTACCGAAGGCGGCCGCCACCTGGTCGAACTGCGTACCGACGACGCTTCCTCCTATACGCCCGGCCAGGAACTGCGTGCGGACGTGTTCTCCCCGGGCGACCGGGTCGACGTGGTCGGCGTGTCCAAAGGCAAAGGCTTCAGCGGCGTGATGAAGCGCCACGGCTTCTCCGGTCTCGGTGCGGGGCACGGTGTGCAGAAGAAGCACCGTTCGCCCGGCTCGATCGGGGCCTGTGCCACACCCAGCCGCGTCTTCAAAGGGATGCGGATGGCCGGACACGCCGGCAACCAGAGAGTCACCATCCTCAACCTCGAGATCGTGCAGGCGGACCCCGAACGCAACCTCTTGTTGGTGCGGGGCGCGATCCCCGGCGCCAACGGCGGGCTCGTCATGGTTCGTTCGGCGGTCAAGGCTCCGATCGGGAAGGGGGCCTGATGGCGAGCATCGACATCCTCAACGCCTCTGGCAAGAAGTCCGGAAGCCGGGACCTGGCTCCCGACATCTTCGAGAGCGACGTGAACGTGTCCCTGATGCATCAGGTCGTCGTGGCCGGCCTGGCCGGCCTGCGAGCAGGAACCCACAGCACGAAGACCCGTGGCGATGTCCGAGGCGGCGGGAAGAAGCCATGGCGCCAGAAGGGCACCGGCCGCGCGCGTCAGGGCTCCATCCGCTCGCCTCAATGGGTGGGCGGTGGTATCGCGCACGGCCCACATCCGCACGAGCACGACCAGCGCATCAACAAGAAGATGCGGAAGGGGGCGCTCCGTTCGGCCCTCACCGATGCGTTGACCAGCGGGAAGCTCGCCGTCGTGGACACCGTGGCGTTCGACGAACCCAAGACCAAACAGGCGGTCGACCTCTTGACCTCGTTGGAGTTGGAAGGGCGCGTGCTCATCGTGCTGGATCAGCCGACGGAAGGTTCGGCGCTGGAGAAGTCGTTCCGTAACCTCCAGCGTGTCCGGGTCGCCTACGCGAAGGGGCTCGGGACCTACGACGTGCTCCTCGCCGACAGGGTGCTTCTTACCGCCGCTGCGCTCGATGTGCTGGAAGGGGCTGCATCGTGAAGTCGCATCGTGACGTCATCATCCGTCCCGTCGTGTCGGAGAAGTCCTACGCCGGCATCGACCACAACACCTATACGTTCCTGGTGGATCCGCGGTCGAACAAGACCGAGATCAAGGAGGCCGTCCAGAGGATCTGGGACGTCCGCGTTACCTCGGTCAACACGCTGAACCGTCAGGGAAAGACCAAGCGGCGCGGCTACACGAAGGGCAAGCGGCCCGACGAGAAGCGCGCCATCGTCACCCTCGCCGAGGGCGACACGATCGAGATCTTCGAGAGCGGGAAATAATGGGCGTTCGTAAATACAAGCCGACCACGCCGGGCCGTCGCGGCGCGAGCGTCTCCACGTTCGAGGAGATCACGCGCTCGACGCCGGAACGTTCGCTGGTCGTCAAGGGCCGCAACAAAGCCGGACACAACGTCCACGGCCGGATCACCGCGCGGCATCACGGCGGCGGGAACAAGAACCGGTATCGGCTCATCGACTTCAAGCGGAACAAGGACGGGGTGCCGGCCACCGTCGCGCACATCGAATACGACCCCAACCGGAGCGCCAGGATCGCGCTGCTCCACTACGCCGACGGCGAGAAGCGCTACATCCTTGCACCCCAAAGCGTCCAGCAGGGCGACAAGATCATGTCGGGCGCCGACGCCGAGATCCGGCCGGGGAACTCGCTTCCGCTCCGCAACATCCCGGTCGGTACGGTCATCCATGCCATCGAGCTCAAGCCGGGCGCGGGTGCGAAGCTCGCTCGTTCGGCCGGCACCAGCGTGCAGCTCATGGCGAAGGAAGGCACCATGGCCACCGTCCGCCTCCCCAGCGGTGAGATGCGGATGATCCAAGCGTCCTGCAAAGCGACCGTCGGTTCGGTCGGTAATCCCGAGCACGAACTCATCTCGCTCGGCAAGGCGGGCCGCGCCCGCTGGAAGAACAAGCGTCCGTCCGTCCGAGGTGTCGCGATGAACCCCGTCGACCACCCGCTCGGCGGCGGTGAAGGCAAGTCCTCCGGTGGGCGCCACCCGTCCTCGCCGTGGGGGAAGAAGGAAGGCCGTACCCGGAAGAAGAACAAGGCGTCGAGCAAGTACATCGTTCGCCGCCGCGGAAAGGGGCGTGGCTGATGCCCAGGTCAGTGAAGAAGGGTCCGTTCGTCGACGAGCACCTCAGCGTGAAGATAGACGAGATGAACAAGAAGGGCGAGAAGAAGGTCATCAAGACCTGGTCTCGCCGTTCCACCATCGTGCCCGAGATGCTTGGTCACACGCTCGCCGTGCACGACGGCCGCAAGCACGTGCCGGTGTTCATCTCCGAATCCATGGTCGGGCACAAGCTCGGCGAGTTCGCGATCACGCGTACGTTCCGCAGTCACGCCAAGGACGAACGCCGGACGGGAGCGCGGTAGATGGAGGCTCGAGCCACGCTGAAGCACGTCCGTACCTCGCCGCGCAAGATGCGGCGCGTGGTGGACCTCATCCGGGGCCAGCACGTGGTCGAGGCTCAGCGCATCCTGCGGTTCTCGCCGCTCGGTGCCTCGAAGGACATGGAGAAGCTCTTGAAATCGGCTATCGCGAACGCCGAGCAGCAGCCCGGCATCATCGCGGACAACCTCATCGTGACCCGCGCGTGGGTCGATGAGGGGCCGACGTTGAAGCGGTTCCGGCCTCGCGCCTACGGGCGCGCGGCGAAGGTCCGCAAACGCACGTCGCACGTGACCCTCGTGGTCACACCGATGGGAGAGGATCGCTAGTGGGTCACAAGGTCAACCCGTACGGGTTCCGGCTTGGAGTCATCTACCCGTGGAAGTCCAACTGGTACGCCGACCGCGACTATGCGGAGCAGCTCCACGAGGACATCTGGATCCGCACACACATCCGTAGCCGGCTGAACCGAGCCGGGATCTCCAGCATCGATATCGAACGCAAAGGCGACCAGATCTGGGTGTTCATCCGCACGGCACGCCCCGGCATCGTCATCGGCCGCAAGGGTGCCGAGGTGGACCGCCTCCGCAAGGACATCGAGCGGTTCACGAAGAAGCGCGTCGACGTGAAGGTCGAGGACATGAACCAGGCTGCGAGCGAGTCGCGCCCCGAGACCGACGCCGCGTTGCTGGCTCAGGGTGTGGCCGAACAGCTCGCCGGGCGCGTGGCGTTCCGCCGAGCGATGCGCCGCGCCGTTCAGACCGCCATGCGATCGGGCGCCCTGGGTGTCAGGGTCGCAGCTGCCGGTCGCCTTGGCGGAGCCGAGATGGGTCGCAAGGAGTGGTACCGCGAGGGCCGGGTACCACTGCACACCCTTCGGGCGAAGGTGGACTTCGGTACTGCCGAAGCCAAAACCACGTTCGGGGTCTGCGGCGTGAAGGTGTGGGTCTACCACGGCGACGAGGTGCCGCATCGCGAGCAGGAAACCGAACGCGCCCTGGCTCGAGCACACGCGCGCGCCACGATCACCGGGACCCCCGCCACGCCCGCCGGAGCCGAGGCAGCGGAACCGGCCCCCGTGCTGGCCGCCGTCGGCGCGACAGCGCAAGCCACGACGGGGACAGCCGTGCCCGAAACCGCCGCACCCGAAGCGGCTGCGCCCGAGGCCGCCGCACCCGAGACCACTACGACGGAGGGCGAGGCCTGATGCTCGCTCCGAAGAAGGTCAAGCACCGCAAGGTGCACCGCGGCAACATGCGCGGTAAGGCGAAGGGACACACCGAGATCCAGTACGGGGATTTCGGCCTGGTCGCCCTCGAGCCGGCGTGGATCACCAACCGACAGATCGAGTCGGCACGTGTCGCGATCACGCGACACATCAAGCGTGGCGGCAAGGTCTGGATCACGATCTTCCCGGACAAGCCGTACACGAAGAAGCCGGCCGAGACGCGCATGGGGTCGGGCAAGGGCAACCCGGAGGGCTGGGTCGCCGTCGTGAAGCCCGGCCGCATCATGTTCGAACTGGCCGGTGTGCCGGAGGATCTGGCGCGTTCGGCGATGCTTCGTGCGCAGCACAAGCTGCCGATCAAGACCAAGTTCATCAGCAGGGTGGGGGAGTAGATGCCTAGCAAGGCTGCAGAGCTGCGAGAGCTGCCGACCGACGAGCTGCTCGCACGCGTGGATTCCTCCAAGGAGGAGTTGTTCAACCTGCGCTTCCAGCTCGCGACCGGCCAGCTGGACAACCCCGCGCGGTTGAAGCAGGTGCGACACGAGGTGGCGCGCATCGCCACCGTGCTCCGCGAACGCGAGATCGAGATCGAACTCGACGCGATCGCGGCGGAGGAGGACAAGTGAGCAGCGAGCAGAGCACCACCGAAGAGCGCGGGCGCCGCAAGGTTCGTACGGGCGTCGTCGTCTCGGACAAGATGGACAAGACCGTCCTGATCCGCATCGACCGCCAGGTGCGCCACGCGTTGTACGGCAAGACCGTGCGGCGTTCATCGAAGCTTGCGGCGCACGACGAGGCCAATGACGCACACGTGGGCGACACCGTTCGCGTGATGGAGACCCGACCCCTCAGCAAGTCCAAGCGCTGGCGGGTCGTGGAGATCGTGGAGCGGGCGAAGTGATCCAGCAGGAGACGCGCTGCAAGGTCGCGGACAACACGGGGGCCAAAGAGGTCCTGTGCATCCGCGTGCTCGGCGGCTCCGCGCGCCGATACGCCGGTCTCGGCGATGTCATCGTCGGCACGGTGAAGGACGCGCTCCCCGGTGGAGGGGTCAAGAAGGGCGACGTGGTCAAGGCCGTGGTGGTGCGCACCGCGAAGGAGCGCCGCCGTCCCGACGGTTCCTACATCCGCTTCGACGACAACGCCGTGGTGCTCATCAACGACCAGAAAAACCCCCGCGGCACCCGCATCTTCGGGCCCGTCGCGCGCGAACTCCGCGAGAAGAAGTTCATGAAGATCATCTCGCTGGCACCGGAGGTGCTGTGACATGCCGGGTGTGAACATCAAGAAAGACGACATGGTTCGTGTCATGACGGGCAAGGACCGGGGCAAGGAGGGACGCGTCGTTCGCGTGCTTCCCGGCGACGGCCGGATCATGGTGGACGGCGTGGCGCTGGCCAAGAAGCACGCGCGTACGCAGGGCAAGCGCTCCTCGGGTGGCCAGCAGCTCCAGCAGGGCGGCATCATCGACGTCGAGATGTTCGTGGATATCTCGAACGTACAGATCGTCTGCGGGAAATGCGGCAAGCCCACCCGCGTCGGCAACAAGATCCAGGATGACGGCACGAAAGTGCGCATCTGCAGGAAATGCGAGGCGGACCTGTGAGCGACTACATGCCCCGGCAGAAGGAGCGGTTCAATACGGACCTGCGACCGGCTCTCAAAGAGGAGCTCGGACTCTCCAACATCATGCAGGTTCCGCGCCTGGAGAAGATCGTCATCAACATGGGCGTCGGTGAGGCCGTGAAGGACGGTCGTATGCTTGATGCCGCCGTTGCCGACCTCACCACCATCGCCGGTCAGAAGCCGGTGGTGACGAAGGCCCGGAAGTCCATCGCTGGGTTCAAGCTCCGCGAAGGCCAGGCCATCGGCGTGAAGGTGACCCTTCGGGGCGATCGGATGTGGGAGTTCCTGGACAGGCTCGTGTCCCTGGCGCTTCCTCGGATCCGAGACTTCCGGGGCCTCGACGCGAAAGCGTTCGATGGTCACGGCAATTACACGATGGGCGTCACCGAGCAGCTGATCTTCCCGGAGATCGACTACGACAAGGTGTCGCAGGTTCGCGGGATGGACATCACGGTCGTGACCACCGCGACCACCGACGACGAGGGACGTGCCCTGCTCGTGGCCCTCGGGTTCCCGTTCGCGGGGCTCGAGTCGGTCACACAGGCAGGGTGAGCTGGGGCTCGACCCCAGCAAGGAGACGACATGGCGAAGAAGGCACTGAAGAATAAGCAGCTCAAGCAGCCGAAGTTTCGGGTGCAGGCGTACACGCGCTGTCAGCGGTGCGGGCGTCCGCGTGCGGTGTACAAGAAGTTCCTGCTCTGCCGCGTGTGCTTCCGTGAACTTGCGCACCTCGGCGAACTCCCGGGGGTGACCAAAGCATCATGGTGACCAATCTGACCACCAGAGCCGTAGCCAAGAAGTTCTCCTCGAACATCTCGGACCCGGTCGCGGACCTGCTCACGCGGATCCGTAACTCCAACCTGGCCTACAAGGACGAACTCTTCGCCCCTGCCTCGAAGCTGAACGAAGCCGTCTTGAAGATCCTCGTGGCCGAAGGATTCGTCGGTGGGTACGGCCGGGAGGGCGAGGGCGTTCATCAGTCCTTCCGGGTTCAGTTGAAGTACGGACCCAAGCGCCAACGGGCCATCACCGGCCTCAAGCGCATCTCCAAGCCCGGCCGCAGGATCTACCGCGGCCGGGGAGACCTGCCCCGTGTGCTCGGTGGGCTCGGCATCGCGATCGTCTCCACGTCCCAGGGCGTCATGACCGACCGCGAGGCCTCCCGCAAGCGCATCGGCGGCGAGATCTTGGCCTACGTGTGGTGATGAGATGAGTCGGATCGGAAAACAGCCCATCAACGTGCCGAGCGGCGTGGACATCGCCGTGGCCGAGGGCAACGTGGTGACGGTCAAGGGCCCGAGAGGCTCGCTCAGCCAACCCATGCACCCGGACATGCGGATCCTCATCGAAGAGGGCCAAGCCCGCGTCGAACGCCCAGACGACGAGAGCCTGCATCGGAGCCTGCACGGGCTCACCCGTTCGCTGCTCGCCAACATGGTGGAAGGCGTGACCAACGGCTTCGAGAAGCGACTGCAGATCATCGGCGTCGGTTACCGCGCGGCGCTCAAGGGCAAGGATCTGGAAGTGCAGGCCGGTTACTCACATCCCGTCCTGGTGCAGGTGCCCGAGGGCATCGAGTTCGAGGTACCGGCGCCCACATCGATCGTGGTGCGCGGCAACGACAAGCAGGCGGTCGGTGAGATCGCGGCGAAGATCCGCAAGATCCGCAAGCCCGAGCCCTACAAGGGCAAAGGCATCCGCTACGAAGGCGAATACGTGCGGAAGAAGGCCGGTAAGGCCGCGAAGGGTGGTGCCTGATGGACGCGAAAACCAAGCACGAAGCACGCGTTCGCCGGCACGCGCGCGTGCGCAAGCGGATCAAGGGAAGCACGGAGCGTCCGCGTCTTGCGGTCTTCCGTTCGAACCGACACATCTACGCGCAACTCATCGACGATGTGCAGCACGCGACCGTTGTCGCGGCCTCCGACCGGGAGGTCAAAGGTGGGGATCCCACCGCGCGCGCGAAGGCCGTTGGGGAGTTGATCGCGAGCCGCGCCAAGGAGGCCGGCATCGAGCGGGTCGTGTTCGACCGCGGGGGCCGGCTGTACCACGGCCGGGTTGCCGCGCTCGCCGACGGCGCGCGTGAGGGAGGACTACAGATCTGATGCAACGTTATGGCGCACGGCAAGACGACAGGAGCCCGTACGAAGAGCGGGTCATCTCGATCAACCGCGTGGCCAAGGTCGTCAAGGGTGGCCGTCGGTTCAGCTTCGCTGCGCTCGTGGTTGTCGGTGACGGCGCGGGTCGCGTCGGCGTCGGCTACGGCAAGGCTAAGGAAGTGCCCGCGGCCATCGCCAAGGGTGTCGAGGAAGCTCGTCGCAAGATGTTCGAGGTCCCGATGATGGGGACCACGATCCCTCACGAGGTCGTCGGTGTGGCCGGAGCGGGCAAGGTGCTCCTCAAGCCGGCCGCCCCCGGTACTGGGGTCATCGCGGGCGGCGCGGTTCGCGCGCTCATCGAGTGCTCCGGCATCAAGGACATCCTCTCGAAGTCCATGGGTTCGTCGAACCAGATCAACATCCTCAAGGCTGCGGTGCAGGGGCTGCACGAGCTGCGCAAGCCTCAGCAGGTGGCAACGCTGCGTGGACGAGACGTGCACGAGGTGGCGCCGAAGCCCATGGTCGAAGCAGTCGCTGCGGCCGAGGCTCGGATGAGCGCGAAGCGCGCCGAACAACTCGAGCAGGCTTACAGCGATCCGGCACCGAACCAGGGTCCGCGTGGCGGTCAACCGCGGGGAGGCCGTCGATGAAGCTCAAGGTCACCCAGCGCCGCAGCGTGATCGACCGGCCGAAGGACCAGAAGGACACGGTTCGCCGGTTGGGATTGCACCGGATCAACGATTCCGTCACCAAAGAGGACCGCCCAGACATCCGAGGGATGATCGCGAAGGTCCAGCACCTGGTGACGGTGGAAGAGGTCGAAGGATGAAGCTCCATCACTTGAAGCCCGCCGAGGGCTCGAAGAAGGACAAGAAACGGGTTGGCCGCGGCCGGGCTGGGGCACGCGGCAAGACCGCCGGCCGCGGCACGAAGGGGACGGGTGCGCGCAAGACCGTGCCCGCATACTTCGAAGGCGGCCAGATGCCGCTGCAGCGCAGGGTTCCGAAGCTCAAGGGCTTCACCAACCCCGCGCGGGTCGAATACGCGGCGGTGAACGTCGAGGTGCTGGGGAAGTACTTCGCTTCCGGTGAGGTCACGCCCGAGGCATTGTTGTCGCACGGACTGGTTCGCAAGGGTCGCCCCGTGAAGATCCTGGCGCGCGGAGAGCTGGACCATGCGCTCACCGTGAGAGCGCACGCCTTCTCCGCCGCAGCCAAGGCGAAGATCGAGGCGGCAGGGGGAACGGCCGAGCTTGTCGGCTGAGGGAAGGTAGAGTAAGCCACCGTGCTGAAGGCCTTCCTCAACGCGTTCCGGGTCCCTGACCTGCGTAAGAAGATCCTGTTCACGCTGGCCATCGTCGCCGTCTACCGATTCGGTTCCTACGTCCCGGTCCCCGTGGTGGACGTGAAGGCGCTGGTGGATCAAACGAAGTCCGGCAACGGGTTGCTCGGCTACCTGGACCTGTTCTCTGGCGGGGGGTTGGGCCGCATGGCCGTGTTCGGTCTGGGGATCATGCCCTACATCACCAGTTCGATCATCATGCAGCTGCTCACGGTCGCCATCCCGAAGCTCCAGCAGTGGCAGGATGAGGGCGAGACCGGCACCAAGAAGATCACCCAATGGACCCGCTACGTCACGGTGGTGCTCGCGCTGCTGCAGTCGACCGGCCTGGTCTTCCTCTTCCATAACTCCTCGGGCGGCGGCGGAGCGGTCAACATCTTCCCGGCCGGCACATTCACGTTCCCGAACCTCGCGCTCATCGTGCTCACCCTGACCACAGGAACCGCGTTGGTCATGTGGATGGGCGAACTCATCACCCAACGCGGCATCGGCAACGGCATGTCGATCCTGATCTTCGCGAGCATCATCTCCCGGCTGCCGTCTCAGGGGAACGCCATCCTGCTCCAGGGTCACGCGGCGAAGTTCATCGCCGTTTTGCTCATCGCGCTCGCGATCATCGTCGCCGTGGTGTTCATCGATCAGGGTCAGCGGCGCATCCCCGTGCAATATGCCAAACGCGTGGTCGGGCGAAAGATGACCAGCGGCGGGAGCACGTATCTGCCGTTGAAGGTCAACCAGGCCGGCGTGATCCCCATCATCTTCGCCACCTCGGTCCTCTACTTCCCGACGTTGCTCGGGAGCGTCTACCACGCCACCTGGTTCCAGAACCTGGTGAGCAATCACTTCAACAGCACCGACGACCCGGTCTACATGCTCATGCTCACCGGCATGATCGTGTTCTTCGCTTACTTCTACACCGCCATCCAGTTCGACCCCGTGCGAACGGCCGATCAACTCCGCAAACAAGGTGGGTTCATCCCCGGGATCCGTCCTGGACCGCCCACCGCGTCCTACCTGAACAGCATCCTGGTGCGGATCACCCTGCCCGGGGCGCTCTTCCTGGCGGCCATCGCACTGGTCCCATCGATCGTCTTCGCTGTGTGGCGGTTCACCCAGTTCCCGTTCGGTGGGACATCGATCTTGATCACGGTCGGGGTGGCACTTGAAACGATGAAGCAGATCGAGGCGCAGCTCCAGATGCGCCACTACGAGGGTTTCCTCAAGTAGCCATGCGCCTGGTGCTCCTGGGCCCTCCCGGCGCCGGCAAGGGGACGCAGGGACAGCGTCTAGCCGAACGTTTCGACATCCCGCAGATCTCCACCGGGGACACGCTCCGCACGCACGTCCAGGACGGAACCTCACTCGGAGTCAGGGCCCGCGCCTTCATGGATCGCGGCGAGTACGTGCCCGATGGAGTGGTGGTCGAGATGGTCATGGACCGCCTCCGGGAAGACGACGCACAGAAGGGCTTCATCTTGGACGGATTCCCTCGCACCGCGCGCCAGGCGCTCGCTCTCGAGGAAGCGCTGGATCAGGCGGGCCGTCCGCTCGTCGCCGTCCTCAAGTTCACGATCAGCGACCAGATGGCCGTCCGTCGTCTCCTGAACCGATGGACCTGCCCCAACTGCAAGCGGACGTTCAACGCTGAATTCATACGTCCTACAGCAGAAGGTATCTGCGACACGTGCGGCCATCAGCTCGAACGCCGGGCAGATGACGACGAACTCACCATCCTTCGTCGTCTGGCCGTCTACCGCGAACAGACGGAGCCGCTCGAAGCGTTCTACCAAGAACGCGACCTCCTGCTTGAGATCGACGCGGAAGCCCGCGAAGAGACCGTGTTCCAACGAACACTCGGCGCCCTGGCCCCGGTCACATGATCATCAGGAAATCCGCCCAGGAGCTGGAGAAGATGCGGCGCGCCGGCCGGATCGTCGCCGACACCATCACCGCCGTCTTGGCCCATCTGGTGCCCGGGCGGACAACCGAGGATCTCGACCGTGTCGCCGAGGCATACATCCGCGAACAAGGTGCGACCCCGTCATTCCTCGGATACAGGGGCTTCACGAAAACCATCTGTGCCTCGCTCAACGACGAGATCGTCCACGGTATCCCGACCGCCGACCGAAAGATCGTCGAAGGGGACCTGGTGTCCCTGGACTTCGGCGCCATCTGGGAGGGCTTCCACGCCGATTCCGCCGTCACCGTGTTCGCAGGCGGAGTCGCACCCGACCCGGAGTCGGAGCGTCTCGTACGAACCACCGAGCGAGCATTGATGGAAGCCATCAGCACGATCAAGCCCGGCGGGCGCTTGTCGGATATCGGAGACGCCGTCGAACGAACCGCCACGGAGGAAGGCTTGGGGATCGTTCGCGAGTACGGGGGCCACGGTATCGGCCGCGCACTCCACGAAGACCCGTTCATCCCGAACTTCGGGAAGCCGGGGCGCGGGCCCGACCTGCGGCCCGGACTGGTCATCGCGGTGGAACCTATGCTGAACCTCGGCAGCGCCGAGACACGAACGCTCGACGACGGCTGGACGGTGGTGACCGCGGACGGATCGCGTTCGGCGCATTTCGAGCACACGATCGCTGTCACGGACGACGGTCACGAGGTGCTCACAGCCCGCGATCGGTAACCGGCTTCGGCCGTGGTAGCGTCCCGCGCGATGACACGGCGCTTTCACGTCTACGCGGCTCTGGCCGGCGCCGTCCTGCTGCTGGCGAGTGCCGGCCCTCCTGCCTCCGGTGCCGCCAGGACGGTGGGTGACCCGCTGCAGCCCGATCTGGTCAACCTGAGGCCTCGCGAGATCGGGTTGAGCATCACGCCCGGCGGAAAGCATCGCTTGCGGTTCACCACCTACACCGTCAACACTGGTGCCGGTCCCATGGAACTCCGCTCGCGTCGGTTCGATTGCGACGGGAACGGCAACACACTGGATGACCGAACGGCCGTGCAGCACACCTATCTGGATGCAGACGGCGACGAGATCTTCGAACCGTCGACGGACACGGCATCGACGCCGAACGTTGCGGGCTGCTTCAGGTACGACGCCAAACACGGCCACTGGCACTTCGGAGACTTCGAGGTCTTCCGGCTGCTGGATCCACAGTCCGGAGGCGTGGTCGCTGCCCACCACAAGGTGGGCTTCTGCCTGGTGGACGACTTCGCCACGTATCCGAACCTCCCGGGAGCCCCGGGACGCCCTCGGTATGACCGCTGTGCGCAGGATGCGACCCAGGGGATATCGATCGGGTGGACCGATATCTACTCCTCGACCCTTCCGTCGCAATGGATCGACGTCACCCACGTGCCCCTTGGTCGGTACTGCCTGGCGATCGGCGTGGACCCCGCGAACCGCCTCCAAGAGTCCGACGACACGAACAACACCGCGACCATGTTGATCCGACTCGCCACCCACAGGGTGGTCACTCTGGACCGATCCTGCTGAGGCGCCGGCCCGTTCGGGGATCGGTGGGTGGCGCGGCCCCGCCAGCGGGCCAATCGTGGACGGTACACACGGCCTGCCCGTATACTCCGTGGTCGCCCCGCTAGGAGGTCTGCGTCTGCTGGCCACGGCGCGGAGGCGAACCCGTTCGAAGGAATCAGCCGGAGCTTGCCGAAGAAGGACGCTATCGAGGTAGAGGGGACGGTCGTCGAGCCGTTGCCCAACGCCATGTTCCGGGTGAAGCTGGACAACGACCATCTGGTGTTGGCCCACATCTCGGGCAAGATGCGGATGCACTACATCCGGATCCTTCCCGGGGACAGGGTATTGGTTGAACTTTCGCCATACGACCTCACACGAGGCCGCGTGGTGTATCGGTACAAGTGAGAGGGTCGCGATGAAGGTCCGTCCGTCGGTGAAGAAGATCTGCGACAAATGCCGCGTCATCCGCCGGCGTGGACGGATCCTGGTCATCTGCACCAACCCACGGCACAAGCAGCGACAGGGCTAGAGGGAAAGGGACCAGTAGATGGCACGGATCGCCGGAGTGGACCTTCCCCGCGACAAGCGGTTGCACATCGCGCTGACCTACATCTACGGCGTCGGGACCACGTCTGCCGGGCAGATCGTGGCCGGCACGGAGATCGATCCCGCCACGAAGGTCCGCGATCTCTCCGAAGAGGAAGTCCTGAAGATCCGTGACTTCATCGACAAGAACCTCAAGGTCGAAGGGGACCTCCGGCGCGAAGTGGCCCAGGACATCAAGCGCAAGATCGAGATCGGCTGCTATCAGGGAGTCCGGCACCGTCGCGGCCTCCCGGTTCGCGGACAGCGCACGCACACCAACGCGCGCACCCGCAAGGGCCCGAAGAAGGCCATCGCCGGCAAGAAGAAGGCCAAGAAGAAGTAAGGGAGCCCCACCGACATGGCGAAGCCCAAGACGAAGAAAACCAAGCGCCGGGAAAAGAAGAACGTCATCCACGGCCAGGCTCACATCAAATCGACGTTCAACAACACCATCGTGACCATCACCGACCTGCAGGGGAACACGCTCTCCTGGGCAAGCGCGGGAAACGTCGGCTTCAAAGGCTCCCGCAAGTCCACACCGTTCGCCGCACAGCTCGCGGCCGAGGCGGCGGCTCGCCGTGCACAGGAGCACGGCTTGCAGAAGGTCGACGTGTTCGTCAAGGGACCCGGTTCCGGTCGAGAGACCGCGATCCGTTCGCTGGCCGCCAGCGGACTCGAGATCTCCGGGATCATGGACATGACGCCGGTGCCCCATAACGGGTGCCGGCCGCGCAAGCGCCGCCGCGTCTGAGGCGGTCACCGGGCCAGGCCTGGTGAACGTGGATCGGGATGCTCCCGGTCCGCGAGTACCACGAGGGTGGGGTAGCTGTGGATGATCCCCCGCCGGAGGAGGAACCAAGTTGTTCATCGTCGCCAGACCTCAGATCACCGAGGATGTCCTCACGCCTACACGTTCCAAGTTCGCTATCGAGCCGTTGGAACCTGGGTTCGGCTACACCGTCGGCAACTCTCTGCGCCGAACCCTGCTGTCCTCCATCCCGGGCGCAGCGATCAGCTCGGTTCGGATCGATGGCGTGCTCCACGAGTTCTCGACCGTTCCCAAGGTCACCGAGGACGTCACCGACATCATCCTGAACCTGAAGAACCTGGTGGTTCGCTCCGACCTGGAGGAACCCACCACCGTCTACCTCAAGGCGAAGGGACCATCGGAGGTCACCGCGGGTGACGTCGCGCCGCCGGCCGGCGTCGAGATCCTGAACGCGGATCTGCATATCGCGACCCTCGGTAAGGGCGCATCGCTGGAGATGGAGATGACGGTCGAGCGCGGTGTCGGTTACCGGATGGCCGACAAGAACAAGAAGTCGCGTGATCCGATCGGTGTCATCCCCGTCGACTCGATCTTCTCGCCCGTTCGAAAGGTCAGCTACACCGTGGAGAACACGCGGGTCGAGCAGATGACCGATCGCGACCGGTTGATCCTGGACGTCGAGACCGACGGCTCCATCTCCCCGCGTGAGGCCGTCGCCTCAGCCGGTGGGACGCTGCTGGAGTTGGTCAACCTGTTCTCCGAACTGGCCGACGCCGCGTCCGTGACGGTCGGACCCGCCGAGGACGAAGAGCTCCCCGGTGACTACGCGATCACGATCGAGGAACTCAACCTGTCGGTTCGTTCCTATAACTGCCTGAAGCGCGAGGGCATCAACACGGTCGGCGACGTGGTCCTCAAGTCCGAAGCCGAACTCATGGATATCCGTAACTTCGGTCAGAAATCCATCGACGAGGTGAAGGCCAAGCTCGAAGAGCTGGGTCTCGGCCTTCGGGAGGAGTGAGCTAGGTGCCCCAGCCGAAGAAGGGCGCGCGCCTGGGTTCGAATCCCGGTCACCAGAGGCTTCTCCTCTCCACGCTGGCCAAGCAACTCTTCATCCATGAGTCGATCGAGACCACGGAGGCGAAGGCCAAATTGCTGCGGCCCTACGCGGAGAAGATCATCACGTTCGCCAAGCGCGGAGATCTGGCTGCCCGTCGCGAGGTGCTCAAGGACATCCCCGACCGCGATGTCGTGGCCCGGCTGTTCCATGAGATCGCACCGAGGTTCGAAGAGCGACAGGGTGGCTACCTTCGCATCCTGAAGCTCGAACCTCGGAAGGGCGACGGTGCGGCGATGGCTCGGATCGAACTGGTGGAGCGCGGCGAGTAGCACGCGCGTGGCGCAGGCTCCCGTAGCGGTCACCGTTCGATTGGACGTCGCCTACGACGGCACAGCGTTCCGTGGGTGGGCGGCTCAGGGCGGCCCGGCGATCCGCACCATCGAGGCCGAACTGACCGCCCATCTGGAACGCGTGGTCCAGGTTCCCGTTAAGCTCTCCGTGGCCGGGCGGACCGACGCCGGCGTGCATGCGCGCGGGCAGGTCGCCTCGTTCAAGACGACCTCGCGTGTGACACCGGAGCGCCTCCAGCACGCCTTGAACTCGGTGCTCGCGCCCGAGGTGGTGATCACCCGGGCCGCCCACGTTCCGGAGAGGTTCGACGCACGGTTCTCGGCAACCTCGCGTGTGTATCGATACGTGATCAGGACCGGTGAGGTCTCCGACCCGTTCACCGGTCGCTACGAATGGCACCGACCGAAGCCACTCCGGCTTACATCGATGCGCCGGGCCGCCCGCTCCGTGGTCGGTGAGCATGACTTCACGACGTTCTGCCGCCACCCGGGTGAGGGGAAGGGAACGGTCCGCGACCTTCAACAGCTGAGCATCACCCGGGACGGCGATCTCATCGTCTTCGTCTTCCGAGCCAACGCGTTCCTCCACCAGATGGTGCGGGCGCTGGTCGGAACGCTGGTGATGGTGGGGGAGGGGAGGATCGTGCCAGAGGAGGTTGCCGGGATGCTCTCCGCCAAGGACCGAACCGGGACGCCCAACGTCGCGCCTGCCATGGGCCTCACCCTTGAGCGGGTCGCGTACGCACGAACCTAGACGCGTCGCCTCCACCGGCGAGGGGCTCGGCTGTCGCTTCCTCGGATAGGGGCTCGGGCCGGCTGAGCTGGGTTTTGACGCTCCAACCGGCCAGCCCGTATCCTGGGTTGTCGGCTCTGCGCGGGCCGACCCTTTCACGATGAAGACCTACTCTCCGAAGCCTGACCACATCGAGCACCGCTGGTACGTCATCGACGCCAGTGGGCTGGTGCTTGGGCGCCTGGCGTCGGAGGTCGCAGCCATCTTGCGCGGCAAGCACAAGCCCATCTACGCCCCCCACATGGACTGCGGCGACAACGTCATCGTGATCAACGCCAGCCTCATCGAACTCACCGGCGGCAAGGAGCTTAAGAAGTCCGCGTACCGGCACTCCGGGTACCCGGGCGGTATCAAGGAGACCAAGTACGGCAAGCTCCTGGCGGAGAAGCCTGCATTCGTCATCGAGAAGGCAGTGAAGGGCATGCTCCCGCACAACCGACTCGGCCGCGAGCTGATCCGCAAACTGCACGTGGTTCCCGGCGCCGAGCATCCTCACGCCGCGCAGAAGCCCCAGCCGTATACGCTGGGGAAGCCGCCCCTCTGGGAGGGGATCCCCGCTCCGAAGCCGAAGCCCGCCCGCAATCCGAAGAAGGCGCCTGCCTCTAAGGCGGATGCATCCGGAGAGACGGTCGCACCCGCACCCAAGAAGACAACGGCGAAGAAGACAACGGCTAAGAAACCCACCACGAAGAAGACAGCGGCGAAGAAGCCGACCTCAGCGAAGAAGACCGTGGCCCGCAAACCGGCCGCCAAGAAGGAGTCCTAAGTGGCCACAGCCGTGAAGCTCATCACCGGTCGGAGGAAGGAAGCGGTCGCGCGCGTGCGCATGGTGCCCGGAACAGGGAACTTCGACATCAACGGCCGCTCCCTCGAGGAGTACTTCCCGACGCGCGTGCACCGCATGGTGGCGCTGGCGCCGCTCAAGCTCCTGGGTCGTGAGAAGGACTTCGACGTCATCGCCACCATCAAAGGCGGCGGCATCGCCGGCCAGGCAGGCGCGGTGCGCCTGGGCATCGCCCGGTCGCTCCTGGAGATGGACCCCGAACTTCGCGGTCAGCTCAAGGCCGAAGGGTTCCTGACGCGTGACGCGCGTGAGAAGGAGCGCCGTAAGTACGGGTTGAAGAAGGCCCGCAAGGCGCCGCAGTACTCGAAGCGCTAAGCCGGATCCGCGGCGTCAGCCGCACCGGCATCCACATCCGTCGGCAGTTCATCGATGGCGAACGCGCCCGAAGCGACCGCGTCCACGACTGCCTTCGCGGCCGTTTCGGAATCTTCGGGAACCCAGAGGTACACGGGGCCTGCGTGATAGGGGCCTTCGCCGTCACCCTTGATCATCACCGGGATGCCCTCGGCCTCCAGCCGGCCCCGCATGAGTTCGCCCATGAAGGCATCGCCGGAGGAGAAGATTCGGACCAGCTGGTCGTCGTCCATGCCCGCATCGTCCCACAGTGGTCATGAAAGCGTCCGGCCCAGCGAGGGGTGGCCAGCCCCACGCTGGACGCGGGCGGGACTAGCAGCAGCCCGGCGGGCACGACTCCTCAGGGCAACACGGATCCACGAACATCGTCATCGGAAACCACCTCCTTCCTGCATGTATAGAAGCGCGTCGATATGTTGACAGGTCGTATCGATGGCTGTCAATATGTCGGCGTGAAGCTGATCGGGGTCATCACGCAGGAGTGCTGCCCACAGGTGCTCCGAGCGCCCATCGACGCCGATGAGGCCGAGGACATGGCTTCGGCGTTGAAGGTGATCGCCGACCCGGCCAGGCTGCGGTTGGTCTCCCTCCTGGCCGCGGCAGCCGACCAGGAAGCATGCGTGTGCGACCTCACGGCACCCCTCGGGTTGACGCAACCGACGGTGAGCCACCACCTCAAAGTCCTCGCAGACGCGGGTCTGGTGCAACGGGAGCAGCGGGGGCGCTGGGCGTTCTTCCGATTGGTACCTGAACGCCTCGAGATCGTTCGACGGGCGTTGACACCGTGAAGACGAGGCGATGAACGCGATACCTGAGATGCTGTTCGTCTGCGTGCACAACGCGGGGCGTTCGCAGATGGCGGCGGCGTTGCTGGATCACCATGGTGGGGGACGTGTCCGCGTCCGTTCCGCGGGAAGCACCCCCGCCGACGAGATCAACCCGGCCGTCGTTGAGGCCATGAATGAGATCGGCCTGGACCTCTCGAAGGAGTTCCCCAAGCCATTGACAACCGACGCGGTCGAGGGGGCCGACGTCGTGGTCACCATGGGCTGTGGTGACGCGTGCCCCACCTTTCCCGGCAGGCGCTACCTCGACTGGGATCTGCCCGACCCGAACGGCAGGTCGGTGGAGGAGGTTCGTTCTATCCGAGACCAGATCGACGGGCGCGTGCGAGGGTTGCTCGAGGAGTTGGCGGGAGCGGACGCCTGACCGGCCTTCCTCGGCGCGATGCAGCGGAGTCCCGCATTCATCGTCGCGGAGTTGGGCGGATGCCTCGTGCCGTTCCTCCTGGTTCGGTTCCTGTATCCGGAGCTTGGTGGGGAGACCAGACCTTTCCCACCTGAGGTAACCGGTACGCTTTCCGCTCATGGGACGTCTCTTCGGCACCGACGGGGTTCGTGGGGTCGCGGGTGAGGAACTGACCGCCGAACTGGCGGGCAACCTTGGTCGCGCGGCCGTCGGCGTCCTGGGTCGCCACGGGGAGGGGACGCCCACCTTCGTCGTCGGCCGTGACCCACGCGACTCGGGCGAATGGCTCGAGGACGCCCTGGTGGAAGGGATCAGGAGCGCCGGGGGGGACGTGATCCTCGCGGGCATCGAGCCGACGCCTGCGATCGCCTATCTCACCACCGACCTGGGCGCGGCTTCCGGGGTCGTCATCAGCGCCAGCCACAATCCGCCGGAGTACAACGGCATCAAGTTCTTCGGCGGCAACGGCATGAAGCTTGCCGATGAGCTCGAGGACGAGATCGAATCGGCGCTCGCCGACCCTCCCGGCGGGGACCAGCCGGTCGGCCACATCCTGGCCGCCGGTGACAGCCGTGATCGTTACGTCGAGCACATCCTCGCTGCGGCGGAGGCACCACTGGACGGGATGACCGTCGTCGTCGATTGCGCCAATGGCGCAGCCAGCCTCCTCGCTCCCGAGATCCTTCGACGTCTTGGCGCGACCGTGCACGCCATCAACGTCGAACCCAACGGAACGAACATCAACCTGGCCTGCGGGGCGCTGTATCCGGAAGTGGTCGCCGCGGAGGTCGTTCGTCTGGGTGCCGATGCCGGGGTGTGTCTGGACGGCGATGCAGATCGCGCGCTGTTCTCCGACGCGCGCGGCAGTTTCATCGACGGGGACCAGGTGCTGGCGAGTTGCGCCGTGGCCATGAAGGCGTCGGGCGCGTTGACGCACAACACGGTGGTGAGCACCGTGATGGCGAACCTTGGCTTCTACCTGGCGATGCGTGAGGCGGGCATCGAAGTGATCGCCGCGAAGGTCGGTGACCGGTACGTGCTCGAAGAGATGCTCCGTGTGGGGGCGGTGGTGGGCGGCGAGCAATCGGGCCACGTGATCTTCCGGGAACACGCCACCACGGGCGATGGCCTCTTGACGGCCGTCCGCTTCCTTACGTTGGCGGCTCGGGACCAACGGTCGGTGGAGGATGTGGCGTCGGTGATGCGGCGATTCCCCCAAGCCATGATCAACGTGCCCGTGGCCGATCGGGAGGCCGTGGCAACGAACGGTAGGATCTCGGAGGCGGTGCGATCGGCCGAGGATGCGCTCGGGTCGACGGGCCGCGTGCTGGTTCGTCCGTCGGGAACGGAGCCGTTGATCCGAGTCATGGTCGAAGCGGAGTCCGACGAAGTAGCCGGCGTGCATGCGCAGACCATCGCCGAGGTCGTAACCGCCGAACTTGGCTCCTGACCTGCGGCGATACGTTCCGGAACGGCTGCTGCTGCTAGGCTCGTTGCATGTGCGGGATCGTCGGCTACGTCGGGCCTGACCAAGCGCTCCCGATCGTCATCGAGGGCCTCCGCCGGCTGGAATATCGCGGCTATGACTCCGCCGGTGTTGCGGTGACCGGCCCGGGCCTCACGGTGATGAAACGCGCCGGCAAACTCGCAGAACTCGAAGGCGCGCTGACGAGCGAGGGTTCGCCGAGCGGCACGGTGGCCATGGGCCACACCCGCTGGGCGACGCACGGCGCGCCGACGGACCGCAACGCTCACCCTCATCTGGATTGCGGTGGCCGGATCGCGGTCATCCACAACGGCATCATCGAGAACTTCCAATCCCTGCGCGCGCGGCTGGAGAAGGACGGCCACACGCTCGTGTCCGAGACCGACACGGAATGCATCGCCCACCTCATCGAGGAGAAGGTCCGCGACGCCGCTCCGGGCGCCACGCTGGCGGACGGTGTTCGGGCGGCCGTTCGCGAGCTTGAGGGGGCTTATGCGCTGGTGGTGCTGAGCGGGGACGACCCGGGAACCCTGGTGGGCGTCAAGCTCTCTTCGCCCCTGGTCGTCGGGATCGGGCAGGGCGAATCCATGCTCGCCTCCGACATCCCTGCGGTCCTGGACCGAACCACCACCGTGATCCCGCTCGAGGAGGGTCACGTGGTTGAGGTCGATGCCGAAGGAGCGGTGTTCACCGACCTGGATGGCCTTCACGTGAGCCCGCAGCCCATCTCCGTCGACTGGGACGTGGCGCAGGCGCAGAAGTCCGGGTTCGACGATTTCATGTTGAAGGAGATCCACGAACAGCCCGGTGCCATCCGCGACACGTTGGTGGGTCGCGTTCTTGATGGCCGGCTGACCATGGACGAACTCCGTATCAGCGACGACGCCCTCCGAGAGGTGAACAAGGTGTTCGTGGTGGCGTGCGGCACGGCGTTCCACAGCGGGTTGGTCGCGAAGTATGCCATCGAGCACTGGACGCGGCTGCCGGTGGAGATCGAGATCGCGAGTGAGTTCCGCTACCGCGATCCGGTACTGGGTCCGGACACGCTCACGCTCGCCGTCTCACAAAGCGGCGAGACGATCGACACGCTCGAGGCCGCGCGCCACGCCAGCCGACAGGGTTCGCAGGTGATCGCCGTCACCAACACCGTGGGATCGTCGCTGGCCCGCGAGGCCGACGGTGTCTTCTATACGCACGCCGGACCCGAGATCGGTGTCGCGGCAACGAAGACGTTCGCCACGCAGATGGTGAGCCAGCACTTGGTGGCCCTCTACCTGGCGCAGATCCGCGGAACCATGTTCCCGGAGGAGATCGCCGAGATCGTCGAACGGCTGAACGAACTCCCGGACAAGGTCCAGCAGACGATCGATGACTTGGATCCGACGTGCCGCGCCATCGCGACCCGATATGCCGAGGCGCGGGACTTCCTGTTCATCGGGAGGCACACCGGCTACCCGGCGGCGCTGGAGGGCGCGCTGAAGCTGAAGGAGATCAGCTACATCCACGCCGAGGGCTATCCAGCCGGCGAACTCAAACACGGCCCCATCGCCCTGGTCGAACCCGGCGTTCCGGTGGTGGCCATCGCGACCAAATGCCACGTGTATCCGAAGATGCTCTCGAACATCCAGGAGGTTCGGGCCAGGGGCGCCGAGGTCATCGCGGTGGTCACGCGCGGTGACGTGGAAGCAGCACATCTGGCCGACCACGTGCTCGAAGTGCCCGAGACACCGGAGCTCCTGAGCCCCGTCGTGGTCACCATTCCCCTGCAGCTGCTGGCCTATCACATCGCGAAAGCGCGCGGGTGTGACGTGGACCAGCCCCGCAACCTCGCGAAGTCCGTCACCGTCGAGTAGACGGGCATCCGGCCTAGGTGAGGCCGCCCCGGATCGACCCGTGTGGACCAGGCAGTATCTGGCGACGTACCCCTTTTCGGGTAGAGGGGTCAACCTGAAGCTAGGTATGCCGACACCCCTGAGACAGAGCCGGGTTCCCGGCTCGTATCGAGACACATCGACGAAGGGGTACAGCATGCTTCGAAAGACCCTCGCCTCCTTGGTGACATTGGCGGTGGCGGGCGCATTGACCCTCGGCGTCGCCAGCAGCGCGGTGGCATCACCTGCCTGCTTCGTCACGAACGGCGTCACCACTTACTCCGATCTTCAGACCGGGCTCGACGATGCAGCGATCGGCGACACGCTGACCGTCGACGGCGTGTGCGCTGGTCCCTTCACCGTGTCGAAGAGCGTCACCGTCAATGGCAGCGGCTACGGCACTGCGATGCTGACGGTGTACGAAGGGGGAACGGTCCTGACCGTGAACGACGGCTCGACGTTCATCGGGACTGCGTTCACGGTGAGCGGTGGTTCCGGGGCCGACGGCAGTGATGGTGGTGCCGGGATCAACACCCCCGACGGTACCGATGGCACCGATGGACTGGCGGGCGGCATCCAGAACTACGGAGAAACGGATCTGAGCGGTGTGTTGGTCACTCAGAACGTGGGCGGCGACGCCGGTAACGGTGGGAATGGCGACAGCGAATCCGGCATTGGCGGCAGCGGCGGGATGGGTGGTGCCGGAGGGATCCAGAGTTCCGGCATCCTGGTCCTCCTCCAAACAACGGTGGACGGCAACACCGGCGGCCAAGGAGGCAACACGGGCTCGGGCGTTGGGCCCGGTCTCGCAGGGGTGGGTGGCACCGGTGGAGTCTCGGAGTACTACACCGGCGGTGCAGGCGGCGAGGGCTTCGGTCTCCCATTCCCAGGCGCATTCATCGCCCTCCAGTCCACGTTCTCGGGCAATACCGGACTGCACAGCGGAGCCGGTGCCTCCTGGACCTATAGGGCCACGGACGGCGCCGGTGGTGTCTCTCAGTCAGCGCCGGGTTCCGGTCTCATCGACAGCACCATCAGCGGCAACACGGGCGAAGACGCCTACAGCCTGGTCAGTGCCGATGGCGGATTGACCAACACCACCATCGCGCAGAACGTCGGTGTGGGCATCCACGTGTATCAGCGCGCGGAGGCGCCGTTCAGCATGGAGGGCAACCTCATCGCCGAGAACTCGAGCTCGGGCGTAGCGGATTGCCGGGTGGAAGCGGGGGCATCGGTATCGGAGGACCACCACAACTTCTTCGGTACCGGGTGTCAGGGCCACGTGCCGGACGCGACGGACCTCCACGGGAACGTGGACGTGCCGCTCGACCCGATGATCGGGCCCTTGGCTGCCAACGGCGGTCCCACCCTCACCCACGCGCTGTTGACGGGGTCACCCGCCATCGACGCGGCGGCAGCATGGTGCGAGCGATTTTCCACCGACCAGCGCGGTATGCCGGCTCCGTCCGGCCCCGCGTGCGACATGGGTTCGTTCGAGGTTCAGGCAGCTCCGATCATGCGGCCCGACGCCATGGTTTCGCTCGGCGGGCTGACGAAGGGCGACAACGTCTACGGACCGAACGCCGCCGGGCAGACGCTCGTCGGGAAGATCGGTCCTCATCAGACCAGGACCTTCACGTTCACGTTCCAGAATGACGGTGGGTCAACGGACACGTTCCGCTTGACCGGTCCGGGCAGCACATCCCTGGTCACCGCCACCTACCTCGGTGGCGTTGAAGGCCTGACCGACATCACCGACCAGGTGGTCGCCGGTACCTTCACGACCGATGCGCTCGACCAGGGAGCGTCCTATACGGTCCGGCTCTCGCTGCACGCGGGTGCCGTCTCGACCAGAACGATCCAGAAATGGCAGATGAAGGCTCGTTCGCTTACCGACACCACGAAGGCCGACGCGGCACGGGCAGTTGCGAAGCTGCTTCCCGGTGCTCAGGTCTTCGGGGCGCCGATCCGCCGAGCGGCGGTGTCGCAGACCCCGTCGTTCGGGTTGGCCCAGATCCGGGCGATCCACAGGATCTTCGGCTAGCAACCACGGGAAGACCGAGAGAAGGCCCAAGGCCACCAGGGGCCGGAGGACGCCGAGAGGCGGCTCCGGCCCTCGGCCTACAATCTGTCCGTGGAGATCGTAGGACTCGGGGTGGATATCTGCGAGATCGCGCGGATGGAGCGCGCCCTCGAACGCCATCCCACGCTGCGGCAGCGGGTCTTCACCCCTGAGGAGATCGCCTACTGCGACGCGAAGGCCAGACCCGCAGAGTCCTACGCCGGCCGGTTCGCCGCCCGCGAGGCCACGATCAAGGCGCTGGGGGGCTATCCGGGCAAGCGATGGCAGGACATCAGCGTCACCCGCCACCCCAGCGGAGCGCCCAAGATCTCCTTGAGGGGGAACGCGAAGGGAAGAGCCGATCGGTTGGGCATCACGACGGTCTTGATCACGACCACCCACGAGAAGACGAACGCCGTGGCGTTCGCGATCGCGGTTCGGGAGGGGGCGGAATGAAGCCGGTGCTCAGCCCCGATCAGGCCGCCGAACTGGACCGGACTGCGCAAAGCCAAGGGGTCGGCGCGGAGCTGCTCATGGAGCGGGCCGGACGCGCTCTGGCTCGAGCGGTCTTGGACCTGACCGGAGGGGCATACGGGCGGCGCGTGGTGATCGTCTGCGGCAAGGGCAACAACGGCGGAGACGGGTTCGTTGCTGCTCGGCACCTCGCGAGAGCGGGCGTTCGCATCCGGCTTCACGTGATCGAGGAGCCGCCCGATGGAGTCGCCGCCGCCAACCTGGCGCGCGTCAGGCACGAAACCGATGCGCGCATCACCGAGTTCTCACCGGGACGGTTGGCGCGCGACCTCACGAGCGCCGATGTCGCGGTCGATGCGATCTTCGGCACAGGGTTCCGCGGGGTCGCCGAGGAACGCTGGTCCGCTGCGATCGACGAGCTCAACGCCTCGGGCGTCCACGTGGTGTCCGCCGACATCCCCTCCGGTGTCGATGGTGCGAACGGCGCAGCGGAGGGGAGCACGGTTCGCGCGGCGCTCACCGTTGCCTTCGGTGTCGCCAAGGCCGGGGTCCTACTGATGCCTGGGGCCGAGTTCGCCGGAGATGTTCGAGTGGTGGATATCGGGTTCCCCGAGGAACTCGTCCGCGCCGATGTGTTCCTCACGGAGCCACAGGATGTGGTTCGGGCCCTGCCGGCGCGAGCGGCGGATGCGCATAAGCGAGCGAGCGGCCATGTGGTCGTCGTGGCGGGATCCAAGGACATGACCGGTGCCGCGGTGCTCGTCGCCTCCGCGGCTGCCCGGATGGGCGCGGGCCTGGTCACCGTGGCCGCGCCGGAAAGCCTCGTCCCCGTCATCCAGAACCACATAACAGAGGCGATCTTCCTGCCGCTCCCGGAAACGAAGGCAGGCTCGGTCCTGCAGCAAGCGCTTGAGCCCGTGCTCGATGCGCTCGACCGGGCGAACGCTTTGGTCGTGGGTCCGGGGATGTCGACCCAGGTGCAGACCTCGGGGTTCATCCGGGATCTGGTCCGAGCGTCACCGGTGCCCCTGGTGCTGGACGCCGACGGGCTGACCGCCTACGCGGGGTACTCGGGGGAGTTGTCGGGTCGGAAATCGGCAGCGGTGTTGACACCGCATGCAGGCGAGTTCGCCCGCTTGCTCGACATCTCGGTGGACGAACTCGACGCCGATCGCATCGGTCACGCCCGGCGCCTCGCATCGGAGGTCGACGCCGTCACACTCCTCAAAGGAAGCCGCTCGATCATCGCGGAGCCGGACGGGACGGTGCGGATCAACCCGACGGGGTCAGCCGTGCTGGCCACCGCGGGGACGGGGGATGTGTTGGCCGGGATGATCGGCGCCCTCCTCGCGCGGGGTGCCGCGGCCGCTGACGCGGCCGCGGCAGCGGCCTATCTCCACGGGCTCGCCGGCCTGCTCGCAGGCCGGCACACCGGCGAGGGGACGGTTGCGAGTGACGTCATCGCCGCAATCCCCGACGCCGTCGCACGCGTGAGGTCGGCGTGACGCCCAGGTACCGGGGCACCGTGGTGAGCGTCGATCTCGACGCCGTTCGTCACAACGTTCGCTCGCTGCTTGCCGGTCCTGCCGCGCTCATGGCGGTGGTGAAGGGGAACGGCTACGGACACGGAGCGGTCGCGGTTGCTGAGGCGTCCATCCAGGCGGGGGCCACCTGGCTTGGCGTCGCCCTCGTTGAGGAAGGTGTGATCCTCCGGGACGCCGGGATCACCGTGCCCATCCTTGTCTTGTCCGAGTTCCCCGCGGGATCGGAACGGGAGGCGCTCGGAGCCAACCTCACCCCGACGCTCTGCACGGCTGAAGGACTCGCGCGGCTGCGGGCCGCAGCATCGTCGCCGATCGATGTGCACGTGAAGATCGATACCGGGATGCACCGGATCGGTGTGTGGCCGCCCGAGCAGGCGGCCGCGTTCGTCGGCGATGTCGTGGCCGCGGGGATGGTGCTCGAGGGGCTGTGGACGCATCTGGCGCGGGCGGAAGATGACGAGCCCACCACCATGCAACAACTCACACGGTTCGTCGGAGCGGTTGACGATGTCAAGGCCGCAGGACACGTGCCGGCCGTCCTCCATGCGGCGAACAGCGCTGCGACCATCCTCTATCCCACGTCGCATTTCGACCTGGTTCGGCCGGGGATCGCGATCTACGGGATCCAGCCTGCTCCGGGGATCGGGGATGACCTTCGTCCGGCGCTCTCGTGGCTGAGCACCGTCTCCATGGCGAAGCGACTGCCGGCGGGGGAGCGATTGAGTTACGGCCATCAGTACGAACTCACCCGTGAGTCGTGGATCGCGACGGTGCCGGTTGGGTACGCGGACGGATACCCGCGCGCGGCATCCTCGCGCGCCGAGGTTCTCATCGGGGGACGCCGGTTCCGGGTGGCGGGGAGCGTCACCATGGACCAGCTCATGGTCGACTGCGGTGAGCACGAGCCGCGCCCCGGAGAGCCGGTGGTCTTGCTCGGTGAGCAAGGAGGAGAGCGGATCACCGCCGAGGAATTCGCCGGGCACCAGGGAACCATCGCGTACGAATCGGTGGTGCGGATCGGAGAGCGTGTTCCGCGGGAGTATGTCGGGTGAACCGGACCTTGGCCGAGGTGGCTGCCGAGGCGGCGGACTGCACCAAGTGCCGTCTAGCCGCCGGGCGAACCCAGGTGGTCTTCGGGGCGGGCGATCCGAACGCAGATCTCATGTTCATCGGGGAGGGGCCGGGCTTCCACGAAGATAGGCAGGGCGAGCCCTTCGTCGGCGCGGCCGGACAGCTCCTCACACGGATGCTCGGGGAGATCGGGCTGACGCGCGAGGAGGTCTACATCAACAACGTGGTGATGTGCCGCCCACCCGGCAACCGCGACCCCCAGCCCGACGAGATCGAGTCCTGCACCCCGTGGCTGGTCGAGCGGATCTCGATCATCCAGCCGAAGCTCATCGTCACGCTCGGGAACTTCGCGACGAAGTTCGTGCTGCAGACGCCGCTCGGGATCACGCGGGTCCGTGGGAGCGTGCACGGATGGCACGGCCGCAAGGTGATCCCCACGTTCCACCCCGCAGCCATCCTGCACGGAGGGGGGGAGAGATCGAACCAGTTCACCCTGCTCCGGGAAGATTTCGCGCTCATCAAGACCACGCTGGACGCGATGTCCACGCCGATACCCATACCCGAGGCCTCCCCGGAACCCGCACGAGCGCTCGTCAGCGCACCGCCACCCGCTCCTGCGCCGGGCACGACCGAACGGTTCGCGACCGTCCAGCGCCTCGAACCTACGGAGCCGGACGCCGATCAGCTGGAGCTCTTCTGATGGCCCGGCTCTTCGTTCGGACCGAAACGCCGGACGACACACGCGCCCTCGGCGCCTCGCTCGCCGAGGTCTTCCACGAGCGGGACGTGGTCCTGCTCACGGGGGAGCTGGGCGCCGGGAAGACGACACTGGTGCAGGGGATCGTTGCCGGCCTCGGGTCCACCGACCACGTCCAGTCGCCCACGTTCACGTTGGTTCGCGAGTACAGCGGGCGGCTCATGGTGGCCCACGTCGATGTGTATCGGTTGGAGCGAGTGCAGGACGTGGTCGACCTGGGTCTGGAGGAGATCGGCGACGGGAATGCCCTCCTCCTGGTCGAGTGGGGTGACGCCGTCCAAGAGATCCTGTCCCCGGAACACCTTCAGGTGTCGATCACCACGGTGGATCCCACGGGCGCCGACGAAGCCCGGCAGATCGAACTGTGGGGCGAGGGTCCGTCGTGGGACGCCCGGTGGGACCGGATCGCGGCGCTCGGGGGGTCACGGAGCCCGGCATGATCGTCATCGCCATCGAGACATCGACGCCGCAGACGAGCGTGGCCATCGGATCCGAGGCGGGCCTCATCGCGCGCACCAGTGTCGCCGGCAAGGCACGCCAGGAGGCCGTCACCCCGGCGCTGGAGCAACTCCTTACCTGGTCCGGACTCGAGATCGGCAAGGTGGGGGGCATCGCCGTGGGAACGGGCCCCGGCCTCTTCACCGGGCTCCGGGTGGGCGTCCAGACCGCCAAGACCTTGGCGCAGGTCCTCGCCGTCCCCATCCTGGGCCTCTCCAGCCTGGATACACTCGCCTTCAGCGTCCGGTACACGCAGAAGCGGATCGTCGCGGTCATCGACGGACGCCGGGGAGAGGTCTTCTGGAGCGCCTACCGTCCTGTGCCCGACGGGGTCCTGCGGGAGACCGAACCAGTCGTCGCGCGGCCCGACCATCTGGTCGCGGAGCTGGCCGTCACCCCCGAGGACGTGCTGGCCGTCGGGAACGGTGCCATCCTGTATCGAGATGCCCTCCAGGAGATCGGTGCTCAGGTCGAGTTCGCGTCCGCAACGGTTGCCCATCCGGACGCCGCAGCGCTCGCGGAACTCGCGGTTCCCCGGTTCATGCGTGAGGAGCATGATCGCCTCACCGACATCGTCCCCACGTACCTAAGGAAATCGGATGCTGAGATCGCTTGGGATCAGCGAGCCCGCAGCGGCACGGCTTGAGATCACCAGGATGCGCCGCCGCCACTTGCGTGGCGTCATGGTGATCGAACGCCAGGCCTACGCACGCCCGTGGAGCCCGAACCTGTTCGTCGCGGAGATGACCGAGCCGAACAATCGCTGCTACCTGGTCGCCCGGATGGATCGCGAGGTGGTCGGGTACGGCGGCATGATCTGCTACGGCGACGAGGCGCACATCACGAACATCGCCGTCGATCCCGAGCGTCAGCGCAGTGGCGTCGCGACCCGACTCCTGTTCGAGCTGACGCTGCAGGCCATCGAGATGGGTGGACACGCCATCAGCCTCGAGGTCCGCGTGACGAACTGGGGAGCGCAACGCCTGTACGGGCGGTTCGGGTATCACCCTGTCGGCATCCGCAGGAACTATTACCAAGAGCTGCAAGAGGATGCGCTCATCATGTGGACCGACGACATCCGGAACCCCGGGTACGGTCGGCGGCTCGAACTCATCGCCGCGGAACTTCCGGAAGGCATCCGTCCCGCGTGATCACCCTGGGTATCGAGACATCGTGCGACGAGACGGCCGTCGCGGTGGTGGAAGACGGCTTCACCGTTCGTTCGAACCTCATCGCGTCGCAGGTCCATCTCCACGAACGGTTCGGAGGCGTGGTGCCCGAGGTCGCCGCCCGCGCGCACGTCGAAGCGTTGAACCCACTCATGGAGGAGGCATTGGAGGCGGCCGGGGTAGGGTTCGGAGATCTGGACGGCGTCGCCGTCACCGTGGGGCCGGGTCTGGTCGGCGCTTTGCTGACGGGCATGGCGGCCGCGAAGGCCGTCTCTCTGGCCACGCGAACACCGTTGATCGGTGTGAACCACCTGGAAGGCCACCTTTGGGCGAACTTCCTGACCCACGGTCCGCCCGATCCGCCGTACGTTGCGCTCATCGTCAGTGGTGGTCACACGATGTTGGTCCACATCAGGGATCTCCACCACCACGAGGTGCTTGGCCAAACGTTGGACGACGCCGCAGGGGAGGCCTTCGACAAGGTCGCTCGGCTCCTGGGGCTCGGGTTCCCCGGTGGCCCTGCGCTCGACCTGATGGCGCGCGAGGGCGACCCGCACGCCATCGCCTTCCCCCGATCGATGGAGCGCAGTGGGGACTTCGATTTCTCGATGAGTGGGTTGAAGACCGCGGTCCTTCGCTACGTCAAGCAGGAGCACGCTGCCGGTCACGACATCAACCTGCCCGACGTGGCTGCGAGCTTCCAGGAGGCGATCGTCGACGTGCAGGTGCAGAAAACCCTGGAAGCCGCGAAGCAGACGGGCGTGCGGACGGTCCTCCTAGGAGGTGGCGTGGTGGCCAATACGCGCCTGCGCGAGCGGATCGAGAGCGAGGGTAAGGCGGTGGGCCTGGAGGTCCTCTTCCCACCGATGGACCTGTGTACCGACAACGGGGCCATGATCGCTTGCGTGGGAGCCGCCCTCCTCAAGCGCGGCGACCGCACGAAACTCGACATCGCGGCCGATCCCAACCTACTCTTGGCGACGTGACAACTGTCCTGGTGACCGGGGGCGCCGGGTTCATCGGCTCCCACCTGGCCGATCGCCTGCTCGCCGAGGGGTTCCGCGTGATCAGCGTGGACGATCTCAGCACGGGCCGGATCGCCAACCTCGCCGAGGCCAGAGGTCACGGCAAGGAGTTCACCTTCTTCAACATGGATGTGCGGGCGGAGGGGATCCAGCAGCTCTTCGAGCGCCACCGTCCCGAGATCGTGTTCCATCTAGCGGCACAGTCCGGCGTTCGGCCCTCGCTTACCGATCCCGTGAGCGATGCTTCGATCAACGTGATGGGCACGCTGAACGTCCTGGAGTGCGCCGCCCGTGCCGGAACCGGCAAGATCGTCTACGCGGCGAGCGGGGGCACCATCTACGGCGACCCGAAGCGTATCCCGGCGAAAGAGGCGAGCGCCCAGGGGTCTTTCCCCACGAGTCCCTACGGCATCTCCAAGAAGGTTGTGATGGACTACCTGGGGTTCTACCAGCGATATCGCGGGCTGGACTACACGGCCCTGGCGCTCGGGAACGTCTTCGGCCCGCGCCAGGATCCCTTGGGCGAGGCCGGTGTGGTCGCGATCTTCACGCAGCAGATGCTGGCGGGCGAGGCGCCCACGATCTACGGCGACGGGAACCAGACCCGCGACTACGTCTTCATCGACGACGTCGTCCACGCGTTCGTCCAATCGATCGAACGCGGGTCGGGGAAACTGGTCAACATCGGCACCGGCCTCGAGACGAGCGTGAATCATCTCTACAAGCAGCTCGCCGAGATCGCCGGGTTCGAGGGTGAGCCGCAGCAAGGCCCGCTGCCTCAGGGCGAACTGCGACGGATCGCGCTCGATATCTCGAAGGCCCCGGGCGCCATCGCGTGGAAACCGTGGACGCATCTGGAGGATGGTCTCGCGGAGACGGTCGCCTACCTCAAAGGCATCTGAGCGTGAGCGCACTCTGGCCCGGCATCGAGTCACTGCGCGATCGCATCAACGAGATCGTGCGCGCGAACGTCCCGGCCGGTCCCGTTGCGCTCTTGGAGGCCCCGACGTTCTGGAGCGTCGGGGACAACGCCATCTGGACCGTCGAACAACAGATGGCCTCCGAGTTCGGATGGGATGTGCGCTACGCCGCGACCACGAAGACGTTCGATGCTGATCGCCTGGCGCGCGTCCTTCCGCCGGGCGGCACCATCGTGTTCGCCGCCGGGGGGAGTCTGGGGGACGTGTGGCCGCGTCCGCAGCAGATCCGCGAAGCCGTATGCCGCCGATTCACCGATCGTCGGATCGTTGTGCTCACCCAGGGCATGCACTTCCGCGACGAACGGAACCTCGAACACGCGGCGGGGGCATTCGCCGAACATCCCGACCTGACCCTCCTGGTCAGAGACCACTGGAGCGAGACCGCAGCCACCGCCGCATTCCCGAAGTCAAAGGTGGTCCTCACGCCCGACCTGGTCCTGCGGCTCGGTCCGCTCGAACGGACGGGAACCCCGACCACGGACATCCAGCTCCTGGTGCGTCGCGACATCGAATCGAAATGGCCGGAGGGGTTCCCTCACAATGAATCTTGGCCACCGGGGATAGATTGGCCGGATGCGTCCCGGTACGACGACGCGTGGCGCCGGTCCGAGGCCCGCTACCGGTGGTTCGTTCGGCTGCGCAATCGCCTGCCGAAGCTTGCGGGGATGGTGACCACCGGAGAGATGCGGGTCGTCTCTCAACTTGCCGAGGCGCGGTTCGCCGCAGGCGTCGCCATGCTGTCCACCGCGCGCGTGGTGGTGACCGACAGGCTCCACGCACATGTCCTGTGCCTGCTCCTGGATATCCCCCATGTGGTGCTCGACAACAACTACGGGAAGCTCACCGCGTTGCTGGAAACGTGGACGGGCGCCTCGCCGTTGGTCCACCGAGCCTCTCAACCTGATGAGGCCATGGGGATCGCGGAACGCTTGGTCAGTTCGTCGGGCGCTCGGTTGGGGAGTTGAGTCGATGTCGCCGTCCGATCCGACGTTCGTCATATCCGTGATGTCGCTCGAACTTGAGCCCGAGGATCTGGATCCCTCCCAGGTGATCGCCGGAGAACCGACGCTGAGCAATCACACGCTGTACGAGTCCGAAGACGGCCGGATCATCCGAGGTGTGTGGCAATGCACCCCTGGTGTCGTCTCCGACACCGAGCAGGACGAACTCTTCGTTGTGGTTGCGGGCCGGGCGAGGGTAGACGTGGACGGCGGAGGGAGTCTCGATCTCCACCCGGGCGTCGCCAGGATCCTTGAGCGAGGTGCGAAGACCGTCTGGACGGTCACCGAGACGCTTCGCAAGGTCTATCAGATCACGCTTCCCGACTGAGTTCAGACCGATGCAGCCAGCACGACGATGCCGTCGTCATCGCTGTAGCACACGGCCCCGGGACTGAAGGTGACTTCGCCGAATGTGACCGGCACGTCGAGCTCGCCGGCGCCGTCCTTCTTGCTGGGCCGGGGACACGCTCGGATCGCCTTGATGCCGAGGTCGAGTTCGGCCAACGATCCGACATCGCGCACACATCCATGGACGACGATCCCGGCCCACCCGTTGTCACGCGCCGTGCCGGCGACGGTGTCCCCGAGCAGCGCCACTCGCAGCGATCCACCACCGTCCACGACCAGGATGCGACCCGCGCCGGGTTCGGAAACCCGCTGCTTCACCAGCAGGTTGTCCTCATGACACCGAACGGTGCTGATCGATCCCTGGAACGAACGCACCCCACCGAACTGCTGGAAGTCCAACGTGCAGACGACTGCCTGATCGGGGTACTGATCCAGGATGTCGGCTGTCGAGGTCATGGTCGTGGCAAACGCTACCAGCGGGCTCGTGTCCTCGATCTGCGATCAGTAGTCGTCGCGGATGATGCAGAACTCGTTGCCCTCGGGGTCGGCGAGCACCACGAACGCATCGTCGGGATCCTCGCCGACCCACCTTCTCGTGGCACCTAGGGCCTCGATCTCGCGAGCCGTCCCCTCGTAATCCTTCGCCGCGAAGTCCAGGTGTACCCGATTCTTCACGGTCTTGGGCTCCGGAACCTGTTGGAAGGCGATGATGACGCTGCCGTCCTGCGCCCCGATCGATACGAAGTCGTCCGAGGTGTGCCGCACGACATAGCCCGTGAATCCCACCCAGAAGTTCGCCAACGAGCGCGGATCCGCGCAGTCGATCACCACCTCATGCATACGAACCTTGATCACGCGCCCACGATACTCCCGGCAACGACCTTGTACCGCTGGCGTGAGGCCGGGGAGGCCTGTCAGGTGCGAACGGTCGTTGAAGATCCGCCGCCGTAGACCGGCGGCCGAGCAGGACCCGACCCCGTGACCCGTATCCGTTCACGTTGTGCAGCGTTGTTCGTAACCGCCCTGGTCGCCTCGGCCTCCTACGCGCCCGGGTGTAGCGGTCACGACGAGCCGGAACTCGATCCCGTGTCTTCGGCTCCGGGTTCCGCCAGTGGACCTCACGTGGACGTTCGGCCTTCCGGCGAAACACCACACCGATCGAGATCCATGGTGTGACGTTCGGTGATGGATCGACGCCGGAGCGCTGGGCCGTGCATCAAGTAGCGCCAAGGTTCAGCTTCGGTGCCCGTTTGCCGATACCTGGCCAATGACCCGTGTCACAACCGAACGCCGCCGCGCGACCTCGTTCGGTCTGGCCATCGTGCTGCTGGCGTCGCTCGCAGCGTTCCCCGGCTTCGCCCACGCGGATCCGGGCCGGGCGGACTCCTACCGGCCGGACGCGTGGATCAAGCTGTGCGGCGCAGGCGACACCTGCAAGCACGCGCCACCCCATCCATATAAGGGAGAGGACGTCTTCAACACGACGGGCGTCCACCAGGCGGCCGCGGCGGGCATGGAGGAGGGGAACAACATCCGGTTCTGGATCCTCTTGGAGAACGATGGAACCTTGGATGACACGTTCACGGTGCGGGGCTGCTCCGGCAATGGAGCGTTCGTCATCAGCGCGGTCTCCATCGGCGCACTCAAGGAGGCGAAGCCGGCTCCCCACATCACCAAAGCCTTCAAACAGGGGACCGCAACGTTCACGTTCCCGCCATCCTCTGAGAGTCACGACGTGATCCTCACGCTGAACATCCTGGCCAAGACGACGATCCCGGGCGTCAGGTACACCTGCCCGATCCTGATCACCTCGAGCGGCGATCCCTCGCTCAAGGACAAGGTGCTCGCGAAGATGGTCACCGTCTAAGCTCGGTTCGTGCGTGACCCCGCCGGTCCCGAAGAGCTGACGCGCGTCGGTGCCCTGTCCATCAGACGGATGCGGGACAGCGATGACGAGTACCGCCAGTTGCTCGCATGGCGCCTGGAACCGCACGTCCGCGCCGTGTGGGATATGGACGATGACGAAGACGAGCGCTCCTTCGAAGGGATCCAGCAGCACTACGGACCCAGAACCGATCCCAACGATGCGACGGTCGCCGCGTTCATCGAACTCAACGACACGCCCATCGGGTACATCCAGTTCTATCCCTGGTCGGCCTACGCCGACGAGGCGCGCGCGATGTCGATCCCCACGGAGAGCGAGAGCTGGGGGCTGGACGTGTTCATCGGCGAATCGGACGAGCTCGATCAGGGCCACGGTTCCCGTGCGGTGGACCTCTTGTGCCGGTATCTGTTCGATCAGCGTGGGGCGACGAGCGTCGCGCTCCTGACAGAGATCACAAACTCACGGGCCCAGCGAGCCTATGAGAAGGCGGGCTTCCACAAGGTGAGGCTCGCGCTTGACCTCGACGTGCGCGACGGCGAACGGATCCAGTCCTGGCTCATGGTTCGCGAGCGCGAGGAGCAGCAGCCGGGTCCTCGCACCGCATGAACCAGATGTGTGGACCCCCGCCCGGCGCGTCGCCCTCGTCGACAACATGGAACCCGAATCGTTCGTAGTAGGGGATGTTCGTGGCGATCGCCGTCTCCAGGAACGCCGCCGCACCGTCAGCCGCAGCCAGTCCGAGGCCGTGGCGGATCAGCGCGCCCCCCACGCCGGTGCGCTGACGGTCGGGGTCAACGCCGATGCAATCCAGGTACCAGATGTCCTCGTCGACGGCGGACTCCAGCCAGTCCCACATCTCTTGATATCGGACACCTCCGTCGGGCATCAGTGCCCCGTATCGCTCGCGTGCGACGTGATCGGAGGCCGCAAGGAGTGTCGCCTCTCCGGGCGCGATCCACACGGCAACCCCGCTGCCGTCGCCACCCTCCCAGAGCATCCCCAGGTCGATCGGGTGCTCATACAGCAGCCGGAACATGGTGGAGATGGTCTCGATGCTTCCCTCGCCACCCAGCGGCCACTGGATCATCGGGTCGTTCGCGAACGCCCGCCCCAGCACGTCGGCGAGCACCGGCAACCGCTCGGGTACCGCCCGAACCACTGTTGTCGAAGCCTGCATCTCTGGTCCTAAGCGCCGATGGCGGACTGTAGGTCGTCGGGCTCACGGGTGCTGAAGAGCCAGTCCCGGAACGCGGGGTCCGGTCGGATGTGGTTTCGGGCGACCGCGGCATGTTCGCGGACGGCGTAGAAGCGGTACCCATGGGGAGCTAGGAGTTCCTCAAGGACCTCGGGATCGGCCACCCCAGCGAGGACCTCGCAGAGCATGTCCGGATGGAACCGCTCAAGGAACCGTCCACCGTGGCGGAACAGTTCGTCCTCGGTGCCTTCGACGTCGATCTTCATCACGACCGAGCCGGCGTTCCCGAGGGACTCGACGAAGGAGTCGAGCGAGCCGAACGTGATGTCCACGCCTTCGTCGAAGTGCATCCGACTCGAATAGAAGGACGGGAGCGCGGAGCCGCCCTCTCCTGTCGGGACCCGCATCGTCTGTCCCTCTGCGCCCAGACCCTCCAGGTGGACCTGGACGCGATCGGCTACGCCGTTGCGTTGGAGGTTGGCCTTCAACGCTTCGGCGACATGCGGGATGATCTCGAACGCGTGAACCTGAAGATCTGGGTTAGCCGCTGCCCCGCCAGCGCGAAGACTCCCGTGTATGCACCCACGTCGAGCAGGACGTCCGCCTTGCGGGAGAGCCGGGTCACGACCTCCAGCGCGAACGCATCGTGCGCCCGCGGCATCGTGCCGTGGCCCCAATACAACTCCTTCGCGACCTCGCAGCGAGTGGGGTCGAGCATCACGAACGACACACCGTCAACGCGTGCCGTGACCTCACGTACCGAGCTCGGCGCCGGGAGTCGGCCTTGGCCGAGCGATGGGACGAACCGCGCGGCCACACGAAGGGCGGCGTTCGGGATGGCGAGACTCATGAACCGCTTCACATACCGCTTGAGTCCGAACCAACTCTGCCTCCTACCGGCCGTGCTGGCTCGGAAGTCGACGGTGCCATCGGGCCGGTCGTCGCCAGGCGCGTTCGTCAGGGTTTCCGTCTCCTATGGTCGGACCGGCAGCCTAACGCGCACCGGATAGTGCGGCGGGTCGACGCTGGGCTTAGCGCATGTTCTGATGCCGACCCAAATATGGCTGTTCGGCGAACCTGGTTCGAGATCAATGGGTACGGATGCAACCTCTCGTGAACGCTGGGCGTTGTAGGTGTGACGGAGACAGAAGCGAGGGCGCCATAGAAGCGGAGGGAAACGATGTGTTTCGTCTTGCTTTCGAGCGGCACCGAGTCGCGCTCTTCCGCCTGGCAGGACTCCTCAGTGGTGACCGTGTAGACGCCGAAGACATCGTCCAGGACGCTTTCTTGCGAGCAGGTCCGAAGCTCGGAGGGATACCGGAGGAAGAGCAGTTGCCATATCTGCGAACCGTGTGCCTGAACGTGTGGAGGAGCCGGACCCGAAGGCTCGCGGTGATGCGCCGGCACGCGAGCAAGAGAGCTCATGAGATGGTGATGGACCCGTCGCTGGAAGAGCGCGACGAGATGTGGCAGGCGCTCCTGCGACTTCCGCCTCGACAGCGCGCCTGTTTGGTCCTCCGCTTCTACGAGGATCTCCCGGAGCGCCAGACGGCCGAGGTTCTCGGGTGTTCGGTCGGCACGGTGAAGAGTCAGACGAGCCGGGGCCTGGCGAAGCTCAGGGGGGAGTTCGGCGATGGGGATTGAGCGGCAGCTTCGCGACTCGCTGCGCCGGTCGGCCGGGTCCTTGGGCGAACCAAGCCTTCGGTGGGAAGCGGTGGAGACCCGACCTCAGTCTGCGGCCCGGTCCTGGGTCCGGGTCTCGATCGCGGTCGTTGTCGCGTTCTCGATCGCGATCGCATCGTTCGTGATCCTCAGGGATGCCTTTTCGCGGGGGCCGAGTCCGGCGACTGTAGCGCCCACCCCGCGCCCAACCGATACCAGCGTTCACGTTCCGTTCGAGAATCTTCGGAACGGTCACCTGTACCAAGCCGGTGGTCAGGCCCAGCCGCTGGTCGGCGAGCTCTCCGGCGGCCTGATGGGTTGGGTCTCGCCCGTCGGGGTCGATTCGCCGGATGGGACAAAGGTTGCCTACAACGCATGGACCGCGGTAGCGGCGACGGGGTCGGCGAACAGCATCGCTGGGACCCCGAGCATCCGGGTCATAGACACGACCACAAGCAGCGACACCTTGTTCGAGGAAGGCGCCTTCTCTCTGGCATGGCGCCGCGACGGGATTATCGCCTATTTCCGCGGTCGAACGAAAACGTATACGGGTGTCTCGCCGTATCAGGGCGACATCGTTGTTCGGGCTCCGGGCGGAGCCGAAACGACGTGGTCGGCGCAGTCGGACAGATACATCGTTGCCGCATGGGCCGGGAAGACGCTCCTGGCCTACCGGGAGCTGGAGGGGGGGCATGAACTCCTGGCCTTCGATGGCCCGGGACAGGAGCGATCCCTAGGCACGAACTCCACCCTCATCACCGTGAGCCCGGACGGGACCATGGCGCTGGTGTTCGATGGGGGCGCGTACCCTCCGACGGTTCGGCTCGTCGATATCGCCTCGGGGAAGGACCTGGGAAGCGCTGATCTCCTCTCGGTGGGTGTCGACGGCGTCGACTCCATCCAGTTCCTTGGTTACGGCGGAGACTGGGTAGGGGAGTACGCCGTGGCGGAGTCGGACGTCGGTTTGGTTCGTCTGCATATCGTTGGCGTTCACGTGTCTGTATCGGACGTCATGGCGTTCAAACGCTCCGCGTTCCCGATCCAGCCACATGAGCCGCACTTCCTGCCGGGATCCGATTCGAAGGTCTACGCCTGGGCCCCGATGGATTCCGGAAACGTCAGAACGTACCGCTACCTCATCTGCAACTTCGCGACGACATCGTGCGATGTGGGTGAGGTGGACACCAACGACACCATGTTCGCCGAGGTCCACAATCCCAGCCGTCCGCTCAGCGGCCACGGGTAACCCTGGGCCGCTGAGGGCGACCGGCACGGACCTACTTCGCGTTGTGGGAGGTGCTTTCGCGGCTCTCGAGACCGATGGCCGATCGGAGTTCCAAGAGGTCCTTCTCCAACGCCGAGTCCGGGGCCGTCGACGCGATGTGTTCCATGAGATCGGCCAGTCCGTCCGCGATCGCGTTGAGCTTGTGCTGGGTCGCATGATCGGTGCGGGTCTGACTGTTCTGCAGGAGGGCGACCATCAAGAACGTGACGATCGTGGTGGTCGTGTTGATCTCGAGTTGGTACTGCGGATCCAGGAATCCTTGAAGGCTCCCCTTGGAGACGATCAACGCCACGCCCTGAGCCAACCAGATGATGACCAGCAGCAAACAGAAGGCGAAGAACGGCGCTCGGCTTGCCAGGTTCGCGGCCAATCCTGCGAAGCGATCGAAGAATCCGACCCTGCTCGACACTTCGCTGGGCATGAGGATTGAAGCGCTCTTGTTCGTCACGAAGACTCCCTTCGACGCCGGTTAACGGCGCGGATCGGTGGCACGGGCGATCTTCGCAGGCTCCCCGAAGAACTTCTCCACTGTGGCGAATCGCGGGTTCTCAAGCAGCACCCGATCCACCTCGGGGTTCTCGTGGTTCAACGCGATCACGAACCGGATGGGCACGGCTCGCACGTCCTCGTACTCGTCGCGGGTCAGGCTGATCGGCTCGGTGCACGCCCGGTCGGAGCATTCACACAGGTAGGAATCCATGGAGCGATCCGTGCCGAGGCGATCGTCGTTCTCTTCTTCCGTCCATTCGTTCATCTCTCGGAAGATGGTTTCGTTCGTTGCTTCCTGCTTCAGCCAATCAGACATGGGTGGCCGCCAGGCCGTCACGCGAGCTGATGCGGTTGGTGAAGATCTCCGGTGCGAACCCCATAGCGGCTCCCCCAGTGGGGGATCGGCGCTGACGCGTCGGTCCTGTTCGATGACCGTGGGTCGGGGTCAGGCATCGCACGAACCGTGAAGCGCTCGGGTTCGACCTATGGAGCGTACTCCTTTCTGGCTAGCCTGAGCAGCGGAGATACCTTCCCTACCGGATAGGATGTCAGCGCCTTGATGGATAGCGAGCACACTCCGCTGCGCGTCCTGGTCTGTGATGGCCCAGGGGTGCGTCTGGACCAGGTGACGCAGACGGTTGCCGAGTTGGGCCACGATGTGATCGCCAGGGAATCGTCCCTACCGGACGTCGCGCACCTCACCGCGGTCGAACGACCCGATGTTGCGGTCGTGATCGTGCACGAAGGAACGACGAAGGCGTTGCAGTTGATCGACCAGATCGTCCATGAGGCCGCATGCCCGGTGATCGCCGTCCTTGATGTGCAAGACCGTGCGTTCATCAACGAAGCTGCCAAGCGCGGGATCTTCGCCTATATCGCCGGTCACGATCCGGATGAGATGCAGGGTTCGATCGATATCGTCCTTCGGCGATTCGCCGAGTACCACGCTCTCGAAGGCGCCTTCGGCCGACGATCGGTCACCGAGCGAGCGAAGGGCATCTTGATGGAGCGGCACAACGTCGACGAACGGGCGGCGTTCTCGATGCTGCGATCACGCTCGGCGATCCAACCGCAAGCTCACCGATGTCGCGGATGCGGTCGTCGCGAGTCGCTCGATGCTTCCGAGCGAGGGTAGTCCGGACCCCGAGCCGGACGCCTCTGGCGTGTAGGCGCGGGCAAGATCGCCCCGAACGAACGCGTGGATTTGTCACTCTGTCTCGGCATAAGCCCTAGACCTTTCGTCGCGTTCCGTGCTAGTACGGAAGGTGTTCCCTTCGCAGGCAACTGGAAAAGGAGGAAGGTAGCGGAGCGGGGCCAATGAGCCAAGCCATCTAGTCGGAAGAGGGATCAGCATATGAAGAGGTTGTTAATCGGATTTATCGCGATCGCCGCGACCATGGCGTTCATGACTCCGTCCTACGCGGCGGTAGGGAAGTTCCACGACGGTCCGTATACGTCCAGCACCTCGGACTCCGGGACGTGCGGCAACGACTGGGCTCTCGACCTGTACGCGAGGCGCTTTACCGCGAACCTGCCCGCCAACGGTGACGGCACCTACACCGTCCTTGAGCGGTTCACCAAGGGCCACTTCTCGACGTTCGCCGGGCAGAGTCCTGGTGCGTGCGAGACGGGCACCCACGGTGCGACCGTGAAGGAAGGCATCACAGGTTTGTTCCACGGGTCGTTCACCATCATCGTGACGAATGGCACGTTCGATGCCAACGGATCCTGTGTGAAGACCGACGGCCAGTGCACCACGGCGGGCTGGGTCGAAGGGTTCTTCGGCGCGGGTGCCACCTACGACGTCCCGAAGTTCCACTTCGTCTACACGGCGAGTGGTCAGGGGTTGATCCTCACCCAGTGGGTCAACGCCGACACCGGCAACACGGGGGACATCGCGAACGCCTAAGCGATTCCACCGGAACGACAAGAAGAGCCGGCCCTCAGGGGTCGGCTCTTCCGTCGTCCGGTCCAGAACGGCACCGGATAGCGATCAGTCGATGGTGTGCGCGATAAGCGCCGTGGTTTTGAGTCCGGCTGTCACCAGAGCGCTACCGGCAGGCTGCGAGGGGAACCAGGCAACTTCGCCCAGCCGGTGCTCTCCTGACGTCCAGTAGCACATCAATCCGTCACGGTTGGCGTAGGTGCTCGCGACATCTCGAACCAACGCGCATGCGTATCTGTCCTCACCTTGATGCACCTCCCGGATGCCGGTGATACCGAACACCGGATCGATCGCCAGCCCCGCCGGAGGGTCTTGGGCCTGCAGTTGACGGAGGTAGTCACCTGGCGTTGGGCCCTGGATAGTGGCGCCGCTCGAGCCTGCAGCAACGACCAGTTCTGGGAGCGAGCCCGTGCCGTAGGAGGCACCGATGAAATTCAAGGGCGGCTCATAGCCGTCGAGGGCTCCTACGGCTGCGCGCGTCGTCTGCATCCGGGGAAGTCCGAGGAGCGTGTCGGGCATCGTTCGGCGCCCCATCCACCAGTTGACACTGAGGGCGGCGACCAAGACAACGGCCGCGATGAGTGCGAACCGGTATCGATGCCGCAGCCGATGCTCGGGGCGAACCATCGTAGCGTCCGTCCAGGCCACGGACCCTCCTGGGGCGTGATGAGTCGGAGCGGCGGTGCCGCCACCTATGGAGGTGTCCCCTTCCGCGGAATCGTGCAGGGCTGCACCACATCGGAAGCAAACGATCGCCCCTTCATGGTTGATGGTCCGGCATGCGGGACACGTAAGCGTTGCCACTGGACCCCTTCCGTGGGTTACCTCTCGAAACATTACCCGCCACCGCGGACTCACCACTCTTGTGTGCAACAGAGTCATTGCGTGTGAGGCTGCTGGAATGACCTCCGCCGGCAGACGGGGCGGCGCTCGACGCCGTCGAGGTGGCCGCGAGCGCAACCCGCGTGACTACCAAGCTCCTCACGGCAGCAGATATCCTTGCCGCTCGGATCTAGATCGATAGGGCTCACGACGTTGGAGGAAGGTTCGCATGCGACTGGAGAACAAGGTTGCTCTTATCACTGGCGGAGGCACGGGTGTCGGCGCCGCCGCCGCTCGGATGTTCACCCGCGAAGGCGCGAAAGTGGTCGTCACCGGCCGGCGTCCCGAGCCGATCCAGGCCGTGGCGGACGAGGTTGGGGGCGTCGCGGTGGCCGGCGACACTAGTGACCCGGCCCACGCCGCCCAGGCGGTAGCGGCCGCAGTCTCGACGTTCGGCGGTCTGGACATCGTTGTGGCGAGCGCCGGGATCGGCATCACGGGGACGGTCGGCGAGATGAACGACCAGGACTGGCAACGACAGTTCGACGTGAACCTCACGGGCCCGATGATGATGACGCGCGCGGCACTCCCCGAGATGCTCAAGCGAGGCGGAGGTTCCGTCGTCCTGGTCGCGAGCACCAACGCCCAGGCGGCGGCGCCGGCGTCGGTCGCCTACGACGCCTCGAAGGCCGGTCTGCTCGCCTTGGCCCGTGGCATCGCGGTCGACTACGGCCCGCAGGGCATCCGTGCCAACGCCGTGTGTCCGGGCTGGATCATCACGCCGATGGGCGACGAATCCATGGACGAGCTCGCCGCCGACCGTGGCCTCGCAAGTCGGGAGGACGCCTACAACTTCGCCACCGGTGATATTCCCTTGCGGCGCGCCGGCACCGCCGATGAGATGGCCGCCTGCTGCCTCTTCCTGGCCTCGGACGAGTCCTCGATCGTGACGGGCACAACGCTCGTCGCCGATGGCGGCGGCCAGGCCGTCGAACTCACCAGCAGGATGTTCAGCCAGACGCCTGGGATGAATCGGTAGACGGCAGGGGCCTCAAGGCTTCGTTGACCATCTGGCACTCTCCCCGCTATCCTGTTAGCACTCGTCGCACCTGAGTGCTAATCGAGCAGGCAACCGAACCACAAGGAGGCAAGGAACATGGCGGACTTCAGCTTGAAGCCCCTCGAGGATCGCATCGTCGTTAAGGCGAGCGAGGGTGACCAGACCACCGCGTCTGGCCTGGTGATCCCGGACACCGCGAAGGAGAAGCCCCAAGAGGGCGAGGTCATCGCGGTCGGCCCCGGACGTTTCGAGGATGGCGCACGTGTGCCGCTCGACGTGGCCGTCGGCGACAAGGTCATCTACTCCAAGTACGGCGGCACCGAGGTCAAGGTCAAGGGCGATGAGTACCTCATCCTCTCGGCGCGCGACGTCCTCGCCGTACTGAGCAAGTAACGCAACTCGCAATCAACCTTTGAAGGAGGCACCCAGTGGCATCAAAGCTGCTGAAGTTCGGTGAGGAGGCTCGCCGTTCGCTTGAAGCGGGCGTCGACAAGCTCGCCGACGCCGTCGCCATCACGCTCGGTCCCAAGGGGCAGAACGTGGTGCTCGACAAGAAGTGGGGTGCTCCCACCATCACGAACGACGGTGTGAGCATCGCCAAGGAGATCGAGCTGGAAGACCCGTGGGAGAACATGGGCGCCCAGCTCTGCAAGGAAGTCGCCACGAAGACCGACGACGTTGCCGGTGACGGCACGACGACGGCCACCGTGCTCGCCCGCGCCATGGTCAAGGGCGGCCTGAAGAACGTGGCCGCCGGCGCCAACCCGATGATCCTGAAGCGGGGCATCGAGAAGGCCACCACCGCCGCGGTCGAGGCGATCAAGTCACAGGCCAAGGACGTGGAGACGCGCGAGGAGATCGCGAACATCGGTTCGATCTCCGCTGCCGACCCAGCGGTCGGCGACGTGCTCGCCGAAGCCCTGGACAAGGTCGGCAAGGACGGTGTGGTCACGGTCGAGGAGTCCAACACGTTCGGCATGGAACTTGAGTTCACCGAGGGCATGCAGTTCGACAAGGGCTACATCTCGCCCTACTTCATCTCCGACCAGGAATCGATGGAGGCCGTTCTGGACGAGCCCTACATCCTCCTGGTGAACAAGAAGATCAGTTCGATCCAGGAGCTGCTCCCCGTGCTCGAGAAGGTCATGCAGGGCGGCAAGCCCCTCGCGATCATCGCCGAGGACGTGGACGGCGAGGCGCTGGCCACACTTGTGGTCAACAAGATCCGCGGCACGTTCAGTGCCGTCGCGATCAAGGCTCCCGGGTTCGGGGATCGTCGTAAGGCCATGCTCCAGGACATCGCGGTCCTCACGGGCGCGCAGGTCGTCTCCGAGGAGGTCGGGCTGAAGCTCGACAACGTGGAGCTCGACCTCCTGGGTAGCGCTCGCAAGCTCGTCGTGACGAAGGACACCACGACGATCGTCGAGGGCGCGGGTTCGGCCGACGAGGTCGCAGGCCGCATCAACCAGATCAAGGCCGAGATCGAGAACACCGACTCGGACTGGGACAAGGAGAAGCTCCAGGAGCGCCTGGCCAAGCTCTCCGGCGGTGTCGCCGTGGTGAAGGTCGGCGCAGCCACCGAGGTCGAACTCAAGGAGCGCAAGCACCGCATCGAGGACGCCCTGCGTTCCACGCGTGCGGCCATCGAAGAGGGCATCGTCCCCGGCGGTGGCGTCACGCTGATCCGTGCCGAGGCCGCCTTGACGAAGCTCGACCTGGAAGGCGACGAGGCCACCGGCGCGAACATCGTCCGCGACGCCCTGGCTGAGCCGGCCCGACGGATCGCCATGAACGCCGGCTACGAAGGTGCCGTCATCGTCCAGCAGATCCGCGCGGAGTCCGACAAGGGCTTCAATGCGGCCACGGGCGAGTGGGTGGACATGGTCAAGGCCGGAATCATCGACCCGGCGAAGGTCACCCGTTCGGCACTGCAGAACGCTGCGTCCATCGCCGCGCTCATCCTCACGACGGAAGCCTCCGTCGTGGAGAAGCCGGAAGAGGACGAGGCCGCCGACGCAGGCGGCCACGGGCACGCGCACTGAGGTTCATGCTCCACCGTAGCGCCGAGAGGCGGGCCGAGAGGCCCGCCTCTTTGGTGTTGTGGCGCTAGGATTCCGTCCATGTTCGAGGAGGTCGTGGCGGGCTGGGACGGCGAACGATGGGTTCACCGTCTAGATGAAGCCTCCGGCGCGCATCTCTTCGTCGCCGTGCACTCCACCGTGTTGGGACCCGGGATGGGGGGGACACGCCTCAAGACCTACCCGAGGCCGGAAGACGGCCTCGCGGATGCCCTCAGACTGTCGCAAGCAATGACCTACAAGCAGGCCGCCGCCGAGCTGCCCTACGGTGGCGGGAAGGCCGTCATCGCCGCGCCGAGCATCCCGGCGGCGGGCACCCCCGAGCGACGCGACCTCTTCCTCCATCACGCCGACCTCATCGACTCGCTGGCCGGGGAGTACGTCACCGCCGCCGACATGAACACGGGCCCGGCCGACATCGACACGATGTTCGAACGCACGCCCTTCGTGTTGGGTCGCTCACCCGCCAACGGGGGGAGCGGAGATCCGGGTCACGGCACCGCCATCGGTGTCTTTCACGGGATCAAGGCCGCGGCGAAGCACGCGTTCGGTTCGGACGACCTCACCGATCGCACGGTGCTGGTGCAGGGAGTTGGGTCGGTCGGGGGAAGGTTGGCGCACCATCTGCACGGTGCCGGCGCGAAGGTGTTGCTGGCGGACACGGATCCGGGCAGAGCCAACACCGTGGCAGCGGAGGTCGATGGGGACACGATTCCTGTCGGCGCCGCTCTCACCACCGCGTGCGACATCTTCGCCCCGTGTGCGACCGGCGGAGTACTCAACCGGAACACCATCCCCCGACTCGCCTGCCGGGTGGTAGCGGGTGCCGCCAACAACCAGTTGGCCGAACCAAACGACGGCGACCGGCTGGCGCAAGCCGGGATCCTCTACGCACCGGACTACGTCGTCAACGCCGGAGGGGTCATCCACCTGGCCGGCTACGAGACGCTCGACTGGGATGAGGCGACGATGGCCTCGGCGCTTGAAGGGATCGCCCGGACGCTCACGGAGGTCTTCGCGCGCGCAGGTGCGGAAGGGATCTCGACGGCGGCGGCCGCGGACCGGTTGGCGATCGCGCGGATCGCGGCCGGTCGCTCCAGGAAGACCAAGGCGGAGAAGAACACCGCAGGCTAGGACACCACGCGGTTACGGAATCCGGAGATCCCGAACCAGCCGAGCAGCGCCGTGACCACGATCAAGCCGGTGTAGATCCCCCACAGCGGCATGTGCGGGAGCCCGGGGATGAGGCTCGCGCGCATCCCCTCGCTCATGTAGACGAGCGGGTTGATCAGGACCACATCCTTCAGCCACGGGATGGGACTGAGCGCCGCCCACGAGTAGTACGTCGCTCCCAGGAACGTGATGGGGATGACCACCACGCCGAAGATGAGCGGCACGCGACGGGGGCTCACCCGCGTCCCGATGACCAGTCCCAGCGCGGCACCTGCCAGCGCCGCCAACGGGAGCAACGTTAGGAGGCGGAGCCAGTCGACGTGAAGGGCGACCTTCGTGACGGGGATGAAGACCGCGAGCGGGAACACGATGGCAGCTGCGATCAAGCCCTGGATCGCGCCGGCGAGCAGCTTCTGGAACGCGACCGCCCACACGGGTAACGGCGCCATGACCCGATCTTCGATCTCGCGGCTGTAGCCGAACTCCTGCACCAGCGGCAGCGCCACGGCCTGGATGCCTTGGAAGATGCAGGCGATCGCGATGACGCCCGCGACCAGCAGACTCGAGAAGTCGGCAGCGCCCTTCTTCCCGCCCACCGACTGTCCGATCTTCGGGAACACGTAGGTGAACACGAACACGAACAGCAGCGGTTGCATCACCGTTCGGAGCGTGAACTCGATGAGGTTCTTGCGCAGGACGGCCAGGTCGCGGAGTAGTAACGCTCCGAAGGCATGCAGGGGTGTGCTGTTCGGTGTCTCCACCTGGGGGAGCGCCTTCGTGCGGGACGCCATCACCTCGCTCATTCGCGCAGATCCTTCCCCGTCAGATTGATGAACACGGTCTCCAGCGTCGGTTCGTCGATGCTGACATCACGAACGGTGAATCCGGCTTCCTCGGCGGAGGCGATCACCCGCGGCAGGAGTCCGCCGGCGCTTCGGGCGGTGAGCTGTGCGGCGCCGCCGACCACGCGCGCCCCGGTCACGCCCTCCATCTGCTCGAGGTGTTTGGCGAGCAGTTCGGGTTCTTCGCCGGCCTGGACCCGCACCACCACGTCACCGCCGACGGTGCGCTTCAACGCTTCGGGTGTGTCGAGGGACAGGAGCTTGCCGTGATCGATGATGGCGAGGCGCTGACAGAGCTTGTCGGCCTCCTCCATGTAGTGGGTGGTGAGGACCACGGTCTGTCCCTCGCGATGGACCTGGCCGATGATCTCCCACAAGGCGATCCGGCTCTGCGGGTCCAACCCCGACGTCGGTTCGTCCAGGAAGAGGATGCGCGGGCGGTGGGCGATGCTGCGCGCGACCATCAGCCGCTGTGCCATCCCGCCGGAGAGCGTGTCGACGGGAGCCTTCGCCCGGTCCTCGAGCCGGAAGACCTCCAGGAGTTGATCGGCGACCTGTCTGGCCTCGCGCGCCCCCAGCCCGAAGTAGCGTCCGTGGAAGTAGAGGTTCTCGCGCACGGTGAGGCTGCGGTCAAGCGTGTTCGACTGGCTGACCACGCCGATGAGACGTTTGATCTCAGATGGACTCGCCACCACGTCCACCCCGGCAACGAACGCCCGTCCTGCGGTCGGCAGCACCAGGGTGGTGAGCATCCCGACCGTCGTGGTCTTTCCGGCCCCGTTCGGGCCGAGAAGTCCGAAGATCTCGCCCTCCGATACTTCGAGGTTCAAGGAGTCCACCGCGGTTACACCGGTCGGGTAGATCTTCGAGAGGCCCTCGGTTCGGATGACGAACGGGAGGTCGTCGGGTTGTGCGCGCACGCTTTGCAGCGTACAGGGCATCCCCGAAACATGGTCGGGCTAGAGAGCGCCCCTCAGACGAATGGTTTCTCATGGCTCGCCGACTCCATCCCGAGCAGGATGAGGGTGGCGAGGACCAGGTTGGTTCCGGCGAAGATCCACCACAGGAGCGCGCCGGCGCCTTCGGGCAGACCCCAGATGGCGTTGATCGCGGTCATGGTCGCGAGCGCGGCCGCCGTCATGGCGAAGGCCCAGGACCACCACCAGACATCGGCGAGCTTCTGCGCGACCAGCACCATGAGGAGCGCCATGCCGGCGCACACGATGCCCGTCGCCCGGACGTAGGCGTAGTCGGGGTAGGGGGGCTGACCGAACCACCGAACCAGGATCGTTGCGGGGAAGAGCGCGACCGCGACACCGCACCCGGCCCACGTCACGGCGCTCAGGTACAAGGCGTTGCGTAGCAGCTTCACTGGGCTCCTGGGTCGGCGTAGACGGGGCTTGATAGGATACGCGAACCTCGGAGGCACCTGCGGTTTCGCCGCGCCCGCCGTCCGTTTGACGCCTGTCGATATCCCCGAGCTCGGAGGGTTAGCCGGATGCAGCAAGGCCCCAGGGTCGCAGTCATCGGTCTGGACTGTGGGACACCGCAACTCCTCTTCCGCGACCTCCTCGAGGAGATCCCGAACATCCGGGCGTTGATGGACCGCGGGATGTACGGGGACCTGGCGAGCATCACGCCCCCGATCACCGTCCCGGCATGGGCGTGCGCGATGACCGGCAAGACCCCGGGCCAGCTGGGCATCTACGGCTTCCGGAACCGCAAAGACAACACCTACGACGGATTGTCGCTCGCCCACAGCGGTTCTGTGAGGGAACCGGCCGTCTGGGACAAGCTCGGCGAGCAGGGCAAGCGCTCGGTGCTCATCGGAGTGCCGCCCAGCTTCCCGCCCCCCAAGGAGTTCCCCGGCTGGCGGGTCGGTTGTTTCCTCACGCCGCCGTCCGCGGAGAGGTTCGCCTATCCACAGGAGCTCGAGGTGGAGATCACCGACGAACTCGGCGGGCCGGGCAACTACATCTTCGACATCCCGAACTTCCGCACGCAGGGCATGGATTTCGCGATGGATCAGATCTTCAAGATGACCGAACGCCGGTTCCAGGTGGCTCGCAAGCTCATCCAGAACAAGCCCTGGGACTTCTTCATGATGTGCGAGATCGCGCCCGACCGCCTGCACCATGTGTTCTGGCAGTACTACGACCCACGTCATCCGCTCTATGTCGCGGGCAATAAGTACGAAACGGCCTTCCAGGACTACTACCGGTTCCTGGACAAGGAGGTCGGTTCGATTCTTGAGCTGATCCCGCAAGACGCCGTGACGATGGTGATGAGCGATCACGGCGCGACACCCATGATGGGCGGTCTCTGTTTCAACGACTGGCTCATCCAGGAGAGCTACCTCACGCTCGCGGAGAAGCCCGCCGGCCCTATCCCGATCAAGGATGCGTCCATCGATTGGAGCCGGACCATGGCGTGGGGGGACGGCGGCTACTACGGCCGGCTGTTCCTCAACATCAAAGGGCGCGAACCCCAAGGCATCATCGAGCCCGCCGACTACGACAACGTCCGTAACGAACTCATCACGAAGCTCGAATCGGCGCCCGGTCCCGACGGGACGCCGCTCGGCACCAAGGTGTTGAAGCCGCAGGACGTCTACCCCGAGGTCAAGGGTGTCGCGCCGGATCTCATCGTGTACTTCGGCGACCTGGAGTGGCGTTCGGTGGGTTCGGTCGGCAATCCAAGCCTCTACACCTACGAGAACGACACCGGTCCCGACGGGGCCAACCACGATCGAACGGGCATCTTCGCGATGGAAGGTCTGCCCGGCCAGCCAACGGGCCGCGTCGAAGGCATGAACCTCGTCGACGTCGGGCCGACCATCCTCAAGCTGTATGGACTCGACCCCCTTGAAGGTGCGGTCGGAAGGAGTTTCCTGTGACCGAGAACAACGGATTCACCGTGTGGTTCACCGGACTGAGCGGTTCCGGCAAATCCACCATCGCCGAGATGCTCTTCCACGAATTCAAGGCACGTGGGCTCAACACCGAGATCCTGGATGGCGACGAGGTCCGCAAGAACCTCTCGAAGGGTCTCGGATTCAGTAAGGAAGACCGCGATACGAACATCCTGCGGATCGGGTTCGTCGCGAACCTGTTGACCCGCAACGGGGTGGCCACAATCTGCTGCCCGATCAGCCCCTATAAGGAAACCCGCGACGCCTGCCGCGAGCAGATCGGCGACTTCGTCGAGGTCTACGTCCACGCCACGGTGGAGGAGCTGGCCCAGAACCGCGATCCCAAGGGCCTCTACAAGAAGGCGCTCGCCGGCGAGATCACCGGCTTCACCGGCGTCGATGACCCCTACGAGGTCCCGGAGAACCCGGAGCTCGTGCTCGACACGATGACCGAGTCCCCCGACGAATCGCTGCAGAACGTGCTCACCAAACTCAAGGAGCTCGGCCGCATCCAGGACGACGCGGTCATGGCGAAGGGCGACCAGATGCACTCGGGTCTCACCGACCTCCGCATCGCCGAAACCGGGCACGTGGTCAAAGAATCTTGAGCGGGTCGCTGGTAAGCTGAGCCGTATGCAACGTCCAGACGCCCATCGGGGAGCCGGTGGGCGTCTTGCGTTTTCAGGGGCCGAGGTAAGGGGTGCAGCGCATGGAATATGAGATCGGGATAGGGAAGACGGCGCGGCGGGCCTATGGGTTCGACGAGGTCGCCATCGTGCCGTCACGGCGCACGCGCGACCCGGAGGACGTGGATATCCGCTGGGAGATCGACGCCTACACGTTCGAACTTCCGATGATGGCGAGCGCCATGGACGCGGCCGTGAGCCCGACCACCGCCATCGAGGTCGGACGCCTGGGCGGCCTCGCGTGCCTCAACCTCGAAGGCCTGTGGACGCGCTACGAGGATCCGGAGTCCATCTATGAAGAGATCGCGACGCTGGCCGACGAGAAGGCCACCCGCCGTATGCAGGAGCTCTACATGGAGCCGGTGAAGGAGGAGCTCATCGGGCGGCGGATCGAAGAGATCAAGGCCGGGGGTGCCGTGAGCTGTGCCTCCCTGACTCCCCAACGGGTCGAGCAGTACGCGGCCACCGTCCTGTCCGCGGGCCTCGACATCCTGGTCATCCAGGGAACCGTGGTCTCCGGCGAGCACGTCTCCAGCCAGCACGAACCCCTGAACCTGAAGGAGTTCATCCCCTCCTTCGACATCCCGGTGATGGTTGGGGGATGTGCCAGCTACCAGACGGCGCTGCACCTCATGCGGACCGGCGCCGTGGGCGTCCTGGTGGGCGTGGGTCCGGGGAACGCGTGCACCACGCGCGGCGTGCTGGGCGTGGGTGTGCCGCAGGCCACTGCCATCGCCGACGCGGCCGCCGCACGCAGGGAACACCTGCACGAGACGGGCCGCTACTGCCACGTGATCGCCGACGGCGGGATGCGGACAGGCGGGGACATCGCGAAGGCCATCGCCTGCGGCGCCGACGCGGTGATGATCGGTTCGCCGATGACACGCGCCTACGAGGCGCCGGGCCGCGGCTACCACTGGGGCATGGCCACCTTCCATCCCACGCTTCCGCGGGGCGCGCGGGTGAAGACACAGCAGGTCGCCTCCATGGAGGAGATCCTCAAGGGTCCCGCCCATGAGAACGACGGCACCTTCAACCTGTTCGGCGCCCTCGCCACGTCCATGGCCACCACCGGGTACGCCACCATCAAGGAATTCCAGAAGGCCGAACTGGTGATCGCGCCCTCCATCAAGACCGAAGGCAAGATGTACCAGAACCAGCAGCGGGTCGGGATGGGCCACTGAGGAGCGCGTGTGATGGATGAGCACCCCCGTCCCGTCCTGGTGGTGGACCTGGGTGCGCAGTACGCACAACTCATCGCGCGCCGGGTTCGCGAGGCCCACGTTTACTCGGAGATCGTGCCTCACGATCTGACGGCGCAAGAGATCGCCGCCAAGCGGCCAGTGGGAATCATCCTGTCGGGGGGTCCCGCCAGCGTCTATGAGCCCGACGGTCCCCAGGTCGATCCCGGCCTGTTCGAACTGGGCGTGCCCGTACTGGGCATCTGCTACGGCCACCAGCTCATGGCGCAAGCACTGGGAGGTGATGTCGGAGCGACCGGACAGCGAGAATACGGCGGCATCACGATCCGGGTGAACCTTCCCGGCGGCGTCCTCCTCAAGGACTTCCCCGATTCCGACAACGTCTGGATGAGTCACGGCGACGCGGTGGTGCGCGCCCCCGATGGCTTCAGTGTGACCGCGACCACCGACCAGATCCCGGTCGCTGCGATGGAAGACCCTGAGCGCGGGATGTTCGCGGTGCAATTCCATCCCGAGGTCAGCCACACGCCGCGGGGCCAAGCGGTCATGAAGCGATTCCTCTACGACGGGTGTGGACTGCTCCCCGAATGGACCCCCACCAACATCATCGAAGACGCGGTGGAGCGGATCCGCGCGCAGGTCGGCGACGCCGAGGTGCTCTGCGCTCTCTCAGGTGGGGTGGACAGCGCGGTCGCGGCACTCCTGGTCCACAAGGCGGTGGGGAAGCAGCTCACCTGCGTGTTCGTCGATCATGGGTTGAACCGGGACGGTGAGCCCGATCAAGTCGAGGAGACCTTCTCGCGGCATTTCCAGGTCCCGTTGGTCCACGTGAAGGCCGAAGACCGATTCCTGGCCAAGCTCGAAGGGGTCACCGACCCGGAGCGGAAGCGGAAGACCATCGGCGAGGAGTTCATCCGCGTGTTCGAGGAGGTGGCGCGCGAACACACCGGTGCGAAGTTCCTGGTCCAAGGCACGCTCTATCCGGACGTCATCGAATCCGGCTCCAAGACCGCCGCCAACATCAAGAGCCACCACAACGTGGGTGGTCTCCCCGAGGACATCGACTTCGAGCTTGTCGAACCGCTCCGCGACCTCTTCAAGGACGAGGTCCGAACCGTTGGCGCCGAGCTCGGGCTGCCCGAGGAGATCGTCCGCCGGCAGCCATTCCCGGGGCCGGGACTCGCGGTGCGGATCATCGGCGAGGTGGATCGCGAGAACCTCCGGATGGTTCGCGGTGCGGACCTGATCGTCCGCGAGGAGATCAAGCGCGCCGGACTCGAACAGACCACGTGGCAGGCCTTCTGTGTGCTGCTGGCAGATGTGAGGTCCGTCGGTGTCATGGGCGACGGCCGCACGTACGAACATCCCATCGTGGTTCGGTGCGTCACCAGCGAGGATGCGATGACGGCCGACTGGGCGAAGCTGCCGCACGAGCTCTTGGAGCGGATCGCGGGCCGGATCATCCGCGAGGTCCCGGGTGTGAACCGCGTGGCCTACGACATCACCAGCAAGCCGCCGGGCACCATCGAGTGGGAGTAGCGGCGCCTAATTCCCGAAGGTGATGACGGGCTTGGACAGGAAGTCGTGCAGCCCGGACCACGTCCGCGTCCATAACCCCTTCTGGAACCGAACCTGGATCACGGAACGAGGGCCGATCTTGCCGGTCCATGTGGCTGTCGAGCCGCTCACCTTCATCCCATCGGTGGCGTAGGCGATCACCGCGCCCTCCGGTGTGTGCACCACCACGGAGGCCGACGTCGGCACGATCGTTGGTTGGTCCTGCAGCGTCAGGGTGTAGGTCCCCTGACCGGCGTCGCCGGTCCACACCCCGGGCACGTTCATCGTCAGGTGGACGGAAGCGGCGGTTTGCGCGGGGATCCGGAGCTGCCCGTTGTAGAGGGTGAGGCCTTGTTCGGTGTGTTGGGCCGCCGGGAACACGGAGCCATCGTGCTGGATGCTCGTCGCTACGCAGCCGGAGGCACAATAGAAAGAGGTCGCCTGATAAGCCTCACCCGCGCGCAGGTGGAAGACCGCCATCGACTTCCCCTCGAACGGTCCGAGGACGTAGCTCGGGGGAGCGCCGGCAGGCGCCGTGTTCTTGAAGGTGACCGTCGCGTCCACCTGTGCATTCCCGTCGGGAAGCAGGGTGACGTCATACCGGACCTCCCGGTGGATGTAGAAGTCGAGCTTGTTCCCGCCCTGGTTCACGACGGAGGTCGCGAAGAAGTCGCCGCCAGCCTCTCCGGGGCCGAGACTTCCCGTGGCGCCCGCCTGGGTCAGCGCGTTCTCAAGGGCGGGATCGGTCGCATTGACCAGGATGTGCCCGTCACCCGTCGCCGAGATGAGCGCTCGGAGCGCTTGGTCGCCGCTGGCTCGCGCTAGGAACTCCTCGAAGATCTTCTGGCCCACCGCGCCGACGGCGTCCTTGCGTGCCCGCTGATCGCGGAACAACGAATATGCCTCATTCGCTAGGAACGGTGCCACGTTGTTCTCGGTGAGAACCACGGGTTTGCCTGCGAACTGAACGTTCACCTTCCCGATGGCTCCGACCATGAACCTCAACGCTTGAACGTCGACCATCACCACACCGTCGATCGGTGTCGCTTGCGTCTGATCCCACAGGTTGGTCATGAGCGCCGCCGCGGTGGGACCGTCCCGCGGGTCGTTCGTCGAACGCCAGAAGCCTGCGGAGTTGTAGGGACCGTAGATCTCCTTGAGGTCAGGGTTCGGCCATATCGGGTTGGCCACGTTCCGTAGTTTGGAGATGCTGCGGAAGGGAGCCACGGAGATCTTGCCGTGGTCGATCGTGAGGATCGACCATCGACTCACGAACCCCCCCGTTCCTCGAAGTTCGGTTGGGTTCTGCGGCGCCAGGAAATACCGGGCCGGAGCGCTCATGCCGGCGAAGGCCGGGAGTTGCCGGATCATCTCGTCGCCCGCCGTGGCCACCGGCGTCGCCTGGGCCAGCTTGGCCCGAACCTGATCGCCCGCTTCGACGACGGCGCTCGGAACGAGCGTGGTGGCGATCCCCGCCGCCTCTGCGGAGGCATCATCGATCTGCGCGCGAGCTTCGTGGATAGCCGGACCCAACGATGAGAGGGCCTCGACCGGGATGGTGCCACCCCTCAAGCTGAGCGCCTGATAGCCCCCGGGAAGGTTCCCGATCGCCGTGGACACGCCTTGTCCGGCCGCGGTCAACCGGAGCCCGACATCGGCGAGCGTCCGCAAGGCGTCGGGTGTGCGTCCCACTATCGGTAACCAGGACGTGATCCGCACGAATGCGTTGTTCCCCGCCCCGGCGGCCTGCTCGAACTCGAACCTCGCCCCTTGGAAAGCTCTGTTCGCCGTCTCGATGTCTCCGTTGAAGAGCGCCGACTGCGCTTGCGTCAGCTCATCCTTCCCGTTCTGGAAGTGCTCCCGCGAGCCGAGCGCCGGTGCGATCGAAAGCAACGCGATGGCGATGAGGACGGGGATGGCGATGAGGAGCGCGACTAGCACGCGCCTAGTCACCTGGCGACGCCGCCGACGTGCGTGCCTTCGGCCACGACGGAAATCGTGAGCCGACACGGTGGGCGGGTTCGGGACCAGGCTCACGGGCCGAATCCTACGGGGTTTGGCCGTCCTGGGGAGTGGAGACCCGGTCGGCGGTGACGATCAATCGCTCTGCCGAGGAGTAGGTGGGATTGCACGTGGTGAGTACCAGAGTGGGCGCAACCGTCTGATCCAACACCTTTCCCGCGACCTCGGTGGGCAGCACGAACACATCGGTGACGCGGTAGACATAGTCGCCGTACTTCGCCGTGCGGATGGTGATGCTGTCGCCCGGCTTCAACTGATCCAAGTGGTAGAAGGGATGAAGGTAGGTGGTGCGGTGTCCGGCGATCCCGACACGTCCGTGGTCATCCCACGGATTGGCGGTGTTGACGTAGTGGCCGGGCCCGTTCTGAAGGGATCCGTAGTCCGTCCCTTGGACGACATAGGCGTTGAGGCCGATGGCGGGGATGATGATCTCTCCATAGAGCGATCCAGGGAGTGGTGCCCAACCCGGCGGGGGTGGGATCTGCGCCCTGGGCACCTGGAGGCGTTCGAACGCCTGCGCCAGGTTATTCTGCGCCGCTTGCGTGGTGAACCCCGTGCCCCACAACAGCCAGACGACGAATCCGGCACATCCGGTCGCGCCTAGGAGGCAGAAGATCCCGAGCCAATGAAAGAAGAAGCCCGCCCCTTTCGGGGCGGGCTTCTTCGTGGTCCGGTCGGCGCGGGCGGGAAAGGGGGCGTCCGCTGCCGTTGGGATCTCTTACTTCGCGATCGCCGTGCGACGACTACGACGCCCGGCGAGGAGGGCGCCTGCGCCCACGATCAGCAATGCTGCACCGGCGATCTCGGCGGTGTTGATGCCACGTGCACCGGTGAAGGCGGTACCACCGCCGCTAGCGCCGAGAACGACCGTGATCGTTTGTGTTGCCGGAGAACAGCCTCCGTTGGGATCTGGAGCCTGTCCCTTGATGACAACGGTGTGTGTGCCGGGACCGACCGAAGCGGGAAGGGTGAAGGTGAACGTGCCGTCGGCACCGACATCTGCCGTGCCTACCTTCACACCATCGACGAAGATGGTGACAGTCGTGTTGGGACACCAGTTGGTACCGGTGATGTCGCGGCCGTTATGTCCAACCCCAGGGGTGCAGCTACCGGCGTAACATCCAGTGGTGCCCGCCATGGCTGGTGCCACCAGGAATAATCCCAGTGTGAGCGTCGCCACGAGGGCAACCAAAAACCGCTTCATCTCGAACCCCTTTCCGAGTTCTCGTGCTTCGCCGCGAGTTTCCTGCGGGTTTTCATAGGGTACTTCGCACAGGTCATACAAGCAACGCACGACATCTCATGTTTCGGCAGTAGAGGGGGAGGCCTTGAGATGTCCCCTTTTATCGGGGTGGCGTCGGCCTCGCACCCTACAATCGTGTGTGTGAACCCCCGATCGCCGCTGCTAGAAGGCCTGAACAGCATCCAGACCGAAGCTGTGCTGCACACGGAGGGCCCGGTGCTCATCGTCGCCGGGGCCGGCTCTGGAAAGACGCGAGCGTTGACCCACCGGATCGCCTTCCTCATTCGCGATATGGGGGTTGCGCCCGGCCACATCCTCGCCATCACGTTCACGAACAAGGCAGCCCGCGAGATGGCGGAGCGGGTCGAGGCACTGGTGGGCGGC
>JAXDJX010000012.1:0-115991 GCA_034667405.1 Actinomycetota bacterium | reverse complement strand
TCCTCTTCGAACTCGCGAACGATGAGCGACCCGTGCCGAGCCGTCGAGGGCCAGTGAACGTGCCGCATCCCGTCGCCGGGCCGGTATTCGCGGACCCCGAGGAACTCCGGCCCCTGCCCCATCCGCGGATACGGGTGAACGGACCGTTCGTGCGTGTCGGTGGCATGGACGAACGGCAACGATCCGAGCGGCGTCACCGCGGGGAAGACGAGTGTTTCGCCCTCGACGCGGATGCGCCTCCGGGCGACCGCGACACCGAAAGGCCCGGAGGAGGAAACCACGATGTCCGTCGGTCCCTGTGAACCGCGACGGGCGGGCGTTCGCTCAGTGCGGATCTCTACGCGGTCGCCCGGTTTGAGGGCAGGAACGTAGGAAAGCGTCTGCGCCAGGTGGGGATCCTCAACGACCACGCCGAGCCGGACACCGGACGAGGCGTCGCGCACGGTGAGATCGACCGCGGCCGCCTCCCCCTGGAACGTTTCGGCCGGGGCCGAGCGTGATATGTCGATACGCCGCACCATGAGCGCGGGGAGGAGCAAGCCGGCTATGAGCGTTCCCAACAGGAACGCCGCCAGGACGTACAGCCACCCCGCCTGCACGTTGGCACCAAGGAAGAACAGGACCACGGCGCCCCCAACGAGTCCGGCGGCACGTCGCCGCGGCCGCGGCACCGAGCTCAGCCTTTCCCGATGACGCCGAGCGGGATGGGGACCTCCTGGAGGATCCGCCGAACCACGTCGCGGCCGACGCCCACACCGCCCCGCATCTGGCGTGGGATCAGCCGGTGCGCCAGCGCAGCCGGAGCCAACGCCTTCACATCGTCAGGAAGCACGAAGTTGCGCCCCTCACTGATGGCGCGCGCCTGCGCGCAACGGGTCAGCGCCACCATGGAGCGGGGGCTCGCCCCCAGCGCGATCTCAGCGGCTGCGCGCGTGGCGAGCGCCAGGGAGACCACGTAGTCGATGATCGGCTGATCCACATGGACGGCACGAACGGCATGTTGGGCCTGAACCACTTCCTCAGCCGTCAGCACAGGATCCAGGTCTTCGATCGGGTGATGGTGGAGCTGGCGTCGCACGATGTCCGCGGCCCCCTGCGCGTCCGTGTAGCCGACCTCGACCGTCAATGCGAACCGGTCGAGCTGGCCTTCCGGAAGCGGATATGTTCCGTGCTGCTCCATGGGGTTCTCGGTGGCGATGACCAGGTAGGGCTTCAGCATCGGATAGGTCACGCCCTCCACCGTCACCTGACGCTCCTCCATCGGTTCCAGCAACGCGCTCTGGGTTCGCGGCGTCGCGCGGTTGATCTCGTCGACCAACACAACATTGGCGAACACCGGCCCCGGGACGAACCGGAACTCCATCTTGGCCTGGTCGTAGATGCTGATCCCCGTGAGATCGGATGGCAAGAGATCCGGCGTCGCCTGCACCCGGTTGAACTCACCGCCGATGGAACGGGCGAGCGCACGGGCCAGCATCGTCTTGCCGACGCCGGGTACCCCTTCCAGGAGAAGGTTCCCCTCGGCGAACAGACAGATGGCTGCCGTCTCGACGACGGCGGCATCGCCGGAGATGACCCGCGCCACGTTCTCGACCAACCGTCGAAACGCGGCGGTGGTCTCGCCGACAGCGAATTCGGGATCGGGCCGCATACCCCACAGGTGTCGGCGTGGGCGGGTTAGGCCTTGAGGCGGATGCCCTCCTCAGGCCGCTTTGCGGGCGCGCAGGGAGAACATGAGCGGGATCGTGCCTGTCTGAGCATCGGGAAACCCGTACCCCCCGCTGGGATGTTCGACCAACCATTCGGCCGGCCACGCCAGGGTTCGCTTCTCGTCCAAGAACTCGATCTGCAAGCCGTGCCGCACCAGCGCGGACACGATCTCCCCTAACGAGTGGTTCCAACCGTGCTCCCATTCGGCGTCGACATCGGCGGTTGGATCGGCGTAGGACCCCTCTACCGGGAAGGTGAGTACGTCCCCCGTCCAATAGTCGAAGGCCAGGTGGAGATCGTTCGGCGTGGTCTGTTCCTCGGCGATCGCCTGCATCACGGGGTGGGCCTCGTGGATATAGAAGATCCCACCGGGATTCACGAACCCCGCCACCACCTGCGCCCATCGGTCGATATCCGGCAGCCAGCCGAGGACCCCGCGGCTCGTGTACACGATGTCGAACGTTTCTCCGGGGAGGGCCGACGGCGCGTCGTAGATGTTCGAGATCACGAACCTGCTCACATCCGCGAGGCCGACGTCGGCCGCGAGTTCGCGGGCGAACGCGATGGCTGGCTCGGCGAAATCGAGTCCAGTGACCCGGGCCCCCAGGCGCGCCCATGACAGCGTGTCCAAGCCGAAATGACATTGGACGTGGAGGAGCGTTTTGTCCCCAACGTCTCCCACCTCGTTCCGCTCCCAGGGCTGGATACGATTGTCATCGGGGTAGGTGCGGAACCGTTCGACGTCGTAGAACTCGCCCGCGGTGTGGATCGCGGTCCACGCGTCCCAGAGCTTGCGATTGTCGGCGAACTCCCGTTCGTGGTCCGCCGGATCGCCCATCAGCCGTTCTTCTTCTTCGCGAGTGCACTGATCGCCTCCATGACCACCCGGTGCGCGAGGATCGCGGTCAGTTCAGACTGGTCGTAGGGCGGGCTCACCTCCACCACGTCCATCCCCACCAACTCCACCGAACCCACGATCTGACGAACCGCGCGGAGCAATTCCCGACTGAGCATCCCACCGGCCTCGGGCGTGCCCGTTCCCGGCGCCATCCCGGGATCGACGACGTCGATGTCCACCGAGAGGTAGATGCAGTCGGGGCCGTCCAGCGCCTCGGCGATGGCGTCCGCGATCACGGCCTCGGATCCTCGGTCCTCCATCTCGACCATCGGATGCCATCGCAGCCCCTGTTCGTTCATCCAGTCGAAGGTCTCCTTCTCCGGCCAATAGCCCCGAAGGCCAACCTGGACGAAGTTCGGTCCGTCGATCCAGCCCTCGTCGATGAGACGGCGCATCGGCGTGCCGTGTCCGACCAGGGAACCCCACTGATCCGGCGCGGTGTCGGCGTGCGCGTCGAAATGAACGATGCCGACCTTCCTCGGAAAGCGATATCGGCTCACCGCGGCCGCGCTCGGATAGGTGATGGAGTGATCACCTCCCAGGACGATCGGGATGGCACCGCTGCTCGCAACCTGGAAGACCTTCTCGTGCGTCACGCGGAGCCCACGATCCAGGCGCGCGGGGACGATCGGCGCGTCGCCCGCGTCGACCACCTTCAGGTTGGCGTAGGGCTCGGTCTCCAACTGGATCGACCAGGCGTAATCCGAGCTCCAAGCCGTCGGGGCCCTCCGGATGGCCCGCGGCCCGAACCGTGCGCCGGGGCGGGAGGAGACGGCGTCGTCAAGCGGCGCTCCGACGATCGCGACGTCGGGAGCAGCTGCCGCCAGGCTCTCGGCGTCCGTCGCCCAAGGAAGCTTCTCGAACGACCCGTGCCAGTCGGAGTAGTACGGCAGATCGGTCGTCGTGAATTCGGTGAACTCGTCCTCACTGCGGAGTTCGGAGTTCTCGATACGGAAGTCTGGTGATCCTGTCATGTCGAGAAGCATCGCATACGGAAGCGGAGACGTGCCGGGTAGGCTCTCGCACCATGGCCTCCTCCCCCGCCGCCGGCGCGCCGGCTCCCGACTCGCGCCGATGGTCCGGCCGGTATCGGCGTGATAGGCGCCTGCTGATCGGCGTCCTCCTGGTCCTGTTGCCCTGGTCCTGGTTCCTGGTTCGGGACGCATGGGCACCGCTCAACGCGGCGAGCGTCGCGATGCCGGCCGTGGGAGGAGCCGGCGGGGTGGCCCTCCTCCTGGGAGCGGCGATCGCCAGACGCCTCGTCCCCGTGTTCGCCGCCCTTTCGCTCTTGGCGATGACGGCCGTCACGGTGATCACGCCGCTCTCTCCACAACAGGCAGGAAGTATCGCAACGCCCCTCACCATCGCGTCGGCGAACATCTACGACGCGACCCACACTCCACGCATGGCGGCCGAGGCCCTGGTGGCGACGAACGCCGACATCTTGGTCGCGGTAGAGACGCCCGCCGGGTTCCCGCAGCTCTTGAAGGACGCGGTCGGTAAAGGGCACCCTTACGAAGCGGAGGGCAGCGGCATCATGGTGAGGTCCCAGTTCCCGATCCAACCACTGCCGGTCCCGTCGCGGCTTTCGTCGACGCGGGTGTTCATGGTTTCGGTTCGTCCGCCCGGCGTTCCGGCCTTCACACTCTTCGCCGTCCACGCGATCAACCCCATCCAGGAGTCGTCCTTCGTATTCCAACAGAAGTTCGTAGAGCGGTTGGATCAGACCGCACTCGAACGCCAAGGCGCCGCCGGCCCGGTGGTCATCGCAGGCGACCTGAACCTCTCCGACAGAACCCACGGGTACCGGATCCTCTCGTCGGACTTCCGCGACGCGATGCGAGCGGGTGCGTGGGCCGGCGACACCTACGTCCAGGGCATCTGGAAGTACGCATCGCTCCGCATCGATCACCTGTTCGTCAGCCAAACGTGGTGCGCGAACGATCCGTCCCGGTTCGTCATCCCCGGCTCGGATCACGAGGGGATCACAGCGACGGTCGGGCCGTGCGGGTGACGGTCAGTTCTTCAGGTCTTTGAGGATCTGCCTGGCCGCATTCGCGCCGGGGGCACCGGTGATGCCGCCGCCGGGATGCGCGCCCGATCCGCACAGGTACAGCCGGTCGAAGACCAGCTTGTAGCGTGCCTCACCGTTCAGCGGCCGCCACAGGAAGAATTGGTCGAGGCCCGGCTCGGCATGCTCGACGTGACCTCCGGAGAGGCCGTAATCGTTCTCAAGGTCCTCGGGAGAGATGACCTGAACGGCTTCCACCAAGCCACCGATCCCGGGGGCGTAGCGCTCCAGCACCTTCACGGCGATCTCTCCCACGCGGTCACGTTCGGCCGACCAGTCGGCGTCGCGAAGACGGCGAGGAGCCGCCTCGAAGACAACGCTCATGACGTGCTTGCCCTCGGGGGCGAGGCCCGGGTCGAGGAGGGTCGGGATCGTCGCCTCGAGCCACGGCTCCTCTGCGACGTGCCCGTACTTGAACGCATCCTTCGCCTTCTCGACGTGGTCGATCGAGTTGCCGATCACGATCCGACCCTGGAGGCGCTCGGTTCCCTGGACACCCGTGAAGGCGGGAAGTCCGCCGAGCGCCAGGTTGACCCTCGCGGTCGCCCCGGGTGTGCGGATGTTGTTGGCCCGCCAGACCATCGCCGGACCCAGCTCCACGGGATCGCACAGGTTCAGGGTCCGCTTGGGGTCCATCCCGCTGACGACCAGGTCCGCGTTGATGTGCTCACCTCCAGCCAACGTCACGCCGAAGGCACGGCCGCCCTGCACCCGGATCTCAACGACCTCGGCCCCGGTGCGGATGCTCCCGCCGAACGCGTCGACCGCGCCTTTGAGCGCCGAGGCCAACGCCCCGGTCCCACCCCGGGCGAAGACGGCGGTACCGGCCGCCCCTCCGTCGTTGCCGGCCGAATCGCCGAAGAACACCGCTGCGGTACCGGCCGCCCACGGTCCCGTTGACGTGTAGCGAACACCGCGGGTAGCGAGTGGTCCGCGAACAGCCTCGGAAGCGAACACCTCTTGCACGGTGTCGGCAACGGCCATCGGGAGGGCGCGGATGGTCTCGCGTCCAGTGCGAGCACCGAGATCCTTGAAGTTCTTGCCGAGCCGGAGACCGGCGATGGCATCGCCGATGGATGGCGCGTCGATGTTAGGTGGCGTCACCGCATAGATGGCCGCCAGGAAGCTCGCGATGGCTCGAACCTTCTTATCGAAGTCCGGGTAGATCGTCGCGTCCGCCTCGCTGATGGGTTTGAGCTCGTTCGCGGTGCGGCCGACATCTCGCCAGAACGTGACGCTCGAACCGTCGGGCTGCGGGGCGAACATCCGAACGTCCGGCGTGATGAGTTCCAGCCCGTGGGCGGCGAGCTTCAGGTCCTTGACCACGGACGCGCGCAGACGACCGACCGTGTGGATGATGCCGGGCGCGGTGAACCCAGGCGCGATCTCGGAGTTGCGCAGGATACCGCCCACCTGGTCCGCACGCTCCAGCACCGTCACCTTGTGCCCTGCCTTGCCGAGATATGCGGCGGTGACAAGGCCGTTGTGACCGCCCCCGATGACGACGATCTTCTTCCCCATCAGGCGGCCCTCCGTCCGCGCTTCTTCTCTTTGAGGTATTCGAGCGCGGCGATCCGCCCGGGCGCGCCCATGATGCCGCCGCCGGGGTGCGTCGCAGATCCGCACATCCACAGGTCCTTCACCGGGGTCCGGTAACGGGCCCACCCGGGAACCGGCCGGTTGAAGAAGAGCTGCTCGAGGCTCAGTTCGCCTTGGAAGATGTTGCCCTCGGTGAGGCCGGTCATGTCTTCGATGTCCTTGGGGCTCAGGACGAACTTGTGCAGGATCTTGCTCCGAAGATCCGGGAAGCGCTCGGACAACGTGTCGATGACGGTCTCCCCAAATGCATCACGCATCTCGTTGGTCCACTCCTGGCCGTCGGCGAGGTGATACGGCGCGTACTGCACGAAGCAGCTCATGATGTGCTTGCCGGGAGGCGCCATCGTCGGGTCGACGAGGGTGGGCATGATGCAGTCGATGTAGGGGCGCTTGGAGAAGTTGCCGTATTTCGCGTCGTCGTAGGCGCGCTCCATGTAGTCCATCGACGGACTGAAGCTGATGGCGCCGCGGAGCCATTCGCCGACACCCGGTTTGCACGCGAGCTCAGGAAGCCCGTCGAGCGCCAGGTTCACCTTGCCGGAGGAACCGCGGTACTTGTACCGCATGACTTCCTCCTTGAAACCCGGATCCAAGACCCCGTCCTCCAACAGCCGGATGAACGTCTGTCGCGAGTCCAGAGAGCTCATCACCGTGCCTGCTTCGATCTCTTCGCCCGAGGTGAGCACCACGCCGGTGGCACGGCCGTTCGTCACTTTGACGTGGTCGACGGGCACCTCGGTACGGATCTCGGCTCCGAGGGAGAGCGCTGCGTTGGCGATGGAGTAGCTGATGCCGCCGGTCCCCCCTTTCGGGATGCCCCACGCGCGGAACGCGCCGTCGATCTCACCCATGTAGTGGTGGAGCAGCACGTAGGCCGTCCCCGGGGAGCGCGGGCCTTGGAACGTGCCGATGATCCCCGACGCACTCATCGTGGCCTTCAGCGGCTCCGTCTCGAACCATTGGTCCAGGAAGTCCGCCGCGCTCATCGTCATCAGCTGGATGAAGGTGGTCTGCAGCTTCCTCGGTAGATCTTTGAAGTCTTTGGCGAGGCCGGTGAGCGGGAGCCACTCCATGGGGCTCACCTTGCCCGGGTCCGGCGGCACGATCGACAGGATCGGCTTGATGAACCTGGCCATCTCTGCCATGAGCTGGCCGTACTCCTCGTACGCCTCGGCGTCGTTCTTGGACCACCGGCGGAGTTCGCGCACGGTCTTGCCGTGGTCGTTGACGCGCCAGAGGTAGTCGTCTTCGAGCGGGGTGATCGTGCCGTCCAGCGGCAGGATCTCCAAGCCGTGCTTCGGGAGTTCGAGTTCGCGGATGATCTCGGGACGAAGGAGCGAAACCACGTAAGACATCGCACTGAACCGGAAGCCCGGGTAGTGCTCGATCGTCACGGCGGCGCCGCCAAGGATGGCGTTCTTCTCCAGCACCACGACCGACTTGCCCGCTTTCGCGAGATAGGCCGCGGTGGTGAGCCCGTTGTGACCGCCACCGATCACGATCACGTCGTACCGCTTGGCCATCGAGACTCCTTCGTCGGACGGGTGAGGTGACCGAAGGTCGGTCGACCCGCGGGTGGACGCGCCCTGGGCGCCGGTCGCTCATGCTAGCGAGGGGGATGGACCGCGGCCAGCGACGCATTGACCTCAAGTCAAACGGCACGGGTGGCGGACCTCCTCGCTCGTCTACGCTACTGCCTCAGAGCAGCCTCGAGGCTGGTCGCGATCCCGCCCTCGAAGGAGGACCCACCGTGAGCGTCGGCACCGTGTTCTTCCCTCGCCAGCAGGAGTTGAACAAGAAGCTCTCCTGGGGCGAATGGGCCGGGTACTTCTCCGCCGCCGTCTACGCCGACTTCCACGACATCGAGTACAACGCGATCCGCGAGGCCGCCGCCGTCATCGACGCGAGCCCCCTCTACAAGTACGTCGTGAGCGGCAAGGACGCGATGACGCTCTTGGACCGTGTGATGACGCGAGACATCTCCGCGCTTCAGCCCGACCGCGTTGTCTACACGCCGTGGTGCGACGAGTCCGGCAAGCTGGTCGACGACGGCACCGTCACGCGGATCGGCCAGAACGCCTATCGGATCACCGCCGCCGACCCCTGCTACCGCTGGTTCCTCCAGAACGCCACCAACCTGGACGTCGAGGTGGAAGACATCTCGGACCGTACCGCGGCCCTGGCGCTGCAAGGCCCACTGTCCCGCGACGTGCTCGAAGCCGCCACCGGCCAGGATTGGAAGGACGTGAAGTACTTCGGCCGGAAGATGACCCAGATCGCCGGTGCCGATGTGGATGTCACTCGCACCGGCTACACCGGAGACCGCGGATACGAGCTGTGGATGCCCGTCGATGGTGCGCTCGCGGTGTGGGACCGGCTCTTCGAGGTCGGTCGCGATTACGGCATCTACCCAGTCGGGATCCGGGCGATGGATGTCGCGCGCGTCGAGGCCGGGCTCATCCTCATCGAGGCCGAATACAACTCCGCTCGTCACGCCGTGAGTCCCGAGCAGCACTATTCGCCGTTCGAGGTCGGTCTGGGCAAGCTCGTGCAGTTCGGCAAGGCGAGCGATTTCGTGGGGAAGCGGGCACTCATGGCGGAGCAGAAGGCCGGTGGCCCCGCGCGCCGCCTGGTCGGGTTAGATATCGATTGGAGCGGGATCGAGGCGATGTTCGCCAAGCACGGGCTCGCTCCCGGCGTCTCGCCCATGGTCACGCGCGATGCGATCCCGGTCTACAAGGAGAACAAGCAGGTCGGACGTTGCACGTCCTACACCTGGGGGCCGACCATCAAGAAGATGGTCGGGTTCGGGTCGGTGGACAACGCGCTCGAACCGCTCGGCACGCGCGTCAGCGTGGAGTGGACCGTCGAGGGCGAGCGCGGGAAGGTCGGGGCAACCGTGGTCCCTATGCCGTTCCTGGACCTGCCGCGCAAGCGCACCTAACCGCAGCGGCTCTGGGAGAATCGGTTACCGATGGCTTCCCACCGCTATCCGCGTGTCCTTATCGTGTTCGCCCTGTCGGGTGGCATCCTGGGTCTGGTGCTCGGGCTCCTTGGTGCGCCGCTCCTGGGACTGGTGGCTGGCCTCGTCATCGTGGGGGCAACCGTCCTGATCGCAGCAGCCAAGACGCGCGAGGACACCGACGGGCACGACCCTGCGCGTCGCAGATTCCTGGTGACCACCACCGCCGTGGGAACGGCCGTCGCCGTGGGGGGTCCCGTGTTAGGCAGGACTATCAAGCAGCTCACCAGACCCGACGCCCAGGCCATCCAAGAACAGATGGCGCAGGCGCTCGGCGCGGAGTACACCGAGATCATCCGCCGAACCTACCGGGACGGACGCTCCGGAGAACTCCAGCTGGTGCTCGCCCCCTTCAACAGCGCCAATTACCCGAACGAATCCAGGGATCTGGTGACGTTCTTCCCGGCTACGTCCCACGCCAGCGTGTGGATGTACTTGGAGGCGATCCCGCTGGTCGTTCACGCGCCTGGGCGAGTTCCGCCGGGCACCCGCGACGAGCGAGTGACCCTCGCCGACATCGCCCCCTCGACGGCCACGTTGATGGGCTTCCAGCAGTTCCTCGACCTGGGCCGGGAAGGAGCCACACTCCCCGGCATCGAGAAGCCGGCCGGTCCACCGAAGATCATCGTGACCTTCGTCTTCGACGGCGGCGGATGGAACGTCCTGAACACCTGGCCCCACGCCACGCCGAACCTCCGCCGGCTGATGGACGGTGCCACCAATTACACGAACGCCATCCACGGGTCGTTCCCCGCCGTCACCGCGTGTGCGCACGCCACCATCGGGACCGGGACCTATCCGTCCGAGCACGGCATCACCGGGCACAACATCCGCGACACCACGGGCAAGGTCCGCAAGACCTACGGGACACCGGGGGAAGCCGATCCCAGCGACATCCTCATCCCGACACTCGCCGACCTCTGGAGCGATGCAACCGGCAACCGGGCGTGGGTAGGAGAACTCGGCTATCAGGTGTGGCACATGGGGATGCTCGGTGCCGGTCGTCCGAACCGGGGTTCGGCCGACAAGCCCGTTGGCGTCTTCTGGGACGAGGACATGACGTTGAGCAAGGTCCAGCAATGGCAGCCGCACAACCCCGCCACCTACCGGCTGCCGGCCGGCGCGCCTTCCTTGGACGCGTTCGCCGCGCATCAGGCTGCGTACAACCCGCCGGGCTATGACTCCCAGTACGACCCCGCGAAGAAGGCGTCGGACTGCTGCAGTCCACCCATCGTCCGGTACATGGGCGACCTGGTCGAAGCCACCATCGCCAACGAACCACTTGCCGGAACCCATGGCGAGACGGGTCTCCTTTACATCAACTACAAGATGCCCGACTACACGGGTCACATCTACAACATGCTCTCCCCCATGGAGGAGCTGGCGCTGCGGGAGGTGGACGCACAGCTCGGGCGGTTGATCGCGCAGCTCGACGCGACATACGGGCAGGACTACGCGTTGATCGTCACCGCCGATCACGGGCAGTGCCCCTTGCCCAACTCGGTCGATGGCGTTCGCCTGGACCCGATCCAGCTGAGCGACGCCATCAATCGCGAATTCGGAGGGTCGCTCCTCCCCGTGGTCGAATATGTCGCACCGAGCGAGATCTACCTACACCGTGGCCGGCTCTGGCAATCCGGGGCGAGCGTCGACGACATCGCCGCGTTCCTTCAGAACTACTCCTACCGGGCGAACATCGGTCCCTACGTCCCCGGCAGTGCGATCGAATACGACCTGCTCAACCAGCCAGAGTTCTCGGCGGTGTTCGGACCGGACTTCCTCGCCTCGTTGAAAGGGCGCGACCTGAACACCTACGGCGAGACCACGTTCGCCGACGGTGTGCTCACGGGATATCCCGACCTCATCAACCCGTACTCGTCCTAACGAACCGAGGCGATCGCTTCGCTCACGGCGGCTTCGCGGTCGCGCCAGCGGAAGAACCGTCCCAACCTCACCAGGACCACGCCATCGGCCGCGACCACCTCTTCTACCCCGTCAACGAAGAAGATCGACCGCAACAACTCGTCGTCTCCGGCCATGGTCAGGCTTTCAGCCACCCGTCGGGGACCGTGCCGATCAGCCTGGAAGGCACGCGGACGCTCACGGTCGGGCAACTCGGACGGCTCGCCCCAGTGCCCCCGTAAGAACGCGCTGCCGGTCCGTGCTGCGGCGGTTCGGCTGATCCCGTACTCGAGATTCAGCCGAACGCGATAACGGTGCACGTCGATGGAGCGCACGCCGGTGACCTGAAGGAGACGGTCGAGTGGCGCCGGCGCCTGGGCGGGCGGGCACGTCACGATCGTTAGGTCGGTCAGGGACACATCCGCGTGGAGCCGAACGAGCCATGGGTTCGTCACGTTCTCGAACGCCCACGCGGTCATACAGCGAGTATGGAGCGCGCCGTCCTCACTGCCCGATGGTCTGACAGACGGGGTCGGCCGCCGTCGCCGCGTCCAATGACCCGCCGCTCAAGCTGCTCAGCGCCTCCACGATCCGGCCCGACGCCGACTTCAGCGCGTCGAGCGAGCTGTTGAAGGCCTTCTTGAATGCCTTCGCCTTATCCACCGGGAACGACTTCGCCGATGTCCGGGCATCGGCGAATATCTGCTGAGCGGCCAGGAACGTGTTCACGAGGACGGCGTGGGTCGCTTCACCACCGTCGACGTTCGGCGGGCCCTCGGCGATGACATGGTTCACCAGGCGACCGGTGAGACCGGCGAGGTCACCGAAGTACTTCACGGCCTGCGTTCGCCGTTTCACCAGGGTGTTTGCGGCCGCGACATCTGCCCGGATATCCGCCGAACGCTCCTTGACCGACGTCACCCAGTTATCCAACGACATGCAGAACGCGTGAACGTAGACCGCGGCGCTGTCGCCCCTTCCGCTCGTTCCCCCGCTCGGCGACGCGCTGAGCGTCGCGCTCGTGGACCCTACGCTCTTCGTGCACGCCAAGAGCATCGGCACCACCATCAGGATGGTTGCGCGTCGGGCATGTGCGGGGCGGAACATCGAGGGCTCCAGTCTGGTCCGTCGTTGGGAATGCTACTTGAGGCGTCGCAAGCAACGCCGTGGGCCCGTGCCATATCCTTTCTGCGTGCGCGTTGACGTGATGCTGCTGCAGAATCGCCCCTGGCCGGTGCTTCGTGAGCGCGCCGCGCGCGCAGAGGCGATGGGGTTCGGCGGCCTGTGGATGGCCGATCACTTCGTGAACCCGTATGTCCCCGACCAGGATTGGTTCGAATCGTGGACGCTCCTGGGGGCCATCGCCGAGGCCACGCAGACCATCCGCTTCGGCCCGATGGTGAGCTCCCTCACGCTTCGGAACCCGGCGTTGCTGGCCCGAGCAGCAGTGACGCTCGACCACATCTCCGGCGGCCGATTCGATCTGGGCATGGGTGCCGGAGGGGCGCCGCTCGACCATTCGATGACCGGTGTGCCCGAGTTCACGCCGGGCGAACGCGCCGAACGGTTCCGTGAGAGCGTCCAGATCGTCTCGGAACTCCTTACCTCGGGCGCGGCGAGTTCGCCTGCCGGCCGCCACTACATCGTGGAGGACGCGCAGGTCCATCCGTCACCGATCCAGGAACCTCTGCCGATCACCGTGGCCGCCCTGGGCAAGAGCGCGCTCCGTGTCGCGGCCCGGTACGGATCTACGTGGAACACCATGGGGATGGCGCGCGGCCGCGATCTCCGGGGATTGCTCCCCCACGACGAAGCGATGGTTATCACCGGTGAACGCTCGGCCACGCTCGACCGCTTCTTGGAAGAAGAAGGACGGGACCCGGCGAGCATCCGGCGCTCCTACCTGGTGGCCGGCACGTATTCAGGTGCGACGCCGACCGTTCCCGAGTTCCTGAGCCTGGTGGAGGATCTGCAACGTGTCGGCATGAGCCACGTCATCATCTACTGGCCCAGCGACCCGGCCAATGAGCCGGCACTCGAACGCCTTGCAGCCGAGGCCCTGCCACTGCTTGCTCACTGAGCCAGGCCCGCGGTCGGAGATAGATCGTGGAGGTGGCGGGATTCGAACCCGCGTCCCCGGGCGACCGACTGAGGCTTCTCCGGGCGGAGCCGGTGGGTAGATCTCGCCTCAGGGCTCCCACCGGCGGAGGACCCATCAGCCAGCCCGGGTTCGATGTCCCTTCGCGGCCCCCAGGCAGAACCGCGGTGGTGAGCCTGCTTAGTGACGCCCTGTCCTCGGCCGCAGGCGATCCGAGGAGGACGGCTACCTAACTAGTTAGGCAGCGAGCGCGTAATTGTCGTTGGCGCTTGTGTTTGTCCGGCGTTTTACGTGACATCCGGGATCACGGCCCGCTTCCCTCAGACGGCAAACGTCCGAGTCGAAGCCAGTACACCCCCATATGTAGTTGTCTCAACGAGTATACGGCGGTCCTCTGACACGACTTGAACACCCCGGACCGGGCGCTATCGGCGGCGGCCGGCCGCCTGTTCGATCTCGCGTTGGGATTCGCGCTTGGCGATCGACTGACGTTTCTCGAATTGGCGCTTTCCCTTCCCGACGCCGATCTCCACCTTCGCGATGCCGTGGGTGAAGTAGATCCTCATCGGCACCAGCGCCAGACCCTTCTCGGCGGTTTCGGCTCCGAGCTTGTCGATCTCGCGCCGGTGGAGCAGCAGCTTCCGCGGCCGCGTGGGCTGGAACGTTCGCTTGTCCCCTTGTTCGTAGGGTGGGATATGGAGACCCTCGAGCCACATCTCGTGATCGCGGACGCGGCCGTAGCAGTCGGCGAGCGATGCACGACCCTCACGGAGCGATTTGACCTCGTCCCCGCTGAGGACGATCCCGCACTCCACGACGTCCTCGATCTGATAGTCGTGGCGCGCGCGGCGGTTCGTCGCGACGATCTTCTCGCCTTCCTCACGTGGCATGGCGCGCCTCAGACGTCCAGGAACCGGCGCATACCGATGCTGCCGGCGATGAGGGCGATGAGCGTGGCGGCGATGAGGATGAGCGGCGCGATCGACAGCACGTCGGAGTTCCGCACCCACGGCAGGAATCGGATCTGATCACGCAGCCGGTCGATCACCAGGATCTTCACCAGGAACAGGGCCAAGATGGCGGCCCCGGCCCCGAGGAGACTCTCGACCAGTCCTTCGATCATGAACGGGATCCTGATCCGCCAGTTGGTCGCACCGACCAGCCGCATGATCCCGATCTCTTTTCGCCGCGCGAACATCCCCATCCGCAACGTGTTCGCGATGAGGGCGACGGCTGCACCAAGCATCACGAACGCGATCGCCAGCACCCCGAACTGCAGGACGTGCGTGATGGCGTTGAGCTGTTTCAGAAGGGCGCTGAAGTCTTGCACCCGAAGGACGCCCGGTTCGGCGCACACCTGCACCGTGGCCCCGGCCTGCAGCTGGTCCTGGCACGCCATCGCTGCTTTGACCTGCTCAAACAGGGCAGGATCCTTGAGCTTCACGCGGAACGACGCCGGGAGGATGTCGCAGTTGTTCTTCAGATTGTCCAGGAATGCCTGGTTATCTGCGAACAACCGTTGCGCCTGTTCGCACGCCGCCTCCTTGCTCACATACGCCGCCGACTCCACGGCGGGCAGGTCCTGGAGTTTCTGCTGCAACGTCGTCGTGGCCGAGGGGCTGATCGTGTCCGTGAGGTACACCTGCACCTCTACGTTTCCGGTGGTGTAGGTGATGATCAGGCTGAACTCCCGGGCGATGATGAGCGCTAAACCGAAGAGGAACAGGGCGATGAATGCGGTCGACATCGCCGCGAAGGCCACGACACCGTTCCTGCGGAGCCCGGACGCGGTTTCTTTCAGGTATTGGTCGATCCGACGCATCAGGCGTAGACCCCGCGAGACTGGTCGCGGATGACGTGGCCCTTGTCGAGTTCGATCACGCGCTTGCGCATGGCGTCCACGATCGCCTGGTCGTGCGTCGCCATGACCACCGTCGTGCCGATCCGGTTGACCTTGTCCAGCAACCGCATGATGTCGACGCTGGTGTTGGGGTCGAGGTTGCCGGTGGGTTCGTCGGCCAGGAGAACCAGGGGACGATTCACACAGGCGCGGGCGATGGACACACGCTGTTGTTCTCCGCCCGAGAGTTCGTCCGGGAAGTTGTTGAGCTTGTCGCCGAGCCCTACATAATCGAGGATCTCCGGCACCCGTTGGTCCAGCACATGCTTCGGTTTCCCGATCACTTCCAGTGCGAACGCCACGTTCTCGAAGACCGTCTTGTCGGTCAACAGCTTGTAGTCCTGGAACACCGTCCCGATGTTGCGCCGGAGATAGGGAACCTTCCAGGTGGAAATCTTCGCGAGGTGCTTGCCGGCAACGTAGACGGAACCCTTCGACGCCTCCTCCTCTTTCATGAGGAGACGGATGAGCGTCGATTTCCCCGACCCCGACTGGCCAACCACGAAGACGAACTCACCCTTCTCGATCTCGACCGAGACGTCTTCGAGGGCGGTAACGCCATTCTTATAGGTCTTAGTGACGTGCTGAAGACTGATCATGGGCTCATTGGGGGTGGTTCGGTGGGGGGACGGTTCACCCTACCAGAGGTCTTCCACGAACCTTGGGAGGTTCCCGTAGGCTGAGCAGCCATGAGCACCGTCGTCGCGGGTGTCGATGCCCGGTCCCCCGCTGACGCACCCAGCAGGCGTTTCCTATTGCTTCGTCGGATAGGCGCAGCGGTCATCGGGCCCTCGATCATCGTTCTGTTCGTGTTGATCACACTGCGTGGATTCGCCTTCTACCCCGAACTCACCAACCGCCATCCCGACATCCTGGCCTTCTGGCTGCCGCGCTACGCCTTCCTTGGGCGGACGCTCGCGAGCGGGCACATCCCGCTGTGGAATCCGTTCGAGATGGGCGGCTATCGCTTCGCGGCCGATCCACAGAGCGGCTGGCTCTACGTCCCCGCGATGGCGTTCTTCTCGTGGTTCGATCCGGGCCGCGCGATGCGGGCGCTCATCGTTTTCAACCCGCTCCTGGCCGGTCTCGGGATGTACTGCTTCCTGCGGAAGGAGTCGCTGGTCCGGCCGGCGGCCACCGCCGGCGGTCTGTGCCTGGCGATGCTGATGTCCTCTTCCGAGTTGGCGATCTCGATGCCGTTCGCGGGCTTCTTGGCCTGGACCACCCTGGTCCTGGTGGGCGCCAGCGGCTATCGGCAAGCCGGCAGGTGGTCGCGCCGCGTGCCGTGGCTCGCCCTGGCGGGGTTCGCTTGGTCGCAGGTCGCGAACGCCCACATGAGTCATGGGCTGGTCATGACATCCCTGATGGTCGCCGCCTATCTCATCGCCTTCGCCGTCCGGGATGTGCGCAAGGGGGGCATCCGCGGCCGGGCCGCCACCGCCCAGATCGTCGTCTTCCTGGCCTTCTTGCCGCTGGGCAGCCTCGCGGTCCTCATCCCCCGGCTCGCATTCATCGACGTGTCGTCATTGCACGCGGGTTACGGAGCCATCGCCGGCTCGGCCACCGCGACCTCGGGGATCCTGGATCGCACCCTTCAGACGAATGGCGTGTGGGCAGCGTGGCCACTCGGCTACGCGATCACCCCCACAGCCTATGCGGGCGCCGTGATCCTGTTCGGTGCGCTGGTGTCCTGGCGGGCGCGTGCGCACCGGGCGTTGGTGTGGGCGTTCGGTGGCACCTGGCTCCTCACCTATGTGCTCATGCTCAACGTCGTGGTGACCAACGGTGCGTTCCGTTCCTTGCTGCTCCATATCCCGTTCGGTGACGTGTACCTCCACAACGTGGGCCGACTCCGATATCTGTCGGTGATCGCGCTCCCGGTATTGGGGGCCATCGGGCTGCATAGCCTCTTCGACTCTCCGATGACCCGGCGCGCTGCGCTACGTTGGCTGGGCGGCGGTGTCGGTCTCTTCCTGGTGTTCCCGCTGATCGTGGGGGCGCGGCCGGTCAGGTACTCGGTGTTCGCGGTGGCGCTTGCCGCGGGTGTCCCCGCGCTGTTCTTCCTGGCGACACGCCGGTACGGCTGGGCCAAGATGGCGGTGATGGGCGTGCTCGCTCTCGAGCTGCTGACGAGCGGGCTCTACTCGTCGTTGTGGGAGGGAGGGACCGTCTCGATGGGCCTGGAGAGCGGGGCGCACCCGAACCTGGTGCCCCAACCGATCCAACCGCCCGATGTTCTCGAATCCTCATTCCTTACCCCCACGCCGTTCGTGGATCAGATCCGAACGCAACAACAGCGCTACCTCACGTGGGTGCTGCCGGCAGCTTCGTTCGAGAAGGGGTACCTCTTCACCCAGCACGAACGGGACTGGCCGGCGCTCGCGATGGAACAGGGAACATTGTTCGGTATCCCCGACGTGCTGGGCTACAACCCCGTCCAGTTCGTTCGGTACTGGAACTTCATCCGGGCGGTGAACCGGTTGAGCGTGTTCTACAACGCCTCCATCGTGAACGACCCGACGCTCACCTTGGTTCGCCTGTTGGGCGTCCGGTATCTCATCACGCTGCACGGACAACAGCCGGCGGCAGCCCCCGGCCGCGTGATCATGAACGCGAACGGCTACGACCTGGTCGAGGTCTACGGCTGGGAGCCACGCGTATCGGTCGTGCCCTCATGGACCGTCGTCGACGAGACGCGCGCGCTGGCCGGTGTGTTGAACCCTGCCTTTGATCCGGCCGACAACGCGGTCGTCGAGGCCGATCCGGGGATCAGCCCCAGCCCACCCTCCACCGAAGGCGTTCCGGACGTGTTCCCCTCGGCCACCTATACCGAGATCGACCCTGAGCACATCCGCGTGAACGTCACGGCGTCGAGTGCGTCGATCGTCGTCGTCCGCAACAGCTATGACCCCGGGTGGTCGGCCACCGTGGACGGCGTCGGCGCGCCGCTCATCCCCACCGACTACCTCATGCAAGGCGTCCCGGTGCAGCCGGGCGAGCACGTCATCACCCTCACCTACCGGGACTCCGCGATCGTGACGGGACTCGAGGCGAGCGCCGGAGCGTGGGGAGCACTGCTGTTCGCCTGGGTCTCGGCTCTGGTCCTGGAACGCCGTCGCAGGAACCGCGCACAAGCCCCGGTGGCTGTTACGCGGACGCCCGGTGGCGAAGCTCCGCCTCGATGAATCCGTCCAGGTCGCCGTCGAGGACACGGGAGGGATCCCCCACCTCGTGATCGGTCCGGTGGTCCTTCACCATCTGATACGGCGCCAACACGTATGAACGGATCTGCGAACCGAAGTCCACCGCCTTGCGTTCGCCACGGATCTGTTGCATCTCGGCATCCCGCTTCTCGCGTTCCCGTTCGGCGAGACGCGCTTTGAGGATCCGCATGGCCACGGCCTTGTTCTGGAGCTGGCTGCGTTCGTTCTGACACGCGGCGACCAGGCCTGTGGGCAGGTGCGTGATCCGAACCGCGGAGTCGGTGGTATTCACTGACTGCCCTCCGGGGCCGCTGGAGCGGTAGACATCGATGCGGAGTTCGTCCGGTGGGATCTCGATGTCTTCCTCGTCGGCTTCCTCGAGCATCGGGATCACATCGAGCGAGGCGAAGGATGTATGGCGGCGCTTCTGCGAATCGAATGGGCTGATCCGCACCAACCGGTGCACACCGCGCTCGGCTGAGAGCAGGCCGTACGCGTTCTGGCCGTGGACCTGGAACACCGCCGATTTGATCCCTGCCTCTTCTCCGTGGTGGATCTCGTCCACCTCGACATCGAACCCCTGCAACTCCGCCCACCGCAGGTACATCCGCAGGAGCATCTCCGCCCAATCCTGGCTCTCGGTGCCGCCGGCACCGGCGTTCAGCGTGGCGATCGCATCGGAGGCGTCGTGCGGCCCCGATAGGAGCGCCGCGAGTTCCAGCTTCTCCACGTCCCGTTCCAGGGAGGCGATCGACGTCTTGAGTTCCTTCGCGAGCTCTGGGTCGGCCTCATCTTCGAGAAGTTCGTCGATCGCCATCACGTCCTCGACCCTGCGCTGCAGTCCGTCGTGACGATCCACGTCCGCCTTCACCCTCGAGAGTTTGGACGTGACCTGCTGACCGCGGGAGGGGTCCTCCCAGAGTCCTGGGTCGGACGCCTGTGCCTCCAGATCGGCGATCTGCGCCCGCTTGCCTTCGATATCCAGGAATCCCTCGGCCGCGTGGACGCGTTCGGCCAGGCTCCGCAAGCGTTCCGTGTACTCGCTCATACGTCTCTAGACGACCGCGCCGTGGCACTTCTTGTACTTCTTGCCGCTCCCGCAGGGACACGGAGCGTTCCGCGGCGTCTTGTCGCTGACCGCCTGCGCCGAACCCGCCGACTCCTCCCTGCCTTGACTCTTCACCTCGTCGCGGTTCTCCTGCATGCGTTTGGCCGCCGGCGCCTGTTCCTGACGGACGAACTCCACCCGGTAGATGTAGGTCACGAACTCCGTGCGGATGCTCCCCGTGAGTTCCTCGAACATCGCGTAGGCCTCACGCTGGTACTCCGTCAGAGGATCCTTCTGGGCGTAGGAACGCAGATGGATACCTTCCTGGAGATAGTCCATCTCGTAGAGGTGCTCGCGCCACTTCGTGTCGGTGATGTTCAGCAGCACCACGCGTTCGAGTTCGCGCATCACCTCTGGGGTGACGGTGGCCTCCTTGGTTTCATACGCGTCGACCGCCTCCTGCAGGAACCGCTCGTGCAGGGCCTCAGGATCCACCTCATCCTGGATGTCGGCCAGCGTGGCCTTGACGGGGTAGATCTCGTTCAGCGCGGTCAGGAGTCCCGGGCGATCCCATTCCTCCGGGAACACGTCCGCGGCACACCACGCGTCCACCGTCGCAGCGATGACCTCTTGAACCATCTCCAGCGCTTGCTCTTTGACGTCCCCGCCCTCAAGGATCTGCCGCCGGGTCGCGTAGATGACCTCGCGCTGGGCATTCATCACGTCGTCGTACTTGAGGACGTTCTTCCGGCGCTCATAGTTCAATTCTTCGATCTGGCGCTGCGCGTTCTCGACAGCTTTGGACACCATCTTCGCTTCGATGGGCTCGTCGTCCGGCCACTTGAGGCGCTCCATGATGCTCGCGACGCGATCGCTCGCGAACACCCGCATGAGGTCATCCTCGAGCGACAGATAGAAGAGGGATTCGCCCGGGTCTCCTTGGCGGCCCGAACGACCTCGGAGCTGGTTGTCGATCCGTCGGGACTCGTGACGCTCGGTTCCCAAGACGTAGAGACCGCCGGTGGCGACGACCTCTTCATGCTCGGCATCCGTCTGCGACTCGTACTTCGCCAGGATGGGGTGGTATTCGGCCTCGTAGGCGAGACGATCCTCAGGCTCCATGTCGAACAGGAGGTACGCGTCGTTATCCCAGTCGCGCGCGGCCATCTCCTGACGTGCCAGATACTCAGGATTGCCACCCAGCAAGATGTCCACTCCACGACCGGCCATGTTCGTGGCCACAGTGACGGCTCCCTTGCGACCGGCCTGGGCGACGATCGTCGCTTCCTTCTCGTGGTTCTTGGCGTTCAAGACCTCGTGGGCGATACCGCGGCGGTTGAGCACGTCCGACAGGCGTTCGGACTTCTCGATGGAGACGGTTCCAACCAGCACCGGCTGCCCGTCTTCGTTCCGTCCGATGATGTCGTCGGCGACAGCGTTCCATTTCGCGTCTTCGCTCTTGTAGATGAGGTCCTGCTTGTCCAGGCGAACCATGTCGCGATTCGTCGGGATCTCGACCACGCTGATCTTGTACGTCTCTTCGAACTCGGTGAGCTGCGTCTTCGCTGTCCCCGTCATGCCGCCGAGCTTGTCGTACATCTTGAAGTAGTTCTGGATGGTGATGGTGGCGAGGGTCTGGTTCTCCTCTTTGATCTTCACGCCTTCTTTGGCCTCGATCGCTTGGTGCAGACCTTCGCTGTAACGGCGCCCTTCGAGCACCCGGCCGGTGAACTCGTCGACGATCTTCACCTCGCCCTGCTGCACCACGTAAGCCACGTCGCGCCGGTAGAGCTCCTTGGCCCGCAGTGCGTTATGGAGGTGGTGGACCATGGAGGAGTTCACGTTGTCGTAGAGGTTCTCCACCCCCAGGATCTCCTCGACCTTCGTCACGCCGGCCTCCGTCACGGCGACCTGGAACTTCGATTCGTCGACCTCGTAGTCCTGGTCGATGGTGAGCTTTGGCGCCACTCTCGCGAACGTCTGGTACCACTTGGCCGAATCCGCCACCATGCCGCTGATGATGAGCGGGGTGCGTGCCTCGTCGATGAGGATCGAGTCGACCTCGTCGACGATGGCGTAGTGGTGGCCGCGCTGGACGCATTGAGCGAGCTGCATCGCCATGTTGTCCCGCAGATAGTCGAACCCGAATTCGTTGTTGGTGCCGTAGGTGAGGTCGGCTCCGTACGCGGGCCGCCGTTGCTCCGGACTCATCGGCGCCTGGATGAGGCCCACCCCGATGCCGAGCGCGCGGTAGATGGGTCCCATCCATTCCGAGTCGCGCTTGGCCAGATAGTCGTTCACGGTGACGATATGGACGCCGTCCCCGCTCAGAGCGTTCAGATACGCGGGCAGCGTCGAGGTGAGGGTCTTGCCCTCACCCGTCTTCATCTCGGCGATGTTGCCTTGATGCAGGGCGATCCCGCCCATGATCTGGACGTCGAAATGGCGCTTCCCGGAGGCGCGCTTGGACGCCTCGCGGACGGCAGCGAAGGCCTCGGAGAGCAGACCGTCCAGCGGTTCCCCGTTCTCCAGCCGCTGACGGAACTCAGCCGTCTTACCGGTCAGTTCGTCGTCGGAAAGCTCTTCCATCTCCGGCTCGTAGGTAGTCACGAGCTGGGCCATAGAGCTGAGGTGCTTGATCCTCCGGCCTTCGCCAAGGTTCGCGAGTTTGTCCAGTACCACGGTAAACGGGCCCTTTCCAGGGATCGGCGAACGGGATTCGATTCTACCGGCAGGTCAGGTTCAGGGTTACATGCCTTCTTCGATGGCACCCAGACGCTCGACCAGGCGGGTGTTCTCGCTGTAGTCGACGGGACACGCGATCACGCTGACGGTACGGTCGGCCAGCGCCTTCTGCAGCGTCGGCAGCAGCTGGTCGGCGGAGGAGATCTCATATCCCTTGGCCCCGAAGCTCGTCGCGAGCTGCACGAAATCGGGGTTCCCGAACGACACCGCCGCCGTTCGTCCCAGGTTGATCTCTTCCTTCCAGCGGATCAAGCCGTAGCCGCCGTCCACCCAGACCAAGATCACGATGTGGACGCCCTCACGAACCGCCGTCTCGATCTCGGCCACGCTCATGAGGAAGGCGCCGTCGCCCATGGCGGCAAGCACCTTGCGCTCGGGGAACGCCAGCTTGGCGGCGAAGGCCCCCGGAAGGCTGAAGGCCATGGTGGCGAGCCCGTTGGAGACCAGGCACGTCGAGGGTGAATAGGTGGGATACAGCCGGGCCATCCACATCTTCACCGCGCCGGTGTCGCAGAGCACGATGTCCTCGCGGCCCATGGCTGCGCGGATGTCGGTAACCAGCCGCTGCGGCTTCACCGGGAAGGCATCCTCGGCGGCACCGCGTTCGAGCTCCTCACGCATGAGGTCCTTCACGGGCGGCTCGTACGGAGGGATCCGGCCGATGTCCTTCCCCGACGCGATGGCGTCGAGCGTCTCCCCGATCGACCCCTGCAGGCCGACCTCGAGGGTGTAGTGGGCGTCCACCTCCGCCACGGTCCGGTGGACGTGGATGATCTGCTTGTCCCCCAACGGGTTCCAGCGGCTCGGCGAATACTCAACCAAGTCATATCCGACCGCCACCACGACGTCGGCTTTGTCGAAACCGAAGTTCGCGTAGTCCTTGACCATGAAACCGATGGTCCCCAGTGCGTTCTCATGATCGTCGGGGAAGACGCCTTTGCCCAGGAAGGTGGTGGCAACCGGGATCCGTAGGCGCTCTGAGAACCGGATCAGCGCCGGCACGGCACCATCACGCTCGACACCGGGACCGGCGAGGACCACCGGGTGTTGGGCGGCGGACAGCACGTGCACGGCACGAAGGACCTGGTCATCCGAGGGCGCCGGATCGCGCGGCACGTTCACCCGCAACGGAACCGCATCCGTGTCTCGCTCGGCGACGTCTTCGGGAAGGATGATGAACGTCGCACCGGGGCGTTCGGTCTGCGCCTGTTTGAAGGCCTTGCGAACCATCTCGGGCGCGGCGTCGGGGACGGTGACCATGTCTCCCCATTTCGTGATCGGCCGGAAGAGGCTGACCAGATCGACGAACTGGTGCGACTCCTTGTAGATCCTGTTGAGCCCGGCCTGCGCCGCGATCGCCACCAATGGGTGCGAGTCCAGCTGGGCGTTCGCGATGCCGAGCATGAGGTTGATCGCGCCGGGTCCGAGCGTCGCCAAGCAGACGCCGGGTTTGCCCGTCAACGCACCGTAACTGTCGGCCATGAATGCCGCGCCGCGCTCATCCCGCGTGGTGATGAACCGGATCGGCGAGTCGGCCAGGGCATCGATCATGTGCAGGTTCTCTTCGCCGGGGAGACCGAACACGAAGGTCACACCCTCGTTCTCCAGGCATTCCACGATGAGACGGGCGACGTTCTGCTTGCCTGCGATCACGCCGTCGAGCCTACCGGGTGCCCGCGGGTCACACCTTCCAGAGCTGGCGGGTCAGTTGCGCATGACCGACGTGCTCGTTCAGATGGGCCAGCGCGTGAAGGAGCGCCGCCGCCGCCGAAACGTTTTCGCTGGCGAGTTCGCGTACGCGCCAGGGGCCCGTGCCCTCACGCGCGGGATCGAAGACAACCTCAGGGGAAAGGAGTTCACGACACGCCTCGGCCGCGGCGTCGAACTCCGCGAGGAACACCGCGGGATCCTCTACGACAGTACGGAACTCGGCGTCCCGGTCGCGGTCGGGGAAGGGCGCACCGGTAGCAAGGCTGAGCCACGACCTCGTACTTGCAACCCCGTGCACGACCAGCACGGCGAGACTATTCGTGTCCTGCGGAAGCGGGAGGCGGTTGAGCGAGTCGCGGTCAAGGCCGACAACCACGGTCCGCAGTTCGTCGAGGGCCTCATCCAGCTCCTCGCGGGCGGCGGCGATCATCGGATCGGACACGCTCAGCTGATCTCGATCATCTTCTCGCGCACGGCGTAGACGACCGCCTCCATACGGGAGTGCAGGTGCAATTTCTCCAAGATGTTACGGATGTGGTTCTTGACCGTGTTCTCGGAGATGAAGAGTTCCTTCGCGATGTCCCGGTTGTTGAGACCTTGGGCGACCAGGCGGAGCACCTCCATCTCGCGGTCGGTGAGCCGGGGCGCCGGCATCTGCGGTCGCTCCTGCGCCGTCTTCGACATCGCCGCGAACTCCGTGAGGAGCTTCGAGGCCATCGACGGGCTGATGCGCGACTGGCCGGCCCAGACGCTTCTGATCGCGTCGGCAACCTCTTCGATGGGGATCTCCTTGAGGAGGTAACCACTGGCACCGGCCTTGATGGCGTCGTAGAGATCAGCTTCCTCGTCGCTGATGGTGAGCATGAGGATCTTCACGTGCGGCAGGAGATCCCGGATGCTGCCGGCGGCTTCGATACCGGAGCGTTTCGGCATCCGAACATCCATGAGGATGACATCCGGCATGAGTTCCTGGGCCTTCTCGATGGCCTCGGCCCCGTCTGAGGCTTCACCGACGAGTTCGAGGTCCGGCTCCTGCTGGAGCACCATCTCGAGCCCCCGTCGGAACAGCGCGTGGTCGTCGACCACCAGGACTCGGAGCTTCTCGGACGCGTCGGCTTCCTTGGACACGGATCCCCCCTCTAGAGCGGCTACTCCGAGGTTTCGGCTGGTGCCGGACTCAGGTGAGCGGATTCTAGCCCATTACCCTTGTGCAGCATCGCTCTCCGCTTCCCGTGATGGTCGCGGAGCTGACGCTCCAGCCGCGCTACCACCTCATCGATGGCCGACGAGACGTCGTGTCCCTCACCGTGTGCCCGGAACGTCCTGCGTGGGATCGCGAGCGCCGCCTCGACGCGCGCCGTCCCGGGCTTCGGATGATGTGCCGCGATGATCTCCAGATCGACCCGCGTGGCCCTCGGCTCCATCCGAGCCATCGGGGCCACCTTGTGGGCGGCGATCGCCCTGATCTCATCGGTGATCTGCATCCCTCGTCCGGTGAACGTCAGTTCCATCCGCTCCTCCGTCGCCGATCGGTGGGCTCCCGTTCCGGCTGACCTGGTCTTTGGCCCCACACCCGCCTGCCGGGGCGCTGGCTGGCTCCTATCGGAGCCGCTTCCCACCCTCTCCCGGGAACCGGCGAACCGGCTCCGGGGCAGGACTTACATCTAAACCGCGCCATGCTCAGCGACCAACGGTCGCCTTACGTGGGTCGTTTCGCCCGCGGCTGGCGTCGACTACCGAGGAATATCCCCGGGCAACCACAGACCCGGACGAGAGCCCGTTCGAGTATAGGCACGACCCCCTTCCCGAGGAACCCGTCCCTCGGCCCTTCGCGGCATGGGCCGTCCGGCCGACGTCGAACGCAGCGGACCCCTGAATGCCCGCGCGGCGACCACCAGGTGCACCTCCCGTGCGCCCGCGCCCATCAGGGCCCGCGCGCACGAGGCAGCCGTTGCTCCGGTCGTGAGCACGTCGTCCACCAGCAACACCGTCGACGGACACCGGTCGGTCGCAACGAACGCGCCCCGCAGGGCCGCCCGACGTTCGGCGCCGCCTCGGCGTGCCTGCGGCCCGGTGCTGATGGTTCGTTTGAGGAGCCGTTGTACGGGAAGGTCCAACTCGCGTCCGAGCCCCCGAGCAAGCACGCGCGCCTGGTCATAGCCGCGCGCAGCCAACCTCGCGCGCGCCAACGGCACCCATGCCACCGCCAGCGCATCACGCGCCCCGGGCGCAGGTCCCACGGTGGCCATCGCCCGGGCGAGCGCCGATCCAACGTCCTGCCAGCCCGCGTATTTCAATCGATGCACCGCCGCCCTGGCTGGACCGTCGAACCGGAACGGCGCTCTCGCGGAGGTGAGCGGCCGATCGGGACAATCACGACACGTGAGGGCAGGGGCCGAGGTGGGCCGTCCACACCGCTCACACCACGGCGACTCCAAGGGGGTCAGTTCCGCGCGACAGTCGTCGCAGAAGGGCCATGGCCCGTCGCGGCACCCCGCGCACCGGCGCGGGAACAGGACGTCCGAGAGCTTCATCCCGGATCACGCTACGGCCGGGCTCCGACATCGTTGCCGGTTGGCTACGAAGGGAGTGCGACGTCCAAGGGCTCCTCGCCCTTGGAGACGATCTTCAGTAACCGGTCGGAGCGGAGCACGGGATACGCCGTGACCTTCCCTTTGCCCGAGCCTTCATCGAACTCGCTGTCGACGACGGGAAGCGTCCTGCCGTCGGCGGACAGGCGGAGATCGGCCGGAGCATCGCCTGCATAACTGATCTTGATGGCGTCGCCCACGCAATCGACATGGTCGATCCGAACCCCGCCCAGTGCCTTCGCGACGCCCACGTTGGCCCGCCGGGTCGTTGCCCTCGGCCACGGCACCGAGAAGCTCTTCCCCGGGTGCACGGTCACGGGGTCCGCATCGATCGCCAGGTCGCACCGCAATCCGTACCAACCGGGCCCCAGGTCGGCGAGGGGGACCTCGAACGGGACGAACAGATCCAGGTTGGGAGCGACCTCGAGCGTGACGTCCTCGAGATCCAGAGAGCGCTCCCCTTCACCGTCCATGCCGGCAGCCAACGCGCGGAGGATCTTCACCTGGTGGGGATCACCGTCGGCGGCGCGCAGCACGAAGGCTCCCTTCACGCTGAGCGGGAACCGTTCGTAGTGCGCTCGGATCGAGAGGCGGTGACTCACCTAGGTTCCCTGCTCCCAGCTGTTGAGATACGAGACCTGCTCGGCCGTGAGCGTGTCGATCTGGATCCCCATCGCGTGCAGCTTCAGCCGCGCAACCTCTTTGTCGATCTCCTCGGGGACCTCGTAGACCTGCGGCGTGAGGTCGGCGTGGTTGATGACCATCCATTCGGCAGCGAGGGCCTGGTTCGCGAAGGACATGTCCATGACTGCCGCGGGATGCCCTTCTGCGGCGGCGAGGTTCACGAGCCTGCCCTCTCCCAGGAGATAGATCTTCCGGCCGTCCGCCAACGTGTGTTCGTCCACGAAATCGCGGATCCTCCGCACGCGGCCTTCGGACAGAGAGGCCAGCCCCGGCTTATCGATCTCCACGTCGAAGTGGCCGGAGTTCGCCATGATGGCGCCGTCCTGCATGAGCTCCATGTGCTCTTTCGCGATGACGTGCGTGTCCCCCGTCACCGTGATGAAGATGTCGCCGACACGGGCGGCGTCGCGGATGGGCATGACGCGGAACCCCTCCATGACCGCTTCGATAGCCGCGGTGGGATCGACCTCGGTGACGATCACGTGTGCGCCCAGTCCCCGCGCCCGCGACGCGACGCCGCGCCCACACATCCCGTACCCCACCACGACGACGTTGCGTCCGGCGATGAGTCGGTTGGTGGCGCGCATGATGGCGTCCATGGTCGACTGCCCCGTCCCGAACCGGTTGTCGAACAGGTGTTTCGTGTCGGCATCGTTGACGGACACGATCGGGTACCTGAGAGCCCCGTCCTTCGCCATGGCGCGGAGCCGGATGACACCCGTGGTGGTCTCTTCGGTGCCTCCCATGATCTCCGTGAGCTGGTCGGGACGCTCCTTGTGCAAGATCCCGACCATGTCCGCGCCGTCGTCCATGGTGATCTGCGGCTTCAGGTCGAGTACGGCGTTGATGTGCTTGAAGTAGGTGTCGTTGCCCTCGCCCTTGATGGCATAGGTATCGATCCCACTCTGCTCCGCGAGCGCGGCGGCGACATCGTCCTGCGTGCTCAGCGGATTAGAGGCGCAGAGGGCTACCTCGGCACCTCCCGCAGCGAGCGTCTCCATGAGGTTCGCCGTTTCGGTCGTCACGTGGAGACACGCGGCCATGCGGATACCCGCGAGCGGCTTCTCCTTCTCGAACCGCTCCCGGATGAGCTTCAGCACCGGCATCTCCGCCGCAGCCCACTCGATCCGGTCGCGGCCGGCACCTGCGAGCGTAGCGTCGCGGTAGTCGGACATCTCAGACTCCTTCCATCCGGGGCAGCAGGTCCGTCAGCAGACGACCCACCGTAACCGCGGTCTCATTCGATACGCGCACGACATCATCGTGTGAGACGTGCGCTCCCAGCGCGTTCGTGAGCGAACAGAGTCCCAGGACCCGCAGGCCCAGCGCACGCGCAGGTAATGCCTCCGGAACCATACTCATCCCCACGACGGTACCGCCTGCGCGTCCCAGGAACGCGACCTCGGCGGGCGTTTCGTACGCGGGGCCTCGCATCGCCGCGTACACCCCCTTGACTGCAGAAATCTCCAGCGCCTCCGCCCGGGTCAACGCCAGGTCTGCCAGGCGGGCGTCGTAGACCTCTTGGGTGTTGATGAACGCCGGAGTGCCGTCGGGGGTTCGCCACCCCTGCAACGGCGTCGTGCCCATGAAGTTCAGGTGGTCGGTGACGACGATCACGGTGCCCGCTGCAAGTTCTGATGTCAGCCCGCCCACCGCGGCGGTCAGGACCATGGTCCGGGCTCCGAGCGCCTCCGCGAGACGAGGCAGCAGCGCAAGAACGTCCGGGTGGTGGCCCTCATAGAGATGGAACCGTCCGGAGAACGCCAGCACGGGTACGTCCGCGATGGTTCCCAGCGTCAGGGTGCCCTCGTGTCCGGGGACCGCGGTCCCGGGAAACCCCGGCAGTTCCGGATAGGCGAACACCGCCGCCGGGAGCAGGACGTCACGGAGCGCCGGCCCGAGCCCCGATCCCAACACCAGGGCGACCTCAGGAGCCAGGTCCGTCTTCGTTCGAACGATGTCGGCGGCCTGAACGGCCAGATCGTCGCCGGGCCCGGGAAGGCCCAGCGTCATCTCCCGTCCCCGGCCAGCGCGGCCTTGAGCTTGTCGATGGCCACCACGGGGGTCGGGTCCACCCCGCGCCGAAGCCCCACGTAGACGCTCGCCATGTCGCCGACGAAGACGAGGGTGAGGAGCCTGGCAAGGGGCGAATCCCCCTGCGAGTGCACTTCGGCGGTGACGGCCCCCGAACCGACTGCGATCTCCTCGGAGAGCGCGAACCTCGGAGCGATCTCCGCGTGTTCGTCGTCTGTGCGCAGCGCGAGGACCGCGAAGCGCTCGCCGTAGGGACGTGTCCACCCGACCACCTCGTTGTGATCGAGTTCGGACATCGATGCCGAGAACGCCGGAACCTTGCCGTTCTCGTTGAGCTGGGTCTTCCACCGCATCGCGGCTACGGAGGCCACACCTTCCGCCCCCCACACCACCGGCACGCGATCGCCGATGGTCTCGGCGATCTGCTTCGCTAGATTGTCCGACTTCGGCACGTCGGGCGCGAGTCCCGCGACGAGCCGTTCCAGGAGCAACACCGTCTCCTCGACCTCGTCGGCGAGCGCAGGTAGCACACCCATCGCCTCCAACCCGCCGAGCCACGCGAACCCCAGATGACCCAGCGCCGCGCGCGGTTGGTACCCACCGGCAACCGTGAGGACCGGGATGCCCTTCGCGTCGGCTATCTCCTTCGCGGCGCCACCGGAGGTGACGACCGCGATACGGCAGCCTCGAGAGAGGGCGTCGTTGAACGATGAGAGTGTCTCCGCCGTGTTCCCCGAATACGAACAGACCGCAACCAGGGTGCTCGGACCGGCATGGTTCGGCAGCACGGGTGAGCGATTCACTTCGATGGGGACGCCCAGCCGGTCTCTGAAGACGGCGCGCAGCAGATCGCCGGCGACGGCGGACCCGCCCATCCCGCAGAACACGATGGACGTGATGTCCCGCATCGACGGGAGGTCGGTCCGTGCGGCGGCTGCGCGGTAGGACGTACGGCAATCGGTCGGGAACGCGGCAACGATGTCGAGCATGCCGGCGCCGTCGGCCGCTCGAAGGGCCGCGGCGTCGTCGAGCGCGATCACTTCTTCTTCTTGCCCGCGGCGGGCTTCTCGGCTTCGTCGATGAGCATGACGGGGATGTCATCCCGGACCGGATACCGGTACCCGCACACCGAACACACGATGACCTGTTCGGCTTCGATGTAGGTGACGTCACCGCGATCGTTCGGGCATACGAGGATCTCGAGAAGTTCGGCGTCGAGGCTCATCCGTCTCCTTCCTTGCCGCTGCGGATGATCGCAAGCAGCTCCGCGGTCTTGGCTGCGAGCAACTCGGGCGTTCGAGCCTCGACGTTCAGTCGGAGGAGCGGCTCGGTGTTCGACGCCCGCACGTTGCACCACCAATCGGTGAACTCTACCGTGAGCCCGTCAAGGTGGTCCTGACGCCCATCCGCGTAGGCCGCGGCGATCTCGGCGAGCTTCGCCTCCTGGTCCGGAACGGTCGAATTGATCTCCCCGCTGTCCTCGTACCGGCGGTAAGGCGCGAGCATGGCCGACAGACCACCATCGGCCTTCGACAGCTCGCCCAGGGCGACCACCGCGGCGATCAGCCCCGAGTCCGCCCGGTAGTTCTCGCGGAAGTAGTAGTGACCCGAGTGCTCCCCACCGAAGATCGCGCCGGTTTCGGCCATGACCTGCTTGATGAACGAATGGCCCACACGGGTGCGGATGGGAACGCCGCCGTGCTCGCGGATGACCTCAGGAACGGTCCACGAACAGATGAGGTTATGCACGACTTTGGCGCCCGGTTCACGGTCGAGCATGGCGGCCGCCACGAGCGCGGTGAGGAGCGAGCCGGAGACGTCCTCGGCCAATTCGTCCACCAGGAACACGCGGTCGGCATCACCATCGAACGCCAGGCCGACATCCGCGTGGTGCTCGCGGACCGCCGCGCGAAGATCCTCTTGGTTGGCGGGGTCGATCGGATCCGCCGGATGGTTCGGGAACGTGCCGTCAAGTTCGGGGTAGAGATGGAAGAGGGTCACGGGCAATCGCTCCATGACCGCGGGCACCACCAGGCCGCCCATCCCGTTCGCGGTGTCCGCCACCACGACGAGTGGCCGCATCGCTGCGACATCGGTGAAGGACAACACGTGCTCCACGTACGCATCCAGGAGCGACCTCTGTTCCACGGTCCCATGAGCGGCCGCCGGTGGGGGCTCCGGCCGTTCGACCATGTCACGGATCTCTCGGAGGCCCGTTTCTTCACCCACGGGACGAGCGCCGGAGAGGCAGAACTTCAGGCCGTTGTACTGCTTGGGGTTGTGGCTCGCGGTGAGCATGACCCCCGGCATGTCGAGTTTGCCTGCGGCGAAGTAGAGGAGGTCGGTGGAGGCGAGGCCGAGATCGATGACATCGACCCCACGTGCGATGGCCCCTTCGGCGATGGCTGCGGCCAGTTCCGGGGAAGAGATACGGCAGTCCCGTCCCACGACGATGGCCGGAGCCTTCGTCCACTCGGCGAACGCTCCACCGATCCGGCGAACGAGGTCGGCGTCGAGGTCGTCGGGGACGACCCCACGTACGTCATAGGCCTTGAAGATCCGATCCAGATCGTGCGGTGCCATCGGCACCGAATCCTACGAGAACTGACGGAGGGGGGCCGAGGTTACTTAGGAACGACGAGACCGATGACCGACTGCAGCGGAACTTGCTCGCCGTCACGGTGCCACCATTTCGCTTCGCACAGGTGGCACGTGGTGAAGGCCAGCTCGCGACCGGCCACGGTCATCGAGATGCTGATGAGATCGCCGGAGCCACAGCTCGGGCATGTTGCGGGGCTTGTTGTCATCACGCTCTCCGGGGGGGAAGGGGACCGACGAAACTCGCTCGACGATAGCACGGCACCTCGCCGCCGTAGACCCTCCGGTTTGGCCATTTCTGCATGCGACACTCGATGCGTAAGCGCTCGCCCGGGGGGGTGCGTACGCCCCTCCGGATGGCCGATACGCAGTCCGAACGACGGAGGGCAGTCGGGGGAGAAAACAGTTAGACGGGACGGAGGCCGGCGATGATGACGCGGGCACCGACCGGAACCAAGGGGTACAGGGCTTCGGAATCAGAGATGGTCATCCGGATGCACCCGTGGGAGGCGTAGGTGCCGATCGAATACGTGGCCGGCGTTCCGTGGATCCGGATCCCCGGGGCGTTGAGGTAAAGCGCCCTGGTGCCGAGCGGGTTGTTCGGTCCTGGCGGGATCGTCGCCGGCTCGCCCGCCCCCCAGCTATCCCGTGCCGGGTTATGCCAGGTCGGATCCTCCTGCTTGTCGACGATGGTCCATTCCCCGACCGGCGTGATGAACCCGGGCATCGCGGTGGCGACGGGGTACGTCCTGATCTGCTGGAATCCCCGGTAGAGATAGAGCCGGTTCTGATCGATCCTGACGACCACCGTGGTGCCGAGACCCTTGTCCGTGACCTTCGGCTGGACCTTCTCCACCGCGAGCGAGAGCTGCGTCTGACCGTGGGAAAGCGCCGTTCGGATGGACCGAACGGCGCGCTTCTCGTCGAGGGCGAGACCCGTCCGATCGTGCACGAACGCGACCCTGCTGTTCCCAGTCAGGTTGACCTCCGCGTCGCGTGCACCGACGTTCGTGGCGGTGGCGATCTCGTCGACGAGCGACCGGACACCCTCAGGGGTCGAGTGCGAGGCGACGTCGATGTCCACTCCAACGGGCGTGTGATGGACCCGGTGCCACACCCGATCGACCCAACCCATGCCATCCGACACCGATTCGGCCTTCGCGATGGCCGCAGCGACGTTCAGTCTCTCCCCCAGCGCCGACGCCGAGGTCGTCCACGTCTCTCCGCCGGCGGTGATCTTGATCGGGGCGTCCAGCCGCTGGGCGAGCGCACGTTTCACCGCGGCGCTCGCAGCGTCGGCGGTTAGCCCGCTCACGTCGACGCCGGCGACGGTCACTCCCGGGAGGATCCGGTCACGGTTGATCCGGTCGTAGCGGTACGCGGCGAACGCGACTCCTGCGGCAACGACGCCGAGCACGACAGAAACGCCCACGGCGATGACGAGGGCGCTCCAGCGATGGGTAGCGTGTTTTCCGTTGGCCATGGCGATGAGCTTTGCGAAGAGCCTCCAGTGGATGATACGACGGCACTCGCACGCGAAGATGCAGCTAGATGCAGCTATCCCGGGTTCGGTAGAGGCGGGTTCGGTAGAGGGATGCCGACGGCGATCGCGTATCCGGCGATGCCGTGCATCCCCAAGGATTCGGACGCGCCCGCAGGGATCACCGCGCCGCCCGTCGATGTGACCAGGATGCCCGCCGTCTCATCTGCCGAAAGGAACGCCGCAGGAACATCCACGGATGAGCCCGCGGCGACATCGATGGTCACGTCGTTCGGACCATCGGCGGCAAGGACGTGGAGCGTCACCGTGGCCCCCTCGGTGCCCGGGTCCGTGATGACGAGTCCGGGCTTCGAAGGCTCCCCGGCGACGGTGGGAAGCACGATCCAGGCCGGACTCCCCACGGGAGCGCCTCCGGTTGAGGCGAAGTCAGTCCCCTCACCGAGTGAACTCACCGCAGCCACGAACGAACCACCGGTGCCCTGTTGCCCGACCAGTCGGAGGCCCGACGCGCCCGCGGTTGTCACGGGGTAGGACTGCGCGGTCTGCGGGTCTTGCGGCGCATCGGAGAGTCCCGGTGGATGCGTCACGTTCGCCGCCAGGTCCGTCCCGTCGAATCTGATCCCGTCCGTCCCGGGAGCCGTGACCGAAACCGATCGTTGGCCGCTGCCGCCGAGCAGCGGGACCGTGAGGGACGACACAGGCGAGGTACTCCCCAGCACCGCCCCCACGCCGTTCTGCGCGGACGTATCCACTGATGCCACGCCTACCCTGCCCGCGTGCACATCGATCTCCGACCCCACCGCCGCCTCCAGCGGGAAGACGTCCTGGATCGAGACGAGCATGCTGCGGTGCGGCTTCAGCTGCACATCCGACTGGCGAACAGGGGCACGGTCCGCCGCGAATAGCACGACATCGAAGATCGCGTTCGCGCCGTAGGGATTCATGATGATCACATCGGCTCCCGCGCCTTTGGGCGTGCTTCCGTTCGCCGTGTACCACGTGCGGGAATCCGTCGAAGGAGCACACGGCTCGGCAGCCACCCCTGTGCCCTGCGACGCAGAGGAGACCGTGAGCCACCCCGCCGCGATCCACCCACCGAAGTACTCCACATACGTGGACGCTTCCCTGGCGGTGGCCGGGACCGTCACCTCCGTCGTCGTGCCGGGATCAACCGTCATGGTCCCCACGGCCGACGAACCCTTCGCCGACAACGCGCTCACGCGGACGGTGGAAGGGGCCGATCCGGGGTTGGCCAGGTAGAGGCGGCCTTCCCAGCCCTGTCCCCCACCATGCGGACAGAGCCACGCCCCGGAGTCCGTCGTGCTAGCCGGCGCCGCAGCCGGCGCGCGGATCCCCAGACCGTGATCGATCGCTAACCCGCCCGCCGCGACGAACGCAACGAACGCGAATGCCACGGCGCCGTGTCCCCGGCCGTTGGGGCTCATCGAACCACCGGTTTCCGGGTGATCCAGAGCGCGACGAGCCAGAGCGCCCCGAGCAGCCAGAGTTCGAGCGTCCGAACGAGGTCGGCGTTATGTCGGACCTCGACGGTGCCCAAGGTGTCGGGAGCACCGGGGAACGCGGTGGCCCAACCGAACGCCCGAACCGGTGGAACGCTGCCAACCGTCCAACCATCACTGAACTCAGTGGCGACGAAAGGGACTCCCTTCGCCGTCTGCGGGCCATCCCACCCTGGGGGAACAGCGGTGAACGGTGTGGCATCGACCGGTCCAAGCCGTTCGATCGACGCGAGGTCGCTGCTGGCCAGGAGCCTCGTGCCCGCATCGTCCAGTTCCAATGCCGATGCCGGCGGGAGGGCGACTGCGTTGCGGTAGATCACGAGTCCGTTGGCCGTCGCCGGATCCATGTCCACCTGTTCTCCGAGTCGGGCGATCGTGGAAGCCGGCAGGGAATCCGGCGCAGCAACGACGAAGCGCACCGCGAAGGGCGCCAGCAGTGCGCCTCCATGAGATGTCCCGCCGGCCAGGATCTGTTGGATGGACGCCTGCAGGGCGTCGGCGCCGGGTCCGGCAAGCGGCCGGCCGATATCGACAACCGGTGCGCCGCTTCGCCCGGTGATGGCGTACCGAAGGGTGGCGTCGCCCGCCACCGCCACGGCCCGCGGATCCCCGCCCGGGGCCGGGAACGGATCGCTTCCGGCACCCACCCACAGGACGTTGAAATCACCCTGTGCGCCGCTGTCCACGACCGCCCAGGCCGCGGGGATCTTGGCTGCTCCGCCCCACGCCCACCCGGCAGCCATGGCGCTCAGCGCCTGAAGCGCAAGCCCCCCCGTCAACACCACCGCGAGCGCGGCCGTACCGATCTGCCTGGCGCCGAACGACTCGCGAGCCATACCCAGAACCGACGCCAGGCCCAAGCTGACCAGGAGCCCCTCCGCCGCCGCCGCAAGCACGATGTAGACGGGAGCGTTCGCGAGCGCCGTGGGGAGCCAGCCGGCGGCGGAGAGCCACGCCAACAGGAGCGAGGCGGCCCCAACCACGGCCATCCGCACCGCCCGCGCGCGATCGCCGGACCGGACGAGGGAGAAACCGAGAGCTGCCGAGATCGGAAGGAAGGCGCCGATGAGCCATGTGCCTGGACCCGGCCCCAGGGCCAGGCGGCCGATTCGCGAGAGATCGACGGTCCCCACCAGGGATCCCACCCCTCTACCGCCGCCGGCGATGAGTGAGGGCACGAAGGGGAACACCAGCGCCGCGGCCGCAAGCGTGCCACCCATCACGAGTGCCGTCCCACGGCGCCGGGAGCCGCCGGCGATGAGTTGGACCACGACCAGCACCAGGAACGCCAGGAGAACGCCCGGTTCGGCCGCGACCCCGACCGCCAGCGTGACCCCCAGGCCCGCCATGAAGCGCCACCTGCCATCGGCCGGTTCATCCGACCCGAAGGCGATCTCCGTTCGTTCGGCGAGTGGCGGGATGAGGGCGGCCGCCACCAGCAGGCCGAGCCGGCCTTGCGAGAACGGCCACAGGAGCGCCGCCGAGAGGACGTAGCAGCCGGAGCCGAGCACCGCCGCGCCCGCCCTGCCCGTGAGTCGAACGGCGGCACGATAGAAGAGGATCCCTGCGAGCGCGGGCACGCCGGCCAAGAGCACCTTCTGCGCTAACGACGTGCTCCCGAACAGCGCCCACGAGAGCACACCTGCCCCGGCCAGGGCCGGACTCGCCGGGAGCGAGCCTCCGAGCGCCGTTGAGCGGTAGGGGGCGGCCAGTTCGTGGAAGAACCCGCTCGAACTGCCGGGGAAGGTTGGCAACACGCCGCCGTGCAGGGCCGCCCCGTTCATGAGACCGCGGATGGACAACCCGCCGACCACGATGGCGACGAACGAACCGACCAAGACCGGGTGATCGCCCACCAGCGAGGCCGTCCGATCCCGCAGACGCCGTGTGGCAGGTTGACCTTCGTCTGCCTCTTCTATGGAGCGCTGCTCTTCGAAGATCCGTTCGGCTTTCTCGAACCATCGAGGGAGCCTGAGTCCCGCGGATTCCATGAAGCGGTGGAGCTTGCGATCGGGGATGGTTCGGGCGCGCTGGGCGCGGAACCGCCGACGGACCGTCCCAGGCAGGTGGATCACGTTCCAACCCCAAGCAGACACCAGGTCGTAGGCCTCGTCGAACCGTCGCGATAGGGCGAGCACCGCCAGGCGCGTCAGCCCCAAGAGCAACGTCAAGGGCAGGAGCCACAGCAGGCTGAGCAACCCGTAGTTCTTCAACATCGAGGCGAGCGCCGCTCGATCCTCGTAGTAGCGATCGCTCCGGCGGTCGCGGTCACGACGGCGTTCGCCGGCCGAGGTCTGCCGGTGGCGAACCCGTGCCGACGGCGTCATGAGGACTCGGAACCCCGCCATCCGGACCCGCCAGCAGAGGTCGAGCCCCTCGTGGCTCACGTCGAGTCGCTCGTCGAAGAGCCCCACCCGCTGCCAAGCCTCCCGGGAGACCAAGAGCGCGCACGGATCCACTCCGAGCACCTCGAGCACCCGGTCGAACTGCCCTTGATCGATCTCCCCCGGTTGCAGCGGTGTATATCGATGCCCGAAGCGATCGGCCGAACTCCCCACATCGCGGAGCTGTCGCGGATCGTCCCAGTCGACGACCTTGGCTCCTACGACACCGACGTTGTCGACCCCCGGGATGCTGATGGCCGCCTCCACGAGCCGGGTGACGCCGTCGGGGTCCATCGCCGCATCGTCGTGGAGGATCAAGAGGTAATCCGCCTCGCGCGCGGCACTGATCTCCAGTACCGCCTTGAGCGAGCCGGCGAGGCCGCGATCCTCCGGGAATCGCATCACCCGGCGTTCGCCCAGGGCTTGCAACAAGATGTCGTGCGATCCGTCGGTAGATGCGTTGTCTATCGCGATAACGCCGAGGCGCGGATAGGTGAGTGCTGCGAGCGCAGCCAGGGAGTCACGCAGCCACGGTTCGGCATCGCGAACGACCAGCGCGACGAGCACGGACGGCACTGGCGAGGACTGCTGTTGGGAAGCGGTGATTGAGGTCATTCGATGCGCTTCCTGCGCGGCGCGGAGCCTAGCACGGGCCACCCCCGTGAACGCGGAAGGGGGGCTCGAGGCCCCCCTTCAACACGATCCGTAGGAAGATCAGCGCTTCTTCGCGGGGCTCTTCCTGCGTGCCGTCGTCTTCTTGCGAGCCGCGGACTTCTTCGCGGCGGGCTTGCGACGAGCGGTCGTCTTGCGCTTGGCCGTCGTCTTCTTGCGAGCCGCGGACTTCTTCGCGGCGGGCTTCCGAGCGGCGGTCTTGCGCTTCGCGGGCCTCCGAGCTGTGGTCTTCTTGCGTGCCGCCGACTTCTTCGCGGCGGGCTTGCGAGCTGCGGTCTTCTTGCGTGCCGCGCTCTTCTTGGCTGCTGCCACTTGCTGCCCCCTTTCGTTACCTGCCTAGGACGCCATCCGTTTCAGGCGTCTGCGTTCCCGTTCACTCATCCCGCCCCAGACGCCGTAGCGTTCGTCGCGGCGAAGGGCGTAATTCAGGCACTCGATGCGAACGGGACACTCGCTGCAGATCCTCTTTGCCTCCCTCGATGAGCCTCCCTTCTCGGGGAAGAAGATCTCCGGGTCATATTCCCGACACCTCGCTCGTTCTTGCCAAGGGATGTAATGGTGCACGCCTTCTCTCCCCCCCAAATCACATCGGTGTGATTCTGCGGGAAGAACACCCTCCTTGACAAGACCTAACGCGAGGAAGTTCTCTGCCTCATCCCCTTGCGGTATCCCATGCTTACGAGACTTTTCGCGGGTTGCAAGGTCTTACCGGCAGAAATACGACGGTCAATCTGGTTGACCGAACCCGTCAAGGTGGTTGACGGAAAAGGGCGTTACGACGCCGCGGACGTCACCGGGACGATCCGGTCATACGTCGTGGTTCGCACCGCGGGCACACGGCCGATCTCCCGGATCGCGCCGTCGAACTGCTCGGGCGTCATGATGATCCCCCACTCGGCTCCGGCCATCCTGCTGATGGTCTCTTCCATGAGCGTGCCTCCGAAGTCGTTCGCGCCGGCGCGCAAGATGTCTTGGCACGCAGCCACTCCTAGTTTCGGCCAGCTCACCTGGATATTCGGTATCAGTCCGTCGAGGAGGATCCGAGCCACGGCATGCATCCTGAGGTTCTCCTGGAACGTCGCGCCCGCGCGAGCCTTGCCCGCAAGATAGATCGGCGCGTTCCGATGCACGAACGGCAACGGAACGAACTCCGTGAACCCGCCCGTGTCGGCTTGGATGCGTGCGATCCTGCGGATATGAGCGACCCAATGTGGCGGAGCATCCACGTGCCCGAACATGATGGTCGCGCTGCTTCTGATGCCGAGCGCGTGCGCCGTTCGGACGATCTCCTCCCAAGAATCTGCCGGAAGTTTTCCTTTGGTCAGGAGCCATCTGACGTCGTCATCGAGGATCTCGGCCGCTGTTCCGGGGATCGTGCCCAGTCCGTGAGCCTTCGCTTCGGAGAGGAATCCGTGGAACGACACGCCCAGTTTGGTGGCCCCGTTGAGGATCTCCATCGGGCTGAAGGCGTGGATATGCATGTCCGGAGTGCGGGTTTTGACGGCGTCCAAGAGGTCTACGTAGAACGAACCGGGTAGGTCCGGATGGATCCCGCCCTGCATGCAGATCTCGGTGGCGCCCCATTCCCACGCCTCCTGCGCGCGATCGGCCACCTCGGACAGCGTCAGGGTGTAGGACTCGGCGTCCGCCTCCCGCTGGGCGAAGGCGCAGAACCGGCATCCCACGTAGCAGACGTTGGTGAAGTTGATGTTGCGGTTGACCACGTAGGTGACCTCGTCCCCAACCGCCTCGCGGCGCAGTCCATCTGCGACCGCACAGAGCTCGTTCAGGGCAGGGCCCTCGGCTCTGAAGAGCGAGAGGGCCTCGGCGTCGGTGAGTGCGTGGTGGGCCTCGGCCTTCTTGAGGGCACTGCGGATCTCTGCGTCGACCCGGGCGGGAGGTGGCGCATCCGTGTACCAGGCGCTCGCGGCGTCGCTGCCGTCGAACCCACCGTAGACGGCTTCTCCATCCTCACGGAGGCCCGCGTCCGCTGCCTTCGCGAACGTCAGCTCGATGGTCCGGGGCTTCCAAAGGACATCCGGGTCCTGCCAGGCGATGGGCTCCGGCTGCTGTCCTTCCACCGCCAGACCGTCGGGACCCAGGAGCGCGTTCACGGGGCCGCGCATCTTGGCGGCGAGGTAGGGGTCCGGTTTCGCGGCGAACGCCGGATAGATGGTGAGGCGTTCGCGCAGATCCTTGCCTCTCGAAGCCGTGGTCGCGGCGAGTGCCTCTATGGAGGGCCAGGGCCGCTCGGGATTCACATGGTCGGGCGTCAGCGGACTGACCCCGCCCCAGTCGTTGATGCCGGAGTCCAAGAGGCGAGCCTGCTGCTCCGGATCGGAGAGGTTCGGCGGCGCCTGGACACTGACATAGGGACCCATCAGGACCCTTGTCGCTGCCACCGCCGCCAGGAATTCCTGGTCGCCGGGCTCGGGAGCGTCCTGCATCGCGGTCGCCGGCTTCGCACGGAAGTTCTGGACGATGACCTCTTGGATGTGGCGATAGCGCCGGTGAAGTTCGCGGATGGCGAGGATGGTCTGCGCCCGGTCCAGGAACGTTTCTCCGATCCCGACGAGGATGCCGGTGGTGAACGGCACCGCCATCCGCCCCGCGTCCTCGAGCGTCTGGAGCCGCACCGCCGGGATCTTGTCGGGCGAACCGAAATGCGGACCTCCCTTGGCCGCCAGCCGATCGCTCGTGGTCTCCAACATGATCCCCATCGAGGCGCTGACCTGCTTCAACCGGGCGATCGCCTCGTACGACATCACACCGGTATTGAGTTGCGGCAGGAGGCCCGTCTCCTCGATAACACGGATCGCAACCGCGCGGACGTAGTCCAGCGTTGAGGAGTAGCCGCGCGCGGCGAGCCATTCGCGGGCCTCGGGGTAGCGCAGCTCGGGTTGGTCGCCGAGGGTGAATAGGGCTTCCTTGCAGCCTGCTTCACGCCCGCGTGCGGCGACGGCCACGACCTCCTCGGGAGTGAAGAACGGGGCGTCGAGTTTCGCAGGCGGTTTCGCGAAGGTGCAGTAGTGGCAGTGGTCGCGACAGAGCATGGTGAGAGGGATGAACACCTTGCGCGAATACGTCACCGTGTTCCCGAAGCCGGTGTCGCGGAGGCCGGCCGCGATGGACCTGAGTCGCTCGAGGTCAGGGCCGGCGGCGGAGAACAATGCCTCGGCTTCTGGTTCGGATAGGGCCTTCCCGGCTTCGGCGCGCGCGAGCGCTCTCCGCACCTGAGACGGCGTGGGCTGGGGCATGCGGCCGAGCCTACTACGCTGTAGCGCGATGAAGGTGACGGCATTGGCAGGCGGGATCGGGGCGGGGAAGTTCCTCCGCGGGCTGATCCGTGCCGTTCCCCCTCGGGACGTGACGGTGATCGTGAACGTCGGCGACGACGTGGTGATGCACGGCCTTCACGTCTCGCCGGACCTTGATTCGGTGACCTATTGGCTGGGAGATGTGTTCGACCGGGAGCGTGGGTGGGGCCGCCGGGGGGAGACGTTCCGCGCGACCGAGGAGTTGGCCGCCTTCGATCCCGAGGCGGCCTGGTTCGGATTGGGAGATCTGGATCTGGCGACGCACCTGTACCGGAGCCGGGAGCTGGCAGCGGGGGTCCCCCTCAGCCGGGTGACCGAACGGGTCTGCGCGAGGTTCGGGGTGGAGGTACGGGTGCTGCCCGCGACCGACGACCCGCTGACCACGCGGATCGACGCCGTCGAGCCAACCACCGGCCGTGCGCTCGACCTCCACTTCCAGGAGTACTGGGTGCGACGCCATGCCACCGACGACGTGAAGGGGATCCGGTTCTCCGATGCGCAGGTCGCACAACCGGCACCGGGCGTCCTCGACGCGATCTCGGAGGCCGACGTGGTGATCATCTGCCCATCCAACCCCGTGGTGTCGGTCGGTCCGGTGCTCGCGGTTCCGGGCATCCGACGCGAGGTGGCCGCTCGGCGGAACGTGGTGACGGGGGTCTCACCCATCGTGGGCGGAGCCCCGTTGGCGGGCATGGCCGACAAGCTCATGCCGGCCGTCGGGATGGAGGTGAGCGCGGCCGGTGTCGCTCGGGCCTATCGCGACCTCCTGGGGGCATGGGTGATCGACCAGGTCGATCGCGATCTTGCCCCGCTGATCACCGAGGAACTCGGCCTCTGGGTCAGCGTGACCGACACGGTGATGCGCAACGACGATGTCGCCGAGGCTCTCGCCCGCCAAACGCTCGATTCGGTGGCATGACCGACATCGTCGCTCTGAACGGGCTTCCGGAGATCCTTCCGGGAACCGATCTGGTCGCCCTGCTCGCAGAGGCCCTCCACCCGCTCGACCCGAAGGACGGAGAGGTCCTTGCGGTCACCTCGAAGATCGTCTCGAAGGCGGAAGGGCGGCTGGTTCCGGGAACCGATCGCCGCCGTTGGGTCGAGTCGGAGACGGTTCGCGTGGTGGCGCGACGCGGCGATCTGGTCATCGCAGAGACCGCGCATGGCTTCGTCTGCGCGAACGCCGGCGTCGACGCCTCGAACCTTGACGCCGGCATCATCGCCTTGCTCCCGGTGGATCCGGACGCCAGCGCAGAGCGGCTCCGAGAGGGTTTGCATCAGCGCCTGGGTGTTCGTCTCGGCGTGGTCATCACGGACACGTTCGGACGTCCGTGGCGAAACGGTCTGGTGAACGTCGCCGTCGGGTCTGCGGGGTTGCCCTCGGTCGTGGACCTGCGGGAGACACCGGACCACAACGGCCGGCCGCTGGAGATGACGGTGGTTGCGTTCGCCGACGAGCTGGCGGCCGCGAGCGGTCTGGTCATGCCGAAGGCCGGTCGGATCCCCGCAGCACTCATCCGCGATGTGGAACGTCCGGCGGCGGCGCCCGACGCCCCCGCGAGCGCCCTGGTCCGGCCGCCCGGCGAAGACCTGTTCAGAGCCTCGCCGCTCCAAGCGATCCACGACCGGCGAACCGTCCGTGCGTTCGGCGACGGCCCGGTCTCGAGGGATGCGATCGAGGCGGCGGTCCAAGCAGCCTGCACGGCTCCCGCGCCCCATCACACCCGGCCATGGCGGTTCGTCGTGCTTGAGTCGGCGGCCGCGAAGCGTCATCTGCTGGGGGCCATCGCGGGGGCATGGCGCGCCGACCTCCGTGAAGACGACACCGCCGAGGACGTCATCGAGCGAAGGATCGCTCGGAGCGACGCAGTGCTGGGAGCAGCGCCGGTGCTCATCGTTCCGTTCGTTCGCTTCGCGGGGGCCCATCCCTACCCGGATGGCGAGCGGAGCGGCGCAGAGCGGGACATGTTCCTCCTCTCGGGCGGCGCGGCCATCCAGAGCCTGCTGCTGGGGCTCAGCGCTCAGAACGTGGCGAGCTGTTGGATCAGCTCGACGCTCTTCTGCCAAGAGGAGAGCCGGTACGCCCTGGGGCTCGGCGACGAGTGGTTCGCGCTGGGCACGGTGGCGGCAGGGCCGATGCCGGAGGGCGGAGCCTCCCGGCCCCGCCCCCCGATGGAACTCGACGACTTCCTCACCTGGTCCTAGACCACGCCGTGGATGAAGTACACGGCGAAGATCGCCGCAACCACGTACATGAGGGGGTGGACATCGCGCCATTTCCCGCGCAGCACGGCGATCACGGTGTAGGAGAGGAATCCTGCCCCAACGCCGTTCGTGATCGAGTAGGTGAACGGCATCATCACGATCGTGAGGAGGGCGGGGATCCCGATCCCCGCGTCGGCCCAATCGATGTCCTTCACCAGCGTCATCATGAAATACCCGACGATGACGAGCGCGGGTGCGGTGGCCTCCGGAGGGATGACCCCGGCGATCGGCGAGAAGAACATCGCCAGGAGGAACAGCACGCCCGTCACCACCGACGCGAGCCCCGTCCGCCCGCCTTCCGACACGCCGGAGGCACTCTCGATGAACGTGGTGTTCGACGAACTCGAGGTGAGCCCTCCCGCCATCGCTGCCAACGAGTCGATGAGGAGCACCTTCTTCATCCCCGGGAGCTTGCCGTCGTCATCAAGTAACCCGGCCTCGCCGCCGATCCCGATGACCGTCCCGACCGTGTCGAAGAAGTCCGACAACATGACCGACCCGACGGCTGCAAGCGCTGTGATGATCCCCAGCTTCGAGATGAACCCGAACGAGAACTTCCCGACCAGGTTGAAATCGGGAGCGGCCCACACCTTGTGAGGCACGGCCGCGATCCCCTGGTGCCAGATGGCCAGGTGCGTGATCTCGTTCACGATGATCGCGAACACCGTTGAGATCACGATGCCGATGAGCAGCGCCCCTTTCACCTTGCGTGCTACGAGCGCACCCGAAAGAGCGAGCCCCACCACGAATACGGCGATGGTCCATTTCGTCAGTTCCGGCGAGAGCGAGAGCGGCGTTGCGCCGGTGTTCGTCACAACCCCGGCGTTCACGAGGCCGATCAGCGCGATGAACGCCCCGATGCCGATACCGATGGCTCGCTTGAGGTCCATGGGGATGGCGTTGATGACGGCTTCGCGGACCCCCGTGAGCACCAAGATGGTGATGAGGATGCCTTCTGCCACGATGACACCCATCGCCTCCGGGAACGTCAGCTTGTCCCCCAGCACCAGCGTGAATGCCACGAACGCGTTGAGCCCGAGCCCCGCTGCCAGCGCGAACGGGTAGTTCGCCACCACCCCCATGAGGATGGTCATGACGCCCGCAGCCAGCGCGGTGACCGTCAGAACCTGGCCGAACTCCAAGCCTTTGCCACCCAGGCCCAGGATCGATGGATTCACGAACAGGATGTAGGCCATCGTGAGCCAGGTCGTGATGCCCGCGATGACCTCGGTGCGTACGGTGGAACCTCGTGCCGTGATCTTGAAGAATCCGTCGAGCCCGCCCCCCGGTCCGGCTTCGCCGATCCGGATGCTGTCGTCGGTCTTCGCCATCCGCCCCCCTCTCTGCGCCGGGCCGGCGTGTAGTCGGCCGGCCGCCTGGGGAAGGCATCCCGAGCATAGGAAGCCCGGATGGGTGGTGCAAGACTCCGAACGGCCACTCTTTCGGTAGGCTTGCGCCCTCGCATCGGCCCCCGCGAGGCCGTTCATCGCCTACCGGAGGATCAGCTTGACCAACAAGGGATCGCAGGGTGGCAACACCGGTGCCCGGCCGACGAAGGCCCAGCGTCAGGAGGAAGCACGCCTGAAGCGACTGGAGATCGAGCGGCAGATGGCCGCGCGCAAGCGCAACCGCAAGATCGGCATCGCACTGGTCGTAGCCGCCATCGTGGCGGTCGTCGCGGTCGTGACCTTGTTGCCGAGCAAGTCGCCGTCCACTCAAGCGGGCACGCTACCGACCATGTCCGCCCTCCTCAGCCAAGCTGACGCAGCTGCGAAGACGGCCGGCTGCGATGCCGTGGTCGAGACCCCGAACTACAACAACGCAGGTGGCGCCGACCCCCTCATCGACCATGCGCATATCGGCGTCGCCCCGGTGCTGACCGAACCCGCTCTCAGCACCTATCCCACCGTACCGCCGGTCTCCGGGCCCCACGCGAACATCCCACCGGGACCACTCGCGGCCGGGATCTACGACGCTCCCCCTGATGTGTATCGCGCCATCCACACGCTCGAGCACGCCGGCGTCGTCATCTGGTACTCCCCCGCCATCGCCTCGTCGCCCGAACTTGCGAAGATCAAGGAGTTCTACTCACAGACGGCCAACGTCGGTCAGTCCAAGGTCGTCATCGCGCCATACGACTATCCGGGAACGAACGGACAGTTGCCGAAGGGGATCGAGATGGCCCTTGCTGGGTGGCACCGGTTGCAGTCCTGCAGCGCGCCGAGCCTTGCGGCCGCCTTCGCGTTCGCCTCGCAATACGAGAACCCACCCGCGGGCGGTCGGACCTACATCGGCGTCGCCCGAGAGGCAACCTCGGCGATCTGAGTCAGCTGACCGAGCAGCCCGAGGAGTTACAGGTGATGGTCCCGTGCTCGAACGAGGCCGTACTGGTGCCGTTGCTTCCCTGCACGCGTGAGGTCGGGAATCCGAGGGACCCCGACGCACCTCCGTGGTTCAGGTAGGACTGGAGCACCTTCCCCCAGAGCGCCTTCGTGGCGACACCGCCCTTGGAATAGATGCGGCCGTGGGTGAGGTCGACGCGGGAACAGCCGTTCGGACAGCTGAGGTTCTTCGCGAGCACGATGACCTTGCTCGTGGGAAGTCCCAGCCTGCCGCCTGCCCCGCCGACGGCGTGATACTCGTTGAGGATGTCCCCCTTGATCCACACGTTCACGTGTGCTTTGGCGTTCGCGTAGATGGCGCCATGTTGGAATGTCTGACTGCTTCCACCGTTGACCGAACGCCTCTGGCTGGTCGGGAGCCCGGGTGCACAGTTGGCCGCGTCATAGCGCGACCGGATCCCGCCGAGCACGTTGCGGTTGGTGTTCACCCAGACGCGATCGTCGTAGAGACCTAAGCGCGACCGGATGGAGGCGCCGCTGACCGAAGCGCTCTTTCCGTTCGTCCCGTAGGCCGTGATGGTCTCGATCCGGCCCGAACTCCCACGGTTGCCCGCGCTGAACTTCGCGACGGTGTGCAACTGACCGCCCAGGCCGAGCGCGTTGGTGACCGTGGTCGCCGAGAGCGTCTTGGACCAGTTGAGCCACGGGTCGCCCGGCGCGACCGATTCTCCCGCATCGCACACGCCTGCCAGGTACGGATAGCTAGATTGTGGCGTTCCCCACTGGACCTGGATGTCCTCGGTGTGACCGCCATCCGATGCCGTGAAGAAGGTGTCGGCCACGGCGTGTTGGTACTCGACCACGTGCGAGTCGGTGGCACCGACGGCGTGCACCCATCGCGCTCCGTCGGGACCGCTGGACTTGTTCCACCCGATATAGGTTTGGTCGTTCGAACCGTCAACCACGTCGCAATCGCACGAGCTCTGGATGGGATAGTGCCGCAGCTTGTAGACGGCGTAGCTGCGTGCGGCCACGACCTGTGATTCGAGCGCCTGCGCGGGCCAACTGCTGGGCATCTCGCCGATGCCCAAGAGGTAGTTCTCGAGCTTGATGGGAAGCACCAGCTTCATCTTTCGCGACGAGGGGTTGCCCGTCATCTCGAACTGGATGTAGCCGTGGTCATACGACGCGCCCGCCTGCGGGATGGTGACACGTGCTCCGCCGGACGCATACGTCGCGAATAGATCGAGCGACGGTCCACCCACGGGTGAGCCGCCGACCGTGTGGCCGTTCTGATCGACGATCTTGTATCCGGTGGCGACGGCTCGCACGGTCCACGTCTTTCCACCGGGGACCTTGCCCACCAGGTGGCCCGTGTTCTGGTCCCCCGTCCGCAGGCTCACGGGACCACCGGCGGCGTGCAACGAGATCGTCGCGTTGCCGGAGGTGAGCCCCACCCTGATGGTTTGCGGGAGGTTCGCTTCTTTGACGACGGTGGTGCCCGAGTAGAAGTGTTCGAGGATGCGGGAGTGGTTCCAGTTCTTCTTGGAGAGGCCGTAGGCACCCCACTGCGACATGCCGAGCCCGTGGCCCCAACCCGAACCGAAGAACGTGAAGTTGCCGGGAGAGCGGGTCGCGGCACCTGGATCGGGGGCGGGGCCGGCGGTAAGCGCAGAGCCGTTGCCGGCGTTGGAACCGCCGGCCGCAGCCGGTCCGGCGAGTGCAACCGGCACTGCCAGCGCGGCGGCCACGAAGGTCGCGGCGACGAAAGGAAAGAAGCGTCGCATCATAAGAAGAAGGGTTCCCCGGTCGGGCTTCGCACGCTACCACATCGGCTCAGCCCGCTCGGAACCGAAGGGTTCCGGCGGCAAGGGGGCCGTTCGGGGGATGTCAGGCCGGGCGGTGAGTGGTGTTCGATGCGACCCGTTCTCCTTGCAGCGCAAGGTCACCCGGCACGACCGCGCGTTCACCGAGAACCGAATCCTCGACCGTGGCGCCCTCACCGACCTCTGCGCCGAAGCCGATCACGCTGCGAAGGACGCGGGCACCCGGAAGGACGCGCGCGCCAGGGAGCAACACCGAATCGTCGATCTGCGCGTCGGCACCAACCTTCGCACCCGGTCCGATCGCGACCCATCGGCCCAGATGCGCGCGGAGATCGACATCGGCGTCCTGGCCCATCCACGGGGCGCTGTAGGTCACGTCGTGCACCTTTCCTTCGAGCATGTCGAAATGCGCTTGGAGGTAATTCTGCGGGGTCCCCAGGTCCAGCCAATACGCGTCGGAGGCGAACCCGAAGACGGGTTGCCCCGAGGCGATGACCGCGGGGAAGATCTCGCGTTCTATGGAAGCGGCCACGCCCGGTTTCCACTGCCCGAGTGCAACCGGGTCGATGAGGTAGGTGCCGGCGTTGATGTCACCCGGGATGAGTTCGGCGGGCTTCTCACGGAACTCCCGCACCCGTCCATCCGGCTCGGTGATCACCAGACCGAATGCGCGTGCGTCCTCCACACGATGCAGCGCGATCGTCGCCGCAGCGCCGTGCTCGCGGTGCTGGGCCAGCATCGTTGTCAGGTCGAGATCGGTGAGGATGTCGCCGTTGAGTGCGAAGAAGGGCTCCGTGCCGAGGTGGTCAAGCGCGTTGACGATCGCGCCGCCCGTCCCCAATGGCTCGGCCTCTGTGATCCAGATCACGCGGGGGTGGCCGTGCCGCGACTCGATGAAGGGACCGAACGTCTCCTCCAGGTACGGACTTGAGAGCACGACCTCCTCGACGCCGTGACGGCCCAGATGATCCAGGACGTGCGCCAACGAAGGCCGGTCCATCAGCGGCAGCAAGGGCTTCGGCATGGTCTCGGTCAGCGGACGCAGCCGCGTTCCCTCTCCCCCCACCAGCACGACGGCCTTCATCACCGAACGAACCTCCCCTTCAGCCAGTCGATCTCTGCCCGCAGCGTGAGCGCGGCCCAGGCGAACGGTACCGTCACCTTCCGCCACCCACCGGCCCGGTGCTTACGGTAATACCGGAAGATCGACCTGGAGTGCATCCGGCTCATGCGGCGCGACCGCCCCGTCGACACCCCCAGCGCGTGGATGATCTCCACCTTCGGCGTGAACAGGACGGACCATCCCGCGCCGCGAAGACGCGTCGCCATATCCAACTCCTCGGCGTACAACGGGAACCCCTCGTCGAACGCCCCCACTGCTTCGAGAGCCGCGCGCGGCATCAGCATGCAGGCCCCGCTCACCCAGTCCACGGTTCGTTCGCTCTTTCGGTCCCATCCTTCCATGTGGTAGCGGCGGGTGAACGGATTCGCGGGGGCGAACGGAGAGAGGAACGCATGACCTACCGCGTCGGCAACGCTGGGAAGAGGGCGGCCGCTCGGGTACATCGTGCCGTCGGGATTGCGGATCGCGGGGCCGACGATCCCCGCACGGGGATGCTCACGAGCGACGACGACGTAATCGGCCAAGGTGCCGTGCAGCATCTCAGCGTCGGGGTTGAGCAGAAGCACGTAGGGGGCGTCGGTCTCACGGATGCCCTGGTTCCACGCCGGTGACAGGTAGATGTTCCGGGGGTTCTCGATCAAGCGCGCCCATGGATGCGCGGCCACCGCTCGAAGGTGCGAGCCGTCGCGCGAGGCATTGTCGATGACCAGGACGTCGGTTGTGATCTCGCCTCGATGTGCCTCAAGCGACGCCAGGCACCGCTCCAGGTACCCGCGAGTGTTGTAGTTGACGATGACGATGGCGAGTTCTGCGCCTGCAGGTTGGTTCATGCGGTACGGGCGACCAGGATGATCCCGGTGATGATGAGCGCGACGCCCGCCCACCGCAGTGGCGGTACGGATTCGTGCAGCACCGTCAGGGAGGCGAGCACGATGATCACGTACCCGAGCGCCGCGAACGGATAGGCGAACGAGAGGTCGACACGGGAGAGCGCGAACAGCCACACGATCGCGGAGATCCCGAACACGGCGAGCCCTCCCCACACGACCGGGGAAAGGGCGAGATCCTTGAGGCCGCCGGCACCGATCGCGATATGTCCCCCACCGCCGGCCTTCGTGGCGCGGTCGACGCCCACCTTGAGCGTGACCTGCGCCACGCCGGCCAGGCAGACGGAGATGAGGATGAGGACCAGGTTCATGGGTTCGCCTTTCTTATGGGTTGGCAGGGGCGCGGCCGAGGGCGGGGCGGGGGCGTTCACAGATCTTCGACCTCGGTGTCCATCGCGATGAACACCTGATCCCTGCGTTCGCCGGACTGCTGGACCTCGAAGGAATACCGCTGATCCTGCACGTGGTAGACGCGGCTGACGTCACGACCATGGACCCCGAGCGTCACCCAGTACCGGCCTTGCACCAGGGGCATAAATCTCAGGTGGAAGGCAACGCGCTTCTTACCGTCGAAGCGTCCGAGCGAGATCTGCTCGGAAACCGTGTCGCCGCCGAAGACGTAGCGGTTCGTGCCGTCGTGCAGGGCGAAGGACACCACTGGATCGTCGATGGGCACGTTCGCTTTGAGGTCGACCTGGATGGTGAGCGATTCGCCCGGCTGGACCGGGCCGTCCGTGGCACCCGAGGCACGGATGAGTTCGGCACCGACGATCTCGACCTCCTTGGATCCTTCTTCCGTGGCGTAGTCCAGATCCTTGTGGAGGATCTTCAGGCGCAGTTCGCGAACCACTTCGTCGGGATGGCCCATCTTGTAGACGGTGCCGTGGTCGAGCATCACGGCCTCGTCGCAGATCTGTCGGACCGTGTCGAGCGCGTGGGTGACCAGCACGATGGTGCGTCCGTCACGCTGGAACTGCGCGACGCGCTCCAGGCAGCGCGCTTGGAACGCCTCGTCGCCCACCGCAAGCACCTCGTCGATCAGCAGGATGTCGGGGTCGACGTGCACGGCGACCGCGAACCCCAGACGTACCAACATCCCCGACGAATAGAACTTCACCTGTGTGTCCATGAAATCGCCGAGCTCGGCGAAAGAGACGATGTCGTCGTACACCTTGTCGGTGTCCTTGCGGTTGAGACCCAGGAACGCAGCATTGAGGTAGACGTTTTCGCGCCCCGTGAGTTCCGGGTGGAACCCTGCCCCGAGTTCCAGCAGCGCGGCGATGCGACCGCGTTGGCGGATGCTGCCGTGGGTCGGACGCAAGATCCCGGCGATGCACTTCAGGAGCGTGGTCTTTCCCGACCCGTTGTGGCCGATCAGCGCGACGGACTTCCCCTGCGGAACATCGAACGTCACGTCCTTCAGCGCCCAGAAATCCTCGGCGCGTGTGCGGCCGGAAAGGAGACGCGCCTTGAGGGAGCCCGGCTTCTCCTTGTAGAGGCGGAAGACCTTCGAGATGTCCTGCACCTCGATCGCGGCGGCCATCTACAGCTCCTCGGCGAAGTCGCCGGAGAGCCGGAAGAACTGCCCCCACGTGATCCGCAGGAGGATGAGCGACGCGACGAGCGCGATCCCGAGGAGCTCGACCAGCCAGAGAACGCTCACATCCGGAAGCACGGTGTGAACGTGACCCGAGTCCGTGACGGGATGGACGCCGTACAGCGCGCGCTGGAAGCTCATGACGATCGTGGCCAAGGGGTTCAAGAGGTATCCGAACCACACGGCCGGATGCGGGATCACCGCGTTATCGCCGGGGTTGCCGTTCACGAAGTAGTTCTGCACCAGGTAGGCGGAGTAGACGATCGGCGTGAACCAGAACCACACGAGGAGCCCCAGGTTCACCAGATGCTGAACATCGCGATACCGCACGTTGAGCGCCGACACCCAGAACGTGACTGCGGTAGTGAAGACGAGCAACGTGGCGAACGCGATCGGATAGAGGGCCAAGCCCCCGAACTGGAAGGGGAACCGGCTGGCGAGCATGAAGAGCAGGAGCACTGCCGACTGCAACACGAAGTCCACGAGCGAGACGCCGATAGCCGCCATCGGGAGCAATTCGCGTGGGAAGTAGACCTTCTTCACCAGGTTGGCGTTGTCCAACACCGCGCGCGCCCCCTGGGCGAGCGAGACAGAGAACATGTTCCATGCCAGGAGCCCCGAGAGCAGGAACACCGGGAAATGCGGGATGTTGTTACCCGTCACGATGACGACGAACGTGAACACGATGAGGAACACAACCGGGTTGAGCAGGGACCACACCGCGCCCAGAACCGACGCCGTGTACTTCACCTTCAGTTCCTTGCGAACCAGGTTCAGGAGGATCTCGCGGTAGCCGTACAGTTCACGGACGCGCCGGATGACGTGCAGTCTGGGTGGCTCGGATGTGCGTTCGGTGACGTTCTGCGCGATGGCGATAGCGGAGCTCCTACGGGTCGCGAACACGCAGGTCAGCGCGTTCGCACGAGTTTAGCAACCGGGTCAGGCCTGACCTTGAAGGTTCGATGGTGTTCCTTTGAAGCCGTTCATGGCTCGGAGGTAGGAGAGCACCGTGGATCCATCCAGGTCTGCGGGGTCCATCCCCATGTCGGCCAGCGCGCCCGCCCAGAGCTCGAGCGCGGCGTGGGCGGGATCCTTCACCATGGTGACGGCGCCTTGGATGGTCGCCGCCAGCGCGGACCGGCCGTCGGGACCGGGGGGGATCACGGCGATCGGGGTGAGGCATCCCAGCGCCCGGAGTTGGTCCGCTGGATCGGGACCCGGCACGACGAGGAACTTCGCCCGACGCACCAGATGGGCCACGGAGGCACGACCGAATCGCTCGACATCGCTCAGCTCGTGACCCAGGCGATCCTGCGCGTCTCGCGCGAGATGGGCTGCGCGATAGCCAAGGGGGTCCCCCAACCCGCGGAGCCGCCAGATCAGCGGCGAGATATCGCGCACATCCAGGAGGATGAAGCACGACTCCACGAACGCGGCGCGGTAGGCGTTCAGGTAGAGGCTCGGGTCATCGCCGATCTCGATGACGCAGAGGTGAAAGCCGTGCGAACGGTGTACGTCTGCGGGCTTCACCGGCCAGGACTGGTCGATCCTCGTTGTCGTCGGGAACCCCGCTTCGCGCAGTGCCTCCGCGGTGAGGCGCTCGGGGGGGACCAACAAGAGGAGATCGCCCAGCGTGCCCGGCACCAGGATCTTCGGCCCGAAGAATCGACGCCCCCCACTCCACGCGACCCGGCCGAGCCGCGTGTGCCGCGGAACGAACCGGACGGCCAGCTCGCGCAGGCTCATGGCTGCAGCAACCGTTCGACGACCTCGGGCCAGCCCGGGACGACCTCGCGAACGCGAGCCCTGCCGGCAGGACCTAGCCGGGCGGCCAACGTTCGATCCGCATGAAGCCGGTCGATCGCACTCGCGATCGCCCCCGGCTCAGGCGCCGTCACCAGGCCGGTCTCTCCATCCGTCACGAACTCGAGCGGGCCGCCGCTGTCGCTACAGGTGATGACCGGACGTTCGGCTGCCATGCCTTCGATGGTCACGTAGCCGTAGTCCTCGTCGAACGATGGATACAGGACCGCGAGCGCGGTCAGATACAACTCCTGGAGCCGCTCGTCCGTGACGCCGATCTCCAGCCGCACGCGGTCATTGAGTCCGTGTTGATCGATCAGCGCACGAAGCATCGCTTCGTCGGGACCTCGTCCGACCAGGACCAGCGATGCCGGCGAACGGACATGGCGCATCGCCTCGATCGCCAGGGACTGTCGCTTGACGGGCTCGAAGCGACTTGGGAAGAAGACGTGATCGCCGTAGGGACCAGGGTGCGCGTTCATGAGCGTCATGGTGGTATCGGACGGGTGGTAGAGGACCTCCCCCTCGATCCGGAGCGACTCCCACAACCGTCGTTTCACGTTCGCCGAGTTGGTGAAGATATGCGTGGCCTCGTCCAGCGCCACGCGGTCGGAGTTCACGATCATGTCGCGGATAGCCGGTCCTTGGTCCATCCGGGCGAGATCGGAGAACTCCGGATGGTCCCAGAGGTCGTAGGCGGTCCGGTGCTGGTGGATGAGCCAGACGATCTTGCGTTCGTGACGGACCAGGTAGGCGGGGAACTTCAGGGCGATGACGGCGTCCACCGTCAAACCGTTGGACTCGGCGATGTCGAAACTCCGCCAGATAGCCATGTTGTGCGCGAGCCGCACCGGCGGGAACCACTGCCACGCGATGGTGACCAGGTCTGCTTCATGGCCGGCGTCCTGAAGCGCCCGGACCAAGGCCTGCGCGTGCGCCTCCGCTCCCCCACGCACGAACGCGGCCTGCGGATGCAGGACCGCGATCCTCACCCGGCTGGACCTCGCCGGTTCGCATCGCCCATCTCGACGAGGAGGAGCCGAAGATCCTCGAGTTCGGCCTCGACGGCAAGGAGACGGTCTGCGAGCGCCTTGCTCAGCTCGGCGTGGTCGGCCGTGAGGCGGTCATATCGGCGGGTGATGGGTCGCGCCATCCGGAACAGCTTGTACTTGAAGAACCGCCGTCCCCGCCCTGCGGCGATGAGGTTGGCTTCCCCGAGGGGGATCAAAACCTTCTCATCGGCCCGGATCTGCGTCGCCAGCTCGCGGAGCCTGTCACGCACTTCGCCCGTGCCCATGTTGCCCTTCGCGGCGTGTTCCTGCGCCCAATACAGCTCTCGCGCAAGGGCGTCGCGGGCGTCATCATCCAAGGGTTTGGGGGCCATCGTTGCAGGTCAGCCTAGCATCCGAACCGACCGCTCCCGGACCCGATCACGCAGCGCTCGTGGCGGTCAGGAACGCCGTCAGCGAGGACTCGAGCGACGGCATCGGCGGCATCCCCAGATGCTCGGTATACACGCTGGTGAGCGGCGAGTTCACGGGACGCGGAGCCGGCAACCCCAGGTAGGAGGCCTTCTGCGGTTCGACCGTTCCCGGGAGACCCGCAAGCTGCTTGATCTGCTGGAGTACCTCGAACCAGCAGGCACGCTCGGAGCCCGCTAGGTGATAGGTGCCGAACCGACCCGTGAGCAGCAACGGAAGGATGCGCTCGGCAAGATGTCCGACGAACGTCGGGCTCCCGAATCGGTCCTCCAGCCCGCCGGCGGTGGCCCCGTCCCGCAATCGTTGCGTGGCGGCGGAAACGTAATCGTCGCCGCCGCCGAAGATGTACCCGGTCCTGATGATGAAGTGCTCCGGCAACACCGCGCGGACGTTCACCTCCCCCGCGAGCTTGGCGCGTCCGTAGACGCTCAGCGGATTCGGAGTGTCGGTCTCGTCGTAGGGCCGTGATCTGGCGCCGTCGAAGACGTAGTCGGTAGAGATATGGACCAGAACGGCGCCGGCGGCCCGTGCCGCCACGGCCACGCTCTGCGGCCCCAGCGCGTTGTCTCGGAACGCGCGATCGGGCTCCGTCTCGTTCTGATCGACCTTGGTGAACGCGGCGAAGTTCAAGATCGCGTCGGGACGCAGCGCTCCGATGGTGGCCATGACGGCATGGTGGTCCCCGATGTCCAGGTCCAAGTGGGTGAAGGGATGCACGTCATGGTGCCCCGGTACCTGGGCGAGGAACGCCCGGCCCAGCCCGCCGCCGGCCCCGGTGACGACGAGCTTCATGCCGGCGCTCCGGCGGCCCCGGCGGCCCGCGGCTCCGTCACGACATTGACGGTGTGGGCGCGGCGGAGCCACTCGAGATGCTCGCGGTACCACGCCACCGTCGTGGCGAGCCCGTCGGAGAACTCCACCTTAGGCGACCACCCAAGGGCTCGGAGCCGGTCGGATCGGACGCCGTAGCGGAAATCGTGACCGGGTCGGTCTGCCACGAATGTGACGAGCGACGGGTCAGCGCCGGCGAGCCGGCAGATCTGCTCCGCCAGATCGATGTTCTCGAGTTCGTGCCCGTCGCCGATGTTGTAGGTGACGCCGGGTGACCCACGATCCGCCACGACCAGGGCAGCTTCCACCCAGTCGGTGACATAGAGGAATTCACGCCGTTGCTTCCCCTGTCCGTAGACGGGGATCGGTCTGCCCTCGGCGGCGTTGACGCTGTAGGTGGGGATGACGCGTTCGATCTGACGCGGACCGAACGCGTTGGTGCCCCGGACCACGGTCACGTTCTGGCCGTAGGTGGTCGAGGCGGCCTGGCATAGGAGATCGGCAGCTGCTTTGCTCGCGGCGTAAGGGCTCTGTGGCCGGAGCGGGTCGTCTTCGTCGAAGAGACCCCCCGCGGGGTCCCCGGGACCGTAGACCTCGTCGGTCGAGATCATCAGCATGCGCACGCCGTGGGCCCGCGCGGCTTCGAGCACCGTGTGTGTACCGATCACGTTCGACGACACGAACCCCTGGGGATCGTCGATGCTCCGGTCCACGTGGGTCTCGGCGGCCGCGTGGATGACGCAGGTGGCATCGGCAACGAGCTTCCCGACAGCGGAACCGTCGCGGACATCTGCCTCCACGAACGTGAATCGCGGATCGCCCTCGTGGGCTTCCAGGTTCATCAAGCTCCCGCCGATGGACAGGCGGTCAAGCACGGTCACCCGGGAGCCACGAGCGAGCGCGGTATCCACCAGGTGGGAACCGATGAATCCGGCTCCGCCCGTGATGAGGAAGTGATCGGACGTGTTCGACATGGTCCGGTCGAGTCTATCGGGCGAGTTCGGCGGCCTCATGCAGTGCCTGCGCCGTTGCCTTCGCGCACCGTTCCCACGTGAACCCCGTGACGCGCGCCAGTCCCTTCGCCCTGAACATCGCCCGCAGATCGGCGTCAGAGAACAGTTCGTCCAAGCCGGATGCGATCGAACCGGGATCGGTGGGATCGACCAGGACGGCGGCGTCTCCCGCCACCTCGGGCAACGACGAGGTGTTCGAGGTGAGGACCGGGATGTTCGCCGCGAACGCTTCCAGGATCGGGAAGCCGAACCCTTCGGCGAGCGAGGGGTAGGCGAGCATCTCGGCTCCCGAGAGGAGAGCGACCCTGTCGGGGTCGCTCACGTAGCCCGTGCGAACCACCCGCGCTCGCGCCTGCGGCGCGAGCGCGGCGATCGCCGCATCCACCTGGACCGAGGCGTCGGGGAACCAGTTGACGGCACCGCCGGCGATGACCAGCCAGGCATCCCGATCGGCGATGGAGCCGAAGGCCCGCACCAAACGCACCAGATTCTTGCGGGGTTCGATGCCTCCCAGGAACAAGGCGTAACGACCTCCGATACCGAATCGCCTGCGGACGTCGTCGACCACGGGGGGCGCAGCGGCCGTGAACGCCGCCTGCTCCACACCATGGTGGATCACGTGGATGCGGGCGGGGTCGATGGACGGTGCGAAGAGGGTCAGGTCATCGCGCACGGCGTGGCTCGGGACGATCACGCCGGGCGCGGCCTGAATCGTGGCGAGGAAACGTCGTCGCCAGCGCTCATCGACGTGCGGGGCCGTATCGGGATGTCGAACGAACGCAAGGTCGTGGACGACCGGGACCACCCGGCCGGCGCGGCCGGTTGCGGGTGGAAGGAAGTTCGTGGCCAAGAGCAGGTCGTAGGGGCCGGCGAGCCATTCGACCCGAGGGAACCCCGTGCGCCAGGCGAGGGGTTGGTACACGCGGGCCGGGAAGCGCGAGGCACGTTCGGTCAGATTGGATCCGGCGCCGGGGAAGAACGAACGGGGACGGAGAAGACCCCTGGCGTGGAGGTACCACGCGACATAGGCAGCTTCCGGATCGGCAGAAGGAAGTCTGAGCACGATCTCCCGCGCGTAGCGGCCGACCCCCGTGGGACGCGGCCCGAGCGCAGGTCGAGCATCGACCACGACCCTCATCGAACTCAGTCCACCTCGACCCGGCTCTGGTCGCCGACCACCAGCCGACGCATGCCCGTCTGCCCCGAGTGGCGGACCACGACGCCGCGACCGAGGATCGACCCCCCCAGCCCGCGGACGGCCTCGATCGCGCACTCCTGCATGACGATTGCGTCATGCAGGGTGCTGGCACGAACCGTGCAGTCGCGCTCGATCGAGACATCAGGACCGATCTCCGAGTCCTCGATGATGCAGCCGGGCCCGATAACCACGGGACCATGGATCACGCTGCGACTGACCCGCGCCCCGGCGCCGAGGACGAGTGTGCCCTCAACCGAGGAACCGTCGTCGATCTCACCCTCGAGACTCCCCGCGCGAACCGACAGCATGATGCGGTTGGCTTCCAGGAGGTCCTCTGGCTTCCCGGTGTCCTTCCACCAACCCTCGACCATCTCCGCGCGGACGGTTCGTCCGTGATCGATGAGCCACTGGATAGCGTCGGTGATCTCCAGCTCTCCGCGCGCGCTGGGGCGGATGGCGTTCGCGGCTTCCAGGATGGAATCGTCGAACAGATAGACACCCACCAGGGCCAGATCGCTGATGTGGTCGGTAGGTTTCTCAACCAGCCTGATCACCCGCTCGCCCTCCAGGACCGCCACGCCGAAGCGTTCGGGCTCCGGCACGCGCGCCAGGAAGATCTGCGCATCGGGCCGTGTCCGTTCGAACTCCTCGACGAACCGGGTGAGGCCCTCAAGCAGGACGTTGTCGCCGAGATACATGAGGAACGGCTCACCTCGCACGAAGTCGTCGGCGGTGAGGACGGCGTGCGCCAGCCCCAACGGAGCGTCCTGCGGGATGTAGGTCACCTGCACGCCCCACCTCGACCCGTCACCGACCGCAGTCCGAACCTCAGCCGCAGTCGAACCCACGATGATCCCGACTTCCGTGATCCCGGCGTCCGCGATGGCCTGCACGGCATGGAAAAGGATCGGCGTGCCCGCGATGGGGATGAGCTGCTTGGCCTGCGTGTGGGTGATGGGCCGCAGGCGGCTCCCTTCACCGCCCGAGAGGATGAGCGCGCGCATGGCGGTCAGTCTGGCAGGTGGAGGGGTCGCGCGGAACGTAGCGTCTAGGCAGCCGGCAGACAGCCAGATGACGTGGTCGGCTCCGGCGTGCTTGTGGACGGAGGCTGGTAGGCGGCCGTGACGAACAGCGCCACCTTGTTCCCTCCGAGGAGCTTGGCCGGCACCGCCTTCATCGGAACATCCAAGAAGTACGAATGCACCACGGCAGCTTGATCTGCCGCGTCCTTAGAGCCGGCGCTGTACGCGATCACCGTTCCTTTCACCGTCGAATCGAAGGTGGCGTAGGGAACGACGGCGGGTGAGATGTCGAAGCCTGCCTGCGACAGGATGGTCTCGACGCCGGCCGCCTTGCCCGCGGAGGCGTGGTCGACCACCGGGATGGTGATCTGGGATTCGGAGATCGGCGTTCCGGGCAGCGTCGTGTCGGCGGGCAGCGCGCTGTTGTCTCGAAGGGCCTTGAACAATGGCTGTGCGGATGGATCGAGGAACTCCACGTCCAATGGGAACGTGTATTCCGGCACGGTGACCTGACCGAGCTTCACCGGCACGTTGCGGAAGAGGACGTCGCCACTCGAGAGCCCGTGGAGCTGACCGGTGAGATACGCCAGGTCGGCGATGGTCAGCCCTTTGTCCCGCTTCAGGTTCGAGAGCACGGGCTTGATGAACCCGGGGATCTTCAAGAGTTCGCTCGGTTGGAGCATGCGATTGATGACCGCACGAAGGAACGCCTGCTGACGGCTGATGCGGTTGAAGTCTCCGTTCACATCGCACGGGAGGTGGCGGGAACGAACGTAGGAAAGCACCTGCTGGCCATCGAGATGCTGACAGCCGGGCTGCAGGTGGAGCTGCGTGTTCGGATCGGTCAGCCAGCCGTCGGGTCCCGCTTCGGTCGCCGGGAGGCACATGTCGATCCCGTCGATCGAGTCGACGACACCTTGGAACCCCCCGAGATCGACGGCCAGGAAATGGCTGATCTTCAGACCGGTGATCTGCGACACCGTCTGGGCGACCCGGGCCGGGCCTCCGCCCGCGATCCCGCCGGCGAACGCGGAGTTGATCTTTCCTTTGCCCAGGCCGGGGATGTTCACCCATAGGTCTCGAGGGAACGACAGGATGACTGTCTTCCCATCGGGTTCGGTGTGCACCACCATGATGACGTCGGAGTGATCACCCGCCCCCGCTTGGGCGTTCGTGCCGTTCGCGACCTGATCGGCATGACTCAGGTTGGAACGGGAGTCGGAGCCGAGGAGCAGGTAGTTGCAGGAACGACTCGCGCACGGCCCGATGTACTTCGAAGAGACGCTAGGCCCGGAGGACGAGCAGTCAGCGAAGCAGGAGGTACCCGTTCCGTTGTTCTGCACCACCAGGACGTAGGCATAGGCGGTGGCGGCGCCGATGATCAACGAAAGCGACGCTGCCGCCGAGATGGCGATACGGATGGTACGGCGGGGCCGATGGGAACCTTCGCTCATACGCTAGAGCCTACCGGCAGGTGGGCCGCAGCGGTCATCGGGTTTCATTACGTTCCTGTGGCGGAATGGTTACGGCAGGTGATGACATAATCCGCCCACGCACCGTCATCCCTTCAGGAGGCATCGTTGACACAAGACTTGACCGTGTTGCTCGTCGGGCTCGACGGCGCGATGCACGAGGAACTTTCAGCCGAAGAAGGGTTCGTGGTGGAATCGGCGGCCACGCTGGATGAAGGACTCGCTCGCTCTCTGACTCCCGATGCGGTGGTCGTCTCGCTGGACGGGATCGGGCCGATCGAAACCATCGGCCGCATCCACGCCCACGCGCCGGATGCCGCTGTCCTGGTTGTCACGGAGCCCACAAACGAAGCCGACGGTGCCATGGCGCGCCACGCCGGAGCCGAAGATCACCTGGTCCGCGGAGCGATGCCTCGTGGACTTCTGGCTCGCGCGGTCCGCTACGCAACGGAACACCGCCGCATGCAGCGCGATCTCGCGACGACCGACCCGGTGACCGGGATGCCGAACCTCCGCGGGTTCGGGGCTATCGCGGAGCACCATCTCCGGATGGCCGACCGCGTCAAACACCCCGTGGTGTTCCTGTTCGTTCGGCTGGACGGGTTCGTCGAGACCATGTCGAACGAAGGTGCAACCGGTGCCGACGAGATGGCGCGGGACGCCGCCGAGGTGCTGATGCAGGCGGTCCGTGACTCGGATCTGCCCGCGCGGGTCGCGCCGGATACGTTCTGCGTGTTGCTCACCGGAGAGGCCAGCGGCGCCGAGACGCTGGTCCTGTCTCGGCTGGTCGAATCGATCGCGCTGCACAACGCGCGGTCGGACAACCCGCGGCTCCTCTCACTGAGCGTCGGGAGCAGCCTCTATGATCCCGAACACCCCGCATCGCTCGAGCAGATCCTCGAGTCGGCGGGCCGCCACCTCGCCCAGCAGAGTGCCGATCACAGATCCGACAGCCCATGAGACGCGAATACACGTCGAGCAACTCCCACAACGGAAGGATCGACGCTCGCCGTGTATGGAACCGCCACGCTGATCCGGAGCACGCCGTTGGGAACCATTGACGTTTCGCAGACGGGCGACCGTGACCTCCTGCAGCGGCTGCTGACCCGCGACGAAGAGGCGTTCCGTGGCCTCTTCAGCCGCTACGCACCCACTGCGAAGGCCCTTGCCCTACGGGTCGTGCGTCAACAACACCTCGCGGAGGAGATCGTGCAGGAGGCATTCATGGCCGTGTGGCGGAACCCAGCTGCGTACGAAGAGCAACGGGGATCCGTGAAGACCTGGTTGATGGGCATGGTGCATCACCGAGCCGTCGACGCTGTTCGCCGGGAAGAGTCTCAGCGGAGGCGGGCCGAGGCCGAAGGTGCCGTCGCCACCCTGGAGACCGAGGACCACGCGGAGGCGGTCGCGACGGAACTCGGAGCGCCGCAGGAACGGGCAGCCATCCGCGCTGCGTTGAACACCCTCCCCGAGGCGCAGCGTGCGGTGCTGGAGATGATGTACTTCGACGGACTCTCGCAGTCTGAGATAGCGGAGCGGAACGGTCTTCCACTCGGAACGGTGAAATCCCGCACGCTCCTCGGCATGCGCCGCCTCCGCGTCGCGCTGGAAGGGATCGAGCGATGACGACGCACGGGCGGATCGAGGAACTGCTCGCGGTTCGTGCGTTGGGCGGCCTGGACGGGAGTGACGTCGAGACCCTCGAGCGCGAACTCGCCGCACACGGCGATTGCGCCGAGTGCCGTCGCCTGGAGGATGAGTTCATGGAGACGGCCGCCATGCTCGCCGACTCGCTCACGCCCGAGCTCGTCGGCGCGGGGATGGTCGAAGCCATCCTTTCAGCCTCGCCCCGCGGGGTTGGGACGGTCGTGGCCGTTCCCGAGGCCGCCGAACCCACGGCGGAGACACGCAGCGACGACCTTTCCGAACCCAGGCGGCGGCGAAGCTCGTGGCGTACGGCGGTCGCGGTCGCCGCCGCCTTCGTTGTGGTGGTAGGCGGCGGAGCGCTGGGGCTCCGGCTGAGCACCTCCGTGCCGATTCGTTCCGTGGCCCTATCTCAGCGGATCGTGCAGTTCCAGGGAGACACCGGTTCCTTGCTCATGGCCTACACCCCCGGGGAAGCCGGCGCGGTGCTGTTCGGAGCAGGATTGCCGAAGGTCGGTGCCGGCGAGGTCTACGAGGTCTGGACGATCACCGGCAAGGAAGCGACATCGGCCGGCTGTGCCTCGTCGTCGAACGGGATCCTCCATACGTCGGTGAGCGCCAACGTGGGGAACGCCGACCTGATGGCCATAACGATCGAACGCGCAACCTGTCCTTCCGCGCCTACGCAGACACCCATCCTCACTGCGCCGGTGTCGGCCTAGCGACCCCGGGCGAGCATCTGTCGCAAGACCAGCCGGAGGATCCCGCCGGCGTTGAAATACTCCACCTCCGCGGCAGCATCAACGCGAACCGTGACCGGGAACGAGACGGTGCTTCCGTCCTCGCGAGCCACCTCGATCGTCGCGTCCTGGCCCGGCGTGATCCCCGCACCGACCCCACGAACGGCGAACACCTCGCGGCCGGTGAGCCCGTGCGATGCCGAGGTCTCCCCCGGCTTGAACTCGAGTGGCAGCACACCCATCCCCACCAGGTTCGAGCGATGGATGCGTTCGAAGCTCTCGGCAAGGACGAACCGGATACCCAGCAGGTTCGGGCCTTTGGCCGCCCAGTCGCGACTCGAACCACTGCCGTACTCCTTGCCGGCGAGCACTCCGAGCGGCACGGCCTCATCGCGATAGCGTTCGGCGCCGTCGAAGACGCTCATCACCTCCCCGCTCGGCAGGTGCGTGGTGAACGGCCCTTCCGTGCCGGGCGCAAGTTCGTTCCGCAAGCGGATGTTCGCGAAGGTTCCTCGCATCATCACCTGGTGATTGCCGCGCCGTGCGCCGTAGGAGTTGAAGTTGAGCGGCGTCACCCCGTGGTCCTGCAAGTATCTGCCGGCGGGTGAATCGGGCTTGATCGAACCGGCGGGTGAGATGTGGTCGGTGGTGATCGAGTCCCCCACCTTCACCAGGATGCGGGCCGTCTCGATGTCTCCGCCGACCGCCTGCTCGTCCAGGTTCTCGAAATACGGAGGTTCCTGAACATAGGTCGACGCGGGGTCCCAGTCGTACACCCCGCCCGTTGGTGTGGGGAGCGAACGCCAATGATCGTCGCCCTCCCAGACCCTGGCGTACTCCTCCTCGAACTGCTCCTTGTCGATCGACGAGGTGATCTTCTCGGCCACCTCGGCGGCGCTCGGCCAGATATCGGCGAGCATGACCGGGCCGTCCGGGCCGTGTCCCAACGGCTCTGTTGAAAGGTCGATGTCCAGCCGGCCGGCCAGAGCGTAGGCGACGACCAAGGGAGGGGACGCCAGGTAGGAGGCGCGCACCTGCGGGTGCACCCGCCCCTCGAAGTTCCGATTGCCCGAGAGCACGGCGGCGACATTGAGTCCGCGCTCGTCCACGGCGGCGGCCACGTCATCCGGGAGTGGACCCGAGTTCCCGATGCACGTGGTGCACCCGTAGCCAACAAGCGCGAAGCCCAGCTTCTCGAGGTACGGCGTGAGACCTGCCCGATCCAAGTAGTCCGTGACAACGCGCGATCCGGGCGCCAGCGACGTCTTCACCCACGGCTGCACGTCGATCCCGGCCTCGACTGCGTTCTTCGCCAGCAGCGCGGCGGCGAGCATGACGGATGGGTTCGACGTGTTGGTACAGGAGGTGATCGCTGCGATCACCACGCTTCCGTCGCGGACGTGGGCGTCCCCCTGCTCGGCGCGCCGGTCACCGAAGCGCTCGGTGAAGCTGCCCCACACACCCGAGAGCGTGACGCGATCCTGTGGCCGTGTTGGACCGGCCAGGGACGGTTCGATGGCAGAGAGATCGAGGTCGAGCACCTCGGAGAACTCCGGTGCCGGATCGCCGTCGGCGCGGAAGAGCCCTTGTGCTTTCGCGTAGGCCTCGACCAGGTCCGCGCTCCGGTTCGTGAACCGAAGGAACTGGAGCGTCTGGTGATCGACGGGGAAGTACGCGGCGGTGGCTCCGTACTCGGGACACATGTTCGAAAGCGTGGCGCGATCGGCCACAGAGAGGGTGGAGAGTCCGTCGCCGAAGAACTCGACGAACATCCCCACGACCCCATGGGTCCGCAACAACTGCGTGAGCGTCAGGACCAGGTCGGTCGCCGTGGTGCCTGCGGGAAGAGATCCATCCAGCCGAACACCCAGCACGAGCGGCTGCGGCATGAACATCGGTTGGCCAAGCATCGCCGCCTCGGCCTCGATACCCCCCACACCCCAGCCCAAGATGCCGAGTCCGTTGATCATCGTGGTGTGCGAGTCGGTTCCGACCACCGTGTCCGGATAGGCCACGCCGTCCAGGACGGACACCACCGTGCCCAGGTGCTCGAGGTTCACCTGATGACAGATGCCGGCACCGGGTGGGACCACGCGGAGACCGTTGAACGCCTCCTGCGCCCAGCGAAGGAAGGCGTAGCGCTCGCCGTTGCGGCCGTATTCACGTTCGATGTTCGCCTCATAGGCATCTGCCGACCGGAACAGGTCCACCTGGACGCTGTGATCGATGATGAGGTCCGTTGGGATGAGCGGGTTGATCTGTGCCGGGTCGCCACCGGCGCGAGCCGTGGCGCTCCGCATCGCGGCCAGGTCGACCACCGCCGGCACCCCGGTGAAGTCCTGCATGAGGACGCGTCCGGGCATGAACGCGATATCCGCGGCCGGCGCCGGCCACGCGGCGAGCGCAGCGATATCGCGGTCGGCCACATCGCGCGTTCCGGCGCGGCGCAGGAGGTTCTCCAGGAGGATCTTGACGGTGTGGGGCAAACGACTCAGGTCGGCGATGATGCCCCGTTCCACCAGGTGGTCCAGGCGATAGATGTCGACCGCGCCCTCGGCCGTTTCCAGCCGCCCGCGCGCTCCGTTGAAGTCACTGGTCATGGTCGGTCCTTCGATGTCGGATGCATATCCATCCTCCCACGGGACCGTCAGGCTTCGTCGGCAGCTTCCTGTGCCCGAGCGGCCTTGACGGCCGCTTTGTGCGCCAGCCTAGCCTCACGCCGTAGCGATGCCTCCCGTTGGCGGCGTTTCTCCAGATCGGACTCGGCGACGAGGGGGGGAACGGGGCGGGGTGCGCCGTGTTCGTCCACCGCTACGAACACCAGGTAGGCCGAGTTGGCGTGGCGGGTTCGGCCGGAGATCGGGTCCAGGGCATCCACGCGGACGCTCACCTCGATCGATGTCGTGCCGGCGTCAGTGACCGCCGCCTTGAGCACCAGCACGTCACCGATCTGCACCGGTTCCAGGAACGTCATCTCGTCGATAGCAACCGTGACGCAGAGACCGCTCGCGTGACGGATGGCGGCAAGACCGGCCGCGGTATCGACCAGTCGCATGATGGCGCCACCGTGTACGTACCCGGCGATGTTCGCGTCGGTGACCTCCATCATCTGCGTGAGGGTCACATGCGAGTCGCTCACACGTTTGGGCGTGAGGTCCCAGTCGGTCACAGCGGCATCCTATCGGGCCCTCTCCCAAGGGGCGTAGCCGCCGCCGGTAGCATCAGGCGGTGCGCTCGTTGCGGATCGCGGCCATCTCCCTCCTCGTCCTGGCGGGAGCCTGCGCGAGTTCCGCACCCCAAGGCTCGCCTTCTCCTACTCTCCACTCCCGAACGAAGAGTCCACCGCCGGTGAAGCCCCCGACGAAGAGCGACCAGCCAAGCGTCAGCCCCTCGCTCGTGCCCTCCGGCGTTCCGTCGGGCACGCCCAAGGGGTACGCGAAGGATGTCCCGGCGACCAAGCTGCGGCCGCAGGCCCTGGTGCCTCCCGAGGTGACCGTGACCGACGCGTGGTCCACCACCACGAGCGCCGGAGAGACCGCCGGCATCGCCTACATCGCACCCGGTGACCCGCTGCAGGCTCCGCACGGACTGGTGATCTGGCGACGAACACCCGGTGCGGTACCGCCGTGGCGACCCGTGTTCGGTATCACCACGGATGCATCCGCCGGCGTGTTGCAGATGGAGACCCAACTAGGAGAGGCAACGGCGGACCGCTCTGATGACGCCCTCGTCTTCGAAGGCACAGGGGGCAGCGGTGCGTGCGGCACCACCCTGCTGCTGGATCTCGCGGCGAACGCGCAGGTGTTCAAGAAGACCGCGTGCGACACCGTCGTGGGGTTCTCCCCCCACCCGGTGGGCCTCACCATCCGTTCGGCGGTCTTCGGTCCGACCGATTCCCACTGCTGTCCGAGCGCCTTCCGAACCACGCTCCTGACCTACAGCGGAGAGAGATGGATCGTGGCGTCGAAGATCACCACCCCCGCCTGATCGAACCGAATCAGCGCTAGATCAAGACGGCGGAACTCCGCCGCCGGCTGGTCTTCGAGATCTGCACGGCCACCGGGAACTGGTCCTTCACCTGATCCGCATGCGTAACGACGAAGAGCTGATGGAAGCGCGTGGACAACCGGCCCATCGCTTGCACCATCAGATCCTTGCGCTCCTGGTCCAGCGAACCCAAGACCTCGTCCAGCACCAGCATCCCGACATCGGCACCCGAGACCCGCGAGAGATGCATCGAGATGGCCACACGGAGCGCCAGGTTCGCCAGGTCGGATTCCGAACCGCTGAACCGATCGATGTCGAAATAGGTGTCGCCGTCTGCGATGTGGATGTTCAATGTGTCGTCGTCGATCTTCAGATCGTCATACTCGTGGTTGGTGAGCTCCCGGAAGAGCGACTCTGCCTCGCGGGAGAGCTCGGGGCCGACGCGGCCCACCAGGTGGTTGCGGAATCCGTCAAGGAGCGTTGCAACCCGGTCGCGGTAACGCGCGTCCGAGCGGAGTTCGTCGACGCGCGCGGCCATCTTCTCCGCCTCTTCCAGCGCCCCGTGCAGCTTGGCCAGCTCGGCCTGGGCACGACCACGAACCTCCGTTGCGGCTCGTTCGGTCTCACGGGCGAGTGCGAGAGCCGCGTCGGCCTTGGCACGCTCATCGCGAGCGGAGGCGTGTCCTGCGGAGTCGTAGGCGAGGGCCTCCAGCGATGCGGCCACCCGGGCTCTGTCGGCGGCGATCTCGGCGATCCGCCCGTCCGCTGCCGCGAGGTCGCCGACCAGTTGGTCGCGGTGCTCCACCTGCTGCCTCACGCGCGCCACGTCTGCAGCCAACGCTCGCTCGCGTTCGACCTTGTCCGTCAGTTCGGACGGCTCGGGCACCTCACCGTGGAACGGTGTGCCTAGTGCGGTCAGCGCGGACGTCGCTTCGTTGAGCCGCTCCTGGAGCGAGGTTCGATCGCGAGCCGACCGCTCGGCTTCCCGGCCCACCGCGGAAGCACGCTTGAGTGTCGCATCCGCCGTTGCCATGGCGCCGAGAGCCGCCTTCGCTGCGCGGGCGGACTCCGCTGCCTGCGCTTTCGCCGCGGCTGCCTCCTCTTTGCGATGCGACAGGTAGGCACGGAAGTCCTTCCCCATCTCGCGGCCGCAGGTGGGGCACGGTTCCGATGGATCGGCCTCCTTGGCGCGGGCGAGCCGGTCGGCCGTTTGGCGGGCGAGATCGGCGTGTTGTTCGGCGGTGGCGGCGGCGCGGGCTGCTTGCGCGCGGGCGTCGTCGGCCGCCGCGGTTGCGGCCTCGAGCGCCGCGAGGGCGCCCTGCGGATCGGAGACGGGGAGATCGTCCAGCTGACGCTTCAGCGCGTCCCGCTCGTCCGCCTTCGCCCGGTGCTGCCGGGCGGCGTGCAGGAGATCGCTCGAACCCACCAGCGAGGCCAGCTCGGCCTCCATGGCCGGAAGTTGGTCCACCGCCTCTCGCGTGGCCTCCAGGCGAACGCCGATCTCGTCACGGTTCGCGATCTGCCCGGCCAACTCCCGGTCGAGTCCGCCGAGGCGCACGGTCAAGGTCTCGGCCTCCTGACGGGCTGCATCGGCGGCTTCGAAGGCCGCCGTTGCCGCGGCGGCGGCGGCGGTCGCGTTCTTCAGGTCGGCGGCTGCGGTCTTCGCCACTCCTGCCGCCTCGGCGTCCAGATCCTTCGCCGCCTTGATCGCCGCATCCAGCTCCGTCACATCTGCGGCGACACCTCCCAGCTGCTCCGCCTGCTTCCTCGCGTCGATCCCATCCTTGCGGGCGACCTTCCGGGCGTCGTCGACAGGACGGATACCCAGGAGCCGAAGGACCATCTCCTTGCGTTTGCCCGCCGTCACGTCGGAGAACGCATCCAACTGCTTCTGCTCGGCGAAGACGCTGGCCCGGAACACCTGGCGGTCCATCCGCAGCAACCGCGCGATCTCCGAGTCCACATCGCTTACGCCCGAGGCCAGTTGCAACGAGCCCACGAGCAGTTCTGCGTCGGTGGCATGGTTCTTCCCGGTGATGGATCGACGAACCTCGTACGTGCTGCCGCCGTGTTCGAAGATCATGCGGAGTTCGCAGTCAGTAAGGAGGCCGCTGGTGCGGATCTGATCCTTCTTGGTCCGGGCCGCGTCGATCCCATAGAGGGCCACCGCGATGGATTCCATCAGCGTGGACTTACCCGAGCCGTTCGGCCCGACGATGCCGATGACCCTTGCCGGCAGTTCCAGATCCACCTCTTCGAACTGCCGGTAGTTCCGAAGGCTAAGCTCCGCGACCCTCACACGGTCTCCCCTTGCGCCGACTCGAGGTACCGCGAGCCCAGGTCCACCACCTGATCACGCTCGAGCCCCGAGAGATCCTGCGTCTGCACGAACGTCGACCATTCGCTCACCAGAGAACCGATCTGGGGCGCTCCTTGCACGGCGTAGGTCTCGGCACCAACGTCGGGCTCGATCTGGACGTGGAGGGCGCCCGGCACGGCCTCCTGGAACTCCTCGTTGCGTACCTGACGGAAGGCCGCCGAGTCCACGTGTTCCAGGAAGACGCGGACGATGGCGCCGTCCTGCGTCCCCCGGGCGGCGCGTTCGACGCCATCGACCAGCTCCCCGGGGCCCAGTCCGGACGCCTCGACGCTGAGCGTGACCAAGGGACGTTCGCCCGGATTCTCGATGTGCTCTACGGTGCCGGCATCGGTATCGATCACCACGAGCCCCTTCGGCCCCGCATCCTTCGGCCGATCGGCGAACGAGAACGCGTCGGTGGACCCCGCGTACCACGTTCGTTTCGAGGCCTTCTGGAAGACGTGATAATGACCCAGCGCCACCAGATCGAAGCGCTTGTCGATCGCCCCCTCCTCGACCTCGAGTTCGTTGATGTCGCGGCCGTACGCGTTGACCGGCAGGGAGGTGAGCGCGACGTGCGCGATGAGGAGGTCGGTGGCATCGCCTCCGGCCCCACCAGCGGCCACGTCGAGCTGCGTTCTGAACTCGTCCACACCCAGCGTCTGCGGCACGGCATGGACCTTCACCCCGGCCAACTCGACGCTCCGAGCCTCCAAGGCCCACGCGAACTCGACGTTGTCGAACACTTCCTCGAGCGCGGCATACGGGGAGCCGGTCCCCCGCACCCGGGGCGTGTCGTGGTTCCCACTGATGCTCACGCCGCCAAGTCCCGCCGCGCTCAGCTGCTTCAGCCCCACCAACACCTTCCCGAACGTCCGGTAGGTGGGGCGCGCATGATCGAAGATGTCCCCGAGCCAGAGGAACCCGTCGGGCTCTTGCGCGATGGTTTCCTCCACGGCCCAGCCGAACGACCGGAGGAAATCCTCTTCGCGGAGGTTCCTTCCCTGCTCGTCCCGCAGGTGCGCGAGGTGCGTCCGCCCCAGATGCGTGTCCCCGAGTGCGACCAGTCGCGCCACTACTCCGCGAACCCCTTCGATCTGCCCTCGGGAACCGGCGGCAGCGGCGAGGGCCCCTTCACCGTCTGAAGGTGGTCCTCATAGAGGTAGACCTGAGCCGGGAGCGCGAACGGCGCCTCGAGGTTCGTGATGATGGCTTCCCCCGGCATGAGCGTCTGGATCTCGGGCCCGAGGTCGGAGATATCTTGCTTCGACGATCCGCGCAGCATGTTCCGATCCTTCTCGTCGGCGAGGCCCAGGATGAAGAACGTGTTGAACTGACTGAGGAGCTCATCATCGATGAGCTTCGGCTGCTGGCTCACCGCGCAGAGTCCGACCTTGAACTTCCGACCCTCGCGCGCGACGCGAGGAAACACGTTCTCGTCGCCTCGTTGCACCTTGGAAAGCACGCGTTGGGCTTCCTCAAGGGCGATGAGGGTCGGTGGCAGCGCCGCGAACCCGGCCCGATCATCCAGGAAGATCTGGCCGTAGGTGTCCAGCACGCGCCGGGTGATGACCGATGCGACCAGGATCTCTTCCATGGACGAGAGGCCGCTGGTATCCACCAGGACCGAATATCCGTTCATCAGTTCCTCGACGATCCGGGCCGACAGCGAAGGCTGCGAGGGATCGCGACTGATGCACGGCATATCTAAGATCCGCTGCGCCCGGCGCTGGATGACCTGCAACGTGCTGGTGGCCACGCCGAGATCCTCGGCGAACTTCGATACATCGTCTTCCTCGCCGACCCGGGCGATCCACTCGTCGCCGAAGAACCTGATCAGGCGGTAGATGGCGTCCTCTTGCGCGTGACTCCACTGATAGGCGGTCTGGAGGTCCCCCAGGGTGAGCTCGGCCAAGGAGAGACGGAGGCCGGTGGCCGCCGCGCCCGCCGCGCGCGTGGCGTATACCTTCAGGCGGTCGCCTGCCCACGGATGATCGCGCAACCCCTTCCGGAGCCCGCTCCCGCCTTCCAGATACTCGCCGTGCGGATCGAACAGCAGGCACGCGTAGCGGCCCGAGGACGCGAGAACCTGACCGGCCAGCACCTTCATGAGGTTCGACTTGCCCATTCCCGTGGTCGCGAAGACGCCGACGTGGCTGACCAGGGTCTCTCCTTTGATCCCCACCTCCAGGTCGATGACGTCCTCCCCCGAGCGGAGTTTCCCGATCCGGATGTCCCCCATCCGTTCTGCGAGGAACGCGAAATCCGCAGGCCCCGGCGCCGTGACCCTGGCGAATTGCGCCGGGAGTGATTTCGGCTTGCGGAACGCACCGCTGGTTCCGTCGATGTAGCCGAGCGGCTGGCACTTCGCGACCTTGTACAGGCGCTGCTCGGGGTCGTACAGCTCGTAGGAGATCTCGGCTCTGTCGCCCGCCATGTAGGCCCCGGCGGTGCGTTCGGCCCACGCGGGGTCGCTCGAATCCGATCCGTAGGTCACATCGATGGCTCGGAACAGGAAGCGGCGGTCGCGTTCGGCATCGTCGGCGACCAGGAGTTCGCCCAGGAAGAGATCGGTGCCGTAGTAGGCGCGGAACTGCGCCTCCAGCACACTCTTGCCGAAGATCCGGCCTTTGTCCGTGGTCATCTCAACTCCGATTGAGCACCTCGTGGAAATCCTGGAACAGGATCTCGATGTCGTCTTCGCGCATGCCTTCGCGCGTGAGCGCTTCGCGGAAGGCGCGCCGAACATCCGCGACCGCGTAGCCCGTGACGCGTGCAGCCTGATGCGCCCGGGCCAGCGGATAGGGATAACCAACGAACGCGGGATCGCCCGCAAGGGCGGCAAGCCGGCCGAGCACATGCAACGGCTCCCCCGGCCCGCGCGCGACATCCACACGGAACGCGTGCGCGGCAGTGGGCGCGAGGTGCGCGACGAAGATCTCGCCCACATAGAGCCGCGCGAAGACGGGATCGGTGGAGATCCGCGCAACCCAGCGGCTGTGGCCCAACTCCCGGTCCGCCCGGCGTTTGATCAGTGTGACGAGCGGGGCGTTGCGCCCCCAGTACAGGGTGGATGCCTTGACCACGCCGGCGAGGTGGACGCCCCGGTCCACCGCTGTTTGATGGGCCCGTCTCACGACCGCGGGGGGGACCAGCGGGCCTCCATGGAGCGATCCGTCGACCAGCACCAGATCGCCGGGACCGGCCTCTTCGATGGTCTGGATCGTTGCACGCCATTCGGCCCATCCCCGGAGCGCGTCGACCGGGCGTGTGAGCTCGGGCAGCTGTTCGGGTTCTGCACCGGTGAGTTCGCGCAGGGCTTCACGTGCCAGCTCGCCAACCTGATGCCGCGAAACGGCCCGTACCTCCAAGGCCGGGGATTCCACGAGGTCGGTCGCTCCGGCCGAGAATCGAACGCGCGCGACCCGGAAGGCCGCCACCTGGAAGGAGCGGGCATCGGCAACCAAACAGGAACCCCCGTCCACGGCCCACACCACGCCGGGGTCCTCGGGCTCCACGGGATCCAGAACGAAGGCATCGGGATGGCCGGCTACGACCACGTCCTGGCCAAGCTCGAGCTGGCCGTCCGCCACCCGGATATCGCGCCCCGGATCGCTCAGCAGGTCGGTCACGAAGGCTGCCGCTTGGTTCAGCTGGTCGCCCCGAACGCGGTCGGCACCGACGAGGTGATCGAGCTCGGGGGGCTCCAGCGTGCTCGGCATGGGCGAAGGATACCGACCGGCGCCGACACCGTTCCTGGCTGCGAGACCCCTGTGTAGTCAGTTCGGACCAGTCGGTCTGAACTAGAACCCGTCCCCAAAGACTGAAGGTTGGGGGGGGTAGATGCCGATAGGCATTGGACAAGAACCAACGGTCAAGGACAGAGGGGGATCTCATGAGCCGGCCGGGGAATGCTTCACGTATCGCGCGCATCCCGCTGTTCGCGCTGATCGTGCTGCTCGCTGGCGGCTCGATCGGCTCCATCGTGATGGCCGGCCGGGCTCGCGCACACGCGCAGCTCACGATGATCTCTCAGGCGAGATCTGCCGTCGACAACACGCTTTCCAGCATCTTCAGCGACAACGATCTGAGCGAGATGTCCTCGCCCACACGCGCGGCAGCCTTGAACGATTCGCTGGCCGTGGCGCTCGGGGCAACAACCGTCTCCGACGTGACCCTCTACAACTCGATGGGCACGATCCTCTACGACATCGAGAACTCGCGGATCGGGAACAAGCTCCTGGGCGCTCGCCCGGCGATCAAGATCGCCACCCACGGTGGCGTGGTGCCGATGGTCGTCGGCACGAACCTCACCGTGATGCTCCCCATCCAGCGGTTCGGGACGCAGGGCGCCGTCATGGTCACGATGCCGAAGGGGCCGATCGACGGTGCAGGTCGTCCGTGGACGGCTGCCGGGCTCATCATGGCGCTCGCCATCCTCCCGTGCCTGTTCCTGCTCTGGTGGGTCGGGCGGATCACGGCGTCCGCAGGTGCCAACGTCAGCTTCCGTCCGCAGATGAACGCCGTCGCGCAGTACGCGCGTGGACCCAGAGAGTCGGTGCGCAGGCCGGTAAGCGCGCCCGCCCAACACGGTCTGAAGGAAGAAGGCGACGCTCGCCGGATGGCCGAGGAGCGCGCGAGGGCCGCCGAGGAACGGCTGAACGTCCTCCAGGAGCAATACCGCAAGACCCTGGACGAACTCCACACTTCGAAGGAACGGGTCCCCGCAGCAGCCGAGGCCAGCCCGGCGATGGAACAACGGGCCCTGCAAGCCGAGGGAAAGCTCCGTCTCATCGAAGGCGAGCTCCGTGCGGTGAGCGAAGAGCGCGACAAGCTCAGCGAAGAGCTGCGTCGTGCGCCGGATCCTGCCGCTGTCGAAGGGTCCCCGAAGGACGACGCCGAGCGCAGACGGCTGGAGACCGAACTCGTCGGCGTTCGCGCCGAGCTGGAAGGCACCCAGACGGAGCTCGCAGCGGCGCGCCGTGAACTTACAGATGCATCGACGGTCGCGGGACGAACCGACAGTGAACGGGCCGAACGCATCAACGATCTCGAGAGCGACCTCAACGCAGCCCATGTCCAGATCCTCACGACGCAGGAAGCGCTGGAGCTCGCCGCAGCCGGATCGGAGGCATCTCGCGCAGAAGCCGAAGCGCTCCAGACAGAAGTGGCCGCGTTGCGTCAGGCCCACGATCAAGCGGTTCGCGACAGGGACGCCACGATCCTGCAGTCCCGTGAGGAGTCGGAGACGCTCCAGCGCGAGCTGGAGGCCGCGAAGGCGATGGCCGGCGAAGAGAGCGAGGCTGTTCGGGCACATGCCGACCTCGCGCGAACGCTGAAGGCCGATCTGGAGAAGGCACAGAACGAATCCAGGACCGTTCGCGAAGCACTCGCGGACGCCCAGGGTCAGCTGCGAGCCGCAGATGACGAGGTGACCCAAACCAAGACCAAGGCTGTCGCTGCTCTCAAGACACTGAAGCACGAGGTCGCGAGCCGTGACGCCGCCCTCGCCGACGCGTCGGCGCGCGCCACCGCGGCCGAGGAGGCAGCCCGATCTCACGAGTCGTCCCTCACCCAAACGCGAACCGAACTCGAGCAGTTGCGGGCGGAGATGGCCGGGAGCGGAAGCCAGGCGGATGAAGCTCGTCAGGCCCTCACGGCGCAGACCGAACGTATCCGCGAACTCCAACAGCAACTCGAAGCCGCTCGGTCCGGGGTGCTTCGCGCGGAGGAGAAGAGCAGCTTGGCCGGCGCGCAGGCAGGAACCGCGCAGACCGAACTGGAAGCCACCCGCAAGGAACTCCGCGCACTGCGCAACGAAGAGCAGCGTGCGGCCATGCTCGAAGACGAGCTGCGCGCAACCCGCGCCGAGCTCCAGAACGCTCAGGCTTCGCACCGGGCCGAGCTGGTCGAGCGCGACGCCGATCTCGAGGCTCGGGTTCGCCGGACGCGTGAGGACTTCCAAGCCGAATCCGCGGCCACCAACGAGCAGCTCGTGGCCAGTCAGACCGAACTGGAGTCGCTACGCATCAAACTCGATTCCGCGCACGCGGAGATGACCCGCATCCAAGAGGAGGCCGTCGCGGCTATCGAGAACTCGCAGGGCCACGAGGCCCGCGTCGTCGACCTCACGCAACGAACGGACCGCGCCGAGCGCGAACTCCGTGCCCAGCAGTCCATCGCCCGGAAGACCGCGGATGAGCTGCAAGTGGCGACCGAGGCGAACGCCGAGCTCGCCCGCAAGCTCCAGGACCTGGAGAACCGGCGTCAGCTCGAACTCGCTGACGAAGAGGGGCAGCTGGAGATGGACCAGATCCTCCACGCCACGCAAGAGCGTCTCGCCGGCCAGACGGAACGGCTCATCGAGACTGAGGAACGTGCCCACGAGGCCGAACGCTCGGTCGAAGTGTTGAACGAGCGCCTGGACGAAGCGTTGTCACAGCTCCGTTCGATCCAGATGGCCGACGCACTGCGCGATCTGCGCAGCGAAGAGCAGGGCCAGCAGGAGGTCCCGGCAACCGAAGGTGCCGAGGCGACCGACGAGGTCGTTCGACTCGAGGACCGCCGGGCTTCATCGCCGTTCCTGAAGGAACTCACCCTTGATGCGAAGAAGTCGCTGACGCAGATCCTGGGGATCACGCAGATCCTCAAGTACAAGAAGGATGCGAAGGACCAGGCACAGTTGGTGAAGCAACTCACCGCCTACGCCCGTCGCCTGGACCTGACCGTGAGCGACCTCGCCGACGCCGACAAGTTGGCTCGCGGTACCGTCGACCTCACGGTTCGACGGACCGACCTTGAGGCGCTGGTGCAGCGGGTGGTCTCGGAATCCGACGTGAGTGCCGACCACGACGTCCGCGTCGTCACGGAAGCGCTCGTGTGCGGGGTCGATCAGTTGCGGACCGAACAGGTGCTCGCAGGACTGCTGCGTTCGAGCGCCGACCGGACGCCCCAGGGCAAGTCGATCCTGGTGACCCTCCAGCACGTGCAGGGCGGCGCCCTGATCTCGGTCGCCGACCCCGAGCCGTCTTCGGACGCGTCCCTGTCACCCGTGGTGAGGCGGTTCGCCGAGATCCAAGGAGGATGGGCGAAGGTAGACACGCGCGAGGACGGGACGGGCTCATCGTTCCGGGTCTTCCTCCCCGACGGTGGGATCAACGGCTCGGCGGTCGAAGGGGAAACCCTCCAGCCCGGGACGGATCTCCACATCGTCGTCGAGGAGGCTGCCGGTACCGAAGCAGACCCTGTGCCGTGGAACGAGGAAGATCAGGAGCTGTTGGTTCGCGAGATCGGCCGGCTCGCGGAGCCCAGCTAGCGGCCCTACTCGTCCAGAGACTTCAGGAGTTCGCGCGCGATCACCAGTCGTTGTATCTGGTTGGTGCCCTCGTAGATCTGGGTGATCTTCGCATCACGCATGTACCGCTCAGCCGGGTACTCGCGCATGTAGCCGTTGCCCCCCAGAACCTGGACGGCGTCGGTCGTCACCGCCATAGCATTGTCGGACGCAACGCACTTGGCGACCGACGCGTGGAACGTCGTGCGTGGATCGCCCGCGTCGCAGGCCGCCAGCGCGCGATAGGTGAGCACTCTCGCGGCCTCCACCCTCATCGCCATATCCGCCAGCAGGAACGAGATCCCTTCGAACTCGGCCAGCTTCTTGCCGAATTGGGTGCGTTCGTTCGCATAGCCGAGTGCCAGGTCGAGCGCGCCTTGGGCGATGCCTACCGCCTGTGCGGCGATCGCCGGGCGGGAGTAGTCGAGGGTGCGCATGGCGGTGGCGAACCCCGTCCCCTCCTCTCCGATCAGGCGATGGTTCGGGATGCACACGTCCTGGAGGATGACTTCGCGGGTTGGGGAGCCATGGATCCCCATCTTGTGTTCGGCCGGACCGAAGCTCACGCCCGGATCGTCACGGCCGACCAGGAAGGCACTGATGCCCTTGGTCCGGAGCGACCGATCCTTGGTCGCGAATACGACGTAGGTGTGACTCACGCCCGCGCCCGTGATGAACCGCTTGGTGCCGTTGAGCGTGAAGGATCCGTCCGCGTCACGCTCGTAGCGCGTTGACAACGCGCCCGCATCCGAGCCCGCGTCGGGTTCGGTCAGGGCGTACGACATCAAGAGGTCTCCGCGGGCGATGGCCGTGGTGTGCGACCGGCGTTGTTCGTCCGAGCCCGCGACCATCAAGGGGATCACGCCGAGCTTGCTCACCAGCGGCGTGAGCGCGACGCCTGCGGACACCCGCGACAATTCTTCGATGAACACCCCGAACGCGAGCTGGCCACCGCCCGAGCCGCCGTCTTCCTCCGGATATCCAACGCCCATGAGGTCGTTGTTCACCAGCACGCGGTACATATCCTCGGGCCATTCATCCTGCATGTCGATCTCGGCCGCCCGCGGCTCGAGCTTCTCCGCGAACAACGCTCTGATGACACCGCGGAACTCTTCGAGTTCGATCGGGAGTTCGTAGAGGCCGCGTACGTCGGACATGCGGTCAGCTCAGCGATCGAAGGATCAGGGCGTCGCCCTGTCCCCCGCCGCCGCAGATCGCCGCGGCACCGAACTCGACCCCTCGGCGCCGTTGCTCGAGGGCCAGGGTGAGGACGATGCGCGCGCCACTGGCACCGATCGGATGTCCCAGGGCGACCGCTCCACCGTTCACGTTCACGATGTCGTCGGAGGCTCCGAGCATCTGCGCAGAGTGTATCGGCACAGCCGCGAATGCCTCGTTGATCTCCAGCAGTCCGAGATCCCTTGTCGACAGGCCGGCGCGCTTCAACGCGCGCTCGGTGGCCATGGCCGGCACGGTGTGCAGCGAGGCGTACCGGTCCGCGCTCATCCCGTACGCCACGATCTCGGCGAGCGGTGTCAGCCCGAGCTCTTGGGCCTTGGTGTCGCTCATCACCACGACCGCAGCAGCGCCGTCACTGATCTGCGAGGCGTTCCCGGCCGTCACGGTTCCTCCCGGCGTGAACGCAGGTTTCAAGAAGGTAAGCCTCTCGACGGTGGTGTCGGGACGGATCCCCTCATCCCTGTCGAACCGGATGGGCTCTCTCTTGCGTTGCGGGACGGTGACCGGGGTCACTTCCTCGGTCATGCGCCCAGCCTCCCACGCATCCGCGGCTCGCCGATGCGACCGTTCCGACCAGGCGTCTTGTGCCCCGCGACTCACACCGAGTTCGGCACTGATCTGGTCGGTTCCTTCGCCCATGTGCCGATCGTCGAACGCACACCACAGTCCGTCGTGGATCATCGAGTCCAACATCTCGGCGTTCCCCAAGCGACTCCCCGCCCTGGCCTTCGGGATGACGTACGGCGCGTTCGTCATCGACTCCATGCCACCGGCCACCACGATGTCGAGATCGCCGGCACGGATCATCTGGTCGGCCGTGGCGATGGCGACCAGGCCCGAGGGGCACACCTTGTTCACCGTGAGTGCGGGGATCTCCTTGGGGATGCCGGCGGCAACGGCTGCCTGTCTCGAGGTGATCTGGCCTTGTCCTGCCTGCAAGACGTGGCCCATGATCGTGTACTCGACCTGTTCGGGCGCGACGCCCGCCCGGGTCAACGCCTCACGGATGGCAACGGCGCCCAGGTCCACCGCGCGCAACGACGCAAGTGCACCGTTGAACCGGCCGATCGGGGTCCGGGCCCCCGCCACGATGACGGAACGTGTCATGTCGACGAGTCTATCCCTCGTCGCGGGAACGGCTGCAGCTCAGTTGCGGCCGGCGAGGGTCTTCTCGACGACCTCGAGGATCTCGTCACGGACCAGTTCGTCTCGCTGAACCAGCGCGGTTCGAAGGGCCGTATGGATGTCTCGGTTCTCCTCGAGGACGGCGCGGACACGTTCCTTCTGCGCCACCAGGATGTCTTCGACGCGCTCCTTGCCTTCGCCGTCGCCGAGCACCCGCGCGACCAGGTTCTTCCCGCCCAGTGGCCCTTCGCTCATCGCGTCGAAACTGATGAGCGAACCCGCCATGCCGAACGATCCCACCATGCGCGCCGCCAATTCCGTCGCGTGCGCCAGGTCGCTCGCTGGGCCGGTCCCCGATTCGCCGAACACCATCTCTTCGGCGACCAGACCGCCGAGCGCGATCGCGATACCCGCCTCGATCTCGGTTTTCGTCTGGGTGAAGCGCTCTTCCTCCTCGCTGTGCGCGAGCAACCCGAGGGAACCGCGGCGCTTGATGATGGACAGCACTTCCAGCCTTCGGCCCTTCCCAAGGATGTAGGCCACGGTCGCGTGCCCGGACTCGTGCGTTGCGACCGAGTCCCGGTCGGCATCGGTGTAGACGACCGGTTGCTTGGTCCCTATCTCCTCGGTGAACTTCGCCTCCATGATGTCGTCGTTGTTCATCTCACGACGGCCGTTGCGGAGCGCCACCAGCAGACCCTCGTCGAAGAGATGCTCGATCATGACCGGCGTGTAGCCGAAGGTTTCGAACGCGAGGTGCTCGCGCGCCTCGTGCGAATCCAGCTGCTGATGGTGGGATTTCCGATCCAGGAAGAAGTCGATGAGGTCGCGACGTTCGGCCTTCGTCGGGACGTCGAAGTAGAGCCTCCGGTCGAACCTTCCCGGCCGAAGCAAGGCGGGGTCGAGCGAATCGGCGCGGTTCGTCGCGGCGATGAGCAGGATGTTCGAATAGGTGGGCTTCATGGCCATCATCCGACGGTTCGCCGGCAGGTAGCCGTTGACCCATCCGATGAGTTTCGCCTTGACGCGGTCACCGGCAGCCGGCTGATCGAAGGATTGCATCTGGATCAAGAGCTCGTTGACCATGGCGCCCGAATCACCGTTGCCCGTCATATTCGAGACCGAACGAGCCGGGCCCTGCGGCGCGGGGGTCGCGTTCGCCGTCGACCGTGCCATCGCGATGGCGTCGATCTCTTCGATGAAGCCGATCGCGCCACCCTCTTTACGCGCCGCTTTCCGCAGAGCCTTGTAGAACGACCGGATCCGATGCGCGCTCATCCCCTGCCAGTGCGAGGTCATCGACGGCGCGGAGATGAACAGGAACGGCACGCCCGCTTCTTTGGCCATGGCCTTCGCGAGGAACGTCTTTCCCGTCCCCGGCGGTCCTTCGAAGAGGATCCCCCGGCGGGGAGTCCCGCCCAACTCGGCCCGGAACGTCGCGTGTCCCAGGAAGACATCCAGCGAACGCACGACTTCATCGACCTGGCTGTCCAGGCCCTTCATATCCGTGAGGCCGACCTCCACCTGTTCGGGATAGACGACCAAGTGTGGCGAACGTCCGCTCAGCAGCGGGCCAACCATCATCACCATGATCGCGAGCCCGATGATGATGGCGGGCACCATGTAGATCGCGTTGTCTCCGAGCGTGGGCAACACGAACGGCTGGCCGGAGACGTAGCGGTACGCCAGGAAGGCGTCGACCAGGAGGAACAGGGTGGCGGCGCGCCAGACCTTCTTCAATTGCGTCTTCTCTCGCTGCCGGAACACGTCTGCCCGGCCCTGCTGCATCAAGGAGGACCCGCTCAGGATGTCGGCGGCGGTTGCGGCGGCCGATGGTTCCTTCTCGATCACAGGTGCTCCTCAACCGTCGGGCGCAAGGGGGGGTTGCGCCGAGGTGTGCCACGCTACACCGGCGGACATCACCCGGCTACCGGCCGTTCGGTCCAAACGGGGGTCCGAACGACGGGCTGCACGGGGTATCGCCCGTACCCGGCCGTTAGGCTTGGCGGATGGCGAGGAAGAAGCTTCCCCCGGTCAGCGATCAGGATCGTCAAGTAATCGGAGGCCTGCTCAGGGACCTGCGCAGATCGTCCGGTTACCGTTCGGTGGAGACCGCGGCCAACACGGCCAGTTGCCCGGCCTCGCGCCAATCCATCTACACCTACGAACGCGGCGAGCAGCTCCCCTCGCTCCGCCAGTTCCTGGAGCTCGTGGAGTTCTACGTGCTCGAGGCGCCGGCGAAAGGAGCGCGTCCGGTCGCAGACCTTCGCGCCCACGGGGTCGCCTCCGTGGTCCGCGCCATCGAACTCCCCGCGTACCACATCCCCCACGCCCGCGATCTCATCGCCCGCATGCAAGCGAAGGAGTGATCTTTGGCCATCTCGCTCACCGATATCGACCACATCGGCATCGCCGTCACCGACCTCGAAAGCGCCGTTGAGACCTACCGAACCCTCCTGGGCATCGAGCCCATCCACCGAGAGCGTGTCGAAGACCAGGGCGTCGAGGAAGTTCTCTTCCGCACCGGCAGCAGCTACATCCAACTCCTCGGCGCCCTCGGTCCCGACACCCCGGTCGGCCGATCCCTTGCCACCCGAGGACCAGGTCTGCACCACATCGCCTACCGCGTTACGGACATCGACGAAGCGCTCGACCATTTCCGCACCGCCGGCGCGCGATTGATCGACGAAGTACCCCGCCCCGGCAGCCGGAACACAACGATCGCCTTCGTGCATCCGCGGGCCATGAACAGCGTGTTGGTGGAGTTGGTGCAGGAGGGGCCGTAGGTCTCTTGGGTGGATCGGGGCGGGGCGGCCGCGCACTCCTGGCACCTGAGGATGTCGGGCGCGCGTGACCGGCCCACCCCCAACGCCAATGTAAGGAGACGCCCTACTCCAACCCCGTGAGGCCCTTCTGAGGCGCCCCGACGAGTACTGCGACGTTGCCCTCGGGGAGCTGGCCGTCGCCCATGAGTTGGTGCACGTGGGCGGCTTGGTCATAGGGATAGACGGAGCCGAGCGTGGTCTGCACCACGCCGTCGATGACGAGTTGGTTGAAGGCGGCGGCTTGTTCGTCGTTGAAGAGATGGGAGCCCTGGTAGCGCTTCTGCATGAACCAGAGGTAGCGGACGTCGACCATCGTGTCGAAGCCGGAGGTGCCGGCGCAGATCACGACCATGCCGCCGCGGTCGGCGACGAAGATCGATGTGGGGATCGTGTCTTGGCCGGGGTGTTCGAACACGATGCGCGGGCTGGTCTTCTCACCGAGGACGTCCCAGATCGCCTTCCCGAATGCCTTCGCTCCCCCGAACCAGTCCTTCCACTCGGGGCTATCCCACGCCGGTGGCACACCCCAGTGGCTGAAGTCCTTGCGGTTGATGTAGCCGACCGCGCCCAAGGACGTGCAGAACTCGCCCTTCTCGTCGGAACTGACCACGGCCACCGCGCGGCCTCCCGCATGAGCGACCAACTGGATGGCGAGCGAGCCCAGGCCGCCCGAGCCACCCCACACCAGAACGGCGTCGCCCGGTTCGACGGTATGGGGCGGCCAGCCGTGGAGCATGCGGTAGGCCGTGGAGCCGGTTAGGGTGGGCGCCGCCGCTTCTTCCCATGTCAGGTGGTCCGCTTTCGGCAGGCATTGGTGGGCCTGCACCTTCGTGAACTGCGCGAACGAACCCCAGCACGAGTCATATCCCCAGACGCGGAAGGTTCCTGCCAGGCCCGGGTCCCTGCCCGCCATGACCCACGGATCATCCGGGTCCCATTGGCCGGCGTGCACCACAACCTGGTCCCCGACCGCGACGTTCGTCACATCCGAGCCGATGGCGTAGACGATCCCGGAGGCGTCGGACCCGACGATATGGAAATCCGTGGGTTCGCCCCATCGGGCTTGCCCCTTCGTCACATCGACGGGGACACCGCGCGCGGCCCAGACATTGTTGAAGTTCACTCCCGCCGCCATCACGGCCACCAAGGCGTCGTGAGGGCCGAGTTCGGGGATCTCGATGACCTCGTCTTGGATGGCCTTCTCGGGCTCTCCGAACCGGTCCGGGCGGACCAACTGCGCGTGCATCTTCGCGGGCACCTCACCGATGGGGGGCAGCTCGCCGATCTCGTATAGGTCGTTTGCCACGGATCTCACCCTTTTCGCCTGGTCGGACGGGTCTATGTGCGGACGCCGGAGACCCTAGCAAAGGGTCCCGCCCTCCCTCCCGCTGCCTACAGAAGGGGTCACGCAGGGCCGATGCTTACCTGGATGACTCAGATGATGCCCTCCCATGATTCCGCCATGCACGACGCCGAGCTCCGCTACCGCACATTGGTGGAGCAGGTACCGGCGATCGTGTATACGGAACTAGAAGATGGGAGCAGCACGGGCGGAACCCGGATCACATTCATGAGTCCCCAGGCTGAGCTGATCCTCGGCTATCGGCCGGAAGAGTTCATGCTGGATCCCACCTTGTGGGATCGCTTGCTACACGAGGACGACGCCGAACGTGTTTCGCAGGAGAACGTTCAGGCCGACGCTACCGGCGCGCCGTTCGATTTCGAGTACCGGATGATCGCGCGCGATGGCACCGTCCGTTGGTTCCGCGATATCTCCAGACTCGTCGAGGGTGACGGCGCCCGATACTGGCACGGTGTCCTCGTCGACATCACGGGACAGCAGCAAGCGCGCGAGGACGCGCGGAACGCGGAGCTCCGGTACCAGGGCTCGTCGAGACGCTTCCCGCCGTGGTGTTCATCGACGCGATGGACGAGGCCGCCACCAACATCTACACGAGCCCCCAGACCTATGAACTGCTCGGCTACACCGTTGAGGATTGGGCAGCCGACCCGGACCTGTGGTGGACGCTCGTCCACCCGGACGATGTCGCAGAGATAACCGACGCCCAGGAACGTCATGCCCACCTGAAGGACCACGTGTTCGACGAGGAATACCGGATGATCCGCAAGGACGGTCGTGTCATCTGGGTGCGCGATATCGCGAGCACCGTGTTCGACGACAACGGAGTCGCCTTGTTCGCCCAGGGTCTCTTGATGGATGTGAGCGCACGCAAGGAAGCCGAACAGGTACTCGAAGCCTCGGCGATGCGCGAACGCGAGGCAGCCGAGCAATTGCGGGCCTTGGACCGTTCGCGCAACGCATTGTTGCGAACGCTTTCCCACGATCTTCGCGCGCCGGTGACGGCGTTCATCGGTGGCGCCAGCACCCTCGAACATCACGGCGAGGAACTGTCGATGGAGGAGCGTTCCGACATCCTTAGCAGCATGCGGGAGCGAGCGGAGCGGATGAACGAAGTCATCACGCATCTCTTGGACCTGGACAAGCTCGGCCAGGAAACTGCGCAGTCGTCACAGCAACAGATCGATCTCTGCGAACTGGTGCTCCAGATCGCGCACGAACGTGACCTCGAACCATCGACGATACAGCTCACGTCTGCAGAGGCTGAAGCGTGGGCGGATCCCGCGGCGGTGAAGGCGATCGTCGGGCACCTGCTGGACAACGCCGATCGCCACGCCCCTCACGCGACCGCCCGGATCACGGTGGCCCCGGCTGAAGGCGGGTGGGAGATCGCGGTTGAGGACGATGGCCCGGGGTTACCCCCGGGGGGGCAAGAGGCGATCTTCGAGCCGTTCCGCCAGGGTGACACGGAGGCCGCCGGGCTGGGCATGGGTGTTGGCCTGGCATACGCGCAACGACACGCCGAACTCCAAGGCGGGCGCATCCGTGCGGAGGACCGTGTCGGCGGCGGTGCGCGCTTCATCGTCTTCCTACCGAACTAGGACCTAGCCTCCGCTGACCGACCGGCGTTCCACCGTGCCGTCCGCGTGGCCGATGAGGATCTCGTCCACCATCGAGGGCGGGAACAATCCGTGCTCGATCAGGCCCGGAGTCCCGTCGAACCGGGCCGCCAGCGCTGCGGGATCCTCGACCGCGCCGTTGTAGTCGGCGATGATCCCGCCGTCCGGGCTGTGAGGAACGCCTCTGACCGCACTTGGGGCAAGTACCCGCAGCACGGAGGCGACGCCGAACGGCATGACCTCGAGAGGTATGGGCGGGCCGATCGCCTCCACCAGCTTCGATCCGTCGGCGATAACCACGAACCGGTCGGCGGCGGCTTCGATGAGCTTCTCGCGTGTGTGGGCTCCGCCGCCTCCTTTCACGAGCCACCCATCCGGCGCCACCTGGTCGGCACCGTCGATCGCGATGTCCAGGCGGTCGATGCCCTCGAAGGACTCGATGGCGATCCCGAGGGCACGCGCAGCCTCCTCGGTTTGGGGTGAGGTGGCAACGCACCGGATGGAGAGGCCTCGCCCGGCGAGCGCCGGCAGGAGCAGTTCGACCGTGGACCCGGTTCCCAGCCCTACCGTCATCCCCTGCTCGATAACGCCCGCGGCCGCGATGGCTACGGCGAGCTTCTGATCGTGTTGGTCGGTCACAGCCTCAGGCTATCGGGCGGGACCCGGGTGTCCGACGTTATCCGGCGGGAAGTTCGGCCGATGGGCAGGTGGTGGCCCGAGGACACCAGCCGCAGTAGTGCCCGGATGTGAGGGTGGGTTCACGGCCGTTCATGAGCGCGGTCGAGGCACGGACCGCTTCGACCACACGGTCAGCGGCATGGAAGAGCGATTGTTCCGTGATGTCTTCGGCCTGCCATTCGCCGCTCTCCAGGAACAGCGACGCCACCCGGTAGGGAGGCACGCCGAACCGAAGGGTGAGTAGCAGCGCGTAGAACCGGTTGTCTTCTGCATGCGCCGCATACGCGCCGCCGGTCTTCAGGTCCAATGCCAAGCGCGTGGCGCGGGTGGGGTCCATCCGGTCCTGAACGCCCAGGACCAGGTCGATCCGGCCCGACAGCACCAGCTCGCCCCCTGAAAGTTCGGCCCGCGCGCTCATCTCCGCGACGGGCGCCAGTTCTCGCCGGAGTTCCCGCAGCGGAGGGAACGATCCTTGGAACAACGTCACGCGGCGTGACGCCTCGGCCGCAACCTCGTCGCGCTCGGACGGGCTGAGCCCCCGCCAGTGATCGGCGAACCGCTCTTCCTTGCTCTCCAAGCGGTCGACCGCGATTTCGACCGCTTCCACGGGGCTCACGTGCTCCCGCGCACCGACCTCAACCTCGATGGCCTTGTGCTGGAGCACGCCGGCCGCCGTCTTCATCGAGTGTTCGAACGGCTCGGCCTCCCCCATGATCTTCGCGGCGAACGACCCTTCGCATCGCGAGAGCGCGGTCAGCTTGTCCTTGCCGAGCCAGAGTGGTTCGGTCAGCTCCACGCCACGCACGGCTTCCTCGATACGGTCGCGCAGGCGCTGGGGAAGGTCCGCGGGGAACACCGGTCGCACCTGACCCGCCCCGATGAGCCGGTCCATGGTTCTGCGCTGCGGGTCGGTGAGCGCGATGGGGGGTTCGGCCTGGGTCATCTCCATGGCAGGATGGTAGGCGGAGATACCGACATGGCAGAGACCCCCGACAACATCCTTCGTGCGCTCGCCGATCCGGAACGGCTCGCGATCGCCGGCGCGCTCGCCCAAGGAGACGCCGCGGCCATGGTCCTGGCGACCGAACTCGGCTTCGAGCTCCGGCGGGTGCTCAAACATCTGAACCGCCTTGCGAGCGCCGGAGTGGTTCGGTTCGACCCGGACACGAAGTGGTACCGGCTGGATGCGGAGACCCTGCGCTGGGCAGCCGAACAGGTCGGTCCTCCGCGGGAGGCCGGCCTGGCCCTCGGCGCGGCGAACGACAACGAGGAGGCCGTGCTCCGTACCTTCTTCCGCAACGGGCGTCTCACCGAGGTCCCGATGAAGGCGTCGAAACGGCGCATCGTCCTGGAGCGGATCGCCTCGGAGTTCGAACCCGGGCGCCGCTACGAAGAGAAGGAGGTCAACGTCATCGTCGGCGCCTTCTTCAACGATCACGCAGCCATCCGTCGCTACCTGGTGGACGAGGGATTCATGGACCGCGATCACGGGATGTATTGGAGAGCCGGCGGCCGCGTGGAGGTCTAGGCCCTACTGCTGCCTGCCGGTGCGCGCCCCGCTAGACTCCCGGCATGGCCAAGACAACCAAAGCCCCAGCTGAGGACCCCATCATCACGGTTGAGGATCGCGTGGAGGAATTGCGCCGGAAGAAGAAGGCGGCGCTCACGCCGGGAGGTCGCGACGCAGCTTCGAAGCAGCACGATCGGGGGAAGCTCACCGCCCGCGAACGGCTGGACCTGCTGATCGACAAGGGTTCGTTCGTGGAGACGGATCCGTTCGCGGTGCATCGTTCGCATGACTTCGGGTTGGACCGCAAGCGGCCGCCGGGTGACGGCGTCATCACGGGCTACGGGACCATCGACGGGCGAAAGGTGTTCGTCGCCAGCCAGGACTTCGGAGTGTTCGGTGGATCCATGGGTGAGGTGCACGCGCAGAAGGTGTGCAAGGTCATGGACCTTGCGATCCAGACCGGGGCGCCGTTCATCTCGATCAACGACTCGGGCGGCGCGCGGATCCAAGAGGGCGCGGCGAGCCTCGCCGGCTACGGCTACATCTTCGAACGCAACGTTCGCGCGTCCGGGGTGATCCCGCAGATCAGCGTGATCATGGGACCGTGCGCGGGAGGCGCGGTGTACTCCCCCGCCATCACCGACTTCACGTTCATGGTGAAGGAGACCTCCCACATGTTCATCACGGGCCCCGATGTCATCAAGACGGTGACCGGTGAAGAGGTGTCCATGGAGGAACTCGGCGGTGCTATGACGCACGCCGTGAAGTCCGGGGTCGCGAGCTTCGTCGGTGAGGACGACGAGGACGTGTTGCAGCGCGTTCGCTATCTGTTGAGCTTCCTGCCGTCCAACAACCTCGAGGACCCTCCCGCCTACGCCGCCACGGACGACCCTTCGCGGCTGGAGGACCGGCTCACGCACCTCATCCCCGATTCCCCCAAAGAGCCCTACGACATGCACGAGGTCATCCGCTACGTGGTGGACGACGGCGAATTCCTCGAGGTGTTCCCCTTGTGGGCGATGAACATCGTGACCGGGTTCGCCCGGCTTGACGGCCGGTCCATCGGCGTCATCGCGAATCAACCGAAGGTTATCGCCGGCACGCTCGACATCGAGGCCAGCGAGAAGGCCTCGAGGTTCGTTCGTTTCTGTGACGCGTTCAACATCCCGATCCTCACCTTGGTGGATGTGCCGGGCTTCCTTCCGGGAACCGAGCAGGAGTACCACGGGATCATCCGGCACGGCGCGAAACTGCTGTACGCGTTCGCCGAAGCCACCGTCCCTCGTATGACCGTCATCACACGGAAGGCCTACGGCGGTGCCTACCTGGTTATGAACTCGAAGCACCTGCGCGCCGATGTGTCGTTCGCGTGGCCGACGGCGGAGATCGCGGTGATGGGGGCCGAAGGCGCTGTGAACATCGTCTTCCGCAAGGAGATCGACAAGGCGGAGGACCCCGCGGCCAAGCGTGCCGACCTCATCGACGAATACAAGCGGAAGTTCTCGACGCCCTACGCCGCAGCCGAACGCGGCTTCATCGACGATGTGATCGAGCCTGCGGAGACCCGTCCCCGGCTCATCCAGGCGCTCCGCATGCTCGCCTCGAAGCGTGAATCGGTGCCAGCCCGCAAGCACGGGAACATCCCACTCTAGGAGGACGTCGTGTTTCCGAAAGAGGAAGGCGAGCGCCGCATCGAGATCCCCGAAGATCTCACCCCCGAGGAGGAGCGCGCGATCCTCATGGCGCTCGAACGCTACTTCTCCCAGGAGAGTCCGAAGCCCACGCCGTGGGTCTTGCAAGGGCGAGTTGACGCGACCGGGCACGGGACCCTTCAGGTTCGGAAGTACTCGCGCGATCCGTGGAACGGCGTGCAGGCGGCGTTCGTTCGACGCGGCGTGCCATCGATGAACGGCCGGGGCGACGTGCGATGACCGACGAGATCCTGACGCGCGAACAGATCGATCAGGCGCTGGTGCCGCTCGACCTCAGCTCGCTCCCCCGTGAGGACCCCCGTCAGGACGAACGATGGTCCGTCACCATCGACGGCATCCCCGAGGGAGCTGCGGACATCTTGGCTCGTCACCTCATGGAAGCGGGGGTCCGTTGTCACGTGCAGACGATCTCGCCTCGCGTGACGGTGCTCGGGGGCGAATACGGGCATATGTCGGGGCTGTATGAGGTGTGCGTGCGCAAGGAAGACCTGCAGCGGGCGACGGCATTGGCGCAGCGCCAGTTCCCCGAGACGCACGCGGGCGAGCGTCTGACGCACGGCCGCATCTGGGGGCCGTCGATCGTCGGCGAGGAGGCGTTCGTCCTGTGTCAGCTCCCCTACGAGGAATGTTGGGACCTCGCGGGCGCGTTGGTCCGCGCCCAGATCCCGGCGATCGTCCTGCCCGACGATGTCGCCGACCCATCGCCGCCGGCACATATGACGATGAGCGAAGCCACCCGTGACCAGGGCGCCGCGAGCATCGACCATCTCATGTCGTTCCTCACGAGCCAGTACCACCCGGAGCGGCTCCTCGGTGAGCCGGCGCGCGACTACGTACCGGTCGATGACCGGGGATTCTGCGTCGTCGTGGAGGAACCTCGGGTCAAAGAGGCTGCGGAGATCGCCCAACATCTCTACGGCGACGGGTTCCGGCTGGACGGAAGCCCGTACGACGGATGATCGGGCGCTGATGCCCGCCGCCGTACGAACCGAGGCCGGCGCTTCGCGCACCGACGCAGAAGCCACCTTCTTGGCCGAGGGATGCTCTCCGCCGAGTTCGTGGGGGAACGGTCCGCTGGAGACGTACGGCCCTCACGCGCACCCGTATCACAAGGTCCTGTTCTGTCTCTCGGGCTCCATCAGGTTCCACACGCAGGACGGCGACATCGAGCTGGCGGCCGGCGACCGGCTGGACCTCGAACCCGAGACCGCACATTCCGCAACCGTGGGACCGCGCGGATGCAGGTGCATCGAGGCGTCCAGGTGAAGGTGGGATTGCACGTGGACCAGGCGTGGTTCTCAGCGCCCGGTGGCATCGGGACCTATATCGCCGAGTTGGCGCCGACCCTTCGGCAGGCGCGGGCGGACGTGACCCTGTTCCACTCGACCTGGAGCGACCCGGCGCCCGCTTGGATGGACGCGTTCCCAATGGTCGAGGTAGCAGGATCGATCAAGAAGCTCTACCCTGCATGGGATGTCGTCGGACGTCCACCACTCCCCGAGGAGCTCTCGGGGTGCCAGGTGGTCCACGCAACGAACCACGCGGCGGTGCCGCCCGTCCGAGAGGGCCAAGCGCTGGTGGTGACGGTGCACGATCTGACCTTCGACCGATATCCGGATCTGTTCCCCCGGGATTGGCGGCTGCTTTACCGGGCCGGGGTTCGCGCGGCCCTCAAGCGTGCGCACGCGCTGCTGGTCCCCTCCCGATCCACGGCCGACGATCTGATCGAACGCGGTGCAGATCCCGCCCGCGTGCATGTGACGCCGCTAGCTCCCTCTCTCTCGGTTGGTTCGGACGATCCGGAAGCCGCCGTCGCCCGGTTGGGTGTGCCCGAGCCGTTCGTCCTTTTCGTGGGAACGCTGGAGCCACGGAAGAACCTCATCAGATTGATCCGGGCCTACCGCCAAGTGGCGCCCGACGTTCCCCATGCGCTGGTCCTGACCGGGAACGATGGCTGGCACGGCACGGAGCTCGAGGCCGAACTCGGTCGGGGTGGCCCGGGCCGGATCGTGCGAACAGGGCGCGTTGACGCTGCCGATCTGGACGCGCTCTATCGCCGCGCGGGGGCGTTCGTCTATCCGTCGCTCTATGAAGGGTTCGGCTTGCCGGTGCTCGACGCCATGTCGCGAGGCGTACCCGTCGTGACATCGAACACGTCATCCCTGGCCGAACTCGCCGGCGACCGGGCCATCCTGGTGGATCCGACGGACATCGCGGAGCTCGCGGAAGGACTTCACCGCGTCCTCACCGATCACGGCGCGGCCGCCGACCTCATCGCGCGTGCCCTCCCCCACGCGGCCGCCTACACGTGGGAGGCGACCGCTCGCGCTACCCTCGACGCCTACCGGGCGGCTATCGAGGAGGCCTCCGCCTGAAGATCTCACTCATCTCAACCGTGAAGAACTGCGCGGACGGCGTGGACGAGTTCCTTGCCTCGCTCGCCTCGCAGACACGGACGCCGGACGAGGTCATCATCGTCGACGGAGGCTCGACCGATGACACCGCCGAACGGTTCGAGCGCGATGAGACCGTCACGCTCATCCGCGAACCGGGCGCCAACATCTCGCGTGGACGCAACGTCGCGATCGCGGCGGCGAGCCATGACTTCATCGCGGTTACCGACGCCGACTGCGTCCTCGAACCGGACTGGCTGGACGCGATCGTTGCCCCGCTGGAGGCGGGCGCCGACGTCAGCATGGGGTTCTATGCGCCGGTGATCGACGGCTTCTTCCAAGCGTGCATGGCGGCGGTGAATCTCCCCCTGGACGCCGGGGAGGTGGACCCGGCGACGTTCATGCCGAGTGCGCGGAGCGTCGCCTACCGCCGCGACGCCATCGAGGTTGCCGGCGGCTACCCGGAGTGGCTCGCCATCGGCGAGGACATGTGGGTGAACCACCGATGGCGCGAGTTGGACCTAGATCTGCGATTCGCGCCCGAGGCGGTCGTTCATTGGCGGCTGCGTTCCGGATTGCGAGACACGTGGCTCCAGTACTTCCGTTACGCGCGGGGAGACGCGAAGGCAGGCATGTACCCCGAACGACACGCGTTGCGGTACGGGGTCTATGCGGGCGCCGCGTTCGCGCTCCGATCCAAGCGCGCGCTCCCCAGGCTCGTCGCGCTGGCGGGCGCCGCCGCGTACGCACGCACGCCCGTCCGGCGCGCATGGAAGCGCTTCGACGATCCCGGCGAACGGGCGCGCGCAACGGCGATGGTCCCGATGCTCATGATGTGGATCGATTCGGCGAAGATGTCGGGCTATGCGGCCGGCCTCATCGACCGGGCGAAGCGCTAGTAGGCGTAGAAGCCTTGGCCTGATTTCCGACCGAGCTTCCCGTCGGCGACCATCCGGCGAAGGAGCGGAGGGGCTTCGTACTTCGCTTCCGGGAACGCCCGGTGGAGCACTTCTCCGATGGCGAGCACCGTGTCCAACCCGATCAGATCTGCGAGCGCCAGTGGCCCCATCGGATGCCCGAGACCCAGCACGATGGCCGTGTCGATGTCCTCCCGGGTGGTGAAGTCCGTCTCGTAGAGCCGGATGGCGTCGAAGAGGAAGGGGATCAACAGTCTGTTCACGATGAACCCTGCCTCGTCGCTGGATCGCACGCACGTCTTGCCAAGCACGTCGGTCCCGAACGCTCGCACGAACTCGAACGTGGCGGGAGCGGTTATCTCTGACGGGGTGAGCTCCAGCAGCTTCATCACCGGCGGCGGATTGAAGAAATGCATGCCGATCACGTTGCCGGGTCGTTCGCTGGCGAGTGCCAGTTGCACGATGGGGATCGACGAGGTGTTCGAGGCGAGGATGACGTCCGGCCGGGTGATCCGGCCGAGCCTTCGGAAGATCTCCAACTTCGCATCCACCGCTTCGGTTGCAGCCTCGATGACGAGATCCGTCTCAGCGAGGGCCTCCGGCGACGTGGCGCCGTCGACCCGGGCGAGCACATCGTCTGCCGTCGCCGCCTCGAGCTTTCCGCGTTCAACTGCCTTGTGAACGGACCGCTCTACGGTTCCGCGACCGCGCTCGACCAAGTCGTCGGATCCCTCGACGAAGGTGACTCGGAGGCCCGCACGGGCGAGCACCTCCACGATGCCCGACCCCATGAGGCCACACCCGACCACCCCGACGTGTCGGACACCTTGTGGATCCATGGTCGTGTTCCCCTTCGCGATGTCGGGGATGAAGCCTACAATCCAGTCCATGCGCCTCCGTGATCCGGTGCATCGCGTGTCGGCGGCCGCGGGACTCGCGGCCGGCGGCGTGCTGATCGCCCATAGCCTCACCTACACGGTCATCGCCCCTCACATGGCCGCGCGCGATCATCTGCTGGCCGCGACCGGCCACGGCTACCTCCCGGCCGCGAACCTTCTGGCCCTGCTCGCGGTCCTTATCACCGTGGGGGCCCTCTTCCTCGGGCGATTGACCAGGCCGTGGAGTACGCCCGGCTGGAAACACCTCGGCGCTCGGATGGTGGTGCTGCAGGTCGGCGCGTTCCTCGCCATGGAGCTGCTCGAACGGTGGAGCAGCGGTGAGCCTCTGGCGGGGCTGACGTACGGCGGGCTCCTGCCCATCGGTGTCGGCTTCCAGCTCCTGCTGGCCGGTGTCGGGACCTTGCTGGTGCGGTTCCTCTTACGGGCGTCCGATCGTTTCGCTGCCGCGCTGGGACGAGCGCCGCGGATCCCGTCGGCTCGAACATCCGTCGTCGGGACCATCCTCGCCTCCCCTCGGGCGCAGCCCGCTCTCCTCCGATCGTTCGACCGCGGTCCTCCTCCTTCGCGGTAGCTCTGCGCCCGGTCCCGGGCGCATCCCGAACAGGAAGGATGTACCAACATGCGTGCTTCAATCAGCCGTGCGGCGGCTATCGCCGTCGCAAGTGGAGTGGTGCTCCTCTGGCCGTCGGTGGCCAGCGCACATGTGGAGAAGACGGTCGGACCGGTGGGCATGGAGATCGGGTTCGGCACCGAACCCGCATACACCGGACAGCCGAATAGTGTCTATCTGCTCTTGACCGACAACGGTAAGCCGGTGGTGAACCTAGGGGATTCCCTGAAGGTCTCCGTCTCTGCCGGCGGGTCGTCCGTCGATCTCCCGCTGGTGCCGAACTTCGAACTCGGCGGCGACGGCGTTCCCGGTGAATATCGGGCGTACTTCGTCCCGAGCATGCCGGGTCCTTACACGTTCCATCTCACTGGGAAGGTCGGGACAACGGCGATCGACGAAACGGTCACGTCGGGCCCGAAGACCTTCGATGAGGTACAGGACCTGAGCGGGGCCACGTTCCCGGCCATCCCCTACCCCGGCAACGGCGAACTCGCGACGAGGATCCAGGCCGATGACGCCAGGACGAAGGCTGCCTTGGCGCAGGCGAACGCCGCGGTCGACAGCGCGAGAAGCCAGGCGAGTACGGCGCGGATGCTAGCCATCATCGGCATCGTGGTCGGACTCGCCGGGTTGGCCGTGGGCATCGCGGCGAAACGATCCGGGAGAGCGAGCTCCTAGATGCTGGCCCACGGAGCGAATGCGGATGAATCGCTTTCGCTCGTCATGGCGTTCGCCGGCTTGTGGGTCGGGTGGGCCGGCTGGTCGCGCCTGCGCGGGAAGGGATTCCCGCGTATGGCGCGATCGGTCGCATTCGCCTGTGTCGGCGTGGCGGTCGCGATGATCGTAGCGGCCACGTTCGTTCCGCGGATGCTGCTGGGCTCCAAACCCAGTGCCGCCGCCTCCTCCGGTGCCCGGCCTCGTTCCACCGCCACACTCACCATCACTCGGCCGACCGACGGCGCGACCGTTTCCGGTAGCGAACTCAACGTGATCGTGACCCTCGTTGGTGGCACCATCGTTCCGGCAGCCAGCACCAACCTAACACCCGACACCGGTCACCTCCACCTCTCCATCGATGGGGGGCTCGCATCCATGACGTTCGGCACCGTGCAGATCGTCGACGTGTCGGAGCTCAAACCGGGTTCGCACGTCCTCACCGCCGAGTTCGTGGCGGCCGATCATGCACCATTCAACCCCCGCGTGATCGCCACGGCATCCTTCACCAAGGCGGCATCATGAGGGCTCTCCGGCGGGTCTGCGGGGCGGCCGTGATCGTGATCGTCGCCCTATCCCTGGGAGCGGGTCCGGCGGTGGCACATGCGAACCTGCTCAGCTCCGATCCCAAGGACGGCGCGACAGTCGCGACCGCGCCCACCCACGTGACCCTGACATTCAGCGAACCCGTGGACGCCGGGCTTTCGCTGGTGCAGGTGCTGGATTCGAGTGGGGGGGACATCCACGCCGGGCCCGCGGTTGCGGTGAGTGGCGAGCCCCGCGAGTTGTCCGTGTCGCTGCCCGCCCACCTGCCAGACGGGGTCTACACCGTGAACTGGCGAGCGGTGTCCGCCGCAGACAGCCACATCACCGCGAAGGCGTTCGCGTTCGGCGTGGGCGTGAGGCCGGGCGCGACGCCAACGACCGTCGCACCGCCGTTCGTCCCCGGGCCCTCCGTTCTCTGGGTCGCGGGAAAGATGCTCCTCTACGCCGGTCTCGCGGTGCTTTTCGCCGCGGCCTTCGTAGGCGCGATCGCCTTTGGCGGTGTCATCCCCTCGCGGCGAGCGCTGTTGCTTGTCGCCGCTTCGGCCGCGTTGCTCGGTGCGGTGGTGATGCTGTTCGCAGAGGTCCGCGACGTCGGAGCGGGGCTCGGGCCGCTCCTGCGATCTCAGGTTGGTGCCCGGTATCTCTGGCTGCTGGCGCTGGTGGCCGGTACCTGGGTGGCCTCCCTGTGGACGGGAGCGGCGCGGGATCGATGGACGCTCCCGGTGGTCGGTCTCACGGCCTCGGGGGCGATGTTGGCGCGGGCCGTCGGCGGACACGCGTCGGCGTCGCTATCGGCTCCGTGGCTCCAGATCGGCGCGCAGTGGCTGCACTTCATGTCCGTTGGTGCATGGATCGGCGGGCTGGTGCTCGTTGCGGTAGCGATCCGGGAGCGCTCGCGGGCCGGCGAGCCCGCTCCCGTCGCGGAGATCAGACGCTTCTCGACCATCGCCTTCTGGTCCGTCGGGCTTCTCACCGTCACCGGCAGCATCCGGGCCGTGAACGAACTCGGCGGGATCGCGGCCATCGGACGCCTGCTGGACACGTCGTACGGCATCACGCTGGCCATCAAGGTGAGCATCGCGGTGGTACTCGTGACTCTCGGGGGCATCAATCGCTACCGGTCGCTTCCTCGCCTGCACGAGGACCACCACTTGTTCCGCCGCGTGATCGGTGCGGAACTGGTGGCATCGCTCACGCTCTTCGGCTTCACGGCGGCGCTGACGTCCTTGCCGCCTGCTGCCTCCGCCCCACCTTCCGCACCACCGCCCTCGAGCATCTCGGCACGCGGCAGCGACTTCGCCACCACCACGAAGGTCACCCTCAGGGCGACACCGGGCACGCCGGGCTCCAACACGTTCGCCGCAGACGTGACGGACTACAACACCGGCGATCCCGCCCACCCCACCTCCGTCGAGCTCCAGTTCCAACCCAAGGGCTCCCAACAGGTGGGCGGAAGCACGCTCGCGCTGCGTCATGTCACCGGCGCGCGGTGGACCGCGGTCGGCACCAACCTCTCCCTGGTCGGGACGTGGTCCGTTGTCACGACGGTCGTTCGCCCCGCGGGAACCGTGCAGGTACCGCTCACGCTCACCACCCGCGCCCCGCCCCAGACGATCTCCGTGTCCCACGGCGGAGCCGGCCAACCGGATATCTACACGATCAACCTCGGTGCGGGAGTGGAACTGCAGACCTACATCGATCCGGGGACGGCGGGACCCTCACAGTTCCATGTCACCGCCTTCCAGGACGGAAAGGCGCTCCCGCTCGCGTCCGCTACGTTGTCCGCAACGCTGGCCGGGGGCGCGAGCCGCACACTCGCGAGCGACCGCCTCGCGCCTGAGCATTTCGTGGCGAACACGACCCTTTCCGCGGGAGACTGGCGATTCGATATCCAGGCGACCACGACCGATGGACGTACATTGCAAGCCACGTTCAGTCAGACGATCGGAGCACCGTGACCAACCGACTTCGCGCCTTGTTCATCGCAGCAGCCCTGGTGCTTACCATGGTGGCGTGCGTGTCCAACAGCAGTACATCGGGATCAGCCGTCATTTCGACGGCATCAGGACCGCGACCCTCCAGTACCGGCAAGCTATCGATCATCTCCCCAGCGACCGGTGAGGTCCTTCCCGCGGGGGATGTCACGCTCAAGGTGAAGCTCACGGGCGCCACGATCGTGGCCGCGAGCTCAACGCACCTGGTGCCGGACCAGGGCCACCTCCACGTCATCCTCGACGACAACCTCATCACGATGACCGGAAGCACGACGACCATCCTGCCCAACGTCGCGTCGGGGACACATCTGCTCAAGGTGGAGTTCGTCGCCAACGACCATGCACCGTTCGATCCGCGGGTGATCGCGGCAACCTCCTTCAAGGTGAAATGATGCGCGCTTTCTCGCGTCCCGACCACGACCGAACCCGAGTACCCGCGACCTGGGCGTTGCTGGGGCTCGGCGTCCTCGCCCTGCTGCTTCGGGTGCGGGTACTCACGCTCCCCGATACGAACCGGGTCATTGTGCTCGTCCTTTTGTTCGCGGCATTGCTCTGTGGGTCTCTCCTCGTCCCCGCAGCGGGGGCTCGACGCCCCAGCGTCACGCGATCAGCCGCGGTGCTGGCGGTGGGTGTCGCCGGCGTCGGCGCAGCCGCGATCGCCGCGGGAAGGCCGGCCGCGGTCCCGTTCGGCAGCTGGGCGCTTCCCTTGTCGGCGTTGGCGGCCGTCGCGGAGGAAGCGTTCTTCCGTCGGACCGCCTATGCCGCGATCGAACGCCGAGGCGGCGCTGCGGCCGCCGTCCTCGTCACGTCGTTCGCCTTCGCAGCGATCCATGTCCCTCTCTACGGGGTGGCGGCGCTCCCGGTGGATCTGGGAGCGGCTCTCCTCTTCGGATGGCAGCGCTGGGAGACCGGCGATTGGACCGTTCCCGCGGCGACGCACGTCGCGGCCAACCTGATCGCGGTGATCTCACGATGAAGAGACTCTTGATCGCCGGTGTGACACTCGCGTGCGGGTTGGCCGGCATCGCGTGCACGGCTGAACCGACAACCACCGGTCCGTCCCCGATCAGGATCGGCGCCATCTATCCGCTGACGGGTGCCCAAGGTGACGGCGGCATCGACGAGCACCGAGGCGTCCTGCTTGCCGAACAACTCGTCAATGCCGACGGCGGGGTGCTCGGCAACCCGGTGCAGGTCACCTCCATCGATGTTGCGGGATCCGATGCCGCCGCAGCTGCGATCGACGAGCTGCACGCGGCCGGCATCCAGATGGTGCTCGGTTCCTACGGGAGCACCATCAGCGGCCCGGCATCGTCCGAAACCGCGGCGAAGGGCATGTTGTTCTGGGAGACGGGTGCCGTAGGCATGCTTCCGATGTCCTCGGACATGGGGAGCCTCACGTTCCGCGTCCCACCTACCGGCGGAACCTTGGGCCGCTCGGCGATCAGCTTCATGGATCAGGTCTTGGCCCCCGAACTCAACCGCGATCCGGGAACGCTCACGTTCGCCGTGGCCAACGTGAACGATGTCTATGGCACGACGGTCGCCGACGGCGCCATCGCTGAACTCAAGGCGCGCGGTCTCAGGCTCGCGGGGCAGTTCCCCTACGACTTCGCGACGTTCGATCCGTCGCGCCTGGCGCGAAGGATCGCCGCCGCCAAGCCCGACATCCTGTTCGTGAGCGCCTATCTCAAGGACGGGATGGCACTGCGGCGCGCGTTGGTCGCCCAGCACGTTCCTCTGCTCGCGAACATCGGTACCTCCTCCAGCTACTGCATGCCTGCGTTCGGGGAAACGCTCGGGGCCAAGGCGGTCGGGGTGTTCGCCTCGGATAAGCCCGACGCGAAGTGGCTCAACCCCGACGGGCTCAAGCCCCCCGCCGCCGCGCTGTTGGAGCGTGCGAACGAGGCCTACGAAGAGCATTACGACACCTACATGAGTGCGCCTGCGCTTGCCGGCTTCTCAGCCGCATGGGCCCTGTTCACCGAGGTACTCCCCCAGGCCAAGACGATGTCCCCGACAGACGTGGCCGCGGCCGCCCGTGCTGCCGACATCCCGAAGGGAAGTCTTCCCAACGGCAGCGGATTGAAGTTCGGCGCGCCGGGAACCCCCGGTGCCGGCGACAACCTTCTGGCGGCGAGTGTGGTGTGGGAATGGGTAGCCCCCGGCGTCGCGAAGGTGGTGTGGCCCCGCGCGTTCGCGACCGGCTCCATCAAGCGGGTGGGCGCTTTGCAGTGAGGACGCGGACGCGGGTCGTCATCGCGATCTCAACGATCGGACTCTACGTGGGGCTTGCCGCCCTATCGGGTCATCTCTCGCCGGCCGCTCGCGGCCCCGTATTGGACGGGCTCGGGCCGCTGCAACCCTACCGATGGGTCAACCCACCGACCTCGCTCGCATCCACCAACAAAGCGCCTTCTGTCGGAACGTTCGTGGCGAGGTTCGTCAGGGGTGGACTCCAAGGCCAGGTGTTCGTGAATGGTGACGGCCAGGCGACAGTGATCGTGCCGAAGAACGCGTTCCCGGCGAACGGGAAGGACATCGCCGTAGTGCTGACACTCACGCCGGTCGATCCCGCCAAGCTGGGAGCCCTGCCCGATGACAACGTGGCGTTCGGGAACGCCTACCGCCTGACAGCGGCATACCGGCCCTCGGGAGAGCGCGCGCCTTCGCCGGCCGCACCGATCGACCTCGTGCTTCTCTATCCCGTCACCCCGGATCTTCATGCGGCGACGCACGCCATCTACGGCTCGAATGATGGCAAGACGTGGAGTGCCCTTCCGGGGACCGACACACCAACGGTGCAGCAGGTCGAGGGGAAGATCGGACATCTCGGGTACGCAGCGATCGGCGGCGTCCTGGCGCCCGTGCCTTCGGTTACGTCGACGGGTACAAGTTCTGGAGGGGACACAAGTGTGAGGACCATCCTGCTCGCGGTCGCGGCCAGCGTGCTTCTGGTTGGGATCGGGCTGCTGCTACGCACCAGGGGCGGAGGAACTCCGCCGTTTCCTTAGCAGGCGGCGATCAACAGCGGATACGGATTGATGGCCGTTCCGATGACAGCGTAGCCATACGGGCTCTTCGGCCAGCTGGAGGGCATGACGCTCGGGTGGAATTCGAAGTGGTCGTGGGTCGGTCCTCCCACCGCGTCGCCCGTGTTCCCGACGTAGCCGATGACATCGCCCGCGTGCACCGCCCCGGACGACGCCGACGAGTATGCCGACAGGTGGGCGTTATAGACCCAGCCCGCCGAGCCGGTCACGATCACGGCGAGCCCCCCCAACGTGTTCGGGTCTTGGCGGGCGACCCCGTCGAACGGCGCGTAGATCGGAACACCGCTGGGAGCCATGATGTCGTTGCCCATGTGCAGGTGGTATCCGCCGGCGTAGCGCGGCGCACCGAAGCTGTCGGTCTGCGCCTTCGGATCTCCCACCGGGCAGTGCTGGAAGACTCCTTGGTAGCCCGGCGGCGGTGGGCCGGAGGGCGGCGGGGCCGGCGGCGTGATGGATTGCTGATACTTCTTCTTCAACGACTTGTAGAGCTTGTCGGCCTCCGCCTGCTTGCGGTTGATGTCGCTCACGATGCTCTGCTGTGCGACCAGGTTGCCTTGCACCTGGGCATCCTTCTCCTGCACCTTCGCAACAGCGGCCGCTTTCTGCGCCCGGAGCTTCTGCTCGGCCGCGGCCGCCGACGCCAGTTGGATCTTCAGGCTCTCGGCCTGGGCCGCTAGGTCCGCGTCGTTGCGGGCGATCGCGCTCATGTACTCCACGCGGTCCGACAGATCCGCGAAAGACGTCGACCCAAGGATGGACTGAAGGCTCGAACCTGATCCTTGCATGTACGCCGCGCGCGTCCGGGTATCGAGCGTCTTCGTGATGGCGTTGTATTTCGTCGTTGCCGTGTCGAGCTGATCCTTCGTGATCAGATACCGGGCAGTGGCTTGATCCAGTTCGCTCTGCGCGCCGTAGAGCTGATTGGCGATCTCGTTGGCTTTCGCTTGGATGTCGTGCAGATGGTGTTCCGCGGCCGAGATCTCGTTGTTGAGCTGATCCAGCCGGTTCTTGGCGTTCTGAACCTGCTGCGCGGTGGGTGCAGCGAGAGCGGTGCCGGAGATCGCCGCCACCAGGGCAAGCCCTGCGGCGAGCGCGCGGAACCAGTTGGGAGAACGCTTGGGGAAGCTCATACGGATCACCTATCCCTACCCTACGGGCCTCTGAATGGCAACCCGGAGGGGCTCACAGGGTCGCCTCCCTCATCCCTCGTTACAAGCACCATCGGCCACCGCTCCGGCGCGCTGGAGGCCGAACCGGTCCTACCCCAGGCTCTGGAGAACCTTTACCTCCGCCAGCGCGTAGAGCCATCCGTTGCGACGCAAGTGTTCCTCCGAGCTACGGAGCGCTTCCTTGCCGCCCGCGGCTTCCGCCCCGAAGAGCCGTCCGGCGAGGTATCGCTGGGCGGCCAACGCGTTCGGGACGCCCCGAGGTCCCGATTCGGCCGCGATCGCGGCTGCTGCGTGGCGCGCGGCAGTCTCCGTATCGCCCGCGGCCAACGCCAGGGTGATCTCGGCCATGTGGAGCGCGGTTCGGGACCCCGGTTCGGTATCCGCCAGACCCGCAACCTCGTTTCCGAGGACATCCCTGGCTGCCGCTACGTCTCCGTGGAGCGCGAGCGTTCGGGCAAGCTCGGAGGCGGTCCAGGTGATGAGCGCCCGTTCACGGAGGTCCAAACAGAGGAGGAACGCCTCTCGCAGATCGGATTCCGCGTCGTCGAGCCGCCCGGCCACCCGGTGGATGGAACCGCGTTCGCCCAAGGTGCCGGCGAGCTCCCAGCGAGCGCCGAGTTCGCGAAGGGTCCCGACGGCGGCATCGGCGTGGTCGAGCGCGTCGTCCAGTTCCATGAGGCGCCGGAGGGATCCTGCGATGGTCTGGCGAGCGATCGCGACGGTGAATTCCTGGTTGGCTTCCTCCCCGATCGCGAGGGCCTCACGGCCGATGGCAAGTGCCTCGCGCTCATCCCCCATGGGCGAGATCACGGCGGCCAGCCCGACCATGGCCCGGGCCTCCGCCCATGGGTCGCGGCGAGGATTCGACAGGGCGACGTCCAGGGCTTCGCGGAACATCGCCTGCGCGGGTTCGAGTTCGTTCCGCCAGAAGGGGACCCATCCGGCCATGAGCAGTGTGCGTGACAAGACGTAGGGGTCGCCCAGCCGCCGGGACGCCGTCAGGGATCGCTCGAAGAGCGCGGCCGCCTCATCGCCGTCTCCTCGGACCGTGAGCGTGATGTCCGCCAGATACCGGCACGCATGCGCGGTCACTTGATCGCTCTCGTCACCGGCCAGGCCCAAGGCGCGCTCGAGTGAGGTCTGCGCCCGGTCGAATTCGCCGAGCCAATACCGTGTCTCCCCAAGCTTGGAGAGAAGCCATGCCTCGCGCACGCCCCAACCATCGTCGGGACCGCTGAGCCCGAGGGCTCGCTCGTAGAGGTCGGCGGCCGCGCGAGAACGCATGCGCCGGCGGTCCAGATCGCCGGCATCCTCCAACGCGGTGATCGCCCGATCGGCGATCGAGCGGTCGCGCGGATCCAGGTCCAGGGCCGCGCGCGCCGCCTGTTCCAGGTGGAACGCGATAGCTCTGGGGAATCGCTCTGCTCGTTCCGGTTCGGCAAGGTTGTTGGCAACGCGGAGGTGGAGGCGTTGTCGTTCGCGTTTAGCCAGCGATTCGTAAGCGACATCGCGCAGCACATCCGAACGGAACCGCCAGACGCCCGGCCGGTCTTCGTCGGGGACCAGGAGTTCTTCCTCCGCGGCTTCGTCCAGCAGGACCTTCGCCGGATCCACGATGATCGCGAGCTCATCCAAACCGAACTGGCCACGCGGGAACACGGATGCGCGGCGGACCAGTTCACGGGCCGCCGGGCTCAACGCATCGATGCGTGCCGCGACCACTGCTTGCACGGTTGGAGGCAGCAGTCTGGCGGTAGGAGCCGGACCTGCCGGCGGCACCGATCGTTCCTCGCGCAGCAACATCCCGGTGATCTCGACGATGAAGAACGGGTTCCCGCCGGAATGGTGAGCGACGCGTTCCGCGTCGGCTCGGGAGAGATCGCCCGCCTCGGTCGCCAGCTGAACCGCGTTGTCGTGGTCGAGCGGTTCAACCCAGAGCGTGACGGCATCGGCGATCCCGCCGGCCCATCCCGACCGTTCCTCCAGGAACTCCCACCTGGCCACGCAGATGACCATCAGCGGCATCCGACGGGCCTCCTTGACCAACTGCTCCAGGAGATCCAAGAGCAGCGGATCGGCCTCTTGCAGATCCTCGAAGACCAGCACTACCGGACCGTCCTTCGCGATGCCGGCAAGCATGGAGAGCACGCCGCTGCGGACCTCCGCCTCGCGATATCGGTGCTCCTCGTCCTCTTCCACGAGTCCCAAGGCGATCCCGAGCCGCCTGACCGTTCGCTCGACCTCGTCGGGGTCCACCCATCCACTCACCCGCTCTCGTAAGCGCGCGAGAACCTCTTCGGTCGGCGCGCCGCGCTCCTGGTCGATCTGCCGGTAGACCATCTGTGCGATCGGCCAGAACGTCACTTCCTCTTCGAAGGCGCTCGAGCGGCCCGTGAGCACTCGGACGTCCTCGGGGAGACGGCGCAGGAACTCGGTCACGATGCGGCTCTTGCCGATGCCCGGTTCGCCCAGGAGAGTCACCAGGTGGGAACGCTCGCGATCTTTGACACGTTCGAAGGTGTCCTGCAGGAGCGTGAGTTCGCGGCGTCGGTCGACCAGGCGGATCGTCGATCGGATGGACTTCGACGACAGCTTGACGACAGGCCAGGCGACGAGTTCGTCTTCGAACCCTTTCGCATCGATCGTCCTCATCTCGGCGAACTCCACCGCCGAGTGGGCGAGCTGATGCGTGGTGGCTCCAACCAGGATCTGTCCCGGCTCGGCAGCCTGTTGTAGACGCGCGCCGGCGTTGACCTCGACGCCGATGACGATGTTGCGGTCCGTCGCGCCGCCCACAGCCACCTGACCCGTGTTGATGCCCACCCGGACCTGCATGGGAACCGGCAACCCCAGGCGCGTTCCGAGCTCACCGGCCTCTCCGACGATGGCCAGGGCCGCGCGGATGGCACGGACCGCGTCGTCGTCGCGGGAGGTCGGCACGCCGAACACGCCGAGCACCGCGTCGCCGATGAACGTCTCCGCCTGGCCCCCCAGCCACCCGATCTCGTCCTGCACCATCCCGTGGAACGCCGCTAGGACATCTCGATACGACTCCGGATCCAGTCGGCCGGCCAGCTCGGTGGAAGAGGCGAGATCAACGAACACCACGGTGACCACCCGGCGTTCGGCGGGTGGTGCGATGGCCGCGGGCGCCCCGCAATTCGGGCAGAAGTTCGCCCGTTCCGGCAAGGGCAGGCCGCAGCGCTGGCACGGCGTGGGAGGGGTTGCGTTCACCCGGAGAGCATACGGAGAGACCTCGGCCGGACCCCTCGCTAGCGGCGATACTCGATGATCTGGACAGGATCGCCATCGGGGTCGCGGAACGTCGCGAACCTGGCGAAACCCCCCGCCTCCCCCACGAACTCGTCGAAGACCGCGCCCCGTTGTTCGAGCGCCCACCGGGCGGCGTCGAGATCGTCCACGCGGAACACTGCGGTGCCGCTCGCGGGAGGGTCGTCGGAGGCGTGAAGCGCCAGGCGGACAGGCCCGGCATCGAACTCGGCCCAGCCATTCCCCTCCCGCCGCAGCAGTGGAAGGCCGACGACGTCACGGAAGAACGAAACGGCCGCGTCCATGTCCTTGGTCCAGTAGTAGATCTGATCGAGGTCTCCGAGAACCCGGTCGGACCGCTCTGGCCGTTCGCTCACCGCTGTCCCAGGATCTTCGCCTTCTGCGCCTGGAACTCCTCCTCCGTGAGGACGCCCTTGGCGCGCAGATCTGCGAGCCGTTCGAGTTCCGTGGTCGACGAGGGAGCCACGGGTGGGCGCGACGCGGCGCGCGCAACCGGCGGCGCGGGCGGTGTCCCGCCGCCCGGCGTGCCACGACCCGAATACATGCGCTGGTTGTTGAGTTCGGACTCGTGATAGATCGCCTTCTGCACCTCTTCGGGATTGCGGACATCTTCGAAGGTCGTAGGGCCGTCGTTGCTGGCGCTGCGGATCTGGATGTCGCCGGCCTTCACCATCCGCTCCAGCACGCTCTGGGTGAACTTGATGTCGTTGATCTGCTCCAAGGGGATCTCGATGGACTGCTTCGCCACCCATCCGGAGCGATGGAGAACGCGGTCGCTCGTGACCACGAAGTGCGAGGTAAGCCAGGCCGTCAGGCGACGGATCGGGTACACCACCCAGATCACCGCGATCGCGACCAACGAGGCCCAGGTGACGAAGGAGTCGAGCGTCCCGTTGATCTGCGCCATGAGGTAGATCCCCACTGCGACCGATCCGATGGCGGCCAGTGCGGGAAGCACAAGCGCGACGGGATGTGGCCGCAGATCCAACACGAGTTCTTCGCCGGGAACCAGCAGTCGCTTGGGGAATGCCATGGGAGGCACGCTACCTGCGCCCCGGAGACGCTGCAACCTCAGCCCAGATGCTCGACCTCTCCCGACGTCACCGTCACCGGTCCGAGTTCGGTCGCCAGGATGAGACCCCCACGTGGATCGAGATCGGTCGCCGTGCCGCGTACCTCGCGCCCGTCCACGGTGGTGGCCCCCACGTCCGAACCGATGGTCGCGGACAGCGAGCGCCACCGCTCTGATATCGCATCGGCGAACCCGGCATCGTTGGGGTGGTAGAGGTCGACCAGTGCGCGGAGGTAGGCGATCAGGAGCGCCTCGGGGTCGACTTCGCCACCCAGGCCGGCGGCTCCCGCTATCCCCTCGGGCTCCTTCAGGTTGACGCCGGTTCCGACGATGGCCACAGCCAGCCGCCCGTCGAACACCTGCGACTCGACGAGGATGCCTCCCACCTTCGCTCCGTCCAGGAGGAGGTCGTTCGGCCATTTGCACCGGATGTCTCGTCCGGTGAGGGTTCGAGCGCCCTCCGCGAGCGCCACACCGGCCATCAGCGAGAGCCAGCCGCCCTGCTCCGGAGCAACGCCGGCGGGGCGAAGGACCACCGAGCACATGAGCGACGATCCCGGCTCGTCCTCCCAGGTTCGGCCCAGCCGGCCACGACCTGCGGTCTGATGACCGGCCGCAGCGATCGACCATTCGGGGAACCCCTCGGCCGCCATGGCTGCCGCCACCTGGTTCGTTGAGCCTGTAACCTCGTCCCAACGAACGGGCGCCCGGAGTCCAACGGCCACCAGCGCGCGTTCGAGTGTTCCTGTATCCATCTGCCTCCCTCGTGGAGCACGGAGAGTATCGCGAGCCGAGTGGCGAAACCTAAGGTCCTCATCGCGAACAGAGGCGAGATCGCGGTCCGGATCATCCGGACATGCCGGGAGCTTGGCATCCCCTCCGTCGCCGTCTATTCCGATGCAGATCGCGACGCGCTCCACGTGGAGATGGCCGACCAGGCATTCCGGATCGGACCGGCACTCGCTGGCGACTCCTATCTGTCCATCGAAGCCATCCTCGAAGCCGCTCGCCGGTCCAGGTCGACACTCGTCCACCCCGGCTACGGGTTCCTCGCCGAACGCGCGCAGTTCGCACAAGCCGTGGTCGAGGCCGGGCACACATTCGTCGGCCCAACCGCCGAGGCGATCGAAACCATGGGTGACAAGGCTGCGGCCCGGCGCGCCGCGGACCGCTCCGGGATGCCGATCGTGCCCGGCACACCCAACCCCGTCACGCTCAAGGAGGCGAAGAAACACGCTGAGCGCATCGGGTATCCGCTCCTGGTGAAGGCCGCCTTCGGCGGTGGCGGGAAAGGGATGCACGTGGTTCGCGACGCGGCGCACCTGGAAGAGTCGCTGAAGCGAGCCGAACGCGAAGCCCAGTCCTACTTCGGGCGCCCCGAGGTGTTCCTGGAGCGGTACGTCGATCGGGCGCACCACGTGGAAGCGCAGATCATCGCCGACCATCATGGGAACGTCGTCTTCCTTGGCGAGCGCGATTGCTCCGTCCAGCGGCGCCACCAGAAACTCATCGAAGAGACACCGTCTCCTGTGATGGACGAGGCCCTGCGCGAACGGTTCCGGGAAGCGGCGATCAACCTCACGAAAGAAGCCGGCTATACCAACGCCGGAACCATCGAATGCATCGTCGATGAAGATGGGGCCTTCTACTTCCTGGAGATGAACACCCGGCTCCAGGTGGAGCACACCGTGACGGAGATGGTGACCGGTCTGGACATCGTCGCGTTGCAGATGCATATCGCGCAGGGCGGTTCCATCAAGGACCTCGACCCTCAGCCCCGTGGGGCGGCGATGCAGTGTCGCATCAATGCGGAGGATCCGGGACGCAACTTCCTGCCCGGCCCCGGGAGGATCACCGGGTACAGCGAGCCGGGCGGTCCGTTCGTCCGGGTCGATAGTGGCGTGACGCGGGGTCGTGAGATCCCCGGGAGCTACGACTCGATGTTCGCGAAGCTGATCGTCTCCGGGGAGGACCGGGAACGGGCTCGCCGCAGGATGCTCCGCGCACTCGACGAGTTCCGCGTGGAGGGCGTACCGACCACGATCCCCGTGCACCGGTGGATCTTGGAAACCGCCGATTTCCGGGAGTCGAAGCACACGACCACGTGGTTGGAGCGCGCGCTGGTGGACACGGACTTCCCGGCCCAGGCGTATGCGCAAGCGGCCCCCTCAGGGAACAGCCCCGCTCGCCCCGCCGACATCCTGGTCGAGGTGGACGGACGCCGGGTTCCCGTGCGGATCTTCGACGAACGACGTGAGGTGGCCCCGAAAGCGCCGGCGTCGGCGGAGCGGCATGATGGCGGCCACGTCCACGGCGAGATCCGGGCGCCGATGCAGGGAACCATCCTCAAGGTCCTCATCGAGAAGGGGCAGCAACTACAGGCCGGCGACGTCATCTGCATCCTGGAAGCGATGAAGATGGAGAATCACATCGCCTCCGCGCGCGACGGCGAGGTGACGGAGCTTCCTATCCATGCCGGCCAGGTCGTGGAAACCGGTCAGACGCTCGCCGTCATCGACTGAGCACCTTCGCCGGCTCTTCGTAGCCGGGTGGGCGTTCGGGCAGGAACAGCGCGAACTCGGACCCCGCGTCGGCCGAGCGCGCGAGCCACAGCCGAGCGCCGATGGCATCGGCCATCTTCGTGCAGATATAGAGGCCGAGCCCCGTTCCCCCGACCCTACGCGTGGCCGACTGGTCGACCTGATAGAACCGCTCGAAGATCCGGTCACGCGATTCCTCGGGGATGCCGGGGCCCTCATCGCTCACGCTGATCACGATCCCCCGGACCCCTGGTTCGGCGTGAAGGGAGATGCGAGTGTCAGGCGGCGCGTATTTGAGCGCGTTCTCCACGAGGTTGGAAAGGATCTGGTGGACCTTGGCCTCGTCCGTTTGGATGGACGGCAGGTCCGAGGGCGAACGGAGATCGAAGACGTGTCCGTGCGCTTGCGGTCGGAGCTCGTCGACGACGTCTGAAGCCAGACGTGGGATGGACACCAGGGACAACTCCACGGGCTCGACGTCGGATTCCAGCCGGGCTACCACCAGGAGCTGCTCGATCATGTGGCGGAGACGGTCGGACTGACGGTCGGCGGCCTCCAGGAATGTCTTGCGTTGATCCTCCGGAAGATCCCCGGCGAGTTGAAGCATCGTTTTCACATAGCCCTGGATCGAGGTCAGGGGGGTTCGCAGTTCGTGGGATACGACGGCGACGAAGTCGTCCTTTGCACGCGCGAGTTCGGTCATCTGCTCCAGGGAGCCCTGGAGCTGTTCGGCTAATCGGGCGTTCTCGAGCGCCAGGTGTGTCCCCCACCAGACGGCGACCTCCGGCGCGACGACCAACGGCACGAACCACAGGCTCTCGTCGAGGATGGCGATGACAACCGGCGACAGGGCGAGCAGCGGAAGCACCGCCTGCGCCTGGAACAGCATGTCGTTGCCGATGAACTGGAGCAGCGACTGTCCGGTCGCTGAGCCGAGCACGATATCGGTGAGGGTGACGTTCGCCACGAAGAAGACAAAACCTGCGGCAAGGAACGCGGGAAGCGATGACGCATGGATGGCCGCGGTCCCGCCTGTCGCTCTGTAGACCAGACCGGCCGCTCCGAGCGAGAGGGCGTACTGACCGACATTGAATGCCACCTTCCACGCGCTCTTGCGTTGGATGATGTCGGCCAGGACGGACGCGGTCACCTGCACGACGATCGCGGCGGCGGGGCCGTAGGCGATAAGGGTCGCGATGGCGAAGGTGGTGGACGCGGTGAGGTACTCCACCTCGCCGCCTTGTCGCGGGATCGCGATGGGGAAGACCTCACCGATGGCGAGCAGGAGGGCGAAGAGCCAGAACCCCCGAGCGCTCGCGGCGTCGGCGAGGCCGGGGCGGGCCGTCCCGGCCCAGACGAAGACAGCGGCGCCCGCGAGGGAGACCAGCAGGACGTAGACATCGACGAATCGGACCTTGCGGGCCATATGGGGGAATATTCGGCCACGGATGGCTCAGACCCAAGGGCTAGATGGCGGATTCTTCCCGACCTACACAGGCCCTTCGGTCACGGATAGGTCCGGACCAGGCCCGACGCTCACCGACCCGGGCTGCCCCATTCGCCCGAACCGACGATCCGGAAGCCGGAGTCCTTCCGCTTATAGCGGCGGTTGATGGAGATGAGGAGCGGCGTCAGCCCCTCGATGATCCTCGCCATGGCCAGGCCGCCGCAATGCACCCATCGGAGTCCCGGGATCTGATCGGCGAGCGACCCGATGATCGCCACCGCCTCCGCGTCATCGCCCGCCAGCAGGACATCCGAGTCCACCGGGCTCGCCAGGTCGGTGAGCATCGACGCGGCGATCGTGTGGAATCCGGAGACGAATCTCGGCCCATCGCCCACCACCGCGCGGGCCTGCTCGGCGGCCGACCCGGCCCAGGGACGGAGAAGCTCCCACGCCTTGCCCCCGACCGCCGTGGCCAGCGGACTCGTGGCATCGAGGATCACCATGTGGTCGGTGAGGACGGACGTCAGCCCTTCGTACGTCTTCGCCTGCCCGGCGAAGGGGACGGTGACGATCACCACGTCGGCCCCCACGACGGCGTCGGCGTTGACATCTCCGCGCACCGCCCAATCCGTTCCGAGGATCTCCGTCGCCCGTTGAACGGCGTCGGCAGCCTTCGCCCCATCACGCGAACCGATGACCACGTCGTGACCGGCCGCAGCGAACCGCAACGCGAATCCGAATCCTTCTGCACCCGTTCCACCTACGACCGCGATCCGCATGGCGAACAGCCTAGCCGAGCCCTCAGCGCGTAGGCTCGACCCGCATGCCCGCCTGGCTCACCTCGATCATCGAGCTCCTGGTGGGGCTGGTCTGCCTCGGCGCCGCATGGGGCACGTGGGTCCGGCTCCGCTCCCCCGTCGCAACCGCGCTATTCGCCCTGGCCGGGATCGCCGCGGCGGGTCATGCCGTGTGGATGCTGGTGACGTCGTGACGGGGACATCGTTCGTGACGGGGTCCGGTACGATGCCGTTAGCGCTCTTCTCCGTGCGCCACCGTATGCCCACCACCGCAGAAGACCTCGCGATCGTCCACCGGGCCCTCGAAGAGGACGCGCCCAACGGTGACGTCACCAGCGAACTCGTCGTCCCGCAGGGTTTCCGCTGCACCGCCGAGCTCATCGCGAAGGAGACAGGGATCCTGGCCGGCGCCGACGTCGCCCGAACGGTGTTCGAGGTGACCGCCCAACAGGACGGCACGGAGGTCGAGCAGACATGGCGCCTGCACGACGGCGAAACCGTGACCCCCGGAACGGTGGTCGCGCGCTTCCGCGGCAACTTCCGCACGGTCCTTCGAGCCGAACGACCGGCGATCAACCTCTTGGCGCATCTCTCCGGGATCGCCACGCTGACGCGGCGATTCGTCGAGGCGGCTGCGCCGGCGCAGGTGCTCTGTACCCGGAAGACGCTTCCCGGGCTCCGATCCATCGAGCGCGACGCGGTGAGAGCCGGTGGGGGTTCGCTGCACCGAGCCTCGCTCTCCGATGCGATCCTCATCAAGGACAACCATCTCCGTGCCGCGGGCAACCTGGTCGAAGCGGTGGAACGCGCCAAAAAAGGCGGGCTGCCGGTGGAGGTTGAGGTGGAGACCATGGAGCAGCTTGAGCAGGCCATCACCGCTGGAGCCGACCGGATCTTGTTGGATAACCCCACACCCGACCTGGTTCGTCGGGCGGTCGAGCGTGTGGGAGACCCGCTCCGCCTGGAGATCAGTGGCGGCGTGACGCTCGAGACGGTCGGAGCGCTCGTGGCCGCCGGCGCGCGCGTCGTCTCGGTGGGCCGGCTCACCCACTCCGCTCCGTCTCTGGATATCTCCCTGGAGGTGACCGATGTCAGCCCCTGAGGCCGCGGCCGTTGTGGCCGACGGATACGAGGCCTGGGCGTCCGAGGTCCGGCGCCTCGCCGACGAACGCGGAGCAGTGATCCTGGCCCACAACTATCAGGTGCCCTGGATCCAGGATGTTGCCCACCACGTGGGCGACTCCCTCGCGTTGAGCCGCGTTGCGGCCGCCACGGACGCGAAGGAGATCGTGTTCTGCGGCGTGCACTTCATGGCCGAGACCGCGAAGCTCCTCTCACCGGAAAAGACCGTCCTGCTTCCGGATCTGCGCGCCGGGTGCTCACTCGCAGACTCCATCACCGGGGACCAGCTCCGGGCGTGGAAGGCGGAGCATCCCGGCGCCGCCGTGGTGGCCTACGTGAACACCTCTGCTGAGGTGAAGGCGGAGTCCGACATCTGCTGCACCTCGTCCAACGCGGTCGACGTGGTCCGGTCGATCCCCGAGGACAGAGAGATCTTGTTCCTTCCCGACATGTTCCTCGGTGCCCACGTCGAACGTCAGACCGGCCGCAAGATGGAGGTCTGGATGGGCGAGTGCCACGTGCACGCCGGCATCCAACCAGGTGACCTCCGCGCGAAGATGGCCGCCGAACCCGAGGTCGAACTCATGGTCCACCCCGAGTGCGGCTGCACCACCAACGTCATCTATCTCCTCGGCGAAGGCGAACTCCCCGCCGAGCGCACCAAGGTGCTCTCCACCGGCGGGATGGTCACCGAGGCAGAGAATTCCCAGAACACCCGGTTCCTGGTTGCAACGGAGACGGGCATCCTCCATCAACTCCGGAAAGCGCAACCGGACAAGACGTTCGAACCGATCGACGGCGCGGCGGAGTGCCCGTATATGAAGGCGATCACGCCCGGATCGCTCCTGACCGCGCTTCGCGACGGCGTGCATGAGATCACTGTCCCGGAGGATGTGGCGATCCGCGCCAGACAGGCCGTGGCCCGGATGATCGAGATCGGTCCCTCCGCAGGCGTCGTGCGCGGGTAGCGTCGATCCATGCGAACCGTCGTGGTGGGCGCCGGAGGTGCGGGGTTGTGGTGTGCGCTGCACGCCGCCGACCGTGGCCCCGTGACACTCGTCGCATCCCCCGTAACGCGAGAGAGCGCCACCTCGTGGGCGCAGGGCGGCATCGCCGCGGTCGTCACCACCAACGACTCGTTCGAGCTGCACATGGCGGACACGTTGGCCGCCGGCGCCGGACTCTGCGACGAGGACGCAGTGAAGGTGCTGGTCGACGAGGCGCCGCTCGCGGTGCAGGGGCTGCGCGAACTGGGCATGCTGTTCGACGACGGCGGGGCCCCCACGCTTGAAGGAGGCCACAGCGCGCGCCGCGTGCTCCATGCCGGCGGCGACGCCTCGGGCGCGGCGCTCCTCGGCACCATCGTTCGCGCGGTCGAGCGAGACGAACGGATCGACCGCCTGGACGGGCGCGCGATCCGCGTGATCCTCGAGGGTGGCAGAGCCGTCGGGATCTCGCTTGAGTCGGGCGAGGAGTTGCGCGGTGACCGCGTCGTGCTCGCGACCGGGGGGGCATGCGGGATCTTCGGACGCCACACCGGCCCGGACGCGTCAACCGGAGGGGGCCTCGCTCTGGCGTGGGAGGCGGGCGCTGCGCTGGCCGACCTCGAGTTCGTGCAATTCCATCCCACCGCGCTCACCGTCCCCGGACACCCCGCCCGCCTCCTCACCGAGGCATTGAGAGGCGAAGGCGCACTCCTCCTGGACGCGGACGGGCGCCGCTTCATGCCGGCCCTACACCCTCGGGCCGAACTCGCACCGCGCGACGTCGTCGCCAGGGCGGAGTTCCGCGTGATGGAAGAGACCGGCCGGCCGGTGTTCTTAGACGCGACCGGCGTTGTAGACGTGGTGACCCGGTTCCCGACCGCGGACGCACAGTGCCGAGAGGTGGGGCTGGATATCGCCGAGGATCGCATCCCGGTCGCGCCCGCGGCGCATTACTTCACCGGCGGCGTGCTCACCGATCGGTGGGGACGGAGCACGGTTCGTGGGCTGCTGGCGTGCGGGGAGGCGAGCGCCACCGGCGTGCACGGCGCCAATCGTCTGGCCTCGAACTCGCTCGCGGAGGCGCTGGTCTTCGGGCGGCGGGCCGGCCTCGCTACCGACGAGGCGGCGACCGGCCTACTCGCCGGCGCTCCCGTAGCCCTTGGGGCACAGCCTCCGAGCGATGCGCTCCCCCTTTCCGCGATCAACGCACTGGCCGACAGGAACATCGGCGTATCGCGCTCACGCAGTGGGTTGGAGGCCGCCATCGCCGAACTCGACGCGGGCCGCGGCGGCGACGCCGGCCCAAGCCATCCGACAGCGTCTCTCGCAGCCTGGCTGGTCGCCCATGCGGCGCTCCGGCGCGGAGAATCACGAGGTGGTCACTACCGGAGCGATTTCCCGGAGCCGCTGGAGGCGTGGCGTTTCCGCCAGGCGGTGGACAAGGGCGGTTGGCACGTCGTGGCATCGTCCGTCCGGACCCGCTGAGGACGCCCCAACCCCGTCCCCGACACGGATCAGTACGTCGGGCGGTACTCCCCGAACACCTCGCGGAGGACATCGCTGAGCTCGCCCAGGGTGGCGCGGACGCGCAGCGCCTCCTTCATCGATGGGAGCAAATTGCCGGTTCCCACGGCAACCGTTCGTACCTCGGCAAGCGCGGTGGTGACCGCTGTGTCGTCGCGCGAGGCCCGCAACGCGCGGACGCGTTCGATCTGTTTGTCGGTGTCCGCGGCTGAAACTTGCATGAGCGCCACTGCCTTGTCTTCGGTATCCACGAACCGGTTCACGCCCACCACGATCCTGTCCTCGGACTCGATGGCCTGCTGGATACGGAACGCGGCCTCGTGGATCTCGCTCTGATAGAAGCCGGTCTCGATCGCCGCGACCGCCCCACCCATGCCGTCGACCCGTTCGATGTAGTCGCGGGCAAGGTCCTCCAGCTCGGTGGTGAGTGACTCCACCAGATAGGAGCCGGCGACGGGATCGACCGTTTCGGTGACGCCGGTCTCGTACCCGATGATCTGCTGGGTGCGGAGCGCGATGGTCGCGCTGTGCTCCGTGGGCAGCGCCAGCGCTTCGTCGTAGGCGTTCGTGTGGAGGGATTGCGTGCCTCCCAGCACGGCGGCCAGGGCCTCAAGCGCCGTTCGAACGATGTTGTTCTCGGGTTGCTGGGCGGTGAGCGTCGCTCCCCCCGTCTGGGTGTGGAACCGAAGCATCGCGCTCTTGGCGTTCGCGCCGAACCGGTCGGTCATGATGCGGGCCCAGAGGCGTCGGGCCGCGCGGAACTTCGCTATCTCCTCGAAGAAGTTCATGTGGCAGGCGAAGAAGAACGACAGCCGCGGAGCGAAGTCGTCGACACTCAATCCGGCGTCGATCGCGGCCTGCACGTAGGCGATCCCATCGGCCAGGGTGAACGCGATCTCCTGCGCGGCGGTCGAGCCGGCCTCGCGCATGTGGTAGCCACTGATGCTGATCGTGTTCCACTTCGGGATGTGCTCTCCGCAGTAGGCGAACAGATCCGTGATCAGGCGCATCGACGGCCGGGGCGGGTAGATGTAGGTCCCGCGCGCCGCATACTCCTTCAGGATGTCGTTCTGCACGGTCCCGCTGATGTCGCTCGCCGGCACGCCTTGTTCCTCCGCGACCAGTTCGTACATCAGGAGCAGGATGGGTGCGGTCGCGTTGATGGTCATGGAAGTGCTGACCTTGTCCAAGGGGATGCCGTCCAGCATCCGCGCAAGATCTTCGACCGAGTCGATGGCGACGCCCGTTTTCCCGACCTCGCCCTCTGCGCGCGGGTGGTCGGAGTCCAGGCCCATCTGCGTCGGCAGGTCGAACGCCACGCTGAGACCCGTCTGTCCCTGATCCAAGAGGTAGCGGTAGCGCTTGTTCGATTCCTCGGCCGTTGCCATGCCTGCGTACTGACGCATCGTCCACAGGCGTCCGCGGTACATGCTGGGGTAGGGCCCGCGGGTGTAGGGAAGCTCGCCGGGTTCGCCGAGGTCGCGAGCGGGGTCGAAGCCCCGGGCGTCCAGATCCAAGGCGGTGTAGACGGATTGGAGTTCGATCCCGGAGTCGGTACGTCGCTCGTCGCTCATCGCCCTGAGCCTAGCGGCGGTGGCGCGCGGCGTCCTGAGGGGCTAGCGTGGCGCGCTATGGATATCGTGGATCCGCGCATCGAGCGCTACATGACGGGGCGGCTTGCCCGCTTCGATGAGCCCGTGCTGCTGGAGATGGAAGCCGAGGCCAGCGAGCGCCGGTTCCCGATCGTCGAACGCAACGTCGGGGTAACACTCGAGATCCTGGCCAGGTCGATCGGCGCCCAACGCATGATCGAACTCGGGAGCGGCTTCGGCTACAGCGGCTACTGGCACTCACGCGCCGTCGGCTCCTCCGGCGAACTCCACCTCACCGATGGCGACCCGGCGAACGAAACGAAGGCCCGCGACTATCTGACCCGGGCGGGGCTCTGGCACCCCGTGACCTTCCACGTCGGTGACGCCGTGGAGTCGTTGAACGCGCTCGACGGTGTATTCGACCTGGTCTACGACGACATCGACAAGGACGGGTACCCGGATGCCTGGCGCGCTGCTCGTGATCGCATCCGCATCGGCGGCCTCTACATCTGCGACAACGTCCTGTGGTCGGGACGGGTTCCCGAGGACGGTGAGGAGCCGGACGGTGTCACGGACGCGATCCGTGAACACAACGCCCTGATAGCCGAAGACGAACGCTACGTCAGCACGATCGTTCCCACCAGGGACGGCGTCATGGTCGCGATCCGGATCTCGTAAATCAGGCAGAAGGCTCACGGTCGGCACTGGACGTTCCGCAGTAGACTCCGCGCGGTTCTGGCCGGTCCGGTTGTCGGGCCTGCGCGGCCCCGCGTTACGCTGAGGACGACCACACTTATGGCACAACGAACGAAGAAGCAGAAGAGCGACTACGGCTCTGTCTACAAGGGCCATGAGGGCCAATGGAGTTGGCTCGGCCATCGCATCACCGGCGTCGGGATCATCCTGTTCCTATTCGCCCATGTGGTGGACACGGCGGTGATCGGCTGGGGGCCGAACGCGTACAACCGCGTGCTCAGCGCCTACGAGAACCCGTACGTGCGCGTGCTGGAACTCGGTTTGGTGGCGATGGTCATCTACCACTCGTTGAACGGGATAAAGATCCTGCTCATCGACTTCTTCCCGAGCCTGACGACCCGGATCCGCGCGCTCGGGATCACCACGGCGGC
>JAXDJX010000011.1:0-39452 GCA_034667405.1 Actinomycetota bacterium | reverse complement strand
GATGTTCCCGTGGGTCCCGGAGGTGTTCGTGAGCCCGTTGTCCACGCTGATGTTGTTCTCGACCGTCCCTCCGGTGGAGGCAGAGGTCCCCGAGGCCCCTTCCAGGTTGATCCCGGCGGTCGTGCTCCTATAGACCGAGTTCCCCACGATGACGGCCCCGGTGGAGTTCAGGCAGTCGATCCCGTGGTCACCGTTGTTGTAGGTCAGGTTGTCATAGACGATGGAGTCGTTGGCACCGTTGTAGAGCTGGATCCCGGAGTCCTCGTTGTCGTGGGAGATGTTGCCCACGATGGTGTTGCCGGGGCTGCGGACATCGATCCCCGGCGCCGCCCGGGTGTACTGGCGGGCGTTGGAGAACAGGATGTTCCCCTTGATCAGGTTCCTCGTCGAACCGGTGTTCAGGTAGATGCCACCGTCGGTGTTGTGATCGGAGGTGTTGCCCGAGACCAGGGAATCATTCGTGGCCCGGATGAGGATGCCGGCCTGTACCGAGCCGCTCACCGGCTGCCCGCTGAGCGAGACATGGTTATTCGACACGGTGATGTGGTTGGAGTTCTTCACCGAGATGCCGTTGCTGGACATGTTCGTGACGGTGAAACCGATGACGGAGATGTAACTCCTCGTGTCGATCTTGAACCCGTTGGCGCTTCCGTCGATCGTCACCAGCGCACCCGGCGCCGATTGATAGACGATCGGCGAGCCGGACGCTCCCGAGTTCTTCGGCGTGACGGTCTCGGTGTAGGTACCCGCCGCCACCTGAACCGTCTGTCCGGCTGTTGCAACCTGGGCTGCTGAGTTGATCGAGCAGTAGGGCTTCGTCTGGGTTCCGACGCCCGTCCCCGAGTTGGCACAGCTGGAGTTGTTCTTATCGACGTATATGACGGGGCTGGCCGCTTGTGCAGGTGTCGGAAGGAACAGACCGACGAACACCAGACAGGCACAAAGGCGGCTCACTGATCCCCACCGAACAGTGATCTTCATTCAGCCTCCCGGGGGAAAGGCAATTAGACGAGCGGGCACATAGCACTACGATGCTGCCAGGAATCATAAGTATCCGGTGGCCCTGGGGGACCGTTCACGCGCCGTAGCTGTCCTACGCAGATCTCATGGCGCATCCAAGCAACAGGCACGGGCCTTGGGCCGACGCCGTTGCAGGCGTAGGCTCCCCGATCGTTGGACTGGAGGTCCGAACATGGCTCACAGTGTTCAAGTCGTTATCGACGCGCACGACCCCGACGAACTCAGCGGATTCTGGGCGGCCGCGCTCGGTTATGTCAAAGAGTCACCGCCCGATGGCTTCGGCAGCTGGGAGGACTTCCTCCGGAAGATGGGTGTTCCAGAGGCAGACTGGAACAGCCGCGGCGCGGTGGTGGATCCGGATGGCGTCGGCCCGCGCCTCTTCTTCCAGATGGTCCCCGAACCGAAGACGGTGAAGAATCGCGTTCACTTGGACATCCGTTCCGGCGCAGGGCCCGATGCCGAGGCGGGGCTCCGCCGAACCCGGATCGATGCCAAAGTGCAGGAACTCCTCGCGCTCGGCGCGACCCTGTTCCGTGAGGTGGAGGAGATGGGGGAGTACTGGGTCGTGCTTCAGGACCCCGAAGGCAACGAGTTCTGCGTCACCTGACCACGGCCCCTTCAGAGATCCGACCCTCCGTGCCGATAACAGGGCGGGGGTGGTGGTCATGACACAGCCGGCAGATCCACTGCGGATCCTGGCGAGCCTGCGCTCACATGGTGTCGAGTACGTGTTGGTCGGGGAACTCGCTGCGGCGATCCACGGAGGGCCACCCAGCACTGACGTCGTCGAGATCTGCGTTCCCGACGATCAACGGAACCTTGCCCGCATCGCGTTCGTGCTCCAACACGTGATGGCCAAGGTGATGCCCTCGGCCTCCGTGGAAGCACACCGGGCGTCCTTCAACACTCGGTTCGGCCGTTTGGATTGCCTTGAGGACGCCCCGGGTTTCGCGGCCCTGGAGACGAACGCCTCCGACGTGGACCTCGGGGATGACATCGTGGCACGCGTGGCGTCGCTCCAAGACCTGGCCAGGTTGAAGGAGGGATCGGCCGACCTGCCGGGCGCCGTTCGGATGACCGCGCTCGCCGCGGCCAAGGACATCCCACGCCGCGAGCTCGATCTACCGGAGGATCACGAGCCTCCCGCAGAGGGTCGCTTCGCCCGCCTCATGCAACGCTTGGAGGGCGTGGACGAGTTCCTCACCGACGTGAACCGCGGCGACCGCGCGCTCCGGCGGGGCAAAGGGTAGCTCTCTCAAAGGCACAGGCAACTAAGAGGACTTCGTCGCCTCCCACGTTCCCTTACCGTTCCCACAGTCGGTTGAGTACGAGCCAGACATGTTGCTCCCGACAGGGATCCCTTGTAGTCGACCTGATACGTACCCGAGACGACTCCGAAATCGATGGCGGTTCCCTTGACAGTGCCCGTGATGTGGCCACCGGTTAGACACGGCGTGCCGGTGATCGCGATGGTACCGGCGAGCTTCGACCCCTGTTGGGTCCAGTCGATCTGGAAGCTTCCGGACGCGGCATCCCCCGAGGTGTTCGTCCATGTTCCATTCCATCTTCCGGCCAGGGCGCTCGCAGTAGAGCCATCGCCGCCTCCCTGCGCCGGAGGCCCGACCGATGCGCCCCCCGTGGCGGAGAGCTGAGGCCCGGCACCGCCGGTGCTGCTACTACTACCGCTGCTACAAGCGGCCAACAGCACGACGCACGCTGCGACCCAGCAGATCCACCTTCTCTTCGGCATGGCCTTTTCCCTTCGATCGCGGTTACCGGTACCTCACGAAACGGTGATCTTCTTCCCCACGGACCAGCGGCAGTGGAGCCCGGACGACTGACGGCGGAGCCGCGCGCGGAACGAATAGGTGCCGGGGCCGAGATCGGGTACGAAGTTCGATGATGTCGCCGTCGTTCCCCAGGCCGTCCATCGACTCCAGGCGTGCCCAGGACGTTTGATCTGCACGTCGTAAACGAAGTCGGCCGGCGGAGTCGCCGAGGCCCAGCGAACCGCGAACGAGGAGGCCTCGTTGCCGGTGGCTGGGGTGACCACGATCGGAACCTTGACGACGCCCGTCATGGACGGATCCAAGGTCGACCCGTACGGGTAGATCCCCGCGCCGCCGAACATCACAGTAACGGTCGAGCCTGCGCTCAACGGGCCGGAATCGAACAAGCCCATGCCCGTCGCGTCGGTGACGGTGTGGTCGTTCGGTCCGATGGCCGACCAGAGGACCGTCGCCCCTTGAGGGGCGAAATGGGCGAACGGGGAGAACCCCGAATCGCTCACCGTGATCTTGGATCCCGGGATGACGGTCCAGAACCAATGCGCGATCCCGCCCACTTGGGTGCCATCAACGTCGACCTGCCACACCGAGAAGTCGTGATCGCCAACCGCCAACGCGTTGTAGGACGCACCCGCGTCGCAATCCGGCGACGGCTCCCCGTCCAGGGAACACCCGAAGCCGACGCCGCCCAGCGCGCTCCCCGTGAAGGTGAGATCGGCCGTCGGTTTCATGCTCCAGATGGCCGGGCCCGAGGAGATCATCAGCGAGGGGGCCGGGTTGAAGTAGGGGTCGGCACCCATCGTGGTGAACGCCGCCTGTGACCGCTGCGAGCTATTGATCCATCGCGCGCAGCCGGCGTTGGTGTCGAAGTACATCACGCCCTTGATCTCGGGCCATAGCTTCAACTGCGTGCCGGCTTCGTTGATCCACGTGGCCTTCCGACCGGGGATCGCGGGATCTTCGGTGGCCCCCCACTCGGCGATGATCATCGGCTTGCCTCGATCCTTGCCGAACGAATAGAACGGCTGGAACACCTCCGAGAACGAACGCCACGGACCAGACGGGTTGTGGCAGCCGTACCACGTATAGCCGTCCGCCGCGATGACGTCGACGTAGGCGTCCCCCGGGTAATAGACGCCGGCGCTCCCCATCCGGAAGCTCCACGCCATCATCGTCCACGCGTAGCTGACGTTCGTGACGCCGTCGGTCGTGAACCGATCACGGACGTGCTGGAAGGCGGCGATGAAGTCCCCCGGGGTCCCCGCAGGGTCGTCGTTCTCCGGCTCATGGTTGAAGCTGAAGAACACCGGCTGGCCGAACGACATCAGGGCCGCCGCCTGTTGATCGATCACGCTGTCGTAGAAGCCGTTCGCGATCCCCGACCACGAGACGAACGTTCCATCAAGCCGCTTGGCCGACCAGCTGAGGAATAAGGTACGGCCCTGCGACGCGCTCGCAGCGTCGTCGGCGGTGGGCCAGGACTGGTCCCACAGGTAGTACTGCCGATCGAGGGCCATCCCACGGCCGGCCGCCGACTCGACGTTGGCCATCGCGGTCGCCCGCGTGGGACCGGTCATCGTTGCATCGGCCTTCACGTAGGCCCCGAAGAGGGCGCCGGAGTCGGGCAGGACCGGCGGACCCGTGGACGCTGAGCTCGAGTCCGCGGTGAGGCCCGACAGGAGGAGCACCGTCGCCGCGATCACCGCCGTCCGGCGAACACAAACGGTGAGGCCCGATGGTCGGAGCACGGGATGTGAAGCCGGAGGTGACAATGGCCCCGTGCGGCCCCTTTGGGTCATCGCCACGATCAGCGTCCTCGTCCTATCTCCCGCCGTCGCCCTGATGGCGGCTCCGACCCCAGCCTACGCCCACCGACCTAAAACGAGCCCCGTCCCCCGTACACTCCGCCGGTGACGGCAGCGTCCCGGCAGCTCTCGGCGATCATCTTCGATATGGACGGCACGTTGCTGGATTCGCTCGCCGTCCAACTCGAGAGCTACCGGCTCGCGATCGTCGGATGCGGCGGGCGGGACTACTCACACGACGAGATCCTCGATTCGTTCAAGATCGGCACCGCGGCGATCATGCTCGAGACGTTGATCGGGCACCGCGTGGGAGTACAACCCGTTACCCGATACGAAGCTCAGCTGCGTGAGCGCGCGGACCAGGTTCGGCCCTATCCAGGGGTCGAAGCAGCGCTGAACGAACTCGCCACCCGCTTCCGACTCGGGGTGTTCACCGCCGCGGACACCAACGCCGCCGAGATCCTGCTGACATCGGCAGGCATCCGTCGGTTCTTCGACGTGGTCATCGGCGCCGATCTCCCCGCCCGGAGCAAGCCTGCGCCCGACGGGCTGCTCATGGCATGCCGTGGACTGGGCGTCCTGCCGACGGCGGCGGCCTACGTCGGGGACGGCCCCTCGGATAGCGTGGTTGCGCGGGCGTGCGGAGCGCTGGCCGTAGCCGCCGCATGGGGTCACCAATTCTCCGCCGATCGCGATGCCGACATCGTCGCTCAGATCCCGGAGGAGCTCCTCCTCGCCCTCACCGCGAGCGCGCCGTAAGCTTCGCCATCATGACGGGGGACGGGCCATGAGTATCGCGGCATCGATCTGCGACGAGATGCGGGCACGATGCGACGACATCTGGGACGGCCTGCACGCGCATCCATTCCTTCGCGAACTCTCTTCCGGCACGCTGCCGCTCGAGAAGTTCCGCTTCTTCCTGGAGCAGGACAACTTCTATCTCCTTGAATACGCCCGCTGTCTGGCGCTGGGCGCAGCGAAGTCCAGGAACGAAACCGAACTCCGCTATTTCACGGTCGATCTCAATCAGGTGTTGGATGCAGAGCTTCCGACCAATCGCGATCTGTTGGCTCGCGTGATCGAGATGGGGGCTGACGATCGGGGTGGGTCCCGGACGATGGCTCCCGCCGCGCTCGCCTACACCAGTTACATGCAGGCGCTCGCTCTGCGCGGTGGCCCCCTGGAGATCATGGCGGTCCTGCTGCCCTGCGCGTGGAGTTACGTCGAGATCGCAGAGCGTCTGGTGCTCGAGGGGACGTCCGAGCACCCCGTGTACACGGACTGGATCGGGTACTTCTCGCTCCCGGCAACCGTGGCCATGGTCGGGTCGATGCGCCGGGACTTCGATGAACTCGTCATCGAGGAAGGGATCGGGCCGGCTAGACGCGAGGAGCTGGCCGAGATCTTCGCGATGAGTTCCCGGCTGGAACGAGGGTTCTGGGAGATGGCCTACACGTTGGAGCGATGGCCGGATCTGGAGTGATAGCTGCGCGAACGCCTGCCGCGGTTGCTGTATTGACCGCCCGCAGACCCCTTGTTACAGTCGCGCCTTCAGATTCGATGCCTGGAATATCAGATAATCCGGCTGGGGGGCGAGCTTGGGGCAGGGTGTAGTTCAGGACCCGACGGCTGCTCCGAATCCCGCACATGGATCGGTCGGCATCTCGTTCCACTCGATCCGGAAGACCTTCGGCGACGTCGTTGCGCTCGACGGCGTCACCTTCGAGATCGAACGCCATTCCCGTATCGGCATCGTAGGTCCGAGCGGCGGAGGCAAGTCAACGCTCTTGCAGTTGTGCGCCGGACTGCTCGAGCCCGACAGCGGCGTCGTCAACGTTGAGGGCGCCACCGATCCGAAAGGGCGTCTGGCGCGCTGCGCGATGATGCCGCAGCGCGATCTCCTGCTTCCCTGGCGTACGGCGCTGGATAACGCCATCATCGCCATGCAGAACCGCGGGATGTCCCGCGACGAGGCTCGGAAGAAGACCCGTCCGTTCTTCGAGCATTTCGGCCTGGGCGAGTTCGAGGATGTTCGACCGGCACAGCTTTCCGGGGGGATGCGCCAGCGCGTGAGCTTCCTGCGCACGCTGATGGCCGAGAAAGACGTACTCCTGCTGGACGAACCGTTCGGAGCGCTGGACTCCATCACGCGGGCCCAGATGCAGGAATGGTTGCTGGGAGCCTTGGGCGACGTGCCCCGCACGGTGCTCTTGGTGACCCATGACGTGGAGGAGGCGCTCCTGCTGAGTAAGACGGTGGTCGTCCTGTCCGCTCGCCCGGGCAGGGTGGTTAAGGTGCTGGAAACGAATCTGGAAACGGCCGGTGAGACCAGGCGAGCGATCGTCACCAGTCCGAAGTTCGTGGCGCTGAAGGAACAGGCGCTGGAGGCGCTGGAATGAAGCGCATCTGGCACCTCTACGGCCTTGCGGCGCTGTTCACCCTGGCCATGCTCGCCCTGTGGGAAGCCATCATCCGGTGGTTCGACGTCCCGAAGTACCTGTTCCCCGCACCCACGCAGGTGGCCGTGGCGCTGCACGAGGACTGGTCGGCGTACCTGGCCCCCGCGTTGTGGGTCACGCTGCGTGAGGTCGTCTTCGGATTCGTGATCGCCGCCGTCGCGGGGGTGGGCCTCGCGGTCATCCTGCACCTGTTCGGACCGTTGCGGCGCGCGGTGTATCCACTACTCATCGCATCGCAGACGGTTCCGATCGTGGTCCTCGCACCGATCCTGGTCATCGTGCTCGGCTTCGGGATCTTCCCGAAGCTCGTGATCGTGGCGCTCATCTGTTTCTTCCCAATCGTGGTCAACGGCCTGGACGGGCTCCGTTCGGTCGATGACGACTACATCCACATGATGCGGACCCTCGACGCGAACCGCTGGGCGATCTTCAAGCGGATCGAGTTTCCCGCGGCGCTCCCGTTGATCTTCTCGGGTCTGCGGGTCGCGGCGACTTTCGCCGCGATCGGTGCGGTGTTCGGCGAGTGGTCGGGGGCGAGCGCAGGGCTCGGCTACGTGATGCTGCAGGCGACACCGAACCTCCAAACCGCCCGTATCTTCGCCGCCATCGTGATGTTGACCGTCGTGGCGCTCGCCCTGTTCTCACTGGTGTCGGTCCTGGAACGGATCTTCGTCCCTTGGGCGCCGAGGGGGAATGCGATGTAGGCCCGAGGGACGAACGGCGGAGCGGAGGGAGGCGCGTGGGAACCACGGGCCGGACAGATGAAAGGACTGGTCGAGATGAACAGATCCGGTCTCAAGCAGAAGCTGACAGCGCTGGTCATGATCTCGGCGTTCGCGCTCGTGGCTGCTGCATGTGGCAAGAGCAGCTCCAGCGTCACACCGGCAGGAAACGGCTCGGACTCCAGCGGTGCCCCCGCCAAGCTCAGCGTCGAGCTCGACTGGGTTCCCAACCCCGATCACGTGGGCATCTACTACGCCCAAGACAAGGGCTACTTCACCGATTCCAACCTCACCGTTGATTTCCACCCGCCGTCGAACGCCGCGGACCCGATCAAGTTGGTGGGTTTGGACAAGGTGGATCTCGCGATCTCCTACGAGCCCGAGATGTTCTATGGACAGCAGAACACCTTGCCCGTCACCGCGGTGGCAACCGTGGTTCCGGTGCCGCTGAACTCGATGATCGTCTCCCCGAGCATCACCGTCACGCAGCTCTCCGACATGTCCGGCAAGTCGGTCGGTGTCACCGGCATCCCGAGCGACGACGCCTTCTATCAGACGATGCTCAAGACCGGGGGACTCGCCGCCGGCGACGTGACGAAGGTCAACGTCGGGTTCAACCTGGTTCCCTCGGTGCTCTCCAACAAGGTCGACGCCATCATCGGCGGCTACCGGAACGTCGAGGCCATCCAGGTCGAACAAGAGACCGGCAAGAAGCCCACGGTGTTCCCTGCCGACCAGTTGGGTGTGCCCACCTATGCCGAACTCGTCGTGGTGGCGAACTCGGAGCGACTGGCGAGTGACCCGGCATACGCGGACTCGGTGAAGCGGTTCGTCGCCGCCCTGGTGAAGGGGACCGACGGAGCGATCGCCGACCCGAGCGGCGCCACCACCGTTATGAAGGGCGTCACGCAGTACGAACCGAAGTTCCTCGATCAGAGCGTCCCCTACACCCTGACTTTGCTGACCCCTGCCGCGGGCACGAAGACCGGCTGCATCGATTCGGCCGGATGGCAGAGCTACGGGGACTGGATGAAGACCAACGAGCTGATCACCTCCACTCCGGACGCAGCGGCGATCGCCACCAACGACTACCTGCCGTACAGCTGCCCGTAGCCGGGCCTCTACGGGGAGGAGGGCTTGGGCGAAGCCCTCCTCCCGAGTGGCTCCGATGGCCCTGACGTTGACATGCGAGCCGACGCTCGCATATAAAATCTGATATCTCATCCTGGGAGCGCCTTATGGACGTGGGTACGGGAACCGCAGCACTCACCGAGCAGGTGTTGTCGCGCGTGGACCTCGACCGGGCTGTCGGTCTGGTCCAGGAGGTCTGCCGCATCCCCAGTGTGCTCGGCGAGGAAGGCGCGCTCGCGGAGTACCTCGCCTCGGTGATGCGTGCCTCCGAGTTCGAAGATGTGGCACTCCAGCCCGTCTTGCCTGACCGGCCGAACGCGATCGGCGAGGTGCGATTCGGGGCCGGTCGGCGTGTGGTCCTCACCGGGCACATGGATACGAAGCCCGCCTCTCACGGGTGGACCGTGACCGAACCCTTCTCGGGTGCCCTGATCGACGGATCGGTCTACGGGCACGGGGTCATGGACATGAAGGCGGCGCTGGTCTGCCAGATCGTGGCGATCGAGGCCGTTCGTGCCAGTGGCCTGCCGCTCTCGGGCACGCTGGCCATGGCGGCCGTTTCCGATCACATGGGAGACCAACTGGGTTCGATCGCGTATTTCGACGAGTACACCGCAGATCTCTGCGTGCTGGGAGAGCTCACCGACAACGAGGTGTGCCTTGGGCACCGGGGCCGCTACTACTTCGACATCACGACGCTGGGTCGCTCGGCGCACACCTGCCACAAGCCTGCGGCGATCAACGCCAATGTGCTGGCCGCCCAGGCGGTACTGGCCCTTGACCGTTCGCACTTCGAGCCAGAACTCGAACCGTGGATCGTGGACCTGTTCGGTTCCGAGACCTATGTTGTCCCCGGCAGGATCTACGGCGGGCTGCCGCCCGGAGGTCCGTCGATGATCCCCGACGAATGCGTGATCCGCGTCGACAGCCGCCCGCAGCCGGGCGTGAGTATCGAAGAGGTGCGCGAGGAGATCGACCGTTGTCTTCGCCAGGCGGAGGAGGCCGATCCCCGTTTCCGTGCCGACGTGGTCTTGGCGGACGTGAAGAACGGCTACCTCGCCGATCCCGATGACGAGGTTGTTCGTCTCATGCGTACGGCGGTGCGCGAGATCCGAGGGGTCGAGCCTCCGCTGCGCGTCGAGAATTGGCTGGGAGATACGGCCAGCTTCGGCGCCAAGATCCCGACGGTGATCTTCGGGCCCGGGGGACCCCCCGTGTACTGCCCGGACGAGCATCTGACGGTGGAAGCGATCCACGAGGCGACCAAGGTCTACGCGGCGTTCGCCGCCCTCGCCCTCTCCAGTCCTCCTGCGGAGTAGATCGTGGCCGCGCATGAGGCGGGGTTCAGCAATCTCCTGGATCGGTGCCTCGCCGTCCGAGCGGGCGAGCAGGTCGTCCTCCTCACCGACGAAGGCACCGACGGCGCGGTCATCGCCGGGCTCGAGGAAGGGATCGCTCGGCGCGGGGCCACCCCCGTCCTCGCGCGGATGCCGTTGCCCGATCTCCCCGGCTCGGAGCCACCGAGTGCCGTCGCGGCGATGATGCTCGCGGCCGGCGCGGTGATCGAACTCACGAGCCTGTTCATGGGCTCCAGCACGGCGAGGCAGCGGGCGAGCCGAGCCGGCGTGCGGTACCTCGCGATGCCCGGGGTCAGGCTTGAAACGTTCCGCGATGACGGGCCGCTCACGGTGGATTTCGATGCGATCCGCGCGGATGCCGAGCGGATCGGTCAGGCATGGGACGGGGCCGAGCGTTTCCGGCTCACCACGCCCGGGGGAACGGACCTGAGCGGCTCCGTGGCGGGCCGCCCGGGACGGGTGCTGCACGGCGTCGCGCGCGAGGATGGTGCGTATATGGCACCTCCCGACATCGAGGCGGGGACGGCGCCGGTGGAGGGGACGGCCTCGGGGGTCGTCGTGGTCGACGCGGACCTGCTGTTCATGGGACAGGGACCGCTTCCCGAGCCCGTGGTGATCCACGTAGCCGGCGGCGAGATGGTGGGACTTGAAGGGGCCGAGTCAGGGCGCCTGGAAGAGATGCTCGCGCGCTGTGCGGACGAACGGATGACGAACGTGGCCGAGGTGTCGATGGCGTTCAATCCGGCGGGACGCGTGTGCGGCGTGGCGATGGAAACCGAGTCCGCGCGCGGGACCGCACACATCGCGCTCGGCAACTCCATCGCGTACGGAGGGGTCGTGGATGCCGTGGCCCATCTGGATTGCGTGATGAAGGACGCCACGCTCGAAGTCGACGACCGTCCCGTGATGGTCGCCGGGGAGTTGGTATGAGGCCCCCGCGCGTAGTGCTGGCGAAGCCGGGATTGGACGGACACGACCGAGGCGTGAAGGTCCTCGCGATGGCGCTTCGCGACGCCGGGGCCGAGGTCATCTACCTAGGGCTTCGGCGGAGCGTCGCTGAGATCGTCCAGGCCGCCGCCGATGACGACGCCGACATCATCGGCATCTCCGTGCTCTCGGGCGCTCACCTGGAACTTGCCGGTGACCTCCTGCGCGAACGAGAGGCCAAGGGCCTCGGGGACGTCCCGGTGGTCCTGGGCGGCACGATCCCCGCGAAGGATGTCGAGGAACTCCGTGCGCTCGGTGTCGCCGCCGTCTTCCCGGTGGGGACCAACCTGATCGAAGTCGTCTACGGCGTGATCTCCCTCGCTTCCAGAGCCAAGGAGTTGCGTTGAAGGACGCTGCCCTCCCGCCCGTCACCACCGACTCGGGGCTTCCGGTTGCGGCCGTGTACACGGCGGCCGATGTCGACGGCGAGCTCGAGGATCGTCTCGGCCTTCCGGGGGCGGCTCCGTTCACGCGGGGTCCCTATCCGACGATGTACCGCGGGCAGCTCTGGACGATGCGGCAGTTCGCGGGGTTCGGTTCGCCCGAGGAGACGAACGCCCGCTACCGGTTCCTGCTCGAACGTGGACAGACCGCGCTATCGGTCGCCTTCGATCTGCCGACCCAACTCGGGTACGACTCTTCCCATGAACAGGCGCGGGCAGAGGTGGGACGCGTCGGCGTTGCGATCGACACCGCCGAGGATATGGTCGATCTCTTCGACGGCCTGGCGCTCAGCGACATCTCGGTGAATTTCACGATCAACGCCACCGCCTCGATCATCCTTGCGACGTATCTGGTGGCCGCCGAACGCCAAGGGGTCGGCTACGAGAAGCTGGCGGGAACGCTCCAGAACGACATCCTGAAGGAGTTCCTGGCACGCAAGACCTACATCTTCCCACCGGCTCCTTCCATGCGGTTGTCGTGCGACGTGATCGAGTTCGCCACCGAACATCTCCCGCGCTTCAACCCGATCTCCATCACCGGATATCACGCTCGTGAGGCGGGCTGCGACGCCGTGCAGGAGCTCGGCCTGACGATGGCTTCGGCGGTCGCCTACTCCGAGGCACTTATCGCGCGGGGGATGTCGTTCGACGGATTCGCACCGCGCTTGTCGTTCCACTTCGCCACCACGCTCGATCTGTTCGAAGAGGTGGCGAAGCTGCGCGCCGCCAGGCGGATGTGGTTCAAGATCGCGACCGATCGGTTCGGCGCTACCGATCCTCGTTCGGGCCGACTTCGATTCTTCTCAGGGAACTCCGGGACGACGCTCACGGCTCAACAGCCGCTCAACAACATCGTTCGGTCGACGCTGCAATGCCTCGGCGCTGTGCTCGGCGGGGCCCAATCGATCCACGTCATGGGCTACGACGAAGCGTTCGAGATCCCCTCCGAGGAAGCCGTGACACTGTCGCTGCGGACCCAGCAGATCATCGCCCTCGAATCGGGTGTCGCCCGCACCGTCGACCCGCTTGCCGGCTCGTTCTACGTGGAACGGCTCACCGACGAGATCGAAGCGGCCGCCGGCGCGGTGCTGGCCGAGGTGGAGGATGCCGGTGGAGCGGTGTCGGCCATCGAGCAAGGGGTTCCCCAGCGTTGGATCGCGGAGTCCGCCTACCGAACGGAACGCGACCTCTCCCAAGGGATCCGGCCGAAGGTGGGCGTGAACGTCTACGCGGATGCGGTCGGATCGGAGGCCGCTATGCCGGAGCTGTTCCAGCTGGACGAAGGAACCGTGGAGCGGCAGATCGACCGGACCGCACGGCGTGTGGTTGCTCGCGATCCTCGCGCTCACGCCGAGTCGATGGCCGCGTTGGACGCTGTGGCGCGGGAAGGCGGCAACGTGATGCCCGCCCTGTTGATCGCCGCCAGGGCGGGCGCGACCGTCGGCGAGATGTCCGACACCTTCCGCGAGGTCTTCGGCGAGTTCCGGGAGCCGAACCCATGGTGAGCGCGCCGCTCGCCGGACTCAGAGTCATGGACCTCACCCGGTTCGTCGCGGGGTCGCAGGCCACAGCGACCCTGGCCGCGCTCGGGGCCGACGTCATCAAGATCGAGGTCCCGCCGCGTGGCGATCCGTATCGCGTGCAGGGGACCGAAGAGATCGGTGACCAATCGGCCTTGTTCATGTCGCTCAATTCGGGCAAGCGGAGCGTGGCGCTGGACATCCGCGCGCCGGAAGCCGGAGACGTGATCGAGCGGCTGCTTTCGAGTTCGGACTTCTTGGTCGAGAACGCACGGCCGGGGAGCCTGGTGCGCCACGGCTTGGACTGGGAGTCCGTCCATCCGCGTCATCCTTCGCTCGTCTATGGGTCGATCTCGGGCTATGGCGATGTTGGACCCGAGGCTTCTCGTGGCGGGTTCGACCTGATCCTTCAGGCGCAGAGCGGTGTCATGAGCATCACCGGAAGTCCCGATTCCGGGCCGGTGAAGGTCGGGGCCCCGGTGCTCGACGTGGGGGCCGGCCTCAGCTGCGCGCTCGGCTTGCTCGCGGCCCATATCGAACGGTTGAGGACCGGCACGGGAACGCACGTCTGTTCGTCGCTGCTGGAGTTCGGGCTCGCCGGGCTCGGCACGCTGGCTGCGAGCTACTTCGTCTCGGGCGAGGTGCCCGGGCTGCTGGGAACGCATTCCCCGACGTTCGCGCCTTACGGCGGCTTCCGCACCGCAGACGGCTGGATCGTGCTCGCCGGTGCAGGCTCCGAGGATCTCTGGGCGCGATGCTGCCGTGTGCTGGGGGTTGACGAACTCGTCACGGATCCGCGATTCGTCGACAACGCCTCGCGCGTGCGCCACCGCGACGAACTCACCGATCGTTTCGAGCACGTGCTCGGCACCCGCCCGAGTGCCGAGTGGTTGCGCATCTTGGAGGCCGAGGGCGTGCCGGCTGCCGATGTTCGCGACGTGGAACAGGTCTTCGAGGGACCACAGACGGCTGCGCTGGGTGCCGTCCAGGAACTGACGCATCCCGACGCCGGCCCCTACCGGGTGGTGGGGGCACCGATCCGCATCGACGGCGAAGCGCTCCCATACCCGTGTCCCTCTCCCTCCCTCGGTGCCGACACCCGTGAGGTCCTCACCGCGTTGGGGTTGGCAGACGGGGATGTCGATGACCTCGTTGCCGCGGGGGTGGCGATCGCGCCGTGAGCGATCCCACACCCGAAATCCTCGCGCGTCAGGTGTTGGTGCGGACCGCCGAGATCGCAGCTATCCCGGCCCCTACCGGGGCGGAGGTGACGCGCGCCGCCCTGGTCACCGAGTGGTGGCGGGAGGATGGGTGGGAGGACGTCCATATGGACGCCGCCGGCAACGTGTGGGCCCTGGCCCGCGCGGGACAGGGAGCCGCCGTCGTGCTCGCGGCGCATCTCGACACGGTGTTCCCTGCGGATCTTCCCCACGGTGCGCGCGAAGACGACGGTCGTCTGGTCGGCCCCAGCGTGGGCGACGACTCGGTGGCGCTGGCTGCGCTCTCAGCCGCCGGAACGCTGCTCAAGGGGACCGGCGGCGCGCCGGTCTGGCTCTTGGCCACGGTGGGCGAGGAGGGTCTCGGGAATCTTCGCGGCATCATCGCTGCGCTCGATGGGTTCGCCTCGCCCGTCGCTGCTCTGCTTGCCGTGGAGGGCAACTACCTGGGCCGGGTCTCGACCGTCGGTGTCGGTTCGTTGCGATGGCGCGTGAGCGTGTCGGGTCCCGGGGGTCACGCATGGGAGGTGTCGGAGGCTCCGAGCGCCGTTCATGTGGCGGCAGCCATGATCCGAGACATCGCGCTCCTCACCGTCGCGGGTGCCAAAGCAGCGGTGAACGTCGGACGGATCGGTGGGGGAGAGGCGATCAACGCGCGAGCACGTGAGTGTTGGTTCGAGCTTGATGTCCGTGCGGACGATCCCGACGCGCTCGCCGTCCTGGAAGCCGACGCCCGCGCGGCGATCGAGACGAACGCGCCCGCCTCGATCCGGGTTGAGATGGAGGAACTGGGACGCCGGCCTGCGGGGTTCCTCGACCAAGGGCATGCGTTGGTTCGGGCAGCGAGTGCCGCGCTGGATAGCGCTGGTATCACGGCGGAGTTCGTGGCCACGAGCACGGACGCCAACGCCGCTCACGCGCGTGGCATCCCCGCCGTCGCCGTCGGTGTCACGACCGGCAGCGGCGAGCACACGCCCCAGGAGTGGATCGACGTGGCGCCGATCTCGCGGGGATTGTCTGTGCTGGCGGCCACCGTCACGGCCTTCCAGGAGGCCGGTCGATGAGGCACGTTCGTTCCGGCGTCGTGCTCCAGGGTGCGTACGAACCCGCGCTGTTCGGCGACATGGTGGGTGAGATCGACACACTGGGGTTCGACAACCTCTGGCTCACGGACTCGTCGCTGCACGCCCGCAACTCCTACACCTATCTGGCCTTGGCCGCCATGCGATCGGCTCGGTTGGAGCTGGGCACGGCCGTGACCAATCCCCTCACCAGGCATCCGGCCATCACCGCGGCAGCAGCGGCGACGGTCGATGAGATCTCGGGCGGCCGCATGATCCTGGGGATCGGGGCGGGGGACCGGCCGCTCCTGGCCCTGGGGATGAAGCCGGCATCGGTGGACTCGCTTCGTGCTTCGATCGGGGCGATCCGGGAGCTGTGGGGCGGCGGTCATGTCGACGTCGAGGACGCCGCGTTCGCGCTTCGCGACGCGCACTTGCGGTTCCCCGCGCGTTCGGACATCCCGGTCTACATCTCCGCGAGCGGTCCGCGTACGCTCGAGCTCGCCGGGGAGATCGCCGATGGGGTCATCCTCCTGGTCGGTCTGTTCCCCGAGGCTCTCACCTGGGCGCTGGAGCACATCGACCGGGGCGCGTCCAAGGGCGGTCGAGATCGCCCCCACGTCGCCGTGTTCGCCTACGGGGCGATCGACGACGACCAGGATCGGGCACTCGCATCTGCCCGATCCATCGCCGCGTGGTTCCCGCAGACCGCCCCGGTCATCTGCGAGCTGGCGGGGCTGCCCGCTTCCCTGATCGAACAGGTGAGGACCCGCTACGCCGGAGGAGAGTTCCAGGAAGCCGCGGCCGCGGCGAGCCTCCTTCCGGACGAGTTCGTGCGACGTGTCGCGTTGGCCGGCAACGCGAAGCAGGCCCGCGACCGGATCTCGGCGGCGGTGGATGCGGGGGCCGACTCGGTCAGCGTCTTCCCGCTGGGCGAGGGCCGGATGGAGACGGTCCGGGCGTTCGCCGGCTGCTTCGCTGATCTCGTTGGGAGCGAGCCGTCATGAGACATCACATACGAAACCTGAGATTTCCTAGAATGCGTCGCGGGTCGCAGCCAGCACCTCGCGATCGGAGGGCGGAGACCGCATGAGCACGGACGTGTCGGCGCGAGCATCCTGGCGGATCGTGGGGCTCCACCACGTTGCGTTCGCGCATGGTCCCGATGCGAGTCCCGACGACGCGCTCTGCCGGCTCTTGGACGTGACGCCGCATGAGGAGTCCGGGCCCGGCTTCGTGGAGCGGATGTTCCCGGTGGGGGCTGCCTTCATCCAGACGCTCGAGGCGTCGGGGGAGGGCCTGATCCAACGCTTCCTGGACGCTCGCGGACCGGCCCTGCACCACGTGGCGTTCCAGGTCGACCGGATCGACGCGGCGCTGGCGGCGTTGCACGCCGATGGCGTCCGATTGGTCGATTCGGAGGCGCGCGACGGCGGCATGGGGACGCGGATCGCGTTCGTCCACCCCTCGGCCTTCGGAGGGATGCTCGTGGAACTCGTAGAGCCTGGGCCCGCGGAGGCAACTGGATGATCGTTCGCTGGAAGGGGTCGTCATGGACAACGAAGTAGGGACCGGGAAGACCTCTGAGGGCGCGGCCGCGATCTTCAGCGGGCGACACGATCGACGCAAGGTCACCGATTGGGTCTACGAGGAGGTACGCCAAGCCATCATCGAACTCCGGCTCAAACCGGGGGAACCGCTGCGGGAAGCCACCATGGCCGACCAGCTCGGGGTGAGCAAAACGCCGGTGCGAGAGGCCCTGGCCCGCCTGGAGCAGGAGGGGCTGGTGGAGACGACCTCCTTCAAGGGCGCCGTCGTGAGCGACTACTCGCCGACGGACCTCCAGGAGATCTACGAACTCCGCGAACTCCTTGAAGGAGCGGCCGCTCGTGCCGCGGCGGCCTCGGCATCGGAGGAGACCCTCCGGCGCCTCGCGGTCCTCGTATCGGAGAGCGCCGAACTCGCCGCGAAGGATGACCTCGAGGGCTTGGCTGCTCTGCTCGGCGCGTTCGACCTCCTGATCTACGACCAAGTCGCGAACGAGCGGATCCGCGCTCTGATCGAGAATCTCAAGGCACACCTGGCGCGCATCGGCCGCCTCACCGAGGACATCCCGGGCCGGGTGAAGGCCTCGGTCGAGGAGCACGCGGCCATCGTCGATGCCATCACAGCCCGCGACCCCGACCGGGCAGAGCGCGCGATGCGGACCCACATCCGCAGCGTCCTGTCAGACCAGCTGGGGGCAGCCGGATCACGGACCGACACGAGGGGTGAGTCGGCTTGACGTCGGAGCGCGTCTCCCGCCTGCTCCACGAGTCGGGGGCGTCAGCGTGGGAACGCGCAACCAACCACCCCATGGTCCGAGCGATCGGCGACGGCTCGTTGCCGCACCCCGTGTTCCGCGGGTACTTCGAGCAGAACGTCCTCTACTTACAGGAGTACGCGCGTGCGATCGCGCTGATCGTAGGCAATGCCCCCGATCGGGAGGCGATCACGACGCTCTCCCGCTTCCAGCACCAGATCGTCGAGGTCGAGATCCCCGCGAACCTGGAGTTCCTGGAGCGGCTCGGCGGAGATGTCGCGGGTCTGGGCGATGTCGGGTCGATGCGGCCCGAGACCTACGCGTACACGCGTCATCTGCTCGCGACCTCCGCCCTGGGCGATTGCGCAGAGGGCTTGACCGCGGTGCTCCCGTGTCAGTGGAGCTACGGCGAACTCGCACGGCCGCTGATGGCACACCCTCCCGACGATCAGATCTATGTCGATTGGATCGCCATGTTCGGCTCCGACGGATACGACGGTCTGGTTGGGGAGACGACCGCGCTCTTGGACCGCGTAGCCGATCCGGAGGATCCGCAGCAGATGAGTGTGCTCATGCACATCTTCGAACGATCGACGAACTACGAGGTGGCGTTCTGGGATATGGCGTACGCGAGCCCGATCAGGGGTGAGCGGCGCCCGGACAGGTAAGGAGCATCGACCTATGCAAGCAGCCAGGATCCATGAGGACCTCACACTCCGACTCGACGATGTCGACACGCCGACGCCGGGGAGGGGCGAGGTACTGGTCCGGATCCACGCCGCCGGCGTCTGCGGCACCGATCTGCACATCCTCGACGGCATGATCAAGCCCGATCCCTACCCCATGATCCTCGGTCACGAGGCGGCAGGTGCGGTGGAGTCGGTGGGTGACGACGTGTCGCTTCAGCCCGGCGATCGCGTAGCGATCTACAACAAGATCTTCTGCGGCCACTGCGAACAGTGCCTCAAGGGACGGCAGAACATCTGCGACAACGAGGCGGACCAACTGGGGTTCAATCGCGACGGCGGTGACGCGGAATACGTGGTGGTCCCCGAGAAGAACGCCGTCGTGATGCCCCAGGGCGTCGACTTCGCGACGGCGGCTGTGCTCACGTGCGCAGGGATGACCGCGATGCACGCCACGAAGCTTTCGAACCTGCGCGTCGCGGACACCGCCGTGGTTGACGGCATCGGTGGCGTCGGGATCTTGGTTGTCCAGGCGGCCGCGCATGCCGCCGCACGGGTGATCGCGGTGGCTGACTCCGAAGAGAAGCTCCAGCTCGCGCGCGATCACGGTGCGAGTGACGGTCTTCTGGTGGCAACACCTGAGGCATACGATGACCTGGCCGAGGGGATCCGCGCGCTCACCGATGCGCGAGGGACGGACGTGTTCTTCGAGCTGGTCGGAACCACCCGCTCGATGACGGCGGGGATTCGTTCGCTCGCGAAGGGCGGACGGTTCGTCTCGACGGGGTACACGGACCAGCAGATCGAGATCCACCCGATCGAGTTCATCCTGCCGGAGTCTTCGTTCATCTCCACCGTCGCGGCTACCCGGCTGGACCTGCAGGACGCGATGTCGTTGGCTGCCTCCGGCGCGATGAACGTGCCGATCGCCGGCACGTTCCCCTTAGGGGGCGTCTCGGACGCGCTGGACGCGTTGCGTCAGCGCGCCGTGCTCGGGCGCCAGGTGTTGGAGATCGCGTAGAGAGAACCGTCCGACGAGCGAAGGAGGCAACGATGTCCACGGTCACCGAACCCACGATCGCGTTCTTGCAGGAGCCGCTCCGTCTCTACATCGACGGCGCATTCGTCGAGACCGAGGGCGCGTTGGCTTCGATCAACCCGGCGACCGGGGAGACCCTCGCCATGGCACCGCTCGCGACGCAACGGGAAGTCGACGCCGCCGTCGAGGCGGCCGCGCGCGCCTTCGAGACCTGGCGTTCCGTTCCCCCCACGCAACGCGCGCGGTTGCTGTGGTCCCTCGCCGATCTGCTGGAGGCGAACAAAGAGGAGTTCGCGACCATCGAGGTGCTCGACAACGGAAAGCCGATGTGGGAGGCCGAAGCCGTCGATGTCGCGCTCACGATCGAGCTGTTCCGGTACTACGCGGGATGGACCACGAAGTTGACCGGCGACGTTTTGCCGAACTCGATCCCGGGCATGCTCACACTTGGTAAGCGGGAGCCCGTGGGCGTGGTGGCAGCCATCACTCCGTGGAACTTCCCGCTGCTCGAGGTCGCCTACAAGCTCGGTCCGGCGCTCGCCGCCGGGTGCACGGTGGTGGTGAAGCCCTCGGAATTGGCGCCGCTTTCCACGCTTCGGTTGATGAACCTGATCCACGAGGTTGGGTTCCCTCCGGGCGTGGTGAACGTCGTGATCGGGGGACCGGAGGTCGGCGCCGGTCTGGTTCGGCACCCCGGTGTCAGCAAGATCGCGTTCACCGGGCAGACGGCGACCGGCAAGGAGATCATGCGAGCGTCCATCGACGGGTTGAAGCGCGTGACGCTCGAGCTGGGAGGCAAGAACCCGAACATCGTATTCGCCGATGCCAACCTCGAGGCAGCGACGAGTGGGGCGTTCGGCGGCGCCTTCTTCAATCAGGGTCAAGCGTGCGTGGCCGGCTCCCGTCTCTTCGTCGAGGAACCGGTTGCCGAAGAGATGGTCGCGCGTCTCACCGAACAGGCGAACCAGGTTCGCCTCGGCCACGGGCTCGACGCGCAGACACAGATGGGCCCGCTCATCTCCGCGCCCCACCGACGCCGGGTCCTCGGCTACGTCGAGTCCGCCACAGAACAAGGTGCCGATGTGGCGGCGGGTGGCGCGGAAGCGATGGTGAAGGGTTTCGAGGGCGGCTACTTCCTGCAGCCGACCGTGATCTCCGGCGTGCGGAACGATATGCGCGTGGCTCAAGAAGAGATCTTCGGGCCGGTGCTCTCGGTGATCACATGGAAGGACGAAGACGAGCTGCGGACGCTCGCCAACGGTGTGGACTTCGGGCTGGCGGCAGGGATCTGGTCGAGCGACACGAGCAAGGCGCTCAGGCTCGCCGACGACCTTCAGGCGGGAACCGTGTGGATCAACACCTACGGCATGTTCGACGTTGCCGTTCCATTCGGCGGCCGGAAGCACTCGGGGTTCGGGCGCGAGCTAGGCGCCGAAGCACTGGAGCCCTACCTGCAATCGAAGTCGATCTGGGTCGACCTGACATCGACGGTGCCGCAGTCAGGACAGGGTATCTCGCGCTGAGCGGGATCCAACGGGGAAGGGAGCAGGGCGTGAGCGAGCGCATCTTCATCAGGAACGGAACCATCGTCACCATGAACGACGCCGACGACATGATCTTCGGCGGGAGTGTTGTGATCGAGGGCGACCGCATCGTGGATGTCGGCCCGGACGCCGACGTCGCCGCGCGGCAGAGCACCGATGGGGCGGTGGTGATCGAGGCAGAGGGCAAGGCGATACTCCCGGGACTCGTGGATCTGCACTTCCACACGGCAGTAGGGAAGGGGTGGAGCGATCACCTTCCACTGTGGGAGTACCTCGAGACGTGCTGGTACCCGATCATCCGAGCGCTCAACCCGGAGGAGGCGTATTGGGCAGCGCTCGCCAGCTACAGCGAGTCGATCAAGTGCGGCGTCACCACCGTGAACGACATGTACCGGCAGCTCGGTGGCCTGGCGCGTGCCGCCGAGGAGATCGGGATCCGCGCGGTCCTTTCCAACGACGTCGCCGACGACGAGCACAACCTGGACACGCTAGAGGACAACAAGCTCGCCTACGAGAACTCGAACGGCGCGGCCAACGGCAGGATCGAGGTCTACGTCGGGATCGAGTGGCTCCCTCTCGCGTCCGAAGGACTCTTGAAGGAAACCCGCATGTTGGCCGACGACCTCAACACGGGCATCCACATCCACATGAACGAGTCCCTCACCGAGGTGGAGAATTCCAAGCAGCGGTTCGGACGGCGCCCCACCGAGGTGGCCTATGACTGCGGCATCCTGTTCGAACGGTGTATCGCTGCGCACTGCGTCTGGCTCTCCGACACCGAGATGGCGTTGATGCGCGAAACCGGCACGCAGATCTCCCACAACCCGTCGTCCAACGCCAAGCTCGGGAACGGGATCGCGCGTGTCCCCGAGATGCTCGCGGCGGGCATCAATGTAGGGCTGGGCCACGACGCGGCGGAGTGCAACAACAGCAGAGACATGTTCGAGGTGATGAAGTTCGCTTCGCTCATCCACCGCGCGAGCCGGGTGGATCCGAGCCTGCAGCAGGCGCCCGACGTCGTTCGCATGGCCACACGGAACGGCTCCAAGGCGCTCGGGCACGAGACCGGCGAACTGACCACGGGCAAGAAGGCCGATGTCATCTTGGTCGACCTGCAGAACCAGATGTTCACCCCTCTGCATCCCGAGAGCAAGGCGCATCTGTATTCGCACCTGGTCTTCGCCGCGAACGGCAGCGCAGTGAACACCACCATCATCGACGGTCAGATCGTGTATAGGGAACGCGAGTTCACGACGATCGATGAGCCGGAGGTCTTGCATCACGCTAACGAAGCGTTCCTGAGCGTGCTGGATCGCATGGTGGTTCCCACCTGAGCCGTGGAGTCTGACGTGAGGAGTGTGGAGGGGGGCGGGCGCACGCTGATAGTGGGCGATCCGGTAATCGCCCTTGGCGCCCAGACCCTCATCCCAGACGGCGCGCTGATCGTCGACGGAACGACGATCGTGGCGGCCGGTCGACGCGAGGAACTCGAGCGCCTCGGGCCCTTCGAGCGGGTGCTCGGCTCCGCGTCGCACTTCGTGATGCCGGGGTTCATCAACTGCCATTACCACTCGGAGCTGGCCATCGGGCCCGGTCTCTATCAGTACATCTTCGAACGAGCCAACGTGTTCATCCACGCGACCATGGGCGATATCGAGGAAGAGGATCTTTATAGCGGCGTGCTGTGGGGCCTGGTGAACGCCATCAAGGGTGGCCAGACGGCCACGGTTGACATGTACTACGGACGTCCCGGGATGCCCGACTTGGGATGCCGCCCGGCGCTACAGGCATATGAGGACGCCGGGATCCGCACCGCGTTCGGCCTGGTGAGTCGCGACGAGAACCTCTACGTGCACGAACCGAACGAGAAGTTCTTGGCCGGCCTGCCCTCCGAACTGGCTGAGGAGATCCGCCGTTCGCCGATGGGCTATGCCTGGCCGGTGGATGACGTCATGCGCGCGTTCTCGCGTCTGCACGCCGATTGGCACGGACGGGACGACCGCATCCGGATCGTCACGGCTCCGGACTGGACCCCCGCGTGCTCGGACGATCTCTACCGACGTGCTCGCCGGGTTGCCGACGAACACGACACCGGGATGATCACGCACGCATTGGAGACACGCGCGGAGATGATGTTCAACCTGGAGCATCACGGGAAGCCGGGACTGCGGCGGCTGGCGGATCTCGGTGTCCTGGGACCTAGTACGGTGCTCGAGCATTTCGTCTGGGTCACGGATGAGGAGCTGTCGATCTTCTCCGACTCGGGAGCGGTGGTTTCCAACGACCCCGGCTCGAACCTTCGCCTGTCCACCGGCATCTGTCGGGTGCGGGACATCATGGACGCGGGAGGCCGGATCGCATTCGGCACCGACGGCATCTCGTTCTCCGACCGCGAGGACTTCTTCCAGGAACTCAGGCTGGCGTGCTACCTCCAGCGAACGCCGTCGGTGTTCGAGCGGCAGCGGCTGGACAGCGAAGCGGTGCTGCGCGCTGCTGCCGAGAACGGCGCCCGCGCCTTGGGTATGGAGGACACGCTGGGCAGCCTGGAGCCGGGACGCTTCGCGGATCTGTTGATCGTAGAGAAGGACCGCATCATGTTCCCACCCGGCCGCTACGACGCCGAACCGTTCTTGGACGTGGTGCTCGACCGTGCAGACGCCGGCGACATCGACACCGTGATGGCGCACGGGCGGATCCTCATGGAGGGTGGACACGTCACCGTGGTGGACGAGGACGCGCTCAAGGAACGGTTCGCCGAGGCCGTCCAGCGCAGGGTCTATCGCCCATCCGAAGATGCCCAACGTTCGGCCGAGCTGGGGCGGTTGGTGGAATCGTATGTGATCGACTTCTATCAGCGCTGGTACGACACTCCCGTGGAGCCCGCCTACATGTACAACGCCCGGGGGCCGCGGCTCTAGTCGTCTATCAGTCCGAGCAGCCGCGCGAAGTTGTCGCCCATGATCCCGTCTAGCTTCTCCGTCGCGATCGGCTCCATCCGTAGTGCGCCGGCCTCCTCGTTCACCGTCATCAGCTTCTCGCGCAACGCCACCGGGTCGTAGAGGAATCCGGGGTAATCCGTGCCGAAGAAGAGCTTCTCCAGCGGAACGAACATCGGCTCGCACCGCGAGAGGAGGAGGAACAGATCTCGGCGTGTCAGGGTGGCGATCAGGTAGGAGAGCTCCGTGAAGAAGTTCGGGTGCTTGGTGAGCAGGAAGAGCGCCTCGTCGACCCAGGGGAGTCCGCAATGGGCGATGATGACGCGCAGATCCCGGAACTCCCGGCCGATGTCATCGAGCATCGCGGGCCGTCCCAGTTCGAGCTTCGCATCGATCCGTGTTGAGCCCGCCTGGTGGATCATCACGGGGATGCCGAGTTCCTGGGCCTTCGCATAGATCGGGAATCCCAGTTCCGGATCGTTGGCTGCCCAGTGCTGATACATCGGGTACAGCTTCAGTCCCGAGAGGCCGAGTTCGGTGATCGCCCGCTCCAGTTCTTCGACCGCGGCCTCCACACCCCGGTAGGCGGGGTTCACCGACGCGAATCCGATCAACCGCTCTGGGTCGGCAGCGACGACGCCGGCGATGGTGTCGTTGCAGTGCTCGGGGTGCTTCGCCCCCTCGAGCCCGAGGAGGTTCGTCGTGTCGACGGTGCCGATCAGGTGTCCGTCCAAGACCTGTGGGGAGATGGCGAGGACCACGACCTTGTCGAACCCCGCGTGGTCCCGCAGCGACTCCTCAGGCCCGATGATCGGCCAGCCGCTCCGCGTGTAGCCGCTGGCTTCCCATTCGTCGTCGGTTGGAAGGCGATGCGAGGGTAGAAGTCCCATGGATCGGTAGATGCAGAGGGAGCCCTCGCGCCCGTACGCGAGCGTGAACTCAGGATCCTCTGCGAGGCTGAGGATATGGCTGTGCGCATCGATGATCAGCGTGAGCCTCCCGGGTACGAGGGAATTGGCGACGCATCCTACCCCGCCGGTGCGAACGTGCCCGGATCGGTGGCAACGGATGTTGCGGTGCCGTGAAGACTTGGGCGATCACCGAGCATCGGGCCCCCGCGCGGCGAAAGATAGAGGTATGGACCGCACCGCGTTGCTCTCGATGGTCTCGTCCGCGTCGTCGCTGAATCAGATCTCCTCGGTGACGGCGGCGCTTCGCGAATGGCTCGCCGACCACCCGGACGACGCAGAGATGCGGGACGCGTTGGAAGGCCTGATGCGGATGGAACGTGGCTACCTGGGTACCTCGCGCTTCAGCCGTTCATCTTGAGGTCCGGCTCGATGGTCAGATGCTCCGGCGGTTCTTGTCGCCCGCAACCTCGGCCAGCGGCCGTTCCCGACCGCGAACACACAGCGCGCACCGGTCTCCGGTGTTGTAGATCGAAAGCCTCGCGTTGCACCCATCGCCCGCGCAGATCCTGCCCGCAGGCATCCCCCTGCGCTTCACGGTGGGCCGCAGGCTCTGCCGACGGGCGCGGACGCACGGCGGGCACCATCGGCTTCGCCCGAAATCGCCACACGGTCGCAGCGTGTGACACATCGGGCATTCCCGAAATCCCTTGCACGGACACTCGACAACGTCGGCCATGACCTACCAGGGTACGCGCTTGAGCCTGCTCGATGCCCGCCCTGGCCGTGTGAGCCCATGTTCAACCGCCTGAGAGCGATGCGGCGACGGATCCCCGCCGGCCCTCACTTCCTCGTATCACGAAGAGCGCAAGGAGCCCGAGAGTCACCGCGACCGCGATCATGAACGTCCCGATGGCGTTGACGGCGGGTGAGACCCCGAACCGCAACATCGAGTAGATCCGCACCGGCAGCGGCGGCGTCCCCACGCATCCGAGATGCATGCCCTGGGAAGGATGGGCACGGCCCAAGAGATCGCTGCGATGGCGGCATTCCTCTGTTCGGACGAATCTCCGTTCTGTACCGGGCAGTGCTACTTCGTCGATGGAGGTTTGACGTCGGGCTCGAACGCCTTCCAGTACACGCCGACCCCGATCCGATGAGGAGAAGTCGATGACGGGATGGCGCATCGACAACGTGGACCTGCTTGTGCACGACGCGGATCTGATGGCCCGCTTCTACCACGATGTGCTGGAGCTCCCGTTCTTCCTGCCGTACGAGCCGGGCGAGGGATGGTTCGCGGTCCAGGCGGGCGACGTCACCGTCTACGTCTTCGAGACGAAGGTCGTAGGTGCCCCATCCCATCGCACTGACGACACCGATACGAACCCGGCGGGTCTGGATTCGTTCGCCTTCGCGGTCGACGATCTGGATGCCGCCGTCGCGCAGCTCGATGGCAGGGTTACGTGGGCAGGAGAGCCCGAGCGGTGGGACCATCCAGTGGGCACCTGGTACCGCTATCGCAGCTTCTACGACCCGGAGGGCAACATCGTGCACATCACCGAGCCACACAAGGTATGAGTTCGTGGCCGAGCGGCACGCGCTCCGCCCTGTCCTTCTCGTTCGACTTCGACGCCGAGGAAGTGTGGATCGCCGACGACACAGCGAACGCAGAACGTCCGGGGGTGCTGTCGCAGGGTCGGTACGGTGCGAAGGTGGGCGTCCCGAAGGTCTTGGAGCTGCTCAGGTCGTTCGAGGTGCGCTCCACGTTCTTCATCCCGGGCCGGGTGGCGGAACGCTACCCTAACCGCGTGAAGGAGATCCTCGCAGCCGGGCACGAGGTCGGCCATCACGGGTACACACATCGGTCGCCTGCGAGCCTCGGCGCCGACGAGGAAGCAGAGGAGCTCACTCGCGGCCTCGACGTGCTCCGTGAACTCGGTGCCGATGTCCGCGGCTACCGTTCTCCGTCATGGGAACTCAGCACCCGTACCCTCGATCTGCTGGGCCGTCACGGATTCGCCTACTCCTCGAACCTGATGGACGACGTTCGGCCGTATCGGCACGACGGGGGTCTCGTCGAAGTGCCGGTGAGTTGGTCGCTCGACGACGCCCCCCACATGTGGTTCGGTGAGTCGAGTTGGGAGAAGACGATCGTGCCCAACGACCACATCCGAAGGCTCTGGACCGACGAGTTCGAAGGGATCGACGAGATGGGAGGCGCGTGCGTGTTTGCGATGCATCCTCAGTTCATCGGGCGGCCGGGTCGGCTCTCGCTGTTGGCCGACATGCTTGAGCTGAGCCGGCGCGCGGACGTGTGGACGGGCACCGTCGGCGAGATCGCCGAGGTGACGGCATGAGCACCATCGAACCGACGGTCGTCGCTCGCGAAGGCGCGCGCGCCGAGACCTATCCGACGATCGTTGTGGCGGGCGAGGCTCGTGAACGGGGCCGCTCCTACGGGCAGCAGACAGGTGATCGGATCGCGATCGGGATCTCGGGCTACGAACGGGCGCTGTCGCACTACGCCGGGTGGAGATGGGCGCGTGTGCGGCAGGAGGCCCTGCGATTCCTGGATCCGATCGGCGCTCGCTTCCCTCGTTACATCGAGGAGATGCGCGGACTCGCCGAAGGCGCCCAGGTCGAGTTCGAGGACATCCTGGCGCTCAACGTCCGTACCGAGATCATGTTCGCGGGCCAGGTTCGGACCGCCGAAGGGCACGCGGTCCCGGCGGAGTGCACGTCGATCGGCGCGTTGCCCGAGGCCACCGGATCCCACACGCTCATCGCCCAGAACTGGGACTGGTTCGAACATTGCTTCGAAACCGTCGTCGTGGTGCAGCATGAGGCGAGCGACGGGCTGAGATTCGCGAGCGTCGTCGAGGCCGGTCTGCTCGCGAAGACGGGCCTGAACGAGATGGGCTTGGGTATTTGCACGAACGCGTTGGTCAGCAACCTCGATATCGGTGAACCGGGCATCCCGTACCACGTCATGCTCCGCGCCTTCATGGACTGCCGAACGCCCTCGGACGCGATCGCCGTCGCCTCGCGCGAGGCCCGGTCCTCCTCCGCGAACTACCTGATCGGCCACGGCGACGGGGTCCTGGTCGATCTGGAATCCGAACCTGGAGGGCCGCATCAGCTCCATCTGCAACTTCCCGATGAGAACGGGGTGCTGGTCCACACGAACCATTTCCTGACACAGGACGTCGGACCGCGCGATCTCTCGGTCTGGTCGATGCCCGACAGTCCGGTGCGCCTGGACCGCGTGCAGCGTTCCTTGCGCGCGCGGCCTGGACCGTTCACGCGGGGGACCGCCGGCGCGGCGCTCTCGGATCACGGCAACTTCCCGAGCGCGATCTGCTGTCACCCCGATCTCATGGAGGCGCCCGTCGAGCGTGGCGCCACGATCGTCTCGGTGATCATGGACCTGGATGAGCGCCGACTCTGGGTCGCCGACGGGAATCCGTGCGCCGCCCCCTACCGAGAGCGGGATCTCAGCACGCTCTTCACGGAGTAGTGGTCGGCGGAAGGGGCCGCCCCCTCGCGGGGACGGCCCGCCGCGCATCACATCGCGTTGAAGGTCTCGTAGACCCCGATCGATGCGCCACCTTGCAGGACCGGGCAGCCCTTGGCCATCGCGGTCGCGGCGTCGAGCGAGTCGGCTTCCAAGACCGAATAGCCGGTCGCCGAACCTGCGCCGTCCTTGACCGATCCGTCGGACGCGATCGACTTGGATGCGGGCGTGAACGGGTTCCCGCCATCGGCCACCGCACTCCCCAGCTGACCGAACCACGCCTCCCAGGCCTGCATGACCGTGGCCTGCTCGGCCTCGGACTCCGGCATCCGCCCGCCGCTGTAGAGCAAGAGGTACTTCGCCATGGTGATCCTCCCCTCGGGTCCAACCTTTGGACCTCACCCTGACGACGAGCGGACACGCTCGAACTCGACATCTCCACTGACAAACATCGAGGCGGGATTGCGGGTTCGCGCCATCGCTCCTTCGGGCGTAAGCTCCCGCTTCATGGGGGAGCGGGGGGGCTTTCGAGCATCCACGCGCGTGTTGGCCCGAACAGTGGCATGGGCGCTCGGGCTAAGCACGTGGCTCGCGCTCGGCGCGCCCAGTCCGTTGCTCCCCGCCTCGGCCTCGATCGGTCCGGTCAACCTCAAAGTGATGACGTTCAACATCGGGGGCGACGAATGGGCCGGTTGGAACACCAGGCCCGGATCGCCGAAGACGGCCGACCCCATGGCCGATGTCGAGCGCGTGATACGGAAGTCCGGAGCCGACATCGTCGGGGTCCAGGAGCCCTTCGGCCGGATGCTGCAACTGGCTCACGATCTCGGGCCGGGGTGGTACGCGTCACCTCGCCTGTACATCTTGTCGAAGTACCCGATCATCGAACCACCGGGTTCTGACGGGGTCTACGGCTACGTAGAGATCGCCCCCGGACAGGTCGTCGGAGTCGCCGACGTTCATCTCCCTTCGGCGCCGAACGGACTTGCGCGCCTCTCCCGTGGCCAAACGAAACATCAAGTGCTCCAGGTCGAACGTCGAACGCGGCTTCGCGCGATCCGGCCCATCCTCGCCAAGATCCAGCCGCCGATGGATGCGGGTACGCCCTTCTTCTTCACCGGTGACTTCAATTCGACGTCGTGGCGGGATTGGACGCGCCGAGTGGTCCGCGCTCGCCCCGAGGACCGATACCCCGTGAAGTGGCCCGTGTCGCTCGCGATGGAACGCGCAGGGTTCCACGACGCCTACCGCCAACTCTTCCCCAACGCCGTTCGCGATCCAGGATTCAGCTGGCCGGCGAACTGGCTGGATCACGTCTATCACCCCAGTCACCACACCTACCGCATCGATTTCATCTGGGACTCGGGGCCCATCCACCCACTCTCGATGGCGAACTACGGAGATGCCGGGAGCCCATGGACCGATCACGTCATGCGACCGTGGCCGTCGGACCACCGTGCCCTGGTGGGGACCTTCAGCGTGACGCCCGTGGTGCCACCGGTGCTGGTTTCTGTTCCTCATACGCGCGTGGAACGGGGTCTGCGGATCCCCGTAACCTTCCACCGGTCGGGGCCCGGCGACAAGGTCGAGCTGGTCCCGCACGGCGCTGATCTGTCGGCGCCGATCCAGACCCGCTCGGCCGGCCCCGGTGATGACGGCACGGTGTCGTTCAGAACCCGGCACCTGGCGTTGGGGGCCTACGACGCCGTGCTCGTCGACGGGGGTTCCACGGATCTGGGACGCGTTGAGACTTGGATCGTTCCACGACGATCCGACCCAATCATCTCCGTGTCGAAGACCACCATCCGGCAAGGGCACCGTATCCACGTGAGTTGGCGCAACGCTGCGGGCAACCGTTACGACTGGCTCGGGATCTACCGTCCCGACGTGAACCCGTTCACAGGCGGGTTGTGGGCGTGGCGCTACACGCACGCCAAGGTCAACGGGAACGGATGGATCGGCCCATCGTCCCACGCGTACTGGCCGCTGGGTCCCGGACGATGGACGGTGCGATGGTGCATCGACGACGCTTACGTGTGCCCCGCACAAGCCACCTTCCGCGTCGTCCGCTGACGGTTCAGCCCCGAAGATCGCTCACCATCCGGAACGCCGCGACCCAATCGAACACGTCGAGATCGAAGGGCCTGACATCGAAAGGGAGTCCGCGCTCGTCCGTGAACCGCTTCCAGCCCCTCTGGCCCACGGCGCGCCGAAGCTGTCGGCCGAGCGGTTGTGAGGACGAACGGAACGCCGAGTGCAGTTCACCGAGGTACGCCGAACGCTCGGCTGGGTCCAGCAGGGGAACGCGGCGCCGTTCGATCACGAGCATCGCTGCATCGACCGTCGGCGGCGGTGCGAATGCCGCTCGCGAGATGCGGCGCGCCGTCGAGACGCTCCACCACGGCCCCCAGCCCAGGGACAGTTGGCTGCTCCGTCGCGCAGCGGTCCGTTTCTCAGCGACCTCAGCCTGAACGATGAGGTCGGCACGTTGTAGCGGCCCGCTCGGATCGTCGAGCAGGCGCCGAAGTACCGATGTCGTGATGGCGAACGGAACGTTGCCGAAGACGCGATACGGGGAGCTGGGCAGTCCGACACGCAAGATGTCGCCGGCGATCACGGACACCACCGAGGATCCGGCGAAGGCTCGACGCAGATGTGTCACCAGGGCATGGTCGAGTTCGATCGCGGTGACCTGTGCCGCTCGATTGGCAAGGAGGGCTGTGAGACGACCCGAACCGGCACCCATCTCCACGAGGTGGTCGTCAGGGAGGATGCAGGCGCTTTCGACGAGCTCGGCGGCCAGTTGTCGAGCCGCGAGGAAGTGCCGACCGCTAGGTCGCGACTCCTCCGACCGTGGCGAACGCCCTCGAGCGTCCACGGACCATCACCATGACCATCGCTATCTCACTCCTCGCGATCGGATGCAGATCGGGTGCAGATCGGTCGAGGCTAGCAGAGCCGTCGCCGGGGGACGACCCGTTACGGTTCTCCGAGCGTGGTGAGGGATCTCGCGATGCGGCGCTGCCGTGTCTCCGATGTTTTCGCGTCTTCGATGGACAGCACGATCCGGTGTTTGTTGCTGTACGAGAGACTCTCGAACGCCTTCTTCGCCGCCGGATCCCGCTTGAGTGCGCTGGCAAGGTCGTTCGGGACGCTCACCTCGCGCGGATCGGTATCGACTTCTATGTCGACGTTGAGCTTGTCACCGGCGGCGACATCTGCCGCCTCGCGGATCGCCGCGCTCACAGGGATAAGGAATCTCCCTCCCATGGGCGCCACGGTGGTGCGGTAGGTGTAGCCGTTGATGGTGACCCGGACCGGCGGCCGCTTGCCGTGTCCGAGCCCGGTGACCACCTTCTCCGGGACCTCGAGGCCTGTGGCGGCCTTGCCGGCCAGCTCCAGCGTGGTGCGGAATCTCATGAGCCCTCCTTTTTCCTCCCAGACACGCGTGTGTCCCTACGGCGCCTCGCCTTCGGCGCTGCGGTAGGTTCATCCCGATGCCGCCAGCCCCTTCTGCGCCAACGGCCGAACGTCTCGCCTCGCAACTCCTCTCCGGCCCGCCGGCGGCCGATGCCGTGGCCGTCGCGAAGCACCTCTTGGCCATCCAGGGTCAGGATATCCGGGGTGCTCGGCTCGCCGTCCGGGCCAGGACGCGAGGACTGAGCGCCGCCGATGTCGATCGAGCGCTGAACGAAGGTCTGCTGCTCATCACCTGGCTCAACCGCGGCACGCTCCACCTGGTGCGAACCGAGGACTACCCATTGCTGCAGGCCCTGACCACCCCGCAGCTCCTAACCGGCAACGCCCGGAGGCTCGCGCAGGAAGGTGTGTCCGTGGAGGCAGCTGATCGGGGGGTTGCCGTCATCGAGCGATCCCTCACGGAGGAAGGGCCGCTGACCCGCAACCAACTGCGGGATCGGCTGGACTCGGCCGACGTTCCCACGCAGGGACAGGCCCTGGTGCATCTCCTCATGCTCTCCAGCCTTCGCGGGATCGCCGTGCGGGGTCCGGTCGCCGGGTCGGACCACGCCTTCGTATCGGTGCGCGACTGGGTTGGAGCCTCGGCGACCGTCGGCAGGCCCGCGGCTCTGGCCGAACTGGCTCGTCGCTTCCTCGTCGGGCACGGCCCGGCGGATGATCGCGATCTCGCCAAGTGGGCAGGGATCACGCTTCGCGACGCTCGGGCCGGGCTCTCGGCCGTGGCGGACACGATGCATGAGCGTCCTGGCGGTCTGCTCGCCATCTCCGAAGTCACCACGCCCCAGCCGAAGCTCCCCCCGCCGCGACTGTTGGGTCAGTTCGACCCTCTCCTGTTGGGATGGGTGTCGCGCGAACCGATCGTCGGTTCTCACGCCACCATCGTCACGAACAACGGATTGTTCCGTCCGTTCGCCCTGGTTCGCGGACGCGCGGTCGGCACCTGGAGCATGAAGAAGGGACGGGTGGTTCTGGCCACGTTCGCGCCATTGAAACGGGCCGATGCCAACGCCCTCGAGAGCGACGCGGCGGATGTTGAGAGATTCCTGAGCAGGACCTGATGACGGGGATGACATTGAGGTCGCGGCTCTCGACCCTTAGCGCAGCCGGATCTTCTCGCTCGTCTCCATCTGGATCACGCGCCCGTCCTGCAGCACGATGACCACGCTGCCGTAGGAGATCTCTTCGAGCAGTTCGTGGATGTTGAGCAGGAGTGTGCGCCGCTCGGCATCGAGCGCCCCGAAGCGGATCGCGTCGATGGGGAGTCCCTCATCGGGCGAGTCGTCGGTGGTGGCTGCCGTCGCGATCCCTCCACTCGTCATCTCGTGGCGGGTGCCGGATCCGGTGTCGACGCATCGGTCGGTGCCTCCCCGGGCGCCGACCGCAAGAAGGCCTTCGGGTTCCGAAGATCCAGCCACACCTCGTCCTGCTCCTTGGCACCGAACAGTTCCTCTTGGGGGATGTGGGCGACGATGACCTGGCCGTCGGGGAGCTGAAGGCTCACGCGGGCGAGCCATCCCAGTGAGGTGATCCGTACCACGGTTGCCTTCGCGTTCGAGAACGGATCCGTGGGGACATCGGGGGCGATCCGGACATCGTGCGGGCGAACGTAGGCCGCCGCCGCCGCGCCCTCCTCGAGATGTCCGGCGCCCGGCACGCGAAGGGCGCCCAGCCGGACGTGGCCGTCGAGGACCTCGCCGTGCAGGACGTTCGCCGACCCGACGAATCCGGCGACGAACGGCGTCACCGGCTCGTCGTAGATCTGTCCTGGGTTGCCGACCTGTTCGACCTTGCCTTCGTGCATGACCACGATCTGATTGGCGAGCTCCATGGCTTCCTCCTGGTCGTGGGTGACGAGGAGACTGGTGACGCCGAGTTCGCGGTGGAGCTCATCGAGCCAACGTCTGAGGTCTTGACGCACCTTGGCGTCCAACGCACCGAACGGCTCGTCCAACAAGAGGACCTTCGGACGCGGGGCAAGGGCTCGCGCGAGCGCTACACGCTGGCGCTGGCCGCCTGAGAGTTGATCGGGGTAGCGACCGGCGAACGGTGCCAGCTGCACCAATTCCAGAAGCTCCATGACCCGGGCGCGCACTTGATCCTTCGGCTCCTTACGCACCGATAGGCCGAACCCGACGTTGTCTTCCACGTTCATGTGGCGGAAGAGCGCGAAATGCTGGAAGACGAACCCGACCCGCCGCTCCTGAACGCTCTTGGCCGTAAGCTCCTCGTCGCCCATCCAGATCCGACCGCTGGTGGGCTCCTCGAGGCCGGCGATCATCCGGAGCACCGTCGACTTGCCCGAGCCGCTGGGGCCGAGCAGCGCGGTGACCGCGCCGGCTGGAGCCGTGAACGTCACGTCCTCAACGGCAGTGAACCCGCCGAAGCGTTTCGTCAGATCCTTGACCACGATGGGGGTGCTCATCGGGTCTTCCTCCTTTCGAGGCGGCTGCGGGCGGTTTCGATGCCCACGAGCAGCAGGACGGAAATGGCGGCCAGGGTGAGGGCCACCAGGTATGCCTGTGATGTCTGTCGTTCGTCGAGTGCGCGCACTACGAAGAGTGTCGCAGTCTCGGTCTGGCCCTGGATCGAGCCGCTCACGATGATGACGGCGCCGATCTCGCCCATCGCGCGGGCGGTGGAGAGGGCGACGCCGTAGAGGAGGGCCCACCGGATGTTCGGCAGGGTCACTCGGAAGAAACTCTGCCACGTGGAGGCGCCGAGGGTTCGCGCCGCGTCTTCTTCGGACGTCCCGATCTCTTCCAGTACCGGCGCCACCTCGCGGACGGTGAACGGGATGCTGATGAAGATCGTGACCAAGACCATGGACGGGAGGGCATAGATGATGTGGATCCCGCGTGAGTCGAAGAACGATTCGAACCAGCCGACGCGGCCGAACAACAGCACTGCGGCCAGGCCCACGGTGACGGCGGACATCGCGAATGGGAGGTCGACGAACGCGTTGAGCAGACTCCTGCCGACGAAGCGTTGGCGCGCGAGCACCCACGCCACGATCACACCCAGCATCGTCGTCACGACGATCGTGATGAGGGTGATCACGCCGGTGAGGAGGAACGCGTGCCGAACGTCAGCCTGACCGAACGTGTTGCCAACGACCGAGGATCCGGCCTTGAACGTACCCCAGATGATGCCACCCAGCGGCACCAAGAGCAGGATGCCTATATAGAGGAGGCAGGCGCCCAAGATGCCACCGCGCACCAGCCGGGTGCGCGTCGACGCGTTGTTCCGTGACCGCGCCTGGCTCATGCGGCCTCTTCTTCTTCTGACGCCTCGGGCCGCCGCTGGAGCCGCACGGTTGCCAACACCAGGAAGAACGAGATCGTGAACAAGAGGGTCGCGATCGCCGCGGCGTCCTCATAGCGGAACTGTCCGATCAGCTGGGCGATGAAGACGGGCGCCGTGATAGTGCGCCCCGTGTTCCCGGACACGATGACGATCGCTCCGAACTCACCGAGGCAGCGGGCGAACGTGAGCAGCGATCCCGCGACGATCGCGGGCCGGATCGCAGGGAGCACGATCTTTCGGAACGACGTCCAGCCGCCGGCTCCGAGTGTCGCCGCGGCCTCTTCCTCGGCGGGGTCGATCTCAAGGAGGACCGGTTGGACGGCCCGGACGACGAAGGGCAGCGTGACGACCATCAAGGCGATGAGGATTCCGAGGGGTGCATAGATGATCGTGATGCCCGCGTCCTCCAACCATCGGCCCACGGGGGAGTTGGGTCCGTAGATGGCGACGAGCATCACCCCGGTCACCAGGGTGGGGATGGCCAATGGAAGGTCACAGACCACCGACAGCAACCGCCTGCCGGGGAACTCGTATCGAACCAAGACCCAGGCAAGGGCCGTGCCGAACACCATGTTGAACAGCGTGGCCAGGGTGGCCGTCTCCAGCGTCAGCGTGATGGCGTGCCACGCAGAAGGGGCGGCGAGGGCTGCGCGCAGCGCGCCCAGCCCTCCGCCGAACCCTTTGTCGATGACGGCGGCCACGGGAAGTGCCACCATCGCTCCGAGATAGACGATGGCAGCGCCGCGCAGGCTAGCGTGGCGCAGCCTTGCAGCGGCGCGACGGGAAAATAGTCGCGACCGACCGCGTTCAGCTGCCTGCGCGGCGCTGCTCATCGTCTGCCTTATCCCTGACTGGCGATGGCCTGGGTGGCCACGCCGGTGTCGCTGAACAGCTTCTCCGTCAGGGCGTCCCAACCGCCGATCTCATCCACGGTCCACAGGTCCTTGATCGCCGGCATCCCGGGCCCGCCCTTCTGGGCGGAGGCGAGATCAACCGGACGAAGGAACCCGTTCTTCGCGTAGATCGCTTTGGCGTCCTTCGAGTGCAGGAACTGCACGAAAGCCTCTGCGATCGGCCGAACACAGTGGTCGTCGACGTTCTTGTCGACGATCGCTACCGGGTTCTGGATCTGAACCGCGGACTCCGGGTAGACGGCTTCGTCCGGGAGTCCCGCATCCTGCGCGGTGAGGATCTCGTTCTCATAGGTGATGGCCACGTCACCAACTCCGGCCTCGAAGTTCTGGACCGACGCGTGAGCACTCTTGTCGAAGGCCTTGACGTTGCTGATGATCCCCTTCAGCAGGTTGCCTGCGCCCGTCTCATCATCCTTCGTGTTGCCCGTGTACCCACGCATCGCGGCGCCGTAGGCCGACACCAGGTTCCACCGTGCACCGCCGGACTGCGCGGGGTCCGGTGTCAGCACTTCAACGCCGGGCGTCGTCAGATCGGAGTAATCGGCGATCCCCAGCGGGTTTCCGGGACGAACGTCGAACGCGACGACGGAGGAAGAGACCATCCCCGCATCCGCACCCCCGGAATTCTGGTCGGTGGTCCAATCGCTGGTGATGAGTCCGGCGTCCTGGATGGCGGTGACGTCCGGGGCGAGTGATAGCGCCACGATGTCGGCCGGGAAGCCGTTGATGACGTTCTGGGATTGCGTTGTAGAGCCATCGTAGGACTCAAGGAACTTCACTTGCTGCCCGTCGTGCGCATCCTTCCAAATGGTCTGGAACGCAGGGATGAGGGCCCCGTAGACACCGCGCGCGGTGCTGTACGCCGCGAGGTTGATAGTGGGCAGATCCGCGGGTGTGCATTGGCCGTCGGTGCCGGCAGCAGAGTCGCTGCTGCTGCTACTGCACGCGGCGAGTGCCGTGGTGAGGGTCAGGGCGAGTATCGCTCCGAGTCCTCTCCGGGTACGGATAGACATAACCGATCTCTCCTTCCGGCCGGCATCAGGGAACGCCGACTGTGTGAGTGGGATCGGTCTCCGGTGGTCCGGTCAACCGAAGGGCGTCTGTTTTGCGGGGGCGCAACTACCCTTCCGCAGGGGGTGCTCACGCCGTCTCCGGTGGTCCGGTCGCGCGACGTGTCCGTAGAGATAACCGGACGAAAGGCCTGGTGTCAAGGGAAGGTTCACTTCTTGACGTTTCCGTTACATGGCGGCCCCATCAGGGTCGAAAAAGACTGCTCCTCGGGTCGAAGAAGCCACCAACGGGCCGTGCATGCGCGTGCCAGTGATCCGGGATGCGCCGGCGTTGCCCGTCGACGTAATACCCGCCGGGGCCGTAGCGCCGTTCGGCCTCCCGCTCCAGATGCGTGAGCAAACGGCCCTCCACGACGGGGTCGGGGAGTCCGTGCACCGTCCACACCACCATCGGTGTCATGCAGACCACGCAATCGGTGACCCAGACCTCTTCATCTTCGTAGTAGAGGTCGGTGAGGCGTTCAGCGTCGCAGAGCATGCATTCAGACACTCGAAGCCTCCTCTAGAGCCGCCGAGTCGCCGGGTGCGATGTGGTTCGATCGGAACCAGCCGGGGGACGCCTCGATGGCCAGCGTGTAGGGCTCAGGGGAGGCGTAGGTGGGGCAGGGGTCGGCCGTACACGGGATCATCTTCCGGATGGCAACGATGGTCCCGTCCGTTCGAACGAACGCCACTGAGAGCGGGATGAGGGTGTCCTTCATCCAGAACTCGTCGGTGGTGGGCTGCTCGTAGGAAAAGGCCATGCCGTAGCCCGTGTGAAGACGCTTGATCCCGGAGAGGCCCTGCTGACGCTGCTCGGGCGTTTCGGCCACGCCCACTGAGAGCTCGGCGGCGCTGCCACCGTCCGTCGAGAACACCACGTGCGTGGTTGGCCGTGTCACGTCGACGATCGTGTGTGTGCAGGCCGTCGCAACCAGCACCATCGCGATCGCCGTCAGCTTTCTCACGTGGCCATCGTCGCATGAGCCCACCTGGAAAGGCACGGGACCTTCGACCGGCAGGACACCGACGCTGCTACCGTTTGTCGGTCTCGCCGGAGTAGCTCAGGGGTAGAGCAACGCCATGGTAAGGCGTAGGTCCGGGGTTCAAATCCCCGCTCCGGCTCGGGTAGCGGTCACGGTCGGTCCTAGCGGGCTGCAACGTGCCGCGTTGCGCCGTCGCAGGTAGACTCCGTGGTCGCACACGGCGGCGTAGCTCAGAGGTAGAGCAAGCGGCTCATAATCGCTGTGTCGGTGGTTCGAGTCCACCCGCCGCTACGAGAACGACCGTCGGGATCACGGTACAACCCGGAAAGGGACCTTTTCAGATGGCTAAGAAGAAGTTCGAGCGCACGAAGCCCCACGTGAACATCGGCACCATGGGCCACATCGACCATGGCAAGACCACCCTGACCGCCGCCATCACGAAGCGGCAGGCGGAGAAGGGCTTGGCGGACTACACCCCGTTCGACCAGATCGACAAGGCTCCCGAGGAGCGCGAGCGCGGTATCACTATCGCCATCGCTCACGTGGAGTACGAGACGGCGAACCGCCATTACGCCCACGTGGACATGCCCGGACACGCCGACTACGTCAAGAACATGATCACCGGTGCGGCGCAGATCGACGGCGCCATCCTGGTGGTATCGGCGGCCGACGGCCCGATGCCCCAGACGCGCGAACACGTGCTCCTGGCTCGCCAGGTCGGCGTGCCCTACATCGTGGTTGCGCTCAACAAGTGCGACATGGTCGATGACCCCGAGCTCTTGGAACTCGTCGAACTCGAGGTTCGGGAACTGCTCAGCTCCTACGAGTTCCCGGGCGACGACACGCCGGTCATCCAGGTCTCTGCACTCAAGGCGCTCGAAGGCGACGAGGCCTGGAACGCCAAGATCGACGAACTCATGGAAGCGTGCGACACCTTCGTGGCCGAGCCCGTCCGCGACACCGACAAGCCCTTCCTGATGCCCATCGAAGACGTGTTCTCGATCACGGGCCGTGGCACGGTCGTCACCGGCCGCGTGGAGCAGGGTGTCTTGAAGAAGATGGAAGAGATCGAGATCGTCGGGATCCGTCCCACCACGAAGACGACCGCCACCGACCTCGAGATGTTCCGCAAGCTCCTGGACGAAGTGACCGCGGGCGACAACGTCGGGATCCTGCTCCGCGGGATCGACAAGGAAGACGTCGAACGCGGTCAGGTGCTGGCCAAGCCCGGCTCGATCACCCCGCACACGAACTTCGATGCCCAGGTCTACATCCTGAGCA
>JAXDJX010000010.1:0-30520 GCA_034667405.1 Actinomycetota bacterium | reverse complement strand
GCCGCAACGATCGCGTTGGCTGTAACCGTGCAGATCAGCTCAGTCGCGGCTATCACTCTCGCCAAGGCCGTAGCCAAGCGAATCCACAAGATCCGGCCCAAGACCAACGGCGTCGTGAAGGTGCTGTGCAAGCCGGACGCCACGACGCTAGCCGAGGTGAGAGTCGAGGATTCGGACTAGAGCTAGTCGTGGAACAGCCCTTGTCGAATCTCAAGGCATCCTCAAGGACAACAACGCGGATTGCCTTTAGGCCGAACTTTCGCGTCTGCAGCTTGTCCCTCCAAACATCGCCGGGCATCGTCGTCGGGCGACTGCCCGACAACGGAAAGGTCTTCACCGGACGCTATGGCCCGCATCCCACCGAGGTCCTCTTCGATCGGATCCTCCGCGAGAACGGTATCTCCCATCGCCTGACGGCGATCCGTTCACCCACCACTACCGGCCACCGCGAGCTTCACCACCCAAGAGCAGGCACAACGGAAGCTCTCAGCATGGGTGAAGGAGTACAACACCGAGCGACCCCACCAGTCCTTGGAGATGGCGGTGCCCGCCGAACGCTTCGGGCTCACGCGGCTGGCCAAGGACGAGGTCTCGGTCCAGGTCAAGGAAGACGAACACGGCCAATGGGTCCAGCGCCGAGTGGGCTCCAACGGCATGGTCTCGGTGGACAACCCCTTCTTCTCCGCCCGGCAACGCGTTCAAGCACCAGCTCGTCGACGTCTTCGTAGACGACACCGTGATCCAGGTCTAGAGCAAGAACCACCTCATCAAGACCGTCGCACGAGCCCGCCGAGGTCTGTTCCGAAAGGTCCGCTCGGACGGTCGTCGGCGCCAAGCTAGGAACGCCACTCAAGAGCAAAAGCCGATGACTGGGGAGACGTGTGGACCTGGACCTGCATCGACGCGGATACCAAGCTCGTTCCGTGTTGGTGGGTCGGCGGACGCACGGCGATCGATGCGATGGAGTTCATGCAGGACGTGGCCTCACGTCTGGCAACCGGGTTCAACTGGCCATCGATGGATTTGGTCCTACCTGCTAGCCGTAGATCGTGCCTTCGAGGGCGCTCTCGATTATGCGATGCTGCACAAGCTATATGGGGACGAGCTGCAGCTGCAGAGGCGGTACGCGCCCGCCAAGGGCGTGGAAGGCCGCGCGGTCCCCGGAAGTCCGGACCCCGAGCACGTTTCGGCCAGCTACCTCGAGCGCGGTAACCTCACCTTGCGGATGGGAATGCGCCGTTTCGCTCGCCTCCCTAACGGGTTCTCAAAGAAGATCGAGAATCACGTTGCGGCGGTCGCCCTGCACTTCCAGTTCTACAACTTCGCTCCGCTCCGCAAGAGCCTCAACCCCCACCCGCGCACTCCCGCGATGGCTGCGAGCGTGGCGGACCACATCTGGACACTGAACGAAATACGTAGGACTGCTTGACTAGTAAACAGGGCGGCAGCTATCGGCCATTTGCCCTATACTCCCCGAGGAATATCAGTGATGTAATACACGAACAGGTGTTCGGTTGAAGAAGGTTGACAATAACCTTCTCGTATGAGCGCAAAGGTAGGCACAGGCGAGGTACATTCCTCGACTAAGGAACAATTACCTCTGGGGAGGCTGCCATGTCGGAGAACAGCATTCAGGGTGGAAAAAGCCCTTTCGATACCGTATGGCTCCGGTGCCAGGCGGCCGCATCTTTCAAGCAGGATGAGGCACTAATCACTATTCGTGCCCTCGATCTGCCTGACCCGAACCCCTCGTTTTTCGTTGACGCAAATCTTCTTGAACCTGGCGTGTCGCTCACAAAGAACGCGGAGGTTCAGTCACGCGTTCACGTGCTTCTGATCGCGCAAAACAACGGACGAGCGACTGTTGAGGTTCCTGGAGAGCCAATCTCCTTCGGCCCAAAGGTTGTCGTACCAAGCGACGATCTGGCGTAGCATCGCTGCATGTTGTTATCCGATGTAGAGATTAGGTCGGAAATCACGGAAGGTCGTCTTCAGTTCGATCCCTCCCCTGCTGCGGGTGCCATTCAAAGCGCTTCAATCGACCTGTCTTTGAGCCGCAAGTTCTGGCGCCCGAACGTTCCCGGAGGTCCAGGCGTCGAATTGGTGGTCGATATAGGCACAGCGAAGGCCTACCAGTATCTGGAGGAGGAGGAGAGTGACCAGATCCGCCTAGCCCCCAACGACTTCATCATCGGCGAGACGGCTGAAGGAGTTTCAATGCCTCAGCACCTCGCTGGGTGGATCGAAGGTAAGAGCGGGCTGGCAAGACACGGGCTAATCGTCCACTGCACCGCACCCCACATCGCTCCTGGCTGGGGCCGAATGAAACCCAATCCCATCACGCTCGAGATCGTGAATCTGGGAAAAGTCACTAATGTGCTCAGGGCGGGGATCGGTATCGCGCAACTCCTGGTGATGCGGCTGGGTTCGCCTAGCGCCGACCAATACGCTGGTCAGTACGGCGAGATGCTGGACCAACCAAAACACTAGGGACTAGGTCCCACGGGCTGGCCCTCTCCGATTCAAATGAGACACCACGACGCCTTCGGCGGGAACTACGCTTCGCAACTGTCCGATCCCTGTTCATGACACTCAACATCACACTTCTGATCACATGGGTGATCTACTGGTCCGCACCATCCACGTTGTTCCTGGCCTTCGGGTCCAGACGAAATGGCAAGGTCCTGCCGGCTGATGGAATTTTCCTCCTTATGGCCACCGACCAGGACTCCAGGGAGGTCCAGGGACCGCCGAAGTCACCTTCGCCAGGGATGCCGCTGTGTGAGCGTCGAAACCAGCTCTGGTGGTGAAACCCAGCACGCTTCAGAGTTAGGGTTCAAGGCACGACCTTTTGAAGGAGACCAATGAAGAAGTGCCCGTTCTGCGCCGAGGAAATTCAGGATGAGGCCATCGTGTGTCGCTACTGTCAACGCGACTTGTCCAGCAACCCGGCGACGACCGCTGCGGCTCCGATCGCCGCGAAACCCGAGGAGCCGAAGACGGCTGTCACCCAGCGTGGTATTCGATTCGCCATCGGCCACCAACCTGATACGTGGGCGATTTGGGACCAGCAGAACCCGGGAGCTCCCGTGGAGACATTCCCCCGCAGCGACGTGACTTGGGAGGAGGCTAAGGTGCGGTTCATGGACCTCGAGGCTCAGGCGTTCGAAGCTCTCGAGAAGGGCAGGATTCGTCGCCCCAGCAGCGTGAAGGCGGGACTTCAGAAGCTCGGATCCATGACAGGCAAGACCGAGAAAGAGTTCACATTCGCACTTGGAAATCCTGTAGCGATCGCGAGCCTAGCGGGAGGGAAACGTCTTCTTCAATGGAGGAGCGGGACCTACATGCGCCAACACATAGCTGTCGTGTTCGACGCCACCCACCATTTCCTCAAGGTTTCATCCCGCTACCAGGTCTAGCCGCAGGTGCCTGAACTACGCTTGCTCCGTAGGCCTTGAGAGCACGCCGATCAACCGGATGTGCTGGGTCGGCTGAGCATCCCCATTGCGAAACAAGGCTGGCCTTCGGCGCGCCGGATCCTGACGCAGGTGCCGAGTGCTGCACCTTTCACGATGCGAGCATTTGCATCTCGGCTAGACGTGAAGGTTCGGCTGCAGAGATCGCTGCGCGACGTGAGAGCCCCCGGTTGTAGAAACCGGTGTCTCCCGTCCGACTAACGCCCTAGCCAGTGGGTCGTTGAGTAGCGATGGCGATGTCTGATGCAACGCGGTCGCTGGTATCGCCGGGCGGCAACTAGACGGGCTGAATGGGCTTGTACAGGCCTTCTTCGAGCGCGCGCCGTAGCGGGTAGTAGTACTCAAGGGAGCCGGGGATACGCTTACCATCCCGGCGTCGGGGTGTTGCCGTCAGGAGCAGCGCCCGAGCACCGAAGTAATCGAGCACAGCTCGCCAGGTTTCCGCTGGAGCGTGGTGCGCTCATCCACCACGATGAGGTCGAAGAGATCTGGTGGCGGCCGCTGTTGCTCCTCGTAGTGGCCGGGCTGATCGAGTTCGGGAGCGCGACCACGACGTCATGCGAGTCGAGCACCGACCAGTCAGTCAGCCGGCCAGACATCTCGAACACGGAAGGCACCGCAGTTGTTGCCGGCAGCACCCCCAGACGCTGGAGCTGCGTGTAGCTCGCAAAGTTACCGACGAGCTGTTGGCGAATCTGTCTGGCGGGAGCGAGAACAAGAACCCGACGAGCGGGCTCGGCACCCAAGAACGGCGCTGCCATGGCGACAGCCGTCTTGCCGGTGGCGGTTGGGATGCTGATGAGGTTGGGCTCTCGCTCTGAGAGAGACCAATGCGCCATCGTCGCCCCGAGCGCGCCGACCTGTGGCCTCCGCCAACCATTGGTGCGGTCACCAAGCAGGTTCACATGCTCAGCAGCCCGTCGGTGAAGTCAGTCATCTCGCCTCCGCCGCGAGCATACGGCCGCCACACGGTCGACTTGCCCCGCTTTATCTTCCCTTGGCAAGGCCTACGTGTGAGGAGGTCGCCCAGGCCTACGGTCAGGATGCTTCCTCATCCACGCCTCTATCCGCGATCGCGTCCACACACGGCCCGCGGACAGCTCCACTTCAGGATCGGGGAAGTCTGCGATCGTCTGCACCATCCGGTTGACTCTTTGCCGGGAGACGCCAAGCATCTCAGCGACCTCAGCCACACCAACGAGGTGATGGGTCATGGGTGAACCATAGCCCGACAGTTGTCGGTGGACAACAATAGGAGTAGAATACTGCCGACCGACACGAGTTGGCCCCGGCGGTGCGTGAACACCCCGGGGCCTGGCCGGAACCTCGCGAAAGGTCCCGACATGATGAGCGTACAGCGGGTCCCCGACACACCCATTGGCGGCAGCTTTCCCCCGCGGGTGCTGGGCGATCGTGTCGTATCCCACCTGAGTGAGCTTGGCGTCATGGCGCCGATCAGCCTGATTCGGGTTACCGACCTCATCCGTGGCTTCACAAACTACCTCGTCGCCTCCGGAGTCGAATCGTCCGGCGACATCACCGAGGCCCACGCATCGGCTTTCGTTCGCTCGTTCACACGCAGCAAGACCGAACCGAGCGTCGCCACGATGCACCTGCGACGCACGGCCCTGCGGATCTTCTTTCGGGAGTCCAGAGCCCTCGGCGTTCTCTCGGTCGACCCCACAAGGAACATCTCCTTGCCCCCGCGCTCCTACCGGAATCTGCGGCCCCTGACAGAGAGTGAGATCGAACGGTGTCGCTCGTTCGCCGAGCGGATGAAGGGAGAGACCCGCCATGCCGTTGCGTGGGCACTCGCCGAAGGGACTGCTCGCCTGGCCGAACTCGGGGCGATCCGGGCAAGGGATCTGAATCTCGAGCATGGTCAAGTCTGGATCGATGGGTCCGCGAATACGGACGCGAGATGGAGCACGCTCACCGACTGGGGCGTCAATCAGCTTCAACGCGTCATGAGGTCGAGGTCGAAGCCGCCGCCGGACCGCTTTCTGCTCATACCGGGAACGACGTCGCGGGCGTCCGTCCACGAGCTCGTGGCTTCGACACTTGCGCAAGCGGGCCTGGCGGAGACGCCTGGGATTCGGCCGAACTCGATCCCCGCATGGCGCGGCGCCACGGAATTGGCCTCCGGCGCATCAATCGACGAAGTCGCCGTGTTGCTCGGGATGCGCAGCCTCGACCGTGCCGCCACTTTCATCGGCTTCGATTGGCGGACGGGGCTGTGAGCGAGAAGTCGACCGTCTCTTCACTGGAGAAGGTGGAGGCGATCCTGAACAATCCCGCGATCTACGAACTCGCCCGTGCGATCCCCGGGCCCGCCAAGTCTGGCCGTCGTCGCGACTACCCAACCTTCATGATCCTGGTGTTCAACTCCCTCTTGTCGGTCTGGCGCAGCGGACGGCAAGTCGAGGCCGAACTCTCTCACCCCCTCGTGTGGAGGCATATGCGGCGCACCATTCGACGTCGGTTCCCCGATGACCCCTTGATGCACCTACCCCCGCGGCCGATGCGGCGCCACCACTACGTCTACGGACGCGACCGCTACCTGACCGATCCGGCGATCTTGGAGCGTCTCGGAGAGATTCACCGCGAAATCGCGGCAGGCCAGGCCAGGAGCGCGGGCCTCCTCGACCCTGACGGTCCGGGGTCCTACACGCACCCGGACCTCTCTCGCGTCCTGCACGCCGACGGCAAGGTCGTCACTCCCCTATTCAAGGCAAGGCCAGGGCAGTTCCGTGTCGACACGGAGACCGGCGAGATGATCCCTATCCGCTTCGAGGCCGACGCCGCCCTTCACTTCGAGGGTGGCGGAGAGGCTGCCTGGGGAACGAAGTTCGTCATGGTGGCCACGCGCTCACCTGTCGGGCGTTTCATCCTTGACCTGGAGCGTGTACCTGATCCGGGCTCGGAAGCCGCGGTCGCCGTTTCCTGTTTCGAGCGATTGGCGCCGCACGTCCCAGGGGCGCAGGCAATCGTCTACGACACAGCTCTTAGAGGGGTTCACCACCAGAAGATCCTCAGAGAGCTCGGGATGGTGCCGGTGAACATGGTCGCTGCCGCCGAGACGTTCGGAAGCAAGACCCTCAAGCGCAAGATCAAGCGGCGTGAGAAGACCGTTCATGTCGAGGACAAAGAGGTCGCGCAGCCAGACGGCTTAAACCTCACGGTTCGCCTCTTCTCGGAGGCGGGTGCGATCGGCATCATGCGCCCGACGGAGGCAGGTGAGCTGCTGTTCACTCCCCTCGTCCGTAAGCGCACCCATCGTATGAGGGCAGCCGAAAGCGGATTGTACCGTTGGTACAACGACTACCGCCTTCCCGAGTACCTCGGTGGTGGACAGATTACGGTTCGCCTGCACCAAGACAAGGAAGATCGCAGGCGCAGGTTCAACCGAACGGAGAACGTGCGGCCGATCCCGCCCTCAGACCCGGACTTCCCGCGTTTGTATGGGCGGCGCAACGACTCCGAGTCGCTCAACCGCTCTCTGGAAGACACCTTGTTCCTGGGAAGAGCTCACAGCCTCGGCTGGCGTCGTCAGCAGGTCGAGATGCTCGGATGGGCGCTGATGGTCAATGCCATCACGTTGGCTCGCCACAGAGCTGCCCAGAAGCTCGAAACAGCCGCCTAGCTTTCGCGACTCCGGCATCGACCGGCAAGTGTCAAGGCTGTCTGGAAGTCATTCTGAAGTCCCGGTGGGCGTTACCGAGGCTGCCCCCACCTTCAATCGCTACACTCAGACGCGCTGGTAGTGACCTCGGCGGCGATTTCTGCCAGGTTTTCTACCGGCCCGGGCCAGGTAGCTCAGTTGGCAGAGCACGCGGCTGAAAACCGCGGTGTCGGCAGTTCGATTCTGCCCCTGGCCACCGGCATCAGTTGCGCGAACGGCCGTCCCGGAAGGGGCGGCCGTTTCAGTTCATGAGTTCGCACGAGCGGATGCTCGCCCAGTGACCGAGCACACCTTGGTAGATGTCGGCCGACCGGAGGTACTCGTGGTGGTTCAGGGCGTCGAGCGCCAGATGGAGGTCCCTGGCCGAGTGATCCTGATCCAGCTCCTCGAAGGTCATGAGATCGGAGAGATCGCCGTAGTCGAGCTCCAGGATCGAGCCCGGATCGAAGACGGCCATCCACTGATGGAGATCGACGATGAGTTCGCTGATGGGGCCTAGCTCGGAGCGCCGGAGCGCGGGGATGGCGTTCTCCGCGCGACGCATCCCCCGACGAACCGTGGTGGCGTACCGGAGCCGGTCGCTCCCGTCTTCGCGCTGCTCCAACCGCCGATCCTCGTCCTTGAAGAACACGAACCACCTGATGGGAACGTGCCAGGGGCTCTGGTGGCAGAACGGCACGGCCCGGGGATCCTTCCGCCGCGCCCGGTTGAGTTCGCGGGCCGCCTTCCTCGCATCCGCCTTGGGAACGAAGTCCTCCCACAGGTCGAACGGTTTGGCCTCGCGGAAGGACAGCATCGCGCCGAGCACGCGCAGGCGCATCCGCCACGGGCTGACGTAGAGACGGCCGTCGACCGAACGAAGATCGGCGTGTTCGCCCTCGGCGGGGGCGAGCATGCCCACGCCCCGGGACGTGCGGCGGTCGTGGTAGCGAGGGCGCCAGAGCTCCGGCCCCCGGTTCTCCACCATGTAGCGCTCCCAGTGGGTCTGTTCTGCCGGGCTGAACGCCTCGAGCGGCTGGAAGACACGGAGGTATGCGGAGGGAACCATGCCCGCGAGTCTAGCGTCCGGTCTCATCCCCTATGCTCTCGGCGTTTCCGGCGAAGGGGTTGATGTGTCGGTTCCCGCGGGTCCCCTCGAACCGGCCCATTGGGCCGGAACGCCTCCCCTGCGCCTCGTCGCCTCCGACGGCACTGCCGTGGGCGATACGGACGTCGGTTTGGCACCCGAGGTGCTTCGCGATCTCCTTCGGCGGATGATCGTGGCCCGGCGTTTGGACAGGGAGTGCATCGCGCTCCAGCGCCAGGGCGAACTCACCGTCTACCCCGGGTTCGAGGGGCAGGAGGCGGCACAGATCGGCTCCGCGTTCGCGCTGGGGCCTGACGATTTCGTGTTCCCCACGTTCCGGGAACTCGCGGCTGCGCTGGTCCGGGGCGTCGACGCCGTGCAGTACCTCCAGTACCACCGAGGGACCTGGCACGGCGGCCCCTACGACCCCCGCGCCACCCGGTTCGGGCCGATCTCCATCCCGATCGCCACGCAGATCCCCCACGCGGTCGGCCATGCGCTGGGGCAGAAGCTCGACGGACTGGACGCCTGCACCCTCGTCTACTTCGGGGACGGGTCCACCAGCGAAGGAGACTTCCACGAAGGGGCGAACATGGCGGGCGTGTTCGGGGTCCCGCTGGTGCTCTTCTGTCAGAACAACGGATGGGCGATCAGCGTGCCCACCACACAGCAGACGGCCGGCGAGATCTGGCGTCGAGCCGAGGGATACGGCTTCCCCGGTGTGCGCGTCGACGGCAACGACGTGCTCGCCGTCTACGCGGCCACGCGCGACGCGCTGGCGCTCGCACGTTCGGGCGGCGGCCCCACGCTCATCGAAGCGCTGACCTACCGCGTGGGAGCCCACTCGACCGCGGATGACCCCGGGCGCTACCGCGACGCCGTAGAGGTTGAGATGGCGCGCGCCAGCGACCCCATCGCGAGATATGCCACGTGGCTGCTCGCATCGGGTCACGCAGACCACGCGTTCGTCAGCGAATGCGAAGGCGAGGCCGAAGCATTCGCGATGGAGGTGCGTGCGGGGGTGGTCGATACGGAGGCGCCGCCCGTGGAGTGGATGTTCGACTGGACCTTCGCGGCGCCGACAGACGCGTTCCAACGGATGCGGCGGGAGGCGCTCGGTGAGTGAGGCCGCGCGCGGTCCCGCGACGCAGGCGCGCGAGTGGACGTTATCCGGCGCGCTGAACCAAGCGTTGCGCGACGCCCTCACGGAGGATCCCCGGCTGCTGGTGTTCGGAGAGGATGTCGGGAGGTCGGGAGGTGTGTTCCGCGTCACCGACGGTCTTCAGACGGAGTTCGGCCCGAACCGGGTGTTCGACACGCCCATCAGCGAAGCGGCGATCGCGGGCACGGCCGTCGGGCTCGCCTTCGCGGGCTGGCGTTCGGTGATCGAGTTCCAGTTCGACGCCTTCAGCTATCCCGCGCTGGAACAGGTGATCGATCACGTCGCCAAGATGCGCGAACGCGTCCGCGGTCGCGTGGACATGCCGATCACCATCCGGATCCCCTCGTTCGGCGGGATCCGCGGGAAGGAGCATCACGGCGAGAGTCCCGAGACCTACTACGTGCACACCGCGGGCCTCAAGGTGGTCGTCCCTTCGTCGGCGCTGGATGGGTACACGTTGATGCGCCACGCGATCGCCGACCCCGATCCGGTGGTGATCCTGGAGCCGAAGGTTCGCTATTGGTCGAAGGAAGCGGGCGAACTCGAGGCGGACGGGCCGGGGATCGGCGTGGGGCGGGTGGTTCGCGATGGTGACGGCGCTGCGATCGTGACCTACGGCGCCATGGTCGCCACCTGCGTGGAGGCCGCTGACGCCCTGACCGCCGATGGCGTGCAAGCCCGGGTGGTGGATCTCCGCTCGCTGTCTCCCCTGGACGACGAACTCCTGGCGACAAGCGCCCGGGAAACCGGCCGGGTTGTCGTGGTCCATGAGGCGCCGCGGACGCTTGGCATGGCGGCCGAGATCGCGGCCAGGCTCATGGAGCTCGCGTTCGACCACCTGGAGGCGCCGGTGGGCCGCGTCACCGGCCACGACGTTCCGTACCCCTCCGCCTCCTTGGAGGCGCACTACCGTCCCTCCGTCGAGCGCATCCGCACCGCCGTCCTGGAAGCGGTCAACTACTGATGGCCGAACGCGTCTTCACGATGCCCGACCTCGGCGAAGGACTGCAGGAGGGCGAGATCGTGACATGGCTGGTCGCACAGGGCGACACCGTGGAACTCAACCAGCCACTGGTGGAGATCGAGACGGCCAAAGCGACGGTCGAGGTGCCGTCGCCGGTCGCCGGCGTCGTCGAGCGCCTGCACGGGGCAGCGGGCGATGTGATCGCCGTGGGCGCACCGCTGGTGACGTTCTCCGGGGCGGCGGCGGGAGAGGTCCGCGCGACGCCACCCGTCCGCCGTCTCGCGGCATCCTCGGGTGTGGACCTTTCGACCGTCTCCGGATCGGGACCGCAAGGGCGTGTGCTGGCCGAGGACGTCATCCGAGCAGCGGAAGGGGCGGAAGCGGAAGGGGCGGGAGTGGGAACGGTGCGGGCCGCGGGTCCGCGTGGCGGGGGCGACTCTTCACGCGCCGGGATCGCTCGGGTGCTGTCGGTACAGGCTGCGATCCCCCAGGTGACGACCTTTCGAACCGTCGACTGTTCCGCGCTCCAGGCGTTCAGGAAGCAGGTCGGATCCTCACCGTTGCCGGTGGTCATCGCGGCGATGGCGCGCGTCGCCCTCGCGCACCCCGTGACGACGGCGGTGTGGGCCGGCGACGCCGCCCGTGCGCGTGCGGCGGTGAACGTGGGGTTCGCCGTGGACACGCCGCGCGGGCTCGTGGTCCCGGTGGTTCGGAACGTGCCGGCATGGAACCTGCTCGAACTCACCGCAGAGCTGCGACGGCTGGCCCATACCGCGCGCGAGGGAGGTTTGACCTCGTCGGACCTGGCCGACGCGACGATCGCCATCACGAACATGGGCTCCTACGGCAGCGAGGCCGGAACCCCGATCCTGTCGCCGGGAACGTCGGTGACCCTCGGCCTCGGGGTGATCGCGCCGCGAGCCCTCGTGGTGGACGATGCGGTGCAGGCGCGCCCCGCCTGCACGCTGAGCATGACCTTCGATCATCGGGTCGTGGACGGGGCCGGAGCCGGGGCCGCGCTTACCGATCTGGTTGCACTGTTGCAGTCACCGGACGGCCTGCGAGACTTGGCCGGATGAAGATCGCCTCCCTCCTTCCTTCGGCCACTGAGATCGTCTACGCGCTGGGCTTGGGCGAAGATCTGATCGGCGTGACCGACGAGTGCGACTATCCCGCCGACGCGGTGACCAAACCGGTCATCAGCCGGAGCGCGCTGGGTCAAGGGCCACGGCCGCTCTCGGCACTCGAGATCGATCGGGCGGTGCGCGACCGGATGGGCGCCGAGCAGCCCCTCTACGTCTTGGACAAGGACCTGCTCCGCCGGGAACAGCCCGACCTCATCCTGACCCAGGACCTCTGCCGGGTCTGCGCGGTGCCAACCGGACATGTGGAGCAGGCGCTGGAGGAGCTCGGGACGGTAGAGGCGAAGGTCCTCTCTCTTGACCCCCAGTCCCTGGAAGAGGTGATCGGGCAGATCGAGACGGTGGGCAAGCTCGTGGACCGAGAAGACAGGGCGGCCGAACTCACCGGAACCCTGCGATCCAGGGTCGCGCGCGTGAAGGAGATCGCCGTTCGTCTACCCACGGTCACGGTGTTCTGCTTGGAATGGTCGGAGCCGCCATTCGTTGCCGGGCATTGGATGCCCGAGATGGTGCAACTTGCGGGCGGGATCAACGTGCTCAACGAGCGTGGCAACCGATCCGTGGAGATCGCGTGGCACGAGGTGCGTGATGCCGCCCCTGAGGTGGTCGTATTCATGCCGTGCGGTTATTACCTCGACGAGGCGGAGGAGGAGGCGCAGACGTTCCTCCATCAAGCAGAGTTCGCGGATGCTCCTGCCGCCCGCAACGGCAATGTCTTCGCGGTGGACGCCACGTCGTTCTTCTCCCGGCCGGGACCACGCTTGGTGGACGGGTTGGAGATCTTGGCGTGGGCCATCCATCCCGAGGCCTATCCCGAACCTCCCGCCGGCACCATCACACGCCTCAAGTAGTCTCGGCGCGTGGCCGACGTCGCCGACGCACCCATCCTCGAGTTCGACCCCTCACCCACCGCGGTGATCGAACCGAGCGAACACATCGATCCGATCGAGATCCCCTCACACGCCGTGCTCTGCTTCTTCCAAGACGTCATCGCGAAGATGGTTGAGGAGTTCGACGGGAAGGAGATCGACGAAGTGAAGTCGGAGATCGGCCTGGTGCCCGTCTACCAACTCGACTATCGGGGAGCACCGCTCGCCGTGGTCCATCCAGGCGTCGGAGCGCCCCTCGCCGTGGCATTCGCAGAGGAATTGATCGCGCGCGGCGTTCGGGCGTTCGTTGCATGTGGCGGCGCGGGCGTGCTGGTGCCGGATGTGACCCTGGGCCACGTGGTGGTGCCCACGGCCGCGATCCGCGACGAGGGAACCAGTTACCACTACCTTCCGGCGTCCCGCACGGTGGAGCCGACCCCGGATGCGCTCGCCGCCATCTTGGAAACGCTGACCACCGGAGATATCGCGCACGTCACGGGCACGACCTGGACCACCGACGCCATCTACCGAGAGACCCGCGAAAAGATGGCGCGTCGGGTAGCGGAAGGGTGCCTCACCGTCGAGATGGAGGCGGCGGCGTTCTTCGCCGTCGCGCGATTCCGTGGTGTGTCCTTCGGCCAGGTGCTCTATGCGGGCGACGATCTCAGCGGCGATGCCTGGGATCAGCGTGGATGGGACGACGACACGACCTCTCGCGAACACCTCTTCCACGTCGCCGCCGAGTCCGTGCTTCGGATTCGGTAGGCTGACGCGACCATGAAGGGACAGAACCTCGTCACACCACAGGACCAAGGCAAGCGGGTCACCTTCCAATTCGAATTGCCGAACGGATTCCTCAGCGAAGCGGTGGGCGTGTTCGAACGGTGGGACGAGGCCGCGGCCACGTACTTCGTCCGGAAGAAGGACGGGACCGAAGTTCGGGTTCCCGCCCGAGGTGTCCGCCATGGCAAGGTCATCCCCGAACGCACCACGTCCTAGCGACCGATCACCACCAGGAGGCCCTCCGTGTCCGAGTTACCGACGTCCCTCATCCGCCTTCGCCTGGGGCAGGAGGATGCGCACTACGGCGGCAACCTGGTGGCCGGAGCGACACAGCTGAAGATCGTCGGCGACCTCATCACCGAGCTGGCGATGCGGTACGACGGGGACGAGGGCTTGTTCCGCGCCTACGAATCCGTCGAGTTCCTGGCCCCGCTCTACGCAGGCGATTGGATCGAGGCCCGCGGCAAGGTCGTGAGCACCGGGAACTCAAGCCGGCGATGCGAATTCGAGATCCATAAGATCGGGGCCGCGCGGACCGACATCAGCGAAAGCGCGGCCGAGTTCCTGGACGAACCGATCCTCACGCTGAAGGCCGTCGGCACCACCGTGGTCCCGAAGGACCACCAGCGGTTCCCACACTGACCTACATCGCCTTCAGACGCTTCGACTGCTTGTCGGCGTACATCCGACGGTCCGCTTCGATCTCAAGATCCTTCAACGGCCTCGGCGCACTCGGATCCCAGATCGAGAGCCCCCCGCTCAGACTGAGGTGGAAGGGCGCACCTTCGCGTGCGTTGTAGAGCCCGACGGCGTTGTGGAGCCTCAGGAGCTGGGAAGAACCATCCATGGGGGGGCCGGGAAGGACCCCGATGACGCAGAACTCATCTCCACCCAAACGAGCGATGACATCCGCGTCGCGGAACGTCGTTCGAAGCAACCTCGCGGCGGCGATGATCGCGTCGTCGCCCACCGCGTGGCCGAGCGTGTCGTTGATGGTCTTGAGATCATTCACGTCCAGGAAGATGAGCGCAGCACAACGACCTTCTCGGGCGGCATCCTTGAGCAGCTGGGATGCCAGCACCTCGTAGCCGCGCCGGTTGTAGATGCCGGTCATGGCATCGGTGAGCGAGAGGAGGCCGACGTGGTCGAGCTGCTTGGCGCGCGCCTTGGAGAGCTTCATCTGCAACAACGCGACTGCGCCCGCGGCAAGCACCAGGCCTGCGAACACCAGCCACGGCACCACCGAGCCGAGACCACCGACGGCGATGAAGATCTGTGCCTCCGGCGCGGCGACGACCAGGCGCCATGGAGTGCCCGCCACATCGGCGACGGCGAAATCCGCGGGTCCGGTACGGCCCTCATAGTCGCCATCGGGAGTCGTCAACCCGGCGAACAGGGCGGGATCTTCCCGCTTCAACAGATCGACCGATTGGGGACGTGGTGAATTGCTGGCGATGGTCTGCCCCGCCCCATCCACCAACCAGACGGACACCCCTCGGACGGTCGAGATGGTTCTGAGATAGGAAGAGACGACACTTGCCTTGGAGAGCGCCAGCACGCCGACGTAGATGCGCCGTCCTTGGATCGATGGGAACGGGGCGATCATCCCTACGACGGGCCCCATCGCGGCGCCGGTCGGCTGCACACCCGAAACAACAACCGCACCTCTCATCGCCTGACGAAGGGGTTCGTACTTGGCACCGAGATCCGTCCCGATCAGCGATCGGTTGTTCGGATAGACGCGCAGGACATGCCCACTCCGACCGGTGAGCAATGCAGCCTGGAACCCGAGGGTCGTAGTCATGTCGACGAACGCACGTTGAGATACCGCGACGCCCGCAAGCTTTCCTGAAGCGGCTTCCGCCTCGCGCTGCGTCAGCTCGGTCACATAGCTCTGCAGGAACTGCGCCCCGATTTCGGCCCGGAGGTTGAAGCGACTCAAGATCTCGGCACGGCTCCTAGCCTGATCGGAGTGGATGACGAAGCCGGTCCCGGCGAGGAGCGCGATGGAGAGCGCCGAGGCGATCACTCTCGAGGTGTTGCCGCTCAGCGACCGTTTCGCGCGGGTCGTGAACTTCTCCGGAGCCTCCGGGAGTTGGCTCGCCGCCCCGCGCTCAGGCGTAGGAGACCGCTTCTCTTCACGGGGCAGCGTCGCGTGAGACCTCATGTACCGAGTTTCGGGTAATGGTCGCCCCAGCTTGAGCGTTCGTGAAACAAACACCGATCCCGGCATCGGAGATGCGTGGCGGTGCAACCCACCGAGGGTCGCTCAGAGGCCCGCGGCTACCGGTGTGTCGGGGGGTCCGTCTCGGAGGATCTGTCTGGTCAGGTGCGCGATCCGCCGCGGAGAGGGACTGAATCCCACGGGGTCTTCGAGTTCGTCCAGTGAGAACCAGCCGTGGCCGATGATGCCCTCGCTACGGCGGAGCTCCTCGAGGTCCGGGTCGACTTCCAGTTCGTCCACCCGGTAGAGGAAGAACACCTCGGACTGTCGGATCCACTCTCCGTTCCACTCGAATTGGACGGACCGGCGCCAGATGACCGAACCGAGGTCTCCGGTTACGGGATGCCCTGTTTCCTCTAAGAACTCGCGGCGGGCGGTGTCCTCGAGCGACTCGCCCGGCTCCATCCCTCCCCCTGGCGTCGCCCAGAACTCCTCGCCACTGGTGGGATTCCGATAGGCGAACAACAGGACTCGTTCACGCGCATCTATCGTGAGCAGGCGCACGGCCGCGCGCCGCGTCGGTTTCGCCGCCATGCGGTCAGCGGCGGCGCTTGGGGTCTTCCGGCGGGATGAACACGGCGCGCAGCTGGGCATCCACCACGGGAACCCCCGCACGGCCTCCACGGGAGAGATGCTCGTCCATGAACGTGAGGAGGTTCGCCCGCGCCAGGTAGACGGCCCGCTCTTCCGTCCCTTCGTCGGAGGGACCCGTGTAGAACTCCAACACCTCGTGCACGAACGTCGGACCCAGCCAGATGGCGAACCCCGCGAGGTCGAGTGCGGGGTCGCTGACGGCTACATCCGCCCAATCCACGATGGCGGTGAGCCTGGTGCCATCTTCGCTGACGTAGAGATGTTCGCCCTTGATGTCCGCGTGACAGAGCACCTTCGGCCCGGCCTTCGGCGTTCCTGCCGGGAACGGATCCACCAGGAACGCGTCCAGGCGGTTACCGACGATCCGGGTCGCCCACGTGATCGCCTTGTCGCTTGGATCCACGCCACCAAGATCGACCGGTCGCTTTGGGACCCCCGAGGCCTTCACCACCTTCGCCGGCGTGGTGTGCAGCGCCGACAACGCCCCGGCGACCTCCTTTGCGAGGGACGTCCGCGCCCACGGCTTCGGCCGAACGATCGGGCCGTCCGACGTCTGGCCCTGACGCCCTCGAGCACGTTCGAACGCAGCCGAACGCCAGGGGAAGGCGACGGTGGGCTCACCGACCGCTCTCAGCGCCGGCACCATGGCCCCCAGGCGCTGGGCGAGCGTCTCGTGAACGGCGATCTCAACGTCGAGTTTGGCCGATGCGTCGTCATCCCTTGGGAACTTGAACACCACTCCGGACGCTTCCCACGTGTCGAACTCTCCCCCGAGTCGGAGCGGCTTCAGGCCCGCGGTCTTCGATCCTGCGAAGGTCTCTTCGATGAGCCTCTTCGCCACCGGCTTGGACGCGGTGTCGGCATAAGCGGACGGGGCATCGGGGAGCGTACTCACCCTACGAACGTAGCAGGTTGGCGCGGTTGGAAGACCGGGTGGTTGCGCCTTGGTGGAGCCTGCCGATGGCGGCGTCAGGAGACGCGGTCGAGGTCGTGCAGAACCCCCAGGAGATCCTCCACGTTGAACGGCTTGGGACAGTAGGCGTCGGCTCCGAGTTCGGCTGCTTTGGCCCGGTCGCGTAGCGACGCCAGCGCGCTCACCACAACGACCCGCGGTCGCTCTTCGCGCGGGAGTTTCATGAGTTCCTCGAGCACCGACCAGCCGTCCATCTCGGGCATCATGACGTCGAGCACCATGAGCTTGGGGTGATGTTCGCCGATCTCGGCCATCGCCTCGAGACCGTTGTGCGCGGTGAACGTTTCGTACCCCTCGGCCTGGAGACTGAACTCCAGCACCCAGACGACCTGCGGTTCGTCGTCAACGACCAGCACACTGGTCCCGGCGTTCGCTATGACATCCATCACCGGTAGTTACGGCGTTCCGCCCCGCATGCTGAATCCGCCAGCAGGACCCTTTCTGGATGGACGCACGTACTAAGCGTTACGCCCTTGGACCGTCCGGCGGGGGAGAGCTCCATAGTCACCCAGAGGGATGCAGAACCACGTACGTGGATCTCGCTCAGGCGATGCGTACGCCGCCCGGAGCCGTGACGGTACCGATGGCGAAGCCGCGACCGGCCGTGCGTTGCAACACTTCATCGACGTCCTGCGTACGCACCGCGAGGATCATGCCGATCCCCATATTGAACGTCGAGAACATCTCCTCGTCGGTAGTCCCTGCCGCCTCCTGCACCAACCCGAAGACGGGCTGTTCCGGCCAGGACCCGCGATCGATGCTCGCGCCCAAACCCTCGGGCAGCGCGCGCGGGATGTTTTCGTAGAAGCCACCTCCGGTGATGTGTGCGGCGGCGGCCACCGATCCGTCTCGGGCGAGCGCCAACACGTCCTTCGTGTGCATCGCGCACGGCTCGAGGAGTTCATCGACGAGTGGGCGAGACAAGCCCGGCGGTGTGTCGTCCAACTCGTAGAGCGGCAGCAGCGCTTTGCGGATCAACGAATACCCGTTGGAGTGAAGACCGCTCGATGCCAGGCCGATGAGCGCATCCCCCTCGCGGACCCGATCGGCACCGAGCAGTTGCGCTTCCTCCACCACACCCACACAGAACCCCGCCATGTCGAACTGACCCGCCGCCATGACGCCGGGATGTTCGGCGGTCTCGCCGCCTAGCAGGGCGCAGCCCGCGCGGCGGCATCCCTCAGCCACACCGGCAACCATCGACGCGATCTCTTCGGGCACCACGCGGCCGACCGCCAGATAGTCGAGGAAGAAGAGAGGTTCGGCCCCGGTGCAGACCACATCGTCGGCGCACATCGCCACCAGATCGATCCCCACGGTGTCCAAGCGGCCGGCCATGCGTGCGATCTCGAGCTTCGTCCCGACCCCATCGGTCGCAGCGGCCAGATAACGGCCCTCGGAGATCCCGAACAGTCCGGCAAACCCACCCAGCCGATCGGCCATCTCCGGGCGCCGCGCCTGCGCCGCCAGATCCGCGATCAATCCGACGGCCTTTGCCCCGGCTTCGATGTCGACACCCGCGGCACGGTAAGCCTCACCCGACGGCGGGATCCCGGTCATACGGTGGGTAGGTGCAGCTGGTCCTCGAGCAGGAACTTCCCGGCCTCGCCGGGGATCGGGATGGGGTACTCCCCGTCGAAGCAGGCCCTGCAGAATCGCTCCTTGCCACCACCGCTCGCCTGGACCATCCCCTCCAGAGACAGATAGCCCAGGGAATCGGCCCCGATGTAGGCACTGATCTCTTCGACGGTGAGGTCCGCGGCCACCAGCTCCTGCCGCGTTGGCATGTCGATCCCGTAGAAACACGGCCATTTCACCGGTGGGCACGTGATCCTGATGTGAACCTCACTCGCGCCAGCCTCGCGGAGGGCGGCGACGACCTGCTTCGTCGTCGTCCCCCGCACGATGGTGTCGTCGACCACGATCAGCCGCTTGCCACGGATGGCCTCGGGGATCGGGTTGAGTTTCAGCTTCACGCCCCGGTCCCGCAGGCTCTGCGACGGCTGGATGAAGGTTCGACCCACGTAGTTGTTCTTATAGAGCCCGTCTCCGTAGGGGATGCCCGTGACTTCGGAGTAACCCTGGGCTGCAGAGTGTCCGGTGGTCGGCACGGCGATCACCATATCGGCATCCACCGGGTGCTCCTTGGCCAGCAGCTTGCCCATCTCGCGCCGCGCCATGTGGACGGTTGCCTCACCGAAGCGCGAATCGGGCCGCGCCAGATAGACGAACTCGAAGATGCAGAGGGCCTTCCGCGTGGACTCCGCGAACCGAACCGAATGAAGGCCACGATCGTCGATACGGATGAGTTCCCCGGGCTCGACGTCGCGGACCAAAGTGGCGCCAACGATGTCCAGCGCGCAGGTCTCCGAGGCGACGACGAACCCGTTCGGGAGCCTCCCGATGGACAGTGGCCGGACACCGTAGGGGTCGCGGGCGGCGTAGACCGAACGTTCGTCCATCATGACGAAACAGTAGGCGCCCTTGAGGGTCGGAAGCACCGCGAGCGCCGCCTCCTCGAACGAACCGGTGAGCGACATCTCCGATTGCAGGAGCGTGGTGACCAGGTCTGAGTCGGTGGATGCAGAGCCACGGGTCCCGACCCGCTCGGCCAACTCGCGCGTGTTCACGAGGTTCCCGTTGTGGCCCAGCGCGATCGAACGAACCCCATCGGTTTTGAAGACGGGCTGGGCGTTGTCCCAGGTGTTCGAGCCGGTCGTGGAGTACCGGGTGTGGCCGATCGAGAGGTCCCCGACCAGGGTGGTCAGCGTTGCCTCGCTGAAGACCTCACTGACCAGACCGAGGTCCTTGTAGACCAGGAGGTTGTTGCCGTCGCTGACGGCGATCCCGGCCGACTCCTGGCCGCGGTGTTGTTGGGCGAAGAGCCCGAAGTACGTGAGCCTGCCTACGTCGTCTCCCGGCGCCCAGACGCCGAACAGACCGCACTCATCCTTCGGTGATTCAGTGCCCACAGGACGTCAGGGTAACATCCGCCTCACGCTCGCCGGCCGCCCGAAGGCGGGAGCACGACACCCTCGAGTTCCAGGAGACGCTCCTTCCGCGCTATACCGCCGGCGTATCCCCCCAGGGAGCCGCCGGCACGCAGCACCCGGTGGCAGGGGATCACGATCGGGATCGGGTTCGAACCCAGGGCGTTGCCGACCGCGCGCGCCGCTCGCGGATTGCCGATCTTCTGTGCGAGCTGCCCGTAGGTGCTGGTCTGACCGAACGGGATCCGTCGGGCGGCGGTCAGGACGTCTCGCGCGATCCCGTGCACCAAACGGCGATCCACCTTCACCCCGAACCGCGTGCGGTCACCGTCGAAGTATTCGTCCAGCTCACGCCGAACCTCATCGGTGGCGCCGGCCGATTCCAGGATCCGTGGACTGACTTCCCGAGCCAGACCGGAGAGCACCTCGTCCCGAGGTTCGTCTGCGAACCCCACGCGCAACAATCCTCGGGAGGTCACGGCCAGCAACAGGTCACCGATCGGCGACGCCGCGGTCCAGATCGAGATGTCGACCAGCGCTCGATCGGCCGCTCGTTCCACGAATCGATCCGAGGCAGCCCTCGCCGACGCCCGGGTGGCGGTGGTGGGCGGAACCAGTCCGCGCAACGCGCGCGTGAGATCTTCGCTCTTGCGTGTCATGCCATCATCTCCCGGAGGGTGCGCACGCCCAGAGATACGTTCGCGCGTGCGGTCTGCTCGGTGCACGCCATGAGATCGGCGATCTCGGCGTAGGAACGATCGAACACGTGCCGGTGCACAACCGCCACCCGTTGGCGCGGCGGCAGTGCGCCGACCGCGGCCCAGAGCGGTCCGACTCCTTCTGCTCCCGTTCCCTCGTACGTCTCCGCCGCCGTGTCGGCAACGGCGTCGGTCGGGACGGGGAGACGGGCACGAGCCCGGTGGTGATCGAGCGCCTTACGGCTCGCGATCCGTAGCGCCCATCGATCCAACCGCTCGGCCTCCCGCACTCGGGGATAGGCCCTGAGCGCCGAGAGGAATGTCTCTTGGAAGCAGTCGTCTGCATCGACCGCTCCCACCGCCGCCACCAGGAACCGGTACACGGGGTCGCGATTCGCTTCGAGGAACTGTTGGAAGGGCGGGATCGGAACGAACATCCGGGCGTGCCTCATGCGCCGCGATTCCGGGGCCGCCTGAGTGCCCGACGGGCCGGCTTGCCCGGCCGCGCGAGGCCGGCTTCGCGCTGTCGCCGCGCCAGCTCCACGCGCCGCACGCGCTCGACCTCGATCATCCGCCTGATCCACACATCACCGGATGGAATCACATCTCCCCCTTCGTCCGCCTACGGGTGAATAACGCGACGGCGCGCGGATATGTGAAGTCGCGGCTCAGAGAGCCAGGCATCCCAGGATCTGCTCGAAGCCCGAGATCACGTGCTGCGCTTCCGGCCCGACGCCTTCGACGCGGTCGTGGAAGCCGGTGAATCGGATGGCCGTCATGCCCAGCGCGAGCGCTCCCGCGATGTCCGTTCGTTTGGAATCTCCGATATGGGCTGCCTGGGACGGGTCCTCGATCCCGAGTCCTTCAAGGGCCGGTGCGAACGCTTGCGGCGCGGGTTTGAACCAGCCTGTTTCGTCGCTGAACGCCCAGGCGTCGAAGAACTCCAGGAGCCCGAACCACTCGAGGCGGTGACGCAGGGTGACCCCTTTCGTGAGGCCCACATCGCAGACGATGCCGATGGCTACGCCGGCCTCCTTCAGCGCCCCCAGCGTCTCGGCCGCTCCTTCGGCAGCCACGAGCGGCGCGGTCTCACCGACCTGCCGAAAGGTGTCGACGAGTTGGTCGCGGATCTCGTCGCCCCGAACCTTCAAGAGATCGCAGATGTGGTCCGTCGAGTCCTCGGGCGTCCATTGCCCGTCGTTCGCATGCCAATGCTGTTCGAACTGGAGCCAGTTCTGGTTGAAGGCCTCGACCAACTCTTCGCGTGGCGCGTCGATCTGCGCACGGGCTAATACCTCCGTCCATGCATCGATCTGCAGGTCACGCATCGTGCCCAAGTCCTCGCTCACCAGCGTGTCCCAGAAATCGAACGTGACCGCCCGGATCATCGTGGCGGGGTCGCGATCACGCGGGATCGAGAAGGGCCGGCAAGGCCCCCTCGTAGACGGCGCGGAGTTCGTCCACGGTGGAGTCGAGCATCCCTTCGATCACGGCACGCGGACCGCCCGTCTCCCCCAGCCTGGCGATCGGCACGCCACGCGCGGCGGCGAGTTCGCGCAGCCGCAGCTCGTTGGCCGTCTCAACCGATACGACGGCTCGTGACGCCGATTCGCTGAACATGGCGACGTGCGGCGGAAGGTCGACGCCCGTGAGCGTGACCGCGAACCCGTGCCCGCCCTCGATGGCCGCTTCTGCCAGAGCGATGGCGATGCCGCCGTCGCTGCAATCGTGCGCGGATGCCAGCAGATCCTCACCCGCGGCCTCGACCAACAGGGCGATCAACGCCGCCTCACGATCGAACTCAACCGCCGGGGGCTTCCCCCCCACAACCCCCAGCACCACTTCGGCGAACTCCCCGCCCCCGAGTTCGGCGAAGGTCTCCCCGAGTTGGTAGACGGCGAGCCCGCCACGTGGGAACCCGGTGAGGACGCGCATCCGATAGTCGGCGAGCAGGCCGAGCATGCCGATCACCGGCGTAGGCCAGATCGCGCTCCCCCCCGACTCGTTGTAGAAGCTCACGTTGCCGCCCGTCACGGGTGTGCCGAGGGCTTTGCAGGCGTCGGCCATCCCCCGGATCGCTTCGGAGAACTGCCACATGACCTCCGGCCGTTCGGGGTTCCCGAAGTTCAGACAGTTCGTGATGGCGAGCGGCGTGGCACCCGTCACGGCGACGTTGCGGGCAGCCTCTGCGACGGCGTGCGCCGATCCGAGGTAGGGATCGAGGGAGCCGTAACGCCCCTTGCCATCGGTCGCGAGGGCGAGTCCTTTCATGGTGCCGGGGACCCGCACCACGGCCGCATCGCTTCCCGCGCCCGCAACCGTCTGCCCCTGCACCACAGAGTCGTATCGCTGATGGATCCATCGCTTGCTCGCGACGTTCGGCGACCCGAGCACGCTGAAGAACGAGGCGGCGATGTCGGCGTCGAACGCCGCGAAGGTGGGATCGTCTCCGACGGCCGACGGATGCGTGCCCGGAGCCTCACGTGGTCTGTCGTACTCCGGTCCCTCGTCGGTGAGCGATCGGGCGGGAACGTCGGCGACCACCTCGCCACGGTGGGTGACCGTAAGCATGCCGCCGGGAACCAGTTCGGCGATGACCACCGCATCCAGGCCCCACTTCGTGCAGACTTCTTGCACGGCAGTGAGTTGCGCGGGGTTCACGATGGCGAGCATCCGTTCCTGGGATTCACTGGTCAAGATCTCGAAGGGCTCCATCCCGGACTGGCGGAGGGGCACCGCATCGAGGTTCAACCGGGCGCCCATACCGGCCCGCGCCGCCGACTCGCTGACCGCGCAGGTGATCCCCGCGCCCCCGAGGTCCTGCAGCCCTTCCAGCGATCCCTGCTCGATGAGTTCGAGCGAGGCTTCGATCAGGAGCTTCTCGGCGAACGGATCACCGATCTGGACCGCCGGCCGCGAGCCCTGCGACGACTCGTCGAGCGTGGCCGAGGCGAGGACGCTCACACCGCCGATACCGTCGCGTCCGGTGCTCGCGCCGTACAGCACCATGAACGATCCTTCGTGCGCGACCAGCGACGCCGACGTTGCGAGTTTGTCGGCCTGTGCGATCCCCACACACATGACGTCGACCGTGGGGTTGGCGCTGTGTGGTTCGGCGAAATGGATCTCACCACCCACCGTGGGCACGCCGATGCAGTTCCCGTAGCCGCCGATCCCTGCGACCACGCCGTCCAGCAACCAGCGGTTCCGCGCGTCGGTCAGCGGTCCGAACATCAGTGGATCCAGCAGCGCCACGGGTCGCGCACCCATCGAGATGATGTCCCGAACGATGCCCCCGACGCCGGTTGCCGCTCCCTGATACGGCTCGATGGCGCTGGGGTGTGAATGCGATTCCATCTTGAAGACCACGGCGACGCCGTCACCGACGTCCACGGCACCTGCATCTTGTCCGGGGCCGACCAAGACCGCCGCCCCTTCGGTCGGCAGCGTCTTCAGATAGATCTTCGAGCTCTTATAGCTGCAATGTTCGGACCACATGGCGCCATACATGGCCAGTTCCGCCGGCATGGGCTCCCGTCCCAGGGTGGCAACGATCCGTTCATACTCGTCGTCCTGCAATCCGAGCTGGCGATGCGGAGGCGAGGCTGCGGTTCCGACCTCCGGCGGCGTCATCGAAGGGCGCCTTCCAACGCGGTCGCAAGCAGCGATGCGAACATCCCTTGTCCCCCCGTGGGGCCCACGTCGGGGTCCACGGCGTGCTCGGGATGGGGCATGAGCCCGATCACGTTTCCGCGGTCGTTGCGGACGCCGGCGATGTTCCCGATGCTTCCGTTCGGGTTCGAGGTCTCGTCCACCAGGCCGGCCGACGTGGCGTACCTGAACACCACACGGCCCTCTCCTTCGATCTGCTCGAGCTGCTCGGCGGTGGCGACGAACTGCCCTTCGCCGTGCTTGATCGGCACCTCGATGGTCTCTCCCGGTTCCATGCCCGCGGTGACGGCCGTCTGCGAGCTCTCCACCCGCAGCCAGACGTCTTTGCAGATGAACTGCAACGAGCGGTTCCGGATGAGGGCGCCGGGAAGCAATCCCGATTCGCAGAGGATCTGGAAGCCGTTGCAGATGCCGAGCACGGGACCACCGCGTTCGGCGAACGCTCTGATCTCCTGCATGATGGCGGCCTTGCCGGCGATGGCTCCGCACCGCAGGTAGTCGCCGTAGCTGAACCCGCCCGGGAGGATCACGGCGTCGACACCCTCCAGATCGTGCGAGGCGTGCCAGAGCGCGACGCCCGTCCCCCCCATGAAGGTCACCGCATCGAGGGCATCGCGGTCATCCAGCGAACCGGGGAACGTGACCACGCCCACCCGGGCGCCGGTGGAGACCACCTCACGCCTCCGGCTGGTCGAGCACGCGGTAGTTTTCGATCACGGGGTTCGAAAGCAGGCGCTGCGCGATCTCCTCGACCTGCGCGCGCGCTGCCGTTTCGTCGGGACCCTCGACGGTCAGCTTGATGTGCTTGCCCACATGGACGTCGTGGACGGTGGTCCAGCCCATCGTCGGGAGCGCAGCCTCCACCGCCTTACCCGCCGGGTCGGCGAGACCAGCTTTCAGCGTCACCAACACCTCGAACGTGAACGTCATCCAGCCACACCCATCCGCTGACGGTACTGATCGAACGGCTCACCGGTGACGCGTTCGTAGGCCTCGATGTACTTCTGGGAGGTGCGAGCCACGACGTCGTCGGGCAATGCCGGTGGAGGCGGCTCTCGGTCCCAGCCACTGGTATCCAGCCAGTCGCGAACGTACTGCTTGTCGAAACTCGGTTGCGCGCGGCCGGGCGCATACACGTCCGCCGGCCAGAAGCGGGACGAGTCCGGCGTGCCCACTTCGTCGATCAGGATCAGTTCACCGTCGTTGAAGCCGAATTCGAACTTCGTATCCGCGACGATGACGCCACGGTCGAGCGACATGGCTGCGATCCGCTCGTAGATACCGACCGTCAGTTCGCGCAGCCGCTCCGTGAGGCCTCGGCCCACCAGGTCGACGCACTCGTCCGGCGTCATCGGCATGTCGTGTCCTTCCGCGGCTTTCGTGGTGGGAGTGAAGATGGGCTCGGGCAGCTGCGACGATTCCTGGAGCCCGGCGGGAAGCGGAACCCCGCACACCGCGCCCGTGTCCCTGTATTGCGTCCAGCCCGAGCCCGCCAGGTAGCCACGGGCGACGCACTCCACCGGGATGACATCCGCCCGCTTGACCAACATCGCCCGCCCGGAGAGTTCCGTATCCCGGCTGAAGGGTTCCGGGAACGTTCCCCGGTCCGACGTGATCACATGGTTGCCGATGAGATCGCGGGTTCGATCGAACCAGAACGAACTGAATGCGGTCAGGACACGGCCCTTGTCCGGGACCAGCGTCGGCAGCACCACGTCGAACGCGCTGATCCGATCCGAGGCCACCAAGAGGAGCCGATCGGGCCCCGCCTCATAGATGTCGCGGACCTTCCCGCGGGCGTGCAGTCCCTCCGTGGTCCCCACCTAGGCGCCCTCGACCGGAAGCTTCTCGAGCTTGTCGAAGACGCCTCCCAGGTTCTGCAGGAAGCGTTGCGGATCGAAGAGCGCGTCGAGGGCCGCGGGTTCCAACGCGCGATCAACCTCGGGATCTGCGGTGATGACGTCCTTGAAGGATTCTTCCTGGTCCCACGCTGCTGACGCCGCGCGCTGCACCACCCGGTATGCCTCGTCACGGGACAACCCGGCATCCACCAAGGCCAGCAGGACGGATTGACTGAACGCGATCCCGCCCAGTGAGTGCACGTGCTCCGCCATCCGCTCGGGGAACACGATGAGGCCGTCCATCACCCACGCCATCTCCGCGAGCATGAAGTCCAGTAGTCCGGTGGCGTCGGGGAAGATCATCCGCTCCGCGGAGGAATGCGAGATGTCCCGTTCGTGCCACAGGGTGACGTTCTCGAGCGCTGCCTGCGCGTGTCCTCGGACGACCCGCGCCAGTCCGCTCACGCGTTCGCACACCACAGGATTCCGCTTGTGCGGCATCGCCGAAGAGCCCTTCTGACCTACCGCGAACGGCTCCTGCACCTCGCGCAGCTCCGTCCGCGCCAGGTTCCGGATCTCGGTCGCCATCTTGTCCAACGTGGAAGCGGTGATCGCCATCGCGGTCATGTACTCGGCATGCCGATCGCGTTGGATGATCTGCGTCGAGGCCTCGGCGGAACGCAACCCGAGCTGCGCGCAGACCAGTTCCTCAACGCGAGGATCAACCGCTGCGTAGGAGCCCACCACCCCACTGATGGCGCCGACGCTCACCGTTTCGCGCGCGCGGCGCAGTCGTTCGCGGTCACGATCGAGTTCGAACGCCCACACGGCGAGCTTGTGGCCGAACGACGTCGGCTCCGCGTGGATACCGTGCGAGCGACCCATGCACGGGGTGTCCCGGAACTCCAAGGCCCGGCGCTTAACCACCGAAAGGAGGGTCTCCACCCGCGCCAGGAGCTGATCGGCCGCGTCGCGAAGCTGCAGCGCGAACCCGGTGTCCAGCACGTCCGACGACGTCATCCCGAAATGGATCCACCGACCCTCGGGGCCGATCGAGGCGGCCACCACATCGACGAAGGCCGCGATGTCATGACGTGTGACGGCTTCGCGCTCCAGCACTGCTTCGACGGTGAACGAGGCGCGCGCGCGGCTCGCCACGGCGTCGTCCGCCGGGATCTTGCCGAGTTCGGCCCACGCCTCAACCGCTAGTAGCTCGATCTGGAGCCAATGCTCCAGGCGCGACTGGTCCGACCAGACCGCCGCCATCTCCGGAAGGCTGTAGCGCGGGATCATGCCGAACCTGCCTCCCCAACGCTCATGGTCACAGCTTCAGGCCCTCCGCCATGTCGTCCTTGAACTGCCAAAGCGTCTGAGTGACCTCCGGGTCACTCGTCGCGATGATCTGCGCGGCCAAGACCGCGGCATTCACCGAGGAATCCACACCGACGGTCGCGATGGGCACTCCGGTGGGCATCTGCGCCGTGATGGCGAGCGCTTCGTTGCCCACCATCTGTGGCGCAGTGGCGATGGGCACACCGATGACCGGGATGATGGTCCGCGCCGCAACGGCCGCCGCCAGGTGCCCGGAGAGTCCCGTCGAGCAGATGACCACGCGCAGTCCCCGTTCGAACGCGGTCCTGGCGTATTCGTCTACGAGGTCGGGGTTCCGCGAGGACGACATGACCCGCACCTCGTGGGGGATCCCGAACTTCTCGAGGATCAATCCGGCTTGGCGCATGATCGGCAACTCGGCCGGCGATGCCGCCAACACCCCCACCTTCGGTGTCTCGTCTGTCATCAGTCCCCTTCCGCCGCAGCGGCTGCGATGTCGTGTCGGTACTGCATCCCGTCGAACCGGATCAGCGAAGCTGCGCGGTAGGCGCGGTCGCGTGCCTGCGTGAGCGAGTCGCCCAACGCGGTCACCGAAAGCACCCGGCCTCCCGCCGTCACCACTCTATCGTCCCGGTCTGCGGTGCCCGCGTGGAATACCGTGACGCCCTCCACCGCATCCGCTTCGGGCAATCCGTCGATCGGTGCGCCGGTGGCGTAGGGCCCCGGGTACCCACCGCTGGCCAGGACGACCGTGAGCGCTGCGCCGGGACGGAACCCTGGGGCCGTGACCTTCGAGAGTTCGCCGCGTGCGGTGGACAGCAAGAGCTCGGCGAGGTCCCCGTCCAAGCGTGGGATCACCACCGCCGTCTCGGGATCGCCGAAGCGGGCGTTGAATTCCAGAACCTTCGGACCGTCCTGGGTCAGCATCAGGCCGGTGAAGAGAAGGCCGCGGAATGCTGCTCCCTCCTGCACCATGCGCCGGGCGGCCGGCCGAACCATCTCCTCCCAGATCCTCGCCTCCAAGGCCGGATCCACGAACGGCAGCGGGGCGTAGGCTCCCATCCCCCCGGTGTTGGGTCCCGTGTCCCCGTCCCCGATCCGCTTGTGGTCCTGACTGAGGCCGAGCGGCACCACGGTCTCGCCGTCCACCAAGGCGAAGGCGCTGATCTCGGGTCCCTCGAGCAGCTCTTCGACCACAACCGTGGACCCCGCGCTCCCGAAGGCCCCATCCAGGAGACACCCCTCGATGGCCTCGACCGCCGAATCGCGATCGTGGGCGACCACCACGCCCTTGCCCGCCGCCAGCCCGTCGGCCTTGATCACTCCGCGGCCCTGCAACTCCGTATCCAGGAACGCGATCGCCGGCTCCGGCTCTGTGAACGACCCCCCGAGTGCCGTGGGGATGTGCTCCTTGTAGAGGATGTCCTTGGCGAAGGCCTTCGATCCCTCGATGCGCGCGGCGGAGGCAGACGGCCCGAACACCGTTCGTCCGCGTTCGGTGAGGGCGTCCGCCAGGCCGGCGACCAACGGGGCCTCGGGACCGATGACCGTGAGATCGGCGTCGAGGTCCTCGACGAGAGCCAGGATGCCGTCGATATCGCCGGTTCCCAGGCCATGACAGGTGGCGAGTTGCGCGATGCCCGCGTTCCCCGGAGCGGCATCGAGCGAACCCACCGACGCGCTGCGCGCCAGACCCCAGATGAGTGCATGTTCTCGGCCGCCGCCGCCGACGACCAGAACCTTCATCCGACGGGCAGGCTCTGTTCCCGGGCGGGTCCCACCGACACGACGCTCGCCGGTACACCGACCAGCTCTTCCATCCGCCTCACGTAATCGCGCGCCTGCTTCGGGAGATCTTCGAACGTCTGTGCTTCGTCGATCTCCTCGTCCCAGCCCTCGAGTTCCTCATAGACCGGCCTGGCGGAATGGAACAGCGATTGGTGCGGGGGGAAATCATCGAACGTCTGCCCCTCGGCTTCGTACCCCGTGCAGATCTTCACCGTCTCGAACCCAGACAGGACATCGAGCTTGGTCACGAACAGCTCGGTGAGGCCGTTGATGCGGGACGCGTAGCGGCCGAGCGCGGCGTCGAACCAACCGCATCGCCGCTTGCGTCCGGTGACGGTCCCGAATTCCTTGCCCCGTACCCCCAACCGCTCGCCGATGTCTCCCAGGTCCTCGGTGGGGAACGGTCCCGCGCCGACGCGGGTGACGTAGGCCTTCACGATGCCGATGACCCGGTCCACGTGCTTGGGCCCGATGCCGGCCGAGGCGAGCGCGTATCCGGCCACGGGGTTCGACGAGGTCACGAATGGATACGTGCCTTTGTCGAGATCCAGGAGGGTTCCCTGCGCACCCTCGAGCATGACCTGCTTGCCCATGCGGAGGCCGTCGTCCAATAGCTTCGCGGTGTCAGTGACGTGGGGTTGCAGCTCGGACGCAAGGTCCATGTACTCCTCGACGATGCGTTCTGCATCCAACGGGAGACGGTTATAGATCTTCGTCAGCACCAGGTTCTTCTCCCGAAGCACGATCTCCAACTTGGCGCGGAAGATCTTCGGATCGAACAGGTCCTGCACGCGGATGCCGATCCGTGCAGCCTTGTCCGCGTAGGCGGGCCCGATCCCCTTCTTCGTAGTGCCGAGCGCGTTCTTCCCGAGGAACCGTTCGGTGACCTTCTCGAGTTCCAGGTGGTAGGGCATGATCAGGTGCGCGTTGCCGCTCACCTTGAGGCGGCTCACGTCGACGCCGATCTCGGTGAGTTCCCGCATCTCTTTGAGGAGGTGGCGGGGATCCACCACGACGCCGTCGGCGATCACGGACGTGATGTGGTCGTAGAGGATGCCCGAGGGGATGAGTTGGAGCTTCAGCAGGCGTCCCTCGGCGATCACCGTGTGGCCGGCGTTGTTACCGCCCTGGTAGCGAACCACGAAATCCATCCGGTCCGCGAGGTAGTCGACCGCCTTGCCCTTTCCCTCGTCTCCCCACTGGGTCCCGGGCACGATGGAGGCTGGCATGAGGGCGTCAGTCTACTCGGGAGGAACGTCGCTTT
>JAXDJX010000009.1:0-3500 GCA_034667405.1 Actinomycetota bacterium | reverse complement strand
CGCGAACAAGCAGGCGATCGAGGCGTTCGGGCGGGCTCTCGTGTTGTTCGCGCAGCTCGGCGCCACTTGGGACGCGGCCAGGGTGCGGGGACGGCTCCGCGCCATGGGCGTTCGCCGCCGGCTGGTGGCGGCACAGAGGCCGCGAAGTGGATGGGGGGCAATCACGGATTCGGATTTGGCCGTGGCACGCCTGGTCGCCCAAGGGTTCACGAACCGCGAAACAGCGGAACGTCTGTTTGTTTCGCGTCACACCGTGAGCGGACGCTTACGGAGCATCTTTAAGAAGCTCAACGTGAGCTCCAGAGTCGAACTTGCCCGGGTGATAACCACTCGCGATTCCGGAGAATGAAATGCGCAGTCCGAGTTACGGATTGTCTCACAACGGGAACGGTCGCTGTTCGCGGTGTACCGAGAGATAGTCAGGAGAGACCCGGAGAAGCGAGATTGAGACACCTGAGGGACACACGCCCAACGGTGGTGTGCTCCTTGGCAGCGAAGCCGTGAGACACCGCCTCGTGCTCTTCGAAGATCCGCAGTGTCCGTACTGCCGGCAGCTCGAGGACATCTCCGGGGCTACGCCGCCAGTTATTCGAGTCCCAGCCACCCGAACACACGGGCGGCTTCACTGCGACCGATCTGGTCGATCTTGGAAGGCGAGTGGATCTGAGCGGACCGGACTACGAGCTTGGGGTCCGCCAGGGCCGGTTCCAACCCTGGGTGATCGAGATGGACCGGATCTTTCAGGTTCAGGATCCCGACGGAACCCCCGCAGCATTCTTAGACGGAAAGCCCGTCGATCCAAGTGTCCTCTACGACGAACACGCTCTTGGAGCAGTGATGCGCTCATAGCGAGGTCAACCCGGCTCGAGTTCGCGCGCGGTGACCGAGCGATGGGGTCAGCCCAGCCGGTCCCTAGAAGAACGAATGACACAGCCGCGCGGTGCGCTCCACGCCACGGGTGAAGCAGTGTCTTTGTGTCGCTCGGTCTGGCTTGCCCTGAAGCTGTTGGGGGTCGGCCTGAGGGAATCCGTCTCAAGGAGGAGAACTTGTGGCTGACTCATTTTCGAACCAGGTAGTTCGTGCCGGTAACGGCGTCGACTACACCTACCGGGATATCGGCAGCGGTGGCACCGTCCCAATCGTGCTCCTTCAGCACTTTCGAGGAAATCTCGACAACTGGGATCCAGCGCTGATCGATGCGCTGGCATCGTGCCGCCGGGTGATCACGTTCAACAACGTCGGCGTGGCGTCCACGACAGAAACAACACCCAACACCATCGATCAGATGGCTCGCGACGCGGTCACGTTCGTGACCGCGCTCGGGCTCGAAGTGGTGGATATTCTGGGGTTCTCGATCGGCAGCTTCGTCGCCCAAGAGATCGCCCTGATGAGGCCCTCGCTCATCCGCAAGCTGGTTCTGGCCTCTTCGGCTCCGAGCGGGGCGGCGGGAATGCACGGATGGGCCCCCGAGGTCATCGCAGCGGTGGGCAAACCGGAGGCCGACGCCGACGGCTATCTGAAGGTATTCTTTGCGAGAACTCCGTCGAGCCAACGTGCGGGAGGAGAGGCCGCGGGGCGGATCTTCGGCAGGACCGAGAACCTTGACGATCCTACAAATTGGGACACCCGCGAGGCGCAATACGACGCCGTTTGTTCGTGGGGAATCCCTAACCACTCGTTGCTAGCGCGGGTCGGCGCCATTGACATGCCCGTATTCATCGCCAACGGCGACAGCGACCCGATGATCCTCCCCCACTACTCCTACCTGCTCGCCGGTCTCATTCCCCAGGCGCAGGTAAAAATCTACCCCGACTCTGCGCACGGGTTTCTCTTTCAGCACCATTCCGAGTTTGCCGCTGACGTTGAAGCCTTTCTTGTCGACTGACCCTGACATCGGGTGCGCCTAAAAGAACCCAATCAGCAAACCCTCTTACAACGCCTGATGCCGATCCGAACGCGTGAGATTGTCATCGTGCGACGACCAGCGAGGTCGACTCCTCACACGTCGCCATGATCTCCCAGCCCACGGTCGTCACGGACCTCATCGCCGACGCGGCACGCCGCGCCGGGGACTCTCCAATCGAGAAGGGAGCAGCGCGAGTGCCGATCGTCATCGTAGAGAAGAAGGCGTCCCTCGACGCCGAGGTGAAGGCCGAGCTGGCGGCGGAGATCACGGACGTCCTGCGGACGGTGATCGAGTCGCCGGACGACCTGATCAGCGTGGTGTTCCACGATCTTCCCGCCGAGAGCACGTTCCGGGCGGGCGTTCCCACGAACGAGGCGCTGATCTTCGTCCACATTCGCCTTGGTCGCAGTGACGAGGCCGTGGACCGCCTCCTCAAAGCCATCAGCGACGTCTGGGTTCGCGTCACCGGCGAATCGGACGACGCCATCGAGCTCGCCGTCCAGCAGTATCCTGCGAAGTGGGTGATGCGCGGCGGCGTCCGCCTTCCAGAACCGCCCGTCGTCTGAGTCGCCTCGGACCTACGTGCCCGACTTCCAGACAGAGTTCGGGCCACCAACGAAGAGCTCATGGGCGATGCCCTGCGCCGCCGCGGGCTGCACGGTATCGAGTAGAGATCCCCGACGCTGGCGTAGCCCGCCGAAGACACGTTTGTCCGCCGGAAGAAGACGCGCGCCCGCGCGATGCGACTCCACGCCGGCAGTGCTTAACGTGTCAGCAGATCGATGGATACGGTGGTCAGGAGAGAGGATCGGGATGAGCAAAGCTGGTCTTAGCGGGCTTCAACTCGCGACCGCAGACATTGTGACCGTGGCAAGGAGTCTGACCGCGGACGAATGGAAGATACCGAGCGCCGCCCAAGGATGGTCGGTGCAGGATGTCGTCTCGCATGCGGGCAATCTGCTCACGGTCGTGATGGACGCCGTCAACGGACAGTTGGTCACTCCCGATGGGATGGGTATTGAGGCGCTGAACGATCAACAGGTCGCAGAGCACCGAGGCTGGGACCCGCTGGCAACGGTCGACTTCCTCGAATCCCAACTGGCCAAGGCGGTTCAGGCGTTCACCCCCCTCCAGGACGAGCCGTACGCATCCATGGAGGCAGAACTGCTGGACCTGGGCCGCTACCAACTACACGCCGTCGTCGACATGTTCACATTCGACTTCACTACCCATCTTCGCTTCGACATCCTCGCACCTCGTGGTCCGATCGAGCGACAGTTGGACCCCTTGGGCGAAGCCCTCCTCGGGCCGGCCCTTAGTTGGCTGTTGGGCGGAATACCGAAGATGCAAGGGGACCTCTGGAGGCACCTCGAGGGCCCGGTTGGCCTTATCCTCACGGGACCGGCTACGACCTCGGTCGTTCTCAGTCCGATCGACGAAGCGATCGTGATCACCCCCATGGATGGCGCTTCGACGCCCCAGCTCGCGGATGTGACCTCCTCGACCTCCGACTTTCTCGCGTGGTCCACGACGCGCCTGGCGTGGCGCGACTCGGTGAAGATCGAGGGAGACGACACTGTGGCCGCGGACTTCT
>JAXDJX010000008.1:0-9745 GCA_034667405.1 Actinomycetota bacterium | reverse complement strand
CCGGCTCGATCACCCCGCACACGAACTTCGATGCCCAGGTCTACATCCTGAGCAAGGAAGAGGGTGGCCGCCACACGCCGTTCTTCAACGGCTACCGGCCCCAGTTCTACTTCCGCACCACCGACGTCACCGGCTCCGCCACGCTCCCCGAAGGAGTGGAGATGGTCATGCCCGGTGACAACGTGGAGATGGTGGTCGAGCTCATCGCCCCCATCGCGATGGAAGACGGTCTTCGGTTCGCCATCCGTGAGGGTGGACGCACCGTGGGTGCCGGCCGCGTGACGAAGATCATCAAGTAAGGACTGAGCGATGGCAAAGGCCGATAACCGACCGAAGATCACGCTCGCCTGCACAGATTGCAAGCGGCGCAACTACAACACGGTCAAGAACAAGGTGAATGACCGGGACCGCATCGAGCTGAAGAAGTACTGCCGTTGGTGCCGGGGCCACACGCTGCACCGCGAAACGCGCTGAGGTTCGCTAGCCGACGTTCTTCGGTTCGAGGTCTTCCTCACGGGAGACATCGATCGTTGTGACCTTCCCGAAGCGGATCGCCGCCACGATGGCATCCAGCTTCGTGTGTACCCCGAGCTTGGTCAAGACGTTCTGAGTATGCGTCCGAAGCGTATGCCGGCTCATCCCCAGGTCGGCGCTGAGCTCTTCGGGCGTGAAGCCATCCGCCATGAGCTGGAGGATCTGGAGCTCTCGCGGCGTCAGGCGGTCCAACCGGTCAGAGAGGTGGCCGTCGCGGGCTCGCTGCTTGCGGAGCCGTCGGAACGAATCCTCCACATCGCTGCTTGCGTGCAGCGGATCACCGCGGTGCGCCCGGCGCACAGCGTCGGCGAACGCCTCCACCGGTTCGGTCTTCGCGACGAGTCCGCGTGCCCCGGCTTGCACCGCGCGAGCGAGCGCCAGGTTGTCGTCATCGGACGTGAGAAGGACGACGGCGGGAGATGCATCGGCTTGCCGGAGACGCTTCGCGACCTCGATCCCGTCGACGCCCGGCATGTCCAGATCCACCAGGACCACGTCGGGTTCCTCCGCCAGCGCTGCGTCGAATGCTGCCGCCCCATCGGTCACGACACCGATGACGACAAGGTCGCGCTCGAGATCCAATGCGACCTGCAACGCCTCGCCGAACGACAGGTGATCGTCGGCGATGACCACTTTGATGTTCCCCCTCGTTGCCATCGTGTTGATGCTAGGCCCGACCATGCCCCCATTCATGTAGCCCAGCGGGGGATTTCTCCCTACCCCAGATGTCCCACACACGGCGTTGGTAGCCTCGGGCACATGAATCCCGCCGCGGAGGGCACCATCTACCCGGAGGTGGAGTTCGTGCTCGATCCCGTCCGAGTGGCCGCGTTCCGGAAGGTGTTCGGTCAGGAAACGGGGGTTCCACCGACATTCCTCACCGCGGCCGAGTTCGCCGCGCTCCCTGCAGTGCTCGACGATCCCCACCTCCAGTTGGACTTCTCCCGGGTCTTGCATGCCAGCCAGGAATACGAGTACGTCCGTCCCCTACAGGAAGGCGAGCGCCTCCGCATCCGCCCGCGTATCGAGTCGATTCGGATCAAAGGGGGCAACGGCTTCATGACCGTGGTTATGGATGCCATCGGCGACGACGGGGAGCGTGTGGCGACGGCAACGAACGTGATGATCGAACGGGACCCGCAGTGACCATCTCTCCGTCGGTGCAACCCGGAGACGAGATCCCGGAACTCCGCCGAGTGGTGACCCGCGAAGACGTGAAGGCATACGCCGACGCCGGAGGCGATCAGAACCCCTTGCATCAGGACGATGCGTTCGCCCAGCGGGTGGGGTTCCCGGGGATCCTCGCGCACGGCATGTTCACGATGGGGCACCTGGCGTCGTGCCTGGTCGCCTGGGCGGGTGATCCGGCCCGGGTGACCCGGATGACCGCGGGCTTCCGGGCACCGGTCTTCATGGGTGAGGAACTCGTGGCCGGAGGAAGGGTGCGCGCCGTGGATCCGGCGGCTGGGACGGTCACGCTCGAGACGTGGGTCACGGTGGAACGGGATGGCACCACGGAGTACCCGATCCGGCGGGGTGAGGCGTTGATCAGACTCCGCTAGCGAACGGGCCGGCCCCTTCGGGGCCGGCCCTTGAGGGCTCGCGCGGGAGGCTCGTTAGTCCATGTCGAGGCGGGAGGTTCGGGAGAGTGCCCTGATGGCGTCCCCCATCCGGTCGACCACGACTTGGATGTCGCTGCCGTAGCCTTCGTCGATCCGGACGGACAGTCGGTCGATCTTCTCACCGATGACCTCGGCCACCTTGATCATGGACTCGGCGGTGGACTGGCTCTCGTTGTGGAGCTGGTCCGAAACCGTCTGGAAGCGACGGTCCATCGTGCCGAGCATGTCGCTCGCGAGACCAGCCTCCAGTTCCTTGACCGCGCGCAGGGTCTGTCGAAGCGATTCCGAATCGGCCTCTGAGAGACCACCGGCTGCCTGCGTCGATCCCGCCGTTGACGTCTCGAGCTTGCTCGCCAGCGCCTGATTGTCCGAGCGGATGAGCTTCGCGATGGCGGTCATCCTGTCGTCCATGTGGACCATCAGGCGTTCTTCGGTCGCCTGCTGGGATTCGGCCATCATCGTGTCGATCCCGTCGATGGCTCCCACGGAGGTGCGCAGCTGGTCGACGGTCTGCTCGATCCCCGCAGCCACCGCGGCTCCCACGGTGTCCGTGGCGCGCGCGGCGACCCGTTCGGCGACCACCTCGGCGATGCCGAGCAGCCGCTCCTCGAGCTTGACATCGAGGTTCTCCATGAGCTGCACCATGCTGCGTTCGATGGCTGCGGTGGTAACGGTGGCCAACGTCTCCTCGAACACCGCGGCCTGCTGCGCCATCCGCTCCTCGATGAGGCCGTGGAGTGCCTGCGAGTCCGAACGAACGAGCTTGGCCAGGCCCATCGTTCGCTCCTCGAGCACCTCGGCGATACCCGAAGTGCGATCGTGCGCCATAGCATCCAGCCCGGTCTGAAGGGACTCCAGTGCGCGCGCCTGGATCCCGACGCGCTCGTAGAGGAGTTCGAGCTGCTCGCTCACGGGACCTACGTGCGAGGCGACGGCCTCGCGCATGTGCTCGGAGATGAGCTGGTCCTGCGTGGTGAAGGTGACGGCGTGCTCTTCCATCCGCTGGGCGAGCCGCCCCACGGCTTCGGCGCCGGCTTGGACGTAGCCCTCCATGGCTTCGACGATCCGGGCGGTCTCGTTGGCGATGAGTTCGCCGTGCTCGCGCACCCGCGTCTGGATGCCGTCGGTGAGCAGCTGATCGCGTGCCTGGAGCGTCGTGAACGTTGCGGCGATGTGGCGCTCGACCTGTTCGAGTTCCGTCCGAACGGCCTCCACCCCGTGCAGCGTTGGCGAGTTGGCGATCTCCCGGATGGCGTCGGCGCTCAGCTGGATCGCCTCACGGACGGCACGCGTGGATTCTGCGAGTTCGGAAAGTGAATCTTCCAGCCGCGCCGTGCGTACCGCGATGGTTTGGAAGCGCTCGTCGCTCGAGGCGATCAGACTGCGGATGGCCTGGTCGCGCGAGAGGAAGTTGATGATGCGGTCCTGCTCCAAGCCTGCATCGGCTCCGGAACCGCGCCACATCTCGCTCGCAACCTCACGCATCAGCGCGGCGGTCTGATCCTCGATCCGGTGCAGGCCCTCCTCGAGCCGGATCTCGACCGCCTGGTCAAGTGAGACCACGCGAACCGGATCGTCGGCGCCGAGCTCGGCAGGGGACGATGTTTCGTGGCGCCGGGCGAACAGCCCACGCCGGGGGGCACCGGAATCATCCGGCACGGTGGGAACCGACTCTGCCATGTGAAGCCTCGCGATCCGGGGCCGGCGCGATGCGTCCGCAGGAGTGTAGGCCACGTACGGGCCCCGATCGTGGAGCCAACGCGGGGTTTTCGTATCAGGATCCCGGCAAGGTGTCTTGTCCTTCGCCCCCCGCTGCCCGCTGGATATCCGTGAGGAGGTGAGCGTCGGAGGGAAACAGCTCGGCTTGCTGCGCTGCCCACAGTTCGGCCGCTGCGAAGTCGCGCAGGAAAACCTCCACCCTGATCGCCGCCGGGCGAACGTTCGGATCCCAAGGGTGGGCCGCGATCGCGGCTGCGATCGTCGACCGGGCTTGCGCTGCAGCGGTTTCAGCGATGGATGGGTCGTTCGAGTGGCCGTCGCTGGCGAGCCGCAAGGCGAGCGCCTCGGCGGTAGACGTCCGCCAGGGCGCGAGATGCAGGGACGCCCGGTAGGCCCACGGTTCGCCCTGCATGTTGCCCCAGAGTTGCAGGGCCGAGGCGACCAACATCGAGCCACTCACCACGAGTGCAACCACCAGCGCACCTGGTGTTACCCAGCGGATCGCGCGCGCGGGAGGGATATCGTCCTCGCGCGGTCCCGCCGCGATCCCGGCGAACAGGAACAACAACGGGGTCAGCACGATACCGACGGGCTCGACCATCGAGTACGCGGCCAGGCCGATTGCGGCGCCGAGGGGCCACGCGCGGTTGGGTGCAGCCCGCAACGCCCGCGGCACCACCAGGACGACCACCGCGAGCAGGGAGAGGAGTCCCAGAACGCCACTCGACACCAGCGTCTCCAGGAAGAGGTCGTGCGCGTCCGCCCAGATGCGGGTTGTGCCGGCGACCTCCGCCGGCGTGGCTTCGTGCAGGTAGGCGGCCTGCGTCGTCCCCGGGCCCCAGCCCAAGGCAGGGCGCTCAACCGCTGATCGGATCACGACCTTCCAAACGACGACGCGTTGGGTATCCGTAGCGGTGTTGCCGAACTGCCCGACGGCACTCTGTTGGCCGGTCACCGCGAGCAGCGGCTCGGTGACTTGCCAGAGGGCGAGCGCGCCCAGCACCACGGCGAAGATCGCGATGCCGCGAACGAGAGGAGGACGAGTGCGCCACACCATCACCGCGCACACCAGAGGAGGCAGGATCAGCGACGACCGCTCCCCGAAGGAAGCCACCCCCAGCGCGATGATGCCGGACAACGCCAGCTCTCGCGGTCCCACCCGTGGACCTCCCAATATGGCGGCGATGCCGACAACTAGGAACGTGGCCGCGAAGAGCTGATTGCCGAGTGTTGCTCCCGAGAAGGCGTCGTTACGGATGACGTGGACGAACAGCTCCGGCGCGAACCGGAACGCGATTCCACAACCCGCGACGATCAGACAGACCCACACGAGCCAGCGCCTGGCACGCTCCAGGAGTTCGGCCTCGATGCCGGGGCTTGCAACCAAGAGCGCGGCGCTCGCGAGCACGATCATGAAGCCGCTGCTTTCCCCTGAGGTGGACGCCGTCAGGCTCACCCCTGGATCAACGCCGAGGACGGAGGCGAGGAACGTAACGGCAACCCAGGCGGTTGCGGCGACCCGCAGCCGCCGATCGCACGGCGGTGCGCCGAGCCACACGGCTAAGGCCCCCCCGAGCAACAACACGAGTTTCACGTCCCCGAACGGGGACACAGTGAACGGCAGGAAGCCGAGCGGCAAGGCGACGAGCAAGAGGAACAGGCCCAGTTCGAGGCTCTTCGGGCGTACGGTCTGCATCGGTGGGAGACTATCCCCGAGTTCGTCTAGCGCATGCGAAGCGCCCCGTTCGAGCTTTGCCGGGACAAGCTGAGGAACCCTATACTGGCGGCTCCGCAGGATCCCCGACGCACCAGGGGTGGCCGGTCCGAGGGGCGTAGCTCAATCTGGTAGAGCACCGGTCTCCAAAACCGAAGGTTGGGGGTTCGATTCCCTCCGCCCCTGCAAGGAGCCTCATGAACAGACAGATGAAGCGGCAGCAGGAGCGCGCCGAGCGCCAGCAGAAGCGCACCGGCGTCGAGCGCACGGCCACACCGGCCGCGGGTGCTCGTGCTGCCGCCGTGCGCGAGAAGCGCAAGCGCACCTCGGCTCGTCAGTTCCTCAAGGAGGTTCGCCAGGAACTCAAGAAGGTCGACTGGCCGACGCGGGAGGAGCTCGTCTCCTACACCGTGGTCGTGCTGGTAACCGTAGTCGTGATGACGTCACTGGTCTTCGGACTGGACTACGTCTTCACCAAGATCATCTTCAACGTCCTCAACTAGCTCGAAGGAACCCCGTGATAGACGACCCGACCAAGCCCACCGACGCCGAGGCGTCCGAAATGCCGGTGACAGACGCCCCAGAGGCGTCCGCCGAGTCCGAGGCGACGTCCGACGACGCCACGTCCGACACCTTGGTGGAGGCGGTCGCCGAAGCCGTCGCCATCGAGGACGCGGCCGACAAGCAAGCCGACGCCATCGTCGAGGAAGCTGAGACAGAAGCGGTGGCGCTTGCCGATGCCGGTGATGAGGAAGCTGCCGACGCCGTGCTGGAGACCGCTGTCGTCGATGCCCTCGCCGTCGAAACCGTCGGTGAAGCGTTGGCCGACGATGTCGTCGCCGAAGCCGAGGCCATCGCGGCGGCCGAAGCCGAAGCAGTGGCAGCTGCCGACGCTGCCGCGGATGCCGCCAACCCGATGAAGGGCCCCGGGGATTGGTACGTCGTGCACACGTACGCGGGGTATGAGAACAAGGTCAAGACCAATCTGGAGCAGCGCATCCACACGATGCAGATGGAAGGCAAGATCTTCATCGTTCACATCCCCATGGAAGACGTCATGGAGATCAAGGGCGGGAAGAAGCAGGTCGTGCAGAAGAAGGTCTTCCCCGGCTACCTGCTGGTGAAGATGATCTACGACAACGACTCGTGGTACGTGGTCCGCAACACCCCAGGCGTGACCGGGTTCGTCTCGGCGGGAACCGGTTCCAAGCCCACCCCGCTTTCCAAGCGCGAGGTCGAGAAGATCCTCGTGGTGAAGAAGGAGGAGGCCGCGAAGCCGCAGTTCCGGCTGGGCTTCGAAGAGGGCGATGTAGTCCAGATCATCTCGGGGCCGTTCGCCGAGTTCAACGGCACCATCAGCGAGATCAACGTGGACCAGAGCAAGCTCAAAGTTTTGGTCAACATCTTCGACCGAGAGACCCCGGTCGAACTGGGCTTCGACCAGGTGTCGAAGGTCTAGCGAAGACCAGAAGACCCACCATGCGATCACGCACGGTGGAGGACCGAGAATGCGGGAGGCCCCCGGGCCGTTCGCACCGCAGGAGGTGACGCAACATGGCACCGAAGAAAGTCATGGCGATCGTCAAGCTGCAGATCAAGGCGGGAGCCGCCACACCCGCACCCCCCGTGGGAACCGCCCTGGGGCAGCACGGCGTGAACATCATGGACTTCTGCAAGCAGTACAACGAGGCCACGCAGCAGTACGCCGGCCAAGTCATCCCCGTCGAACTCACCATCTACGAGGACCGTTCGTTCACGTTCGTGACGAAGCAGCCACCGGCGGCGGAGCTGATCAAGCAAGCGGCCGGGATCGAGAAGGGCTCGGATATCCCGAACCGGAACAAGGTCGCGATGCTCACGCGGTCGCAGGTCCGTACCATCGCCGAACAGAAGATGCACGACCTCAACGCGAACGACGTCGAGATGGCTATGCGGATCATCGCCGGAACCGCGCGCAGCATGGGCGTGGAGGTGGAGGCATGACCGAGGCGGTCGGAGGCAAGCGGTTCAACGCAGCGGCGGCTTCATTCGATCGGGAGAAGGAATACCTTCCGCCGGAGGCGTTCAAGATCTTGAAGACGCTGCCCGACGCCAAGTTCGACGAGAGCATCGAGCTGGCGTTCCGATTGGGCATCGACCCTCGCAAGGCCGATCAGGCGCTCCGCGGAACGGTCAACCTGCCGAACGGCACCGGCAAGTCGGTGCGGGTAGCCGTGTTCGCCAATGGTGACAAGGCGCGCGAGGCCCGCGATGCCGGTGCGGACGTCGTCGGCGGCGACGAGCTGGTCGAGGTCGTGATGAAAGGCGAGATCGACTTCGACGCGGCCATCGCGACCCCGGACATGATGGCCGCCGTCGGGAAAGCCGGACGCGTGCTGGGTCCGCGTGGGCTCATGCCGAACCCGAAGACCGGCACCGTCACCACGGACATCGCCAAGGCGGTGTCCGACATCAAGGGCGGCAAGGTCGAGTACCGCACCGATCGAACCGGAAACATCCACTTGATCGTGGGCAAGAAGTCCTTTGGCGAGGAACAGCTCCTGGAGAACTACCTGGCCGTGGTTGACGAGATCCTTCGAGCAAGGCCATCGTCGGCGAAGGGCCGCTACATCAAGGGGCTGGCGATCAGTTCCACGATGGGCCCGAGCATCCACATCGACCCCACGCACCCCAAGGAAGATCACGTCGAGCGCTCAGCCTGACGCACCGGACCGGACGCGGACGGCGTCGAGGATCATCCTTGAGCGCGCGCTGCGTCCGGTCCTGTCCTCACTGATGCCCGGCGATGTGCTCGACGTCGGCTCGAAGGATGCTCCGTATCGCCGGTTCGTCCAGGCCAGAAGTTATCTGACGCTCGATGTGACACCCGAACTCGGGATCGATGTCGTGGGCGACATCCATGACATCCCTCGACCGGACAGCTCGTTCGACGTGGTCATCGCCACGGAGATACTCGAACACTGCCGAGACCCGCAGCGAGCGGTGGATGAGATCCGCCGGGTGCTTCGCGGCGGCGGCGTGTGCGTGCTCTCGACCCGATTCCTCTACCCCTATCACCCGTCCCCGAGCGATTACTTCCGATTCACCCACGAAGGACTTGCCCATCTGTTCCGCGCTTTCAACAGCGTGGAGATCAGCCCGCTGGGTGGGCGGCTGGTCAGCGCCTGGATGCTCATGCCGCGCCGGGGACGCCTGCTCGGGACTCTTTGCAACATGATCGACCCTTTCATCGCCCGATCTGATCCGCCCCGAACGAAAGCGGCCTGCGGTTACTTGGTTCGAGCGGCCGTCTGATCACGCGCTCGAGTCCGCGTTCCCGGACCTCAGCCCTCGTCGCCCAACGTCCCCTCGAACACGATCTCACCGTCGACCAGCCGCTTGTGCGCCTTCTCCGGGTAGTCGAAGCCTTCTATCGGCGTTGCAGCGATAAGAACGCCGGGAGCGATCCATCGCGCGGACCGTCCCACGGCAACAGGCGCATCTGGGAACGACGCCGAGGTCACGGTATCGACTCGGTACCCGGCGCGCTCGACGGTCAGGGTCATCGTTCGCGGCGTGAAGAAGTTGACGTGGTCGGCGGCTAGGGATCCTCCGAAGGGGCCGAACGTGAACCAGTGGGTCGTGGGTGCGACGATCAGGAGCCGTCCGGCGGGGCGGAGGGCAGTGCGCATGTCGATGAGGAACGAATGGGGGGAAAGCACGTGTTCGAAGAGATTGGACACCCACACGATCTCGAATCCACCACGCAGGTCCGCAGGGATCCCTTCCTTGAAGTTCCACGAGCGGATGTCGAGGCCAGCTTCGACGCCGCGGCGGATCGCCTCGGGATCGAGCTCTAGGCCAACCGAACCGGGTCCGAAATGACGGAGGTGGGCTCCCGACCCGCACCCGACGTCCAGCACCCGCCGGGATGAGACCGTGAAGTGGGTGTCGGCGAAACGAACCCGACGGGGGACGTCGCGGGGATCCATTCCCCCACGCTAGCAAGCGCGGATCCCCAAGGGGGATTGTCGCGACGAGCCGCTTGCCCGTATCCTCCAGAGGCCACAGACAGCAGGGGCACACGCACAATCCCTTCGGGGCACCTGCCGAGGCGATCGAAGACGTAGCTCTCAGTTGGCGCGTCTCCGCTGTCTGCGGAGATGCGCTTTTTGCT
>JAXDJX010000007.1:0-100709 GCA_034667405.1 Actinomycetota bacterium | reverse complement strand
GAGCGTCGCTCTGCCGCCCACGCTTTCCTCGGTGCGGCGATTGTCCGTTGGTGAGTGTCTGTCTCTTCCGCGCACGAGGGCGTGAGGGCCGGTCGAGCGTTCGCCCGCAGCCCGCCTTCGAGGGCTCCACCCGGCAGGTCCGCGGTGCGGTCGTCCGCGCCCTGAGCCAGCAGGGGCCGCTGTCGATGCGGGCGTTGTCGCGGGCGATCGACGGAGGAGCTGCCGGCGTCCAGGAAGCGACCGATGCGCTGACGCGTGAGGGCCTCGTCGAGCGAACCGTTGCGGGAGCGTTCAGGCTCAGGGAGTAACCGGGAGCGTGTTCAGTTGCCTTTGAGGGCGGGGATGACCTTCTCGCCGAACAACTCCGTGGCCCGCGCCGCCGTGTCGAACGCCATGCCGGGGTAGTGAAGACGCACCACCAGATCCAGGTTGGCTCGATGGCCGAACTCCTCGACCAAGGGGCGCAGGCGTTGGATCACCTCGTCTGCGGAACCCCCGACGGTCGCCGCCTTGGCGGCGGCTTCATCCGCCACGGTCGGTTCTGCCGAGTCGTGGGAGGGCGTGTCGTGGTCGGCGTACCAGGCTTCGTACATCCCCAGCTGATGGACAACACCGTCGCGCACCTGCGCCCACCAGTCGGTCCCGGGATCGGTGACCCAGGCGTTCAAGAAGAGCACCAGATGAAGTTGCGACGGATCCCTCCCCGCCTCGGCCGCTCCCTCGTCCATAAGGGTCAGCGCCTTCCGGATGTGCTCGGGATCGTCCGCATCGGTGATGTGCCCGTCGCCCAGGAACCCTGCCCGTCGCAGCGCGGCATCGGTGTACCCGCCGAGGACGATGGGTGGTCCCCCGGCCTGCGCCGTCGGAGGTGTCACGAGCACGTCGTCGAAGTTGAAGATCGAACCGTGATGGCTGAAGCGCCGTCCGCCTGCTGCCGCCCTGAGGACCTCGATCGTCTCCTTCGTTCGCGCGAGGCGTTCGGTTATGGGGATGCTGAACATGCGGAACTCCTCTTCGCGCCAGCCAAGCCCAAGGCCCACCGTGAGGCGGCCATCGCTGAGCTGATCCACTGTCGCCACGTCCTCGGCCAGCCGCAAAGGATCGTGGAACGGCGTGAGGATCACCCCGGTACCGAGCCTGATGTGGTTCGTCGCTGCCGCGAACGCCGCGAGCATGACCAGTAGGGAAGGGAAGTAGCCGTCCGAAGCGCCGTGGTGTTCGCTGACCCACGCCGAGTCGAACCCCAGCGCTTCCGCGAGCCGGACAAGCTCGAGCGTGTCGCGATAGGTCTCCGCGTAGGTCTGCGAGGAGCCGGAGGGGAGCTGTCCCGTGAAGAGCCCGATGCCGATCCGAACGGTCATGGCGTGCACCATACGAGGCGCGTGTGGTAGATTCCGCGCATGGGAATCATTCCTATTCCTAATAGAGGAGGTGAGCCGTTGGAGGGCTCACTCCTGGAGGCCTCGGGGGTAACGTTGGGGTACAACCGAACTCCTGTGCTCGACGACGTGTCACTCACCGTCCATCCCGGGGAGTTCGTGGCGCTGGTCGGTCCGAACGGTTCAGGGAAGTCCACGCTCCTGAAGGTTCTTCTCGGCGTGTTGGCACCCCAAGCGGGATCCGTCCGCCTGTTCGGCAGTTCTCCGGAAGACTTCGACGAACGGTGGCGCTTGGGCTACGTGCCCCAGCGCCCCACGCTCGCCAGCGAGGTTCCCGCCACGGTCGAGGAGATCGTGGCGGCCGGACGGCTCAAGCAGCGAGGGTGGTGGCGACCCCCCGCACCCGCGGACCGAGAAGCGGTGACGCACGCGTTGGAATCGGTGGGCCTGCAGGACATGGCACGACGCCCCATCAACGAACTCTCGGGCGGGCAGCAGCAACGCGCGTTCATCGCGCGGGCATTCGCCTCCGAACCCAGTCTCCTGGTCTTGGATGAGCCGGTAGCCGGTGTCGACGGCGAATCGCAACATCGCTTCCGCGATTCGTTGGTCCACCTGATCCACGACCACGGCTCCGGCGTCCTGCTGGTCTCCCACGAGTTGTCGGCCGTAGCCGCCGATCTCGACCGAGTCGTGGTGCTGAAGGGGCGTGTGTTGTTCGACGGCCGGCCCGACGAACTTGCCGCCACGGGCGTCTCGCTCGGTATCCATCAGGAAGACCTGCCGCTTTGGCTGGAGGGGTTGCGATGATGATGCGCGCCTTCCTCGCGTGCGTGGCCGTCGGGATCTTCGCTCCCATGATCGGCACGTTCTTGGTCCAGAAGCGTCTGTCCCTCGTCGGAGATGGCGTTGGGCACGTGGCCTTCGCCGGGATCGGTGCCGGCTTGCTGACAGGGATCTGGCCGGTGTGGACGGCGCTCGTGTTCGCGGTGGTGGGGGCGATCGGTGTCGAACTGCTCCGCGCGAAGAAGAAGGCGAGCGGAGACCTCGCCCTCGCGTTGTTCTTCTACACGGGTATCGCGCTCGGGGCCGTCTTCGCGAGCCGGATCAACGGTGGGAACATCGACTTCGAATCAACGAAGTATCTGTTCGGCGACCCCTACGCGGTGGGATGGGGCGGCGTGATAGCTGTACTGGTTCTGGGTCTCGTCATCACCGCGGGGATCGTTGGGCTGCGCACGGTCCTGTTCGCGATCGTGACAGACGAAGATTGGGCGCGCGTCTCCGGCCTTCCGGTTGACCCGACGAACCTGGTGCTCGCGGCGGTTACGGCCGGTGTTGTGGTGGCGGGCATGCGGATCGTCGGGATCTTGCTCATCGCCGCGTTGATGGTCCTGCCGGTCGCCAGCGCCCAGCTCATCTCCCGCTCGTTCCGAGGGACCTTGTGGACGGCCGTTGCCATCGGGGCGGTGGCGGCTGCGGCGGGATTGGGTGCCGGGCGGGTGTTCCGCGTCTCACCCGGCGGTGCGATCGTGCTGGTCGCCGCCGTTGTCTTCGCGGTGGTTGCCGTGGCGAAACGCGCCGCACCTCGTTCGCTGGCGGGAGCACGCTGATGGCCGCCACGCTCTCGATCGCGCGCGAGCTCCACGAGACCGCAGCCCAACGACTGCGCGCCGCCGGTCAGCGCTACACGCCCCAGCGCCGTTCCATCACCGAACTCCTCGGCGAAGCCGGAAGCCCTCTGGCCATGCCCGCGATCCTTGAAGGCGTGAGAGGGCTCACGCAGAGTTCCGCGTATCGGAACCTTGCCGTGCTGGAGCAGGTTGGGCTGGTCAGACGCGTCATCACCGTCGAGGACTTCGCCCATTTCGAACTCACCGAGGAGCTCACGGGCCATCACCACCACCTCGTGTGTTCCAGCTGCGGGCGCGTGGAAGACGTGGCGTTGCCGACGGAAGTGGAGGAGCAGCTGGACCGCTCCCTCGACCGCTCGGCCCGCCGCGCGGGGTTCGCGTCCGTCCAGCATCGGCTCGATCTGATCGGTACCTGTCGAGACTGCAGCTAACCCGATAGGTAGGGATCGGCTGGCCGGGGGATGGTTTCCACGCTGGCCGCGTCGATCAAGACATCGGCGCCCACGGGATACATCGCCCCGGTCACGCGGACCCATTGATTGTCCGGGAAGCCCCCCGGGGGCGCATCTACCACTCGAACCTCGGTGGCCGTCGCGTCCGCGACGCAGCAGGTGATGAGGAACCGGGTGAGGAAGAACTCCCCGGTCGCATCGCCCTCCTGATTGGTTACGAAGCCCTCGAGGACGATCTGTTCGCCCTCCCGGTTCGTGAGTGCTTGCATGGCCTCGCGGTTGCCCAACGCGGAAGCGATGTCGAAGTACGTGATCGCACCGGAGGAGATATCCGCGGCGCTCACCCCGCCGCCGCTGGTCACCGAGCGCCGGCTGGCCGCGTAGGCGCCGAGCGTGGCGGGAGGCAGCGCGAACAACACCACGACGGGTACGAGCATGAGTGCCGCGACACGTCCGTCGCTGCGGTTCGCCGGTCTGGGCACGGCGGTGCGGGCGCTCGCCAGACGTCCGAGCGCGGCCAAGGTCAGCAAGATGGCCCCCGTCGGAACCAGCCACCGGGTTCGGTTCGAGAGATAGAGCGACGAGCGGCCGCCGAGCAACATGAACCAGAAGAGCGCCCCCCACGCCGCGAGCACCACGAACGCGAGCAGTCTGGCCGGCGACCAACGACGAGGCTCGCTCATCCCCACACCACCGAGATCCACAAGGTTCCCGCAAGCGTGACCGCCACAACGGCGAACAGGACCGTTCGAAGGAACCCCTTCGAATAGGTGCCCGCGTAGAGCGCCCCGAGTTTCATGTCGAGCATCGGACCGCTGACCAAGAAGGCGAGTTGGGCCGACGGTCCGAACTGCGTGAACGACGCCGCCACGAACGCATCCGACTCGCTACAGAGGCTGAGCACGAACGCGAGCCCCATCATCGCGAGGAGGTTCACCACGGGAAGTGACGCCACGTGTGTCACGAGGGTCTGGGGGAGAACTGTCTGGATCGCGGCGCTCACGGTCGCGCCGAGCAGCAGGAACTTGGCCATGAAGAGGAAGTCCGTTCCTAGGTGTCCGGTGAAGCGTTGCCAGCGAGGCTCGTCCTCGTCCTCGTCCTCATCCTGGTCATCGGGGTTCGGGCGAAGGAGGTCGCCCGCGTTCCTGGCGCCGGCCACCCATCCCACGGCAACCGCCACTACGAAGCCGAGTGCCATGCGGCCGAGCACCATCACCCAGAACGTGTCGCGGCCGCGGTAGGCGATCACCGTTGAGGCGATGACGATCGGATTCAGGATCGGCGCCGCCAACATGAAGGTCACCGCGGCGCCGGGGGCCAGACCACGTTGCGCCAGCCGGCGTGCCACGGGGACGCTCCCGCATTCGCACACCGGGAACGCCATCCCCGCTACCGCTGCACACGGGAGCTGGAGTGGCCGGGGCAACTTCGCGATCGATGCGAACGCCGTCGCCGGAACGAACACCTCGATGGCTGCACTCGCGAACGCCCCGATCAGCACGAACGGCAACGCCTCGATGAGCAGCGACCCAAAGACGATGAAGAAGTTCTGCAGCCACGGGACGCGCTCGGGCTCCGCCAGCCGCAGCGCGATGGCTAGGCCGGCCAGCAGCACGATCACCAGAACGACACTTCGCCGACCGACTGCCGGCGCGGTGAGATCGTCGCTCCGCACCGTCATCAGCAATATCTCCTGAACGAGACCGCGAATCCCTGGAACACATCGGCGAACGCGATGTGCGAGGGCGAGCCGGCGCTCGTAGCTGCCGGGGGAAGCAGGGCGTTCACGACATCTTGCCCCGATATGTGCGCCTGCGCTTGTACGGCCGGGTCCAGGAACAGCCCTCCCGGCTCGGTGGCGGCAACGACGCGTGCCCCTACGGCACGATCGACGACCGCGGCGATGTCGGCCCCGCTGCTTCCCGAGGCCCCCTGTTCGCCGGTCCCCGCCGTCACGGTGATCAGACTCGCGGGTCCGCCCGCCGCCTGCGCGGCCAAACGCTCGATCGCCGCACTCGAGCGGTCCATCTCTTTCGGCGTTCCCTGCAGCACCACGCCAAGGATGTCGGGCGTAGCGTCTGACCCCAGGCCGGTGGCGAGCGCCGTTCGAACGTCCGCGGTCGGGTTGCCGCCGATCTTCACGAGATCCTTGTCACGCCCGATCCGGTACCACGTGCCTCCGATCAGGCCCTGATCCTCCGGTGCCGGCGCGACTAGCGCGATCTTCGGCGATTGTCCGTTCGCTTGATCGAAGTCGTCGGGGAGGGTGGCTATGACCGATGTTGGCGCACCCTTGCCCCACGCCGGCACGACCCTTCGTGGCGAGCGCAGAAGCGAGCCGGTGATCCCGTGCTGGAACGGCAGACCTCCTGTTCCGATGGTCGTGAGCACCGCCGCGGGGTCAAGGGGTAGTGAACCGGTGTCGCCCTGAAAGGTCCCTGCCCCGGTGCGGAACTGCGCTCGCAGCCATGGTGTTCTCGAAGGGGGCAAGGTCTTCAGCCCAGTCCCGCTCACCCCGGTCCACGCGAGTTCCAGGATGAGTCTTGGCGCCGACGGCGTGAGACCGCCGGCATCCACGCCCACGATCGGCTTGCCGGTCCGCACTTCGGGGTGGCCACGGTTGAACCCTAGGAATCCTGCGAGCGTGGGTGCGATCTCATCGAGACCGGTCCCCTCCGGCAGGGGCATGTGCTGTACGCGAAGTCCCGTGAACACGATGGGCACGCTTGTGTCGGACGGCGGGTTGGCCGCAGGCCACGGGACGCCGGCCGTTGTCGGCGACGTGCCGCCGGTCACCCCGTCGTTGATCCCTCCGCTGGGTACGGCCAGCACGTCGGGGGACCGGCCGTCGCGGTACCCGGCGGCGATGAGCGTCTTCAGCCGGTCGGGAAGAGGGCAGAAGGGGACGCGGGCCTGGGTGGCGTCCGGTGATCCGCAGGTCTTGCCGACACACGCCGCGCGGAGTACCACGGCCGGTGCCGCCACCAGGGCAGACATGATCAGGAGACCAACCAGGCGGCGAGGCATGCGGTCACGCTACCGCGCCCGCAGACACAAGTTGGCCGGGTCTTCCGGAAGCCCCCGACGAGCCGATAGACTCCACCGCTTGCGGCCATGGATCGTGGCTGCATATCGAGGGAAGGATCGGGAGTGTTCAGACGGCATCGACGTAGCGTTGCGCTGACCTTGTCGCTCGCGTCCGTAGTGGCCCTCTCGATCGGCTCAGGCTCGGGCGCGGGAGCCGCGGCGGGGGACCAGGCGTTCATCACGAAGGCCTGCAGCTTGCCCAAGGTCTGGCTCACGCGGCTGGAGAACGGCTACCGGCCCGACTGGAGCGGGGACGTCATCATGGTGCCGCCCCCTCAGAACATCGTGGACGGCGGGTACTCGCACTCGGGGCCATACGACCATCTCCAGAACGTTCCGCTCTTCTTCTATGCACCGGGCATCGTGAAGCCCGGCGTCTACAACGAGAACGCCTACCTCACGGACATCGCGCCCACCACGGGCGCCGTCATGAAGTTCCCGTTCAAGGCTCCCGACGGGCGCCCGCTCACCGACGCGCTCCTGCCTGCGGATCAACGCCAGGTGCCGAAGCTATTCGTCACGGTGGTGTGGGATGCCGGTGGTCAGGATGTGTTGCGCGCGTGGCCGCAGGCGTGGACATACTTGAAGTCGCTGTCGAAGCAAGGCGCCTGGTTCCCGCATGCGTACGTGGGCTCGTCGCCGTCCAATACTCCGCCCGGTCACGCGGAGATCGGGACCGGCGCGTTCCCCCGCCATAACGGGTTCGTGGACGAATACGTCCGGTTGAACGGCCACACCGTGCAGCCGACCCAGGCCGGCCCGGGCTTGTTGCTCGAGCCGACGTTCGGCGATCTCTACGACATCGCCCACCAGAACAAGCCCATAGTCGGCGCGCTGGCGACCCTCGCCGCGCACGACCTGATGATGAGTCACGGTTCGTTCTTCAACGGGGGCGACAAAGACATCGCCATCATGCGGCAGGTGGAGAACGCGGCGACCGGCGGCGCCGAATCGGTGAGCTGGAACCTGGTGAGCACCATGGCGCCTTACTACACGTTCCCGAAGTACATCAACGATCTTCCAGACATCTCGAAGTACAACGACGCCCTGGACCAACAGGACGGAAAGAAGGACGGCCTCTGGAGGACTCACTCCATCGAACAGCTGCGGACCGGGTTCGACACGCCGGCGCGCACGACGTACCAAGAGTCCATCATCAGGTCGGTGATCCAGCAGGAGGGCTTCGGCGCCGATGCGGTCCCCGACCTGCTCTACATCAACTACAAGGCCATCGACACCACCGAGCACCTCTACAGCCTCAACAGCCCGGAGATGATGGACACGGTGGCGGCGAACGACGCCGCACTCAAGGACCTCGTGGACTTCCTCAACAAGCAGGTCGGTAAGGGGCAATGGGCGATGGCGCTCACCGCCGATCACGGCTCGCAGTATTCGGCTGCGGTGGCGGGAGGCGCGCCGATCGACCCCACGAAGGTGCGCGATCTGCTCGATGCGAAGTTCGATACGAACAACAACGGCGTGGATCTGTTCACCGTGGTCCGGCCCAGCGAGATCTGGTTCGAGACGGCTGAGGCGGCTGCGCTGCATGTCACACCCGAGGCGGTGGCGGGCTTCCTGCAGACGATCACGGTGGCGCAGGCGTCTCGGTCGTACTACAACATCCCTCCGGGGCACGAGACGGATCAGATCTATCAGGCTGTCTTCCCGTCCCGGATCTTGACCGGATTACCCTGCCTACCTGCATCTGTGACCGGCGGCTAACTGCCTGGAGGGGCCAGTGACAACCGAACCCAGTACGGAATCGACCGCGTCCCCGGAGGGACCGAGACATCTCGCCTCGTGGTACGTGATCGTCGGGTTCGGCCTGCTGTTGATGTTCGCGCTCAGCTTCGAGCTGATCAAACACCCCACGCTCACGGCGCCTACACGTGACCCCGCCTGGTACACGTGGCGTGCCAACCTGATCCTCGAAGCCGACCCCGGCTTGATCGCGAGGGAATGGGGTCCGGCATCCGTGTTCTCGGGCGGCTACCGCGTCACGGCACCGATGGCCGGTGCCCTCCTGCAACGCGTGGCCGACGTCGACGAGTACAGCTTCGCCGCGCTGCTGATGGTCGGCTTGCCGGTCCTGACGGGGATGGCGCTTGCGGCAGCCGGGTATCGAAGCCGGAAAGACTCGTTGTTCATCCCGGTCGCGATGTTGGCGACCGTCGCCATCTTCCTCACGATCCCCTACGTCGGCTATCTCGACGAACTCACGATGCTATTCACGCTCTGCGTGATGTTCGCGTTCCTTGGACCCGCCCGAACATCCTGGGGCGCAAGGGTCGCGCTCTTCCTCCTCTCCATATCGGCGGCGTTCACGCACCCGACAACGTGCGCGCTCTTCGGCATCTCGTTGATGGCGGTGTTCGGGTGGCATTTCGTGAGCAGCAGATGGAAGCTCGGAGAGGCGTTCAAAGCAGACGGCCCGATGCTGCTGTCGGTGGGCTTCGGCATGATCGTGGGTCTGTCCATGTGGGTCGCGGGTATCTGGGGCGTGACCGGGAACCTCAAGGATGCGGCCGCGCCTCCGCCGTACACGAAAGAGTTCTTCGTGAACCGGCTGCACGATTGGGTTACCAGCATGCGGCCGCTCATCACGTTCCCCTTGATCATCATCGCCGTCATCGGCGTGAGCCTGTGGTCGCGTCGGGAGCGGAAGCCCGCACCGACCAACGAGATCGTGGCGGTGTGGTGGCTCTTCCCGCTGGTCGGAGCACTCACCTTCCTGGTCTCGCCCAAGCCGGTTCCTTACTACCGATTCATGAACGCCACCGCCGCACCGATCATCTTGGTTGGGATGGGCGGGTATTTCCTTATCCGGTTCGCGTTGGGAACTGACAGGAAGCGGGTGGCGGCCGGCGCGCTCGCAGGCATCGTGGTGTTCGGCGCGCTGGGCTGGATGGTGCTGGACGGTCTCGAGAATCGATGGACTTCCGACAAGAGCCAATTCGTGAGCCAGGACGCCCGCGTCTCGCTCGCCGCCGTGCACGTGGTGGCGGCCGCCGCCCAGACGCAAGGGCCACGACCGATCGTCTTGATCATGAACTACTCGGACCAGAACGCGCCCGACGGGACGAACACCGCGTACGGATGGGCCAAGACCTACACCAACGTATTCAGGACCGCCCTTCCGGGAACGGCCGATCAGTATCAGATGACGTACCTGGGATCGCTCGACAAGTTCTTCGCGGATGCTCCCACCATCGGAACCCACGACAAGGTGGAGTGTCCGAAGCCCGTGGACGCGCCCGCCAGCCCTGTGGTGGTGCCGCCCTTGGCGTGTGGCTACACGACGATCTCCTACCGATACTTCGCCGAACTGCAAGCGCTCGAGAAGGAGCTCCCGGAGGCGGAGCCGCTGGTGTTCTTGATCCCGCATCTGATCGGGGCGCTGCCCAACGGCGGACAATTCGACCTCACTGCGCTGCCGGAGCCGGCCATCAAGGTGTCGGATGATGTCTCGATCCTCCAGGGTTCGATCGGTGGCACCAAGCCCTTGTGGACCCCTCCCGCCGACGTCGTCACCCAGGCGCAGGCAGCCGCCAACGCCGAACAGGCTGCCATCGACACCCACCCCGGAGCCTTCGGTGATCCGCTGCACCTGCTCCGCGTGCTGCTGGGGATCTTCCTGCTCGCCGTCCTCCCGGGTCTCTTGGCAGCGCCGTTCTTCGAGATCAAGGACACTCCCAGCAAGCTCGCGCTCATCCCCGCGATGTCCATCACCATGACGTTGCTGTCGGGGATCTTCCTGCTCTCGGTCTGGCGGGGGTCGCTCACTCCGACGAAGGCTTGGGCCGTGGTGGTTCTTGCCGCGGGGCTTGGTGCCGTGCTTCGCGTTGCCCGACAACCCGTCACCGTGAAGCTCACCAGTTTCGGGGACTTCTTCAACAAGCTGTTCTCGCAGTTCTCGAACCCCGACTACTCCACCCTCATGGGTGTGCAGTTCCTGTCCCAGACGGGGCAGGGAGTGGTACAGGGCGCCATCGGGAAGGCGCTGGTGTTCGGAGGACAGAAGGGGTTCGACGTCCAGAACGTCCCGTCGGCGCAGTACCTCCTGAAGGTAGTGCTCGCCCTCTACATCCCCTACACATTGATCTCGCCGTTCATCGGTGTGTTCATCGACCGCTTCGCCCGTCGCCGGGTGGTCTGGTGGTCGAACATCATCACCTCGGCCATCGTGGGCGCGATCGCGCTCGGTGTGATGTTGCCGCTGGGCAAGGGGACGAGCGAAGGCGACACGCTCGCCACCGCCGGCCTGGTGGTCGGGTTGCTCGTCGCCCAGGCCGTGGTTCGGGTCGTGCTCGCGGTGAAATCTGCCGCGATCCCCGATGTCTTGTCCGGCAAGGACCTCCTGCAGGCCAACGCCTTGTCGCAGGCCGGTGGGGCGCTGTTCCAGGTCCTGGGGATCGGGTTCGGCGGCGTGTTCGCTGGCATCGTGGGTTCGTGGGCAGGCGTGATCGTCGGCGCGGCGATCTTCCTGGTCGTCGCGTTCATCTCGCTGCGGATGCGGCACACGCAGACGAGCCAGCACGAGACCACGTTCATGCACGAGGCCTCGCGAGTGGTGCGCACGGTAACCGACGGCCTGAAAGAGGTTGCCGCTCGACCGGCGGCAGCGCTCGGGCTTTCGTCCTTCCAGATGCTGCGGTATCAGTTCTGGGGGTTCGGGTTGTTCGTGTTCGGTCTCTACGCGAAGAACCTGGTGCAGGGATCCTCGGCGGACTCTTTGTCCCTAGCGCTGTCCGGGCTCGGTGGGCTCGTTGGCGGCGCGCTCGGTCTGGTGCTCGCACAGAAATGGAAGGACAAGGTTCCTCCCATCCGTCTGCTGATCGGGTCGATGATCCTGCTCGGCGCCGGAACCATCGTGTTGGGAGGTCTGGTCTCGGTGCTCGGGTTCGCGGGGATGCTGTTCGTCGGGTTCTTCGCCTTCTTCCTGGGAAAGATCTCTGCGGACACGATCATGCAGCAAGCCATCCCCGACGACTTCCGGGGTCGTGCGTTCGCGTTGTTCGACATCGCGTATAACCTCGGCTTCATCGTCCCGGCGCTGATCCTGAGCTTCATCTGGGTCGAGGGAAGTCCCACGCGAACACGCATCATCCTGATCGCTTCGGGAGTGGTGTTCCTGGGCTTGACCGCAGTGATCGCGGCGTGGTCCCGCAGGATCAAGGATCAGTTCGCGCCGCAGGACGACCTGGTGCAGGGATAACGTCAGTTACCCGCGCGGCGGGAGATATCCATCTCGAACTCGGAGAATTGTGTCCGGATCTGGCTGATGTCGAACGACGTCAGGATCTCGTCCTTCGATTCGTGCTCCAGCAGATAGGCGAAGCACTCCCGGACGAAGGCTTCCGGGGAGCGGAATCCCTTGCCCAGGCGCTCGTAATCCGTGCCTGAGAGCGTGACCACATGCTCGGTAGCCGTGTCATCCTCCGCCACGCGAACGTTGAACGTGGACATGAACTGCTCGACATCAGCGCGTGTCACTTCGATCTCGACCACTGCCGCGAGCCCCTCTCCGGTCGTCGTGCAGCTATGAGCGTACGCTCTGCGAACCCCGCAGGGAACGAACCATGACCGAACCTACACCCAGTCGCGCCGAGCCGAGCACCTCGAACAGGAGCGACCAGCTCCTAGGCTCTGGCTACTCGGTCGTGATGGCGCTCATGTTCTCGGTCGTCGTGATCTTCTCCAAGACGGTGGACACACAGGGCCATCCGTTCGTGATGCTGTCGTTCCGGTTCGGGGTAGCCTCCGCCCTGCTGTTCATGGGAGCCGCTCTGACCGGCCGTCCGCTCCTTCCGGCGAAGGGGGAGCGGCGCGCGGTCGTCCTGGCGGGAGTCTTCGGCTACGCCACCGAGTCGTCGCTTTATTTCGCGGCCCTGAACCATGGGAAAGCGGGCGTCGTGACATTGCTCTTCTACACCTACCCGGTGTGGGTCATGCTCGCGACGATCGCGATGGACAGACGCGCGCCTGCTCGTCGTCTCCTGACAGCCCTCGGCCTGGCCCTGGCCGGAAGCGCGATCGTGGTGATCGGCGGGGGAAGCGTCGAAGTGGCGCCGCTCGGTATCGCGTTGGCCATCGCGTGTTCGCTGGCCTACGCGACCTACCTCGTGGCCGCCGACCGCAGGGTCAAGCGCACGGATCCGCTGACTGCTGCCGCATGGATCTCCGGCGGTGCAGCCCTAGGGAACGCCACGTACGCAGTGCTCTTCCATGCCACCGTGCTTCCGCGAGGCGGCCACGACTGGCTCCGTATCTTGGCGATGGCGGCCTTCTCCGCTGGAGCGTTCGCCGCGATGCTCGCCGGCCTGCGGCGCGTAGGGGCCTTGAGGAACTCCATCATCGGCGTGATGGAACCGTTCACGGTGGCGATCTTGGCGTGGATCTTCCTTCAGGAGCGAGTGTCGGTGAGCACGGCGGTCGGGGGTGTCTTGATCTTGACGGGCGCTGTGATGGCGAGCTTGGTTCGTACGACACAGCTCCAGGAGCCGAACATCTGATCGCACGGCGCGGCGCGCGAAGGTCCTCACTGCGATAGCGTGCCCGCCATGACCGACATGTTGTTCGCGCGCGACGCGTACCTGCGCACCTGCGATGCGACGGTGATCGCGACGACCGACGAGGGCGCGGTGCTGGACCGTACCGTGAGCTACCCGAGGGGCGGCGGACAGCCCGGCGACAGCGGGAGCCTTTCGTGGGACGGCGGGTCGTGCGCGGTCACCGACACCTTCCGATCGAAGGAAACGGGCGAGCTCATCCACGTGCTGGATACACCACCCCCGCCCGTTGGAACGGCCGTCACCGTCAACGTGGACTGGGATCGGCGCCATCTCCTCATGCGAACCCACACCGCGCTCCACGCGCTGTCCGGCATCATCTTCACGGACTACGACGCGAAGGTGACCGGCGGAAACATGGAGCCGGGCACCGCTCGGATGGACTTCGAGCTGGCGTCCATGAGCCAGGAGTTCGACCGGGAGATCGAGGCCAAGCTCAACCAGGCGTTGTCACGGGACGTTGAAGTGCACGTTCGGTTCATCCCCAGGGACCAGGCGCTCGCCGATCCCTCGCTCGCCCGTCTGAAGGTCGATCTGGTGCCGCGCGACGTCGATCCGATCCGGGTGATCGAGATCGTCGGGATCGACACGCAGATGGACGGTGGCACGCACGTAGCTCGCACGGGGGAGGTCGGCCAGGTCCGCGTCGTCAAGACCGAATCGAAAGGCAAAGGCAACAAACGCATGCGGATCGAACTCGATCCGGACTGAACCGACCGGCTCGGTCAGGGCGCTCTGCGGATGGCGGCATGCCAATCGGCCACCTCGGAGATCCACCGGCCAGGGGCTTCCATCTGCGGGACATGCCCGAGATCGGGGAAGATCCGCCCCCGCCATGCCGGCCGACGCTGGAGTTCCGCCTCCGCGAAGGTGGCGGGGACAAGCCGGTCCCGCCGACCGTGGAGTACCAACACCGGCGCTGTCACGGCATCGAGCGCCCCGTCGATCACGGATCGACGTTTCCCCAGCCGGATGAGTGAACGCGCCGCTTCGAGGAACGCCGGCACCGCGTCCGGGTCGGCCCGGCGTTCGTGAGCCAGATCGATATGTCTCTGGATGATCTGTTCCGGGATGGTGCTGGCATCCGCCGCGATGATCCGGAAGCTGAGCCGCACGCCGACCTCGGGGTCGATCGATGTGGCGCGCGCCGTCACGAACCGTTCACCCACCCGAGCGGACTCGTAGAGCGCGAACGTCGCGAGCACGAGCGGGTGCGGCATCCCGCCTTTCGCCCACGGGAACACGGAACCACTGAGGATGATGCCGTCAACCGATCCGGGTTCCACAGCCGCCTGAAGCACTGCAACGGCGCCCCCCATCGAGTTGCCGCAGAGGATCACTCTTCCCGTCGCGCTCTCCGCGATGAAGCGCGAGAGCGTTCGTCGGAGATCCATCAACCCCGAGCCGCGGCCCTCCCGAGGAGACCAGCCGAACCCCGGAAGGTCCGGCGCAACAACGCGCCCTTGCCCCGAAAGCCCCTGCCCCACTTGGAGCCACGAGAGATGGGAACCCCCCAGTCCGTGCACCATCACGAAGGTGGTCTCGGGCGGCCCGTCCCACTCGCGATAGGCGACCGGGCCGTCCAGATCTATGGTTCGGAGTTCGGGGATCAACACATCGTCGGTCACCGGGCCAGCCTACCGGCGAACCGAACGAGGCTATGCCCCGCGTGTGAACCAGGTACCGCCGGGTCCGACGTAGTTCGGGCCTTCACCCCAGACGACGAAGTTCTGCCCGCTCGCGTTCACGGCGATGTCGAAGTAGTCACCGTAGGGGAACGCATAGCCGTTGACCGACTTGTAGGGAGCGCCGCCGCTCGCGTCTGAGAGGTTGATCTCCGCACTCCAGGTGCTCCCGCCGTTCGTCGTTCGCCGATACCAGGTGTTCCATCCGGTGGGCCCATTCCTGCTGTCCTGCCACGCCACGCGGAAGTCCCCGGCGGCCGCGCCGGCCTCCACCGAGGGAAACCCGTTATCTCCCGAGTTCGTTGAGAGGCTCGTGCGAGCAGTCCACGTGGTGCCGTTGGTGGACGTGCGCACGTACAGGGTCTTGTTCGCCTCGCTCACGCTGTTCGCCGAATATGCGAGCAGGAGCGTCCCGGCGGAGTCGATATCCATCGATGCGGACGACGCGAAGAAGTCGGCGCTGCATTGCGGCACCGTGCACGCGGGCTGCTGCTGGCTGGTATCGACCACGTTCTGCGCCCAGTGGATACCGCCGTCCGTCGACCTCAGGACCACGAGTTGCACGGAGCCGGTCGCGCTCTGGTTCTCCGCACTCTCCGCGAAGTAGACCGTTCCGTTCGGGGCGACCGCGCCCCCTTCGGCGAAATAGTACCGGCTGTCGGTGTTCGTCTTGATCCGGGCGCCGAAGGTCGCGCCGAAGTCGTGCGATGCGACCACGTAACTATCCGAGGCGTTGAACGCGACGTAGATGTCCTTACCATCGGGGCTGAGGGTTATCCAGGGCTTGTCCGTGAAGCTCAGGCCGCTTCCCTTGACAGCGATAGGTGTAGTCCAGGTGAGGCCATGGTCGCTCGACTTCGCGAACATCACTCCGGGGTTGTAGTCGTTCATCCACACGGCATAGACGATGCCGGCCGTGGTGACCGCCAACACCGGGTCGTTCTGGGCCTTGACGTTCTTGCAGACGCACAGGAAGTGGTCGGGGCCCCACGAGACGCCGGCGTCGCTCGAGGAACGGATGATGATCGCCGTTCCCGGGCAGGCCTTGCAGGCCTTCGGTCCGCCGTATCGGGTCGTCGCTTGGTACACCCAGCTCGAACCGGGGTCGGTGGCGACGGTCGGCTCCCAATCGTTCTGACCCGCGTCCCAGAGCTGCTCGGATCGCCATCCCGTGGCCGGCGCGAACGTACCGGGGCGAGCCCGCGTCGAGGGCGAGCTGGCCCGGGCCCGAAGGTGGGATACCTCAGATTCCGCCCTGGCCTCGGCGCCCTCGGAAGAGCGGCTCTCGGTGGTGGTCTGTCCACCAGGGCTCGCGATCGGCGTAGGGGTCGATATCGCCGCTAGGACGCTGCCCAGGACGACCGCGGTCGCGGCGAGCGTGCCTGGGAGTCGGCGGTGCATGACGCTCCTTTCCGTTCAAGGAGAGCGCGGGAGCAGGCGCCGCGCCATGCGATGAGAGCGATATCTAGATAGTTGGGCGAAATGAAGGCTGAAGTCAAGCCCACAACCCAGAGCTCCCCCAACATCGTGGTGTCGGGAAGGAATCCGCCACTGTGGGCGTTGTGAGTTTGGTAGCAGTCGAGGAGGTCGCGATAGGTGTTGACTTGTCAGTCATCCTACGGATGCGGTACGCCCTTTCGGAGTGGTCTTCACAAGACCTTTACACCGTCTGAGCTTTACAAACATGTGTATGACCCCATACCATACGGAATAACGGCTGCCAAGACGCGTCCCACTGCGCCCTTGGCCAAGATGCCGTCACACCGGAACCCGAGTTCCCGAGGACCGAGAAGGCTGCACCATGCGGCCGGACGGCCTCGAGGAGGAGAGTGATATCTAGTGCCAGAGCCAGCGCGCCCCTTGGGGACCGACGACGCTGATGACCTGCGCCTCTACCTGGAGGCGGCGGCTCGCGAGCCGCTGCTCACCAAGGAGGAAGAGGTCGAGCTCGCTATGACCATCGAAGCCGGGAAGGATGCCGAAGAGCGGCTCCGCGCCGGGCGTCTGCGGTCCGAGAAGAGCATCGCGAAAGCACGTGCCGAGGTTCGCAAAGCCGAGGCCGCCCGCCAGCGGTTCATCATGGCGAACCTCCGACTGGTGGTATCCGTGGCTCGCAAGTACCAAGGCCAGGGCCTCCCCCTCCTCGATCTCATCCAGGAAGGCAATATCGGTCTCATGCGTGCCGTCGAACTGTTCGACTGGCGGCGTGGGTTCAAGTTCTCGACGTATGCCACGTGGTGGATCCGTCAGGGAATCACGCGCGCCATCGCCGATCGTTCGCGGTCCATCCGCCTCCCCGTCCACATCCACGACCGGCTGCGGAAGCTGAACCGCACCCGGTTCCAGTTCGCGCAGTCCATGGGTCGTGAGCCCAGCCGCGAGGAGCTGGCGAAGGCTCTCGACACCACCGTGGAGGAGATCGACGATCTCACCGAGATGGGTCGCCGCGAGCCGTTGTCCTTGCAGTCACCTGTGGGTGAGGACACGGAGCTGGGCGATCTCATCGAGGAGGTCGACTCCGACGCCGCGTTCAACGAGGTGGAGGATGCCCTACTCCGTGAGGAGATCGGCGACGCCGTGGACCGGGTTCTCGACGAGCGCGAACGTCACGTTGTGGCGCTCCGCTACGGCCTGGAGAACGGCCAGCCGCTCAGCCTCCGTGAGACAGGCAAGGTGCTTGGCCTCAGCGGCGAGCGTGTCCGGTTGATCGAACGCGAGGCGCTACGCAAGCTCCGCGATTCGAACCTCATCAACGCGGTGGCGCTGGGCGGCTAAGCCTCGCCACTCGTAACACCCCAGGAGCCGGCCCTTCGGGCCGGCTCCTTCGTGTTGGGGTGGCCCCACGATCAGGCCGGGCTGACGCTACGCCCACCTCGGGTGAGGTAGGCCAGGAGATACATCGCCGCGACCACGATCAGGAGCGCCCGGTAACCGACCACGAGCGCCCCGTACTCGAGCACCCCTCCGGTCACCGCTCCCAGTAGGTTCGCGCCGAAGGCGACCGTCGCCGAGCCCACATCCTTGAACCGCTGCGCGAACACGAGGTTCGCCAAGAACACGGGTGCGAAGGCCAGCCCGACCGCGGCCGCGAACCGCGGGATCAGGGCGAGGGAGAGCAGCGACTCCTGTGGCACCGCCCATGCTGCGAAGAGCGCGAGTGCCAGGGCGACGAAGAGCACCCACGGCGGCGGCAGCGTGACCCGTTGCGCCACGGAAACGGCGGCGAGCACCGCGAGCAGGATCCCGGCGAACACCAGGGCATTCACGAACCACGTCGTCCCGAACAGCAGCGCGAACTGCACGACATTCTTCGTCTCGAGCAGTAGGAACGCGATGCCCATGAAGAATAGGTCGACGAACGGAACCATCTCGCGGAAGGGTCCACCGAACGTTCGGACGACGACGGCCGACCCCAGCAGGATCAGGAGCAGTGCCACCACGTAGAACGTCGGGATGGTCCGCCCTTGGAGATAGGGGAACGGATGGTCGTCGGTCGCTACCGACGGTGTCGTCGTCGAGGCCCTCCATGTCGTGGAGCACGTCGCGTCGGCAGCCGTGAGACCCACCGTCAGGACCGCCTGCTGGCGAGGCCCGAGCGTCTCACTGCCGTTGTCGATGCACGGTGGGTGGCCGAACGCCTGCGTGATCGTTGCCGCGAACCGATCGAACACGTCGGGACGGTAGTAGTTGTACATCGTGAACGCTCCGCCGGGTGCGAGGTGGTCTCGCACGGCGCGCATCGATTCGACCGTGAACAGATAGCTCTCGAGTCGGAGCGAGGACTGGCCGGAGACGAGCGTCAAGGAGTCGGGCAAGGCGAAGATGATGAGGTCGTACCTGGTATCGGTTCGTTCCAGGAAGGCGCGGCCGTCACCGATATGCGCCGTGACCTTCGGATCTTGATACGGGTGATTCGGATGCTGGTCCCGCCCGATCGCTTGGATGACGGGGTCGATCTCGACGGCGTCGACGTGTTGGGCCCCCATCGACAGCGCTACGGCGACGTCGTTCCCGTTGCCCGCGCCGACCACCAGCACGTTCCGCAGCGGGTTGGCCCCCAGGTGCGGATACGGCTCCAGGTAGAAGGGCTGGTGCGTCTTCAGGACGTCGAGCGGCAAGATCGACTGATGTGGCAGGCCGTTCACTTCGATAGAGATGATCCCCTGGCTGTTCGGGCTTGAGGCAGTGACGCGGTAGTAAGGGGACCAATGGTCGTGGGGGGAGATGGATCCTAAGCCCAGCAAGAGCACAACGGCGAGCAATGGGGCCGCCGTATATCTCGAGATCGAAGGGCGGAACACCGCCCAGAACAACGCTGCGACCACTATGGCCCACGCCAGCGGAGGAGCTCCCAGGAACGACAGGATGGAGAATGCAGCGATGCCGACAACGCTGCCGCCCACGTCCAGCCGGTAGGCCTGCAGTGGTTCGAACGTCGCGAACACTCGCGCGACCCCTTCGGCGATCAGTGCCATCACGGTGGCCACGCCCCCGAAGATGAGGGGAAGCTCCACCCATATCGGCAGCGCGAAGATCCCGAACAGTCCGATGAACTGCCGACCCGAGGCGTGGGTGGCCACCGACACGGGGAAGATCGTCACGAACAGCACGAATCCCGCGAGCGCGAACGGTGCCCATCGTGAACGGTCCGTCTGTGTGCCCGCCCGCAGGAAGCCGACGCCGATGCCGAGGAAGCTCGCCAGCAGCACGAAGTTGGAGAAATAGGCGAGGTACACGACGCTTGCAGCCGTCCACCTGATCAAGACGAGTTCCACGAATAACATCAAGAAGCTCAGCAGGAACAGGCGCCGGGAGTTTCGCATCCGACGGAGACTACCGGGTCACTGCACCGGTTGCTCGTAGCGTCATTGACGCCTGAAGATGCTGGTAGCGTCTCGAACCGCGTCGTTTCGACCCGACGTTTTCCGGCGACCAACCGGCCCGCCCGAAGGGGAGGCACCATGCGGCTGCTGACGTTGCTGCGTCGGCCGATCGATCCAGCAAAACATATCCAAGAGATCGACGGCCTTCGCCTCCTCGCCATCGGCAATGTGATCCTGGGACACATCGTGCCGTCCGTGGCGAATCAATACAGCGCTGCGATGGGTGTCTCCCTCACCAATGAGTGGGTGTTGAACACGCTTGCCGATGGACGACGGGGCGTGATCCTGTTCTTCGTGATCAGTGGGTTCGTGCTGTCGCTGCCGTTCCTGCGCGCCTATGAGACGGGGAGAACGGTATCGACCCGTGCCTACTTCCTGCGTCGGCTGACCCGGCTCGAACCGCCGTTCGTGTTCTGTTTGGTGGTGATGTTCATCGGCGACATCATCTTGTTGCGGGAGCCGGCGACGGAGTTGCTGCCGCATCTGATGGCGGGCGTTCCTTACCTGAACACGATCATCTTCGGAACCCGTAACCCCATCAATTCCGTCGGGTGGTCGCTTGAGGTCGAGGTCCAGTTCTACATACTCATGCCGCTCATCGCGATCCTGCTGGTGCGGTTCTTCTCGCGGCGACGGGTGCTCCTGGTGGCCGGGATCCTTGTCTCCCTGCTCCTGCAGCAGCAGGCGTTCAGCCATTCGATCAGATGGTCCGAATCCCTGACGGGGTCATTCCATGCGTTCCTGGCCGGCGTGCTGATCGCCGACCTGTACCTGCACGAGCGTTGGGAAGGAGCGCCCGGATCGGCAGGCTGGGACGTTGCCTTCCTGGTGGGACTCGGGACGTTCGTGTTCATGCCGTTGTTCACGCCGATGGTGGTACACCCGGCGGTCGTGCTGACGGCCTGCGTGCTCCTCGTGGTGGGAGGACTGCGCGGCGATCGAGCCAGGCGGGCTCTCCGGCGCCCGGTGGTCTGGACGATCGGAGGCATGTGTTATTCGATCTACCTGCTCCATCTCCAGGTGATCCGGCTGATGCTCCGTCCGATGCACGTCCTGGTCACCAGCAGCCTGGGTGGGTTCGTCCCCGATCTCGTGCTGATCTGCGTGGTGATCGTTCCCGTGATCCTGCTGGTCTCGGGGGTGTTCTTCGTCTTGGTCGAGCTTCCGTGTATGCGCTGGTCGCAGCGCATCGCTGCACGGGAGCGAGCTCGTACAGCCTGATCAGACATCGCCGGCCAACGCCCGGGCGCGCGCGACCTGCACCACCAGGGCCGACCGAACCTGTTCGCGCAGTAGTTGGATGTCGGCAGGGCCGTCCCCGGTCGGGTGGGGATACAGGGCCGGACCGACCGCGATCGCGACCGGAGTCCGTCGGAAGATCCGGCTTCGGATGAGTCCGCTCCCGGGCCACCGCGCTTGGGTCCCCCAGATCCCGACGGGGAGGATGGGCGCGAGCGCGGGGAGCGCGATCCTGGCCACCCCGCTGCGGATCCGCTGGAGTTCGCCTGTTGCAGCGCCCTCCGCGGTGTCGTCGGCCACGTGCCCCTCGGGTGCCAGTGCGGCGAATGCTCCCTCCCGAACGGTTTCGATCGCGCGATCCAATGCGTGGGAGTCCCCGGCGCCCCGGTGGACGAAGATCTGGTCGAAGGCTCGCATGATCGGCCCGAAGATCGGGTGGTCGCTCACCTCCGACGCGACCAGGAAGCGGAGTTCCCGGCGGGTACGGAAAGCGATCTCGGCCGCCAGCACCGGACCATCCAGGACGCTCACATGGTTGAACGCCAAGATCGCGCCACGGGTCTCGGGCAGGTGCCGGATCCCCTCCACCCGAACCCGGAACAACAGCCGGGACAAGGGAACCACTAGCGGGATGCCGATCTTCCACCACCAGTTGAGCTCGGATCGACGCATTGCGCGGATGGTACTCGGAACGTTCCTGGAGTCCGACGCTTCATCTGACCGCTCCTCGTTCCTATACTCCCGACGTGGACATGGGGAGGATCCGTCAGGCCGTGGCTGGCCGCTACGACGCGTATGTAGCCGCGCTCACCGCCATGGTGAACATCGATTGCGGTTCCTATTCACCCAGCGGCGTGAACGCCGTGGCCGACCTGTGTCAGGCTCGTTTCCGGGCCGGTGGATGGACCTTGGAACGGCAGACGCACGTGCCGCAGGCGGGGGAACCGCAGCTGGGCGACCTGCTCATCGGGAGGCTTGAGGGGGCAGGAGGACCGAACATCCTGCTGGTCGGCCATATGGACACCGTGTTCGACGACGGGACGGTGGCCGAGCGGCCGTTCCGGATCGAAGGGGACATCGCGCGCGGCCCGGGCGTGTCCGACATGAAGGGCGGCCTGCTCGCCGGGTTCTTCGCCGTCGAGGCCCTCCAGGAACTGGGGTTCGACGGATTCTCCTCCATCACCTACATCTGCAACCCCGACGAGGAGATCGGCTCCTTCTTCAGCGGGCCGATCATCCGTGAGATGGCGCCGTCGTTCGACGCGGCCTACGTGTTGGAGGGTGCGCGCGCGAACGGTGACGTGGTGAGTGCGCGCAAAGGCATCACCGACTACATCCTCACCGTGCACGGACGCGCTGCCCACGCCGGCGTCGAGCCCGAGAAAGGGGCGAACGCGCTGCTGCAGGCCGCCCACACGACGATCGCGCTGCAAGCCCTGAACGGCCGCTGGCCCGGTGTTACCGTGAACGTCGGCATCGCGCACGGCGGCACCCGCACGAACGTCGTCCCGGCGAGCTGCGAGTTGCAGGTCGATCTTCGCTCACCGGAACTGGTCACCTTGGAGGAGGCGGAGGCCGAGATCGTGAGGATCTGCGCGGACACGGTCGTACCGGACGTCACCATCACGGTGGAACGGAGCGGGTGGCACCGGCCCATGGAGAAGAGCGCTGAGGCTCAGAGACTCGTCGACATCGCGCTGCAAGCGGCCGACGAGCTTGGGTTCGAACTGCGGGATGCCGCTACCGGAGGTGCGTCCGACGCGAACACCACCAGCGCCGCCGGCACCCCAACCATCGACGGGCTCGGCCCGGTCGGCGGCGACGACCACGCCCCGGCCGAGTGGATCGATCTCACCAGCGTGGTGCCCCGGGTGGCACTCCTCGCCGGGATCATCGCCCGAACATGAGCGAAGAGGATCGCGGTGCCGAGCTGAGCCCTGAGGCCTACCGGAGACTGGTCGAAGGCGTTCCTGCGATCCTGTACATCGACGAACCCGACGACGCCTCAACACCCCGCTACACCAGCCCCAAGATCCTGGATGTGCTCGGCTATTCGCCGCAGGAGTGGGACGAGGACCCGTCGCTCTGGATGGATCGGTTGCATCCCGAGGATCGGGATGCGGCGCTTGAAGCCCACCACCTGTCCAACCGGGGGCGAGAGCGGTTCTTCGCCGAGTACCGCATCTACGGCAAGGATGGACGGTTGGTATGGATCCGGGACGAGGCGGATCCCGTGTTCGGCCAAGACGGACAGCTCCTCTACTGGCGCGGCGTCATGCTTGATATCACCGAGCAGAAGGACGCCGAATCGAAACTACGCTGGTCCTTGGACGTGTTGCGACGCACCATCCAGCAGCGTCGCGAACTCGCAGCGCGGCTGGGCAACGCGCAGGAGGAGGAACGTCGCCGGATCGCCGCCGACATCCACGACGATCCGGTCCAGGTCATGTCCGCGGTGGATCTGCGGCTCCAGCTCCTGGCGGGGATGCCCCACGCCGCCACCCCTGAGGAACTCCTCGACATCCAGCGAACGGTTCGCGACTCCATCGTTCGTCTCCGCAGTCTGTTGTTCGAACTGCGTCCTCTGGCCCTCGATCGGGAGGGATTGGTCCCAGCGCTCCAGCTCTATCTGGAGCACGCGGCCGCCGACCCGGGTTGGGCGTTCGAGGTGAAAGACGGACTTAGCGCCGAACCCCCGCCCGAGATGCGCGCGACCCTGTACCGGATCGCGCAAGAGGCCGTGGCGAACGCCCGGAAGCATGCGGACGCGCACCACGTCGAGATCGCCGTTGCCACCGCCGGTGACGGCGTGACCATAAGGGTCACCGACGACGGCAACGGATTCGATCCGGCGCGGGTTGAACGCCCGGAGCCGGGCCATCTCGGTCTCACGACGATGATCGAACGAGCCGAACTGGTTGGTGGGTGGTGCCGGATCACGAGTTCGGCGGGCGGTGGAACCAAGATCGAGTGCTGGCTCCCGCTGGACGCCGAAGCCGTAACCGCGGACAGCGCCTAGACCGTCGCAGCGTGCTCTTGCGCGACGATCGCCTGCCCCGTTGCAGGATCGAAATAGTGGAAGCGCTCCGGGTTCAGCGAAAGCGTGACCCTGTCGCCGGGCTTACAGGCGGTTCGTGCGTCTACACGCGCGCAGAACCGGAGGCGGTCCTTCTCGTCGGCGATGAGCGGGATGTTGTCGTGATCGCCCTCGTCGCTGGCCGCTGCGATCGTGTCCTCGGTCTCAACCGGCGGCGCATCGACCGGAAAGATGATGTTCACCTCCGAGCCGAGCTCTTCGGTCACCTCGGCCACCACGTCGATGGTCGGCAGATCCTCACTCCGCCACACAGCCCGATCCTCCATGTCCGAAGGCCGGATCCCCAAGATGACGGTTCGTCCGTCGTATCCCCCGAGCGGTGCGCCGGCCCCGGCGGGCAGGGTCATCTGACCGAACGACACCGAATTTCCGGTGACCTTCGCCTCGACCAGATTCATGGGTGGTGAGCCCATGAACGCAGCGACGAAAAGGTTCTCGGGGTTGTTGTAGAGGTTCTGCGGCGTGTCGACCTGTTGCAACACGCCGTCTTTCAGCACCGCGACCCGGTGGCCAAGCGTCATCGCCTCCACCTGGTCGTGCGTGACGTAGACCGTGGTCGTGCCCAGCCGTTCGTGGAGACGGCTGAGTTCGCTCCGCATCTGTACGCGGAGCTTGGCGTCCAGGTTGGAAAGCGGTTCGTCCATGAGGAAGGCCCGGGGCTCGCGCACCATCGCGCGACCCATAGCAACACGCTGGCGTTGCCCACCCGAGAGCTCGGCGGGCCGACGCTGCATGAGCGGCTCCAGCCCAAGGATCCTGGAGACATCGGCGACGCGCTGCTGGAGCTCTGCTTTGGGTGTCTTGTGGAGCTTCAGCCCGAACCCGACGTTCTGTTCGACCGTCATGTGGGGGTACAGGGCGTAGTTCTGGAAGACCATCGCGACATCCCGATCCTTCGGTGGAAGGTCGGTGACCTGCGTATCGCCGATGAAGAGCTCTCCCGAGGTGAGCTCCTCGAGACCCGCGAGCATCCGGAGGATGGTTGATTTGCCGCAGCCCGAAGGCCCAACCAGCACCATGAACTCGCCGTCGCCGATCTCAAGCGACACGTCGTTCACGGCGACGACATCGTTGCCGAAGACCTTCGACACGTTCTGGAGCAGGATCTTCGCCATCGTTCCTCCTCAGCTCACGGCAGTGTGGGTGTTCAGCCGTTCGTGGGTCAAGCTGCCTCTGGCTCTCGCATGCGCGGCTTTCGGTGCGTTCAGTTGATCGAGTCCCATCAGCGCGGCGCCGATCACGGGTGGGTCGGTGAGCACATGCACGTTCGCCCGCGCGGTGACCGCGAGGATCGACGCGTTCACCCGCTCGAAGAACCCGGCATCTCGATTCCTGAAGATGCCGCCCCCCAGAACGACATCGGGGTCGAGCTTGGTCATGCGGAGTCGGCGCATGGCGGTGGTGGCCATCACGGACACCTCGTCAGCCTGCCGATCCACCAACTCCCGGGCGATGGCATCGCCTGCCGATGCCTCCTCGAATACTGTGGGTGCCAGTTCTACGATCCGCTCTTCGTCCAGCGTGCCGAAGTACAGGGCCTCCAGCACCTGTCGGGGCCGACGCATCCCGAAGAACGCCGGAACCGCCGAGGCCAGCGACGTCTTCGGGCCGCGCCCGTCTTCGGCGCGGATCGCGTTCCAGATCGCGAACTTCCCCAGGTCGGCACCTCCGCCCCAGTCCCCGGAGATGAGCCCGACGGCCGGGAACCGGGTGACGCGGCCGTCCGGGGCGACTCCGGCGCAGTTAGTGCCGTAGCCGCAGACCACACCGATGCCCCAGGGCCGGTCGGTGCCCGCCCGCAGCACGGCGAACGTGTCGTTGCGCACCACGTCGGCCGTGGTGAGGGCGCGATGGGCGAGCCACTTCGACAGTCGGCGATCGTCGGCGGGAAGATCTGCTCCCGCGAGGCAGTAGATCCCGAGATCCGCGATCGGCGTCGAGGACGGGTCGGTCCCTGCGTCCAACACTGCGGCTTGGACGGCGTCGACCACCTGGAGGAGATGCGTTTGGGTTCCCGTGCCCGAATGGTTGGCGAGCTGCAGCCGGGCCGCGCCCAGCACGGTGCCGTCGCGCCGCAACAACGCCGCGTCGATCTTCGAACCCCCGGCGTCCACCGCGAGGATGGCTGCACGCCGCGTCGCCACTCAGTCCTCCCCGTGTAACTGGTCGACCGTGACGAATGTCGCACCCGATCCCCGCAGCCCGGCGATCATCGGGCCGATGGCCCGGGCGGTCGAAGCCGGCCACGTGTGGAGAAGGACCACAACATCGTGTGCTCGCGCGCGCACGCCGGCGACCGCGTCGCCCGTGATGGCCGCAGCCGTGCGCTCCGGTTCCCAATCGTCGAGTTCGATATCCCAATGGATGTTTCGATAGCCGAGCGTCGCCAGGCCTGCGAGCACGCGTGGATCGTCGGCGCCATCACCGAACGGACACCGGAACCACGGGCGTGGATCGGCTCCCGTTATCCGATGGATGACGTCCTGCCCCATGCCGACATCGGCAGCGATGCCGTCGTCGTGAAGCAACGTCATGCGGGCGTGATAGTGGGAATGGTTGCCGATGAGGTGCCCTTCATCTGCGATGCGTTTCGCCGTGACGGGGGCCGCCTCCGCCCACCGCCCCTGGACGAAGAACGTTGCTCGGATGCCCTCGTCCCGCAGGGTGTCCAGGATCACATCGGCATTCCCCGGAGGACAGCCGGGGCGGTCGGGATGTTCGGCGTCGAACGTCAGGGCGACCCGAGTGGGTTCAGGAAAGGTTCCTAACGATTTCACGTCGGGGAGTGTACGATGCCGCGAGCATGGGTGTGAAGGTGGCTGTCGTCGGGGCGGGGAGCACGTACACGCCGGAGTTGGTCGAGGGTTTCGTCACCCGAGGCGACCGCCTCCCGGTCGACGAACTCGTGCTCTTGGACATCGACCAAGAGCGTTTGGACATCGTGGGGGCCTTGGCCGAACGGATGGCCCTGCGCGCCGGATGGTCCGGGACCGTTCGTCGAACGCTCTCGCGCGAGGACGCCATCGAGGGTGCCGACTTCGTTGTGGTCCAACTCCGGGTTGGGGGGAATCAAGCCCGCTACAAGGACGAGACGATCCCGGTGTCGTTCGGTTGTATCGGACAGGAGACCACCGGCCCCGGGGGATTCGCGAAAGCGCTCAGGACGGTGCCCGTCGTCCTGGAACTGGCCGAACTGACGGCCGAACGCGGCGCTCCAGGGGCCTGGTTCGTCGACTTCACGAATCCGACCGGGCTGGTGACGCAGGCGTTGCTGGACGAAGGCCATCGCGCGTTGGGGCTCTGCAACGTGGCCATCGGGTTCCAGCGGGAGTTCGCGAAGCTCTTCGAGGTCACGCCCGATCGCGTGCAACTTGACCACGTCGGTCTCAACCACCTGACGTGGGAGCGCGGGGTGCTGGTGAACGGCGTCGACCGGCTTCCCGAGATCCTCGATGCGGGCGCTGCTGCGAACGGGCCCGAACGGTACCGTCGGTACTGGGCGGAGTTGGAAGAGGAGATGCCGGGCGCGCTGGTCCAGACGCTTCGTGCCATCCCCTCGTATTACCTGCGCTACTACTACCTGACCAGCCGGGTCATGGAAGAACTCCGAGGCGGACACATCCGCGCGCAAGAGGTGATGGAGATCGAGGCGGGTCTCCTGGAGCTGTACAAGGATCCGGAGCTGGACACCAAACCCAAGCTATTGGAGGAGCGCGGCGGCGCGTTCTATAGCGACGCCGCTGCGGCACTCATCGCGTCGCTCCACGCCGGTACCGGGGACGTCCAAGTGGTGAACGTGCGGAACGAGGGCGCCATCCCGAACCTCCCCGACGATGCCGTGGTCGAGGTCGCGGCGCGTGTGGACCGCGACGGCGCGCACCCACTGTCGACCGAGCCGCTGGCACCCGAGATGCTGGGGCTCGTGCAACACGCGAAGGCCTACGAACTCCTGGCGGCCGAGGCGGCGAAGACGGGCAGCCGCGAGACGGCGCTGAAGGCGTTGATGGCGAATCCGCTGGTACAGGACTACGATGTCGCCTCGCCGCTGCTCGATGCACTACTCGAGGCGAACCGGGAGCTCCTACCTCGCTTCTACCCCTGAGGAAGAACCGGCCGCCCGGTTTGCCTCAGGCGGGTGGCAGTTCGTCCGCGTGGCGTTGGATCTTCGCGAGCGCCTCGGCGGCGTCCTCGATCCCTCGCTGGCCATCTCGGAACGTGGTCTCCATGAAGTAGATCGATTCGCGAAGGCCGGCCGCTTCGGCCACGGGGAAGGACATGGTCTCGGGCTTCAGCCGGTCCGCGTGTTCCACGGCGACAGGGAGCCTGCTGAGTCGGGGCTGGAAGAGGTCGTAGCGATTCATGGGCGGGTACTGAACCTCTGCCTGGATCCCCTCGGCTTCCAGGGCCGCGCACACGATCTCGTTCGGCCGTCCTGCGAAGGCGTGTGGATCCATCGCCAGGATGTAGTTATAGAAACTCCAGCGCGTGATGCGCGGGTCGTGTGGCATCACGCGGATACCCGGGATCTGGGCCGCGAGCGCTTCGAATGCTTTCCCGGCCTCGGCCCGCTGCTCCTGCTGGGCCGGGAACCGCTGCATCGCCACGACGAGCAGCGCGGCGTTGAGTTCGCTGAGCCGGTAGTTCGCTCCGAAGGTGTACTCCTTCTCCTCGGGATCCTTGGGGCGGCCGCAGTCGATGATGGAATGCGCTCGCGCCGCCAAGCCGTCGTCGTTGGTCAGCAGTGTCCCGCCTTCTCCCGAAGTGAGGATCTTCGAAGACTGATGGCTGAACGAACCGAACGCTCCGATGCACCCCGCCCCACGGCCGTTCCACTGCTGGCCGTGGGCATGCGCGCAATCCTCGATGATGGCCAGTCCGTGGGCCGAGGCGATAGAGGTCAGCGTGTCCATGTCGGCCATCTGATGGCCCAGGTGAACGGGGATGATCGCGCGCGTGCGCGGCGTGATCGCCGCTTCGACCAGCGCGGGGTCGATCGTCCACGTGCCGGGCGTGACGTCCACGATGACGGGGAGGGCTCCCGCCGCCATCGGCGCATACGCGGTTGCTGCGAACGTAAGCGCCGGGATGATGACCTCATCTCCCCACCCGATGCCCAGGGCCTTGCACGCCACCTCCATCGTGACCGTGCCGTTCATCATGAGGACGCCGTGGCGAGCACCTTGATACGCGGCGAATGCCTCTTCGAACGCGGCGCCGTTGCGCCCCGGTTCGGGGAACCCGCCCCAGTCACCGCTGCGGACAACGGCGGTTACGGCTGCAACGTACTCGTCGTCGTTGCGCTCGGGCCACGCCGGATATCCGGTGGATCGAACCGGGGTGCCGCCATTGATCGCGAGCTCTGCCACCCGTTCCTTCCTCTCCACGCGCGGACGTGTTCCCCGGCTGTCTTGACCCGGCCGAGGTCTCGAGCGTAGCATCCGGCCGTTCAGTTAGGAAAGTTTCCTTATCCGGATCGAGGGGTCGACGATCATCGGCGAGCGGAACGGACAACGGTTCTCCGCGGGGACCCCGAGCCTGCTGCGCGCCATCAACGAACGCGGCGTGCTGGAGTTCATCCGCAAGCGGGGACCGGTGTCACGGGCGCAGCTCGCCCGGGACTCCGGACTCTCCAAGCCCACGGTGTCCTTGGCGCTCGGCGCGCTGGAGGAGGCACAGCTCGTGCGTCGTGCCGGGCGAACCTCCGGAGGCAAGGGCCCCACGGCCGTGCTCTACGAGCTCAACCCGGGCGCCGGTTGGGTGATCGGACTCGACGTGGGTACGGACCGGGTTCGCGGCGCCATCGCCGACCTCACGGGTCAGGTCGCCGTTCGACTGGATCAGAAGGCGAGGGCCACCAGTGGGAAAGCCCTGATCGGCCAGGTTGCGGAGATGGCGGCATCGCTTGCCGAGCAAGCCGGGGTCACCCGCCGCAAAGTTGCGTTCGCCGTTATCGGGAGCCCAGGGGTGTTCGAACCATCCACCGGCCACATGGCGATGGCGCACAACCTTCCCGGTTGGGGGCGACAAGGCGTCTTCGACGACCTCCGGAATCGACTCGGCACCGAGATGCGATTCGAGAACGATGTGAACCTGGCAACCCTTGGAGAGCGTTGGCACGGACTCGGCAAGGGAGTCGACAACTTCGTCTATCTGCACATCGGTACCGGCGTCGGACTCGGTCTCGTGTTGAACGGAGAACTGTTCCGAGGAGCATCGGGCGCGGCTGGTGAGGTCGCCTATCTACCTCTGGCCACCGCCGACCCTCACAACCGGAACAACCTGAGGCGGGGGGCGTTGGAGTCGGCGTTGGGGGCGGAGGGCATCGTTCGTGAAGCCCGTCTTGCCGGTCTTGCGGGAGCGTCAACCCCGCGAGCCGTCTTCGATGCGGCGAGGGAGGGCAACGCAGCCGCCGCCCGGATCGTCTCTGCGGTAGCCGAGCGGCTTGCGCTCGCGATCGCGGCCATCGTGCCGGTCATCGATCCGGAACTCGTGGTCCTGGGCGGTGGAGTCGGGCGTAACGGCGACCTGCTGTTGGAACCCGTTGCGCGAGAACTACGCGCGCTGTCCCCGTTCCGCCCGAGGATCGAGGTGTCGTCGCTCGGTGCCGACGCCGAACTTCGCGGCGCGGTCTCCCTGGCGCTCGAGGCCGCTCAAACCAGACTGTTCTCTCGCTCGGCCGACGATGGCGGTGCAGCGTGAGGATCGTGGCCAAGGGCGGGAACGGGGAAGAGCCGTGATAGGAAGCGTCATACACACAGACCGATCGAGGGGGTGCGGTTCATGAAGAAGAGGTTGATCGCGTTAGCGATATCGCTCGGTGCACTGGTCGCATGTACAGCTGGTGGATCGAGCAGTGTCAGCACCATCGATTCGGCAAGCGACGCGACACATACTCCTGTGACGGTGAACCTGTGGAGTTTCTACACCGGACGCGAGTTCGATCAGTACGACGCGGTGTTGGCGGACTTCAACAAGCTGTACCCGTGGATCACCGTGAAGCACACGCCGGGGAAGTCCGATGCGGATATCGTTCGTGCGATCAACAGCGGCACGCCGCCCGACATGACGATCAGTCAGGGGCCGGACAACGTCGCCAAGTTCTGTTCGACCGGTGCGATGCAGGATCTGACGCCCTACCTTCAAGCGGACGGGATGGATATCTCAACGATCATCCCCGAGCAGGCGCTCCGATACACCAGCTACAACGGTAGCCAATGCACGCTGCCCGTTCTGTCGGACGCATACGGCCTGTACTACAACAACGAGATGTTTCAGCAGGCGCGTATCTCGTCGCCTCCCAAGACGCTTTCCGAACTCGAGGCGGATGCGAAGAAACTCACCCAGTTCAACCCCGACGGCTCCATCAAGGTGGCAGGCTTCATGCCATTGCACGCCTTCTATGAGAACCCGAACTTCTACCTCGGGAACTTCTCCGGCTCGAAGTGGTACGACCCGAACGGCGACTCGGCGTTCGGTTCCGACCCCACCTGGGCTGCGATGCTCGAGTGGCAGAAGGCGATGATCACCGACGTGTACGGCCCCAACGGCGTCCACCTTCTCCAGGAGTTCTTCGCGCAGCTTGGTGGCGCGAACTCCGAGTGGGGTCCGGCGCAGGGATTCGATATCGGCAAGGTCGCCATGACGTGCGACGGCGAGTGGCGCACCGCCTTCATCAAGCAGTACGCCCCGAAACTGGACTACTCAACCGCGCCGATGCCCGTGCTCGACACCATCGCGAGCACGTACGGACGGGGACAGATCGGTGGCGACGTGGTGGGTGTCCCACGCGGCGCGGCCAGCTCGGCGGCGGCCTGGCTATTGGTGAAGTACCTGGCCACGGACACGAGCGCCGAGTTGAAACTCGCCTACACGCTGGGGAACGTCCCGACGACGTTCGACTCGCTCAAGACGACGAAGCAGGCAGACGATCCGCATTTCAAGCCGTTCCTCGACATCTTCGGCAACCCGACCTCCGACTTCAAACAACTGACCACGCTGGGAGACGCGGATCAGTCGATGTGGTCGAACTTCGTCGATAGCTGGGAGGCAGGGAAGGTCCCGGACCTCCAGGCAGGCTTGCAGGATCTGGCTACGCAGATCGATCAGCAGTTGGCACTGGGATAGCCGCGAAGATGGTCACCGACCGGCTCACGGTACCGGCGGAGCGCCGCGCGCTCCGCCGGCGCCGGTCCAGGCGGCACTACCTCACGGTGTCGATGTTCCTATCTCCGTGGGTGCTGGGGTTCCTCATGTTCGTGATCTACCCGATGCTTGCGAGCCTCTACTTCTCGTTCACGCATTACGACATGTTGTCTCAACCCCAGTGGGTTGGGTTGTCCAACTACCGGTTCATGTTCTTCAACGATCCGCTGTTCTGGACATCGCTGCGGAACACGGCATGGATCATCGCGATCGGGGTGCCGGTCCAGATCGTGTTCGCGATCCTCGTGGCGATGGTGCTGACGCTGCCGAAGCGGGGGCGCGGGTTCTATCGCACGGTCTATTTCGTCCCGGCGATGGTCCCTACCGTTGCGGCGACCCTCGCGTTCGTTTTCCTGCTGGGTAAAGGTGGCCCCCTCGACACGGTGCTGGGATTCGTGCACGTCTCGAGCCCGCTCTGGTTCCAGGATCCCGCGTGGTCGAAGCCCGGGTTGGTTCTCCTATCGCTCTGGGGTGTGGGCGAAACGATGATCATCTTCCTCGCGGCTCTCCTGGATGTGCCGGCTCAGCTCTACGAGGCAGCCGACATCGAGGGCGCCAGCGCCTGGCAGAAGTTCCGGCACATCACCCTGCCGATGATCAGCCCGGTCATCTTCTTCGCCGCCGTGATCGGGGTGATCTACGGGTTCCAGTACTTCACGGAGGCATATGTCGCCGCGGGAGCGGCGGGGGGCACCCGGGACATCGCGTCGAACCTCGGCTACCCCTTGAACTCGACCCTCTTCTACGGCATCTACCTCTATCAGCAGGGGTTCGCGTACTTCCACCTCGGGTACGCCTCCGCCATGGCCTGGATCCTCTTCCTCATCATCATGGCGTGCACCCTGGTGCTGATCCGATCTTCGAAGCATTGGGTCTTCTACCAAGGGGGCTTCAAGTAGATGGCCGCTCACGCCGGGGCGAAGGCATTGACCGCGGGGGCGGGCTCACGGCCCCGCGAACCCCGCCGGAAGGCCGGCGAGGCGCGGCGGAAGAACGTGCTCTTGGCCATCGCCAAGCATTCGGTTGCACTCTTCTTCGTCGTGGTCTTCGTGAGCCCGTTCGTGTTCGTGCTGCTTACGGCTGTGATGACCCAGCAGCAAGCGCTCAGCTCGAGGCTCTGGCCCCATCCGTTCCAGTGGTCGAACTTCGCCGAGGTGTTCACGAAGGTCCCCTTCTGGCTCTACACATACAACACCGTCTTCTACGCGGTCCTTGCGACCGTTGGTGTCGTGTTGTCGTCCGTCCCCGTTGCGTACGCGCTCGCGAGGATGCGGTGGAGAGGACGCCAGGCGACCTTCCTTGTGCTCCTTGCAACGCTCATGCTGCCCGCCCAGGTGACCATCGTGCCGCTCTACGTCGTATTCTCGCGCCTCCATTGGGTCGGATCTTTCAAGCCCCTCATCATCCCTGCCTTCTTCGGCGACGTGTTCTCGATCTTCCTGCTGCGCCAATTCTTCATGACCATCCCGGAGGAGCTCGTCGATGCAGCCAGGGTCGACGGCGCGAGCGAAGTTCAGATCATGTGGCACGTCATCGTGAAGCTGGCGAAGCCCGCGATCATGGCCGTCGCCTTGTTCCAATTCCTCTACTGCTGGAACGACTTCTTCGGTCCGTTGGTCTGGAGCGCCAGCAACACGCATATGTACACGCTCTCGGTGGGACTCACCCAGTTCACCGCCACCCACGGCGGGACCGTGTGGAACCTGCAGATGGCCGCGTCCCTGTTGTTCATGCTGCCCGTCATCGTCTTGTTCCTGTTCGCGCAGAAGGCGTTCATCGAAGGAGTGACGCTCACCGGTGTTAAGGGTTGAGCCATGAAGGTGGCGCTGTTCGGGTGTGGGTGGATCCAGGAGTTCCACGCCCGTGCCGTCCTGGCCCACGGGGATCAGTTGGTGGCCGTCGCGAACCACCGCGAGGAAAGCGCGAGGGCCTTCGCCGAGACCTATGACATCCCCCGGGTGACCACGGATTGGAAGTCGTTGGCGGCGGACCCGGAGATCGACGCGGCCATCGTCGCCACTCCCAACTACCTTCACGCGCCGCAGGCCATCGCGTTGTTGGAGGCGGGGAAGCACGTGATGGTCGAGAAGCCGATGGCGGTGAGCGTGGCGGAGTGCGATGCGATGATCGCGGCTGCCGAACGCGGCGGGGTAACGCTGATGGTCGCCCACTGCTGGCGCTTCCATCCGGACGTGCAGGCGATGCGCGCACGGATAGCCGACGGACAACTCGGGACCGTCGTGAAGACCCGAGGCTACGGCGTCCACGCGAACTGGGGTCCGGCCGGGTGGTTCACCGAGAAGCGCTTCGCGGGGGGCGGAGCCCTCATGGACATGGGTGTGCACGCCATCGACACGGTCCGGTATCTGCTCGGAGATCCGCAACCGGAGAGTGTCTGCGCCACCATCGACACGCACTTCGGCACCTACGACGTGGACGACGACGGCATCGTGCTCATCTCCTGGACCGACGGCACGAACTCGGTCGTGGAATCCGGGTGGTGGCATCCCCACAAGGAGGGGTTGGAGGCCGAGACCGAGGTGTACGGGACGAAGGGGTACGCGCGGATCTTCCCGCGCGAGGAACCCAGCCAGGACTACGAGCACTGCACCCAGCCCATGTACACGGCCCAGATGACCGAATTCCTCGATGCCATAGGGCAGGGACGCAGCCCTCGTCCGGACGGGGCCGACGGCCGAGTCGTGCTCGACATCGTTGAGCGGGCCTATGCGTCCTCAGCAGCGGCCGCTCCCTAGAACGACGTTTGTTCAGACGCCCGCCAGGCCTCCCGCCGCGGTTTCCGTGGGGACCAGCAAGAGCGGCTGGCCGAACACCCGGGCGAACCGATCGGCGACACCACGCGGCCGCCATCCGGGTGGGACCGGCGCGATCACCTCGAATCCGCCCTTCAACATGTTGCAGGTGATGGTCACCGGGCGTCCCGGTGGGATGCGCCGGTTCAGCTCTTCGGCCAACGCGAGCGCGGTCGCTGCGCGCAGGACCGCCGGTCGGTCCTCAACGGCCACCAGTCGCCCGAACGGCCCCAGGCGCGAACTATCGTCGGCTTGGCGGAGGATCGCCGTGAGGGCGCCGAGGTCCGTGTGGCTGAATCCGCCCAGGTCGGCGGCTGTCACGATCATCGCCGCGTGTTCGAAGCGGTCGTAGTAGTCGATGGCACGACCAACGTCCAGCAGGGTCGCGGCGTGCTCAAGCATCTCGCGGATGGGACCGGGGGAGCCGGGGTCGAGCCCGTCCAGGAGTGCTGTCGCCAGCGCCACGCGCCGCTCCGCCACCCCTGCGTGCCAGGTGGCGAACCGTGCCGAGAGCGTTGCAACCGAGATCGTTCGAACGAACCGCGGAGAGGGAACCCCGGCGCCGATCTCCGCCAACGCGAGGCCTTCGCGCAGTCCGCGGCCGGACACCAGGATCTTCGAGGCCCCCACGTGTCGGGCGATCTGTTGGATGACGAGAGCGCCGCCGACGATCGTGTCGGCGCGGTCCGGGTTGAGTCCCGCCACCTGTCTGCGACGGTCCGAGGTGCGCTGCGACAGATCGTCGACCAGGGCGTCCAAGCGCTCGCCGTCGAGTTCATAGCCGTGAAGCAATGGAAGGGGGTAGTCGGTTCGGCGCCGGTCGATCTTCGCCAGGTTCCGGATAGTTCCGCCGATCCCCACCAAGGTTTCGCCCTCGACCAGTTGGGTCACGCCCGCGAGGTCGAGCGCCTCTTCGACCGCCCGCCCAAGTGCCTTCAGCTCCTTCACCTCAGGCGGATCGTGCTCCAGGAAGCGGTCGGAGACGCGGAGCGAACCGAGCGGTAAGGACCACGAGGTCTGGAGCGTCCGATCGACGAACCGGCCGAGTTCCACGCTGCCGCCACCGACGTCCATGGTGAAACCGGAGGCCACGGAGAGATCGTGCACGGCGCCGGTGAAGCCGAGCCTGGCCTCGAGATATCCATCGATGACCTGAAGGGGGACGCCGAGCCGGGTTGCCCGCTGCACCAGTTCGTCGCCGTCCGTGGCATCACGGACGGCAGAGGTCGCGACGGCGATCATCCGCGTGGCGCCCGCGCCGTCTGCGACGGCGCGGAAATCACGCAGGGCTTCCAGGGTTCGTTCGATGGCTTCGGGGCCGAGGGCGTTACCGTCGCGTAGCGACCGGGCAAGGCGCAACGGGGCCCGTGCGTCCTCGATCACGTCGAGATGCTCGCCCTGGGAGAGACGGAACACGATCATCCGACCGGAGTTCGACCCGATGTCGATGACGGCGAACGGCCGGTCGTAGGTTTGGGGAAGGGTCTGGGCGGTCACGCCCTCATGGTCGCATACGGGCGGAAGCGGACGACCACGAGGGGACAGCGGTGCATCTACGAGCGGGGACGTCAGATGGTGAGCGTGGGAACGTCGGGCAGGGTGATGGTCGGGTCCTGTGCGTTCCGGGCGAAGGACGCGAGGAGGGCGTACCAACCCGGTTCATAGGCGACGTCTTCGCAGAGGATGCAGCCGGCGACGGTGCCCTGGCGGTGGTTCTCGTGTGCAGCCTGCGCCTGGTGACGGGCGAGTTGTTCGGTCGCTACCCGGATCTCCATCGCTGCCTTGCTTTCGTTCTGCGTCTCCACCTGCGTTTCCATCCGACGGCCTCCTGCTTGTTCGGGGACCTGCTGAGGATGCGCGGATCGGGCGCTGTAGGCCATACCGCGGGCACGGCGTTCCTTGATACCCCCCTCTAGGTAGAAATGACTATGCCGAACGTAGTCGCGGGCGGATCTTCGCGGAGGTGGACGGGAATCGAACCCGCCTGGGAGCTTGCGCCCCCACATCGGTGTTGAAGACCGAGGGGCCCACCAGGAACCCTGACACCTCCGCCGGGGAGCCTAGCCGGTCGTTCGCGTCGGTTGCACGTCCACCGCGTCCCCGACGGTGACCCTGCCGGGGCGCAGGACCTCGGCGTACCTGCCGAACTCCAATCCGCCCGAGCTCCGCCGGTAGGTCGAGAGAACGTCGAGCGCCGGGAAGTCGTGTTCGCCGGTATCGGGGTGCATCGTCGTCAGGGTGCACCGGTAGGTCGGACCCCCGACGCGCAACTCCGCCTCCCCCAGGCGCAGCCGACATCCCGCCCACGTGTCCTCTTCGTACGGATCGCAGCCGTCCAGCTCGATCAGCATCCTGAATCGACGAGGGTCGAGCGTGTCCACGCCGCCGCGCGTGGCCAGGTCTGCCACCGAGGCGAGCGAGATCAGGGAGACGGGCGGGAGTCCGCCGGCCCGTTCGCCATGTTCCGTGCGAGCGAGTCGCACCTCGCGTCCGATGTGCATCGATACGGCCTCAGCGAACGGCCCGTCCACCAGCCGAACATCGGCGTCGTGGTCATAGAGCGCCACGCCGAGCGCCTCCCCACTCGACAGCGCCGACCCCGTCACCGCCGATCCATCCGGGAACCGCAGCGTGAGCCGCTCCGTCTCGGCGTCGTAGGTGGTGGCGATCCCCAGCATCCCGCGCTTAGCCTCGCCGGAGAATCGATGGCCTTCGTTGTCGAGGAAGAGGAACCGTCGATCGCCGACCGCACCACCCGCGGCTAGCACGATGTGATCGGGGTGGTGGAGCTGCGCCGACTTCACGGGCGCGATATTGAATCGGGCGACGGAAGCCATCCGCGACAGGCTACCGCCGGCGGACGCGCTGCCGCGTTCGGGCTCGATGGAGTTAAGCGGTTCCGTCGTCTGTCGAATGTAGGCTTGGAGGTCCCATGGAAGCCGCGTTCTTCGATCTGGACAAGACGGTCATCTCGCGCAGCAGCACGCTGGCGCTCGGTCGCCCGCTCTACCGCGCCGGGATGGTCAGCCGCGGCCAGCTCCTACGCGGCGCCTACGCACAGATCGTCTATCTGCTGGTGGGCGCCGACGAAGAGAAGATGGCTCGTCTGAAAGAAGGCATGCTCAACCTGACGAAGGGCTGGCACCGGGGCGAACTCGAAGGTCTGGTGGGGGCGGTGCTTCTGGAAGTCATCGATCCGTTCGTCTATCAGGAAGCGCTTGATCTCATCGAGCAGCACCGCAAGGAGGGGAGGCGGATCTACATCGTCTCCTCCTCTCCCCAGGAGATCGTGCGCCCGTTGGCTCGCCACTTCGGAGTGAGCGGCGTCATCGCGACGCGTGCCGCCGTCGGAGACGATCAGCGCTACACCGGCGCGCTCGAGTTCTACTCCTACGGCGTCCACAAGGCCGACGCCATGCGTGCCTTGGCCGAACGCGGCGGGATCGATCTCGATCGGTCCTTCGCCTATAGCGACTCCATCACCGATCTTCCGATGCTCGAGGTGGTGGGGAACCCCGTCGCCGTCAACCCCGACAAGGAGCTTCGACGTGAGGCGGAGGAGCGCGGCTGGCAGATCAGGGATTTCCGCCGTCCCGTGCGCCTGCGCACACGGCTCGCCGGCGCGATGCCGCCTCCGCGAACCACGGGCGTTGCCGCGGTCTTCGGGGCGGTGGCGGTGGGTGCGCTCTTCGTCTGGGTCGCACTGCGTTCGCGAGGTCGCCATGAGGGGTCGGCCTAGGTTTCTGGCCGTTCCCGCACGCGGCGGGCCTCGATTGCGCGTTGTCGGGAGCGGGTGTAGCGTCGAGAAAGGTTGCCGAGAGGTGACCGCGGGGGAGCAGAACCCACGCGCGAGTCATGCCGCGGGAGGCATGCTCAGGACCCGGGGGCCCCAGGGCCGCCGGCTCCCGAGCAAGTGCAGACGATGCGCTTGATACCTGCTCTCCCGTTCTATGTCTTGCCGGCAGGCTGCAGGTATTCGAAATGGTGACCGTCGGGGATGATGAATCTCCCGCCCCAGATGAAGCCTTGCTGTTCCATCGCTTTGATCAACGCCCGTGACTGCACCGGAACGGCACCGTAGGGGCTCCCCGCCGCGTTGATGTCGATGGCCGCGCCCCATGTGTGGTGGCTGATCGACGCGGTCGGATCGTTCAGCAGGAACTTCGCCACGTAACAGCCTTCATAGTCGTGAACCGCGGACGCTTGTCCCTGGCTCGCCAATCGGTGCATGGCCGCCTTGAGCGGGGGGATGAGGCGCCGGTTGCAGGTGACCCTGCCTAGGATAGGGACCGAGGTGGTCACGATGTTTTTACCCACCCAGTTCGGGTCTATCTTCAGGAATCCTCCGCTACCGGGACGCCCCGACCATTCTCCGAACCGTCGCTTGATGTTCTCTTGCGGAAGCACCAGGTCGGCAGAATGAAGGTAGGTGGTCTCTCCTGGGGCGCGCACCTGAACCACCGGGTATTGCAGACCGGCCGGCAAGAGCGGCAAGAGCTGCGAGCGGAGCTGATCGTCGTTCGGGGAGGCTCCCGGCTTCGCGTTCATGAGGAGGTAGCGCGGATGGCGAACACCGATCGCGCGCGCCGTGGGCGCGTCGACCACCAGTTCCTGCGCGCCCACCAGTACGTCCGGCAACACCGCGACGATCTTCACCGTGCCGCCGTGGAACGAAAGGCTGCCTCCCACACCTATGCGCCGAAGGGTGGCGGACGTTTCACTCAGTATCCCCTGACGCGGACCCAGGTCCGCGACCGCCGCTCGATACGGCTTGGGTAGGAAGCTTCCGAACCTCGCGGGTTCGATGCCGGCGGCGTCGATGGGGATGAAATAGGGCGCGGGCGAGTCAACGACCTTGCCGGTCGCGTCCACCGAGCGGGTCATCCACACCGTGTCCTGCAAGACGGCGGTGACCCGGTCGAACTCATGCAGCTTCGCCGCCCCCGCAATGAAGCCCGGCGGCAATCCCCCCGGAACCCAGGCGAGGTACGCGTCGGGTGTCTCGGCCTTCTTCGACGCCGGCGGGGACGTGGGATCCGATGTGGCGGATCCGCTCGGAAGCCGAGACACGGTTTCGCCGTCGTCTCTCGACGTGATCGCGACGGCCGTGAGTCCTATGGCCAAGGTGATGCTCGCAGCGATTCCAGCAGCGATCAGTGCGCGACGTCTGGTGGGATCCACCCGCGAAGTCTAGGGCGACGAACCGATCGCCGCGGGATGCTCAAGGAGATCGGCCAGTCTCTCGGCGCGGTCGGCTGCTGCTTGTGGCCGGCCGTTCGAGACCTCGCGGGAGATCGCCGCCAGTTCGCGTTCGAGCCGTGGGCCGGGACGCTCACGCCTGCCGCGCACCAACGGATCCAAACGTCCGATGGCCCCGTCCAGACGTGCCATGGCCGCCGCCAAGGGATCCCTGCGTTCGCGATAGCTATCTAGCGAGATGACCTGTGCCATGGCGCCACCCTACCCCGGGGGTCTGACACGCCGGCGCACGTTGGGATGAACCCTTCGTGTCCTCTTCGTGTCGGTACGTGAAGGTACGGTTGCATCCAGGCCTCCTCTCCCATGGAAACGCGGAGGTGCGTCGGTGGAGGAAGGTGCGCGGGTTGTCCTCGGGATGGAGAGCGGGGAGGTCGCCGAGGAGGTGATGCACCTGTTCGACCGGAGTGGCCGTGCCAGGGTCGTGGCGTCCGCGGACGACGACCGACGGCTCGCCGAAGCCGTCCGGCAGCTCGAGCCCGACGTGGTCGTGGCGCAGCCCTCGCTCTGTGGCGCGCTCGATGCCGGTCGCCACGTGGTGGTGGCCCTGGACACCAGGGAATCGGTGGGTTCGCTTCGAACGGCGCTGTCGGTCGGCGCGCGAGGCTATTTCGTGTGGCCCGCGGACCGCGACGCGCTGGGGGCGGCGGTTGCCGCGATCCGGCCGGTCTTGGACACCAACGATGCCCGCGGACAGGTAATCGGGATCCACGCGGCCCGGGGCGGCGCCGGCGCGACGTTCCTCACCTGCAATCTGGCGGGGGCATTCACGTCCCGCGGACGTTCGTGCGTCGTCATCGACGCGGATGCCATCGGCGCCGATGTCGGACCGTCCATCGGTGCACCCGAGGAAGGTGTGCACACGGCCGCGGTCCTCCTTCGGATGGGAGACGAACTGACAACGGGACATCTGGTGGACGCGTTGTGGCCCCATCCGGCCGGATTCCGGGCGCTCCTGGCGCCTGCACCCGAGGCCGAGACGCAACACGCACAAGGGTGGCTCCGAGTGATCCAGGTTGCCTCAGGCCTTGTTGACGTGGTCGCGGTCGACCTGGGCGCGAACCCGCCACCGGATCTGTTCGCCGCCATGGATCGCGTGATCGAAGTGTTGACGCCGGAAGTGAGAACGTTCCGGGCGGCGGCGCGCTTCCTGGACGCGGTGCCATCGGTTCGGATCGACCATGTGCTCAACCGGGCAGGGAGGTCGGAGTTGGTGCCCGGGGACGTGTCGCGCGCGTTCGGTGCTCCGCCGATCGCGGTGATTCCTTCCGATCAGTCGGTCGCCCGCGCGCAGGCTGCAGGTCGGCTGCTGCCGGAACGCGGCCGCGCGGGCCGCGCGGTGAGGCGCCTCGCCGGGGATCTGCTCGCACCGGGTAGCGGTAGCGCGTCCGAGGAAGAGCACGTGCAGGAATTGTGAGGCACGCCTGTTCTGTCCCCGACTCAGGCTGCGCTCGTGCCGCTCTTGTCCGACCCATTGCTGCTCGCTCTCAGGCTGAACGTGGCCGTGGATGGTGTCGAGGTCGAACAGGTGAACGACAGTTGGTGCGTGCCGGTAAAGGACGTGAATACCCAGTTCGGTCCCTTCAAATGGGCGTTCCCCGGCACCAGGTGGAACGTGTTGGTTATGGACGCCGTGCCGCTCGGCAGGCAGTTGGCGCCCGGTGCTTTGCCACCGCCTTCGTAGGCCTTGCCGTTCTCATGCAGGACCACGGTCCGGAAGCCGATCATCCGCACCGCACAGGAGCCGGTGTTCGTCGGGCACATGGATTCGAGCTGCCATGTCTCGGTCACCGTGTCGCCCGGGGTCGGCTGATCGATGCCCTCCGCCTTTCCGAGGTTCGAGGCGCGCTGCACCGTGAGATGGACCGTATACAGCCCGGAGAACTGGGCGAACCGTTCCGGTGGGAGGGGGATCTTCACCGTTGCGGGCGCAGAGCGCAGCGAGTCTCCGTTCGCAGAATGGGCTACGAGCTCGTAGTCACGACTGGTTCCTAAGCCGGCCTCATCGTCGTCATAGGATGTCGCGTTCGCGGCGAGTGGGCTGCTCGTGATCTTCACGCTGTCGCGATAGACGTCGTAGCCGGTCACGGGCGACCCGTCGGTGGGAGCCGACCACGAGAGTGCGACGGTTCCTGCGAGCACGTGACAGTCGGGTGGCGTGCAGACCGATCCGTCGGCCTGCACGCCGGCGGGGGCGGAGGGCGGTCCCTTCGGCTTGGAGGCTTGACTAAGCGCGACGATCGCGACGGTAACCACGAGTGCCACCGCTGCGACGATCGCCACGATCTTGACGGCGCGACGCTTCGACGGCTGCGGGGGCGTCGAGGAGTAGTCCGGTGCGGGCGGCGGCGGGGCGGGGGCCGGTGGTGTGGCGGGACCTCCCCAGCTGGGGTCGTCGCTCACGTCTGCACCGAACCCTTCACCGAGTAGTCGGCTGAGGCCGGGACGCAGCCCGAATAGGACAGGTATTCGTGCGTGGTGCCCGTGATGTGAGTGGCGCGCCATTCCCCATGGACCACGGCGGCGTCGGAAACCGTGAGGCGTATCGTGACCGACTCGTTGACGGCGGCGCCGGAGCAGTTCCCGATGTGGAACGGGATGCTCATCGTGCCCGCATAGTTCGCACCCGTTTGTTTCAGTGTGCCCGTTGAAGACGATCCGCGGGAGAAGCTCACGTCGCAGGGGCCGCTTCCGCATCGGGCGCCAAAGACCCATCGTTCGCCCCCGGATCCCATACCCGAGAGGGTCGAACTCGTCAAAGAGAGGACTGCGAGGAACTTGCCGTCCAGGCGGGCACCCGACAGCGGCGGAGTACCGGTCTTCGTCGCGGCGTTCATGGGCGGCCCCGACACTCCGGAGGCGTCCACAGCTTCCACCCGGTAGCGGTAGTGGGTGGCGGGTTCGGCGGTGGTATCGACGTAGCTGGTGCCGGTGACGTCCTTGGCGATGGTCTTGTCGTTGCGGACCACCTCGTAGTGATCGGGCGCCGTGTCGGGGGCGCTCCAGCGGATGACGGCCTGCCATTTCGAGGGATCGGCCGACCACACCTTCGGTTGGTCGATCCGCAGATCGGTGACGGCGCCCGGTTTCGAGGCGGCGGTGACGGTGTCGCTCGGTGTGCCTTCGCTCGTCGAAGCAGACGACGTGCATGAAGCGAGCACGAGAACGGCGAACGACAGGAGCGCGAGACTTCGGCGGCTGGACACGGCGAGGATAGTAGCTGTCGGACGCAACCGGGTCACGTTCCTCCGAATATCCCCCGCGTCTTGTCACACCCCTCGGCCGCGCCCCCCACAAGAACCCCCCATCCTGGGGATCGACCGTGAGGCCCGGGAACCGATAGCGTTCTCCGTGTCGGAACCGCCGCTCCCCGGGGTCCGGCACTCCCTCCCTCTCCCGCACTTCGCGTGCGGTCCTCCCCTGAAGTTGGTGTTCGTCTGGATAGCCGTTGTCAGGGGAAGGGGTGGAGTTGGCGACCGATCGTGACGCGCTCACCGTCGTGCGACGGCGATTGCGCGAAGAGCTTCGGCAACGTGTCGACGCGCGTGGGCTCGCCACGGCCCCACGGACGGAGCGCCGTGTGAGGGTGCGGGAGCAGGCGCTCGCGTTGCTCCGCGAGAGCGGCGCCATCCTTCCCCAGCGGGAGCTCACCCGTGTGGTGAACGAGGTTTCAGACGAAGTCGTCGGGTTCGGACCCATCGAGTTCCTCCTGAAAGATCCGGAGGTAACGGAGGTCATGGTGAACGGAGCCGGCGGCGTATACGTGGAGCGGGAGGGGCGGATCGAGAGGGCGCAGGACGGCTTATTCGAGGGGGAGGAGGCCGTTCTGCACCTGATCGAACGCATCGTGGGGCCATTGGGTCTTCGGGTCGACGAATCATCGCCTTGGGCGGATGCGCGACTACCGGATGGCTCGCGGGTCCATGCGATCGTGCCGCCTCTCTCGCTCCGCGGTCCTACGTTGACCATCCGGAAGTTCTCGCCCGTCCCGCTGGAAGCCAGAGACCTTCTAGCCGCGGGATCGATCGGTGCTCGGATGCTCAAGTTCCTCGAAGCGTGCGTGCGGGGCCGGGCGAACATCGTTGTCAGCGGTGGTGCGGGCAGCGGCAAGACCACACTTCTCGGAGTGCTCAGCGGATTCATCCCGGACGACGAGCGGTTGATCACCATCGAGGACGCAGCCGAACTCCGTCTAGCGAAACCCCATGTGGTCTCCCTCGAAGCGCGACCCGCGAACGTCGAGGGACGAGGAGAGGTCACGGTCCGCGATCTCGTTCGCAACGCCCTCCGGATGCGTCCAGACCGGATCATCGTCGGCGAGGTCCGCGGCGGTGAGGCTCTGGACATGTTGCAAGCGATGAACACCGGCCACGATGGATCCCTCTCCACAGCTCACGCCAACTCGCCCCGCCACCTGCTCTGGCGCCTCGAGACCATGGCCCTGATGTCGGACGTGAACCTGCCGGCAGCCCACATCCGAAACCAGGTGGCAGGAGCGGTGGATGTGATCGTGCAGCTAGCTCGCCTTCGCGGTGGACGTCGGGTCGTGACGGAAGTCGCTGTGGTCGAAGGGACCAAGCGCAACGAACCGCTGGTGTCACCCGTCTTCAGGTTCCGGTCTCGCGCCGGAGTTGAAGGTCGATACGAGGCGGTGGGGTTGGTCCCGGAGCTTGCGAGCGTCCTGTCCGGTCGCGGTGAGGACACGGGTCCTGAACTGTTCACGGCCGGGGACGACGCGTGAGCGGGTCGCTATTGGGAGGAACCGTGGCCGTCGGCTTCGCGGGCGTTGCCGGCGCGGTGGGGATGGCGGCTGGGCGAGCACAAAACGTGTTGTCGCCCCAACGCACGCCGCGTCAGCCACAACGAGGCATCTCGCGGCGAGCGTTCATCACGACAGCTGTGGGACTCATGGCGCTCGTGGTGTTGGGCCCGTTCATGGCGCTGCTGACGGTCGCGTGCTCGGCCGGGGGGGCCTGGGTCGGGAAGATCCGCCAGCGTGCGCAGCGCCAGGTACTGATGGGCGAGCAGCTCATCGACGCCGTAGCGGGACTGGGTGCCGCCCTCCGTGCCGGCCTTTCCCTCGAGCGCGCCCTACGGTTCGCGGCGCAAGAAGCGGAATCACCCCTCAGCGACTCGCTCGCCGTTCTTATCACCGATATCGACCTCGGCGAACCGATGGACCATGCGCTCGAACGATGGGCGTTGGCGGATGGGACTCCCGACGCCAGATTGCTCGCCGGCGTCCTTCGTCTGGACCGCCGCAGTGGCGGCGATCTCCCGCGGATCCTCGATCAGGTCGCCTCGACGCTCCGCGAGCGTCGGGAGGCCGAAGGAGAGGTCAGGGCCCTCACCGCCCAAGCCCGATTGTCGGGGCTCATCCTCGGTCTCCTTCCCATCGGGTTCTTCTTGTTCCTCCTCGTCACCTCGACGAAAGACGTAACGGCAGCACTCCACACCCCGATCGGTATCGGGGCAGTGGTCCTGGGCTCTGTTCTCGAAGTGGTGGCCTTCATGTGGATCCGCCATCTGTTGGAGGTTCGATGAATCTCGCAACCATCGCAGAGCTGATGGCTGCGGCGGCTGGTCCGGCGGCCGTCGCCGCTGGACGCGCAGCTACGCAGTCGGTCATCGCGCCGGTGACCCGGACCTTGACGGTCAGCACCGTGGAACCGGCGGCGCGTCAGAGCAACCGCAAGCGTGCCCGCGCGGGCAGGGCCAAGGCCATCGACGCGGAAGTTCCGCAATTGTTGGATCTGCTCGCTGTCGCGTCCTCCGCGGGACTCTCCGCACCGCTCGCGCTACGCAGGGCGGCGGAAGCGGTCTATGGTCCGCTCGCCGACGAGCTATCTCAGGTATTGCGCGCGTCGGATCTGGGCGCTCGATGGCGCGACGAGTTGGCCGCGATGGCCGCCCGCACCGGATCCGCGGACCTGCGTCGAGCCGTTGCAGCTCTCGCGCGAACGGAAACCCTGGGCGCGTCGTTGGCCACGTCCACGGCTGAGCTTGCCGCCTCCGTCCGTGCGGCCAGGCGGGCTGCGACAACCCAGCGAGCTCGTACCGCGCCGGTCAAGATGTTGTTCCCACTCGTCTTCCTCATCCTTCCTGCATTCCTCCTCCTCACCGTCGTGCCGGTGCTGCTCAGCACCGTTCGATCCATCCGATGAGGGGAGGTGTCATGTTGTTGCTTTCCATATGGGTCCGGGGTGTGGCGTTCTTCCACCGCGCGAACCGGGAGGAGGGGCAGACCACCGCCGAGTACGCGTTGGTCATCCTCGCCGCGGCAGCCGTTGCTGTGGTGTTGATCGCGTGGGCGCATTCGTCGGGCAAGTTGCCGGCGTTCTTCGATCACATCATCGATCAGGTCACGGGCAGTGCCAGCAGTGCCTAACGAGTCCATGCCGAACGCTGGGAGGACGGCCGAGCGGGGAACGGCTGCGGTCGAATTCGCGCTCGTGCTTCCACTGATCCTGGTGTTGACGCTTGCACTCGTGCAGGTCGGACTCTTGGCCAGAGATCGCCTGATCGTCGAGGCGGCGGCGCGCGCCGGGGCGCGCACCGCCGCCGTCGACCCCTCCGCCGACGCGATCAGAGCTGCTGCGCTTGCCGCGGGCCCCGGGCTCGACCCTGCTGCGACGTCGGTGCAGGTGATGCGCGCCGGTGGTCGAGGATCACCGGTGACGGTCACGGTCGATGTCGAGGACGCGATCCGGGTGCCGTTCATCGGATGGCTGCTCGGCAGCAGCGTGCATTTCCGGGCCGAGGCGACGGACCGTCAGGAGTTCGGATGAATGCCCGGGAGGAATGCGGCTCGGTAACGGTCGTCGCTGCTGCCGTCATCGCCATGCTCGTGGTGCTCTCGATGGGCGTGGCCGACGTCGCGAGAGCCTTGATCGTCCGCGAACAGGCGCGCACTGCCGCCGACGCAGCCGCATTGGCGGCAGTCGCCGAACTCGCCTTCCCCACCGGAGGCGATCCCACGGCGCTCGCGCGCGAGTACGCGGCTCGCAATGGCGCGGAGCTTTCGTCATGTGCGTGTTCGTCCGGCTCCACGGGGGCCACCGTTTCCGTATCGGTTCCGGTCCGGGGCTTCCTGCTGTTCCCGGGCGGATCCGCCGTTTCCGCGCAAGCTCGGGCGGTCATCGGGTGAATGGCCCAGAGCCTCCCGTGAGTTTCCCCGGCAACCCGTACTCTGGACGGGTGACGTCGTCTCCCCCGCAGCCTGAGCGGACACCCGAGCTTCCCAAGCCGATCTTCCGAGGCCGCCTTCACCAACTGGCGTTCTTCGCAGCCATCCCCGCCGGTTTCGTGCTCATCGTCCGCGCATCGAACGGAACGTCGCTGGCCGCGGCCATCGTCTACGCCATCAGCCTGATCGCGTTGTTCGGGGCGAGCGCGCTCTACCACCGTGGGAACTGGTCGCCGGGTGTGGTGCCGCGGCTCCGCAGGCTGGACCATTCGATGATCTTCGTACTCATCGCCGGGACATACACACCGTTCTGTCTCCTGGCGCTTCCGTCGCCCTGGTCGTGGGTCTTCCTGGGGATCGCATGGTCCGGCGCCATCGCGGGCATCACGTTGAAGCTGCTGAAGATCGACGGGTTCAAACGGACCTCGGGTGCGCTCTACATCGCCCTGGGGTGGGTCATCATCTTCGCCAGTCCGCTCATGATCTCCCGCCTCACCGGCCCGGTCATGGCGCTCGTCGTCGCCGGCGGCGTGCTCTACACCGCCGGAGCGATCGTCCTGGCCAGCAATCGGCCGAACCCGTGGCCCCGGTGGTTCGGCTATCACGAGGTGTGGCACTCGTTCACGGTGGCCGCCGGGGCGTGCCACTACATCGCGGTGCTACTGCTCTTCGCGCTCGTCGGTCGCGGCGCGATCTGAGCCGCTACTCCAGGTCTCGCGTCCTGGGATCGCGCGTCACCGGAGGCTGATAATCGGGTTGTGCCCGAAGCACCATGAACTCGACGGCGGCCCAGAGCATCTTGGCGCGCGGGTAGAACCACAAGGGGAGCCCGACCAGGATTAGGGCGCTCCCGACGAACAACGGCACTACCGGCACATCCGGGACGGTGAAGCTCAGGACCACCACCAACATCACCAGCCAACCGCCGATGGCCACGGTGTAGTTGATCATCATCGCTCCGAGGAAACCGCCCTCCTCCTTCTCCCAACGCAAGCCGCACTCGGGGCAGAGCGTTCGCGAATGGAACCAGGTGAGGAACGTGTCGCGTTCGCCGCATCGCGGGCATCGCTTACGAAGTCCGCGAAGCAACACACCGCCCATCCCGACGTCGGGATACAGCGGCTCCGAGCCTCCCGTCCCGGCGGGATCGAGCGAGCCGTATGGGTCAGCCGTGATAGACCGCCCAGAACTTTTCGATGAAGGAGTGCGCGCGCCAGGTCCCTCGGCACCCCTTCGCGGTGACCAACACGTCGCCGGGTCCGGCCGAGACCGTCTCGCCGCCGGCGATGTCGATCTCGACGTCCCCGCGGATCAGCACCGACACCTCGTCCGAGGTCTTGTCCACCGGTCCGGTCTCGGGGACGCGCTTCCAGACCCCCGTGGAGAATCTCCCGTCCCCGGAACGGAACGCGTACCACTCCTGACCCGGTTCGTTCGGGTCTCCGGGTTCGGTCTCCAGCACGACCCACGGTTTCTCCGAGGGGGCGCCGATGACTGTCGCCGACGCCCCTGCCGTCATGTCCGGACCCTCGTAGATGGCGTAGACCTTGCTCACGCGCTCCCGAACCCGCCACACGCCTTTGGAACCGAACGGCGTGACCACCACGTCGCCGGGTGCCAGCGTGAAGGCGCGACCGTCGTCGAACTCGATCTCCGCGGTACCGCTGGTGATGAATGCGACCTCGTCGTAGGGGCGCTCGAACGCCCATTCATCGGGCTCGCGCCACCACAGGCCCGTGGTGAAGAGCTTGTCGGCGCTGGTGAACGCCTCCAGCTGACCGGTCATCGAGCCGGCACCGCCCGGGCCGGGTTCGTTGATCCATCCAGTCTCTCCCGGATGCAGCACGCGGATACCTGTCATGTAGACCTCCTCAGTTTGCGTCGATCGCGGTGGTCGGCTCCCCGCAGGCTACCCCGGCCGGGAGGCCGGGTGCCACGGCAGGTCGGGGGAGGTCATTCGGCCGGTCTCCTTGTCCGGGTGCAGGTGTACCATCGCCCGATGGCAGTCAAGCAGACGCCGCTGGGTCGAGGCCCTCGAGCAGAGCTCGGGGTCATCGACTACACGCTGGCCAAGCGGGCACTCCTTCGCGACGCGAAGCGCGGCACGCTGGGGCTCACCGACCTCTGCGACGCACACCCCGAACTCATCCGCGCCGCCAAGCACGTCGGCGAACCGACGAAGACGGATTGTCCGGTCTGCGGCAAAGAGAAGCTCGTCCTCCTCGCTTACGTCTACGGCGAATCGTTGAAGGCCGACTCCGGAAGAGTGTGGTCGATCGCCACCGGGATCCGCCTGGCGGCCGCACATCCCGGGGCCTGCTGCTACGTGGTGGAGGTCTGCACGACGTGCCAATGGAACCACCTGCGCGAAGCCTTCACGGCCCGCCGGAAGACCGCCGCAGGCTAAGGGCACCACATCTCCACACACTCGGTGCACGCGATCACCCCTGGCAACTGAGGTTCCCTCGGTAGAATCAGGCCTCGTGTCCAGTACAACTCCCACGTCCGGCGGGGACGCCAAGCCCGCCAAGCACGTTCCGAAACATGCGCCCGCACAGAGGTCCGGCAAGAAGAAGACCAAGAAGGGCTTCTTCCGCAGGTTCTGGTGGGTCTTCGTCCTGGTGCCCATCCTGCTGGTGTCCTCGGTGGCGGGAGCGCTCGTCTACGCCTACTCCAAGCTCACGTTGAGCAAACCGCTGCCGCCCATCCAGACCTCCTATCTCTACGCGCGAGACGGGACGTTGCTCACCAGCCTCCACGGTGAGGTGGACCGCCAGATCATCCCGTTCACCCAGATGCCCGACTCGCTGAAGAACGCGGTGATCGCCGTCGAGGATCATTCGTTCTACAGCCACCCCGGCGTGGATGTCGTCGGTGTGATCAGGGCGGCCTACACCGACCTGATCAAGCACCAGGCGGTGCAAGGCGGATCGACCATCACCGAGCAGCTCGTGAAGAACCTCTACGCCGGCACCATCGTGAAGCAAGCGGACGGGTCGAGCGTTTACGTGGTCCCGGACCGGACCATCAAGGAGAAGATCCGCGAGGCGCTCCTGGCGGTCAAGCTCGAGAACGTGCTGGGGAAGGATCAGATCCTCGCGAAGTACCTCAACACGATCTACTTCGGTCACGGGGCCTACGGTGCGCAGGCCGCGGCGCAGACCTATTGGCACGAGGATGCGAGCAAGCTCACGCTCGCGCAGTCGGCGACGTTGGCGGGACTCATCACCTCACCGACGTTGTTCGACCCGATCGATCATCCGGCCGACTCGAAGAGCCGGCGCAACTACGCGCTCGACCAGATGGCGCACTACGGTTTCATCCCCCAGACGAAGGCCGACCAGGCGAAGGGGAAACCCTGCTGCGACATCCCCGATATCGCCAAACGCGGCTCGACGCTCGGCACCCCCGGCCAGTCCGAATACTTCGTCGACTACGCCAAGCGCTACCTCATCCAGAAGTACGGCAGCGCGACCGTCTTCGGCGGTGGACTGAAGGTCACGACCACCATCGAGATGTCGATGCAGAAAGCTGCCGAGGACACCATCAGCAAGTACCTTCCGAGTTCGACCGATCCCTCGGCGGCGCTCGTGTCCATCGATCCCCAGACCGGCGAGATCCTGGCGATGGTGGGCGGGAAGAACTGGCAGAAGTCACAGCTGAACCTTGCGCTCTCCGGTGCGAAGGGATTCGGGGGAAGCGGCCGGCAGGCGGGATCAGCGTTCAAGATCTTCACGTTGGCGACGGCCATGAAGGAGCACTACAACCTCAATGCGTACTGGGAGGGACCGTCGTCCATCTCGATCAACGACCCCACCTGCAACAACAAGGACGGGACGCCGTGGAACCCCTCGAACTCCTCGGACGAGGAGAGCGGCAGATTCTCCCTGAAGGCGGCGACCGCCTACTCCGTGAACACCGTCTTCGCGCAGTTGGTCAGTCAGATCGGCCCGGACAAAGTGGTCGAGACGGCGAACGATATGGGGATCCAGAGCAAACTCGGCGCCTTCTGCTCGGTGACGCTTGGAAGCGTCGGGGTGAACCCGCTCGAGATGACGAACGCGTACGCGACCCTTGCGGCCGAGGGTGTTCGGCATTACGCCACGCCGCTGCTCCAGGTCAAGGCCCACGGTGGCCACGTGGTCGGGTCGGTGGCCTCGCGCGGGAAGCAAGTACTGCCAGCCAACGCCGCCAACCTGGTGACCTACGCCTTGGAGGGCGTCTTGACTTACGGAACTGCCTCGGACAACGGTCTGACCGGTCGCCCCGCCGCCGGCAAGACAGGCACCGCGCAGAACTACGTCGACGCGTGGTTCTGCGGCTACACGCCGCAACTCGCGACGTGTGTGTGGATGGGCTACCCGGAGTCGGATTCCCGGCCGATGAACTACGTCGAAGGCGTCGGGCCGGTGTTCGGTGGAACCATCCCCGCGGCGATCTGGCAGGACTACATGAACCAGGTGCTGAACGGGATGCCGGTCCTTCCCTTCACGCAGCCGACATTCGCCGGCTACACCGTCGGGCCCACCACACCTGTCGCCTCGCCGACACCTCCGCCTTCCCCCACCCCGTCACCGAAGCCGACGCACTCGCCTTCGCCGAAACCATCGCCGACCCCCTCACCGAAACCTAGTCACTCGCCCAGCCCGTAGGAGGCGCAGACTCAGCGAGCTTCGTCGACGGCGAGTTCGCGGAGCGCGGGGGCGGACTCTACGGGCAGCGTTGCCAGGATCGTCGTTCCCTTGCCGACGGACGAACGAACCACGAACGACCCGCTCGCGAGCTCCACCCGTTCGCGCATGGAGGCGAGTCCGACCCGTCCTTGATGAAGGAATTCCCGGGCGCGGGCACTGTCGAAGCCCGTTCCGTTGTCCTCGATCTCGATCCGGAGCTGAGTGAGGTCCGCTTGAACGTTCACGTTGACCCGGCCGGCATTCGCGTGCTTGCCGGCGTTGGAGAGCGCTTCCTGAACCACGCGGTACGCGAGTGTCTCCAGGTCTCGAGGGATGGGCTTGGCCAAGACGCCGTTGAACGACGTGAGCACGTCGTGATCGGTGCCGAACCGATTGAGCGTTTCCCGCAGTGCCGGGATGAGTCCCCGCTCCTCCAAGACGGGAGGACGAAGGCCGGACATCAAGGCCCGCAGGGAATCTGCCTCTTCGGCCAGTTCCTTGCGGATCTTCGTCAGGACCTCCGTTCCTCGTTCGAGATCTCCCGCCTTGATCATGAGGAGCGCAGCCTCCAGGCTCAGCGACGCCGCGCTGACCCCTTGGACCGGTCCATCGTGGAGGTCTCGCGCGATCCGGTTGCGTTCGGATTCGATGGCGGCGTTGGTCCTGCGGAGGAGGCGAGTGCGGTCCTCGTCGCGGTCCTGGAGGAACTGGAACAACGAGCGGATGGTCTGATCGGCCACCCGGCCGGCGGTGACGTCGCGCACCAGGAGGAGGCGGCGCGGAGGTTCCATCGGCACGTCCGACGTCCGCGATTCCAGATACAGCGCCTGCCCTTCCACCTGCGAGATCAGTCCCGACCCGGTGCTGGGAAGCGATGCGAACCCACTGTCCGACCCGTTGATGGCGGCTGCGAGCGCGGTCCACGGCTGTCCTTCCACCGACGTCCGGTCCAGCCCCACCATCCCGCAGAAGGCCTCGTTCGCTCGGAGGATGGTGTCGCGCTCGTCGAGTTCGACGATCCCGTCTACGGCCGCGTCGAACACGAGGCGTAGGTGCTCCTCTGATTGGCGAAGGGTTTCGTTTGCCTCGCGAACCCGATCGAGGGCCCGGTCGGCTTCGTGCAGCGCGAGTTCCTTGGCCGTGAGCGCAGCGCGCGTATCCCGGTGTGCGACCGTGATCTTCGTTTGGCTCATGATGATCCGCGCGGTCACCGCCAGCCCGAGCGCGGCGATGATGGCCACCTCCTGCGCGTTGGAGATCTCGCGACGGTTCTGCGTGATGGTCACGGTGACCAACGCGGCGAACGCCGCGATGACCGAGCCGTTCGCGATGATCGGCCGCGCCAGGCGAGCCGTCCGTTGCACGCCGGCGCCGCGCCGCAGGAACGTCGCCGTGGCCGCCAGCCCCAGAACGGAGCATGCGGCCATCACGGTGACGATGGGCGAGGCCACGGTGAACGACCCCGTGCTCCATTCCCTGCCGAACCCTGCCGCCGCCACGGCACCCAAGGAGAAGGAGAGCGCGTGCGCGACGTGATCGCGCGTCGGAGCCCAGAACATCATTGAGACGAACATCGCGACCTGCCCGGCCGCGAGCACCGCCCACGTGGCGGCCGAAGCCTGGGCAGCGGGGCTCGCGTTCGCCGGAACGATCACCAGGTAGACGATCGAGGCCAACGATGCGGTGATGAGGAGGACGTCTGCGGCGAACTCGGTGCGTTCCTCGGTGGGGAAATGGTCGCGCAGCTCAGCCCGCAACGCGTAGAACAATGGCGGAAGGTAGAGCAGGAAGAGCAGGTCGGTCGGGCCCAGCGTCGTGATGGTTCGCCCCGACCGGGCAACGGATGCCAACCCGAGGCCCGTGAGGCCCAGGATGAACGACGCGAATACGAAGGCTCGGTGCCCGTCCCACCGGTGGAAGCGGTTCGCTCCAGCGATCACCCCGGCGGCCACGAAGCCGGCCAAGCCCACGGCGAGGTTCGGGAGAACGGATGCTTCAGTGGTGCCGGGCGCGGGCACGGTTCGGGCAGCGATCACCGCCGCGACGGCGATGATCAAGAGCACGCCGGCACCGGCGCGGAATTGGCGACTCACGGGTTGGGACATCCACGCCCATGATGGCGGGTCCGGGGCCAGGGCTCCATCACCCAGCCGACGGAGAAAGGGCGCCGGAGGGACTAGCCCGGCGATTACAGCAGGTTCAGCAGACGGCTTATTCGATGAGGCGGCGTCGGAGCGCCTCTGCCACGGCGGCGGTACGGTCCGACGCGCCGAGCTTCTCGAAGATGTGCTCCAGGTGCGTCTTCACGGTGTCGGGCGAGATATAGAGGCGTTCGGCGATGTCGCGGTTGGTGTGTCCGAACGCGAGGAGCTGCAGCACTTCGATCTCCCGCGCAGTGAGTGTCTCTGCCCGGCGATCACGTTCTTTGGCGGTGGAGAGCTCCTCGGCCAGCGCCACCACAAGTTGGGGGTCGATGACCATGTTGCCACCGGCCACCAATCGAACGGTCTGGATGAGGTGCTCGGCGTCTCGTGCCTTCAACACGTAGCCGCGGGCCCCGCTTCGAACCGCCTCCACCACGAACTGGCGGTCGTCGTAAGCGGTGAGCATGATCACGCCTACCTTCGGGTGCTTGTCTCGGAGATCACGCGCGGCCTCCAGCCCGTCCATCTCCGGCATCCGGATGTCTACGAGCGCGATGTCGGGATCGGTCTCGGCCACGAGCTCCATGAGCTCCTTGCCGTTGGATGCTTCACCCACCACTTCTATGCCATCGGCCATGTCGAGGTAGCGGCGCAGCCCTTGGCGGACCAGTGAATGGTCGTCCGCGATGGCAACCCTGATGGTCACGTTTCCTCCGTGAGGCCGATGGTCCGCGCCATCCTACATCGAGGAGGGCATTCGGTCAGGAGCAACCCCCCTGCGCTACGGAAGGGCGAGCGCGGTCGATGGCTTCCGCTGCAGGAGTGGTGGATCCTCCCTCGATCCTGCAACTGCCAGGTACAACAGCCAGGCGAGCACGGCGTACCGGAACCACACGGTCATTTCCAGGAGGTCGAGGTGCAGGGGCCAGTCACCCGATCGCACGATGCTCAAGTAGTAGGCATTGATAGCTACGAACACGCTCACATCCGCCACGATGAACGCGATGACCGCCGCCCTCGGGACCTTCAGCAGCACCAGGAACGGCAAGAGCCACAGCATGTACTGGGGTGAGAACACCTTCGTGAAGAGCAGGAAGGCGATGATCAACGCGAAACTCAACGCGATGGGCCTCGGCGAGGAACGTCGTGATTCGCGAACGATGAGCCAGCCCCCGACGGCGATGCACAACAGGGTCCCCACCAGGTTGGTGAAGGACGGATAGTCGCGCTGCCACCACCCGGTGATGAAGGGGTTCCCCTCCAGGTGCCTGAAGATCATGAACCACGACGTTTCGGGGTTCGGGAAACGAGCGGACTGGAACGTCCAGAAGTACTTCCACGACGCGCTCGACAGGAGGTACAGCACCAGATTGGGGATCAGCGCGCCCAAGAAGAAGCTCGCGGCGACCCGCCTGGCTTCTTTCGGGGACTCTTCGGCGCGGACCGCCAGATAGATCCCGGGCAGTATGAGCGCGGGGAAGAGCTTGGTCGCGGCGCCAAGACCCAGGAGAAGCCCGGAGAGCCGATAGCGGCGCCCGGACGCGGCGACGAGTCCCCCCAGTCCGAGCGCGATGGCGAACAGATCCCAGTTCTGAAAGGCGTAGAGGAAGGATGCGGGCGCCAGGACGAAGAGCCACACGCGCCGGCCCGGGGCAAGGTAGATCAAGCAGGCCAGACAGGCGAGTCCGGCGATGGACAGCCCGATCGCGTTCACCGCCAGGAAGCCGGCAGCCGAAGACGCAAGCTCGCGTGTGGCAGCGATGGAGAAGACCAGGAGCGGCGGGTATTCGACGTGCGAGGGGGGGAACGTCGACGCGGCGTCGTAATGGTTCTCGTAGTAGAGAACCATGATGTCGTTGGCGCAGATGTGGGTGTATTGCCGCCCATCCCATGGTGTGTTCGTGCACCGGTCCTTGACCCAGTAGGCCCCGACCAGGACGGTGAGCATCACCACGAAGGCGAGTGCGAGGCCGGTTGTGCCGTGCCTATCGGGCGCCTTCGTCCCCGTCCCCGGCGGTGCGCTCACGTTGAGTTCGGGCACTTCCTCCGTCGAGGTCACCACGGGAACGGCCGGCTCCGGGTCGATCGGGGGAGCCGGGTCTTCACGCCCGGGCCCTGCGATCTGGATGGGGAGTGGTCTTGCTTCATAGAGCACCCAGGCGACGACGCATCCGATCAGGACTATGGCGCGCAGCGCCACCATCGTCTCGAAGACGGCCTGCGAGGGACCCGGCAGCCCGTCGAACGTGGCGAACCACTTGAACCTCGTGAGGTAGACCAGGACGTCGGCCAGTTCGAAGAGGATGAATCCCCAGAGCGTCGGCAGCGCCAGGGCGAACCACGCCAGCAAGAACAGGCTGTACTGCGGTGAGTAGACCTTGTTGGTGAGGAGGAAGAGGACCAGTACCGGGAACCCGAGCGTCCATCGGGGAAAGGTCGGATGTCGTCGGGCTTTCAGGACCCAGATCAGCGCCACGCCCAACAAGAAGAGCACCCCCGACGCCACGTTGATGAGGCTCGTATGGAGGAGTGCGTCGCCTCCCAACTGCCGATAGGCGATGTACCAGAGGCTGTCGTAGTCGGCGGTCCTCGAGGAGTTGAAGCGGAAGAACTCCCACCAGCTCGCCAGCGCGATGAGCGCGAACGGGATGTTCGTCACCAGCCAGGTTCCCGCGGCCGACCACGCCAGCCTGATGGCGCGATCCGGTTCTCGCGACCTGACGCGATCCACCACCAAGGGGATCACCAGGAGCGCGGGGAAGAACTTGGCGGCGGCGCCAAGGCCCATGAAGGCCCCGGAAGCGACATCGCGCCGGGTGAAGAAGTAGAGGAGCCCAAGGGTGGAGAGCGCGATCGCGAACAGATCCCAGTTCAAGACGCCGGAGAGGAGCAGCGTCGGCGCGAGGGCCACGTAGAGGGCGCGTTTGCCGACCATGAAGTAGCAGCAGGCCGCAACGACCATCGCGCAGAGCCAGAGCATCATGACGTTCGCCCAGAAGAACGCGGTGACGTTGCCCCCGGCCAGGCCCGCGGCCGCCCGCATGAAGTACATCGTGAGCACCGGGTATTCGTCGCACTCGTTCTGAAACTTCGCGCAGGCCTCTACGAAGGGCAGCCGGCCCGCGCCGAGTTGTTCGGTCCCAAGGAGCGGGACGATGTCGGAGTAACACTCGGTGGTGTACTGGCGCGTGTCGCTCCAGTCGCCGCCTGCGCAATAGGACTTCCACGCTACCCCGACGCCGAACGTGATGGTCGCGCACACCAGCACGGTGGCGAGGCTGATCCGGCCGGCGGTCTTCGTCACGGCGCGCATCGTACGCCGCACCGACCGGCCCGACCTGCTGAGCTGGCGCATGGACCCTGCGAGCGAACATTCGTAGAGTGAGTGGTCGTGAGGTACCGGGTGGATCAATTGGCCGCGACGTGCGAGGTGTCCGTGGACACCGTTCGGTACTACCAATCGCGCGGCCTCCTGTCCCAGCCCGAACGGGAAGGGCGTGTGGCGTGGTACGGCCCGGAGCACGCCGAGCGCATCCGCGAGATCCGGTCACTGCAGAAGAAGGGGCTGACCCTAGCCGCCGTCGAGCGGGTCGTTCGGGGAGAGTTGGGCGCGGCGGATGCGGATCTGGCCGCTGCCGTGGCGGCTGAGCGGGGCGAACGCGCCGAGGAACTGCTGGATCTGGATGAGTTCGCTGCCAGGAGCGGAGTGCCGGCCTCGCTCATCCAAGCGGTCGAACGGGAGGGCATCCGTCTGGGGCGAAGCGTCGAGGGCCGCATGCGTTACACCTCCGGTGACATCGAACTGGTTCGGACCGCGCTCCGCCTCCTGGAGTTCGGGCTCCCGCTGGGGGACCTCTTGGGACTCGCTCGCGATGCGGACGAAGCCATGCGTGGACTCGCCGAGCGCGCCGTGGATCTCTTCGACGCACACGTGCGCAAGCCCATCCGCGACACCGCCGGCGAGGGTGAAGCGGCCGCCGAGCAGATGGTGGAGGCATTCCGCGAACTGCTTCCGGCCGTGACCACCTTGGTGTCTCACCATTTCCGGCGCGTCCTGCTGGAAGTCGCCGAGGATCGGATCGAGGCGTAGCGGGTGCGATCGCTTCCCCAGGGCGAAGAGAAAGCTAGAGCCGTGCGAACGCTGTTCGACACGATCAGCGGACGCTACGACCTGGTGAACCGCGTCATGACGCTCGGCCTGGACGCGGGCTGGCGCCGACGTACCGTACGCGAACTCGGGTTGTCCGCAGACTCACTGGTGGCCGACCTGGCGTGCGGGACCGGCGATCTCTGCCGTGAGGCAGCCGCCGCCGGCTTCCGGCCGGTGGGATTCGACTTCTCCCACGGGATGCTCCGTGCCGCTCGCACACCGGCGCGATTGGTGCAGGCGGACATCCTCCGGCTCCCGCTCCGCGATGCGTCGATCGACGGTGCAACGTGCGGCTTCGCCCTTCGGAACGTGGTCGACCTGGGTGAGTTCTTCGCGGAGCTGGCCCGTGTGGTGCGCCCCGGCGGACGGATCGCGCTGCTCGATGCGAGCACTCCCGACAATCCTGTGTTGCGCGCGGGACATGGGATCTACTTCAACCGCGTCGTGCCCTTCATCGGAGGGGTGCTGTCGAACCGCTCGGCATACGCGTACCTGCCGAAGTCGATGGCCTATCTCCCGCCTGCGGGTGGGATGCTCTCGATGCTTCGGTTGGCGGGGTTCCCGGATGTGCGTCGTCACCAGCTCACCGGGGGATTGACGCAACTGTTCGTGGCGACGCGCGCGAACGCGCCGGGTTGAGCGCGGCCGTGCGCGCCGTTGCACGTCCGCTCGGTCAGGCGTTCGATCTGCTTGCCACCTACCACGGTCCAGGCGACTTCTTCTTCGAACGGGCAGGTCTCGGCGTCTCGGCGACCGGGGTTGCCGCGCGGGTGTCGGCGCCGCTTCACGAACTGGCCGATGCCGTGCAGGCTGCCCTCGCGGACGTGAGCATCGACCCCGGTGGTCCCCGCCCGGTTGCGGTGGGCGCGCTTCCGTTCGACCCGCAAGCCGAGGGCTCGCTGACGATCGCGGCACGAACCACCGGGCGGAACCCGACGGGGGCATGGCAACTCGAGATAGGGGATGAGCCAACGCATCCGAACCCGACGGCCGTGCGCTGGTCGGGACGTTCGATGCCCCACGAGCCGTTCGGCGAGCTCCAGCTGGTCGAACGCCCCTCGGCCTCCCAGTACGCCGGCCTGGTGGAGGCCGCGCGTACCCATATCCGTGCCGGCGCCCTCGACAAGGTCGTGCTGGCCCGCACGCTCGAGGTCGATGCCGGTCGGATGCTCGACGCCAAGCAGTTGCTGTGGCGTCTACGGGCCGCGGAGCCCACCGGCTACGTGTTCGCCGCGCCCGCGGCCGGGGGCGCGTTGGTCGGCGCGAGCCCCGAACTACTCGCAGAGGTCTCGGGCAGAACGCTCTCGGTGAACCCGTTGGCCGGATCGGCGCCACGCCACGGCGATCCGGCACAGGACCGGGCGGCGGCCGACCAGCTCATGGCGTCGGCCAAGGACCGGTACGAGCACGACGTCGTGGTCCGCGCCGTGGCCGCCGCGCTGGCTCCGCTGTGCGAGGAACTCGACCACCCCAACGAACCCGAGCTGCACGCGACCGCGAATGTCTGGCACCTGGCGACGCCGTTCCGCGGAACGCTTCGATCGGATGTCACGAGCGTGCTCACGGTAGTGGCAGGGTTGCATCCCACGCCGGCCGTCGGTGGCCATCCGCAAGCGACCGCGCTGGCAACGCTCCGCGAACTCGAACCGTTCGATCGCGGGTCATACGCAGGCCCGGTCGGTTGGGTGGACGCCCACGGGGACGGGGTGTGGGCGATCGCACTGCGCTGCGCCCAGCTGGACGGGGAGCACGCCCGGTTGTTCGCCGGCGCGGGGATCGTCGGCGAGAGCGACCCGGCCGCCGAGGTCGAGGAAACCGACCGGAAGTTCCGAGCGTTCCTGGATTCGCTCCGTTGGGGTTGACCAAAGAGGAGACCGGGTGCGAGGGAACACCCGGTCTCCTCCCGCGGTGCGCGCGTGACTAGCCGGTGACGCTGACCAGCTTCGCCCACTCCACGTCGGTGAGTGACCGTTCGTACACGATGCCGAGGCCCGGGCCGTAGATCTTCTGGTCATAGGCTCCCGGCTCGACCGTGCTGGCCTCGAGCGAGGTCATGATCTGGTCGATGGTCCCGTAGGGCACGGTTACCGAACCCCCGCGGCGAACCACCCAGCCCATGTCGGCGGCCTGGCCGGCAAGGTATTCCTGACGATAGCCGTCGGGCACCTGCGGGCTCGCCTTCATGATGATCCCCGGCTCTCCGTCGTTCTCCCCCGCGATCCACGAGCCGGAGGTGTCGTAGGTGCCGTTGGGGCGGTATGCCTTCGTGTCTTCGCCGAGGTACCAGACGTTCCCCTGCTTATCCTGCGCGTACCAGTCGGAGGTCTTCTCGAGCAGCGTGCCTTGATGCACCGACACGTCGGTGATCATCGTCGCGGTGATCCCCTCGATGACCCGCGTCTGGTCGGTGACCGTAACCGTCTCGCGTTGCGTCACCCCGTCCTTGATGCCCCGGTAGGTCAGCACACGGCCGACCGGCAGCGGATAGAACTTGTTGTCGATCACGGAGACGAAGTTCGCCGGATCCAGTTGAGGCTCGTACGTGCTCGCGTTCGTTCGCTGGCCCGTGGCGCCGGCGACCGATGTGAACACGCCTGCAGCGGCGCCCACAACCCCAACCGCAACGGCCACCGCCACGGCCTTGGTCTTCCATCTGTGTTCCATGTGTTGCTCCTTCCCTTCGGGGTGGCCACCATCACATCGGGGCGATGAAGCCACGATGAAGCAGAGCAGCATGTCCCTTCATCCGAGCTTCATCTGGGCGGCGTAGGCTCTGGGTCGGAGGTGACCACCCCTGCGCGTGCTCGTCGTGGAGGATTCGGTGAAGATGGCCGCGTTGATGAAGCGTGGTCTCGAGGAGGACGGGTACTCGGTGGATGTGGCCGCCGACGCCGCCGACGGGCTCTGGCTGGCATCGGAACACGCTTACGACGCGATCGTCCTCGATGTCGTGCTGAGCAGCGATCCCGACGAGCCGGACGGCTTCGATGTCTGCCGCCGCCTCCGGGAATCGGGTCGGTGGTCGCCCGTGCTGATGCTGACCGCCCGAGACGCCGTTCGCGACCGGGTTCACGGTCTGGATGTCGGGGCCGACGACTACCTGACCAAACCGTTCTCGTTCGAGGAACTGCTCGCCCGGATGCGCGCGCTCGTCCGCCGTGGCGGCGAGCGGCGTCCGGTCGAACTGACGGTCGGCGATCTCCGGCTGAACCCCGCGACCGCGGAGGTTCGGCGCGGCGATGACCCGATCATCCTGACGGCGAAAGAGCGTTCTCTCCTGGAGTACTTCATGCGCCACTCCGGCGAGGTTCTCTCCCGAACGCGTCTCATCGAACATCTGTGGGATTTCGCGTTCGATTCAAACTCCAACGTTGTCGATGTTCATGTTCGCAACCTCCGGGACAAGATCGACCGACCGTTCGGGCGGTCGTCCATCCAGACGTTGCGGGGGGAGGGGTACCGTTTCCATGACGATCAGCTGGACCCGTCTGCCTCTTAGGTTCCGGCTGGCGCTGGTGTTCGCCGCTTGTATGTCGGTGCTGCTGACGGCGGTCGGTATGTTCGTCTACGCCCGCGCCGGAAGGGACCTGCTGGCAACGGTCGACGCTGGGCTCCGTTCCCGAGCGGAGGTGGTGTCGACCGACGTCAGAGACAACGGCCCCGTGCTTGCGAACGTCGGCGCCAACCTCATCGAACGTGACGAAGCCTTCGTCCAATTGGTGTCCCCGTCGGGAACGCTTGAGCAGTCGAGCGCGATCGTCCGATCGGCGCCGATGCTCCCCGCTTCAGCCATCGCAGGCATCACGCACCCGACAATGTTCGATCAGCGGGTCTCCGGCATCGACAACATCACCCGCATCCTCGCCGTGCCCATCCTCGCCCAGGGGAAACACTCTGTGCTTCTGGTGGGGAGCTCCTTGCAGGACCGTCGCGACGAGATGCTCGGGCTCGCATTCGCGTTGGCGATCGGGGGCGGCGCGGCCCTGGTCGTGGTGTCGTTCGCGGGATGGCTCCTTGCGGGTGCAGTACTGCGGCCGGTCGAGCGGATGCGCCGCGATGCCGCGAACATCTCCTCCGACGATCTTGAACGGCGCCTCACGCTGCCGCCGGCAGATGATGAGATCGCCCACCTCGCGCGAACCCTGAACACGATGCTGGATCGTCTCGCGGGATCGTTCGCCCGCGAACGCAGACTCCTCGACAACGCGAGTCACGAACTCCGCACACCGTTGGCCATCCTCAAGGCTGAGCTCGATCTCGCGATATCACGCGACCGGTCACCGGACGAACTCCTGGCCGCATTACGCAGTGCCAACGACGAGACCACGCATCTGGTCAAGCTTGCCGAGGATCTCCTGGTGGTCTCTCGCGCCGAGGAAGGCGGCATGCCTATCCATCGCGCGGAGGCGGCGGTGGACGACGTGTTGCACTCGGCGGTCGAGCACAGCCGCCCACGTGCTGCGGAGGCCGGGATCGAACTCCTGGTCGAAGCACCTGCCACGGTGGCCGACATCGACGCCGACAGGGTCCGTCAAGCCTTGGATGACCTGCTCGACAACGCGATCCGGCACACGCCCTCTGGTGGGAGCATCCTCGTGTCTGCCCAGCTTACGAACGGCGAGCTGCGCATCGACGTGACGGATTCGGGAGCGGGCTTTCCCCCCGCATTCCTGACCTCAGCCTTCGAGCCCTTCTCGCGGGGGAGCGGAGGCGATCCGACACGCACAGGGTTGGGGCTGGCGATCGTTCGCGCCATCGCGGAGGCTCACGGCGGACGGGTCGAGGCGATGAACGGCGAGGGCGGCGCCGTGGTCACGATTGTCATCCCGATGGCGCCGACACCCGCGCGGTTTGCGCAACCATGACGGACATCGTTGTCCTGCGGCTGCCTAGCCCTCGCTGGCCTGGCCGGCGTGGGCCCGAAGCGCCTCCGCGATCCCCCCGCTCGTCGCACGGCGCCGACGGATGGCGCGAGCCGGATCGACGGGCACGTGCAAGATCACAACGCCCCCCATCCGCTCAGCCTGCTGGATCGACGGGACGAGTTCGTCCGCCTGTTCGATGCGTTGGTAGCCCGCCGATGCGGCGTCGCACAGTTCCTCCAGGTCGAGTCCGTGCGGGGTGGTGAAGAGCCGTTCGTGTTCGGGCAGATCCCGTTGAGCCAGCAATCCGAAGATCCCGCCGCCGCGATTGTCCGCGACGACGATGACCGCGTCGTAGCCGCGTCGCGCCAGCCAGAGGAGTCCCCCTATGTCGTGAACGAACGTGAGGTCGCCCATGAGCGCGTAGACGGGCGACCCCGTATCCGGGGCGGCCGACGCCGCTCCCAACACGGTGCTGAGGAAGCCGTCGATCCCACTGGCGCCCCGGTTCCCGAGCACACGGACATGGGGTCGGGGAGCCATCGCCAGGTCGAGATCGCGCACGGGGGTGGACGAGCCGACGAACAATGTCGCGCCTGCAGGCAGCTCCGCCGCGAGGTCGCGAGCGATGCGAGGTTCGAACGGATCGCTCCCGGCATCCAGCGCGGCATCGAGTGCTCTTCGCGCGGCGGTATCTGCGCCACGCCACGTCGAGAGCCACTGGGCGTCTGCGGCGGCGGGCGGCGCATCCAACGCCATGATCGCGGCCGCGAACGTTTCCGGATCCTCGCGCAGGCGGATCGTCGCTCTGCCTTCGGGATCCGGATCGGGGTGATGACGGTCGATCACGATGCGCTGCTCTGCGGATGCGACCAGACTCTGCGACGCGCGCGTGGTCGGTGTCGCACCGAACTGGATGACGGTCTGCGGGGTGTGGGCGCTCATCCACGTCTTGTCCGCGGCCAGGGCTTGTCCAGCGGCGAGAACGGTCGTGCCGCCGGCCGCGCTCGTCACCCGACATCCGCTCAACGGCTCTGCCAGTACCGGCCACCCAAGCACATCCGCCAGCAAGGAGACCAGCCTCAGCGGCCCGTCGGGCAAGGAGCCGATGACGATCACACCACGCGACCCGTCGATGGCGCGAGCTACCGTCTCGGCCGCGGCCACGCGTTCGTCGTCAGGAGCGTCCGCTGCGACGATCACCGGTTCGGTGCGGCCGGTGAGTTCGTCGACGCCGACAACCTCGCCCTCCGGCATGAGCGGCTCGTCGAAGGGAACGTTGATATGGAGCGGCCCGCCTGCACTCGCGCCCTCGAATGCGCTCGCGACCTGCGAGCGGATCGTGCCTCCTGCCACCGGCTCCTGCGGTAACGCCAACTCCACGTACGAGGCGTAGGTGCCGTAGAGGTGGGTCTGGTCGATCGTCTGGTTGGCGCCGGTCCCTCGCAAGCGCGGAGGACGATCGGCGGTCAACAGGACGAGCGGCGTTCGGGACTGGAAGGCCTCAACGACGGCCGGGAAGAACTCGGCGGCGGCCGTACCGCTGGTGCACGCGACGCCCACCGGCCGCCGCGTCACCTTCGCGATCCCTAGGGCGAAGAAGGCGCTCGACCGTTCGTCCAGGTGGATGGAGGTCTGCACCCGTGGGTCGCGCTCGAGCGCGAGCGCAAGCGGGGTCGAGCGCGAGCCGGGCGATATGCAGACGTGCGTCATGCCGCGCTGCACGAGTTCATCCACGAGGACCCCGGCGTGCGCGAGTGCCACGTCGCCGAGACTCATAGATGGGGGTGCAGGGGATGAGGGGGACCCACGTGGAGCGAGAGGAACAGGCCCACGGTCATCAGGAGTCCGAAGGCGGCATGGACCTTCGCGGTCCCGACAAGGACGGGGATGAGCTCACGCCCCGCGGCCTTGCCGACGAGTTCCAGCGGCTTGATCGCCGGGACCCACGCGGCGAGACCGAGAAGGCACCACGGGGTAACCCCGACGCGCGGGGCATAGACGTGGATGAAGGCACCGACGGCGATCACCGTGAAGGCGCCGATGACACAGGTTCGGTAGAACAGCCGGGTCCGCTGTTCGCCGAGACGGACGGCGACCGTTCGTTTGCCGCTTGGCCCGTCGGTAGGGATGTCTCGAAGGTTGTTCGCCACCAGGATCGCCACGGCGAGCAGCCCGAGCGCGGAGCCGCACCACCAGGCACCTGGCGGGATGGTTTCGACCATCACGTATGCGCTCCCGCACGTGGCGACGAGTCCGAAGAAGGCGAACACCATCACCTCACCCAATCCCAGACCCGCGTAAGGTCGCGGCCCGCCGGAGTACAGCAGCGCCGCGAGCAGCGCGAGCGCTCCCACGGCGAGGATCAGGACGGGCGATGTTGCGAGGGCGAGGGCCAGTCCGGCGAGCGCCGCCGCGCCCAGGAAGATCAGCGCTGCAACCAGCACCGCGGGAGGGGAGGCCGCGCCGCTCTGCGTGAGCCGAGGTGGTCCCATCCGCTCGGCCGTGTCCACGCCTCGCGTCCCATCGAAGTAGTCGTTCGCGAAGTTCACCCCGATCTGGAGGCCCCCACCGACGATGAGTGCGGCGGCGAAACGCCACCAGATGAGGTGCCCGCTCACAGCCGTTCCCACCAAGACGGGCACCACCCCTGCACCGAGCGTTCGCGGACGCGCCCCTTGCCACCAGACCTTCGCGGGCGTCATGGTCGCTTCGGGAACCGGGTGAAGTCGGGATGGCGCTTCTCTTTGAACGCGTCGCGCCCCTCCTGGGCTTCCTCCGTCATGTAATAGAGGAGCGTCGCGTCGCCCGCGAGCTGTTGCACGCCCGCCAGGCCGTCCACGCCGGCGTTGTAGCCGGCCTTCAGCATCCGCAGGGAGAGCGGACTTTCGGCAAGCATCTCGCGACACCATCCGACCGTGGTGGATTCGAGTTCGTCGATCGGCACGACGGCGTTCACCAAGCCCCAGTCCAGCGCGGTCTTCGCGTCGTACTGGCGACAGAGGAACCAGATCTCCTTCGCACGCTTCTCTCCGATCTGGCGGGCCAGCAACCCGATCCCGTACCCACCGTCGAACGAACCCACTCGCGGTCCCGTCTGTCCGAACCGAGCGTTCTCCGCCGCGATGGTCAGGTCGCAGCACAGATGCAGCACGTGGCCGCCCCCGATGGCGAACCCGGCGACCATCGCCACCACCGGCTTCGGAAGACGACGGATCTGGATCTGCAGGTCCAGGACGTTCAGCCGGCCGATCCCTCGTTCGTCCACGTAGCCGTCGTCGCCGCGGATCTTCTGGTCGCCACCGGAACTGAAGGCGTCCGGCCCCTGGCCGGTGAGGATGATCACGCCGACGGCTGGATCATCACGTGCCATATCGAACGCCAGGATGAGTTCCTTCGTGGTGAGCGGCCGGAAGGCGTTGCGCACCTCTGGGCGGTTGATCGTGATCTTTGCGATGCCCTCAGCGCTCTCGTAGCGGATGTCGGTCCACTGGCCCGAGGGCTGCCAATCGATCGTGTGCACCATGTGACCATCGACTCCTAGAGCGGCTGCTCGTACGTTTCGGCTAGCCTACCCGACGTGAGCCTGAGCGAACGACTCGCGGTTGGCCCCGGTGATCTCGTGGCCCTTCGATTGCCCCCGGGCCCCGCGTGGCTGCGGGCCGTCACCGATCTGTGGGCCGCGGGTGCCGCCATCCTCCCGCTCGATGTCCGTCTTTCTTCTTCCGAGTTGCGAGCCATCATCGCGCTGGCCGACCCGGGCGTCATCGAATCCGCAGAGGGCACGCAGATCCGGGAGAGCGGCGCTTCGGTGGATGAGCGGGTGGGTCTGGTCATGCCCACCTCGGGCACCTCCGGCGAACCGAAACTGGCCGAACTCTCCAAGGAGGCCGTGAGCGCGGCGCTCCATTCGTCGACTCGGGCGTTGGGGGCCGACGTCCAGGCCCCGTGGGTCGCGTGCCTCACGCCGGCGCACGTCGGGGGCATGCTGGTCCTCCTGCGCGCGGCGATGCTCGGAACCCCGGTGATCGTGCACGACCGGTTCGATCCGGGGCTCATCACCACCGCGGCCGCGATCGCCGAGGCGGACAGGCCGGTCCACGTGTCCTTGGTGCCCACGATGGTGCACCGGCTGGTGTTTTCCGGCATCGCGCTGCACGGGCTCACGCTCCTGGTCGGTGGAGGTGAACTCGAGTCATCCACGCGGACCGCTGCCGAGCGATCCGGGGCTCGCGTCGTCACGACCTACGGGCTCACGGAGACCAGCGGCGGCGTCGCCTACGACGGCCGGCCGTTCCCCGGGACCGACGTTCGCGTCGCTGCCGACGGCGGCGTCGAACTCCGGGGACCTACGGTGATGCGGGGCTACCGCCGCGATCCACAGGCGACGGCGCAGGCGTTCACCCGTGATGGCTGGTTACGGACGGGAGACATCGGTTCCGTAGACGAGGACGGTCGGATCGAGATCCGTGGCCGGGCCGACGACCTCATCCGAACCGGCGCCGAGAAGGTCTGGCCCATCGAGGTGGAGCGAGCACTGGCCGATCATCCGAAGGTGGCCGATGTGGCCGTCAGGGGGGCCGCCGATCCGCAATGGGGTCAACACGTGACGGCGTTCGTCGTCCCCGAACCCCTCGAGGATCCTCCGTCCTTGCGCGAACTCCAGACCCACGTGGAGGGCCGGCTGGCTCGGTTCAAGTTCCCTCGCGAATTGGTGCTCTGCGCCGAGATCCCGCGGACTGCCTCGGGCAAGGTTCGTCGACGGGATCTGCGTTAGAGGGTCTGCCCCGCAAGAAGAAGGGCCCGAGTCCGGGAGGGGTGGACTCGGGCCCAACACCGGTTCGGGACACCGAGGGGGTGGCGACCCTGACCGAACGACGCCTCAGGCGCCGCGTTGTGTTCTCGGGAGACTTCGGCCGAAAAGGGGACGGACTTTAGGCCGTTAGACGGAGATGGCGCCGTGCCGAACACCGAAGGCCACGGCCTCCAGCTTCGAGTGCACGCGGAGCTTCCCCAGGATGTTTCGGATGTGCGTCTGGACGGTCTGGGGGCTGATGAAGAGCTTCGCCGCGATCCCGTCGTTCCGCATGCCTTCGGCCAGGAGCTGAAGGATCTCTTTCTCACGGTCCGTGAGGTCATCGAGGAGGTTGAGTGCGTCGCGCCGCTCCTCCCGCTCCAAGGCCACCCGATGCAGGAGCCGGGTCAGGGTGGCGGGGTCGATGAGCACCTCGCCGTCGGCGGCGGCCTTCGCCGCGGACAGCAGTTCCTCAGCCGCCTCATCTTTGCCCAGGAACCCCGAGGCTCCCGCTTCCACCGCTTCCACCAACAGGTGTTCGTCGTCGTGGGCGGTCATGATGACCACCTTCGTCGAGGGCGAGGCGGCCTTGATCGCACGCGTGGCCTCGATGCCCGACATCCCGCCCTTGAACACGATGTCCATGAGCACCACGTCCGGGAGATGCTCCGCCGCGATCTCGATGGCTGCTTCGGCCGTATGCACGGGAGCGGCGATCATCGTGAGGTCGCTGTCCAGTCCGACCACCATGGCCAGGGCATCGGTGAGGACCTTATGGTCGTCGCAGATCAGGAGCGTGATCTTGCGCGTAGTCGGACTCACGCGGTTCCTCCCGACGGCCCCTCGGTCGGGAGCCGGATCGAAAGCATCGTACCTTCCCGCGCGCGGTCCGAGAACGACACATCGCCCCCGTGGGCGCGGGCGATCCCCCGGGCGATGAACAGCCCGAGACCGGTTCCGGCGACATCCTCGTAGCCCGCCGGACGCCAGGCCGCGAACTTCTCGAACACGGCCTCGCGCTGATCCGTCGGGATGCCGGGTCCTTCGTCGATGACGTCGATGGAGGCTGTGGCCCCATCGACCCGCCTGACCACGATACGGATGGGAGATCGCGGCGGAGAGTAAGTCGCCGCGTTGAGCACCACCTGGCGAACGGCCTCGGCCAGCCATTTCCGATCAACGGTTGCCGTCGCGGAGGGGTCGGGAGCGTCGAAGGTGAGCTGGTGCTGCCCGGCGTCGAACCCGTCCAGCACGTCGCGAACCACCACGGCCAGATCCGTCGGATGCGTGACGAACGACAGCGTGCGCGCGTCCACCTTCATCCCGAGCGAGGCCTGGTCGACGGTGGTGAGGAGCTTCCGCGATTCCTGTTCGATGAGGGAGATGAACTCCTGCCGCTCGACATCGGAGAGTCGGTCGTAGTGCCCCAACGTCGTGGCGGCCAGGCCTCTGATCGTTGCCACCGGCCCCTTCACCTCATGTCCGAGCATGCTCGCGATCTCCGCGCGCCCTCCCATCACCGCCCGCGCGCGGTCGGTCGCACGCCGCATGCGCGACGTGTCGACACGCTGGTCGACGAGCAACGCGGCGAACGCGAGCGCAGCAACCAGCACGGGCCACGCGTCGACCCACTCGAACCACCCGGTTGCGAACGTCGACTTCCTCGCGGTGGACAGCAGCCCCAGCGCGGCGATGAACGCGGCGGCCGAGAGCATGACGCTCCCCCCACGGCGCTGCTGGATGAGCCGGACGCCCGCGACGCCGAGCGCGCTGAGCGCCAACGCCGCGAGCACCCAGCCGGGTCCCTTGACCGATGCATTGCCATAAAGGGTGGGATATCTGGGCAGGACACCGATGCCGGGGCCCTGGAAATTCGGGTGGGTGAGGATGGCGACAACATCGAGCAGCGCGGTCAGTACTGAGGCGGTCGCTACGACGAGGAGCGGTCGGATGGCCCGTCGGCCTCGGCGATCCCACCAAGGGCGGGTCAACACGAGACATGCCCCGGCGATCAGCCACCCCCCCAGCCAAGCGGTGGCGGGTCCCCGCGAATCCAACTCCCATCCCGACGGTCCCGAGGCGAGGTTCAGTCGCGGCCAGTGAACGCCGAAGATCGCAGCGTTGACACCAAGAGTCAGAAACGCGACGGACACGAAGAGCGCCGCGGGATCTTTCGCCCCTCGATACCGGACTCCGGCAAGCGCAGCGATCGCGAAGGCGATGATCGCGAACGCCGCGGCGACAACCTGTTGCGCCGGTGGGTCGTACCGGAGTTCGAACACTCCGCGAGCCTATCCGAGCCACGAGGGCCTACTGGTAGCTGTGGTCCTCGTCGGGAAATGCGCCTGTCTCCACATCCGAGACGAACCGCATCACGGCCTCAGTCATGATCCCGTGGAGGTCCGCGTACTTCTTCGCCAGTTTCGGCACGTCCTCATTGATCCCGAGGAGATCGTTGATGACCAGGACCTGTGCGTCGGTCCCCGGACCGGCGCCGATCCCGATCGTCGGCATCTGGAGTTCGCCCGTGATCTGTGTTCCGACCTCCGAAGGCACGCCTTCAAGGACCACCGCGAACGCACCGGCCTTCTCCAGGTTCAGCGCTTGATCGAGGAGCTTGCGCGCGGCCTCCTCGCCACGCCCCTGGATGCGGTATCCCCCCATCCCGTGGATCGACTGCGGGGTCAGGCCGATGTGCGCCATCACGGGGATCCCGAGTTCGACGAGCCGGTGGATGAGGTCGTACTGCGGACCTTCGATCTTGACGGCATGTGCCCCGGCTTCCTTAAGGAAGCGGCCGGCATTACGAACGCCTTCCTCGACGCTCACCTGGTAGCTGAGGAACGGCATGTCGCCGACCACCATCGCCTGCTCGGTACCCCGGGCGACCGCGGCCGTGTGGTGGAGCATGTCTTCCATGGTGACCGGAAGGGTGTCTTGATATCCAAGGACGTTGTTTGCGACCGAGTCCCCGACAAGCAGGACGGGAACCCCTGTGCGGTCCAGGATCTGCGCGGTGGGGAAGTCGTAGGCGGTCAGCATGGTCCACCGTTTGCCTTCAGACTTCCACGCGCGAAGGTCGTTGATCGTGACGGTCATCTGCTCGCACCTCCTTAGAGTGCACGGCTCGTTCCACAGAGGATAGCCGACCGGACGGCGGTGTCGGGAGAGCCCTGTCGGGTTATGTTCGGGCGATGCGGCTACGGGCGCACAAACGTCGATTGGATCTCGGCCTGCACGGACTGGCGCTGCTGCGAACATGGCCCTTCGGTGATCCTGCCGTCGCGGATGCCCGTATCGAAGGGATGCTCGATCTGATCGCGGGCGACAGCGACGTCGCCACCTCTGAGTTCCGGGAGATCGAGCTTTACGAAGTCGGTGACGCCTACGAGGAGTGGGCAGCCACCTACGACGAACCGAACCCGCTGATCGAGGCGGAGGAAGAAGAAGTGACGCGGATCTTGACGCGATTCCCGCTGGGCCTTGCCGTGGACGTTGCCGCAGGAACCGGGCGGCTCGCGGATCGCCTCGCTCGCCTCGGGCATACGGTCGTCGCACTGGACGTCTCGGAGGCCATGCTCCGACGAGCAGCCGAAAAGGAGGTGGACGCTCGGCTCGCCTGTGGAGACATGCTGCGGCTCCCGCTCCGCGACGGCGCTGCGGATCTCCTGAGCAGCGCCCTAGCGCTCACGCACGTTCACGACTTGACTCCGGCGTTCGGGGAGTTCGCCCGGGTGCTGCGTCCGGGAGGCGCCGCGGTGATCTCCGATATCCACCCGGTGGCGGTCGCGACGGGGGCCCACGCGTTCTTCCGACGGAGCGATGATTCGAGAGCTGTCGTTCGGAACGAGATCCATTGGCCCAGTGCGTACGTCGCGGCTTCTCTCGCCGCCGGACTTGCTATCGAGGAGTGCAAGGAGGCCTTCATAACCGAAGGCCTCCTTGAGAGGTTCGGCGTTACCGACATGTTTCTCTCCCCGGACAGCGCGCTGCTTGCGCTGCCCTTCGTGCTGATCTGGGTTCTGAGGCGCGCCTGAGCGTCGACGCTCCCCAGCCCGACGTGTCAGACCCGGGTGTTAGCGTCCGCGCTGGTCACGTACACTGCTGGACGACCCTCAAGTCCTTCTGCTCTCCCTCACGTGGGAGGGCCGTCTAGCCCAGAGGAGGTGAAGATTGAGGGAATACGAGATCATGCTTATCCTCCCCGCTGAGGCCGATGAAGCCTTGGTGGGGACCGCCGTCGAACGGATCACCGGCGTGGTGTCCACTTCCGGCGGAACGGTCGGAAACATCGACCGATGGGGACGACGCCGGTTCGCCTACGAGATCGATGACCAGCACGAAGGCTATTACGTGGTGGTGAAGTTCTCGGCCGAACCGACAGCACAGGCCGAACTCGAGCGGGTGTTGAACCTTGCCGATGAGGTCGTGCGGTTCAAAGTCACCGTCGTCCCCATCCCAAGTACGAAGACATCGAAGAAGACAGCTTCCCCCGCTTCCGCCTAGGCGGAGGTGCGGACCCTGGAAGGTTGGTGAGTGAAACATGGCGAGCGATAACCAGGTCACCGTGGTCGGGAACCTGACCGATGACCCTGAGCTGCGGTACACGCCCAATGGGGCGGCGGTCTGCAAGTTCCGGATCGCAGTGAACCGTCGCATGCCTGATGGCAGTGGTGGGTGGAAGGACGGCGAGACGTCCTACTTCAGCGTGAACTGCTGGCGCACCCTTGCCGAGAATGCCGCCGAGTCACTGACACGCGGTTCCCGCGTGGTCGTGGCCGGTCGGTTGAACTACCGCGCCTGGGAGAACCAGGAAGGCGAGAAGCGAAGCGCCATCGAGATCGAGGCCGACGAACTCGGCCCGAGCCTGAAATGGGCGACCGCGAAGGTGGAGCGTCAGTCACGTTCGTCAGCGACGAGCGGCAGCGACTGGGGCGAAAAAGTCGCGGCACCCGTCGGTGGCATGAGTGAGGAGACACCACTGGATGCCGGGTAAAGCCAAGGGCGGGACCAAGCGTCCCCCACGCAAAGAGAAAGACGACAAGGGCTGGAAGAAACAGCCCAAGAAGAAGGTATGCGTGTTCTGCAAGGACCGCGTCGCCTACGTCGACTACAAGGACACGATGACGCTGCGCAAGTTCGTCTCGGAGCGGGGCAAGATCCGCGCCCGCCGGGTTTCGGGCAACTGTGTGCAGCACCAGCGTGACGTCGCCACGGCCGTCAAGAACGCACGAGAGATGGCCCTTCTCCCGTACTCGACACGATGAAGATCATCCTGCAGAAGCCCGTCGAGAAGCTCGGTGTCCCGGGGGACATCATCGACGTCGCCGACGGCTACGCTCGAAACTTCCTGGTCCCGCGCGGCTTGGCCGTCAAGGCCGAGAAGGGCGCGGTCAAGCACGCCGAGTCCCTCAGCCGAGCCCACGTGTCACGGCAGTCCGCGCAGAAGACCGAGTTCGAAGCCATGGCTTCCAAGCTCATCTCTGCCGGACACGTCACCATCGTGGCTCGGGTCGGCGAAGAAGGAAAACTCTTCGGCTCGGTCACATCGGCCGAGATCGCCGAAGCGCTCACGAGCCATGCCGACGTGACCATCGATCGCAAAGACATCCACCTGGACGAACCCATCCGATCCGTCGGTACGCACGAGGTTCGGGTACATCTGTTCCAGGACGTCGATCCGATCGTCACGGTTGAGGTGACTGCGGCGGAGTAGGTCGATCTGTTGCGTTACTTAGGAGCCGGGGCTGTCTGTCCCGGCTCCTTTGTGTTGCCGGTGTGCTTGGGAGCGGGGAGGGCGCGGCGGGCGGTCGGGACGCGCCGCGGGCTGCTCGGACGCCTTGATGATGGCGCTCCCCGGTCCGGTACGGGGGATGCTGGCGCCTCGACGACGCCCTCGGCACGTCCCTCCCGTCTCGGCGGACTCGCTTTCAGCAATGCGTCGGGGTCGACGACTCCGGAGGTAGCGATTCCCAGCCACGTGGCAGTAGCGGGGTCGGCCACGCTTTGTCGGGGCGCCAATCGATCCAGGGTGGTGGGTAGGGGTCGCTTGCTTGCTGTATGCACTCGATCGCGCGTTCTCCTTCGCGACGTATATCGGTGGCGAGGGACGCCGTGAAGAGATTTGCCTGGACTGCTGCTTCTAGCTCGTCTTCGTCCTTCCAGCTCCATGAGCCGTCGGGTTCGACCTCAATGTCGAGGATGTGGTCGGTGGCATCGAAGCCGAGAGGTGTCCTAATGAAGGGGGTCTGGAGGTTCGCATACCAACCGTCGAAGTGCCAGGTGTCCGCGTCCCAGAACAACCACACGCTGTGATGGTCGCCCGGTTGCCAGTGACAGAGGATGTGGAACGAGTGCCACGGCCGAGGCTCGAGGATCCACGGTGAATCGGGGATGCGAAGCAGCGGCCCCTCTTCTGCGCGAGCCGGCGCCCTGACCTCCGCCCCCGGGGGCCAATACAGAAGCACCCTGTCGTCGCCGTCCTCCACGACGATCTCCGCCCGCGCGTACCACACACGCCCTCGAAACAGATCCCGATGAACGATGACCTGACCTGGCTGGAAATGCGTGGGCCGAAGCACGCAACCGATCGTATCCTCTCGAGGGGTTTGCGGAGCCGCACGCAGGATCCGGACACGTCAAAGAACTCGTACGTTAGCTCGAACGTTGCAACGCCGCCTCCTAGAAGGGTGGTGTACCAGAGATCGCGCATGTGGCCGAACCTGAGGTTGCGTCGTTCCCTTCGCCCTTCGTCACGATCTCGCACTGAAGGTTGCCGAGCGGTGAAGGAGACGGCACGCTCGCGCGGAGCATGAGCCTAGATCCGGTGGGGACCTCGATGACATGTGACTGCCACCCGACGATCCCGAGTCCTTCATGTGGGAACCGTGCGATCGAGATGTGCCGAATGCCTGACGGCGTCAGGAACGTAATGACGGCAGAGGATTGGGACCCGCCGAGTTGCTCCACCCGGTATACGACCTTGATGGTCGAAGGAGACCGCAGGGGTGAGGGTAAAGGCGACGACGTAGGAGGCGGAGTTGGCTTTCCCGCTTGGGCGCCACAGGTGGCGGCGGCCATAAGGAACATGAAGCAGGTCACGCCACGGGCGCGACGCACCTTCGCCATGGACAGGGACGCTATCACCCAGGCAGGGCCGGGCCAGACATGTCACCGGGGATCAGGGTCGGCGAATTGGCGGCGACGCGACCTCCGATGCGTGGCTCTTTGCGACCCTCCTACTCAGCTGCGGCCGGGGTCTTCGGCGGGATCAGTGCGGCGACGATGATCCCGATCAGGGGGAAGAGGAAGCCGAGCACGAACCATAGGAACTTCTCTCCTCCGCTTACCCACCCCTTGCCCTCAGCGATCTTCATCGTGGCGACACCGAACACGACAGGTATCACAAGCATGAAGAGAACGATCATCCATTCGACGGACATCACCTCACCCCTTCGGTGGCCACCCTAGCGGCTCCGTCGACGGCATCGGTACCTACATCGATTGATACGGCGTGAAGAGCTGGACCGGGCCGTCCACCAGGTTCGCCCGCAGCTCTGCACTCGCATCGCCGAGGAGCTCGCCGTGAACAACGGAGACCATCGCAAGGATGTCTTCGGATAGGTCCCGAACGTTCTCCCAGTGCTCGATGGCCGCTGCGGAGTCCCGGTACCGCTCGATGACCACGCACTCGGTCTCGTCGTCGTTGAGGTAGGTGTCGAACTGCCGCGTTCCGCTGTCCTTGGTCTGCACGATCTCCATGGCCTCAGCGGACAAGCGCTTGTACTCCTCGGCCTTGCCCTCGTGGAACTTGAAGCGAGCGATTCCTACGATCTCACCCACAGCTCCGGCCTCCATTCTCTATGCCGCGATCGACGCGCTCGGGTACCAAAGCGAGCGCCCTTCCCGAAGATGGTACGGGCTGACAGTCGGGCGATCGCCCTCCCCTCGCGGCGCGCACTAGCGCGCGCCGATGCCGCGAACAGCAGGCGATCTTGTGCCACAAACCTCTGAACGAGGGCAAAGCGTCAGCACGAGGGCGAACCCTCCCATCGGCCGCTGGGCGGCCCTGAAGTCATTCCGCCCGTGCGTCGTCTCCTCCGCTAGAGTCACGGGATCGTTTCACTGCTGGGAGCCAATGAGGTTCGGATGTGGCGTCTCGGCAGTCCCAGGCTGAGAGCAGGTTTCGACAATGGCATGTCGTATCAGTGAGCTCGTGCTCGCTTGCAGCGACCCTGAGCTGTTGGCACGGTTCTGGTGTGAGGTCCTGGACTTCGTCGTGCTCGATCGCGAGGACGACGGCTCAGTGGAGATCGGGCCGCGCGAAGGGTTCGGCGGTCCGCAGCCGACGATCATCCTCAGTAGCAGGGGTGAGCCGGAGAAGGGGAAATCCCGGCTGCACATCGACGTCAACGCCACCGACCGCGATCAAGGCGCCGAGCTCGAACGCCTTCTGAAGCTCGGTGCGCGCCCGGCCGACATCGGTCAGACAGGGGAGGAGCCGTGGCACGTGCTTGCCGACCCCGAAGGCAATGAGTTCTGCTTGCTGAAGGCCCGCCTTGACCCACTCTGATGCTTCATCCGTGATGCCTGGACATCAAGTGCCCGGTGCTTCGAAGTCCGGTGTAAACGAGAAGCCGTAGCGAAGGGTGAGGCGGTGACCAGGGAGGGAGTGGCTCGCCGGGCGTCGTCGAGGCGCCGGAACCCCCCTGGTCATGACCCCGGAGGGCGATCCTAAAGGTGTCCGAGCAGCCCGCGAGACGCCCCGACCGCCCACCGCACCCTCCCGGTTCCCACGCACCCCCCAGAATGTCAGAGGTGTAATTCACACTTGTCCCCATGGTTATCCACACAACGACAACCCAGGTCAGCCCCGGAGTGCCAAGAAACTTCGCGTTCCCACCTGCGGTTCGTGAATCCACAGGGTTTTCCCACTGTGGGTCGGGTGGGGGACAGGTAGCGTCCCGTGGTTGAGGTCGGTGTTTTGCGAGAGGGGGTGAGCGTGGCGCGAACGATCGAGGATCTCCAGGTTCGTCGCGATCATCGGGTCCCGCCGCAGAACCTCGAGGCGGAGGAGTCGGTCCTCGGGGCCATGATGCTCTCCGCCGACGCTATCGCCGACGTGGTCGAGATCCTGCAACCAGAGGATTTCTACCGCGGTGCGAACGGCAGGATCTACGGAACCCTGCGCGGCCTCTACGGCCGGGGCGAGCCCGTCGACATCATCACAGCGGTGGAGGCCCTGCGTCGCGAAGGCATCCTCGAAGATGTCGGAGGGCACCTCTACGTCCGTGACCTGGTCGATAACGTGCCGACGCCGGGCTCGGCGCCGCACTACGCTGAGATCGTTGCGAAGTCGGCACTTCGGCGCCGGCTCATCACCGCGGCCGCCGACATCATGGAACTCGCCTACGGCACTGGCGACGACGCCGATTCCGTCGCTGACGACGCTGAACAGCGCATCTACGACGTGGCCCGGCGGGAGGATCGCGATGAAACCGCCGTTCTGCGCGATCTGGTCGATCAAGCCATGCTCGATCTGGAGTCCATGCAGAACCGGACTTCGGCCTACACCGGCCTGCCCACCGGGTTCCGGGATCTGGACGACCTCACCTCCGGTCTGCAACCCGGCAACCTCGTGGTGATCGCGGCGCGTCCCGGCGTCGGTAAGTCTTCGCTCGCCATGAACATGGCTCGCAACGTCGCCGTCGAGGGCCATTCGGTCGCCGTGTTCTCACTCGAGATGTCGCGGACGGAGATCGGCATGCGCGTGCTCTGCGCGGAAGCGCGAGTGCCGTGGGATCGCATCCGGAACAAGCGCGTCGGCCCGCAGGACTGGCAGAACGTGGTGCACGCCGCCGAGACGCTGCACGACGCGCCGCTGCACATCGTCGACTCCGGCAACGTGAACATCGTCGACATCAGGGCGAAGGCACGCCGGATGCGTTCGGGGCGGGGCGGGCTGGAGCTCATCATCGTCGACTACCTTCAGCTCATGACCTCGGCCGCGGCTCGACGCCCCGACAGCCGGCAGCAGGAGGTTGCGGAGATCAGCCGTTCGCTGAAGCTCCTCGCGAAGGAGCTGCACATCCCCGTGGTGGCGCTCAGCCAGCTCAACCGAAACCCGGAGACACGCGCGGACAAGCGGCCGCAGCTCTCCGACCTCCGCGAATCGGGCGCCATCGAACAGGACTCGGACGTGGTCATGTTCATCCACCGGGACGACGTCGACCCGGAGAAGAAGCGCATGGCCGAACTCATCATCTCCAAGCACCGGAACGGCCCCACCGGTTCGGTGAACCTGAACTTCGAGCCCGCGCTCACGCAGTTCCGCAACGCCGCGCGTTCGATGGAGCAGTGAGCGCGCGCTCCTATCCCGGTCCGCCCGAAACGCCGAACGCCGATCGGCGCCGGATCCGCGCCATCCTCAAGCGGTTGCAGACCTATTTCGGAGAGACGGTGTTCGCGCCACCGCGGCGCGTCGACCCCTTGGACGAGTTGGTGCTCACGGTGCTCAGCCAACACACGTCCGACACGAACGCCGAGCGGGCGGCCGCCGATCTGCACGCTGCACTGCCGCGGTGGGAGGACGTGGCCTCGATCCCCGCTCCGGCACTTGCAGACGTCATCCGCAGCGGCGGACTCGCGAATCAGAAGGCGCCGCGGATCCAGGCGATCCTCAGGGAGATCCACGGGCGTGAGGGCGCCTATTCCCTCGAGCGTCTGCGCGGACTTCCAGACTCTGAAGCGCGTGCCTACCTCACCTCGCTCCCGGGCGTCGGCCCGAAGACCGCGGCGGTGGTGCTCAGCTTCGCGCTGGGTCGCGACGCGCTCCCGGTAGACACACACGTCCATCGCGTCACGCGCCGCCTCGGGATCATCCCGGCGAAGGCGTCCGCCGAACGGGCCGATCGGATCCTCCACGAGCTGGTGCCGGACGGCCTCCGAACCCCCCTGCACGTCGCGTTCATCCGATTGGGCCGGGAGATCTGTAAGGCTCCCATCCCTCGCTGCCGAGTATGCCCGCTCCGCGACCTCTGTCCGACGGCCCCGCGATACCTCGACGGTGGGGTTTGAAAGGCTGCTGAGCGGGGAATCCTAGGGGCCGAGGTCCGGGTCTGGGGCTCGCTCAACGCGTGCCCCGCCCCGACGAACGGAGGAGACGATGAACAGAACCACAGGAACGGGCTTGCTGGTTTTCGGCATCGTGCTCGGTGTCATCGGCGCCATCATGCGATTCGCCGTGCATGTCCACACGACGGGGTTCAACATCCACACCGGCGGCATGATCCTCCTCATCGTCGGCATCGGTTGCGCCGTCATCGGCCTGATCCTCATGGCCTTGTCGGGTCGTAACCGGAGCGTGACGCAGGAGAGCATCCAAGCGACGCCTTCGGGACAGGTTCGTACCGAGGAGCGCAGCGACAGCGGCTTCACCCTCTAAGGAGCTGACGATGACCAGGTATCTGTGCGTTGACCCTTCGCACCGCCGGCATGGGGACATGCTCCCCGTGGATGTAACCGCCCAGGTGCGTTCGGAACGGGCGATGTTGCCGAGGCCGGCCGCCTACCTGGCCATCACCGAAGACGTCATCTCGGCAGTAGCCGACTTAGGTGACGCATCGAGTCGGAGTTCGAGCCATGTGGCTCGGATCCTGTCCGGAGTCGCTGAGCCTCAGGATCTGCCCGTGGTCCTGATGTCTCAGCACTCCGTTACGCGCGCGCCGGGCCATTACGAGTTGGACGATCTCCGGAGCACCGAGCCGGCGATCGACCGCGTGGCCGCACGCGTGGGCACCTCCCACGTGATGGCCGGCGCTAGCGACGACGTGCTGATCATCGACGACGACGAGAATGGCGGCCCCACGCTGGTAGAGGCCGGACGCCAGCCCACGGCAGTCCTCACCCGTCCCTCGCAACGAACCAGGATCGTCCCTCAGGGTGTCTATCGGCTCGATGAACTCTCGGCCCGACTGGCCATCGCCGACCCCACCGATGAAGCGATGATCGACGCTATCCGAACGACCCCTGTCTACGACGCGCGAACCGTCGTCCTGGCGGAGCCGTGGCGGGTGGTCATCACCTGCCCGAAGCCGGAAGGTTCGCCGGCCGTGACCCACGAGACCTTGTTCACGGGCACGGGCGCTCCCGAGGCGGCGATCGCCTACGGCAGCCCCGTCGACGGCTGGGACATGGCCGTCGAAACGTCCGCGCTCGCGGATATGGCACCGGCTGCCGAGATCGCTCGCGTCGAACACCGGACCTGGACCCTGATCGCAACGGAGGCCGTGGTCCTCGCGGGCCTGTTGGCGCTGGGATGGGCGAGCGGCGCCCTGCGCCTGGCGGCGCGAGAGACGCCGGGTTGGTTGGGCCTCGCGTTGGTTCTGGCCATTGCCGGCATCTCGTTCGGTGCTATCCCGCTCTTCGCGGTCCGCGATCCTGCGGCGAACATGAACGACACCTTCGTGCTGCGGACCCTCTACGAGAGTCGGCTCATCATGTTCCGGTGGGCCGCCGCCGTCTCGGCGATCTTGTTCGGACTCGCCCTGATGGCCGGCGTGATCCCTCCGCTCTCCGAGGGTGGGCGCAGCGTTCCTGCTGCTGCCGTCACGTTCGACACCTCGGCCACGCCGGTCACTGCCACGATGCGGGTGGACGCGACGAACATCGGCGCGGGGCACGCGGTCAACGTCACCATGCGCGAATACGGTGCCGGCGATCAGGTCGGGACGCTGGTGGGGGACGTGACTCGGAATGGGAACGCCTCGGGAGCCGTCTCCATGGCGGAGACGTTCGCGTTGGATCCGACGGCTCGCTACATCTCGGTCCTGGTGACCACCAATGGCAGGTCGGCTCAGTCGGCGTGCAACCCAAGTTCGACCGGTACGCCGGGCTGTACTGTGCTCGCGGTGCCGCCACCGACGCCAGCGGCTCCCCAGACCGTGACTAACGTCATCATCCCGCCGAGGGCGACGGTCCCATCGGTGGTGCCGAGCCCCGCGCCGAGTCTGTAACCAAGGATCCGGAGCGGGTGAGGGGAATCGAACCCCCGTCTCGAGCTTGGGAAGCTCACGTTCTGCCATTGAACCACACCCGCGTGGGCGGTCCCCAGGGACCGTCCGGGCGACCAGTGTAGCGAGCGTGACGGACCTGGCGCACAGCGGCCCGGCTGTTAGCGTTCCTCACCATGGACGCGAACTTCTGGCCTCACACCCTGTCGCTGCTCGCGTCCCATGAGGACCTTTCCACCGAGCGGGCCCGTGAGGCGATGCGCCAGATCATGGCCGGGGAAGCCTCCGCCGCTCAGATCGGCGCCTTCCTCCTTGCCCTTCGAACCAAAGGCGAGACCGCCGACGAACTCGAAGGCCTCGCGGCCACCATGCTCGAGTTCGCCACGTCGGTGAGCCCCCCGGCGCCGGTCGTCGACACCTGCGGCACGGGCGGGGATCGCTCCGGGACCTTCAACATCTCGACCGTGAGCGCCATCGTCGTCGCAGCCGCCGGAACTCCTGTGGCCAAGCACGGGAACCGAGCCGCCAGCAGTCAGTGCGGGTCGGCCGATGTGCTCGAAGCGCTCGGTCTGCGCATCGATCTGGACGCGTCCGGCGTGGAGCGCTGTCTGGCCGACGCGGGGATCGGGTTCATGTTCGCGCAGACCTTCCATCCCTCGATGAAGTACGCAGGGCCGATCCGGCGCGAATTGGGTACGCCAACGGTCTTCAACTTCCTGGGGCCAATCACGAACCCTGCGCGACCGTTCGCACAGGTCATCGGCGTGTCGGACGAGCGGATGCTCCCGTTGATGGCCGAGGTTCTGGCGCGCAGGGGCGTTCGAGCGAAGCTGTTCCGTGGTGAAGACGGCTTGGACGAACTCACGACGACCGGCATCTCGACGGTGTTCGACGTTCGGGATGGATCGGTGCGCGAGGCCCACCTCGATCCGGCAGATCTCGGCTTCGCGCGAGGCACACTGGAAGATCTGGCGGGCGGTGACGCAACCCACAGCGCGGAGATCGCGCGGTCGATCTTGGGAGGGGAGCAGGGGCCGCGGCGGGACGTGGTGGTTCTGAACGCGGGAGCGGCACTCGATGTCGCAGGCAAGGCGGCGGACATCGAGCAAGGGGTCGCGATGGCGGTGAACGCGATCGATTCGGGCGCTGCGGTTCGGACCTTGGAGGCCTGGGTCTCCGCCTCCCGAAGCGGGTAGCATCACCGCCCGATGATCCTGTCCGACCGAACCATCCGTGAACAGATCGATGCCGGACGCATCGTGATCGATCCGTTCGACCCCTCCAGCGTCCAGCCCTCGTCCGTGGACCTGCACGTCGATAACCAGTTCCGGGTCTTCGCCAACTCGCGGTACCCCTATATCGACGTGAAGCAGGAGATGCCCGACCTCACCGAACTCGTCGAGGTCAACGCAGATGAAGCGTTCATCCTCCACCCGGGGGAGTTCGTCCTTGGGTCGACGGCTGAGCGGGTCGGCATACCGAACAACCTGGTCGCGCGGCTGGAGGGGAAGTCCTCGCTCGGACGCCTGGGATTGCTCATCCACTCGACCGCCGGATACGTCGATCCGGGATGGGACGGTCATCTGACGCTCGAGCTGAGCAACGTCGCGAATCTTCCCATCACCCTGTATCCGGGCATGAAGATCGGGCAGATCAGCTTCTTCATGCTGACGACCGAAGCCGACGTACCCTATGGATCGGCAGGCAACAAGTACCAAGGCCAGCGTGGACCCACGCCCAGCAGGTTCTTCCGCGACTTCCGTCCCTGAGAACGCCCGAGCGTCAGTCGACCTGCGCGAGCGAACCGGGCACGACCGGTCCCACGCCCATGTGCACCGCGGCCATGGCCGCCTGCGTCCGGTTCGTGACACCGAGCTTGCGGAAGATCGCTGCGAGGTGCGCCTTGACGGTTTTCTCCGACAGGAAGAGTCGGCCGGCGATCTCACGGTTGGACTTGCCTTCCGCCAGGAGCGCAAGGATGTCGTTCTCGCGAGCCGTCAAGCTGAGCTCGTTCCGCCTGTTGGTGCCGTGGCCGTTGCTGCCGGGGCCCGTGTCCATGGCGTCATCGAACAGGTTCTGGATGACGCGAGGGCTCAGGACGTTGCCGCTGCCCGACATCGCCACGTTGATGGCTTGTGCCAGGTCCTCAGGAGTGGCGTCCTTCAGGAGGTAGCCGGAGGCTCCGTCCGATAGCGCGCGCTTCACGTACGGCGCGTTCTCGTAGGTCGAGAGCATGATCACCGGGACGTCGGGCCACTCCGCCTTCATTGAACGGAGCAGTTCCAGCCCATCGGCGTCGGGCATCCGAACATCGACCAAGGCCATGTCCGCCGCCTTCTGCCGCATGAGTTCGAGCGCACTGGCGGCGCCGTCGGCTTCTACGACGTCGGCATCCGGGAACCCTTCCAACACTACGTGGTACATGCCACGGCGCACGAGCGCGTGGTCGTCAACGATCAAGATCCTCATGCTTCACCTCGCCCTCCGACGGGGAGCACGGCGACCACATTGGTGCCGCGTCCGGGCGTCGATCCGATTTCGATGGTCCCTCCCATCTCCTCGGCGCGGGCTTTCATCATCCGCAGGCCGAAGTGCTGATCCGGGTCTTGTACTGCAGCGAGCGGGATCCCCCGTCCGCGGTCCTTAACTTCGATGGTGATCGTGCCCACTCCGGTGCGAACCCTGACGGCGACGTCAGTGGCTCCGGAATGCTTTGCTGCGTTCGTGATGGCCTCTGCAACGATGCCCTCCGCCGCTTCGATGACGGCGGGAACAACGAACGAAAGATCTCCTTCGACCGACACTCGAGCCGGCAGCCTCCAGCGCTCAACCAAGCCGTTCACGAACGTCGCGAACGCAGGCTCGGGTTGCACCTGGCCCTCCTGAAGTTCGAACAGGACGGCTCGGATCCGGCGAAGGTCCTCGCGGATCGTGTCCTCGATGACCCGTAAGGTCGCGGCCGCTTCCACGGGATCCTGTTCGATCCGGTGGCGGAACGTCTGGAGCTCCAGGATGGCGCTGGTGACCGACTGCGTGAGGCCGTCGTGGATGTGCATCGCCCATTTCGTGCGCTCTTCGAGCAGGAGCGACTCGACCGCGTGATGCACGGTCGGATGCACTCGTTCGTGAGAGCGGCCGACGCTGGTCGCGCCGGCATCTGTCCGGGGGATGCTCACTCACTCGTCCTTCTGGTCGGGGCCGTTGGGTCTAGACCCTTCATCGGTAGAAAGACCGTGAGTCTTGACCCCGGAACGGGAAGGGGTGAGACCAGGGGGCGGGCGGGGTTCAGCCCTGTGGCAGGGAGGCGCGGACGATCTGTGCGATATCCAGCACGTTGGTGCCGTCGCCGCGCGCCTTCGCCCCGTCATCCAGCATGATCACGCAGTACGGACAGGCGACGGCCACCGTATCCGCACCCGTCGAAGCGGCCTCATCCATCCGTTCGACGTTGATCCGCTTGCCGATCTTCTCCTCCATCCACATCCGAGAACCCCCTGCGCCGCAACAGAAACCGTTCTTATTGCAGCGGGGCATCTCGACGGTGGTCGTCCCGGGGATGGCATCCAGGACATCTCGAGGGGCGTCGTAGACCTGGTTGTGGCGACCCAGATAGCAAGGGTCGTGATAGGTGGTCAGCGCCTCGACCGGCACGCTCGGCGTGATACGCCCGGAGCGAACCAGGTCCGCCAGCAGCTCCGAATGGTGGATGACCTCGTAGGTCCCCCCGTACTCCGGGTATTCGTTCCGGAGGGTGTTGAAGCAGTGGGGGCAGTTCGTGATCACCTTCTCGACGTTCGCGGCGTTCAGGGTTTCCACGTTCTGCTCGGCCAGGGTCTGGAAGAGGAATTCGTTGCCCATCCGCCGCGCCGGGTCGCCCGTGCAGGATTCCTGCGGTCCCAAGATGGCGTAGTCAACCCCGGCGATGGTGAGGAGCTCGGCCACCGCCCTGGCCACCTTCCGCGCCCGTTCGTCGAACGAGCCCGCGCAGCCGACCCAGTAGAGGTACTCGGGAGCGTCGCCACTCACGATCGGCACGTCCAATCCCTCCGCCCAATCCGTCCGCTGCGCCTGCGGGATGCCCCACGGGTTCGACGCGTTCTCCAGGTTGCGCATGAGCGGACCGGCTTCTGCCGGGAACCGCGATTCGCCCATCACCAGGGAACGCCGGAGATCGACGATGGTGTCGATGTGCTCGATATCAACCGGGCACTCCTGCACGCAAGCGCCGCAAGTGGTGCACGACCAGACCACGTCGTCATCGATCACGTCGGGTACCAACGCAACGCCCTCCACGGTTTCGCCACGCTGAGCGGCCGCGACCAGATCCGGTCCGATCTCGAAGAGATGGTCGCGTAGGTTCATCACGAGGAGTTTCGGGCTCAACGGCTTCCCGGTATTCCATGCGGGGCAGACGCTCTGGCAGCGTCCACATTCGGTGCAGGCATACAGGTCCAGCAGTTCCTTCCGCGAAAGGTCGGTGATGGTTTCGGCACCCAGCGACTGCGTTCCCGCCTCGAGCGCCTCCATCTCGATCTTCAACGGCGTGAGCGCGCCCCGTGCGTTCGTCGAGGAGAACCAGACGTTGAGGGCGCTCGTGACGATGTGCAGGTGCTTGGAGTAGCCGAGGTAGACCATGAACCCGAGCACGAGCGCGAGGTGCGCGACCAGGAAGAACCAGACCGACGAACGAACCGCACCCGGCGACATCCAGGTGAAGAGGTGGGACGCCACCGCCGAGACGGGCGTCCACCACGTGTCCGGTTGAAGTCCATCGGCGATCCTCGCGCCCTTGAGCATGAACAAGGTGAGGATGATCCAGGTGATGAGGCTGAGGATCGTGAACGCCTCGCGCGTGTGGCTACCCACGAACCGCTCGGGCCGCTGCACGAGCCGGATCCACGCCGCGAGGCAGATCCCCACTAGCACGCCCGAGGCGAAGATGTCCTGCAGGAGGCCCAGCCACTGCGCCTGCCCGATCAATGGAAGCGCGAACGTGGGGCTCACCATCTGCCCCATGGCTTCGATGATCGTCGTCAGCAGGATCAGGAAGCCCCAGAAGATGAGGGCGTGCATGGTTCCGGGCACCAGCCGTTGGAAGAGCTTCCGTTGACCGAGCACCTCCGCGCCTTCGCGGGCCATGCGGCGTCCGGTATCTCCCGACCGGTCGACGGGCCGGCCCAGCCGGTTCATGCGAACCAGCAGGCGAGCCCGGCGTGCGAACAGGCCCCCGGCGCAGCCGAGGGAAACGAAGAGGATGATGGCTCTCCCGATCACGTCGCGCAGTGTAGGCCCTCAAGCGCTCGGCAGGTATATCAGCCGGTCACGTTCAGAGAGGAATATGACACTACCCGACTCAGGTTCTACTTTACATAGACGCTCAACAGTCCCAGTTCCTCAAGGAGGCAGACATGGCACGTGCAGTAGGTATCGACCTGGGAACCACGAACTCCGTGGTCGCCGTTCTGGAGGCGGGCGAGCCCGTGGTCATCCCGAACTCTGAAGGCGCCCGCACCACCCCGTCGGTCGTGGGATTCTCGAAGAACAACGAGATCCTGGTCGGCGAGGTCGCGAAGCGCCAGGCGATCACCAACCCCGACCGAACCGTCCGTTCGGTCAAGCGTCACATGGGCGACAAGTCTTGGTCCCTTGATGTCGACGGCAAGGGCTGGACCGCCCAAGAGGTGAGTTCGCAGATCCTGACCAAACTCAAGCGTGACGCCGAGGCCTACCTGGGCGACACGGTGACCCAAGCGGTGATCACCGTTCCCGCCTACTTCGACGACGCCCAGCGCCAGGCCACGAAGGAGGCCGGCGCCATCGCGGGCCTCGAAGTGCTCCGCATCATCAACGAACCCACCGCTGCGGCTCTGGCCTACGGGCTGGACAAGCAGGGGACCGATCAGACGATCCTGGTGTTCGACCTCGGCGGTGGGACGTTCGACGTCTCGCTCTTGGAGATCGGTGAGGGAGTGTTCGAGGTCAAAGCGACGCACGGCGACACCCAGCTCGGTGGCGACGACTGGGATCAACGCGTCATAGATCACCTGGTGAAGGCGTTCAAGAACGCTCACGGCGTCGACCTCTCCACCGACAAGATGGCGCTCCAGCGACTGCAGGAAGCGGCCGAGAAGGCGAAGATCGAGCTCAGCCAGGTCCTGGAGACCACCGTCAACCTTCCGTTCATCACGGCCACCGCCGACGGCCCGCTCCACATGGACATCAAGGTCACCCGGGGTGAGTTCGAACGGATGACCGAGGATCTGGTGCAGCGCTGCAAGACACCGTTCGAGCAGGCGATCAAGGACTGGGGCAAGCCCTCGGCCGAGATCGACCACGTGATCCTGGTCGGTGGTTCGACGCGGATGCCGATGATCCAGGAACTCGTCAAGTCCCTGACCGATGGCAAAGAGCCGCACAAGGGTGTGAACCCCGATGAGGTGGTTGCCATCGGTGCCAGCGTGCAGGCCGGTGTCCTCAAGGGCGATGTCAAAGACATCCTCCTGTTGGATGTCACACCTCTGTCCCTGGGCGTCGAAACGCTCGGCGGCATCGTGCAGCGGATGATCGAACGCAACACCACCATCCCAACGAAGAAGTCGGAGACGTTCACGACCGCCGCCGACAGTCAGACCGAGGTGGAGATCAACATCCTTCAAGGCGAAGGGGAGACGGTCATGAGCCCGGGCGTGAAGTCACTCGGCCGGTTCAAGCTGGTGGGTATCCCGCCGGCGCCCCGTGGCGTTCCGCAGATCGAGGTCAGCTTCGACATCGACGCGAACGGCATCGTAAACGTGAACGCCAAGGACCTGGCAACCGGCAAGGAACAGGCCATGACCATCACCGGGGGCACTGCACTCTCGAAGGATGAGATCGATCGCATGGTGAAGGAGGCCGAGGCGTTCGCAGCCGAGGACCACAAGCGCCGCGAGTCCGCCGAAGCACGCAACCAGGCCGACCAGCTCACCTACACGGTGGAGAAGTCCCTGGGTGAGTGGGGAGACAAGGTCCCTGAGGCCGATCGCGAGGAACTGCAGAAGGTCAACGCCGAACTCAAAGAGGTCCTCGCCGATCAAGAGGCCGACGCCGACAAGCTGCGTGGTGCGCACGAGACCGTGATGAAGGTGTTCGAGCGGATCGGCGGAGCCATGCATCAGCAGGCCCAAGCGGAACAGGCCGCCCCCGGCGATGACGCAGATCAGACCGCTGAGTCGGATGACGACGTGGTCGAGGGCGAGATCGTCGAGGAAGGTGACGACCAGTGACACCGCGGGAGCCGCAGGAAGAACCGCGCCTGCGGATAACGGACAAGCGCCGCTTCGCCAACGCCGCGCAGGAGAGCGTGCCGGGTTCCCACCAGGAGCCCGGCACGCCGAGCGCGGAAACGGAGTCGGAGAGGAAGGAAGCCCCGCCGGCCTCGGACGTCGACTCCGCTCGAACCGAGGCCAAGGAGTACCTGGATCACCTCCGGCGACTTCAGGCCGAGTTCGACAACTACCGCAAGCGCGTGCAGCGCGAACTGCAGGAAGCCCGCGAACTGGGTGCGGCTCCGGTGCTGATGAGGCTGCTGGAGGTGCTGGATGATTTCGACCTCGCTCTGATGGCGGCCGCAGAGAAGCCGGACCTGGACCGGTTCCTTCACGGCGTGGAACTCGTGTATTCGAAGTTCACCGATGCGCTGAAGGCGGAGGGCCTGGAACGGATGGAGGTGCAGGGCAAGCCATTCGACCCCGAGCAACACGAGGCATTGATGCAAACCGGCGACGGCGACGGCGACCCGATGGTGGCCGACGTGCTCCGGCCCGGTTACACGTTGAAGGGCCGAGTGCTTCGTCCGGCGGGCGTGCGCGTCGAACGCGACTGACAGGAGGTGACAGGGCGTGGCTGAGGAGATCCGCAGGGAGTGGTTCGACAAGGACTACTACGCCGTCCTCGGCGTGCCCAAGAACGCCTCCGGGGCAGACGTCAAGAAGGCCTACCGCAAACTCGCCCAGCAGTTCCATCCCGATGCGAACCCCGGCAACAACGACGCAGAAGAGCGGTTCAAGGAGATCTCGGCCGCCTACGACGTGGTCGGCGACGAGGACAAGCGGAAGCAGTACGACCACGCGCGCGAGATGGGGGCTGCCGGCTTCGGCACGGGCGCGCCGGGCGCAGGCGGCGTCGGTGGGTACCCGGGCGGGGGGTTCGGGGGGTATCAAGAAGTTGACCTGGGCGATCTACTCGGCGGCATGTTCGGAGGCGCGCGCCGCGGAGCCGGCCGCTCGCAACCACGCCGCGGAGCCGATCTGGAAACGGACGTTCGGATCTCCTTCGAGGAAGCGATGAGTGGAACCACGGCGACCGTGAAGTTGCACGGCCGCGCGCCGTGCAGCATGTGCAGGGGATCCGGCGCGGCTCCCGGAACACGTCCGGTGACGTGCACACAGTGCGGTGGCGCCGGGCAGGTGGCGGTCAACCAGGGCCTCTTCCAGATGGCGCAGACCTGTCCCCGCTGTCAGGGAACCGGGCGGATGGTGGAGCACCCATGTCCGAAATGCAACGGCGAAGGATCCGAACGCAGGACGCGAACCCTGCAGGTGAAGATCCCGGCAGGCGTGAAGGACGGAGCACGGATCAAACTTGCGCGCCGCGGTGAACCGGGCCCCGCCGGCGCTCCGGCGGGAGACCTCTACGTCCGCGTGCACGTTGCACCGCATCGACTGTTCGGCAGGAAGGGCGACAACCTGACCGTCGATCTTCCCGTCTCGTACGCGGAAGCGGCGTTGGGTGGACCGGTCCAGGTGCCGACGCTGAACGGCCCGGTCACGCTCAAGGTCCCTGCGGGAACGCCTACCGGTAAGACCTTCCGCGTCAAAGGCAAAGGCGTTCCGACCAAGAACGGCAACGGCGACATCCTTGCCACCGTGGTCGTCGATGTGCCGCACAAGCTGAGTCGCGAAGAGAAGAAGTTGCTGCAGGAACTCAAGGATGTTCAGAAGGAGTCACCTCGGGCCAAGCTCGGGGTGGATTGAGGGAGTTCACGATGGCGGATATCGAACGCGACGGCGCCGAGCGAAGGCGTGATGAACGGGCCGTCTACATCATCAGCGTCGCGGCAGAACTCGCCGGGATGCACCCGCAGACCCTCCGCATCTACGAGCGCAAGGGTCTGGTTCAGCCGCATCGAACCGCGGGCAACACCCGCCGCTATTCGGATCGAGACATCGAACTGCTCCGGCAGATCCAGACGCTGAGTCAAGACGAGGGGATCAACCTGGCCGGGGTGAAGATGATCATCGAGATGCGTGCGCAGTTGGATGCGGCACGCCTTCGGGCCGACGAACTCGAACGTCAGCTACGCCTCTCACGCCGTGCTGCCCGTCGCAGCAGTGTGCGTGAGAACGGCGCGCAGATCGTGCCGCTCGGCAGCGTGTTCCTTCCGCCATGGGAGATGGAGAGCGACCGATGAGGAAGATCGCCGGAGCGCGAGTGCTCCTTCGGCCGATCGTCGAGGCCGATCTCCCGCGAGTGGCGCATGCATCCATGCAATGGGCGAAGCAGGGGGAATCCGAGGCGGACGTCCTGCGGCGCCTCAAGGATCGGCTGCGCGGTGACACGCCGTTCCCGGCGGTGGAGTTCGCGATCGAGGTCGACGGCAGGCTGGTCGGGGACATCCAGGGACGCCCGGATCCCTATCTCACGAGCCTCTTCGAGATCGGGATCTCATTGTTCGACGACGCCGACAAGGGCCAGGGCATCGGCAGGGAGGCGCTGGCCCTCATGACGACGCAGCTCTTCGATCAGGAGCATGCACACCGAGTGCAGCTCACCACCGATGTCGGCAATACGGCGATGCGGCGTGCGGCCGAAGCCGCCGGCTTCGCGTTCGAGGGTGTGCTCCGAGGGTTCTGGCCACCGAAGGAGGAGGAGCCCTCCGCCGACTACGCGATGTACGGGATGACGAAGCGAGATCACGAGGGGGTCGGCTGATATGGATCCGAACAAACTCACCGTGAAGTCTCAGGCGGCCCTGCAGGAAGCCCATGCCCAGGCCACCGCCCGCAACCACCAGAGCATCGAACCCGAACACGTCCTGATGGCGCTGCTTGGTGACCCCGACGGGATCATCTACCCACTGCTCGACCAGCTGAACGTGACCCCCGGTGCCATCCGGTCGAAGACCGAGGCCGCCCTCGAACGCATCCCCAAGGTCTACACGGGCGCGGACGTGGATCCACGGCTGTCTCCGGCGACGTCGCGCCTGTTGGGATCGGCCGGGAAAGAGGCCGAGGCGTTGACCGATGAATACGTCTCAACGGAGCACCTGATCCTCGCCATGCTGTCTGACGCGGACAGCCGCGCGGGTCGCATCCTCCAAGACGCCGGTCTCACTCACGGCGGCGTGCTGGTAGCGCTCGCGGACGTGCGCGGGCGTCGACGCGTTACCGACCCGAACCCGGAGGAGAAGCTCCAGGTCCTCGAGAAGTACGGCAGGGACCTGGCGGAGTCCGCCCGCAACGGCAAGCTCGACCCGGTCATCGGCCGAGACGAAGAGGTGCGGAGGGTCATCCAGGTCCTGTCCCGCCGAACCAAGAACAACCCGGTCCTGATCGGGGAGCCCGGCGTCGGAAAGACCGCCATCGTCGAAGGGCTGGCCCTTCGGATCGTCGATGGCGATGTGCCCGAGGGCCTCAAGCACAAGCGTCTGATCGCCTTGGACTTCGGCGCCATGGTGGCCGGAGCCAAGTACCGCGGGGAGTTCGAGGAGCGCCTGAAGGCAGTCCTCAAAGAGATCGCCGACTCCGACGGCGAGATCATCACCTTCATCGACGAACTCCACACCATCGTGGGAGCGGGCGCAGCCGAGGGCTCGATGGACGCCGGAAACATGCTGAAGCCGATGCTCGCCCGAGGTGAACTCCGGGCGATCGGCGCCACCACGTTGGATGAATACCGCACGCACATCGAGAAGGACCCGGCGTTGGAACGGAGGTTCCAGCCCGTCCTGGTTGAAGAGCCGAGCGTCGAGGGCACCATCGGGATCCTGCGCGGCTTGAAGGAACGCTACGAGGTGCATCACGGTGTTCGGATCCAAGATCCTGCCTTGGTTGCTGCGGCCGTGCTGTCCGACCGGTACGTGACCGGACGGTTCCTTCCCGACAAGGCGATCGACCTCATCGACGAGAGCGCCAGCCGACTGCGGATCGAGATCGACTCCATGCCGCTGGAGATCGACGAGGTCGAACGCAAGATCCGGCAGCTGGAGATCGAGAAGGCCGCGCTTGCCAAGGAATCCGATCAGGCCTCCAAGGATCGGCTGGCCAAGCTGGAGAGCCAGCTGGCCGACCTCGAGGAATCCAGCGCCTCCATGCGGGCACACTGGATGCAGGAGAAGGAGCGGATCGATCGCCTCAGGCAGCTGAAGGCGAAGATCGAAGAGACGCGTGGGACGGCCGATCGTGCCGAGCGGGACGGCGATCTGGAGAAGGCGGCTGAGCTTCGGTACGGGACGCTCGTCCAACTGGAACGCGACCTTGAGACGGAGAATGCCGCCCTCGCCGAACTTCAGACCGAGCGCAAGATGCTCAACGAGGAGGTGACGGAAGAGGATGTCGCCCAGGTCGTCGCGAAGTGGACGGGCATCCCCGTGAGCCGCCTGATGGAAGGCGAGATGCAGAAGCTGGTTCATCTCGAGGCTGCGCTCCACGAACGTGTCGTGGGACAGGACGAAGCCGTCACGGCGGTGGCGAACGCGATCCGTCGGAGCCGGGCGGGACTCTCCGACCCGGACCGACCCATCGGTTCGTTCCTCTTCCTGGGTCCGACCGGCGTGGGGAAGACCGAGCTGGCCAAGGCGCTCGCCGAGTACCTGTTCGACGATGAACGGGCCGTGGTACGGATCGACATGAGCGAATACCAGGAGCGGCATGCGGTAGCGCGGCTCATGGGCGCGCCTCCCGGCTACGTCGGCTACGAGGAAGGTGGACAACTCACGGAGGCGGTTCGCCGGCGCCCGTACAGCGTGATCCTCCTCGATGAGATGGAGAAGGCGCACGGCGATGTCTTCAACATCCTGCTCCAGCTCCTGGACGACGGACGTCTCACCGACGGCCAAGGTCGCACGGTCGACTTCCGCAACACGATCGTCATCATGACGTCGAACCTGGGTTCGTCAGTGTTCTCCGACCCCACCACGGATCCGGAGAAGCGCCGGGAAGCCGTTCTGGCCGACGTGCGAGCCTATTTCCGTCCGGAGTTCGTCAATCGGGTTGACGAGATCATCGTGTTCGAGCCGCTGCGTCGGGAGCAGATCCGCGCCATCGTGGATATCCAGCTCAGGGCGCTTCGGCAGCGCCTCGCCGCGCGGAACCTCACGATCGAGCTGGCCGAGACGGCGGTCGACCACCTGGCTGAGTCAGGCTACGATCCCGCGTTCGGAGCCAGGCCGCTCAAGCGGTTGATCCAGCGCGAGATCCAAGATCCCTTGGCGCTGAAGCTCCTTGCGGGTGAACTCCGTGACGGCGCCACCGTGACGGTGGACGTGGGCCCGGATGGGCTCACGTTCGAGTCGTCTCCCTGACGGTCCTTGCGCGGCCTCCGGCGCCACGATAGGAAGGGGCATGCCCATCGCGTTCCCGCTGGTCGTTGTCGCCGTCGTCGTCATCGGCGGGTTGATCGCGTACTTCTCGTATCAGGCGAAGAAGAAGCGCCAGGCGGCGTTCGCGGCGCTCGGGGCGCAGCTCGGACTCACGTACACGGCGGACGATCCCTACGACACGCTGGACGAGCCGTTCCAGCTGTTCAACCGGGGCGATGGCCGCGGGGTGGAGAACGTGCTGGCGGGAACGTGGGAGAGCCTCGGCGTCCGGGTGTTCGACTATTGGTACTACGACGAGTCGACGGACTCGAAGGGGAACACCAGCCGCACCTATCACCGGTTCGACTGCGTGCTGACGTCGGTGAACGTGGCGTGCGCCCAGCTGTCGATGGAGCCCGAGAACCTGTTCACGCGGCTCGCGGATCACCTTAGTCTGCGCGACATCGAGTTCGAGTCCGAAGACTTCAACAAGACGTTCAACGTGAAATGCGACGACAAGAAGTTCGCCAATGACATGGTCGACGCCCGGATGATGCAGTGGATGCTCACGCTGGGCAAGGCGTTCTCCTTCGCCGTGGCGGGCGATCGCGCGTTGGCGGCGTCCAAACGGCTGGACCCCACACAGCTGCCGTCTTTGCTCGAGGTGATGCAGCAATTCATCGGTCATTTCCCCAATGTCGTCTATGACCTCTACCCGGGCGCCACGCCGCCGGCCCGGCCGGATCACTGAGGTGCCGGCACCGACAGCTCGGGACGCTATCCGAGCGGCGTTCCTGGAACGGACCGGTCTGCAGCCCGCCGTGCATCGATGGGAGGGCTACGGGCAGCCGTTCGAGCTGCTCCACAGGGGAACCGCCCGGGGCATCGAGCACGCCGTCTCCGGGGTCATCCGAGACATCCCGCTCTGGATGTTCGAGTACTGGTACGTCGAGGACACGGAGAACATCCAGGGTGAGCGGCCGCTCATCTCGTTCGATTGCATCGTTGTGACGATCGATGCGTGGTGCCCGCCGCTCTTGGTCGAACCCCGCCGCGGGCCGTTGGGGACACTCCCCGGAGGTATCGCGTTCGAATCGGAGGAGTTCAACCGGACGTTCCGCGTCAAGACCGCCGACCGGGAGTACGCATCAGCGGCGGTAGATGCCCGGATGATGGCGTGGCTGCTCGATCACGGACGGGGGATGACGTTCGAACTGCTGAACGACCGGGCGATGGCGGCCGGGCCGCAGGGCGGTGCGAAGGAGTTGGACCGTGTGCTGGAGGCCGGGCTGGCATTGCCGGGTCTCGTGCCGCGGGTCCTGTCGTCGCTCTACCCGCACTCGGGCCCGCTGGACGTGCCGCCGATGTAGGAGTTCAGTTGGACTAAGCTACCCAGGTCGAGCGAAAGGACAACAGATGGTTCCCACCCTCATCGCGATCGCCGTGATCGTCGTCTTGATCATCCTCTTCGTGATCGGGTCGTTCAACCGGTTCGTGAGCCAGAAGCAGCTGATCAAAGACGCCTGGTCGAACATCGACACGGAGCTGCGACGTCGCTACGACCTCATCCCCAACCTCGTTGAGAGCGTGAAGGGGTATGCCTCCCATGAGAAGGAGGTCTTCGAGGAGGTCACCAAGGCGCGCGCGATGGCCTCGGGGGCCACAGGTTCCCCGGCGGCACAGGCCGCCGCAGAAGGTCCCCTGGTCGCGGCCCTCGGCCGCCTCATGCTGGTCGCCGAGGCTTACCCCGACCTGAAGGCGAACCAGAACTTCCTGGCCCTGCAGAGCGAGCTGTCGAATACGGAGGATCGGCTCCAGACGGCGCGGCGTTTCTACAACTCGAACGTTCGTGACTACAACCGGCGGGTCCAGTCGTTCCCGTCGAGCATCATCGCCAATGCCAAAGGGTTCAAGACCGAGGAGTACTTCGAGGTCGATGAAGCCTTGCGGGGCGACGCCGGCGTCCCGAAGGTGAACTTCGCGGGTGAGGGCCCGGCGGTGTCGTTCGGTGGCGCCGCGGCACCGTCGGTTCCGGCCGTCGGTACCTCCACAGATCCCGCTGCGCCTGCGCAGGGTGGCGGCGGAACGCCGCCACCCCCACCGGCTCAGTAGGACCGCACCCTCGGGTTGGGCGGGCGCCTTCGGCGCCCGCCCACTACCCGGCCAGGTCCAGCGGTTCGTCCGGTGCCGGATCGCACCCGTTCGCCAGTGTGGCCCGCCGAACATCCGTGGTGAGCCAGGACCACAGTCCCGCCCAGACCACGGCGGTCCCTCCCAGGATCCATGCCGTCTCGCGCGGTCCGACCGTGTCGGCGAGCCACCCGGTCATCAAGCTGGATATCCCGAACGTCAGGGTGACGAGCATCCCGTCGAACGCGAAGATGCGCCCCCTGATCCGGTCGGGAACGATCTTCTGAAGACCGTAGGAGGAGAGCATCCACTGGGCGCCTCCGCCGAGGTGGGCGATGGTCACCGCAGGAAGGGCCAACAGCAGACCAGGCACCCACCCGACCAGCGCATAGCCGATCCCGAACACCGCAAGCGAGATCCCGATCGCCTGGAACAACCGTCGGTCACCCGTCCCGAGCAACCGTCGCGCGGTGAACGGCCCGATCAGGGCGCCGAGTCCCCTGAAGGCCATGACGACGCCGAGCGCCACATCTCCACCATGGAACGAACGCTTCACCAGCAAGGGGATGAGTGCCAGCACGCCGCCCGCCAGTCCCCAGCCGAACTTCACCGCGATCAGCGCCAGCACCCGGTGGTCGGCCCTCGCGTACCGTGCGGTTTCCCGGGTGGCTTCCACGATCCCTGGGTGTTCGCCGGCCCTGACATTCCCCTCCGCGAACGACCGGTGTACGCCTACCACCAGCAGCGCCGACACTCCGAAGGACACCGCGTCGACGATGATCGCCACATCGTTCCCGAACACGCCTGAGATCAGCCCGCCGAGTCCGGCGCCGACCACGAGCATGGTTCCCCAGGCAGAGCCGGTCAGGGCGTTCGCCGTGCCCAGATCGTCGCGATCGACCAGGTTGGGAAGCGCCGCCAGGCTCGCAGGTTCGAACGCGGCGCTGAAGAGGGCGAGCAGCGCGACCACGGCGTAGAGGAGCCAGACCGTGTCCGGTCCTCGAACGAACAGGAACCCGAGGCAGACAAGGGCGCGGATCACGTCGGTCGCGATCATGAGGAGGCGGCGGTCCAGACGGTCCGCGAGCACTCCGGTGAACGGCGATGCGATGAAGAACGTGAGGTCTTGCACGGCGATAACCATCGCGACGGCAACCCCGGAGCCGCTGTACTGCAGGACCAGGGAGAACAGGGCGACCGTGAGGAACCAATCGCCGCCGAGGCTGATGAGGGATGCCCCGTAGACCCGGCGGAAGTCACGGTTGTCGCGCACGAGCGCCAGGCTGGCGCGGAATCCACCCTGAGGGTGATCGGGGACGGTAGGCATATCCATGGGCGGTTTGTCAGACTACCTGCACGCGCTGGACTGGGGGAGGAAGGTCATGCTCGATCGGTTCACATGGTTCAGGCAGTCCGCGTTCCGGTGGACCGACGGGAACCGAGTGGTCTACATCGATCCATGGGGGACGGAGGAGGGTGCGCCGACGGCCGACCTCATCCTCATCACGCATCCGCACACGGATCATTTCCGCCCCGAAGAGATCGCGCGGCTCCGCACGGAGGGGACGACGGTGGTGGCGCCCCGCGATGTCGCCGTCGAACTCGGTGGAGAGGTGACCGCCGTGGCACCCGGCGAGACCCACGACGTCGGCGGCTTCCATCTGGAAACGGTGCCCGCGTACAACACCCGCGAGGAGGCGCTCCATTTCCATCCGCGGGCGAACAACTGGGTCGGCTACATCATCGATCTGGGGGAGCACACCTACTATCACGCAGGTGACACCGATCACGCGCCTGAACTGGACTCGGTGAAGGCAGACGTCGCGTTCCTCCCTGTCGGTGGTCACTTCACGATGAACGTCGATGAAGCCGCGGGCCTCGCGAAGGCCATCGGGCCCAAACTCGCCGTGCCTATGCATTTCGGATTCGCTATCGGCTCACCCTCGGCCGGGATGCAGTTCCGTGATGCCGCCGCACCGATCCCGGTGGAGATCATCAGTCCGGAGCAGCCGTTCGAGATGGACGAGTGATGTCCCTGGGCTACGACCAGGAGCTGTTCATCCTCGCGTTCGACCAGCGGGCGTCGTTCATCGCATCGTTCTTCGGGTTGCAGGGCGACCCCACACCGGAAGAGACGGCGAAGATCGTCGATGCGAAACGCCTCATCTTCGAAGGCGCACGCGAGGCATCCGGGCAGCAGACCGCTGGGATCGGTGTCCTGGTCGACGAGCAGTTCGGGGCCGACGTGGCCCGGGAGGCCAAGGCGAATGCCATCATCCTCGCGATGCCGGTCGAGCGATCGGGGCAGCGGGAGTTCGACTTCGAGTACGGGGCGGATGGGTACGCCGCGCACGTCGAGGCGATGGACCCGGACCTGGTGAAGCCGCTCGCCCGCTACAACCCGGACGGGGACGGGGCGATGAACGCTCGCCAGGCGCTCCGCTTGAAGACACTGTCCGACTGGGTCCATGCGAACGGCCGCAAGCTCCTGTTCGAACTCCTGGTGCCGGCCGAGCCGCATCAGCTCGAAGCGGTGGGCGGCGACGCGGCGCGCTACGACAAGGAACTCCGTCCCGCGCTCATGCGCACGGCGGTCGCCGAGCTCCAACAAGCGGGAGTGGAGCCGGATCTGTGGAAGATCGAGGGGTTGGACACGCGTGAGGATTGCGAAGCACTGGTGGCGCAGTGCCGGATCGGTGGTCGTGACGCCGTTGGCTGCGTGGTGCTGGGGCGGGGTGCCGACGATGCTTCGGTCGATCATTGGCTGCGGGTCGCTTCCGGTGTCCCGGGCTTCGTTGGGTTCGCGATCGGCCGGTCGATCTGGTGGGAGCCCCTCAAAGCCTTCGTCGACGGGTCGAAACCTCGTGCCGACGTCGCTGCCGAGATCGCTGCGAAGTACCGGCGGTTCGTGAAGGTCTACACGGGCTAGATCCGGTTCAGACCTGCAGCAGGCCGCGTTTGCCCCTGATGCGCCGGTCCAACACCCCGAACACCAAATAGTCCACGGCGACGCCGATCAAGGCGATCACCGCGACGGTCGCGATCAAGGCAGGCACGTTGTTCGCCGCATCGTCCAGCAGGTTTCCGAGGCCGCTCGACCCGAGCGCCGCGACGATGAGTTCGGCCGCCATGAGCGCCTTCCATGCGAACCCCCACGCCTGCTGCAGCCCGGCCATGTAGCCGGGGAGGGCCGCGGGGAAGAGGACCTCGCGGTAGAGGATCCAGCCGCGCGCGCCCATGGTCTGCCCGGCGCGCGCGAAGAGCGGCGGCACCTGTCGGAACGCCTGGATGGTGGCGAGCGTCATGGAGGGGAACGCCCCCATGATGGTCACGAACACCACGGCACGCTCCGTTCGGCCGAACCAGATCACTGCGAGTGGCAGCCAGGCGATGAACGGTGTGATCTGTAGCGCCACCACCAACGGTCGCACGGCGCGTCGAGCGAATTCGTTCAAGGCGAGCACGAATCCGAGCGCGGTCCCGATAACGATCGCCACGCCAAAGCCGAACGCCAGACGAACCAAGGTCTTCGCGGCCGCCGTGGGGATGGAGCCGTCGGCGAAGGCGTGCCAGAGCGCGCGCCACGCATCGACAGGCGATGGGATGGATCGCGTGGACGTCACCGCGGCCAACAGCGCCCAGACCAGGATGAGTCCGGCGATCCCGGTGAGCGGAGGGGTGAGTTCGCTACGGAGCCGTTTCGCGTTCAACGGTTTTGTCCACCTCCTCCATGAGCAGGTCGTGGATCTCGCTGACGACTCGGGCCACCAACACGTCGTCGAGGTGCCGCGGCCAGGGCGCGTGGATCCTGACCTCTTCGATGAACCTGCCGGGCGCGGCGCTCATCACCAGCACGCGGTCGGCGAGCAGCGCTGCCTCCCGCACGTTGTGCGTCACGAACACGAACGTCTTCGTGTTCTCACTTTCCACCCACACCCGCTGGACCTCGTTCTGGAGGAGCTCGCGAGCTTGGGCGTCGAGTGAACCGAAGGGTTCGTCACCCAAGAGGACGTCCGGGTCACATGCCAGGGCGCGCGCGAGGGCGGCACGCTGGCGCATCCCCATGCTGAGTTCGTGCGGCTGTGCGTCCGCGAAGCGTTCCAGGTGCACGTTCTGGAGCCAGTGCATGGCCCGCTCCCTGCGAGCTTCGGCGGGGACCCCGACCAGTTTCAGGGCGAGTTCGACGTTCGCTCGAACGGAAAGCCACGGGAAGAGTGCGGGCTCCTGGAACAGGACGGCTCGGTCGGGGCCCGGACCGGCGATCGGCTTGCCGTCCATGAGGACCTCGCCCGAGTTCTGTCTGTCGAGTCCGGCCAGGATGTTGAGGATCGTGGTTTTCCCACATCCGCTCGGGCCTAAGAGACAGACGAACTCACCTTGGTGTACATCGAAACTGACCCCGTCCACAGCGGTGACCGTTGCACCAGCGGAAGTGACCCGCTGGCGTACCAGATCGCGCACCTGGAATTTCACGGGCTCGTCGGCACGATCGGGCGCCGGCTGGAGTGGGTGGGCTCTGGTCATCGCATCCTCACCGCAACCTGAACTTCTCGGCGGCTTCGATCTGGACGACCCTGCCGTCCTGGATCACCAGGAGCACGGTCCCGAAGGTGGTTTTGCGGATCACGTCGGCCACCTTCGCGAGCACCTGGAGTTCCTCGTCGCTGAGTTCCATGGCGCCCAGGTCGGCCTTCTCGGGTTGCATCGGTGCCTTCCCGTCGTCGGTCACGGGACTGATGGTAGGCCGTCCCCAGGCGGAATGAAAAAAGGCCGCGGCGGATCCAACATCCACCACGGCCTCCAGATGTCTGGTCAGCTGCCGGGCGACCGTACCAACGCTCACCAGGCACGTCAATGAGGTGCGACCGAGCCACGAAAGCGACGTTCCTCCCGAGTAGACTGACGCC
>JAXDJX010000006.1:0-91074 GCA_034667405.1 Actinomycetota bacterium | reverse complement strand
CGAATCAGGCGTGCAACTACCTGATCCTCGGATCTGATTCTCGTTCCAACCTCACCAAGGACGAGCAAGCGAACTTCGGGAACAACACGGACATCGGCGGATCGGCGCGCTCCGACGTGATCATGCTCGTCCACACTCAGGTTGGTCAGAAGACGACGATCCTCTCGTTCCCGCGCGACCTGTGGGTGAACATCCCCGGCAAGGGGGAGAACAAGATCAACGCGTCGTTCGAAGGAGGGATCTACAACGGAGGCCCGGTATCGGTTGCGAAGACCATCCACGACCTAACCGGCCTGAAGATCAGTCATTTCCTCTATGTCGATCTCGCCGGGTTTCAGAACGTCGTCGACACGGTCGGCGGCGTCGACATGTGCATCCCTCCCTACGACGTCAACACGCCGGGTTGGCTGACTCAGGATTCCGCGAGCGGTTCAACACAGGTCTACGTGAGTGAGGTTGGTCACGTCGTCGACCTGAACACCGGGCTCGACCTCAAGCCCGGGTGTCAGCATCTGAACGGCGTGCAGGCGTTGTCGTACGTTCGCTCCCGAAGTCTGCCGTGTGACGCGATCCCCGACTTCGGACGGATCGGGCGTCAGCAGGCGTTCCTGCGTACGGTGCTCAACAAGCTGTTGCAACCGAGTGAGATCCTGCGCTTACCCGCCATGGTCGACCCCGTGTTGTCGAACCTCAGGCGCGACTCCGAGCTGTCCATAGCCGATCTCGTCTACCTCACGGGCCAGCTCCAAGGGGTGAGCACCGGCGACGTCATCTTCCGCGACGTTCCCGCGACTCCGACCACCGCGCAGCCGTCATGGTCTCCGATCCCACTCGACGTCCTCAAGGTCGATCCTTCGGCCCAGCAACTCTTCGCGGCCCTCCGCGAGGGCCGTCCCCTCCCCGCGCAGACCGGCGTTGCGTTCGGTGGCGGTGTCTCGATCTCAGAAGCGAACATCGAATTGCCGGTCGTCGATCATTCATCGGGTGGTAAAGCCGCGGGCGTCGAAACGATCGCTTCGCAAGCCGGCTTCATCATCGCCTCGGGGATCATCCCGTATGCCACGTTCGGTTCTGGGGTCAAGGGTTCGGTCATCGCGTACGCGCCCGGTCATCAGGACGAGGCCTCCGTGGTCTCGAAGTACTTCGGGAGCCTGCCGCTGAAGCGGGTGTCCGCGTCACAGATCGCCGGCTACCACGTTGCCGTCTTCGTCACGGAGGCATACAGCGCGGAGACCCCCGATGGTCCGCACTCGAACGCTGCGGACTGCCCGACGCCGGCGCGCCCATAACGCTGGGTCTGCCCGTCCTCGAAGATCATTGATGCCCAGCTATGCTCGACCGATGAACTACACGACGTTCGTCGAACACGTCCGGCGGGATGGCGACCTGCTGGCAGCGTCGGCGAACGGGAACCTGTCTGCCGAGGTCCCTACGTGTCCGGGGTGGACGGTCCGCGAGCTCGTCTCCCACGTCGCGCAGGTGTACGAGCACAAGATCGCGTGCACCGCGCTCGGACACGCGCCGGAACCGTGGCCGCCTGAATGGCCGGTCGACCGTGACCCCATCGACTGGTTCGGCGATGCCCATGCGCGTCTGCTGGAGATGTTCGGCGCGAGCGAACCCACCTCGCCGTCCGCGACGTGGTGGCCCCCGGATCAGACCGTCGGGTTCTGGGCAAGGCGGATGGCGCATGAGACCGCGGTCCACCGCGTCGACGCGGAATCCGCCAACGGAACGCCGACACCGGTGAACCCCGGATTGGCGCTCGATGGCATCGACGAGATCCTGGTCATCATGCTCGAAGGCGACTGGTCGGAGGATGCCGACGACGCTGCCACGGGCCAGCGCGTTGCCCTCTCCACCGGTGGGCGAACCTGGGGCGTCACGCTCCAGAAGGAGTCGGTGACAGTCGCCGAAGACGCAGGAGGTGGGGATGCGACCGTCGAAGGTGATCCCTCCCACCTCCTGCTGTGGCTCTGGGGACGCCTGGGGGATGAGTGTGTGACACGCTCCGGCGACGAAGAAGCGCTGCGCGTGCTCCGTTCCAGGCTGGCGCTGGCGACGCAGTAGTCAGGTGAGCTGTCTGCTGATCTCCCAGTCGTAGCCGAACGGATCGGTGATGCGTCCCGTTCGCCAGCCGTGAGCTTCGGCCACAGGAGAAACCTCGACAGCCCCGGCAGCGACCGCTTGCGAAGACTGCGTCCGGATCCGCGACGGAGAGGATCATCCGGATCGATGCCGTCCCTCGAGACTCGGAACCGGCGTCGATGTCGTCTTGCACCCAGAACACCGCGCCCCCGACGGAGAGTTGTGCGACTTCGAGGCCGCCTTCGCTGTCGAGTCGGTAGAGCTCCACCGCGCCGAAGGCGGCCTTGTAGAACTCCACCGCCTTCTGCGCGTCGTCGACGGGAAGCCACGGCGCGATGCTGGTTCCGAAGGCTTCCGGCCTGCCCATCTCAGCGTCGGTACCCATGTCACGAAAGGATAGTCGGGGTCACACTTAGGCGATGGAGTTCGATCGTGTCTCGGTGACGCAGGTGCTCGCTCAGGCGGGCTCGATCGCTGCACCTCAGGAGGCCGACGAACTCATACGGGCCGCTGAGGGTGATGCCGACGTTCTCAACGATCTCATCTCCCGTCGCACCAAGGGCGAACCGATCGCGTGGTTGACGGGTGCGATCACGTTCTGCGGCGTCAGCGTGATCGTCGCACCCGGTGTCTACGTGCCCCGACAGCAGACGGAACCCTTGGCGGTAAGGGCGGCCGGGCTCCTTCCGTCCGGGGGGGTGGCCGTGGATCTCTGCACTGGTGCCGGCGCGATCGCGAGAGTCCTCTCCACGGCCGTCCCGACGGCGCATGTCCTGGCGACCGAGCTCGACGGCGAGGCGGTGGACTGTGCCCGACGGAACGGCGTTGAGGTATTCCAGGGCTTCCTGGATGACCCCCTGCCACGAGCGTTCGACCATCGCGTCGATGTGTTGACGGCAGTCGTGCCGTACGTTCCGACCGACGCGCTCCGCCTGCTCCCGCGCGACGTCCAGGCCTTCGAGCCACGGCTGGCGCTGGATGGCGGGGCCGACGGGCTGGATCTGCTGGCGGAGGCTGTCCGGCGAAGCACCCGTTGGCTTCGTCCGGGTGGCTGGCTGCTGCTGGAGCTTGGTGGCGATCAAGCTGATCCGTTAGGACGACTGCTCGATAAGTGCGGCTTCGAAGAGATCGATGTCTTGATCGACGAAGACGGCGCGCCCCGCGGGATCTCCGCCCAACGCCGGCGGGCGAACGGCTAGGGAGCGGTGTCGTGGCCTGGGTTGACAGGTTTTCCACAGCCCGTACACTCTCTGGACCATGTCGAGCCGGATGATGCATTCACCCAGCGTCCTCGTACTTATTCACTAGGCGCGGACGGGCCTTGAGCCCGCGGTCCGCGCCCATGCCCTCCGCTCGCGGGGGGTTTTTTCTACCCCGGTCCCGGTGAACACCCGCCGAACACGCGGCGAACGCAAGCAGGAGAGGAGAACCACCATGAGGTACGAATTCGAGCGAGACGGCGCGGTCGTCGCCAGTGTGCTCTGGGAGGGACCCGGCCAGGTGTCGGTCGAGACCGCGGAGCCCTCGGTTCGTGCGGTGGTCGATCGTTACCTCTCTTCCGAGGTGGTCTATCTGGGCTCCGGTTTCGACTTCGGCGAGGAGGACGCCGCGTCCGTCCTGCAGATGCGCCGGCGTGATTGGACGCCGTGGGAGTTCGAACGCGCCTGCCGGAATCTGAGCCATAGGCTGTCGGCCACGGTCCGCCGGGTGGAGACTGGGCCCGTCGAGGCTCGACCGGAGGTGGCTTCACGATGAAGGTGACCGGCGCGGAAGCGCTCTTCAAGGCGCTGGAAGGCGAGGGCGTCGATACGATCTTCGGGCTCCCGGGCGGCGCCATCCTGCCCGCCTACGACCCGTTGTTGAAGTCTTCGATCCGCCACATCCTCTGCCGGCACGAGCAGGGTGCCGGCCACGCCGCCGAAGGCTACGCGTGGGCTACCGGTAAGGTCGGCGTCGCCCTGGCCACGTCGGGCCCCGGCGGCTGCAACCTGGTGACGGCCCTCGCCGACGCGAAGATGGACTCGGTGCCGATGGTGGCCATCACCGGCCAGGTTCCGACCCCGGTGGTGGGCAACGACGCCTTCCAGGAGGCTGACATCACCGGGATCACCATGCCCATCACCAAGCACTCCTTCTTGGTGACCGACCCCGGGGAGGTCGCAGAGGTCGTGCGTCAGGCGTTCCACATCGCCTCCACCGGCCGGCCCGGTCCCGTCCTCATCGACCTGCCCAAGGACGTGCAGGTCGGCGAGACAACGTGGAAGTGGCCCGAGACCGTCAACATCCCCGGCTACAAACCCACGACGAAGGGCAACCAGCGGCAGATCGTCGAAGCCGTGAAGATGATCCTCCGCGCGAAGCGTCCGGTTCTGTACGTCGGCGGTGGCGTCATCAAAGCGGGCGCCTCGAAGGAGCTCTTCGACCTGGCCACGATCGGCGAGCTTCCGGTGATCACCACGTTGATGGCGCTGGGCGCGTTCCCGGAATCGCACGAACTGAGCCTCGGCATGCCGGGCATGCACGGAGGCTATCCGGGCGTCACGGCCCTGCAGAAGTGCGATCTGATCGTCGCGCTCGGATCGCGGTTCGATGACCGGGTCACCGGCAAGCTCGACGCGTTCGCCCCCGGGGCGAAGGTCATCCACCTGGACGTCGATCCGGCAGAGATCGGGAAGAACCGGCCCGTCGACGTTCCCATCGTGGGTGACGCGAAGGACGTGATCGGCAGGATGGCCGCCGAGCTGAAGACCCGCCAGGACGAGGGATCCGGCGCGCCCGATCGCCGCGCGTGGCTCGGCCAGCTGGCTGAATGGAAAGTCACCTATCCGTACGCCTACGACCAGCCGGCCGACGGGCCGCTCAAGCCGCAGTACTGCATCGATAGGCTGCACGCGGCGGCGGGTTCGGATGCGATCGTGGTCTCCGGCGTTGGGCAGCACCAGATGTGGGCAGCGCAGTTCTGGAAGTTCGAACATGCCCGGACGTGGATCAACTCGGGTGGCCTGGGCACGATGGGGTTCGCGGTGCCCGCGGCGCTCGGCGCGAAGGCCGGCATGCCCGACAAACGTGTCGTCGCCATCGACGGCGACGGCTGCTTCCAGATGACGAACCAAGAACTCGCGACCAGCATCACCGAAGACATCCCGTTCGTCACCGCCATCATCAACAACGGATCGTTGGGCATGGTTCGCCAGTGGCAGGAGCTGTTCTACGGCGAGCGGTACAGCGGGGTCAACCTTGGGTTCGACTCGCCCGACTACGTGAAGCTGGCCGAGGCCTATGGTGCGGTCGGTCTGCGGGCGGAGCGACCCGAAGAGGTGGACAACGTGATCGAGAAGGCACTGTCCATCAATGACCGCAGCGTGGTCATCGACTTCCGCGTGGACCAGCGGGAGATGGTGTTCCCGATGGTTCCCGCAGGGCAGTCCAACGACGACATCATCCTGGGGCCCGAGGGCCTGAAGCCCGCCAACGATCCTGCGGAGGCTCCGATCGCATGAGTGACATGACGTTGCACACCATCTCGGTGATGGTCGAAGACCGTCCCGGCGTGCTCACTCGCGTCGCGGGGTTGTTCGCCGCGCGCGGGTTCAACATCGATTCCCTGGCGGTGGGTCCGACCGAACAAGACGGCATCAGCCGGATGACGATCGTGGTGCAGGTCGACCGCAAGCCGCTGGAGCAGATCACCAAGCAGCTCAACAAGCTCATCAACGTCATCAAGATCTTGGAGCACGATCCCTCCGAGACCGTCGAACGTGAACTCATGCTGGTGAAGGTCCGTGCCAGTGGAGAGGCGCGCGCTCGCGTGCTCGAGTTCTGCGACGTGTTCCGGGTCCGCGTGGCCGATGCGACACACGGATCGCTGACCGTCGAGGCCACCGGTTCGCCCGACAAGCTGAACGCGCTGTTGGAACTATTGACTGACTTCGGAATCGTGGAGCTGGCGCGGACGGGGCGGATCGCGATCACGCGGGGCAACCGCGGGATCCGCGAGCGGTCGCTCAAGGCCGCGCGCGCAACCGGAACGGAAGGCGCGGCCTGGGACGGCGGCGGCGTTTAACCCGAAGCACCTCACCATTCGACCAGGAAGGACCGATCACCGATGGCGACGATCTACTACGAGAAAGACACCGATGCCTCCGCACTGACGGGCGACAAGATCGCCGTCCTAGGCTTCGGCAGCCAGGGTCACGCGCACGCCCAGAACCTCCAGGACTCAGGCTTCGATGTCCGCGTGGGACTTCGCCCCGGTTCCTCCAGCCGGCCGACTGCCGAAGAGGCGGGCCTCCGTGTGCTGGACACCGCCGATGCGGTCGCCGAAGCGGACGTGGTCATGTGCCTGCTCCCCGACACCAGTCACGGCAAGGTCTACGCCGAGGACATCGCGCCGAACCTGAAGGACGGCGACATGCTGATGTTCGCGCACGGGTTCTCGATCCATTTCGGCACCGTCACGCCGCCGGCAGGAGTGGACGTGACGATGATCGCGCCGAAGGGCCCTGGGCACCTGGTTCGCCGAACCTACGAGCAAGGTGTTGGAACGCCGGGGTTGGTTGCGGTGCACCAGGATGCGACCGGGAAGGCGAAGCAGCGGGCCTTGGCCTACGGGGCAGGCATCGGCTGTGCGCGGGCCGGCATCATCGAGACCACCTATAAGGAAGAGACCGAGACAGATCTGTTCGGTGAGCAGGCGGTCTTGTGCGGTGGGCTTTCCAGCCTCATCAAGAACGGGTTCGACACGCTGGTGGCGGCTGGCTACCAACCGGAGATCGCCTACTTCGAATGCCTGCATGAGGTGAAGCTCATCGTCGATCTGATCTATGAGGGCGGGCTGAGTTGGATGCGCCACTCCGTCTCGACCACCGCTGAGTGGGGCGACTACATCAGTGGGCCGCGCGTGGTGGATGGACACGTGCGCGCGGAGATGGCGGGTGTGCTGTCCGACATCCAGGATGGTTCGTTCGCCAAGCGCTGGATAGCCGAAGCCGACGCCGGGTTCCCCGAGTACGACCGACTTAGGAGCGAGGCGCGCACGTCTCAGCTTGAGAACGTGGGACGCGAACTGCGCCAGATGATGCCCTGGTTGGAATCGGACAAGAAGGTGGCCCCGGAATGAGTGATGGCAACGTACGGATCTTCGACACCACGCTGCGCGACGGCGAGCAGGCACCAGGTATCGCGCTCACCAAGTCCGAGAAAGTCGAGATCGCCGAGCAACTTGCCCGACTGAACGTCGACATCATGGAGGCCGGGTTCCCAGTCTCCTCTCCCGGTGAGTTCGACGCGGTGGCGGAGATCGCGTCTAGCGTGAAGGGGCCGGTGATCGCGGCCCTCGCTCGCACCGCCACGGGCGATGTCGAGCGCGCCGCCGAGGCGTTGAAGGGCGCCGACCGTTGGCGGATCCATACGTTCATCTCGACCAGTGACGTGCAGCGCGAGTCGATGCTGAAGATGAGCTACGACCAAGTGCTGAATGCCATCCGCGACAACGTCACGCTCGCGAAGAGCTATACCGAGGACGTGGAGTTCAGTGCGCAGGATGCCACCCGCACGCCACTTGAGTTCCTGATGGAGTGCTACCGGCTCGCGGTGGCGTGCGGCGCCACCACGATCAACGTTCCGGACACGGTCGGGTACGCGACGCCGACGGAGTTCGGGGAGCTGATCCGGATCGTCCGGGAGGCGACGCCGGATGAGGTGGTCATCTCGACGCACTGTCACAACGACCTGGGGTTGGCGGTCGCGAATTCGCTGGCGGGGATCGAGAACGGCGCCGGGCAGGTGGAGGTCGCGGTCAATGGCATCGGCGAACGTGCCGGGAACTGCAGCCTCGAAGAGATCGCCATGGTGGTGCGCACGCGGGGCCAGGCATTGAACAAGCAGCACGGCCTCAACATCAAAGAGATCGTCCGAACCAGCCGCTTGGTCGCCATGACCACCGGGTACAGCGTCCAGCCGAACAAGGCGGTCGTGGGTTCGAGCGCCTTTGCACATGAGAGCGGCATCCACCAGCACGGCATACTGTCCAACCGCGCGACGTACGAGATCATGGACCCCGTCGAGATCGGCCTGGAAGGGAACTCCCTGGTCCTGGGCAAGCACAGCGGCCGGCACGCGTTCATCGACGCGCTGGACAAGCTGGGCATCACGCTGGAGGAGTCAGCACTCAACCGGTCGTTCGCCCGCTTCAAGGACTTGGCGGACCGGAAGGTGCAGATCACGGATCAGGACCTCACCGCCATCGTGGCCGAGGAGATCGGCACGGCGGGCGAGGATCTTCTGGTGATGGAGTCGCTCCAGATGGGCGGAGGAACGCACCTCCAGCCGCGGGCAACCGTCCGCCTTCGCAAGGGCGACGAGATAGCGGAGGAGTCGGCGATGGGAGACGGTCTCATCGACGCGGTGATGGGCGCCATCCAGCGCGCATCGGGCGTGGAGGGACGACTTGTGAACTTCCACGTGTCTTCGGTAACCGGGGGAACCGACGCGCTGGGTGACGTCGTGGTGCAGCTCGAGGTGGACGGACGGAAGGTGACCGGGCGCGGCGTGGCCACCGATGTGGTCGAAGCAAGCGCACGCGCCTACCTTGCTGCCATCAACCGTGCGCTTGCCGTGACCACTACGCCTGCCCCGGCCAGTAATCAGGAGACGCCGTGACGCACGCCCACGTCGTCGGCGTCATCAGAGGCGACGGCACCGGTCCCGAGGTCGTGAACGAGGGCCTCAAGGTGCTGGAATCCGTTCGTGAGGGCTTCGAAGTGTCGTTCACGGAGTTCGATCTTGGGGCGGATCGATATCTGCGGACGGGAGAGACGCTTCCCGACGACGAGCTCGCGCGGATGCGGGCGTGCGACGCGATCCTCCTCGGTGCGGTAGGCGACCCTCGGGTGAAGCCGGGCATCTTGGAGCGGGACCTGTTGCTCAAGGCGCGGTTCCAGCTTGACCAATACGTGAACCTTCGTCCCGTTGTCCGGTATCCGGGTGTGAAGACATTGGTGCCTTCACACAGCGAAGACGACGTGAACTTCGTCGTGGTGCGCGAGAACAGCGAGGGGCTCTACAGCGGCGCGGGCGGCTTCCACCGCAAAGGAACCGAACACGAGGTTGCGGTACAGGAATCGATCAATACACGCCACGGTGTGGAGCGGATAATCCGCTACGCGTTCGAGCTGGCGCGCACGCGGCGCAAGAAGCTCACCTTGGTCCACAAGACGAACGTGCTCACGTTCGCAGGGGATCTGTACCAGCGGGTGGTGGATGAGGTCGGTGCTGCGGACTACGCCGATGTGGAGACGGACTACGTCCATGTGGACGCCGCGTGCATCTACTTCCTGGATTGGCCTGCTCGCTTCGACGTCATCGTCACCGACAACATGTTCGGCGACATCATCACCGACCTGGGTGCGATGATCCAAGGCGGGATGGGGATCGCGGCCGGAGGAAACATCAATCCGAACGGTGTGAGCATGTTCGAGCCGATCGGTGGAACCGCCCCCGACCACACCGGCAGAGGCACCATCAACCCGCTCGCCGCCATCGGCGCGACGGAGATGCTGCTCCGTCAGCTCGGCGAGTCCAAGGCGGCTGACCGGATCGATCAGGGGATCAGGTTGGCAACATCGAAGATGGCGTCCATGCGCGCCGGGGAGATGGGCGTGTCCACGAGCGAGGTCGGCGACCTGGTCGTGGAAGGTGCATCCAGATGACCCCGATGGCTGATCCCGCCGTAAGCGCTCCGTCGGTCGAGCTGTACGACACCACGCTCCGCGACGGCGCGCAGGGCACCGGGTTCAGCTACTCCATCGAGGACCGCCTCCGGATCCTCCACAAGATCGACCAGCTGGGGGTTCCCTATATCGAAGGTGGATGGCCCGGCGCGAACCCACGTGATACTGAGTTCTTCAAGCTCGCGACGAAGGAAACGCTCCAGCACGCCACGCTGACCTCCTTCGGCATGACGCGGAAGGCGGGGGAGAAGCCCGAGGACAGCCTCGTCCTACACGAACTCCTGGATACCGGCACTCCGGTCGTGTGCATCGTCGGTAAGGCGAGCGCCCTTCACGTCACTGAGGCCCTACGGACCGATCTCCCTGAGGGCTTGGCGATGATCCAGGACTCCATCGCGTTCCTGGTGCGCGAAGGTCGCCAAGTCTTCTTCGACGCCGAGCACTTCTTCGACGGCTACCTCTACGACGAGTCGTTCGCGGTCGGTGCCCTGGATGCAGCCGAACAGGGCGGCGCCGAGCGGCTGGTCCTCTGTGACACGAACGGCGGCATGTTGCCCCATGACATCGCGCGCATCCTCGACCACGTGGGACCGGCGGTGCAGGCCAAGCTCGGCATCCACGTCCACAATGACGCCGGCTGCGCCGTCGCGAACTCCCTCATCGCCGTGGAACACGGCGCTTTCCAGGTCCAGGGTGTCGTCAACGGCTACGGCGAACGAACCGGCAACGCCGACATCATCCCGATCGCTGCAAACCTCATCCTGAAGATGGGGATGACGGATGCGCTTCCGGGAGGTTCGCTGGAACGGTTGACGGAGGTAGCGCACTACGTCGCGGAGGTCGCGAACGTGGCGCCCGACTCGCGACAGCCCTACGCGGGCAGGTACGCCTTCACGCACAAGGCCGGTCTTCACGCGAGCGGCCTCGCCCGCCTGGAAACCGCCTACGAACACGTCAGTCCAGATCTGGTCGGCAACCACCGGGGGATCGCCGTAAGCGACCTGGGCGGCGCCGCGACCCTGACCTTGAAAGCGCGGGAGTTCGGACTGGACCTGGACACCGACGCGATACCCGCCTTGCTCCAGGACATCAAGGAACGGGAGGCTCGCGGCTACACGTTCGAGGTGGCGGATGCATCTCTGGAACTCTTGATGCGCGGTGCGATGGGCTGGGTCCAAACGTACTTCACAGTGGAAAGCTACAAGGCGTTGGTCCAGGAGCGATGGGATGAAGGCGCGCTCGCCGAGGCCACCGTGAAGATCATCACGAACGACGAGCGGCACATCGAGACAGCTGAGGGACAGGGACCGGTCGGCGCGCTCGATAACGCGCTCCGCAAGGCCCTCACGAACGAGTACCCCGAGCTCGCCCACATGTCGCTCGAGGATTACCGCGTCCGAGTGCTGGACGAGAACATCGGGACCGGAGCGGTGGTTCGCGTGCTGATCGATACGTCCAACGGCGAACGCGAATGGACCACCGTCGGAGTGAGCGAGAACATCTTGGAGGCCTCATGGGAGGCTCTGGTCGAGGCCTACACGTTCGGCCTGCTCCACCCTCGTGCCCACGCCGAGAGCTGAGGCAGCGGGACCGTTACAGTCTGGCCGCCAGCGTTCGTACGATCGTATCTTCGATCCGGATCGCGTCATCCTTGCCCAGAGCCTCCGAGAGGATCGAGAACGTGGCAGTTCTGCCGCTCCGCAGGCGGAGATAGCCCGACAGAGCCGAGATCCCTTGGGTGAGGGTGCCGGTCTTCGCTCGGACGGCGACCCCGGCCAGACGGCTGCTCAACGTTCCTTCACCGGGCGACGGGAGCGAGGCGCGCAACAGGCCGCCCCACGACTTCCGGAGCGCGGACGTCAGAAGCTTCGTGAGATCCAGCGGGGAGATCCGGTCCTTGTAGGAGAGTCCCGAGGCATCCATGACCCTCGCTTCGATACCTCGGTCGTGCAGCCACGCGTGGATCACCGTCGCGCCCGCAGCGATCGAGCCTTGGCCGCCGAACTTCGTCCCCAGCAGCTTGCAGAGGGTTTCCGCGTCGGTGTTGTCCGACGTGATGTTCTGCCGGTGAAGGATGTCGGCGAGCGGCGCCGACTGGATCGCAGCAACGGGATGGAGCGAACCCGGAGCCTTCGCCGCGCGCGCTCGCCCGCCGACCTTAACGTTCCCGTGCCGCAACGACGCAGTGACGGCCCGTGCCGCATCCAGTTCCGGGATCATCACGAACCCGGAGGGTCCCACGTTGTGGTTGAACGACAGCGCCGTGGGGAGCCCGACGTTGTCCAATGCGAGTGGGTGCCAGCCCGGCGCTTCACGATCGCGGAGGAACCCCGTGGTGTCGCCGAGTATCGACCCCGTGATCCGACGGATGCCGGCCGCCCGGATCTTCGCCGCAAGCGCGCTCGCGGATCCTCCATCGAACTCAGGATCCCCGTGGCCGACGATCCACAGGTCGCCATGCACGACGCCATCCTTCAGGACACCCGACTCGACCGCGGCGTCGGTCCGGATCCGGTAGTCGGGACCGAGTTCGCTGAGGGCGGTCATGGACAACAGGAGCTTCTCGTTGGATGCGGGGGCCCGGCGCGTGCCGGCAAGGTGGGCGTAGACGAGGGTCGTGCCAACCCGAACGGCCACCGAGACCTGCCGCGGGCCGATGAGTCGGTCGAGCGCCCGTCCCCACGGCGTTGGAACAGGCTGTTGATCGGGGTGCGGTGAGGGCGGATCCTTCGAAGGGGTTGGGGTAGCGGTGGTGGGACGCTGTGTCGGGACGGGAGACTGGGGCGCAGGAGTGGCCACGGACCCGGCCGAGACGCACGCGGTGAGGACCAGCGCAAAGGAAAGAGCCGCGGGCGCGCGAAGGAACCTGCGTGGACAACGCATGACTGCTTCGCATCATGGCCTGGTTCGGCCTGGGGAGGAAGCGCCTAGTTGTTGGAGATAGCGTCGATCTCCGACGCCATCTCGCGGCGCTCGGTGAGCAGCGACTCGAGGTCCATGCCGGGAAGGGGCTTGGCGAAGAAGTAGCCCTGACCCAGATCGCAGTGGAGTTCCAAGAGTCGCTGAAGCTGATCCGCGCGCTCGATGCCTTCGGCGACCGGCTTCAGGCCCAGGATCCCTGCGAGTTCGATCACCGCAGCGGTGAGGGCTGAGGATTCCCCGCCCTCGCTCACGCCGTCGATGAATGACTTGTCGACCTTCAGGATATCGACGGGGAACCGGCGAACGTAGTTCAGTGAGGAATACCCGGTACCGAAGTCGTCGATCGCCAGTTGCACGCCGAGAGACTTCAGCTCGGTCAAACGCTCGATAGAAAGCTCCATGTCCTGCATCATCACGGATTCCGTGATCTCCAAGATCAGGGAGTGAGGGACGATCTGCGTCTCTTCAAGGATGCCGCGAACCTCGTCCACGATCTCAGGGCGTGCCAGCTGTCGGGCAGAAAGGTTCACGGCCATGTGGAAGGGCGGATCCATCGGGTAGGCATCCTGCAGCGCCTTGGCGTAGGTGACGGCGGTGCGAAGCACCCAGCGGCCGATGGGGATGATGAGGCCGGTCTCCTCGGCGAGCGGGATGAAGTCCAGCGGTGGCACCATCCCGCGGGTGGGATGGATCCACCGGATCAGGGCTTCCACGCCGGACACGCGGCCCGACTCCAGTTCGATCACCGGCTGGTAGAAGAGAACGAACTCTTCGTGCTCCAGGGCCCGTTGCAGGTCGGCCTTCATCTCCAGGCGCTTGAGCGCGGTGTCGTGCATCTCCGGCTCGAAGATCTGATAGCGCCCCTTGCCGCGTTCCTTCGCCATGTACATGGCGACGTCGGCGTTGCGCAGGATCTCTTCGGACTGAATGACTACGTCTCCTTCGGCGACCGCGATGCCCACGCTCGCGCGAACGAACACCTCTTTTCCTTCGAGGGTGAAGGGCTCCTCCAGCATCTGCATGACGCGGTCGGCCACATCGGCGGCCTGAACACCTTCGCCGTCGTCATCGAGATCCAGGAGGATGGCGAATTCGTCCCCACCCAATCGGGCGGCGGTGTCGGCCGAGCGCAGCGTGAACTTCAGGCGCTCACCCACCTCAGCTAGGAGCTGGTCGCCCGCTGCGTGGCCCAGGGAGTCGTTGATGGTCTTGAAATCGTCGATGTCCATGAACAGCACCGCGATGGGCTTGTGGTCGCGCTGCTGCCGCTCGACAGCGTGTTCCACCCGGTCAGTGAAGAGCGCGCGGTTGGCGAGGTTAGTCACTGAGTCATGGAACGCCTGATGGGACAGCTGCTCCTCGAAAGCCTTCCGTTCGGAGATGTCTCGGGTGTTGAGGACGATCCCGTGAACATTCGGGTCGTGGAGAAGGTTGGTCCGAAGCGTTTCCGCATGGAACGGTCCGCCGTTCTTGCCCTGGATCTTGAATTCCATGATGGCGGTCTGGCCCTCGCCCTCGCCCGAGCCCATGAGGAACGCCATGACCTTCGTCTTCTCGTCTGAACCGATGAGATCTGAGAATCTCATGCCTTCGAGCTCCGACGGCTCATAGCCGAACACTCGCGCCGCAGACGGGCTGGCATACCGCACCACGGTGTCCGGTTCGACAACCGTAACGACGTCCGTAGAGTTCTTCACCAGGGAGGCGAACCGCGCCTCGCTTTGCTGGATCAAGAGGTCCTCGGTGAGGGTCGCGCTTTCAAGCGCCAAGGCCACCTGCGAGGAGAGGGCGCGCAGGCTGTCGGCGACGCCGGGAAGCATCTCGCCCTCCGACGCCACCACCATCAGCCCATGAAGTTCATCTCGGAGGAACAACGGCCCGACGAACACTGAGCCTTCTTCTGCGACCCGCAGGGAGAGTGGGTCACGAAGCGTGCTCTCGTGCATCTTGACGACGTAAGCGTCACGGTCCATCAGCCGCCTGAGCTTCCACTCCTGGAGGTCCCCAAGGGCGAACTCGGCGCCGGTAGCGTCGGCGAGCCCGCCGGTCGACGCGACGACGACGAGGGCTCCTCCTTCATCGGGTTGTTCGCACATGCGGATCGCCGCACCGGCCCCGGCTAGGGATCGTGCAGCATCAATGGCCGCGTCGTGGATCGCAGAGCGGTTGGTCGCCGTAACGAGCGATGCACCCGCTTGTCGGAGGGCACGCTCTCGATCGACTGACTGCTGTTGGCGTCGCACCAATCCCGCCATCCGCACGACGGCCAGCACGAAAAGCGTGATGGTGGCGCCCAAGATAACGGGAAGGTTCGAGACATCGTGACCTGTCCACAGTTGGATCACCTGCGCCAGCGGCGCCAAGAGCGAGGCGAAGGCAAGCAATGTCAGGCGCCCACCCCCCACCCTGCCCTCATCGTCGGAGGTGCTCTCCGAGATGGTCGTCATGGAGGGATGCAGCGCTGCCGCCCCGAACAGGATGTAAAAGGCGGCCCACCCGATCTCAAGAAGCCCGCTGCCGGGGGTGTACCCGCTGTGGAGCAGGAGCCACCCGTAGATCGCGTCCGTAACGAAGAGAGCTGAGATGCCGGCCATCATGACGTAGAGCGCGGAGGTCTTCTTGCCACCCCCGACCGCCAATCGAACTGCGAAGGTGAGGAGAAGGATGTCCATCATGGGGTACCCCATGGACACCGACTTCTCCAGCAAGCCGGTGCTGCTATCGGTTACGTAGGGGGAGATCAGGAACACCCAGGAGAGCGTTCCGATGCCAACCGAAATCATAGCGGCGTCGATGAGGCTGCCGCGGTCGCCCAGCGACCGACGCTGGCGGATCAGCAGGAAGAGCCCCAGCACCAGGCATGGATAGACGGCCAGGTACGCGATGTCCCCGATGGACGGGTACGGTAGATCGTTGCCGAAGAGCTTGGAGTAGTTGTAGGTCATAACGTCGCCTGAGATGAAGAGGGCTTGGCCTAGCGCGAAGAGGTACCACGGCGCCCGACCTCGAGGCTTGTGCATCCGAACGGCCAGCACGATGCCGACCGGGGAGGACAGGCCGATGACGTTGAACAGGAAGCTCGGGTGGCCCGTCAGGAAGTAGACGGCAACCGCGACCGCCGCTCCGCACAGATAGATGTACCAGGCGTTCTTTCTCATCTGTTTGGCTATCGGACTTCAGCGGTGTCGACATTAGTTCGGAGCGGGAAAAAACCGGCGTCCCCGAGAAGATTCAGAACGGCTACGTCGCAGTCGTTCGAGTGTGATCCTCTACCCGAAAAAGGGGACCAGCAGGGCTGAGCTCGTCTGCCCCGGAGCGACGGCCGGTCTCAAAGGCAGTCGCCGCGGCCTGGAAGGCTCAGTGGCCGGATGGGATCGGGGACCGGTCGTGAGGCGGCATCACGGTCGACCCGAGTGCCGTCGGCCCGGTCGGGACTAGGTCCTCTGTTTCGCTCAGGGAACTCACGAGACCTTCCGCGGAGCGCACGCCGGGGACGAACAGGAATGCGAGCGTGATGGCCGAGCCGAGCACGCCGGCGACAACCAAGGTGGTTTTCACGCCGAGCACATGCGACACCGGGCCGACCAGCGCGTAAGACACCGGCATAAGTCCGATGGAGATGGCCCAGTCCAGGCTCGATACTCGGCCGAGCAACTCCGAGGGAACCAGCAACTGCTTCGTCGTGAGCCACACGACCAGACCGGCCGTTTCCATCGCATTGAACACGAAGCACGCGAGCGCCAACTCCCATCGCGCGGTTGCGATCCCGTACACGGCCACCATGAGGGTTGACAGGGTCCACACGACGTACATGAACGTCATGTTCCTGCGAGGCACCCCTCGCTGGGCCATGACGGCGGCCGCCGCGATCGCTCCGAGTCCGCCTGCGCTGAAGATAAGCCCGAGCGATGCCGCCGACCCGTGTAGTTCATTCTTCACGACGTACGGGAGCAAGACCTCGGCTGGTCCAAGGAAGACCAAGTACGCGAGCGTCGCGGCAGCGAGTGTTCCCCACAGCCAACTTCGACTCCGAACGAACCGGAACCCTTCTCCGATCTCTCCCCAGATCGAGGGAACCTCCTGGCCCTCGCCGGCTTCATCCTTCGGGACTTCCACAGCCCCCATCGCCACCAAGCAGACGACAGAAAATACGAAGGTCGCAGCGTCGAAGTAGAAGGCACCTCCGACACCGATCGCGGCGATCACCGCGCCTCCCAGGGCTGGGCCGATCAGACGGGAAGCGGCGGGCCGCACGAACTGATCCAACGCGTTCGCTTGCGCGAGCAGCGACTGCGGCACGAGATCTGGAACCACGGACTCGAACGCGGGCGCGAAGAATGCCGATCCAGCACCGTAAAGTCCACCCAAGACGACCAGATGCCACAAGACAAGGGAGTCCGCAGACGCAAGGAGAGCCAATGCTCCCACTGCAACCCCGCGAGCGAGATCGGAACCGATCATGACCTTGCGTCTGTCGAATCGGTCCGAGACGGCCCCTCCGATGAGCAGGAATACGAGCTGCGGGATGGCGATCGCCATCATGGTCACCCCGAGGGCCGTCGGCGCGTTGGAGATCTTGAACACTGCGATGGCGATGGCAACGAGCATCATCCCGTCGCCAACCAAGGAGACGGTCATACCGATCCAGAGCAGGCGGAACCTGCGCTCGCGGAGTGGCGCCATGAGCCGAACCGACATGATGTTCATCCGGCGGTGTCGAGATCCGGATCTGCGGGAGGATCCGCTGAGGTCTTCGCTGCGGTCGCTTCGGAAAGTTCCCATGCCAGTCGGCTGCGCATCTCAGTGGCTGCATAGTTGCGACGAACGCTCGGGCGTCCGGCGATGCCGGCATCTAGGTCCTCCAGGGCCACCATCAAGGCGCCGATCCGCCGGCTCGGCGTCAGCGCGCGCAGCTGCGCGATCGCCGCGCCGTATTCAGCGACGGCCCTGCCCACCTCGCCCTTAGCCAACAGCGCAAGACCGAGGTCGAACCTGATCGCCACCAACGTACCGTCCTTGGCTACGGCGGTGTGCAAGACCTCGACCGCCCGACCGTAGTCATTCAATTTGTACAGGCACCATCCCTGGAGTTCGAGTGCGTCTGCGGGCGCATCGGTCATCCCGTCGACGCGTTCGATGACCTCCCGATACAACTGGTTGGCGCCTCGCTTGTCCCCCGTACCGAAGAGCACGTTGCCGAGTCCCTCCCGGGCCGCCAGGACATCCGGATCGAGCCGCAGTGCCTCGGCGTAGGCATCTCCTGCAGCGCCGAGATGCTCAGGACCAAGATTCTCCAGGGACCAGCCGCGGGCAGTTTCAACCTGCGCGTTCGGCGGGAACGCGGTCCGGGCTCTGTTCAGTAGTTGCAGGGCCGACCGATGGTCGCCGGCCTCACTCAGCTCCTCGACGCTGGACAGCAGGTCTGCCACGTAGGTCTGGCGGTCCTCTTCCGATCCAGGTGATCGCTCGGTCGTGCTGGTCATCGTGTTCGTGCCACCCTTTCGCTATGTCCGTTCGCCGTATCAGGACTTTGGAAACATCGGACCGCATGGTCGTGAGCTTGAGGCCCGCGTAGGCTCGACACCGCTGGCGGCGTTACGGGCACGTCGGGATCGGCAGTCTGGCCTTGGTGGCGGTTAGACCGACACGCTGATCTGCTCAAGTTGGAACCGCTCCTTGAGCGTCCCCAGGACGGCGATGAGCTCGTCGACCTCGTCGTCGGAGTGGGCGGCCGTGGGCTGGATACGGAACCCAACCTCGTTCTTCGGGACCAGGGGATATGCAGCCATGGTCAGGTAGATGCCGTGGTCGAAGAGGTACCGGCCCACATCGTCGATCTCGTCGTGGTTGGCGAGCGGGATCTCGATGATGGGGTAGCCGGATTCGTTCGGGGTGTGGATCCCCAAGGCGTGGACAGCCTGAAGGATGCGGTCGGTGTGGCGCCATAGGGTGGCCCGGTAGTCGTCGCCGCGCTTGCGGTTGACTTCGAGACCGGCGAGTGTGGTCGCAAGGGAGGCGACAGGGGAAGGTCCCGAGTAGAGGTATGGCGGTGCGAGCACCTTGAGGGCTTCTTTCATGCCGGTGGGCAACGCCACGAATGCCAGCAGGGATGAGTAGGCCTTAGAGAGGCCTGCGACCAAGAGCGTGTTCTCGTACGACACGTCTTGGTGGCGGATGATGCTGTTGCCCTTCATGCCGTACGTAGAGGTCTCGTCGGGTGAACGTTCGCCGATGACCCCGAAACCATGCGCGTCGTCGACATACAGGAGAAGCTCGTATTCCCGAGCGATGCGAGCGAACGCCGCCATGTCGGGTCCGTTGCCGGTCATCGAGTTGACGCCGTCCATCGCGATGATCCTGGGCAACGCCGGGTCGCTCGCGCGGACCAATTCCTCGAGGTGCTCGAAGTCGTTGTGCCGGAACCGAACGATGGAGGCGCCGTGTCCTGCAGCAACCATCGCCCCGTCGTAGATCGTCTTGTGAGCCCGGCCATCCAAGAAGATGGTTCCGTCACCGACAAGGACAGGGATCACGGACATGTGGATGTGAGTGATCGTCGGCAGCAAGAGCACGTCTTCGCTGCCGACCAGTTCCGTCAGCTGCTCCTCGATCTCCGGGTAGAGCCTGGGGCTGCCGAGGAGCCGAGACCACGACGGGTGGGTGCCCCACTTGGCCAGGTATTCGGGAACGGCGGCGATGATCTCTTCGTCAAGGTCGAAGCCTAGGTAGTTGCATGACGCCCAGTCCACGAGCCACTGATCGCCGATGCGGATCCGCCGGCCCTCTTGCTGATCGATCACCGCGTCCATCATCGGGTGCGTGTTCGTCAGTCGTGTCAGGTCTTGCGTAGTCGCGACCCAGCGGTCCAACCAGCCGTCGACCTGTCGCCGACGGAGCTTTCCATTGGGTGAAGGCTGAAGGTCTGTGTCGCTCTCGCGGCGGTGTTTCACTTCTGGCCGGAGATGACCGTTCGTGGGGGGATGAGGGGCGTCTGTCATAGTCTCATCCCATCGTCACGGAACCACCCCACCTTTACCCCATCCTTGTGGTGCGCTCGCGGGATGTTGGGGGGCCACAAGACCTAGGCCTATCGGCGGGGGTTCCCTAACTAGCCTAACTTCGCTACCCTCAGACACTTCGTCGGACCCCCCGTGAACCAAAACCGTCGCTGAAAGAGGTCTTTCGCATGAGCCAAGCCGGTAGCAAGCGCAGAGTGGTGGCGTCCGTCCTCGCCGGAGCACTCGCACTATCCCCAGTACTGCTCTCAGGGTTCGGACCGCTGGCAGTGTCGGCGCATGCTGCTGGAACGGTTGTTCACAAGTACTCATTGGGTTCGAAGGTAACGCTCACGACCTATCACTTCGCGACGGGGCCTGAAGAGGTCCGGGTGCTCACCATCGCCCAAGGCGGGGGTGCCTTCGATGTCGCTCCTGCTGGTCCTGCGTTCGGTGCGTACGTCAAGCCGAGCGCCATCGCTTCCAACGCGAACGAGACCGGAACCGGCACGGGCCCCGCGCTCGCTGGCACGAACGGCGACTTCGCGACCAACGGCATGCCGTTGCATCTCGAACAGGCCGACGGCGAGGTCTGGTCGAGCGCTCTCAGCCCGAGCCCCCGGTTCGCGATCAACGCCAATGGGTCACAGGCTTGGATCGGCAGCGGGGAACTGTCGATGTCGGCCACCGCCAACGGCGTCAAGGACCCGATCGATCACTGGAACGCAGGGCCGCCGGCGGCTAACCAACTCACTGCCTACTCCCAAGTCGGCGGATCCAGCCAGAAGCCGCCCAGCAATGGAACGGATCCCTACTGCGCGGTACGGCTGCTCCCAACTTCGAGTCCGCAGTGGTCCGACGCCAATCGTTCCGGCATCACCCGGACCTACAAGGTGGATGCCGGCCTGAACACCAACCCATGCCCGAAGACGCAGATGGGCCTTGGGCCCGACCCGGCTGCGGTGGTGCTTGCCTCCAAGGACGGAGGTACCGGCGGTGCGTTCCTCACTGCGTTGCAGAAGGACGACGTCGTGAGTCTCACGACGAAGAGCTTGGGCTGGCCTGGTGTCGTGGATTCGATCGGAGGCACTCCCATCCTGGTGAAGCGAGGTGTCAACGTCGGTCCGAGCACGGGGCACAACTACATCTACAACAACAATCCACGCACCTCCATCGGGTTCAACGCCGACTGTTCGGACACTGACGTCACGACGATCTGCAAGATCTTCATCGTCACAGTGGATGGGCGCAGGACCGGCTGGTCGGCGGGGTGGAAGATGAATCAACTAGGGAACTTCTTCGCCAAGACGCTCCATGCGGACTACGCGCTGAACATGGACGGCGGCGGCGGCACGGTGATGTGGGCCCATCAGAATCCGAATCAGTTCGCGCCGTGTGTCAAGTCCGCTGCCGCAGGATGCCTGGTGAGCAAACCCTCCGATGGTGGTGGAGAACGGGTCGCGGTCGTAGCGATGGTTGCGCTCCCCGGCGAGGACCTTGGTCTTCCGAAGTCACTTCGGTGAAGAGAAACATGTCTGAGCGGTGGCGCGCGGTAGGGTATCCGGCGTGAATCGTTCTGCGTCGCGTCCCAGACATAGGTTGACGCCGGCCATCTTCCTGGCCCTCCTCGGGGTCCCTTCCCTGCTGGCACCGGCGATCGCGACGGCGCGACCGAACCTCGCGACGCAAGCTTCAAGCCGTGTGACCGACCCCGTGATCGCCGCCGCCGGTGACATCGCCTGCGATCCGTCCAACCCGTACTTCAACAAGGGCATGGGGTCGAACGGCTGGTGCCTCGCCTCCAAGACGGGGAACCTCATCGCGCACCTGGGACCCAACGCCGTGCTGCCGCTGGGCGATGCCCAATACAACACCGGCAAGCTCGGGCAATACAACGCCTCCTACGCCCTCAGCTGGGGCGGCTACCTGCCCGCCAGTCATCCCGTCCCCGGGAACCATGACTACGAATCAAGCTCGAGCGCGAATGGCTACTTCGACTACTTCGGCGTGCACGCGGCCCCACCCGGCGCTTCCGATCGCGGGTTCTACAGCTACCAACTCGGAACCTGGCACCTGATCTCGCTGAACTCGAACTGTTCCTACGTCAGGTGTGGGCCCGGGTCCGCCCAGTACGAGTGGCTTAAGAACGATCTCATCGCCAATTCGAGCGCGTGCACCCTCGCCTATTGGCACGCGCCACGATTCTCCTCCGGCCCGCACGGCAACTATCTGTCCGTGGGGCCGTTCTGGAACCTCCTGTTCCACTATGGGGCGGACGTGATCCTGAACGGTCACGACCACATCTACGAGCGCTTCGCTCCGCAGAACCCCTCGGGCAACAAGGCTCCGATGTTCGGTTTGCGGGAGTTCGTCGTGGGTACGGGTGGTGCGCAGCACTACTGGATCGACAAGGTGAAGGCGCACAGCGTGGTCCGGAACGCGAAGACCTTCGGGATCTTGAAGATGACCCTGCACCCGAATAGCTACGGCTGGAGTTTCCTGCCGGTCGCCGGGTTGTCGTTCCATGACGCCGGCACTGCCTCCTGTCACGGCAAGCCGTAGGGCCCGCGACTACCCGACCTGCACCCAGAAGTCCGCGTGCTTGTCGATCCGATCCACGCTGATCCGCCAGCACCCGGCGCTGGGGAAGTTCACGATCGCCGCCCAGATGTCCCCGGGCCGCCCCCAGTCTGCGCCGAAGTCGGGATAAACCTGATCCAGGCGGATCTCCTGCCCATCGGGGCCGCCAAGGAGGATCCGCACCGCGTGTTCGCCGTTCACCGCGAAGCGGACCCGGAGATCCTGACCCGAGGGGAAAGGTTTGCCACCCGGGAAGAGCGCCCAGAAGGTCGTGTCCTTACCGTTCTGACCGCTGACTTCTGTGTTGCCGTTGACGTCCGTAGTCTTGGACGCGGGGTTGCATCCGGATGCCCCGATGTTCGGGGGCAGCTGGGATAGCGTAGATGCGCTCGCGACCGGGTCCGAGCCGGTCGCGACGGAGGGTCCGCCTCCGCAGCCGGCCATGGCAACGGCCAGCGCACTCATCCCTATCGCGACGCGGACCCGGTTCTGCATGCCGTCCCTTCGGTGTATGCGACGCATAGGTTTACCTTGCGCAGGCCTACAAACACAAGCAGGGGAGGCACTAGCGGTTGGGGGAAGGGTAGTAGACTCGCCGCGTTTCGGCCCAGTTAAGCCCAAGGAGGCGCCACGGTGCAACAGATCGACAGGTCACGGATCAAGAACCTCATGGAACGCGAACGGGAGACATTCCGCGACCGCAACCCGAGATCGGGAGAATTGTCCGAGCAGGCGAAGGCATCGATGTTGTACGGCGTCCCAATGAACTGGATGGTTCGCTGGCCCGGGGACTACCCGGTGTTCGTGGACCGGGCCGAGGGAGCACATTTCTGGGACGTCGACGGGAACGAGTACGTCGATCTCTGCCTGGGCGACACGGGAGGGATGGCGGGTCATGGTCCCAAGGTTGCCGTCGAGGCGATCGCCGACCGCGCGGCCAAAGGCATCACGCTCATGCTTCCCACGGAGGACGCGATCTGGGTAGGCGCCGAGATGCAACGCCGATTCGGTATGCACCTGTGGCAATTCTGCCTGACGGCCACGGACGCGAACCGGTTCGTCATCCGCTGGCTCCGTGAGATCACCGGTAGGAACAAGGTTCTGTTCCACAACCAGAACTACCACGGTTCCGTGGATGAGTCCTACGGCAATCTCGATGACGCAGGGAACATCACGCTTCGGGTGGGTGCCATCGGACAGGCCGTACCGATCGAGGAGACAACCCGGGTCGCGGAGATCAACGACCTGGAGGGTCTGGAGCGCGAGCTCGCGCACGGTGACGTGGCCGCCTGTCTGTTCGAACCGGCCCTCACGAACATCGGAATCGTGCTGCCCGAGCCGGGATACCACGAAGGGGTCAGGGAACTTTGCACGAAGTACGGCGCCCTGCTCATCATCGACGAAACCCACACCATCAGTGCGGGCCCGGGCGGGATGACCAAGGCCTACGGCCTGCAACCCGACGTGGTGACCATCGGGAAGACGCTCGGCGCGGGGATCCCCAGCGCGGCCTTCGGGATGACGCAGGAAGTGGCGGACCGCATCAGCGAGCATACGGATTGGCGTCACTCGGATGTTGGCGGCGTCGGGGGAACCCTCGCGGGCAACGCGCTCTCATTGGCCGCGATGCGGGCCACGCTCGGTGAGGTGCTGACCGACCAAGCGTTCGAGCACATGATCGGTCTCGGGGAGCGGTTCGAGACCGGGGTGCAAGGCGTGATCGAGAGCAGGGAGCTGCCGTGGCACGTGACCAGGCTCGGCTGCCGCGTCGAGTACCTCTTCCGGCCCGACGTTGCGACGAACGGCGCCCAGGCCGCGGCCGGACAGGACGAAGAACTCGATTCGTTGATCCACCTCTACATGCTTAACCGCGGACTGCTGATCACCCCGTTCCACAACATGGCGCTCATGTCGCCGGCGACCACTGCGGACGATGTCGACCGCCACTCCGAGGTGTTCGGTCAGGCCGTTGACGAGCTGATCGGGAGCTGATCGGCAGCTAGACGGAGGCGGTTCTGAAGGCCGCCATGAACCTGGCCAACGTCTCAGGGCCTTCCGCCGGCATGGCGTTGTAGATGCTCGCCCGAACACCGCCGACGCTGCGGTGCCCCTTGAGTTCGATCATGCCTGCAGCGGCGGCTTCGGCGACGAAGCGCTGCTCGAGCTCGGGCGTGGGAAGGGTCCAGGTCACGTTCATGAGGGAGCGGGACGCAGGATCGGCGTGGCCGGCGTAGAAGCCTTGGCTGGCATCGATCGCCTCGTAGAGCGCCGCTGCTTTGCGGCGGTTCTGGGCAAGCTGCTGGTCGAGTCCGCCCACGTCCTCCCGGAGCCAGCGGGTGACCAGCATGAGCACCAGGATGGAGAACACCGGCGGCGTGTTGTAGCGCGAGCCGTGTTCGACAAAGGTGCGATAGTCGAGCATCACGGGCAGCTCGTCGGGGATGCGCTGCAAGAGGTCTTCTCGGATGATCGCGACCGTGACGCCGGCTGGTCCGGCGTTCTTCTGAGCGCCCGCGTAGATGAGTCCGTAGCGCGCTACGTCGACAGACCGCGACAGGAAGTCCGACGACATGTCGCAGAAGAGGTCGACACCCTGCGGGAGCGAAGGCGTCGTCGGGAACTCGACCCCTTGGATGGTCTCGTTCGCCGTGATGTGGACGAATGCCGCCTCAGGTGACACGGCGCTGCTGAGTTCCTGATCGCTGGGGACGCGCCGAAAACCGTCTGCCCTCCCGCTCCAAGCCGCTCGAACGGTACCTTCCTTCTCAGCCTCCGTGGCAGCCTTCTCGCCCCATGAACCGGTGAGGATGTAGTCCGCAGTCTTGCCCGTCCCACGAAGGAAGTTCATAGCCAACATCGAGAACTGGAGGGTCGCACCGCCCTGGCAGAAGACCACCCGATAGTTCGGGGGGATGTGCAAGAGGTCGCGCAGGTTCGACTCGGCCTCAGCGATGACGTCCGTGAACCACAGTGAGCGGTGAGAGATCTCGAGCGCACCGCCACCTGCGCCATCGATGTTCAGGATGTTGCGTTGCGCCGCCTCCAGGACAGAGCGCGGGAGCACTGCGGGCCCCGGTGAGAAGTTGTAGACCCGCACGTCAGCCTCCCGGCTTGAGGAACATGAGGAGAAGGATGATCAGCAGTCCGGCCGTGCCGATCCCTGCGACGACGAACGGAACGGGGCCGGCGAGCATGCGAGCGAGCATCGCGTCGTCCATCGCGTAGCTCCCATCCGCCCACCGCGTACACCCATATCGAAGGCTCTTCATCCATGGCGTGGCTGTCACCGACATGAGTCCGACGGTGATGAGCAGCACGATGATGGCCGCCCAGATCCAGATGGCCCCGAACTCCGATCTGTGGATCCCGGCGGCGGTGCCCGAGACGACGATGACACCGAGCGCCAGGTAACTGCGTCCGGTCCTGGCTTTCGAGCGCTCCGTCAGTGCTTCGATGGTCGCGCGGTCCTCGCCTGCCGCCCGGATCCGAAACATCGCCACGGCTTGTGCGCCATGCACCGCAAGGAATCCCACGGTGCCTGCGATATGCAGCCAGAACCAGAGTGTCTGCATCGCGTCAGCGTACCCGGGCCGAACTCAGCCGCGGTCCAGTGGCCGGGTAAGGCATGTCGGACCGCCGTCACCCTTCCTGCAGAGGTCCTCACCGGAGAAGACGCGTACGTCCACTCCCGCCGACTCCATGCGCCGACGGGTCTCGTCGTTGCCGGCGATCGCAAGCGCGACCCTGGGTCCAAGCGCCAGCACGTTCGGACCCAGCGTGTCGAACTCCTCCTGCGGCACCTCGACCAACGACACTCCACGATCCGCAAGGAGTTGGACGAGTCTCACCGGCATCATCGGGAGGAACACGAGCGCGAGATCCCGATCCAGCGGCGAGATGAACGACATCAGGTGCAGACACTCGGCCGGCCCATGGAGATGCTGGAGGTCGAATACATGAACCGTCACGCCCGACGGTTCCAGGAACGCGCGTAGCTGGTCGACCCCCGCGTCGTTGGTGCGATAGCTGCGGCCGATGAGCAGGGTGGTGCCGTCCAGCCAGAACATGTCGCCGCCCTCGGCCGTGGCGGGGGCTTCGAGCTCTCCGACGATGGCCACGCCCGCATCGATGAGATCCTTCGCGGCTGCGGAGGGTTCGTCGCGACGACCCTCCTTCCCCGGCCGAAGAAGGATGGCTCCCTCGTCGGTCATCAGGGTCGGATCGTAGGCATAGATCGCGTCGGGGTTACCGGCGACTGCGGCTCGTCCGAGTACGACGTCGGCACCGGCCTCGGCGAGTGCGGCGCGGAAGGCGGCGTGTTCATCGACGATCTTGCCGCGGTCGGGGGCGGAGCGCCAATTGTAGGTCTCCCACGCAGCCAGATCGTCAACGCGAGGTTCGCGAACGTATACGCGACGCAATGGGCCGACAGCGTTCTGGATGGGCATGTCGGCAGGGTACCGGAGCCGCGGGAACGATGCCCGCGCTAGGACTTGTGGTGATGGGCAGGAACGTGCTTGTGGTGACCATTCGCGTTCCCGTTCCCATGCCCATACGCATGGCCGTTGCTGTGGCTACTGTCTCCGCCCCCGCTATTGCCGTTCCCGTTCCCGTTCCCGTTCCCGTTCCCATTCCCATGGCCGTGGCCGTTCCCGTCCCCGTTTCCATGGCCGTTCCCGTTCCCATTTCCGGGGCCGTCCCCGGTCTGACCGGGGGGCCCTCCGTGGGGGTTGTGGTCCCCCGAATGGCCAGGTGTGCTGGCGCTGCCGCCGCCACCCCGACCGCCGCCACCGCCGCCACCGCCACCACCGCCGTCTCCCCCGCCGCCCCCGCCTGTTCCTGGTCCTGGTCCTGTTCCCGGGCCGGGACGGCCCGTGCCACCGGGAATGCTCGTGGGACGAACCCCTCCGCCATCGGCTGGGGGGGTATGCAAGGAACGGGTGGATGGGATGTGGTGCCCGACGTGCAGTGTCGGCTTGTCGAGGGAGATCCCGATGGGGCCAGGGGTGGTGATCGCACCGGCTCCGCCCGGCGCCTCGCCCGCGATATGCACCGTGGTACCCCCGATCGCGAAGGAAAGGAGGACGGCTCCCGCCACTGCCGCTGCGCCGAGCGCGATGCCTCCCAGCTTTCGGTTCCACTCGCGCTCGGATTCGCGCTCTTCGACGGTTGCGCCGACGGCCGCAGCTCCCGTGTCGAGGGCACGGACGCCACTGGGGACCTCGGCGTCCTCGGCCTCAGCTTCTACCGGTCCGACCAGGGTGAGCGCCGGGACTTCGGTGGCTGCGGGCGTACCCTGCTCCGGATCGACCTCGTACGTCCCCGGTGACCCGGCCGGTGTCGCATCCGAGGATGCGCTCGCAAGGTCTACGGCTGCAGGGGTGTCGGTGGTCGGCTGCGACTCTCGATTGGCCCGTTGGAGTTCGGTGATGCTCGGTCGTGATGATGTCTTTCCCGTTGCCAGGATCTCCCTGAGCATCGCCGGATCCTTGCGGACCTTTCCGATCCAATCGGGGCGCACGAAGGTGCCGGCGAGTCCGACCCCCGGTCCGACCCCCGCGACTCGTTCGACTGTTGTTCCGAGTTCGCGCAGGACGCTGTCGGGGTCGACGCGTGCGTCCGCACCTACCGGCTGAACGGCAGCGGGCCAGACGACCACGATCTTCGCGCGCGGCGCCTCCTGCTGGGCGAGTTCGAGTCCGGCGACGCCCAGCATGTCGTCGAGCACGATGACATCTGGTTGGTGTTCCGCGATAGCGCTGGAGAGATCCTCAACAGATGTAGTTTCTGCTGCGACTTCGAAACCTTCGCCTTCGAGAACGAAGCGGAAGAAGCCGTTGCGTATGGATGGGCCCTCACCGATCACGATGCGGAGATCTCTATAACTCAATAGCCCCCCCGGGCCCCACGTACGCGACAGAAGCCTACCTCCAGAATCAAGGAGCGGACTACAGCCAAAAGGTCAGGTCTGGCTGCCCTACGGGTGATTGCCATACCCCACCTGCCGTTCTTCGGGAGCCGAACTGCGGAACCCGGCGATGAACGCGGCCCCGGCGATGATCAGACCCACGAGACCCCATATCGCGAGTCGTCGAACAAGCGTGGTGTGCGGGGACGTGAAGGGGTCGGGGTCGACGCCGCAGTCAAGGTTCGCGTCCAGGCACGTGCTGGTGAGCTGTGCCAACGCCGGCTGGTCCCAGGTGTTCCAGAAGTCCCCGTGGACCGTGAACGTCTTCCCGGACGACAAGGAGATGCCCGAGGAATCGGTACCGATCGGATACTCGACGCGAACGATGACCCGGGGGATCGGGACGGGATGATCCGCAGGGCACACGTAGCCCTGCGGAGACGACGCCGGGTACGCCATGTGTCCCTGATGATCCGGACTGTCCAGGTGCTGACCGTCCCAACAATTGGGGAATCCGATGTGGAGGCTGACGATGCCGGTGGCGCAGTCGATAGGGGCGGTGAACTTGCCGTCGGGCTTGTTGTCCGAGCATCCCCAATAGATCTCTCGTCCCAGGAGCCCGTTCTCTTTGGGACCGGTTGCGGTGGAGGTGCCGGCCACCATGCGAAGTCCGGCGGGCATGGGCTGGATCGTTGAAGCAGCTAGCCCCGTGAGGTTGTTCTGATAGTAGACCTGTGTCCGTGCGTGATAGTCGCGCTGCGTCCCATCGGGGGGCGCCCCCTCGGGGAGGATCCGCTTGCCGTCTCGAAACAATGCCGGGACCCAGAAGCCGGCGGTGTCGGCCGCCGTCTGGCACGTCGTGGTCTTGCCCAGCATGGATGCGTCGGTTGAGGAGGCGTTCGTCGTCACGTTGCCGAAGAAATCGTGCAGGTGCGACTGGCCGGCAACACCTGGATAGACGATGGGATCGTCCTTCAAGGAGTGGGAGTACTCGCAGAACACGATCCACCCGGGCGAGGCCCATGCGGGCGCCGCCGTAAGGGCGACGAGGAAGACGATACAGCCGGCGGCACATCGTGCGAACAGGCGAACCACGGTCTGTACTCCTACCCTCGATCGGATGGCGCCACGGACGGGTGAGCAGGGGGGCTACGCCCGGTTCTTGCCTGACGCGTGGTTCTATCTACGCACACCGGATGATATTCCGTACCACCCCTACGGCGTACGTCGGTTACTCACTTCAGCGCATGCATCCTCGCGCTTCCACCCGTACGGTCTCGCCATGGGTGCAAACGGCGTCGTGAACGGCGTGAACGGCTGGCATGCGCGGGTCGAGGGCCGCCCCCTGCGGATCACCGTCGTAGGGGCCGGGCACGTCGGGTTGGTGACCGCCGCATGCCTCGCATCGGTCGGGCATCGGGTCCGTGTTCTAGACGTCGACCTGGAGCGGATCGAGGCGCTGCGTCACGCCGATGTGCCGTTCGTCGAACCGTTCTTGCCCGAATTGGTGCGACGCGCGCAAGCGAGGAACCAGCTGTCGTTCCACACGTCGGCCCAGGAGGCGGCGAGTCAGGCCGACCTGGTGTTCATCTGTGTCGGGACACCGAACGGGCCCGACGGCAGCGTAGACCTCGATGGTGATCGCCGCAACCAGAGCTGTGGCCACCCACGCCTCGCCTTCGACGGTCGTCGTCGGCCGCAGCACCGCGCCGGTGGGGACCGCTGCCTACCTCGAGGCGCTCATCGCCGAGTGCAGACCCGACCCGCTCGCCGTCGCCGTGAACCCGGAGTTCTTGGCAGAGGGAACGGCGCTTCACGACTTCCTGTTCCCGGACCGTATCGTCGTCGGGTCGACGTCCGATCGCGCCGCGGCCACCGTGCTCCGGGCCTACGAGCCCATCGTTCAGCGACAGGTTCCGACGTGGCTGCCCGAGGAGATAACCGGAGGTTCGCCGGCGGTGGATCCAGGGGCGGTGCCGGTGGTCGTCACCGACCCCGCGACCGCTGAACTCACGAAGTATGCGGCGAACGCATTCCTGGCGGTTCGGATCTCGTTCATCAACGAGATCGCCATGATCGCGGAGGAACTGGGTGCAGATGTCACCCGGGTCGCGCATGCGATCGGCCTGGACCCGCGTATCGGCCCCCATTTCCTGGGCGCCGGCGTAGGGTGGGGCGGTTCGTGCTTCCCGAAGGATATCGTTGCGCTGCAGGGCATGGCAGAAACACGCGGTGTCCAGGCGAGGATGCTTCACGCGGCGAACGACATCAACCGGGATCAGCGTGGGTGGGTACGGCGCCAACTGCAACGCCACCTCAAGACCTTGGTCGGGCGCCGCGTCGGATTGCTCGGTCTGTCGTTCAAGCCGAACACGGACGACCTGCGTGATGCCCCGGCACTTGAGATCGCCTCGGGCCTGGCGATGGCCGGGGTGCGGTTGCGCGCCTACGACCCGGCCGTGACCAGCCTGCCCGCCCCCTACGACTCCATCGTCGAAGTTGTCGCTGACGCCACCGAGGCCGCGCGAGGCGCCGAGGCGCTCGTCGTCGTGACGGCGTGGCCGGAGTTCGCCGGGATGGATCTTGCCGCGCTGCGCGACCTCATGCGCACGCCGCTCCTCCTTGATGGGCGCAACATCGTCGACCCCGCGCACGCCGAGTCGGCGGGATTCACCTACGTGGGGGTCGGCCGGCCCCAGATCGGGTCGCTACCCCGCGAGGGCCTGGTCAGCGCGCACGCCTGAATCGCCGGGGTCGCTCGGGGAGCCCCCCGCTCGCCGGCTATACCAGATCGATCCCGTCCCCCGGCCGATGAGCCAGAGCGCGAACACCGTGAACGCCCCCGCCGCGTTGGCAGCGGCATCCAGGATGTCCGCGTCCCGGTGTTCGAGTCCTTGCATGGCCTCCATGATCCCGCCGAACGCGCAAACCCCGATCACCACCAACAGGGCGATGCCGATGCCGGAGCCTCGGCGTCCGGATCGGGGCAGCGCCAGCAGTGCAGCGGCTGCGAGTCCCGCGTAGGCGCCCGCGTGCGCGGTCCGGTCCAGAGCGCCCGAACCAAGGCCCGCGATGACATCGGGGCCCAGCGTCAACGTGACGACGGCCACGAGTGCGACCACCGCCAACGCGGGTGCTCCCCATCGGCGGGCGAGGGGCCCACCCATCAGGCCGGGATACCCTTCCGTATCCGGGAGCCGACCGCCGTGGCCACCGGCAGGGGCAACCGTCGCCAGACGTCGACGGCCCACGACTTGCTGGCGATCTCCTCACCGGGTGGCTGCTCGTTGTCGGGGTAGTAGTCCCAATACAGCTGGACCGGCTCGGTTCCCCACCCACGCTTGGAGACGAAGGTCCCCGACCCGACGGAAGACCGCCCGAAGTCGAACGTTGTCGCACCGCGTTCGATGGCTCGGCGCATGGACTCCCAATAGAGGAGTTGGTTCGGCGCCAGCTTGAACGCTTCGCGGAGGGAGGATGACCAGGGCACCACGGCGAGCTCTCGGTCGTAGAGCACGATCCCCGCGCCCAGGACCTTGGCGCCTTCGCGCACCAGGGCGAGTTCGCACCGCTCGCCCAGACCCTCGGCCAACTCTTGGAAGAACGAGCGCTTGTGGACCGGCGAGCCAAGGTCCCGCATGTTCTCCGCGAGCACCCGGTAGAAGTCACCGACGGCCTCCGGGCCGTGGAAGCTGGTCTCGAGCCCGGCCCTGCCCGCTTTGCGGACCTGACCGCGCCGGTTGGAGGGCAGCGAGGCGAAGAGTTCGTCGGCATCGCCGGGCAACGGGAGGCGCATAGTGACCTTCTCGGTGGTCCTCGGAAGACCGAGCGGTCGGTCGGTGAGGTGTCGCAACTCGAGCACCGCGCGCTCCCGGTCGGCGATCGCCTGCGCCGCGCCGAGCAGGGACGCGTCGATCGCGTCGTCACGGTTCGTGCAGAGCCCACCCACGTCGAGGAACGGCATCGATACCACGTGGCGTCCGAACAGCCGGCTCCGATGGACGACGAGCGGTAGGACACCCCGAAGTGCAGTGCTCTGGACCGCGGCCAGCATGTGCGTCTCCAGGCCGTAGGAACGCTGGACGATGTCGCGCCACGCCCACCGATGGGCGATCGTGCCGTCGGCGGCCGCATCCACGAAGCGGTCCCACGCGGCCCCGTCCTGCCATTCGACGATCTCGACGGTGCCGGTGCCGGTGGCGGGGGCCGGAGCGATCTCGGTGTCCATTCAGTCCCTCCCCAACACGATCTCGCCCAACTGTCGCACCAAGAGCGAGACATCTCCTGGCAGCGTGTGCCGATGCACGTACGTGAGATCCAGCGCAGCGCGGTCGTGGAGGATCCGATCGACGTAGTACGCCTCGGCGTTGCCGACCGATGCCAGGATCTCGGCCTCATCCATGAAACCGAGTGTCGACGGACCGGCGATGCCGGGACGGATCGACAGCAGATCGCGTTCCTGCGCCGTGTAGTACTCCACGAACTCGGGGGTCTCCGGACGGGGTCCGACCATGCTCATGTCGCCAACGATGACGTTGAAGAGCTGGGGCAACTCGTCCAAGTACGTGCGCCGCAGCCACGCTCCCACTCGCGTGACGCGCGGATCGCCGAGGGCGCTCACGTTCGCCGACATCCGATGTGCCCCAACCACCATCGTGCGGAACTTCCAGATCTTGAACCGCCGTCCGGCCCGTCCGACGCGTTCCTGACGGAAGAAGACGGGTGCCCCGGAGTCGATTCGGATCGCCATGGCTATCGCGAGCATGACGGGCGAGAGCAGGACCACACCGACGGTGGCCACCACTACATCGAACGAACGCTTCGCGAACCGGTTCACAGGCCGACGAGCTCCTCCCGCGCGTCCACGTGCACCACGTGACGCACCTGCATGAACGCCTCTGCTGCGTGGACGCCGTTCATGACTCCGCGATGGCGTGCGTAGAGATCCAGGGCCGCCAGCGACCGGGGATGTGGGTACTGCTTGATCTCGCTCTCGAAGGTGTCGCCGTAGCAGCTCATCGCTGCGAGCTTCGTCTCGAGCGTCTCGCTGATGTCGACGAAGACGTTCGGAGCGAAGGTCGTCCCCGGGAACGGAGGCGCCCACTCGGTGGACGATGCCGTCTCGAAGCAGAGGAATCGGCGCACGCTGCTACCGGGTGTGGGCCGTGCCGCGATCATCGACGCGCTGAACACCGCGCGATGATCCTGGTTGACGTCCTCCATGTAGTGAGTGAGGAGCACGTCTGGACGGAACTCCGACACCGCCTTCTCGATCGGAGCGACAACGTCCAGGAGCGCCATCCCGTCGAGTCGCTGGTCGGGGAGTCCCGCAAGCGACACGTTGGTGACGCCCAGAACCTCACACGCGCGGATCGCGCACAGACGTTGTTGTTCGAACCGGTCGTGACGCGCGCCGACGCCGTCGGTGACGATGAGCACCATCACGTCGTGCCCCTCGGCCGCGTATCTCGCCATGGTGCCGCCGGCACCGAGCGTCTCGTCGTCCGGATGGGCGACTACGGTCAAGATCTTCATCCCTCTACCTCCAGAAGTTCGTCGATGTCTCGTTGAAGGGGAACGGTCTCCGTGGCGTTTGACCCCGGATCCGCGCCGTCGTCACCGGTCGGAAGGGGGTTCCCGTGATGCACCGGCCCGGCTCGGCCGGATGCGATGCGGCGGAAGAACAGCACGAGCACGGCGGTCGTGGTCAGGTAGGCGGCGGTGGACGCCGCCGCGGCCCCCATCACCCCGAACACCGGGATGAGGGTGACGTCGAGCAGGACCGTCATGACGAGTCCGCTCCCAAGAGCGATGGAGTTCGAACCCGGGCGCCCGACGCCGTAGAGGAACGCGGAGACGATGCCCCAGACCCCGCTGCCCGCGAGCCCGATGAGCAGGACCCACGCCGGCCGGACCGCGGCGCTGAACTCGGCACCGTAGAGGGCGGGCAGGAGCCAGTGCGCGGCGACCGCGAGGGGCACGACCATCGCCAGTGGGACCCACCCGACCTTGCGTATCCATTGCCGCGCGGTGGATACCGCCTCGTGCTCGCTCTGATGCGCGAACGTCGGGTACAAGACATAGTTGATCGCCAAGGACGGAAGACGAAGCAGCTCGGCGAACCGCGACGCGACGGCGTAGACGCCGAGCGAAGGAAGACCCACGATGGCGCCGACGATCACGAAGTCCAGGCGTCCGTTGAGGAGCAGGATGATGCTGCTGAGCTGCGCACGGAAACCGAAGGAGATGATCCGCTTCGCCAACGGCACGCTCGGCCGGCCGGCTCCCCGGAAGAACCCCTTGCGGTAGAGCCGGAACCACGCCGTGGACAAGGTGACGAAGTCGCCGGTGGCGAGTCCGAGGACCACGGCCGGGAAGATCGTCACGCCGGCCGCGTGGTAGAGCCAGAACGCCGGCAAGAAGACGAACTCCTCGAGGAAGATCACGCGGTTCGCGCCGGGTAGGTCGGGAAGCCCCTGAGAGCACGCCTTGCCGGTCGACTCGAGGACCTGGGTGAAGACGGTGATCGCCGCGAGCGCCACGAGCGCGAGCGAAAGTCGGGGGAAGAAGAAGTGGTTCACGAGCGGCGAGATGATCAACCACGCCAAGACGCCGACGAAGCCCGAAACCAGCGCGATCGCGGCGATCGTGCTGCGGAACCGAGGTTCGAGCCGTCGCTCCCCCCCTAGGAAGTACGGAGCCGCGCCGTAGATCCCGCCGCTCAAGAGCATCCCGGTAAGCCAAGGGAGGACGCGAAGCAGGACGAAGACCCCGACACCGGAGGGGCCGCCGATATGGGCAACGAGGATGCTCGCACCGGTCAGAGAGCCGAGCGCCCCGATCCTGGCCGCGAGGTTGGACGTCACGGGACCGGTCAGACGAGAGAGAACCCGCATCAGGAGGCCACCCCCGCGTCGGCCTGCCACAGCCAGGAGTGGGCGCGTTCGGCCGCGAAGCCTTCCAGGACCCGTCGGTACCCCTCGCGATAGACCGGGTCGGGAAGAACCATCGCCTGGTGCGCCAGGAAGGCTGGGAAGAACACGGCGTTGATGGAACCGGGCAGGCCCAGGTCGGCCAACTCTCCGGAAACGAACGACCGGATGCGGTCAGGGAACCACCCTTGGCCGAAGAACGCGTAGGCGAACCCGATGAGGTTCGGCCAGTCCCCGTATCGGGACCAATGAACGCCGATCTCGTGGCGCCCCGGATGTCCGCTCACGACGCCGCTGCCGGCCGGTGCAGCACGATCGAGGAACGCACCGTAGGACAGCGGGAACTTATAGATGTCGGCGAACGGGGGCGCGCCGATGGCGCCCAGTTCCCAATCGACGACCCCACTCACGTGGTCTCCATCGACGAGCACGTTCGCGATGGCGAGGTCGCCGTGCGATCCTCCGACGGGGATCGGATACCCCATCAGGTCGCGTGCGCGCTCGCGGACATCACGCAGCAGGTCTTCCAGCTCAGGGCCCCATCCGAACGTATCCGCGAACCGAAGGAACACCGAAGCGACCCATTCATCGAACGTGGAGGCGTCCAGCGGGACTGTCCCGGCGTTCGAGTCGGCCCGGAATCGTCGAAGCCACGTGGCGACCATCTCCAGGTCGGCGTCCACCGCGCCGGGCTCCGTCACGTGGCCGCGCTGGTAGTAACGCGTAGTCAGTGGGGCGCCGGCCACGACCGTCTCGGCCAGCACCAGCCGCCCTCCAACCTCGCCGAACGCGAGCGGCCGAGGGAGGCCAAGGCCCGCGCCGGCGGACCCAAGCGCGGCGTGCAACCGAAGCAGCGCCCCATATTCGGCGGTGAGCGCGGTCGCGCCGATCGAGCCGCCGCGCGCCATCTTCGCGGCCACGGCAGGAGCGCCCTGGTTGTCGAAGAGCAAGACGGTGACCTTGGCGTCGGGGTGGCGGTCTCCGCCCAGGACGATGGACCCTCCTTGCAGGTGGGGTTCACCCAATGCTTCCGGGGCGCGTTCGGCAAGCCATGATCTCAAGGCGTCGATCATCGGACGGCCTTCCTCGCGACGATCCCGTACCCCGGCGCGAGCGCCACCCGCATGCCGTGTGGCGCATGCAGCGCCAGCCGCTGCATGCCGGCCAGTGCACGGCGTTCCGTTCGGCTCTTCCACCCGTCACCGGGCACATAGGGCAGGAACAACCTACGAAGGAAATGATCCAAGGCGAATCGATCGCCAGTGGAGACCAGGTAGGCGGGCGCTTGTTCGTCGGGGAGCAGGACGTAGGTCTCCAGCTCCGCGAATCCGGCGGCCTCCAGCGCACGGGTGCATCCGGCGAGCGTCATGGAACCTCGCGCGGCGGGGCGCCGGGGGTACAGCTTGTTCGGAACGGTCAGGTAGAGCCACCCATCCGGCGTCACGGCATCGGCCAACCGCTGGAGGAACGCCCGGGGGCTGGCGGCGCCGTTCAACCGCGCCCATCCGTCGAGATCCGACGCTGCGATCGCGCCGTAGGGGGCCTCGTCAAGCGCTTCGCCAAGGGCCGCGGCGTCCCGGGTGGGCTCGACGGCGGACACTGGGCCACTGCCGCCTGGAGCGATGCCGGCGGGGCCCAGTAGCAGAACGCGTTCCGGTATGGACGGAACGACGAAGCGCCAGTTCAGTGGACGCGCGTCGACGTCAACCACGGGGCGTGCCTTCCGTGCTCGCGGCCCGGGGGGTCAGCGCGGTTACAGACGGCAGCCTGCGGAGGCGGATCGCTTCGGCCGGATCTTCAACCTCAGGCTCTTCATCGGTCACCGGCGGGACGGGCAAGCCGAGGCTCCTGCAGTAGAGCTCATCCAGGACCGCGCACATCGTCGCCGGAGCGAACATCGCGCGGACCTTTGCACGGGCGCGGTGGCCCATCGCGGCCGCCGCCGCGGGATGGTCGAGCATCCACACGACGCGCTCCGCGAGCCCGTCGGGATACCCAGGTTCAGCGAGCAGCCCTGTGACGCCGGAGTCGATGACGTCGACGATCCCGTCGACGGCGGTCGAGACCACCGGTCGCCCGGCCGCCATAGCCTCGGTCACGGCGCGTCCCACCCCTTCGTAGAGAGAGGAGATGACGAACACGTCGAACGCCGACGCGATCCGCGGGGCGTCGCTACGGTGGCCGAGGAAGCGGATCTCGAGGCCCAGAAGGGCGGCTTCGGCCGCAGCCTCCGGCTGCATCGACCCTTCACCCACCATCACGAACACGGCGTTCGGATGTGCCCGGCGCACCTCGGAGGCCATGCGGACGAAGTCCAACGGTGCCTTCTGCGCGTCGATCCGCCCCACCGTTCCGATGAGCGGCACGTCCTCGCCGATACCGAGTTCCGTCCGAACGTCAGGGTCAGCGGTTTGCGGGATGTCGTCCAGCTCGACGGCGGAGAACGCGACGCGAACCGATCCCGGCCGAGCGACCCGTGCCTCGATCGCGTTTCGCGCGACCCGAGGAGCGACCGCGACGAACGCGTCGGTCCAGCCGCGCAGAGATCGTTCGAGCGCAAGGAACGCCGTCCGGCGGAGCGGGGACATCGTCGAGCGCGCGGAAGACGGCGAGCCGCCGCGTTCGTCGGGCCACCACGGATCGCGGCCGTGGAGCGAATAGATGACGACCGGCACGCCGGCGAGACGGGCTGCCGCCCGACCCAGGAATCCGGCCTTCGCCGAATGGACGTGAACGATGGTGAACTGCTCCCGCCGCATCAGCGCGGCAAGCTCAGTGAGCGCGCGCATGTCGTCGAGCGGCGCCGGCTCATGGCGAAGATGAGGAACGACGAACGTTCGCACGCCCGCCGTCTCCGCGCGGGCCCAGAGTTCGCCACCCGCGCATCCTGCGATCCACACGTCGTAGCGAGCCGGATCCATACCGGCCGCCGAGACGAGCGTGTTGCCGCCGGCGCCGGCCGAGAACCGCGTGATCACATGGAGCACCTTGACGCGCGGGGATGGGGGCCCTTCCGGCAACGATGAGGTGGCCGAACCCGGACGAGGACGTGATGAGCCGCCTGCACTCATCGGGTGCTCACCATCCCCGGCTCCATCGCGGCTGCCATCCGCGCAAGCCCTTCTTCCAAGCTCGTTCCGGGCGCGTAGTCGAACGCGGCTGCGGCCCTGCCGATGTCGGCCGCGGTGTCGCGCACGTCGCCACTCACCACCGGCTGTTCAACGATGGTGGGCGCGCCCACGAGTTCGATGATGATCTCGATGACCCTGCGCATGTCGTTCCGGGCGCCGCCGCCGATATTGGCCACGCCGCACCAGTCCGATGCGGCGCACCCGAGCATCGCGGCAATCACATCGCCGACATAGGTGAAGTCACGGGTCTGCGTTCCGTCTCCGTAGAGCGCGAATGGCGGACCGCCCGACGTGGCTTCGAGGAGCCGCCGGAACGCCATGTCCGGCCGCTGCCGTGGTCCGTACACCGTGAACAACCGCAGCGACGCGGTGGGGATCCCAAAGTTCGTTCGGTAGAGCTCGCAGAGATGTTCGGCGGCCAGCTTCGTCACACCGTAGGGTGAGACGGGCTGTGGGCGAAGGGTTTCTGCCGTGGGATAGGACTCGGCGTCGCCGTAGACGCTCGAGCTGGAGGCGTAGACAACCTTGCGGATCCCTTCGCGACCCTTGCATGCTTCCAGGAGCCGCTGGGTCGCGATCACGTTATGGCGGGTGTAGACATCGAACTCTCGCCCCCATGAGGGGCGAACCCCCGGTTGGCCTGCCAGATGGAAAACCACGTCGACGTCGTCCAGCAACAGGTCCATGGGGACATCGACCAGATCGGCCTCGATCAAGGAGAAGTCGGGGTGCTCACGCAGGCGCGCGACATTGATCTCCTTGAGCCCACGGCCGTAGTACGGCGTGAAGGCGTCGATGGCGCGCACCGGCCCATGTTCCAGGAGTGCTTCGCTCAGGTGCGAGCCGATGAATCCGGCCGCGCCGGTGACCAGGGCTACCATCGCTCCGCCCCTTGTTCGCTCCGTCCCCACAGGAACAGGCCACCCACGAGCCCCATCACGGCCCACGCCGTTCGGTCGTGCAGGACCTCGTGGGTCACGGAGTAGACGGCGATCGTGACGACCGCACCCATCAACGCCGCGGGGGCCGGTATGACTCGACGGAACGCCCCTGTCAGGCGTTTCGGGTCGGCCACCTTCGCCGCTCGGAACGCGAAGGCCGCGAAGAGGAGCGCCACACCGAGGAGGCCGACCACACCTCGTTCGACGAGGGCGGCCGTCCAGTCGTCGTGGGCTTCCTTCACGTATGCGGCCTGGTCGGCAGCCAGCAGCGTCTTGGTCGAAGCCGGACCGGCGCCGAGAGATCCATCGGCCTGGTACACGCCCCATGCCTCCCTGGTTAGGAGTTGGCGGCCCGTTCGGCTCGAGGCTTCTCGTCCGATCGAGTTGCGGATCACGGCGTATTGGCTGGACTGCGCCCATCTCGCGATCGGATCGGCGTTGACCCACAGGGACCCGCACAGGACCAGCGCCACGAGGGCGAAGGTGGTTGCCGCCACCACGTCACGGCGGATCGCGATCGTGATGGTGACGACCGTGAAGACGCCGGCGAGCAGGCCCAGGATCGCCGCCAACGATCCGGTCAATGCGATCGCAAGGAGCAATGGAGCCGCCACTGCGATACGCAGGAGCGGCTTCCGCGGTGTACGCGAAGCCCAGATGACCATGAGTGCGGCGACGAAATACAGCGCCAGTCCGTTGTCATCGCCGAACGCGAACGAGGCACGGGTACCCGTGGTGGGATCCATCACACCGGACCCCGACCCGGCCACGTAGGCGATCAGGGCAAGCGCCCAGAGTGGGGCCGTGAAGCACCATGTCCGCACGATGGTTCGCATGGCGGTCGGCGTGCGCACCAGGTTCGCGATAACCATCGCCCAGAGCAGGAGGTAGAGGTCCTGGACCAACGTGAGTGTGCTGGTGAGCGCTACCGGCGAACGGAACGTTCCGATCGCGCCGCCGATGATGATCAGTGCTACGGCCGAGGCGTAGGGCAAGTGCGCGGGCGATCCCGTCGAGCCGAGCCACAGGAAGGTGATGGCGATCGCACCGAGCAGCACGATGTCGACCACCGCGGTTCCGCCGCCCAATGGTGGAAGCAGGGGCAGCGCAGCGATCCCGATGGAAGCGGCCACGATCGGCAGGCGCCCATGGATGACATCCGAACGGCGGAGGCGGGCTTCGACCGGGTCGCCCGCCACCGAGCGTCGGGTAGGGCCATGAGCGATGGTCGCGGTGGGGGCGTTCAATGCAGGACCGCCAACGGCCGCATGCGCGCGACGGGCCGCACGAGGCCGTTGACGCGAAGCACCGACATCGCGGCGTCCACGCCCCGGTCGTCGCTGTGCGGCATGCGCTGGGGAGCCCCGTCGTCGTACCGGAAGCGCAGGGTCGATCGCCCCAGGGGATCCGGTCCGGATCGGCCGTCCCGTTCGAACTGATCGATGACGGTTCCCGCCCCATGGCAGGCCGAGTGGAGACTCCGGTCCGCTTCGGCTCCGGCCACGCCCAGATACGAGGACGTCCGTGCCAGCCCGGGCACCAGCACCGCCTGGCCCACCTCGCCGAACGCGGTGTCTGCCGCGAATCGTTCGGCGGGATAGGCACGACAGGAATTGTGTCGGTGAACGACTGCGGTGCGTCCGTTCACGTCTTCCTCATAGATCGAGTTGTGCGGTGAGTCCACGACCAGCGAGGCCGCTCGCAGCCCGAAGGTCCGGCGCGCGATGTCGGTCAGCCCGGCGTACGTTGCCACCCGGAAAGCGAATCCGTAGTTCATCGCGGCCGCATTGGCGAGCATGAGCCGCTGGCCCTCGGCGCTTTCCACGGGCACGCCGGGTGCCGCGTCGCGGAAGTACAAGGCGTATCGGCGTCGCAGTTCGGCAGCCGACCGAGCCGAGGCGAGGTGGAAGAGTGGTTTGGCGACGGCCATCTGCAACCTCAGTGGCTTCGACATCTTCTTGCGACGGAAGAAGAGCCGCCCAACCTGACCGGTCAGGAGGCCCCCGCCGGCGTGGTACTGCAACGTCAGCTGGCCCTCGGAGATACCGAGTCGAGATGCGGCGGCCTCATCGAAGATCTCCTCGACCACCTGCAGTTCGACGAAGTGGTTGCTTGGCCCGATCGTGCCGAACCGCATCCGCGCCGCTTCCCATGAGAGCCACGGGAGTTCCTTACGCAGCCGGCTCGCGCCGCCGTATGGCCCGACGTCCAGACGTCCACCCTCTTCGATCCGATCGAGCGCCGATGGATCCATCCCATAGCGCTCGGCGGCGAACCGCGCGCCATCTGCGCCGGCGAGCAAGCTTTCCTCGCGGGTCAGCTCGCGACGCCAGCCCGGGGGGTCCGGATAGCGGGTTCGGACTTCCCGGTAGAACGATGCGATCGCCTCGTCGCTCGGACGGTCGGTGTCCAGGGCGATCAGCGCCATGCCGCAGTTGACCGACGAACTCGTGAGCGTCGGCCGGATCGTCCCCGTAGTGGCGACGGCGATGCTCGAGGGCATCTCCATGTCGGACTTGTGGTGGAAGTCCGGCAGCACGACGGGCGGTGCAGCCAGGTCCGTGTCGCGGAGTTCGCCCTCCAACTGCTCCAGGATCGCGGGGTCGGCAGGCAGCTCTTCGCTGTCGAACACCCGAGGTCGGGCAGATGATGGTCCGGATGTTCCCGGGCCGGCGATCACCGTGATGTCCACGGCACCTCGTCTCCTTCACGGGCCTCCAGGGCCAGATCGATCACACCCGGCACGGACGCGGTCACATCCAGGCAGGTCAAGGACTGAGCGAACAGATCGGCGACGCGAGCGACGGGCGGATGCGCCGGACCTTCGGGGATGCCCATCGCCAAGAGTGCGGCGAATCCCCAGAAGCGGCGGAGTTCGCCGGCTCCGTAGGTCGAGGCGACGAGCCACCGAGCCGCGTCCTCCGGGGGACAGCTGTGGACCACGGGTTGGTCGCCTCGGCGCAGGACGACGACGCGATCGGGGATCAACGATGAGACGCGGTGTGGCAGGTGCCCCTCGCGCCGGCCGTGCGGCATGGCGCGGCCCGTGCCCTGATCCGTCCGTATCGGCTCGACCACACCCCACGCGGTGATGCCGTCGCCCACGACGAGGTTGTCCGACACGGACGACCCGCCTTCGGCGGCGTTCCGCGCAACGACCGTCGTCTTCCCCGAACCGCTGGGTCCGACCAATAACGGTGTGGCGTCACCCGTCGACAGACAGGCGGCGTGGAGCGGAGCCCTTCCGCGGGTTGCCGCCCACCACATGGCCGGATAGGTCAGCAGCACGCTCCGCTGCAGGAGCAGCGCACGGGATGGGTCGGCGATCGCCAGCGCGCGCGTGCGCGCCGGCGGACGCCGCCTGAACACGAACCGGGGGACACCGGCCTGAACACGAACGGAGACGTCGAAGCCGGACGTGCAGACATCCCGGATCACGACGGTGCTATCGCGTTCCCACGCGTCCCGACTGAGCATCCTCCACCCGTCCGTCGGGAACGGCCGCCGGCTCGCTTCGACGGCGACCTGAACCGTGCCGGTGCGGGACTCACCTTGCGAACTGGTGCCGTCCGCGCACGCTCGGATCAGCTCGGTCACGTCGGAGAGCTCGGACGCATATGCGACCGATTCACCCGCCGTCGTGACCAGGCCGACCCCGAGCGTGCGATCGGTCACGCTGCGCCGCCGGCGAGCTGCAGCGACGGTGCCGCAGTGGCATCGGCGACCTGCAGCGACTTGATGTTGCTGTACCGAGGATCGTCGTGGTCCCCGATGCCTCCGAGTTCGAGCTCGTCGCGGAGTTCGCAGATGCCCTGGGCCAAGGTGCGAGGCGCCAGGAATCCGAGTTCTTCGCGGATCCGCTTGAACGACACCCGGTAGTTGGCTTCGACACTGGCAGCCGGTCCGACCGTGAGCGTCGAACCCGGTACGGCCTCGACCACCAGCCGGCCCAGTTCGGCCAGCGTGTGGTTCTCGGCGTCGGACCCGACGTTGTAGACGCGGTAACCGACCACATCGGTCGGCGCCTCGAGGCACGCGACGATCGCGTCGGCTCCATCGGCCACGTGCAGGAACGGCCGCCACTGGTCGCCACCGAAGATCGTGACTTCGCCTTCGCGCAGCGCCTTCGCGACGAGCGCGTTGACCACCAGGTCGAACCGGGGCCGCTTGGACGGCCCGAAGAACGTCCCGAATCGCAGGATGGTCGGGGCGAAGCCCTCGCTCGGCTGAGAAAGGAGGATGTCCTCCGACTCCTGCTTCGTCCTGGAGTAGACGGAGACGGGGTCGAGGGGAGAGTCCTCATCGAGCAGTCCTTCGCTCGCTCCGTATACGCCGCACGTCGATGCGAAAAGGAGCCGGGAGATCCCTAGCCCTCGCGCCACCGAGGCGACGGTCCGCGTGGCATCCAGGTTGACGGCGCGCGCGAGCGTCTCGTCGTGTGCGCATGCTGGATCCCCAACGAGGGCCCCGAGATGCACGATCGCGTCGGCCCCCTTCGATGCGCGGACGATGTCCTCCACGCTCCGAAGGTCGCCCTTGACCACCGAGAATCCTTCGCGTCCGTGGTAGTCGCGGATGCTGTCGTCGCCGTACATCAACGCGTCCATGACGGTCACGGCGAAGCCGCGGTCCAACAGGCTCCCGATCGTCACGGAACCGACGTAGCCGGCACCGCCGATCACGAGCACGTTCCGTACAGGCCGATCCTGGGTCGCTTCCGGGATCACGACCGTTCCGTTGCCGTTCATCGAGTGCCTCCTTGGTTGTTGGCGAAGCCGGGCGTCGCTACCTCAGCGACAGCTGCACAGACCCTGTCGACGTCGTCGTCGCTCAGTCCGGGGTAGAGCGGAAGCGAGACGATCTCTTCCAACGCGCGTTCCGCTTCCGGGAACAACGCGGGGTCAGCGCCCTCGCCGAGGGCATCGCGCATGTGCGGCATCGTGTGCAACGGGATGAAGTGCACCGAGCAGTCGACCCCCATCGCAGCGAGTTGCTGCATGAAGATGTCCCGCGTCACCGAGAACCCCTCGCCGACGCGAAGGACATAGAGGTGCCAGGCATGTGTGCCCTCGTCCTGTGTCGGACGAGCGGGTAGTTGCAACCCCTCCATGCCGGAGAGCGCGGCGTCGTACCGCGCCACCAGGTCTCGGCGTCGCGCCTGCCACTGGTCGAACTTCGGCAGTTGCGCTCGGCCGATCGCAGCCTGGATGTCGGTCATGTTCGCCTTGAGCCCAGGGGTCTCGACGGTGTAGCGCCAGTTCGCGCCGGGCAGATACCGGCCCCACGCATCCTTCGTCATCCCGTGCAGACGGCCACGTCGAACGGACTCGGCGATGTCGGGGTCGGCGGTGGTGACCATGCCGCCTTCGCCGACCGGAAGGTTCTTGGTCGCGTAGAAACTGAAGCAGGTCGCCCCCGACACCGTGCCGATGGGCTGGTCGCCGAGCTTCGCACCGAAGGCATGCGCAGCGTCCTCGATAACGCGGTTCAGGGGAAGGCCGGCGGCCTCAGCCATCGCATGCACCGGAGCCGGGTAGCCGGCGAAGTGAACGATGGTCATCGCGTCCACCCCGCCGGCACGAGCGACGGCCTTCGCCGTGGTCTCGGCGTCCGGCATGAGGGTGAACGGGTTGACGTCGACCAGGACGGGGACGAGGCCGGCGTGGAGGATGGCATTCACGGCACCGCAGAAGGTGATCGTTGATGCCAGCACCTTCGAGCCCGGCGGCAACCGGAGCGCACGAAGCGCCAGCTCGATCGCAGCGGTGCACGACGAGACGGCGATGGCGTCCTCGGCTCCGAGGTAGGCGCCCATCTCCGTCTCGAACTCCTGGACCTGCGGGCCGGTGGTCAACCAGCCGGAGGCGAGGACGGCCGCCACGGCTTCGGCTGCCTCCGGCGCCAAGGACGTCCGCGCGAACGCGATGCGTGGTTGATCAGTACGGGGGAGAAGATCGGTCACGAGTTCACCACTTTCTCTTCAGCCGAGACCTGGTCCTGGTGGACATCGTGCTCGGGGGGGTTGCCTTCGGTTACACCTTCGATGGTTGGAAGCGACTGCCCACGCTTGCGGTCGGAGTGCCAGCGGTAGCGCCGGTAGTCGACGACGCCCAGGAGATCCATCCCTGCGAGCGAGCGGTAGTCCTCGATCGCCTGGAAGGCGGAGCGTCGAACGACCGCCGGGGTCACCAGGACCAGGGCCGTGCGATGCCGGGTGTTCTTCGTCCGCGAGGTGGGAGTGGCATCCTCGGGCGAGTCGATGACGGAGATCTCCGGTCCGGAGCGGGCGCGGTCCCCAAGTGCTGCGTACATCTCCTGCGCAAGTGGGCGTAGATCCAGCGACGGGTCGACGCCGATCAGCTCGACACGGTCGACCGCGGCAGCAGCAGCCGCTAGACGGACACGAGATGCGGCGAGTTTGACGTTGTTCGCATCGTTCTTCCACGGGGGTGCAGGGAGGGAGCCCAAGTAGGGCGCGCCCGCCTCACGGGAGAACGCTGCGCGTCCACCGATGGTTGGCGAGAAGGTCTCTTTGAGGCCAGCGAGCGTCACCCCGATGATCAGTCCAAGCGCGATCGCGAGGGCGATAGCGGCAGGGAGCGTGAAGCCGTTGACCTGAACTGCCTGGCCTGCCGAATCGACGACGGAAGCTTTGGGGGACGAAGCAAGGCTCGCCGAGATGTTCGATTCGACAGAGCGCAACGAAGCGATCTTCTTGAGGAGATCGCTTCGCTCCTGCATCGGGGCAGTTCTCTTCGGATCACCCGCATTGTAGGAGTTGATCTCCGCGTCGAGGCGGTCGATAGCCGCGTTGCTTGTCTTGATCGTTGACTCGATCTCGCTGATGGCATCGGTCCCGCTCTGGGAGGCGAGATTATTTCGAGTTTCGACAACGGATGAAACAAGCTGGTCCGCCAATCGAACAGCGACACCAGAAACGGTGTCCGTCACGGACAAGACCAGCACCCCAGAGGAGCCGAGGGGCACGACCGCAACGTGTTTGGCGACCGCTATGGCGTCTCGTTCCGCTTGGATACCCCGAAGCGCGGACGCCACCGTGGCCGGGGCGGTAGCCAGCGCTTTAGCCGTGTCAGCCAATGCCAGAGCGGCGGTCTCGCTCGTCGGGTCACTTGCGTCGAGAACGAACCGGGCGCTTGCCTTATAGAGGGGGGGTTGCTGAAGTTCGTAAGCCGTCGCGCCCGCGGTCGTCAACAGCACACACACCAGGATCAACACCCAATGGCGCACGAAGACCCGTTCGAACGCCTCAGTTAATTCCATTCCGTTCCTCCGCTCGTTGCCGGCCAGTCAGACCCGTTTGTCGGGTGCCCTCCTCGGACTGTGGGGGGCCGGGTATCGCAGGATGTCGTAATCGAAAACGAGATGCATCCGGTCCGCGCCGTAATTCAGCTACGCCGAACGCACTACGGTGAGAAGATCAGTCGAGAACGAGGATGTCTTCGACGATTCCGGCCTTGCGGGCGAACATCGCCGCCTCGAGTCTGGAGTGCATCCCGAGCTTGGAAACGATGTTCTGGACGTGCGTACGCGCAGTCTGCGGGGAGATGACGAGCGTGATGGCGATCCGTTCGTTGTCGGCCCCCTGCGCGAGGAGCTCGAGCACTTCATGTTCCCGGGGCGTGAGCTTCGAGATCAGCTGCTGGGCCTCATCGGCTTCGTGCCGGCGGCGTACGAGTCGGTGCAGCAATCGGCCTAGCATGAGCGGCGGAACGAGCGTCTCGCCGCGGTGTGTTGCCCGTACCGCCTCGATGAGTTCGACGAGAGGAACGGACTTCGTTACGTAGGCGCTTGCGCCCGCCGACATGGCCTCCACGAGGATGTCGTCGTCCTCCTCGGCCGACATGACGACGACGCGACATGTCGGGAGTTTCTCGGCGATCATCCCCACGACCCGGATACCGCTGCAGTTCTGCAATCCTGCATCTACTACGGCTACATCGGGCTGCACGCGTTCGATCTCGGAGACGGCGGCGTACCCATTCCCTACGTCTCCGACTACCTCGACGTCCTCTTGACAGCCCAAGACGCTACGCATCGCTTCACGGAAGAGCGACTGTTCATCGGCGAGTAGCACTCTGATTGTTGATATCTGCATAACGACAGCCCTTTTGGATGGATGACGCTACGTGTCCAGCGGGGCCGGGTCACGGGCCGAATCCAGTACCTGTGATGCGATAAACGTATGAGGGAGTACTAACGCATATAGGTGAGACCCCTCGAGATCTGCGGAAGTGGAACGAGGCCGTGCTGAACGGCGAACGTCGCCGCCTCCAGCCGGGTATGGACCTGGAGCTTCGTCAGAACGGCCTGCACATGGGTGCGGAAGGTGTTGGGGCTGATGCCCAACGTCGTGGCGATCGCCCGACTGCTCATCCCCTTGACGATCAGTTCCAGGACCTCCCGCTCGCGCGGGGTTAGCTGTCGGGCCAGGAGCGACACGCTGTCGGACTCACGACGCCGTCGCGTGTGCGGAGCCACCACCTGACCATCCCGCGCGGCCTGGATCGATTGGTGGAAGCGCGCGACGGGCGTGTCCTTGGTGACATAGCCGTGGAATCCCAGGAGGAGCGCTTCCTCGACGGCCTTCGGGTCATCCAGCGCCGTCAACGCGATCACTTTGATGTCCGGGTATCGGTCGATGATGTCCCTGCCCACCGCCAAACCGCTGCGGTCGGGAAGGCCGATATCCATGAGGACGACGTCGGGTTCCTCCGCCTCGACGATCGCCAATGCTTGATGTCCATCGGTCGCGATCTCGAGGACCTCCATCCCGACGGACTCCAGGGTGATGCGGATCGTGTCGGCGAAGAGCCGCTGATCATCGACGATCAAGACGCGGACGATGACGGCCCCCTTCCGGCGAGCGGTAGTCGGATGGTGAACGTCGAGCCGCGCGGCCCGCTGCGAAGCGTGAGCGAGCCTCCGTTCGACTCGACCGCCAGTCTCGCGACGAAGAGCCCTAGGCCAGAGCCTTCCACCTTCCGGCCGGTACTTCCTCGCACGAATGGATCGAAGATGCTGTCTCTCTCCTGGCGAGGGATCCCCGGTCCGACATCGGAGACGCGGATCACTCCGTGCTCGCCGTCGCGCGCGACCACGATGTTGATCGGGCCGCCGGCGGCATGAACGAGCGCGTTGCGAACGATGTTGGTCACTGCACGGCGAAGCGATGCCGCGTCGGCGATCACGAACAGGTCTCGCTCGCCACGGACGGCGACATCGGCACCATCCGAGGTCTCTCGGGCGATCTTCAGTGCCGTTCGCGTGACTACCAACAGGTCCATCCTCCGACGAGTGGAGACCCCACGTCCCGAGGTCGGTACGAGCAGGTGCTTCGTTTCCGTCAGGACCCGACGAACCTCTCCTCTGGCGCGGCGCAGGAGGTCACGATCTGCTGGTGGGAGGGTGGCGCGCCCCATGAGGATGCCGAGTGCGCCCTCCACGCCCAAGAGGGGAGACCTGATCTCGTGTGAGACCACGGCTACCGAGAGGTCGAGTTGCCGCTGGGTGGCCGCTTCGAAGACGCGGCTGCCTACACGGCTCAAGGCATGGACGAGGAACGCGGTCGCCATGGCGGCGGTGACCGCTTCGGGTGTCGCGACGGCGCCGGTGAACAGCACGACGTGCTCATCCGTATAGACGTCGACGGAGCCGCCGATCAACTCCTCGATCGCCGCACGCTGCAGCGCCCGTTCCGCGGGCGTCATCGAATCCCACCGGGGGTTGACCCGCATCGCGTTGAGGGTCTCCCGAGCGTGTACCGGGAACCCCGACTGTCCGACCAGATGCATGTCGGTCGCTTCGTCGGCTCGCCAGACGACGACCGCCGTGTCGAACGCGCGGGCCAGGAACTTCGCAACCTTGCGCGCGGCGTCGTCCGGAGCCATCGATGTCGAGAGCGAGTTGCCGAGTTCGAACGCTGCCGCCATGAGCGCCTCCCGACGCCGGCTCTCCACCATCGGCGGTAGAGGTGCCGCGAATGCAGCTAACGCCGAGAGTTCATCCGTGGACTCTTCGAGGGCCAGACGGCTCAACTGCACCTCCAACACGCCACGTGATCTTCCACTCGAGAGCCCGTACAGCCCGACGGCGCTTCCGACGGTGGTTCGTGACGGGATGATGCGGGTCGTGTGGTCGCGCAACGCCGACGCGCGGATCGCCGGAGCCGACCATCCGGTATCGATCTCGTCAGGCGTCGCGTACACGAGCTGTGGCTCGCCCTGTTCAGCCCACCACACCCTCACCGAGCTCCCCGGAGCATCGATCACGGATTGTGCGGCCCGGGACAACGCTCGGCCAAAGGCAGTCATGGACCGCGCTGTATGCAGTGTCTGCCACGCCTTTGTTCCCTCGCCCGACGAGGAGGGAACAGGCGCCTGTCGGTCCTGTTGCGCCACGTTGGTACCCCTTCCAGCGGGCGCGACGATACCTGTTACGGCCCATCGCGCGCAAGGGTTAGGACCATGAAATTTAGTCACATCAACGTAGTTCATCTGGGCTCAAGCACCTCCACCAGATGGGGGATGGATGACGAGGTTTGTCAGAACTTCCTTACCGCCCCTACGTAGAGGGGGCTATCGAAGGCGTCGCGACCGCCATCCAGGTGACCGTGGACCGGTACCTACGCTCATCGCTGCCGCTTCCGTAGAAGGTCTCGCGGACGCGTTGCTTGACCCTCCGAGTAGGGTCGGAGACGTGTTCGGCAGTAGTCGCACCCCCCTAGGGACGCCAAGGTTCGGTCGAACGGCGGCAAGGATGATCTCGCTGCTCGCCATCGTGGCCGCCTCCTTGGCGACGGTGCCGACGGCACATGCCTCAGACGCCGGCTGGATCAGCGTGTGCGGCTATTCACACCGCCAGATGGCCGACCCGATCGTCTATCCGGGGGTCTCGTCCGCCGGGCACCTGCATGACTTCTATGGGAACAAGACAACCGACGGGTTCTCGACGTACAAGTCGCTCCTAGCCGGCACCACCAGCTGTGCGATGGGCAGCGACCTCGCCGGGTACTGGGCTCCTGCCGTCATCGTGCGCGGTGCAGCCATCAAACCTCGCTCCGCGAACTTCTACTACCAGCACATCACGCGGCCTGCCAAGGCCATCCACGCGTTCCCTGCCAGGCTCAGGATGATCGCTGGCGACTCCCACGCCACCAAACCGGCGCCGACGACGAAGGTGACGTACTGGGGATGCACCCACGGCGGCCCGCGGAAGAGCTTCCGGCAGCCCGTGAACTGCTTGAACGGATGGGTCACCGCCCACATCAACTTCCCGGACTGCTGGGACGGTCGCCACACCGATAGCCTCGACCACAAGAGTCACATGGCATATTCCGTCGATCCACGCGACGACGGTGTCTATCAGTGTCCGAAGTCCCACCCGGTCCCCGTACCTCGCCTGATCTACGCGCTGGAGTTCCCCGTCCATGACGGGAGGAAGATATCCTTGTCGAGTGGCCCGGCGTACACGATGCACGCCGATTTCTTCAACGCATGGAGACAGCGCCGGCTCGTCCATTTCGTGCACGTATGTCTCAAGGTCAACGTGGACTGCGGGAAGCCCGGAACGTAGTAGAAAACTCGTTCGTCCACCGTTCGACGTAGGGGATTTACGTAGGGCGGGCGGTTTCGCCGTACGTCACACGTGGTGGACTTCCTCCTCTCATCCCGAACCTGGAGGTCCCCCGTGAAGCAGAGCACCGCCAGAACGAAGAAAAGGTCAGCTCGTCCTATAGCTGTAGCCGTCCTTACCATGGCCGCCACCACTGTTCTCGTCCTTCCGACTACAGCCCAAGCACTCACCGGCAACCTGCATGTGGACAAGAACAATGCTTCCTGCTCCGACCTGGGAAGCGGAACCGCAGGCGTGCCCTTCTGCTCCATCAGCGCGGCCGTCGCGAAGACTTCCCCAGGGGCCACGGTGATCGTGGAAGCCGGCACGTACAACGAGAAGGTGAACGTGGGAAAGTCCGGAACCTCGGCCGATCCCATCGTGATCAGGAACGCGACCGGAGCTACGGTCAGGATCTCCTCACCGGCCTACGGTTTCACGGTCACGAATCAGAGCTGGGTCACGATCCAGGGGTTCAAGATCCTCAACCCAGTGGGATACGGAGTGAACCTGTCCGGGTCGTCCCACATCACGGTGACCGGCAACACCGTCACGGGGGCAGGCAGCCCGACGGCCGGTAACACGAAGTACGGCATCATCGTCAAGGGCACCACCGCTTCGACGATCACCGGCAACCAGACCGACCACAACAGTGATGCCGGCATCGCCCTGACACTCACCAGCACGAACGATGTCGTCTCCGGCAACACTAGCTTCGCGAACGCGCGCCAGTACGTGCACGCGGCACCCGGCATCGATGTCCGGGCATCAGGCAACACCATCATCGGCAACACGGTGTATGACAACGAAGACTCGGGGATCCAGTTCTACAACGGCGCCGCGAACAACGCGGCCGTGAACAACGTCTCCTACAACAATGGCGACCACGGCATCGATGCACTCTCCTCGACCGGGAACGCTATCGTGTCCAACTCGATCTACGGGAACACCACGTCGGGGATCACGCTCGAGACCGGCTCCACCGGTTCCGTCGTCAGGAACAACATCGTCGCCGACAACGGGACCACGAAGCGCGGCGATCTCTGGGTCGACTCGGCTTCATCGTCGGGCACCTCGTTGGACTACGACATGGTGAACCAGAGCGGCCCCGGAACGCTGATCACCTGGGGCGGAACGAAGTATTCGACGGTGTCGGCGTTCACGACCGCCACCGGAAACGAGACCCACGGCCTGCAGGGTGACCCGAACTGGGCCAACCCGGGCAACGCCGACTTCCACCTCACGGCGGGCTCCCACGCGATCGACTCTGCGGACTCAGGCACGCCGCAGGAGACATCAAGCGACATGGCGGGAGCCGCGCGGATCGACGACCCGCTTACCACCAACACGGGCGCCGGTCCGCGTGCGTTCGACGATCGGGGGGCGCTCGAGTACCAGCCCCCCGGCGTCGACGCACCTCCGGTGGCCGCGCTCACCGTCACCCCCGACACCGGTCTTGCGCCGCTGCAGGTGACTGCCGATGCGTCGGGCTCGACGGACACGGACGCCACGCCGATCGCGACCTACACGTTCAACTTCGGCGACGGGACCACGGTGGGCCCACAGGCGGGTTCGTCGGCGCAACACACCTACGACAACGCCGGCTCGTGGACGGTGACGGTGACCGTCACGGACACCGCCCTCAACCATTCAGACGCGACGAAGCCGGTCACGGCCTCAAGCTCGATCGAGTACGTGACGAACCCGGGCTTCGAGACCGATCTGACAGGATGGAATCACAGTGGCAAGGTCTCGACGCTGACCAGGGTCGGAACAACGTCGCACGGTGGCGGCTTCAGTGCCCTGGTGTCGAACCCCAGCTCCAGCCAGATCTCCTGTGGCTTGGTGGACGCGCCCAACTGGGTGAAGCCGAGTGCCACGGGCACCTACACCGCCACCCTGTGGGTGCGGGCCCGGACCGCTGGGAAGGTGCTCAAGCTGACGCTGGCCGAGACTAAAGGCAGGACGAAGATCGGATCCAACACCGGGCACGTCACGCTGTCCACCACGTGGCAGCAGGTCACGGTGGATTACACGGCGCTGCAGCCCGGCCACTCGACGATCGGCCTCGCCGCGTCGATCGCCAAGGCCCCCCACGGAGCCTGCTTCAACGCCGACGACGCCTCCGTCCAGCGTCACTAGAACGTTGCCGGGGTCGAGCCGTCGCGGAAACGCGGCTCGACCCCGGCGGCGGCCATCCCTCGGCGGCCATCCCTCCTAGACTCCCCCTATGGGGGCACAGCGGTTGGCATGGACGGGCGAGGGTCTGCAATTCCTGGGTCACACGGCATATGGGTCTCCGCTGATGATCGGTGGCGACAGCCACGGCCCCGGCGCCAAGCCGTCCGATCTTCTCCCCTTGTCGCTCGCGGCGTGCACCGCGTACGACACGGTGGTCATCCTTCAGAAGCAGCGCCAGGATCTCCGCGGCCTTGAAGTCGAGATCCTCACGCATCAGGACCCCGAACCACCCTGGGCTTTCCGATCCATCCACATGCGCTTCGTTCTCACGGGCACCGTGGACCTCACGAAAGCGCGGAAGGCGGTTGATCTGGCGGAGTCGAAGTATTGCGCGGTTGCTGCGACGCTTCGCGAGCCGGTCGAGCTCACCCACGAGGTCGTGGTGATCGGATGAACGGCGACGAGCTCCGTACATTCATCGCGGGAGAAGCCCTGCTGTCCGACGGAGGCATGGGAACGGCCCTCATCGCGGCCGGCGCCCCGGTCGGTGCGTGCCTCGAGGCGCTCAACGTCGACGGCCCCGCGGACGTTGCACTGGTTCACCGTTCGTTCGTACAAGCAGGGGCGAGGCTCGTGCTCACGAACACCTTCGGGGCCAACCGATTCCGACTTGGCGGCCACGGGATGGAGCGACGGGTGGGGGAGCTCAACCGCGCCGGGGCCTCGATCGCCCGGCTCGCCGGGGCGAAGCTGGTGGGCGGCTCTATGGGGCCGCTGGGGATTCGGCTCGCACCGTACGGGCGCGTTATTCCTGCACAGGCGTTCGACGCGTACGGGGAACAAGCCTTCGCACTGGCCGAGGGCGGCGTGGACGTTCTGATCATCGAGACGCAGTCCGACCTGCGCGAGGTTGAGCGGGCGGTTGCGGCGGCGCGCGATGTAGCGCCGCATCTGGCCGTGGTGGCCAGCATGACGTTCACCCGGGATGACCGGACCTTGCTCGGGTCCACGCCGGAGCAGGTGGCGGCCGGGCTCGCGGACCTTGCCGTCGATGCGATCGGCGTTAACTGCGGTGAAGGCCCGGCGCAGGCGCTCCGCATCGTGCGTGCCATGGGCGGCTACGCGGCAGGCCTCCCTCTCATGGTTCGACCCAACGCCGGCGGTCCCGCCGAGGTCGGTGGCCGTTTCGTCTATCCAGCGACGCCCGACTACTTCGCCGAACATGCCCGGGCGTTCCTCGACGAAGGGGTTGCCATCGTGGGGGGATGCTGCGGATCGGGAACGGCGCACATCGCCGCCATGGCGCAGGCGCTGGGCGATCTGGCTCCGCACGTTCGTCTCGAGGTGGCGGGACGGCCCGTGGAGCTGGAGGAGCGGCCGGCCACCACCGCGCCGCCGACCGGCCTGGAGGCCAAGCTCGCCCGTGGGGAGCTGGTCATCGCGGTGGAGATGGAACCACCGCGTTCGTTCAGCGCAGCGACACTCGTCGCCGCTGCGACCACGCTCGGAGAGGCGGGAGCCGATGTCATAGATGTCGCCGACTCCCCGATGGCGAAGATGCGGATGAGCGCCTGGGCCGCGTGCAGGCTCATCGAGGAGCAGGCGGACATCGAAACGGTGTTGCACTTCCCCACGCGCGGCCGGAATCTCCTGCGACTCCAGGGCGACCTGCTGGGCGCGCACGCGCTGGGGATCCGGAACTTGTTCGTGTGCGTGGGCGACCCCGTGACCATCGGCGACTTCCCGCAGGGCTCGAACAACGTCGACGTGACGGCTACCGGGCTCCTGGCGTTGATCACCGACGGATTCAACGAAGGCGTCGATCGTGCCGGTGCATCCATCGGCGAACCCACATCGTTCTTCGCCGGCGCCGCCGTGGCTCCCGCTGCGGCCGATCTGGACCGCGAGGTTCGGCTCCTGAAGAAGAAAGTGGACAACGGCGCCCGATTCCTGCTGACCCAGCCGCTGCATGCGCGAGAACCGCTGGTCAAGCTCCGTGCGGCGTATCACGCTCTCGCCGGCAGGGAGCTGGACGTGCCGCTCATCGCGGGGGTCTTGCCACTGATCACCGCGCGCCACGCAGCATTCCTCCACAACGAGGTTCCCGGCATCGAGATCCCGGAGTCGGCATCGCGGCGGATGGAAGCGGCAGGGGAGGACGCCTGGCGGGAAGGGGTGGCCATGGCCGGCGAACTCATCGGTGAGCTCCGAGAGGAGGGAGTCGCCGGGATCTACGTCATGCCTCAGTTCGGGCGCTATGACCTGGCTTCCGATGTGGTGGAACTCGCTCGCGGTCGTTGAGATCCGTACGCCGGCGGGACAGGGCGGCGCAGGCAGACGTGCTCGGTTGGCCGGGATACCCGGGTCGAGGTCTCCACGACGTGCCAGAATGACGCCTCGTGGACCCGCACACCGACACGTCCGCGCCCTCCGCCGGTCTCGCGCCGACGATGGCCGAGCCGCTCCTGAAGATCCAGGCGCTCATCGAGCGTATCCAGGAAGCAGGGCCCAGCGATCGTCGCGACGCGCTCGTGACCTTCGCCAAGGCCTACACGCGGCGGCTTTCTGCCGATGAGCTCGCCGCCACGCCCGACGACCAACTCCTGGCGATGGTCCGCTCGACGTTCGAATTCGCCGACGGCCGCGGGACCTCGCCGAACGCGGTCAGCGTCTTCGATCCCACCGTAAGCAAGGACGGCTACGAGGCCGCGGGGTCGGTCCTGGAGACCGCCACCGACGACTCGCCGTTCCTGGTCGATTCGGTCATGGAGGAGCTGACCGCCCGAGGGCTCGCGACGCGCCAGATCCTTCACCCCGTCATCGGCACGATCCGCGATCCCGAAGGCAGGATCGAGCGGCTGGTGCCCGCGCGGGACGCCGATCACCGAGAGTCGGTCATGCATTTCGAGTTGGATCGGCGCCTCTCCGAGGAGGAAGCCGAGGATCTGGCCCATCAGGTGGGAGAGATCCTTCGTGACGTTCACCTGGTGGTCCGCGATTTCGGACCGATGCAAGAGCGCGTTGCCGCGATGATCGAAAGCGCACAGGAAGCTGCCGTCCGGTACACGCCGGAGGAAGTGAAGGAGACGGTCGACTTCCTCCACTGGCTGCTCCAGTTCAACTTCGTGCTCCTGGGGTATCGCGAGTACCAGCTCGTCGATTCCGAATATGGACGCGCGATCTCAGCTGTGCCGGGCAGTGGCCTCGGCATCCTCTCCGACAACGAGCGTTCGGCCTTCAGCGCCCCGACCCCGTTGGAGCAGCTTCCCGTTGAGATCCGCCGGCGCATCGAGGACGGCGACCTCCTGGTCTTCAGCAAGACGAACGCCTATTCGACCGTGCACCGGCGTGCCCGGATGGATTACATCGGGGTTCGCACGGTGAACGCCGATGGCGAGGTGGTGGGAGAGGCGCGGCTCATCGGGCTCTTCACCTCCAAGGCCTACATGGAGCCGGCCACGAAGACACCGCTCCTGCACCACAAGTTGCAGCAGATCATCACCTCGGAGGACCTGATACCGGGGTCGCACGACTACAAGCAAGCGGTCGAACTCTTCGAATCCTTCCCCAAGGACGAACTCTTCCAAGCCTCGGCAGAAGAGCTTCGCCAGCTGGTGGTCGGTCTGCTTCAGCTGGAGAAGCATGGCGGCATCCGCGTTCTGGTGCGGCGCGATATCGACAGCCGCAGCGTCAGCGTCGTGGTAGCCCTGCCGCGCGATCGATTCAACGCCGAACTCCGCAAGAAGTTGCAGTCACTGTTCATGGCGCGATTCAACGGGTCCACCGTCGACTACCACCTGTCGCTGGGTGAGACGGAATCCGCGCGCATCTTCTTCACCGTTCACGTGGGTCCCGAGCAGCAGATCCCCGAGATCCCGTACGAAGAGCTGGAAGAGGCCGTCGAACGCCTGGCCCGTACGTGGGACGACGACCTGCAGGACGCGTTGAAGGCGCGGGTGGGTCCCGACCGCGGCCGGATGCTCGCGGAGAAGTACGGTTCGCGCTTCCCCGACTATTACAAGACGACCGCGGAATGGGGCCTGGTCGTCGACGACGTCCTGAAGCTGGAGGACCTTGAGTCCAACGTCGAAGGGTTCGTCGTCGGGATCGGCAACGAGACCCGGGGCGAGCGGCTGACCCGCGTCAAGCTCTATAAGACCGGCGGCAAGGTCGATCTGTCCGCGTTCATGCCGATCTTGGAGGCGCTCGGACTCCGGGCGGTGGAGGAGGTCCCAACCGGGCTCCTGGGTGACGGCAAGGTCTACATCCATGACTTCGGGGTGTTGGACGGACGCGGTGCGGTGCTGAATCTGGAGACCGAAGCGCCCCGCGTCGCCGAGGCCATCGCCGCGGTGTGGCGCGGCCAAACCGAGTCCGATTCGCTGAACCGGCTCGTGGTGTTCTCCGGGTTGGACTGGCGACAAGTCCAGATCCTCCGCGCGTATCGCAAGTACGGGCAGCGGGTGAACGCACAGTTCACCGAGGAATATCGCAACGATGCCCTCGCCGAGAATCCCAATATCGCCGGCCACCTCATGGACCTGTTCGAAGCCCGGTTCGATCCGCTTCGCGATGTCACGGCGGATGAGCTCGAGGAGCTGAAACAGCAGGTCCACACGGACTTCCGCTCGGTGACCTCGCTCGACCAGGACCGGATCCTCCGCGGGTTCCTCGGCTCCATCATGGCGACGGTCAGGACGAACGCCTATCTCCCGGATCGCACCTCCTTGAGTTTCAAGTTGCGGTCTGCGGACGTGCCCGAGATGCCGAAGCCCTATCCGCTCTTCGAGATCTTCGTGTACTCGCCGGAGATGGAGGCCGTGCATCTGCGCGGAGGGCTGGTGTCCCGGGGTGGGATCCGGTGGTCGGACCGTAAGGAGGACTACCGGACCGAGGTGCTCGGCCTCATGAAGGCCCAGAAGGTGAAAAACGCGATCATCGTGCCGGACGGGTCCAAGGGAGGGTTCGTGCTGCGCCGCACCCCCACCTCTCCCGACGAGGTGCGTCAAGAGGTGTCGAGGCATTACGTCACGTTCATGCGAGGTCTCCTCGACATCACCGACAACCTCGTGAACGGGAAGGTGATCCATCCGGAAGGGGTGACGGTCCTCGACGAGGAAGACCCCTACCTGGTGGTCGCGGCCGACAAGGGCACGGCCTCCTTCTCCGATACCGCGAACGCCGTGGCTCGCGAGTATGGATTCTGGCTGGACGACGCGTTCGCCTCGGGTGGATCGCATGGGTATGACCACAAAGCTCTGGCCATCACCGCGCGTGGCGCCTGGGAATCGGTGAAACGGCATTTCCGCGAGGTTGGCGTCGACGTCACCAAGGACGCCTTCACGGTGGTGGGGATCGGAGATATGTCGGGCGACGTGTTCGGGAACGGCCTGCTGTACACGAACACCTGCCAGCTGGTGTGTGCTTTCGACCATCGGAACGTCTTCATCGATCCAACCCCGGATGCTCTGGCGAGCTTCGACGAACGCAAGCGGCTCTTCGACCTGTCCGGTTCCTCTTGGAACGACTACGACCGTTCGCTCCTGAGCGCGGGGGGCGATGTGCTGGATCGCAAGGCCAAGAGCGTCAGGCTCTCGCCCCAAGCCAGGAAGGCACTCGGGATAGCCGACGACGCTCCGGCAGACATGACGCCGAACGAGGTCATCAAGGCGTCACTGAAGGCGCCCGTGGATCTGCTGTGGAACGGTGGCATCGGCACCTATGTGAAGGGGACGCGCGAGACGCACGGGGAAGCCGGCGATCGAACCAACGATCCGGTTCGCATCAACGGTGGGGAGTTGCGCGTTCGCGTCGTGGGTGAGGGTGGAAACCTGGGGTTCACGCAGCGGGGGCGCATCGAGTTCGCCGCCGGGGGCGGCAAGATCAACACCGACTTCATCGACAACTCCGCCGGCGTGGATACATCCGACCACGAGGTCAACCTCAAGATCCTCCTGGGCCTCGCGGTCGCACGCGGCGAACTCACCATGGATCAACGCAACGACTTGCTTCAGGAGTGCGCCCAAGACGTGGTGTCGCACGTGCTCTACGACAACTACCTCCAGGCCCAGATCCTCAGCCAGGAGATGGAGGTCAGCATCCAGCGGATCGAGGCGTACGAGGACCTCATGCAGCAGCTCGAGGCAGACGGCGAACTCGAGCGGGACGTCGAATACCTGCCCACCTCCGAGGAGATGCAGGAGCGCCGCTCGGCAGGTCAGGGGATGGTTCGCCCGGAGCTCGCCGTGCTGCTCGCGTACGCGAAGCGAAGCGTCTACAGAGCGCTTCTGGGAAGCGACCTTCTGGATTCGAAGTACTTGGAGCGCGACCTCCACCGCTACTTCCCTTCACAGGTGGTGGATCGGTTCGGCGACCTCATGTTGGAACATCCTCTCCGTCGCGAACTCATCGCGACCATCGCCGCAAACGACGTGGTGAACTCCCAAGGCGTCACGTTCGTGAGCCGGATGATGACCGAGACGGGTGGTCACGCGGCCGATGTCGTGAAAGCATTCCGGATCGCCAGGGACGTGACCGGTGCCGTTGCGCGGTGGGCCGATGTCGAAGCGCTGGACGGCAAGATCGACCCTCGCGTGCAGAACGAACTCATGACTGGGGTGGACTGGCTGGTCGAAACCACCTCCCGTTGGTACTTGGTGCAGGCGGCGGGCCGGCGGCTCAGCGAAGCCATCGATGAAGCGCGTGACTCGTTCGCCGAGCTGTCGAACGTGATCTCCCAGATCGGTCCCGACAGCTGGCGCGAGGAGCGCGAACATCAGACCCGCCGTCTCATGATGGAGGGCGTTCCCGAGGAAGTCGCCCGGCGCCATGCATTCCAGGGCGAGCTCGTCCACGGTCCGGACATCATCGCCGTGTCTCACGCCACCGGACGTTCACCGCTCGAGGTAGCGAGCGGGTTCTTCCTGCTCGGGGAAGCGCTGGAGATCGACTGGCTCGAACACCAACTCGAGTTGTTGGCGGTGGGTACGCGCTGGCAGCGGTGGGCACGTCAATCCTGCGAGGACGAGCTCTTCGCGGTCCGGCGGCAACTTGCCGAGAAGGTGCTGGAGGAGGCCGGTGGCGCCCCCATCGAGGAGGCGGTCGCCGGGTTCCTACAGACACGGGCCGAGCCGGTCGCGCGCCTGCAACGATTCATGCGAAGCCTCGCGACGGAGGGCGTGAGCGACCTGGCTCAGCTGACCGTCGCGCTCCGCCAGGTCCGATCCCTGGTCAGCTGACCCGCCGGGTCAGACTGCCTTCCAACCAGCCAGGTGATCAGCTCCGAACGTCATGCGTCCGAACGGCTCGGCGAAGTGTGTCGGTGCCAGGACCATGCCGGGATGCGAGCCGAGTTCGGCTATCAGTTTGCGGCGGCTGGTGTCGGCGATGTCCGGGGTGTCGTCGGACTCGTTGGCCCAGTTCGGGTGGGAGAGCTGCATCGGGTGGGTGAAGGCGTCCCCACTGATGACCAGGCGCCGCGCCTCGTCGGTGATGCGGACGACCTGGTGACCCGGGGTGTGTCCGGGAAACAGGTGAACCTCGATCCCCGGCGTGAGCGCCACCGTCCCGTTCACCTCCTGCACGATGTCCTTGTCGATAAGTGGTTGCAGCAGGGTGTTCCACGAGGCGCGTTCCTGGTCGTTCTCGGCCGCGAACGCCCGCTGCCACGCAAGGTCCGCGGTCTGCACCACATAGCGCGCAGCAGGGAACGCGGGGTCGCCGTCAGCCGTCACGGTTCCACCCAGATGGTCGTCGTGCACGTGCGTGATGACGACGAGATCGATGTCGGCAGGGGTGATCCCTTCGGCCTGCAGTTCTTCCATGAGCCGGCCCGGGGCGCCGAACCAGTTCAGCCCGGGCGCCCCTTCAACACCGATGCCGGTATCGACCAGGATCGAAGCGTGGGGCGATCGGATGAGCCAGGAGCGGATCCGGAGCCGCCATGCGTCGCCTTCGCCATACACACCGGCATACCGATCCCTATAGGCGAGCAGATCTTCGGCCGGGACATCGGGGAACGCTTCGGTGATGGGCTCGATGTCTCCGACGCCGTCCAACAGGGCCGTGACACGGATGGGGCCGACATCGACGAACGGACGTTCGCCAGGTTCCGCCCGGAGGTTCTGCGTCACGCGGCTACCTGCCCACGCTCCCAATCACGGATCAGTTCCGCCAGCTTGATCACCAACGCTGCGCCGCCGACCATCTCGACCGCACGGCCCACGAATGTTTTCCGCAGCCCCGGGATCCGCATGATCAAGGGGACCGACACGATGAGGCCGGTGGCGAGCGTTCTCCGCAGGCGTTTGCCGGTGGGCGACTCGAGGAACGACAGCACCTCGTCGGTCGTGGTCTGGAATCGGTCGGCGATCTGTGTGATGTAGGTATCCATGATGCGAGGCTACCCCAGCAGTGGGGAACGGCAAACCCACGCTTGGGCAGTTCGGGCCGCTGGTAGCGTCGTCGGATGCCGGACGACGGACAGGCCCCACAGAGGCGCAAGCCTGCCGTCGCGGCGTTGGTCCTGACCACCGCCATCTGGTCGGTTCCTCCGCTCATCATCAAGCAGGCGGCCCTTTCCCCGCTGGACTTCGCCGCCTACCGCCTCTGGGCGGGTGTCGCGATCTACGCCGTGATCTTCGCGCTCACGGGTCGGCGGCTCCGATGGGCCACCCTGAAGGCCTGTGCTCCCGGTGGGGTCATCTTCGCCGCGGATATCGCGCTCTCGTTCACCTCGTTCCGACTCACCAGCGTGGTCGACGCCACCATCATCAGTTCGCTCTCCACTGTCGTGATCATCATCGGCGCGGCGCGATGGTTCGGCGAGCGCTTGGAGCGTGGCGATCTCGCTTATGTTGGCGCCGCGTTGGTCGGCGTGGGCGTCGTCGCCATCGGCTCATCGGGGAGTTCCTCCTTCAGTCTGGCCGGCGACCTCTACGCCGTGGTCGGCGTCTTCTCGTGGACCGGCTACTGGCTCTTTTCCAAGAAGGCCCGGGCGAACGCCACCGCGCTCGAGTACATGGCCACGGTCATGCTGGTCGCTGCCATCGTCATGACCGTGCTGGTGCCGATCACCGGACACCGCCTGACGCCTCCAGCAGGGGCAGACTGGCTCCGGATCTGGGGCGTGGCGTTCTTCGCCGGAGCCGTGGGGCACAGTGTCGTCGCCTGGTCCCATCAGCACGTTCCCGCCTGGACGGGTGCGCTGATCTTGCAGTGTCAGCCGGTGGTGTCGAGCGTGTTGGCATGGCTGGTGCTCCACGAGGCGGTCGGACCGGTCACGGCCGCGGGCGGCGCCGTCGTGGTCGCGGCCACGGCGACGTTGGTGATGCGCGCGGGCCTGCGAGATCCCGATGAATTCGACGAACCCGAGCCCACCACGCCGGTCGCCTGAACACGCCGGGCGGCTACATGAAGTTGGGCGTATGGAGCGCGGATATCTCCTCGGCAACCTCGGCCCCGAATCCCAGCTGTTCCAGACGACCCAGACGACGTCGGTGCATGGTGCGGTGCAGATCCCTCACGGCGCGTACCCCTTCGCCCAACGATCCCGGGCCGATCCCACCCGCCCCGAGCACCACGAGCGCCTCCTCGATGTGCGGACTTCCCGCCGACGCGTCCGCTAGGAACGACGCGCGACGTACCACCGACTGCCGGAGCGTCTCTGCGCGATCAGGGTCGGACGCGAGGAAATGTCTCGCATGCTCAACGCCGAACGCCACGTGCCGTGCTTCGTCCACCCGCGCTCTCCGGGCGATGTCGGCGGTCACCGGGTCCGGCGCATACCGCTCCACGAACGAGAGGTAGTCCAGGAAGGCGCCCTCTCCGAGGACGGAGAGCAGGAAAGACGCCTGCGAGAAATCCTCCTGTTGCAGCAGTGACTGGAGGGAGGCTTGCGTCAAGGCCGTCGAGTATCGAAGTCCACCACCGCCCGCGAGTGCTCGTTTCGTGAACGCCTCGATATGGCGGGCCTCGTCCACGACCTGCGTGGAGAGGAACAACACGACTTCGGTGAAGTGCGGATGGATGCGCGGGATGAACTTCGCCGGTACATAGAGCGCCGCGTATTCGTTCTCTGCCAAATGGGTCATGATCTGGCAGACCGCACGTTCCAGATGCACGGAGACAGCGGGGAGCGAGTCCCAGGCGATGTCGGTACTCGCGTTCCACTGGCTGCCGACGGCTTGGTCATAGAGGGACGCAACGCTCTGCGCCCAGACGTGGTCGCGCTCGGTCTCGGTGTAAGGGAACGGCGGGGCGCCGGTCTCGACGACCGCGCCTCGCGGAGAGAACCCGGTGCTCGGGTCCGCGTGCGCCGGGATCTCGCCGGCACGTCCGATGAGCCACTCCGTGGTGCCGAACCCGTCGTGACGGTCGGGGGCGACCAGTCCCCAGTCCGGTTGATCCGCGAACATGAGGGCGGCGCGATTGCCGCGACGGATCCGGAACAGCGTCCGCCGGCCCTCGCCATCCGATCCGGACGCGACGAGTTCGTTACCCGTGCCTCCGCACCATGCCGGGAGTTCGTGGACCATCGCGGGGTTCGCGCTGGTGAGCTCCAGGATCTGGCCCGGTTCGATCTCCGAGAGACAGACATCGAGCGCGAACATGAGTCCATCGGCGAGCCCCAAGGTGTCGCCGTCGTATCGCCCGGCCGGCTCGTCGTCCTCACTCCACGGAGGTCCGGCGCTGGCCGTCACCATCGCGCAGCGAGCCCTTGCTCCTCGACGGCGTCGAAGAGATCGCGGTAGCCGTCCAACTGCGGTTCGATCCATTCCCGCAACCCCTCGAGTTCGAGGATCCGCCGATGGGCCGGATCGGCCCAGTCCATGGCCCGGAGGTGCGTCACCCAGCCCTCCGACGTCTCCTGGTCGAGGGTCGGCATCGCGGTGAGGTTGCAATGGGCGTAAGCAGGCGAGGTCCACAACGGCGCCAGCGTCGAGGGCGGCACCTCGCCCCCGCGAACCAGGATGTCCCAGCTGGCCGCCCCCACCGCCGCGGCATCAGCGCGTCCGTCAAGCACGGCAGCGAGGGCATCGCGTTCGCTCGTGCCCGTATCGCCGTGCTTGCCCACGTCCGCATCGAACCGCAGGAGCTCGATGTCCTCTCCCGGCAGGAGCCCCTCAACGTGGAGGTAGTGCACGGGCATGATGGCGGCCTGCGCGGAGTCGGCGCTCCCGAGTGCCAAGGTCTTGCCGCGCAGATCCTCCGCGCGCGCAAGCTCTCCGACGCGACCGACCAGCAGCGTGCGGAATCCCACGTCGGTGTCGCGCATCGCCAGGACCCGGCACGCACCGCCCGTGGCATGGTGGGTGCGCACGTAGGCCAGGTTCGTGTTCCATGCCACGTCGATGCGCCCGGCCAGCAAAGCTGAAACCTGCGCCTCGTAGTTCGAGAACAGGACGAAGTCCATCTCGACGGGCGCCCCCCGGAAGTACTCGCGGATGCCCTCCCAGATGGGGACCACCTTGGGGTCGTACGCGACGGCCCCGATCATGAGTTCGGTCATGGCTCACTCCCTACATCAGTGGCATGCCCGCCAGGGCACGGCCGGTGAGTTCGTACAGGACGTCGGTCGTCGGGGCCATAACGGATCCGGCGCGGGCGTCTCGGAAGAACCGCTCCACCCCTAGTGCTGGGCTCATCGCCGCGCCACCGCAGGCCTGCATCGCCTCGGACGTCACGCGGATCGCGGTCTCGTTCGCGACGGCCTTCGCCGAGAGAACGGGCGCCGTCGCGTCGCCTGCCGCCATCCGCCGCGCCAGGTCGGACAGGAATCCGGAGACCGCGTCCACTTCCGTCTGTGCGCGTCCGAGCCTTGCGCGAACGGTCGGTAGATCGGACAGCACCTCGCCCAGGTGTTCCAGCTTGGCCCCGGTCACGTGCGTGACCGCCGCCCGCATCGCGCCTTCTGCGATCCCGAGAGACACCCCGCCCTGACCCAACTGGAACCAGGGGAGTACCACGCCGAGCATGAGGTCCAGACCCCCACCCGCTTCACCGAGCAGGGTTCCGTCGGCGGCATCGATATCGATCGTCATCGGCGCGCTCGCGTTCCCTCGCAGGCCGAGCCCGATCCACGGGCCCGCCACCTCGATCCCGTCCGTGTCCGCACCCACCAGGTAGAGGGATGACTCGATCGGCGACTCCGTTCCGGCCGGCCGAGTGGAGACGACGTAGCTGTTCGCTAGACCGGCTCCCGTGACGAATGACTTGCTCGCGGTGATCCTGCCGCCCGAGATCTGACTGACGGGCGCCCAGAAATGGCTGCGCGAACCTTTCTCACTGAACGCCAGCGTGCTGAGGGTCGACCCGTCGGCCATCGCGCGGAGCGAGTCGGAGTTGCCTCCGGGTGTTCCCGCCAGCGTGACCTGTGCGGCGCAGACGTGCATGAGGTAGACCATCGCGGAGGATGGACACCTGGACCCGAGCTGTCGAACAACGTCCACGAACGCAACCGGTCCGGCTCCGAGACCTCCGACCTCCTCGGGCAACGTGAGGCCCATCAGCCCACCCTTGGTCAAGGCGGCAAGGGTCTCATGGGGGAATCGCGCATCGGTGTCCACCGCCACGGCGTTCAGTTCGGCGATCTCCAGTACGGATCGCAGACGATCTTTGATCGACGGCATGGTTCGTCCTCCTCGTGGACTGCTCGGGTTCGAGTGGCGTCCGAGAACCCGGGCGGAGGGAGCCGAGACCGTCAGTGGGTCAAGGGGCCGCTCGCACGAAGGGAGGTCGGCACGCCGCGACAGCGCCCGACCGGGCGCTCGCTGGTGCGCGCTCATCTGCGGTGCACGGCGACTCCTTCCTAGGTGACTCGGGGCGACGACTCGAATCCGACAGCGACGTGCGATTCATCGCAGAACGGCATGGTGGCGCTTGCCCCGCACCGGCAGAGCTTGATCCGGGCGCCCAGGCCGTCCATCTTCGTTTCCTCGCTGAGGTCGTAGGTCTTCCCGTCGACGTCGCGAACGGTGACGGGGCCATAGACCTTGTATGACCCGTCGGGCCTGACGTGGATCTCTACCTGCTCGGGGTCCATCGGCCTCCTCGCGTTCTGCGGCCGCGGTCGCCGCGGACCTACGGTACCGGTTGGCGCACGGTCCCCGTAGGCTGGAGCCATGCCGATCATCGACGTCTCGGACGTCTCCTACGCCCTTCCGGGCGGATGGACCCTGTTCGAGGGGGTGACGTTCCGCGTGCCCGAGGGTCATCACGCCGCACTTGTCGGGCCTAACGGTATCGGCAAGACCACCCTGCTCAAGGTGCTGGCCGGAGTGGAGCCGGCGGGCGCGGGCAGCGCCCTGAACATCGACGGCCGCCTGGGTTACATGCGCCAATTCGTCGCGAAACCCGAGGAACAGATCTCGGTTCGGGACTTCCTCGTGTCGTTCGCCGAGCGTTCGTTGGCGGAGGCAGGCGCAGCCCTCAAGGCGTGCGAGGATCGGCTGGCACGCGGTGACGCCGGCGAGGATGCACAACTCGCCTATGCCCACGCGCTGGCGGGCTGGGACGAAGCCGGTGGCTACACGGCCGAAGTCCTCTGGGACACCTGCACGGTCGCGGCGTTCGGCATCCCCTACGTCGAGGCCGCGGACCGGCGCGTGGACACGCTCAGCGGTGGTGAGCAGAAGCGCCTGGCGCTCGAGGTGTTGTTCCGTTCGCCGTTCGATCTGCTGCTCTTGGACGAACCCGACAACTACCTGGACATCGCAGGGAAGACGTGGCTCGAAGAACAGATCCGCCAGAGCGGGAAGACCATCCTGTTCGTCAGTCACGATCGGGCGTTGCTGGCAGGGACGGCCACGCGGGTGGTCACGCTGGAGGCGCACGGAGCCTGGGTACACCCCGCTGGATACGCCACGTATGCCGAGGCGCGGGAGGCGCGTCTGGAACAGATCGACGAGGAGCACCGCCGGTACAACGAGAAGCACGCGCAGCTGATCGCCTATATGAAGGAGATGAAGCGCAAGGCCGCCTACAACGACGGGATGGCCAGCCGCGCACGCGCTGCCGTCACACGCGTCCGGATGTTCGAAGAACGCCAGACGCCGCCGGAGAAGGCCGCCGTCCAGAACGTGAAGATGAAGATCGAAGGCGGGCGAACAGGCAAGCTCGCCCTGCGCGTTCGTGATCTCGGCCTTTCCGGGCTCATCCAACCCTTCAGCACCGAACTCCTCTTCGGCGAACGGGTCGGCGTCATCGGTCCGAACGGCACGGGAAAGACCCATTTCCTGCGGCTCTTGGCGGGCGAGGACGTGACGTACACGGGGGGGTGGCAACTCGGGGCTCGGGTTCGACCGGGGTTGTTCGCGCAATTGCACCATCGCCCCGAACTGGTGGGCGTGTCCGTCCTCGAGGTGCTTCGTAAGACGGGCATGACGATGAGCGAGGCCATGAGCACCCTCAAGCGCTACGAGCTGGAGCGGGCGTCGGGCAATCCGTTCGAGCTGCTGAGCGGCGGACAGCAGGCTCGCTTCCAGCTGCTGCTCATGGAGATCGAGAGCCCCACGATGCTCTTGCTCGACGAGCCGACGGACAACCTCGACGTCCACTCCGCCGAGGCGCTCGAGGATGCTCTCAGCCGATACGAAGGGACCGTGGTGGCGGTGACCCACGATCGGTGGTTCATGCGTTTGATGGACCGCTTCCTCAGCTTCGAGCAGGACGGGTCGGTCCGGGAGCTACTGGAGTCCCCTTATCTCGTTGGATAGCTCAACGTAGGCATCGGTTGGCCGATGGGTACTACGTATGGAAGATCGGTCTGGAACTGAGGTCTCCGGGTCTCCACGGGCGGTGCTGGGCGTGGACGGCGGCGGGAGCAAGACCCACGCAGTTGTCTCCACCCTGGACGGGGATGTCCTGGGTGCTGCGGTCCGGGGGGCGTCCAACTGGGAGGAGATCGGGCTTCCCCGCGCGGCCGACACCCTGGAACGGGTGGTCGGAGAGGCGCTTGATGCTGCGAACATCCCCCCGGGGGAATTGGCCGCGAGCGTCTTCGGCTTGGCGGGCGTGGACTGGGATTCGGATCAGGACCGCTTGGGCAACGTCTTGACCCGGCTCCAGCTGGGCGGGCCGAGGCTCATCATCAACGATGCCTACGTCGCACTCCGCGCCGGCCTGACCGGGCCGTCCGGGGTCGTGGTCGTCGCGGGTACCGGCAGCGTGGTCGCCGGGCGAGACGCTCGGGGAACCAGCTTCCGAACCTTGGGGCTCGGGCCATACTTCGGCGACTACGGAAGCGGGTCCGACATCTCCGAACGTGCCCTACAGGCTGTGGCTGAAGCGTATCTGGGCAAATCGCCGAAGACCGAGCTCACCGAGATGCTCTGCGCGCGCGAACGGGTCCACACGGTCCCCGAGCTGCTGGAGAAGATCAGTCGCGAACAAGATGACCTCCCCTACGTGGCGCACGCAGTGGTCGACATCGCGGAGGCAGGCGACCAGGTCGCCCGATCGATCATCGAAGACGCGGGGCGTGAGCTGGGCAAGAACGCCAATCTGGTGGCTGCCCACTTGGGCCTTGCAGGCTCTGCCTTCGAACTCGTTTTGGCAGGCGGACTGTTCCGTTCGGCAACGAGGATCCTGGTCGACCCGCTGGTTGCCACGGTTCGGACCGTTTCGCCGGATGTCGATCCCATCCGCTTGGTCAGACCACCGGTGGTGGGAGCGGTGCTCCTGGCCTTCGAACTGGCCGGGGTCTCCGTGGAGGACGCGGCGGCCGAACTCATCTTCTCGGGCTTGGACGAGTCGCTCCTGGCCGCCCCGCCCGAGCGGATGTGAGCGAGTGTCAGCCCCTCAGTAGCGCCCCGATCTCGTCGTGCAGCGAACCGTTGGTGATCAACAGGTCGCATCCCGGATAGAGCGCTCCGCCGTCCAGGGTCGTCATCCGCCCCCCCGCCTCCTGCACGATGATCTTGCCTGCCGCGTAGTCCCATTCGCCGCATGGGTCATGATCCACCAGGACGTCTGCACTCCCTTGTGCGACCAATCCGTGACCCCACGCGTCGCTCAGTCCACGGGTGCGGCGAGAGCCGCCGGCCACCCTCGCTAGTCCCGCGAATCGGTCATCGGCCATCCATTCCTCGATCCCCGAATGCACGACGAACGCATCGGCTGCGGAGGACGTGGAGCTCACCCGGATGGTTTCGCCGTTCTTGGTGGCGCCAGCGCCCAGCAGCGCCGAATAGCGGTCTCCCAAGGTGGGCACGTCGATGATCCCGACGACGGGCTCGCCGCCAACGACCAGGGCGATGAGCGTGCTCCAGAGCGGCACACCGTCGGCGAAGTTCTTCGTGCCGTCGATGGGGTCGACCACCCAGACGCGGTCCGCTTTCCCACTCAATCCGGCTTCTTCGCCCAGGAACGCGTCATCGGAGAACGCCGCGGCCGCACGTTCGCGAAGTGCTCCCTCGGTGTGCCGGTCCAGTTCGGTCACCGGGGTGCGATCGGCCTTCAGTGTCACCTCGATCCTGCCGCCGAATCCCGGAAGCGTGATCTTCGCGGCCAGGTCAGCGAGCTCATGCGCGAACGCGAGTTCGTGTTCGTAGGTCATCGGGGGTTCGTCCACGCGGGCATGTGCCCAGACCGTATATGCGCAACGCGTTCCTGCCCAACCCGCTGCCGGATCCCCGATTCACGCGCCGGCGCAGTGCCGCGCTACGCTCGGTCCTGATGCGGACGGTCGCGTCCCGAAGGCAGGTGCTCATGTGACGGCAGACGGCGAGAGTTCCGAGGCGCAGGGCATCCGCACGGCTCGCGACGGCCGGGTGCTTGAGATCACCATCGACCGACCCAAGGCCAACGCGATCGACTCCGCCACGAGCAGGCGCATGGGCGAGGTGTTCGTGTCGTTCCGGGACGAGCCCGAGCTGCTGGTCGCCATCATCACCGGCGCGGGGGATCGCTTCTTCTCGGCGGGCTGGGACATGAAGGCGGCGGAGCAAGGGGACTCCGAGGATTGGGGTCCGGGAGGATTCGCCGGCCTGACTGAGATGTTCGATCTCGACAAACCCGTCATCGCCGCGGTGAACGGCTACGCCGCCGGGGGCGGGTTCGAGCTCGCGCTGGCGTGTGATCTCATCGTCGCATCGACATCGGCGAGCTTCTTCGTCCCCGAGGTACACCTTGGGTTCGTTGCGGATGCCGGTGGCATCTTTCGGCTCCCCAAGCGCCTTCCCCACGCGCTCGCGATGGAACTCCTCCTGACGGGCCGTCGGATGCAGGCTGAGGAGGCCGCCCGCTGGGGACTCGTGAATCGCCTGGTGGCGCCGGAGCAGGTGTTGTCCGTGGCTCGAGAACTGGCCGGGGAGATCGCGGCGGCGGCTCCGCTCGCCGTTCGGGCGACGAAGGCCATCGTCGACGCCACGTACGAACTGGACGAGCGCCAGGGGTACGAAGCGATCCGGGGCGGGGACGTGCCCGCCTACCAACGGGCCTTGGAGAGCGAGGACGCGCAGGAGGGGCCGCGCGCGTTCACGGAGGGACGCGACCCCATCTGGCGCGGCCGTTGAAGAGGGTTCCCACCTGGCATTTCGGCGCAACGCACCCTGCGTTGACCGGCCCGGTGCGCCGAGATAGGCTCCGCCCGTCTCGGGCGACCTGTCCAGCTTGAGCAGACGGAGGTTCCATGCAGCAAAGCCCCGAGCACGACGTCGAGTTTCGCGGTATCACCAAGCGTTTCGGATCGCTCACTGCGGTGAACGCCGTCGACCTCAAGGTCCGTAAGGGCGAGTTCCTTTCACTGCTCGGCCCCTCGGGGTGCGGGAAGACGACGTCGCTGCGGCTCATCGCCGGGTTCGAGCAGCCCGACGAAGGGGAACTTCTCATCGGAGGGCTCGACGCCGTCGGGATCCCCCCGTACAAACGGGATGTCAACACCGTGTTCCAGAGCTACGCGTTGTTCCCCCATATGTCCATCCTGGACAACGTGGCCTACGGCCTGAAGCAACGGAAAGTCTCCAAACCCGAACGGCACGCGAAGGCGCGTGAAGCGCTCGAACTCGTGCAGCTCACCGGCCGTGAAACGCATCGCCCGGCGATGCTCTCGGGCGGACAACAGCAGCGGGTGGCGCTCGCCCGTGCGCTGGTGATGAATCCCCGAGTCCTGCTCCTGGACGAGCCCCTGGGTGCGCTGGACCTCAAGCTCCGCAAGGAGATGCAGATCGAGCTGAAGCGCATCCAGGAACAGGTCGGCATCACGTTCATCTACGTGACGCACGATCAAGAGGAAGCGCTATCCATGTCGGACCGAGTGGCCGTCATGTCCAACGGTGTCATCGAGCAGCTGGACGAACCGCGAGCCATCTACGATCAGCCGCTCACTCCGTTCGTCGCCGACTTCATCGGGGACATGAACTTCCTGGACGGCACCGTCACCGAGGTGGTCGAGGATCGGTTCGTCGTCGACGCGGGTCAGGGCGTCGTGGTCCGCGGCCGCGGTGACGCGGTGAAGGGTGGACACGTCAGAGTGGGGATCCGTCCGGAGCGGATGGTCGCATTCGCCGGTTCCTCCACCGAGGCGTCGAACGCCGCCGACGCACAAGTCATCACGAAGATGTACCTCGGTGACCAGATCCAAGTGGTCGCCACGCTCGTCAATGGCACGAACGTCGTGGTCCGGGAGCAGCGCGCCAGCGCCGATCCGGCCCTCGACACCATCCACCCAGGAGACCGCATCGCCGTGAGTTGGGACGAAGCCGCCCCGCTCTTGCTCGGCGAACTCACGGCCGCCACGAGTTCGGAGGAGGAAGCATGAACGAGCCCCGCCCAGAGGACCTGAAGATCCTTGCACCCATCGAGATGAAGCCTAAGCTCGACTACCTCCACCGCGAGGTGCAGCGAGCCGCGGGACGTTCCATCTCCCGGCGTCGCGCGTTGGGATTGAGCGGCATGGCGATGCTCGCCGCCGTCGCCGCCGCATGCGGGAAGAAGACGAACACGGGACCCGGGGGTTCAACGGATAGCGGGTCCGCCGGTGGAGGCCTCGCCGGCACGCCGCTCGAGGACCACCTGGAGATCTACAACTGGTCGCAGTACGACGACCCCTCCACCTTCAAGCTCTTCGAGAAGCTGCCGGACGAAGCCGCCGTGGGGATGACGACGCACGAATCGTTCTACTCGAGCAACGACGAGATGTTGGCCAAGCTCAACGCCGGCGGTTCCAACTTCGACATCATCGCGCCCAGCCAGAATGCCGTAGCCCAGCTCATCCAAGAGGGCAAGCTCCTCTCGATGGACCCGGAGTTGCTCCCGAACCTGAAGTACCTGGATCCCTCGTTCCTCAAGCCCTCCTTCGATCCGACGGGGGAGTTCCACGTCATCAAGGACTTCGGGATCACGATGTTCTTCTACAACAACACCATCGTGACGGACGACCTGAAGAGCATGCACGACTTCTACGAGGCCCTTCCCAAGTACGTGGACAAGGGGCGAACGAACCTCCTGGACGGCGCCGAAGAGGTTGTGCCGCTGGCACTCATGGCGCTAGATCTCGATCCGAACACCGGCGACCAAGCCGACTTCGATACGGTGAAAGAGTTCCTGCTCTCGATCCGGCAGGGCGTCACCACGATCAGTTCGTACAAGTACATCAACGACGCGATCGCCGGGAACATCATCCTGAGTCAAGGGTGGAACGGAGATGTGCGCCGCATCGTCGAGGGCCGGAAGCAGCAGGGCGACATCACCGCTGTCATCCCCACCGGGACCTCGGAGATCTGGGCCGACAACTGGTGCATCCCCGGCGCCGCGCCGCACCCGGTGGCCGCGCACGCATGGATCAACTGGCTGCTCCAGCCGAGCACTGCGGTCACCGAGATGCTCTATCACAACTATCCGATCCCGATCCCCGACGCGCTCGACCAGGTGCCGGCGACATTGAAGGACGACCCGCTCTTCAACGTCCCGGCCTCCTACACCGATAACTACAAGTACATCCTCAATGTCAGTCCTGCGGTCGTTCAGGGTCGGACGGCGATCTACACGGCGTTCAAAGCGGGTTGATGGAAGCAGATCCGGGCACACCGGTCGCCGTCGTTACCGGACGCCGTCGGCGGAAGCGTTCGTTCTCGCCGCGGTATCCGGCGTGGTTGCTGGCGCCCTCGTTCATCTACGAGGCGATCTTCTTCCTGGGCGCCATGGGGATCCTCGTGGCGTTCTCGTTCGCCACGCAGACCGGCTTCAACTCCATCACGTACGCGTTCGACCCGTCGCAGTACAAGTTGGTGCTGGATCACGTGTACATCACCATCTTCATCAGGACCTTGGTGATGGCCGGCTTGGGATCGATCTTCACCATCATGGTGGGGTATCCGGTGGCGTATTGGATGGCGCGCTATCTCTCGACGTACAAGATGCTCGCGCTGCTGTTGATCGTCGTCCCGTTCTGGACGTCGTTCCTGATCCGGACCTACGCACTGGGGATCATCTTGGATCCGCAGGGCTACCTGGCCAAGACGTTCGGGATCAACATCCTCTACACGAAGTACGCCGTCGGGGTGGGGCTCGTGTACAACTACCTGCCGTTGTTCATCCTGCCCGTATTCGCATCCCTGGAGCGGATGGACTGGACGCTGATCGAGGCGGCGACCGACCTCACGGCGCGTCCGCTGAAGGCGTTCTGGCAGATCACCTTCCCCCTCACCCTGCCCGGTGTGGTGACGGGCGCGCTGCTGGTCTTCATCCCCATGACGGGCGAGTACATCATCCCGAACATCCTGGGCGGCGGGAAGTACGAGTTCGTGGGGAACCTGATCGGCGACCAATTCAGCGAAGCGCAGAACAAGCCGTTCGGGTCGGCGCTCGCGATCTCACTGATGATCGCGCTGTCCGTATTCGTGCTGGTGTACATCCTGTTCGCGACCAAAGAAGAGCGTTTCGGTGCGTAGGGTTCCGACGGCGAAAGCGGGCTTCACCATCTGGGCCGTCATCGTGTTCCTGTTCCTCTTCCTTCCCATCGTGGTGATGGCGCTATTCGCCTTCAACAAGCCGGCTCCCGTGGCCCTCGAATCCTTCCACGGCACGAACATCTGCTCGCTGCCCCCCGACAAGCTCGGGAACATCGCCGTGTGGAACGGAGGCACCACGTGTTGGTTCAACGCCGGCCTCCACGACAAGCACTTCATCCCCGCCATCGTCGTGAGCTTGAAGGTGGCGGCCGTGGCCGCCGGGGTGTCGACCGTGCTGGGCCTTTGCGCAGCCCTCGCCCTGGCTCGTATGCGGCCCCGCGCCCGGGTGCCCTTCGACGTCATCGTCTATCTCACCCTCGTGGTTCCCGAGATCGTGATCGCAGTGGCCTCGCTCATCTTCTTCGTCCAGGCGAAGAACCTCTTCCCATTCTTCCCTCCGCTTGGCTTCTGGACGATCGTGCTCGCGGAGATCGTGTTCAACGCGTCGTTAGCCATGCTGATCATCCGTGCCCGCTTCGTGGGGATGGGGGACACGCTGGAGGAGGCGTCCTACGATCTGGGTTCGGGTCCGTTCTCCACGTTCAGACAGATCACGCTGCCTCGGCTGATGCCGGCCATCGTTGCGGCCGCTCTCCTGTCGTTCACGTTCTCCTTCGACGATTACATCCTCGCGGCGTTCAACAACGGGACCACGAACACTTGGCCCATCGTCCTGTACTCGGCGGTTCGATTCGGCATCACCCCCGCGGTCAATGCCCTGGCAACGATCATGCTCGCCGTGACGGTGTTGGCCATCGTGATCACCGGCCTGGTCCTTCGGCGTTCCCGCGTGAAGGTCGGGGCCGGCCAGGAGGGTGTCTCGGGTCTGAGTGCCGCCATCGGCCGGCAGATGTGAACGCAGGCAGTGTGGCCAAAGCCTGCCACGTCGTGGCATCCTGCTCACATGGATGAGGAGACGTTGGGGACCCAGACGGCGCTCGCGAAGTACTCGATGTCGCTGGCCTCCCGGGCCATCCATTCTCTGGTTGCCCGGTCGGGAACCGATGAGGAACTGCTGCGTGGGAGCCTCGATGTGATGCACCGGACCCAGGCGCTCTCGCCCCAGGACCCCATCTCCGAGCACCTGGCCGTCACGATGATCCGGGCCGCCCTGGACGAACTGCGGGCACAGGAAGCCGACCGCGGCTGACGTCGCTGCTACTGGCTGCCGTGCGCTAGGGTCTACGCGCCATGACGGAGACGAACGCAAGAACCGATCGCCTCAACATGCGCAGGCGGCGTTCGTCGTTCGTGCTGATCCTGCTGGCGGGTGCCCTGGGTGCTTTTGCATTGATGCGCGGGGACGGATCGAGCGCCGAGACGCGAGGCGGAGGCGGGGCCACGCCGAGCGCGGCGGGTTCCTCCTCGACCGGCCCAGGAGCATCGGGTTCGTCCTCAGCCACTGGGACCGTCGGTCCGCAGACACGCAACATCTACGAAGGCATCATGGGTCCGGACCTCAGTCCGAAGGTCGCCGGCGTTCCGTCCCTGGTCTACGTCCCCAACGGCATCCCCGGAACCATCGAGGTGATCGATCCCTCGACCTTCAAGATCATCCGAACGATCCGACTGGGCTACCGGACATTTCCCGAGCACGTGACGCCGTCCTGGAACCTGCGTTGGCTCTACGTCGACACGTCGGCAGCGAGTGAACTCGCGAAGATCGATCCGCGGACCGGCAAGCTCGTGAAGATCATCCACAACATCGAGCACCCTTATAACCTCTACTTCACTCCGGACGGCAGCGCGGCCATCGACGTGGCGGAGTACTACAACCAACTTCGCTTCTACGACCCGGTCACCTGGAAGCTCATCAAAGCGGTGCCGTTGCCCTGCAACGGGCCGGATCATCTGGACTTCTCGGCAACGGGGACGTTCCTGATGATCGGCTGTGAGTTCGACGGCAACGTGGTCAAGGTCGATTGGAAGTCGATGAAGGTTCTGGACAAGATGAATATCGGGGGCCTTCCCGTGGACGTGAAGCTCTCCCCGGACGGGAAGTACTTCTATGTGGGGAACCAGGGGACCAGCGGGGTGTCGGTCATCGACGCGACACGCATGCGGCAGGTGAAGTTCATCCACACCGGCGACGGCGCACACGGGATGGCCATCAGCCGAGACACGAAGTACCTGTACCTGACCAACCGGCTGGCCGGGACCATTTCGGTGATCAGCTTCGCCCAGCAGAAGGTGATCCACACGTGGGATGTCGGCGGGAGCCCCGACATGGTGCAGATCTCACCGGACGGGACGCAGCTCTGGGAGAGCAACCGCTACGGGACCACGGTCACGGTGGTAGATACCTCGAACGGTCACATCATCAAGCAGATCAGGGTGGGGGCCGACCCGCACGGCCTGTCGTACTTCCCGCAGCCCGGCAACTACAGCCTGGGCCACAACGGCGTCTACCGGTAGACGGGCGCCTCTCACCCCCCTCAGATGGTCTCCGCAGGGCATCCCCGTGGCCGCGTGAACCCGAAATGGGCTAAGTGGCAACTCTATGCGGGTGTCAAAAACATGGTGTCCACTGTCCCCCAACCGCCCGACCGCCGAACGGTCCGTCCGCTACCCAAATATAGGTATGGTTGGCTATCTAGTAACAGGTAGTCCCCGCCGATAGGACAGCATGAGCGTACGGAGACGTGGCGGGCAGAGCTTGGTGGCGCTCGGCGCGTTCCTCTTGGTCTGTCTGGCCGGAAACCTCTCCGGGTTCGCCGCAGGGGCCCCCGCCGATCACGCTCAGTTCGGGAACGAGGGCCACGACGCCATCGGTGGCTGTCAGTCGGCTCCCGTCCAGGTGAGCTTCCAGACCCGATACGACGCCAACCTGGGCGATTACGGTGTGAGCACGGTGCAGCTGGAGGGCCTTCAGGAGAAGGGCTCGGCGGGCTGTGCGGCCCGTCGGTTCCGCGTCACGCTGGCCGACAGTCAGGGCACGACGCTCGCCCAACAGACCGGAACCGCGCTGATGACGAACACTGTTGGTTCCCTGGATGTTTCCGCTGCCCACGTCCCGGCGGCCGACGTAGCATCGGTCCGCGTGACCCTCGTCCGCTGACTGTTCAGGCGAAGCGAACGGAGGTCACGAGCGGCAGCCGGTCGAAGGCCAGGTCCCAGGACGTTCCGCCGTCTGCCGAGGCGAACACGGTCCCGGATGTCGAGCCGAATGCGAGAGACTGGGGACTTCCTCCATCGCTCCCGAACGCCTGTCGCAGGACGGTCAGCCACGTATCGCTCTGGGGGAGGCCCTTGCCCCGGGCGCTCCACGTCGACCCGGCATCGCGAGTCTCGTAGACCGCCACACGGCCTCCCGGTGTGGCTCGGTCGAACATCCCGTCGAGCGGGATCACGAACGCGGCGTCGGGGTCTGCCGGATCGATCACGATGGGGAACCCGAAACCGTCCGGCAGCCCGGTGGCGATGTCGTTCCAGGTCTCGCCGGCATCGTCCGAGCGGTAGACACTTCCGTGGAACTGCATGAAGAGCCGCTCGGGCTGGATCGGCGAGCGCCGCATGTTGTGCACGCACAGGGAGTGGGTGCCTTCGCGCATGTCCTCGGGCAGATACTCGGGGACCAAACCCGTGTACCCGGTCCGCCAGGTGGCGCCACCGTCTTCGGTCAGCCAGACGCCTGCCGCACTGATCCCCACCGCGAGCCGGGACGGATCGCCCGGCCAGGGACAGATGGAGTGCAGGGCCAGCCCTCCCAAGCCCGGGTTCCACTCCGGACGTGTGGGAGCATCCCAAAGCCCGCGATTCAGCTCCCAGGTCTCGCCATCGTCGGAGGAGATGAAGAGCGCGGCAGGATCGACGCCCGCATAGAGAAGCCCGTCGGCCTCGCCAGGGGTGATGACCCAGGTTCGTTCGACCGAGGCCTCGATATCGTCGGGGAAGGCCGGTCCCTTAGCCTGCGTCCAATCGCCGAGCCCGGGGTCGTCGGTGAACATCACCCGCGGCCCGAACTGCCCGTTCGTCACCGAGGCGAACGTCCGCCCGGTCCGGGGATCCCTCACGGCGTACTCAACGACCTCTCCCGGGAAGGCCCGGACGGCCAACGCCATCGGACTACCGGCGGTGCCTCGGAGGGCGAACAGGCCCTTGCGTGTGCCGACGAGTAGTTCTGTCATCAGGATCCTCCCGAGATCGAGGGAAGAACGTGGAGACGATCGGCGGGTTGGATCGCCGCCTCTGCCTGCATCCGCTCCCCATTGACGAATACGTTCACGTGCCTGCGGACCTCACCCTGTTCGTCCAGGATCCAGCCGACGAGCTTGGGATGGGCGGCTTCAAGTTCGCGGATGGCCGCGCCCACGGTTGCACCTTCCACCTCGATATCCGACGCGCCGCCCGCCCTGTCCTTCAACGGCGCTCGTAGGGTCACCGTCGCCATGCCGCGCAGTATAAGGAGGCTGGCAACATCATGTGCACGGAGCCCGTCTGCCTAGCCGTACCGTTCCCCGCTACGAGCCCGTGAATGGGTTCAAGGTGTGGCTGAAATCCCAGGTGTTCTGAACGATACCGGAGCAGTCGTTGGCGGCGCGCGCTCCGGGGCAACCGCCGTTGTCGCGCTGGATGGCCCAGATGGAGAGCGCGCTCATGCCTTTGCGTATCGCGAAGTCCAAGAGTCGCTGCGCGTCCGACACGGAGGTGACCTCCGTCTTCTTCGGATAGTCATCGACGCCGTTCATCATGGTCGCCCCTTGCAGAGCCCAGAGTTGGGCCGACGTCTTACCGGGCAGAAGTGATGCGAGTTGTGAATGCGATCCCTGTGATGCGCTGATCGCCGCCGCGCCCATCTGCGTCGTGGTCCCGTCGTAGTAGTCGAACACCATCGGGTTCACGAGGTCGATGCGAACGCCATCGGCCACCGCGTTCTGCAGCACCGCGACGCCGCTCGATTCCAAACCGCTCGCGCCGGTCGGTAGCGTGTACTGGATCTGCAGGGGACGAGCGCGCGCCGCGGCCCAGTCCTGCACTTGCTTGATGGCCTTGTTGCGGCGGTCGATGCCGGCAGGCTTCGTCAGCGAGCGGCCTTCGATATCCATGTCCAGTCGGGTCACGTCATACGTCGTGATGACTTGCTCGTAGGCGGAGGCGATCGCGTTCACGTCTTTACATGAGTCGCCGATCTCGGTTCCACCCTGATCCGCGCTCCATCCACCGAATGACGGGATGACGTTTCCGCCCATCGCTCGCAACGACGCGATATCGGAGACGTACCGGCCAGAGTCCAACGTCTGGGATCTGGAGCCGTTCCACGCCAACGTGCAGGATGTCTTGCTGAGCGTTTCGAGGAACGCGAGCGTGTAGAACTTCGTTCCGGACTGCTGCGCAGTAGTGGTGATGGAGTCGCTCGTCCATGTCTCGAAATACGGTGCGTAGACGTGGGCTGGAAGTGGTGTTGGCGCGGCTCGTGCCGCGCCCGAACCGGTAGCGGCGGACATGATCAACATGGCCATCGACGCGGCGGCGATGAGCCTCAGATGGACGGTGTCCCCGCGGATGATCCCTCCCTGGTTGGGGTTCTGAGGCGAGCCTGGCACGAGGTGGCGCTCTCGCACAAGTCTTGGAGCTAGTCACGAAGGACTTGTTTCCCTTAGACAGAAGTACCGCAGTCAGAGTACGTAGGATTCCCGGTCCGGGGCCGACAACTCTCATTACGTGGCTTCCCCCAGTTGCCAGCCACCCAGGAGTAGTAGTGGACGCGGTCAACCCCCCGGCACCATCCGACCGGCCGAGACGGAAGTTCGGCCGGTTAGCGCTATGTAGGATCGTTGTCGTCTTCACGTTGACGACGGCGTTGGTTCCGTCGATGGCCGGCGTCGCGTTCGCCGCTCCTGTGTTGACGGCCACACCGATCACCTGGGGTGTCGTCGGCCTCGATAGCAACGACGTAACCGACGGACCGAACACGTTCGCCTCGGGAGCTCGGGTCTGCAACACCGGAACCTCCGCAGCGACGAACGTCACCGCCACCTACGCCTGGACCACCGTCAACACCTACATCAACCTGACAGGTCAGAACCCACTGTCCCTCTCGACGCTCGCGGTCGGTGCCTGCTACGACTTCTACTTCAACATCGTTGTCACCCGGACCAGTGCCGCGTACGACACCGCGCGCAGGTTCCGGGTCGACGTCACGGCCGACGGTCTGGGAACGGTGAGCACTCCGACGCCGAGGGAACTCTACGTGGAGCACCTCGTTAGCCAGAACCGCAATGGTGTGGATTCGGTTACGGGTCCGACGAGCGTCGTCGTCGGCAACACCTATACATATGTCTTGAGTGCGCATACCGCGCCCGGCGGTTACGAGCAGCTGTCCTCGTTCCTGAATCTCTCGAACGCCGTCTTCCAGATCGTCTCGGTCGCCACCACCTACACGGCGCCCGCCGGTGGAACGAACAACACCATCTATGGAGATGCATGCGGATGGCAGCCGGACCCGAGCCTTGCGAACTACCGGTCCTGCGTCGGACCCGTCAACTACTCGGGCGGCAAGGTCGGTGGCGACATCGTCACCACCTACCAGGTGAAGATCTTGGGCACGGGTTCCAACATGTCGGTGTACGGACTCATCTACGACAAGTCCGGCGGTGCCTACCACTACAACAATGACTACGGCAACGCAGCCGCAGGCCTGACAAGCATCACCGCCGTCGAGCAGGTCGATCTCTCACTGACGAAGACCGACTCTGTGGATCCGGTCACCGCCGGCAACAACCTCACCTACACCATGGTGGCGACCAATGCCGGTCCCTCGACCGCGCACGGCGTGTCGATCACCGACGCCGTGCCCGGCGGCACGACGTTCGTGTCGGCAGACGATGGCGGATCTGTGTCGGGAGGGACCGTCACCTGGAGTCTCGGCGACATCGCCACGGGGTCGTCATCGACCGTTCATCTGACCGTCCACGTGAACTCGGCCAGGACGGCGGCGTTGTCGAACACCGCGAGTGCGACGACCACCACGACGGACACGAACGCCGCGAACAACAGCGCCACCCAGACGACGGCCGTAGTGACGTCGGCGAACCTCTCGATCAACAAATCGGATTCTCCGGACCCGGTCGGCGTGGGTCAGGACCTTACGTACACCTTGGCTGTGAGCAATGCCGGGCCGTCCGACGCGCTCGGCGTGTCGGTCTCCGACACCCTCCCTGCCGGCGTCACGTATGTCTCGGCAACGCCGACCCAGGGGACGTGCTCTCAACTGGCCGGGGTCATCACCTGCCCATTAGGGACCGTCGTCAACGGCGGAACCCCCAGTGTGACCGTCGTCGTTCGACCCACGGCGTCGGGGAGCATCGCGAACACCGCGTCGGTCTCCTCCACGACATCGGACCCGGCGAGCGGAAACAACTCCGACACCGCCAACACGACCGTCCAGCCGCGGGCCGACCTCTCGGTTACGAAGGGCGACAGTCCCGACCCCGTGGTAGCCGGCAATCAAGTGACCTACACGATGGTCGTGACGAACAACGGGCCTTCGACCGCCGCGAGCACGGTGCTCACCGATCCTCTCCCGGGTGGAACGTCGTTCGTTTCTGCGGACGGGGGTGGCGCCGAGTCCGGGGGTACTGTCACTTGGAACCTCGGTAGCCTCGCCACCGGGGCGACTACTACCGTCCATCTCGTCGTCGCGGTGAACGCGGGTAGGACGTCCGGGCTCTCGAACACGGCCAGCGTTACCTCTTCGGTCACGGACCCGGACGCTTCCAATAACTCCGCGACACAAGGGACCACCGTGGGCACGTCGGCCGACCTGTCGATCTCGAAGACAGACTCACCTGACCCTGTGGTCGCCGGACAGAACGTCACGTACACGCTGTCCGTAGGGAACGCCGGACCGTCCGATGCACTCGCCGTCTCGGTGACCGACGTCCTTCCCGCCGGACTCACCTATGTGTCAGCCACTCCTTCTCAAGGGTCCTGCTCGCAGCTTGCGGGCACCGTGACCTGCTCCCTGGGAACGGTGGCCCCCGGTGCGACCCCGACCGTCGCGATCGTGGCAACGGCGACCGGCTCGGGTTCGGTGACGAACACGGCGTCGGTCAGCTCCACCACCTCGGATCCCTCGAGCGCGAACAACAGCGATACCGAGGACACCGCCATCGCTCAGCGCGCCAACCTCTCCATCGTGAAGACCGACTCACCCGACCCGGTGTATGCCGGGAACGACGAGACCTACACCCTCACCGTCCACAACGCGGGTCCCTCGACCGCGTCGAGCGTCGTCGTCACCGACACGGTGCCCGCCGGGACCACGTTCGTGTTCGCGACGCCCTCGACCGGCACGTGTGGTGAGCTGGCGGGTGTCGTGACCTGTTCGCTCGGCGACATCGCGAACGGTGGAACCGAAACCGTAACGCTCGTCGTGGACGTTGCATCGTCTCGGACGACCGACATCTCCAATACCGCAAGCGTCTCCTCCTCCACGATCGATCCCGTCCCCGGGAACGATTCCTCCACGCAGAGCACGACCGTGCAGGTCCGCGCCGATGTTGGCATCTCGAAGACGGACGGCGCGGATCCGGTCGCCGCCGGCAACAACCTCACCTACACGATCCTCGTAACGGATCAGGGTCCCTCGGATGCGACGGGCGTCCTGCTCACCGACCCGATCCCGGCCGGAACGTCGTTCGTCTCCGCCGATGGCGGCGGCTCGCTGTCCGGCGGGACCGTCAGCTGGAACATCGGTTCGATGACGTCTGGGTCCTCTCAGACCTTCCACGTGACCGTCCATGTGGATCCCTCGCGTGTGGCCGACCTGTCGAACACGGCGAGCGTGAGCTCGACCACGACCGATCCGAATGCGGTGAACGACACGGCGACGGAGCCGACCGCTGTTGCCGTCACGGGCGACCTGAGCGTGACGAAGACCGATGGCTCCGCGACGGCGCTGGCTGGCGGCTCGACTACCTACACGATCACGCTCCAGAACCTAGGGGCATCGACCGTTCCCGCCGGTGCCGTGGTGACCGACACGATCCCCGCCGGTACGTCCGGGGATGAGACGGAGGCGAACTGCGACATCTTCCTGGGCGATCTCACCTGCACCACCGCTGCTGCTCTGGCGCCGGGAGACAGCGTGTCCTGGCAGGTCTCGCTCGACGTGCCCTCCGGTTTCGGGGCCGCAACGCTCTCCAACACTGCCTTGCTCACCAGCTCGCCGATCGCCGATTCTGACGCCACGAACGACGCCGACACCGATACCGATGGCATCGTGTGTGCCACGGATCTCTCGGTCACGAAGAGCGACTCGGCCGACCCCGTCACCGCCGGGACCGACCTCACCTACACCCTCGTCGCGACGAACGACGGTCCCTCCGACGCCACCGGTGTCGTGGTCACGGACGCCGTTCCCGTGGGGACCACCTTCGTCTCGGCCGACGGCGGGGGCCTGGAGGCGGCCGGGACCGTAACCTGGAACCTCGGCGCGCTGTCGAACGGGGCGTCGACGACCGTTCACGTCACCGTCCACGTCGATTCCGCTCGCACCACGGGCCTCTCGAATACCGCGAACATCGGCGGCGACGAACCCGACGCCAACAGCGCGAACGACAGCGCAACCGAAACGACTTCGGTCGCGACCTCCGCGGACCTCTCCATCACGAAGACCGATGACGCCGACCCCGTCACGGCCGGCGCCGACCTCACCTACACGATGACCGTGACGAACAACGGCCCCTCGGACGCAACCGGCGTGGTGGTCACGGACGCCATTCCTGCCGGTACGACCTTCGTCTCCGCCGACAACGGCGGCGTGGAGTCCGCCGGTACCGTGAGTTGGGCTGTAGGCGCCCTGGCGGATGGAGCCACATCCACTCTGCACGTGGTCGTTCACGTGAACGCCGGGCGGATCGCCGACCTATCGAACACCGCCTTGGTCGAGGGCGATCAGCTGGACACCGACGCCACGAACGACTCTGCCACGGAGTCGACGGCAGTTTCTGCCTCGGCCGATCTCTCGATCACGAAATCGGATTCGGCCGACCCTGCGACGGTCGGCACCGACCTCACCTACACGATCGTGGCCACGAACAACGGACCGTCGGACGCGACAGGGGTCACCATCACCGACCCGCTCCCGGCCGGGACGACCTTCGTCTCGGCCGACAACGGTGGCGTCGAGTCCGTCGGCACGGTCTCCTGGAGTGTGGGCTCCCTGGCGAACGGCGCGTCGAAAACGCTCCGCGTCACCGTCCATGTGAACGCTGCTCGCACGACCGACCTCTCGAACACCGCGAGTGTGACCGGGAACGAAGAGGATTCCGACATCAGCGACAACAGCGCCACAGAGACCACTGCCGTGGCGGGCGCTGCCGATCTCTCCATCACGAAGACGGATAGCGCCGATCCCGTCACCGCCGGCGCCGACCTCACCTACACGATCGTCGTGAAGAATGACGGATCCTCGGACGCTAGCGGCGTCACGGTCACCGACCCGGTGCCCACCGGGACTACCTTCGTGTCGGCGGACAACAGTGGTACTGAGTCAGCCGGAATCGTGACATGGAACGTCGGCGCCCTGGCTGATGGTGCGTCCACGACCCTGCACGTCGTGGTCCACGTGGATGCCGGTCGCACGGCCGATCTGTCCAACACCGCATCAGTTGTGGGCGATCAATCCGACCCAGACGGGACCAACGATTCGGCGACCGAGTCCACCGCCGTGACCACCGCCACTGATCTCTCCATCACCAAGACCGATTCGGCCGATCCCGCAACTGGGGGAACCGATCTCACCTACACCCTCGTGGCCACGAACAACGGACCGTCGGACGCCACCGGGGTCACGGTCACCGACCCCATCCCTGCTGGAACGTCATTCGTCTCGGCCGACAACGGCGGTGTGGAGGCGGGCGGGACCGTCACCTGGACCATCGGCGCCCTGACCAACGGCGCGTCGAACACCCTGCACGTCACCGTGCACGTGAACGCCGCGCGCACGGCCGAGCTATCGAACACCGCGACCGTGATCGGCAACGAGACCGACCCGGACGCGACGAACGATGACGCTACTGAGGCCACCTCCGTTCAGTCCGACGCGGATGCATCCGTGTCGGTCTCCGACGCGCTCGACCCTGTGGCTATCGGGAACGACGTCACCTACTCGATCGTTGCTGCGAACGGCGGGCCTTCGGATGCGAGCGCAGTCACGGTCACCAACCCCGTTCCTGCCGGCGCCTCGTTCGTTTCGGCGACGCCGTCGCAAGGTTCCTGCGCCCAGCTCGCCGGCATCGTGACCTGTGCGCTAGGAACGCTGGCCCCGGGAGCGACCGCGACGATCACCCTCGTCGTTACCGCCACCTCCGTCGGGACAGTTACCGACACGGCGACCGTCGCCACCACCACTACGGATTCCAACGCCGGCAACGACACCGACAGTGAAGAGACGACCGTGACCCCAGCCGCCGACCTTCGGATCACGAAGACCGATTCGGCCGACCCCGCCACGGCCGGTGCCGATCTGACCTACACGCTTGTGGTGACGAACAACGGCCCCGCGGATACGACCGGCGTTACGGTCACGGACCCGATCCCCGCAGGTGCATCGTTCGTCTCGGCGGACAACGGCGGGACGGAGTCCGCCGGCACCGTCACGTGGGCCGTGGGAGCACTCACCGACGGAGCGTCCGTGACGCTGCATGTCACCGTGCACGTGAACCCCGGCCGCACGATGGACCTGTCCAACACAGCCAGCGTCATCGGCGACGACGGGGACCCGGACAGCACCAACAACTCAGCGACCGAGACCACGGCCGTCACCACTTCCGCCGACCTGGCGATCACGAAGACCGATGATGCCGACCCGGTGTTGGTCGGTGCGCCGCTGACCTACACGCTGACCGTCACGAGTAACGGGCCATCGGATGCCACGGGTGTCGTGGTCACCGATCCGCTCCCCGCGTCGATGACGTTCGGTTCCGCGACGCCCACGACGGGTTCGTGCGCCGAACTCTTGGGCACGGTCTCATGTTCCCTGGGGACGATGGCGGATGGGGATACCGTCACCATCACCATCGTCGTGACGCCTACGGCAGCGGCAGCGGGCTCGCGATCGAACACAGCCTCGGTAACGTCGGACGTGACCGATCCCGATCCCACCAACGACTCCGATACGGAATCGACGCAGGTCGATCCCTCCGTCGACCTCTCCCTAGCGAAGACCGACTCCGCTGACCCCGCGACGGCGGGTACCGACCTCACCTATACGCTCGTTGCGACGAACAACGGTCCTTCTGACGCCAGCGGGGTGATCGTGAGCGACCCGCTTCCGGCCGGGACCAACTTCGTCTCTGCTGACAACGGCGGCGTGGAGTCGGGTGGGACCGTCACCTGGACCCTCGGCGCCCTGGCCAACGGCGCGTCGAGCACCCTCCACGTCACCGTCCACGTGGACGCTGCCCGCACGACCGGCCTCACCAACACAGCGAGCGTGGCCGGTAACGAGACCGACACCGACAGCTCCGACGACACGGCGACCGAAACGACGGCTGTCGCAACCTCCGCCGACCTCTCCATCACGAAGACCGACTCCGCCGACCCCGCGACGGCCGGCACCGATCTGACCTACACGATCATGGTCACGAACGACGGTCCCTCGGATGCGACGGGGGTCGTGGTTACCGACCCGGTTCCCGCCGGCACGACCTTCGTCTCATCTGACAACGGAGGAAGTGAATCGAGCGGAACGGTGACGTGGGCGCTGGGAGCGCTCGCGAACGGCGCCTCGAGCACCATGCACGTCGTTGTGCACGTCGATGCTGCCCGCACCACCGGTCTTTCCAACACCGCAAGCGTGGCCGGCAACCAGACCGATCCCGATAGCTCCAACGATTCGGCGACCGCCATTACCACGGTGGCCACGTCGGCCGACCTCGCCATAACGAAGACCGACGACGCCGATCCCGTGACCGCCGGGACCGACCTCACCTACACCATGGTCGTTACCGATAACGGGCCGTCCGATGCAAGTGGCGTCACGCTCAGCGATCCGCTCCCGGCTGGCACGAGCTTCGTCTCGGCCGACAACGGTGGCGTGGAGTCCGGCGGAACCGTCACCTGGACCGTGGGCTCCGTGGCGAACGGAGCATCCAGCACCGTTCACGTCACGGTCCATGTAGATGCGGGGACGATCGCGGACCTCTCCAACACCGCGACGGTGACCGCATCGACGCCCGACCCCGACCTGAGCAACGATTCCGCGGTCCAGGGGACCACCGTTGTCCCTGCCGCGCAGTCCGCCGACCTTTCCATAACGAAGAGCGATGACGCCGACCCGGCCACCGCCGGCGCTGAGCTTGTCTACACGATCGATGCGACGAACAACGGTCCTTCCGACGCGACGGGCGTGATCGTCAGCGACCCGCTGCCCACGGGCACGTCGTTCGTCTCCGCCGACAACGGTGGTGTCGAGTCTGGCGGCATCGTCACGTGGAACGTTGCCACCTTGGCGAACGGCGCCACCGCGACCGTTCACGTCACCGTCCTCGTGAACGCAAGCCGCACCCAGGACCTCTCGAACACGGCGTCGGTCGCGGGCGACCAGGCCGATCCAGACTCCTCGAACGACAGCGCCACCGAAACAACCGCTGTGACCGGGTCGGCAGACCTGCAGATCACCAAGGCCGCGGCGAGCACGAGCGTGATCGGCGCCAACCTCCTCTACACCATCACGGTCACGAACAACGGGCCTTCGGATGCGACCGGCGTGAGCGTGAGCGACCCTCTGCCGGCCGGAGCAACGTTCGTTGCCGCGCTCCCCACACAAGGAACCTGCGGGGAGAGCGCCGGAACGGTGAGCTGCGACCTCGGGGGACTGGCCAACGGTGCAACCGCGACCATCGTCGTCACGGTGGCCCCGACCGGCGGTGACCTCGTCAACACCGCGAGCGTGACCTCTGACGTCGCCGACCCGAACAGCGCTAACGACACCGACACGGCCAGCACCACCATCACGGTCGGCTCGACCTCGGCCAATCTCTCCATCACGAAGACCGGCTCGCCCGATCCCGTGTACGTCGGCCAGAACGTCACCTACACGATCACCGTTACGAACGTCGGGCCGGATGCCGCCGCCGGCGTCACCGTGACCGATCCGCTCGATTCCCGCCTGGCCTTCGTCTCGGCCGATGAGGGTGGGACGGAGACGGCGGGTGTGGTCACCTGGGATCTAGAGCAGCTCAGCAACGGAGCGGCACGTGTGCTCACCGTCGTAGCCACGGTCAAGTCCGATCACACCCCCTTGGTGAACACCGCGACCGTGACCTCATCCACCCCCGACGCCAACTCCGCGAATGATCAGGACACCGCGGTCCTCGATCCGATCGATCCCTCGTCGATCGACACCGATCTGTCGGTGCGCAAGACGGTCGACAGGATGGATCCGGCAGTCGGCCAAACGGTGGCGTACTCGATCGAGGTCCGCAACGGTGGACCCGGCGATGCCACCGGTGTGAAAGTCTCCGATCATCTGCCGTCCGGGCTCGCCTACGTGTCCTCGAAGGCCGATGTCGGCACCTACGACGACAGCACGGGCATCTGGCTGGTTGGGGACCTCGCCGCGAAGAGCAGCGCGACCCTGTACCTGAAAGCGATGATCACGAAGAGCGCGCCGGGCACGTCGATCGACAACACCGCCCGTATCGCCGGGCTCAACCAGAACGACACGAATAACCGCAACGACAGCTCGCAGCAGGACGTCACGGTGACCCGCGTCGAAGGCGCCGGGGGCTCCGGCGGTACCGCCTTCACGGGAGCAGCGGACGTCGCGGCTGGAGCCATCGCGATGCTCATGCTCTTGGTATCCGGGATCGCCCTGTTGATCGTCGGACGGCGCAAGGAGCGCAAGGACCCTTCCTAGGCCACATGTACGGCGACGCCGAACGGCTATCGCCGGGCTGAAGCCGCCTCGAGGAGTTGTTCAAGCGGCAGCGTCTCGAGCGATCCGACCGCGAGGTCCGCGCCCGAGAGGTCGAGTTCTGCCGTGACCTCGTTCGGGATGGCCACACAGAAGATGCCGGCTGCCTTCGCCGCCGCCACGCCGTGGGGGGAGTCCTCCAGAGCGACCGCCTCGGTGGGTCCGACACCGAGCGCTGTCAGGGCCTCCACGTACATCGTCGGGTTCGGCTTGGCTCGTTCCGTGTCGCCGTCGGCGGTGATGATGACATCCCACGTGTCCGCGATCTCAAGTCGGGACAGATGAACATCCACCCACGCGCGATCGTTGCTGCTGACGATCCCGAGCTTCAATCCTCGAGCTCTCGCACCATCCACATACGAGCGGACCCCCGGACGCAGACCAACGTGCTCGAGCGTGCCGACGACCTGGTCCCACGCGACATCGGCGGCCCCGCGTTCGGCGAGTTCTCGCCCCAGACGTGCCTCCAGATCGGCGACTGGGTCGAACCCTCCAAGTGTTCCGACACCCGTCGCCCATTCGGCGGCCGGCAGATCGTGACCATGTTCGGCATACAGCTGCCGGTAGGCGTCGAACACCGCCGACTCCGAGTCCCACAAGGTTCCGTCGAAGTCAAAGAGGAGTGCGCGGATCACCTGTTCGGCCATCGACATACGGTACCGGCCGGAACGGGGAGCGTTAGGACAGAGGTTCGCGCCGCATGTGTAAGCGTGCCACCGACTCTTCGTCGTACGTGCGGAGCTGCACCACGTCGCAAAGCTGATGGACCAGCCACATCCCGAATCCCGATGTCTGACCGGTGCCCGGCCGCGCGCGGCCCACCATGGGATCGCCGATCTTGCCGGGATCGCGCACTTCGCAGATCAGGGTGTCCCCGTTCGACCACACCCGGAGCGTCCCGGTGCCTCCGGCGTGCCGCACGGAGTTCGTCGCTACCTCACTCACGGCAACCACCAGATCCTGCAACCGATCTTCATCCAGGCCGAACGCCTGTCCGACGCCGCCGACCCAGGCTCGAACCCGCCCAAGATCGCGGAGTCCGAAGGACAGTACCTCCGGCGGTTGCGCCGGCTCGGGAAGGGGGGAACTCATGGGTTCTCCCAGCGCGGCCAACCCGGCGAATGAGGTACTCGCAGCAGATCCAGCCCCCTCCGCGACGAACGGGTGGTTCCGGCGCGAGACATCGATCACCTCAGGGGCAAGTCCCGAGACGTCGTACGGGCACGCCAGCCACCAGGCGGGCGGTCCGTCGAACGCGATGTTCAAGAGAGCTTCATGGCGTTCGCATTCAACGAGCTCATCCGCAGTTCGAGCGGCCCAGATCGGTTCTCCGACGCCCCGCGCCGGGTGCCCGGGTGTGACGTGTTCAGAGACGAATTCTCGCCACGCCGGGATGATCCGGGCGGGATTCTGCCCGATACGGGCCATGTCGGCGAACGTCACCGCGCTTGCATCGACCCCGAGATGGTCACGGAGGAGGGCGATCTTCGGAGCGCTCACCACCACGAGCGAGGGCTCGTCCGCCTCGACACCACCCTGGATGAACGAGCCAACCCGAGCAACGAAATCGGCCTCACCGGCATAGAGGATGGCCTCATGCCTGAACGTCTCGGCCGGCGAGGGAGCCGGTTCCGAGAGTTCCGTTATCGATCGGGTCACGTTTGGCTCCAAGGCGCTAGGGGTGCGGGTGATGATATCGGTGCCACACCTTCCATCGAGACAGGTGCCTATCCGGTAGTCGATACCCGATATACGCAGGCCCAAACCTCCTACTGGAACTCGTAGGCCCCGCGGTCGTCATAGCCACGTGGTCCGGCCCCCGTGTTGTTCGTTGCCGGATCGTCGATGCGATGCGCACCTTCGATGTCGAGCAGCGGTTGGTGCGGCGCCCCGGAGTTCGCCGAGTCGATCGCTGGTGAGCCGGCCGACAGATGGAAGTCGCCAGAGTCGGCGTCTACCCACAACGGGTCCGCCTGCACGCCATGGGTTTCCTGGCCGGACGCCGAGGCGTAGGCCGCGAGCGAACTGTAGCTGGTGGAGCCCCACACCATCATCGTTCCGCTGCTCTTGAGGAAGACGACGTCGTAGTCAACGGTGGTCCCTGAGGTCGAGTTGGCATCCACCCGGATGTTCCCGTGGGTCCCGGAGGTGTTCGTGAGCCCGT
>JAXDJX010000005.1:0-20991 GCA_034667405.1 Actinomycetota bacterium | reverse complement strand
GAATCTCCTGCTCGACGCGATCCCACAACACGAGCGAACCCGCTTGCTCGAAGGTGCGCGCTTGATCCCCCTCGAGGTGGGACGGGTGCTCTTTTATCCCGGAGACCCCGTGGACTACGTCGCCTTCCCCACTGCCGGCACCCTCTCCCTGATCGCCCATGCCGATGCGTAGTACGCCGTGGAGGCGGCAACGATCGGTCTAGAAGGGGTCGCCCCTGTGCACACGGGTCTTGGCTCACGCAGAGCGAGTCAAGAGCTCGTCGGCCAGGTCGAGGGAGAGATGATCACCGTGGAGGTCGAAACGTTCGCGAAGGTGGCTGGCGGAGGAGCCTTCCAGGCGGTCGTCGCCGGTTACCTGGAGGCGATGATCGCCCAGATCTCTCTCACGGCTGCGTGTAACGCGGTGCATGTTCTAGAGCAGCGCTGCGCCAGGTGGCTCCTACAGACCCATGACCGGGTCCGTGCCGATACCTTCGGACTGACCCAACACTTCCTCGGGGTGATGCTCGGTGTCCAACGCCCATCGGTCTCGATCGCTCAGCAAACGTTGGCCAAGGCCGGCTGCATCACGTTCCACCGTGGATCTATCACCGTCACAGATCGGGAGGCACTCGAGGCTGCGGCGTGTCCGTGTTACGAGATGATCCGCTCGGAATACAGCCGACTGGTGCCACTGCACCCGGCCCGCTAGATACGATCCTGCAGGGGTGAGTCCCGGGCAGTGGTTTCCCGAAACGCGACCGAGCGGATCCTTGCAGGTCCCATCGGGCCGAGAAAACCTGGTGCAGGTTTCGTTGCGCCAGCGGAGGGTAGGGCACTGGAACGACTCCTCCTGGGGGTGCGCCATCGAACGGTTGGAACTCGAATCCTCTTCGGCCGCCCCAGCGCGAGCGCGAAGAGCCGTCCGCGAGGAGTTCTCCGGACGGTTCTCCCAAGAGGCGGTAACCAATGCTGAGCTTGCTGCCTCCGAACTGGTGACCAACGCCGTCAGGTACGGTACCCCTGGAATCATCATCACCGTCCATGATGGCGACGGATACCTTCATGTCGAGGTCGAGGATCAAGGTACGCCATTCGACCCTTCGCCATCCGATCCGCACGGAGGAGGGTTCGGTCTCCGGATGATCTCCACCCTGGCCGAGGAATGGGGTCAGACCGAGACGGACTACGGAGTCCTGGTGTGGGCAAAGTTCTCCCCCGGCCCGTCGGAATCGCCCCGCTGAATTGTCAGTAGGTCGCGCTCTGGGGGATGCTCAACTCAGGCGTCGACCCAGCTCCGGTCCTCGCCTCTCGTTCCTCTCGACGGTGACGACATCCAAGAAGCAACGGGGAGCAATCCGCCTATGAGACCGCTCCGATACTCGATCAACGTCACCCTGGACGGTTGCTGCGACCACGAGGTGGGGATAGCGGACGAGGAGTCGCATCGCTATTGGGCCGCCGAGCTGGAACGAGCCGATGCCCTGCTCTTCGGCCGGGTGACCTACGAGATGATGGAGGGGGCGTGGCGGTTGCCCGCGACGGGAACGTGGCCCGACTCCATGGCTGATTGGATGGTCCCCTTCGCCCGAACGATCCACGGCATGAAGAAGTACGTCGTGTCGAGCACCCTTGACCAGGTCGATTGGAACGCGGAGCTCGTGCAGGGGGACCTGGGCGATGCCGTTCGGCAACTGAAGCAGGAGCCAGGCAAGGGCCTGTTCGTGGGAGGCCTGACCCTCCCGCTGGCCTTGGCGGATCTGGGGTTGATCGACGAGTACGAGTTCGTCGTGCTGCCCATCCTCGCAGGCCACGGCCCGACGCTGTTCGCCGGCCTGAGCGAGCGGCTCGAGCTGAGGCTGGTGGGCCGCAAGGAGTTCCGGTCGGGGGCGGTGGCTCTGCGCTACCAGCCCAGTCGAGCCACGGCTTGAAGGTTCATATGTCCCCGGCGCGCCCTCAAGCGCGGTGCTGGGGATTCGCGTTCCGAAGGTCCTGACAGAAGGCGGGGGGTCAACCCTCTCTGACACTCGGTTCGGTTACCCGAAGGTCGAGTAGATCGGCGCTGCGCTCTGCGTGGCAAGCGAGGGCGGCGATCCACCTGAGCCCGCTCATAACTCGCCGTGCACCAACTCACCGGCGAGCAGTGTCGCGATGATCCGCACGTCCCCGATCGCCTCCGTCGGTACGAGTGTGGGGTCCTCCGAGAGGACAACCATGTCGGCTCGTCTGCCAACGGCTATCGATCCGAGAGTGGTACCGAATCCCGCGGCGTGGGCCGCGTTCCACGTGTAGCCCACCAGCGCTTCAGCAGCGGTCGTTGCCTGTCCGGTGCCCAGCGAAGACCCCGCCCAGGTCCTGCGGGTAACCGATGTCTGGATGCCGAGCATCACGTCGGTTGGCTCGCCCCACGTCGTTGCCGGCGCGTCAGAACTCATCGCCACGTGGATGCCGGCGTCGATCATGGCCCTGGCCGGGTTGGCCCACATGCTGCGTTCCTTCCCGAGCTTGGCGAGATAGGCCTCCCCTTCAGCGAAGAGGAAGATGGGCTGTATCACGGGGATCACGCCCCTGCGTGCCATCAGCTGGATATCGGAGCGTCGGGGGAGCGAGCAGTGCTCGATCCGATGGCTGCGCTCGCGCGCTCCGCGTATCTTCGGGTTCCTCTCTGTAGCTATCGTGCGCGACCGTTCCATGGCATCGAGGGCCATCGAGATCGCACCGTCACCCATCGCGTGGATGGCGATCACCAGCCCTTTGGAACGGACTTCGGCACAGATGTCGCGCAACTCCTCCGCCTCATAGACGAACAGTCGATCGTCTCCGTCGCCTAAGAAGGGATCGTCAAGTCCGGCGGACCCGCCAGAGATGCTGCCGTCCGCCACGATCTTGATACCCAGAACATTCAGGCCAGTAGCTGCGACCTGTTCCTCGGCTTCTGCCTGCCAGAGCTTGTGCTGGATCAGGAAGGAGATGCTTGGGCGGAACACCCCCGTCTCCAGGGCCTCGGTCCAGATGTCGAACTCAGCCGCACCTTCGGAGTACCCGAGCCAGGCATCGCAGCATGCCGTTATCCCCCGACGCAGTAGATCGTCTGAGACGCGCCCCAACGCAGTCATCACGTTCTCGCGGGTGTTCGAAACGCGTCCGAGCACCAGATCCTCCGCCGTTTCCAGCAGGAGCCCCGTCGGCCGTCCCGATGCGTCGTGCACGATCCTCCCGCCGGGAGGATCAGGTGTCGAGGCGTCGACTCCGGCGAGCTCCAGCGCCCGCGAGTTCGCCACGCACATGTGCCCGCACACGCGCGTGAGCACGACCGGGTGGCCGGAGGAAGGTTCGTCCAGATCGTCACGGGTCGGATGACGCCCCTCCATCAGGCGCGTGTCGTCATAGCCCTGGCCCCAGATCCAGTCTCCGGCGCCAGCGCGGGACACTCGCTCCTTGACCTCACGCTTCAGGTCCGCGATCGATCTCACCCGTGGCGGCAGACACGGAACACCTTGAAGGCTAAGCCCGTAGAAGATGGGGTGGATGTGGGCATCGATGAAACCGGGAACGACGGTGCGACCTCGAAGGTCGACGAATTCAGTGCCAACGGTCGCTGCCTGCCGGACGTCGTCGTCGGAGCCGAGCGCCGCTATCTTCCCGTTACGCACAAGTACGGCCTGCGCCCGCGTGAGCTGCGAGCCGATACCCCCCAGGGCCTTGGGAGTCAGGACGCGACCGTTCATGAGCCCGAGGGCTCCGCTAGCGCTCCCCGCGGTATGACGCACCATCTACGCGGTGCCCAGGTGCTCGTCGAGCACCGAGAGCATCGGCCAGGCGCCGTCGGACCAGTTCGCGATCACGGAGTGGGTGATGCCCGACGCCGGGTCGTGCGTGGTGCAGACCGAGACGCCGGCGTCGTAGCCCTCGAGCCACACGGCGCCGCTCGTGCGGTGGAGGTGGAACCCGAGCCCGAATCGGCGGTCTTCCTCGGGCCAGTCGCTACGGGGGCGGGTCATCTCGGCAACGAGCTCGGCCGGCACGATGCGACCGCCGAAGAGCGCGCTCCAGAACGAGGCGAGATCGGCCGCCGTCGAGGAGATGCCGCCGTCTCCGGAGCCGAGGACAGGCAGGTGGAGCGAGTTCGACCGTAGGCCGCTGGCGTGCAGATATGCGATCGCGTGGTCACCCGGCAGTTCGTCCGTGCGCCAGAACCCGGTATCGGCGAGCCCTGCCGGCTCGGTCACGCGCTCCCGCACGAGGTCGTGGTAGCCGATCCCGCTGGCTCGCTCGGCGATGAGCGAGAGCACGACGTAGCCCCCGTTGTTGTACGCGAATCGCTCGTCTGCGCGCGAGACCGTCGGGAAGCCGTCGAGCACCTCGAGGTACCGCTCGGTCGTGTCGAGGCGGTGCACCGGCACGGGCAGCGTGTAGGAGGTGATGTCTTCCCGCTCGTCCTCGCCGAGGTAGTCGCCGATACCGGATCGGTGCGCGAGCAGGTGCTCGACCGTCACGTCATCGGCGATCAACGGAAGGTCCTCGCCAAGCAGCGAGCGCGCCGTCGTCGAACGCTGGATAGTGCCGTCGTGCACGAGGCTCATCACGGCGAGCGCGGTGAAGCCTTTGGCAACGCTTGCCAGCATGAACCGCGTGTCGACCGTGTTCGGGATGCCGTGCGCCCGATCGGCGAGCCCGTATGCCTTCTCGAGTTCCCGGGCGCCATTGCGGTCCACGCGTACGACACCGGAGAAGGCCGTGCGCTGGGCCGCTGCGTCCAACGCCGCTTCCACCGTGTCCATCGGCAGACGGTAGCAGCGATGGCTCTACCTGCTAGCGACACGTCACGCCGTTGCAGCTTCGTTATCGATGCGACGACAGATCGCGGCGTTGCGGGGATGCCATACGGTCACCAGACCGACGCAGGCGTAGGACGAATAGCGGTGAGAGCCACCCTCTACACAAGCCCCGCAGATCAGACAAGACACCGCCCCCGAAAGACGGTCGGGGACGATGTCTCATGTTGGGGGGAGGGGCTAGCCAGATTTCCAACCGACGCAGCAGCCTGCGAAGGATCCCGGAAGGCTGGCAGCACACCTTGATCCACTGCTCATTGGAGTTCTCCTTCGGGTCGATCTCGACTAGTTACCCTTCCACCGGGCACCGGCGGCAAGCAAGAGCGTTGCCAGCACAGCACCCTGCAGCACCAAGTGCCGCAATGAACCTAGCTTCTGACGCATCTACAACCACCTCCTCCTTTTCTCGTGTAGGAACTGAGGTATCGGCAGGTCCAAGACCTCGCAAAAAACGCAAACGTCTCGAAGATATTGAGCCTCCCGGACGGGATAGCCTCCCCCGGTACCCGGTCTTGATTAGGCCGTCTGCATGTTGTGTGGATGGCACCGGCTACGTACGGGGCCCATTCCACAGACGTATCAGCCTGCTCGAATTCGATCAGATCTCGTAGAAAGGGGCACCGATTTCCGCAAAGGAGAGCGACTCGCCTCCCGGTCGCCGCGAAGGCGCGCGCCATGCGAGGGTCCTCTGGATCGGCGCAGACGTAAGCAAGGATGCCGAGGAATGGACCATGGTCGAAGTCTGTGTCGCCTCGGAAGCAGGCGATCGATTCCACATGATCGATCGGACCGACGGTTCCCGCTTACATATGGAGGGGTCTGCCGAGGGTTTGGTGTCTCGCGAGTTGAGAGCCGGGGATCAGCCGTACATCGCTAGCGACACCACTATCGGCTCCTTGATCCGCTCATGGAGCTCCAGCTCGCTGGCTACTTCCCAGTCGCCCTCGGGTGGGTCCGGGGGACCTCCTAGGGTATTGACCGGCTACCTCGAAGTGGCATAAATTCGCGCGCAGCGTCAACCGCGGGGGAGGAAGCGTGCGGCGATTCCGGCGACTCTCGGTTTATTGCGCCACCGTCTTCGTTCTGGCAGCTGCTGGCACGACGCAGGCCGTTGTTCCCGGCGAGAACGGGCGCATCCTGTTCACACGGTGCGTCTGGGCGGGTGATTGCACGTGGGAGATCGTCGCGGCCAACCCGGACGGTTCAGATGAGACTGTCCTCGCGGGAGGCTATCCGCGCGATGCCTGGGACGATCACTTCACCGCAAACTGGTCACCCGATGGCGAAACAGCGATCTTCATGGCGTATCAAGCGATCTGGCAGGTGAACGCCGACGGCTCCGGTCTGCACCAGATCTGGGCTCCACCAACGGACCGCACAGGTATCGACGATGGTCCGAGTTTCACGCCCGACGGCGAGCACATCGTGTTCACGCGGTGCTGCCCGAGAGTTTCCGGCTACGCCCTGTGGATGATCAATGCCGACGGTACGGGCCTAAGGCAGGTCACAGACGAGTCGGTCCCTCCCGGGGTCGACGGACCTTCGGACAACTTGCCCCAGGTGTCGCCGGACGGCACGAGGATCGCCTACCACCGTAACGTGTTCCGCAATGGGCATGACCATAACCGGGTCGTCACCGTAAACATGAACGGTCACGACCGCATCCAACTGACACCGCCTTCCCTTAATGCTCAAGTTCCGAACTGGTCTCCGGATTCGAAACGGGTCGTTTTCATCATGTTCCCGCCGAGTGGAGGGATCGAGGTAGGCATCGTTCGGGCAGACGGAACGCACCTTCACCAGCTGACGCACAGCGGCAAGTTCGTGAGCACCTGGCCATCCTTTTCACCCGACGGTTCGAAGATCATCTTTTCCCGAAGTATGCCTGGGGGCTGGGTCGGCTTGTTCACGATGAACCCGGACGGGAGCGACGTGACCCTGATCTCGCGGCACGGGCTAGCCGAGAACTGGCCCCAGTGGGCGGCTAACTGACCGCCGGATGGGTCGGCTCTACCTTCAGGGGTATCGCTCGCACCTCGATCTGAGCCGGAGTCCGTACCTGGCGAGGTTCTTCGTCGTGCGGAACGTGGGACTGCGGAATGCTCGCGTTGCTCCTTGCTGCGACGCATCCGGACCGGGTGGACGGTCTCGTGCTGACCGACACCTTCCCCACGTTCGCGGCGACAGAGGACACCCCCTCCAGGCCGACACCCCCAGGTTGGCAGGAAATCGCCAGAAACCCTTTGGTTAGGGAGTTCTGAGAACACGCCGCTCGACTCACTGAATGACTAACTACCGAAACTCACCGACCAAGGCGACGAGCGAGACAAGGGCTAGGGCCCGAGCCGGGGACAGAGATCGACCAGCCTGCCGTGCAAGGTTGCGGACAGCAAGTTCCCCTGCGAGTCGAAAGTAGATTCACCCTGGCCGCTCAGGTACCAGATCCCCGGCGCTCCCGTGATCGGGTTGGGGAAGAAGGGTCCGTGCCCCATCGCCCGCGCGATCAGGGAGCCGTCTCGCTCGGCCCGGAGTTGGGACGAGCCGGTTCCCATGATGGTGATGGACGCCCCTGAATCAAGGTTTGTGAGTGTCACACGATTCCCCGGGAACACCACGATCTGCTTGACCGGGTTGCCAGCGGCATCGGTGAACGTGGTGACGATCTCAGGCCCGTCGATGTGGCCAAGGACCGGGAAGGGGCATTGGCCGGTGATGATGCCGTCCTCCTGACTCGGATGTACCTCTCGGATCGGCTTGGCCGCGAAGGCGGATGGCATCACCGCCAGTACCAAGAGAAACGTCGACAGGAACAGAGCCTTCCGTGGCATCGCGACCCCTTTCCTAGCGGCACGCACGCGTGTCAGCATGCACCACGACGAGCAACCGAACGGGCAGCGTCACGTGAAACTGTATCCCGTTGCACTCTTCGAGTGCAAGGGAAACGCCCGCTCCCGCATCGGGCGAGATCTCGACGCTAGAGCACGGCCTGCAGTCCCTGCAGCGCCAATGCACAAGAAGGGAAGCAACGCACCTGGCCTCCGTCCGCGGCACTGCCCACATCTGGTCTCAAGGGTTGCTGCGGTTCACTCCGGCCCTTCGTTCACGACCCGGAACAGGCGCCACCGATCGGGAACGCCCTTCAGCTCGTGCTCTCCCGCTCCTTCGAAGGTCAGATCCGACCCGACCACGAGATCCCTGACCGTACTCGAGGCAAGGACCTCGCTTGGTCCGGCGAGGGCACCGACACGAGCGCCGATGTTCACGGCCATCCCGCCGACCTCACCGTCGATCATGTCGACCTCTCCTGTGTGGAGACCAGCACGGATCTCCAGGCCGAGCGCCCTGACCGCTGTCGCGATCGCGACCGCGCAGCGCACACCCCGAGCGGGTCCGTCGAACATCGCGAAGAACCCGTCGCCCGCCGTGTTGACTTCCCTACCCCGGTAGCGGCGCAGCATGGCGCGGACCACGCCGTGATGGGCCTCGACGAGGTCCTTCCATGCCCGGTCTCCTAACTCCGCCGCCTTGGATGTCGATCCGACGATGTCGGTGAACAGGATGGTTGCGAGCACCCGATCAAGCACCGCCTCCTCGTCCCGGATCCTCCGAACGAACCGTTGCATCTCTTCGACCACCGGTTGGGCGCCCGTCCAGAACGGCAACCACTCGTTCGTCGCGATCTCAACCCGCTCTGCACCTGGGATCCTCGACGCGGTATACCGCGCCTGCCCGACCGCATCATCGCTGGCCGAATGCAGGAGAAGCGTTGGCACCTGCACTGAGGGGAGAACGGCGCGGATGTCGGCTCTCCTGATCGATCGCATCGCCGCCATCGCCGAACCCGGGCTCGCTACCGCCCGAAACATGCGAGCGACGCGCTCGATCGTCGCTCGATCGAAGGCGACATCGGGGGCAACTTCATGCAGCTCGCGTTCCGCGGAATCGAGCGAGCCCCACGTCGCCGCGACATCGTCATCGACCTCATCCCACTGTTCGTCCGTCCATCCCCACGGGTAATCCTCCGACGGGGTCTGGCGGGGCTCCGGGTTCCAGACCACCAGGCCGATCGTTCGGTCGGGGTGGGAGGCTGCGAACAACACCGAGACCATCCCCCCATCACTGACCCCGAACAGCAGCGCCCGTTCGCTACCCACGGCATCCATCACGGCCCTGATGTCGTCCATGCCCGCCTCGAGGGCCCCGGCATCTTCCAGGCTGGTTCGATCTGAAAGGCCCGTCCCTCGACGGTCGAACAGGATCAGCCGAGAGAACGATGCGAGTCGTCGCCGGAACGCCGCGTGGAACGGCACTTCTCCATCCGCATCGATGCTCGATTGGTAGCCGAACGCGTACACGAGGTCGATCGGTCCATCGCCCATGACGCTGTAGGCGATGTGTGTGCCGTCAGCTGTCTCGGCGTAGCGAGGAGCGGTGAGATCCACGACAACATCCTCATCCGATACGCTCGCCGCCGCAACGCAGCTCGAGTGCGCGGAATCGCCCACCTCAACAGATACGACACGATTGCGGGCGGTTCAGCTGGCGGGCAGGCCCTTGCGGTGATCCGACACTGAGTACGAACGGGAGCTCCTCGCGTGCTCATAGGGAGCGTCGACCTGGGAACGACCGTCGGGTCTCGCACCGGCACATGAGGGCAGAGGAGGGCCTCCCACCTGCCCTGGGAGGTACCCTCTCACCTGTGGGAGGTCCTCCGGTTCAGCCTCCGACCCTGATCGGCCGAGCTAGGAAGGAATAGCGATGAGGGCCATCTTCCAAGACAGCTACGGCTCGGCCGATGTCCTGGAGCTCAGGGACATCGACGTCCCGGTGGCCGGAGACGGCGAAGTGCTCGTGCGCGTGCACGCGGCCGCTTGTGGCCCGGATGTGTGGCATCTCATGACCGGGATGCCCTACATGGCACGCCCCGCGATCGGGCTCACCAAACCGAAGATCCCCGTCCTGGGCTGGGATGTCGCGGGCACGGTCGAGGCGGTTGGCACCCATGTCAAAGACCTCTGTGCGGGCGACGAGGTGATGGGCACCGCTAAGGGCTCGTTCGCGGAGTTCGTTGTCACCGGAGCGGACAAGCTGGTCTCGAAGCCGGTGAACCTCAGCTTCGAGCAGGCGGCGGCGGTTCCGATCTCCGGCGTCACCGCGCTGCGGGCTGTCCATGATATCGGGCAGGTACAGGCGGGGCAGAGCGTGCTGATCGTCGGCGCCGGTGGGGGTGTTGGCACACTCGCGGTGCAGATCGCGAGAGCGAGTGGCGCGGTGGTCACCGGCGTGTGCAGCGCGTCGAAGTTCGAGCTGGTCCGCTCGCTCGGCGCAGCGGAAGTGATCGATTATGCCCGGGAGGATTTCACGGACGGCTCACGGCGCTGGGACGTGATCATCGACTCGGCAGGCCGACGCCCCCTGTCACGGCTTCGCCGCGCGCTCTCTCCGAAGGGGACACTCGTGATCGTGGGTGGGGATGGGGGCGGAAACTGGACCGGTGGCTTCTTCCGTGGCGTCCTACGAGCACCGCTGCTCTCACTCGTCGTCGGTCAGCGGCTCCGCCCCCTGAACACGAAGGTCAATCAGGAAGACCTCTTGACGCTGAAGGAGCTCATCGAGGCCGAGAAGATCGAGCCGGTCATCGACCGGACCTACCCCTTGAGTGAGTCGGCAGATGCGATCCGTTACTTGGCGGAGGGGCACAGTCGGGGGAAGATCGTCGTAGTGGTCTGAGCCATCTAGCCGACCGCGCTGAACGACGTCAGCGTGCCAGCCGAGGTCGCGACGAAGAGGTGAGTGTCGGCGAACACCGGCTGGGCGAAAACCGACGAGCTCTCCGGGATGCTGTTCACGACCGATCCGTCAGCCGCCGAAAGCAGGTAGATCCGGTTGGCCGACCCGGCGCTGTTGTATGTGCCTGCCGCGATGACGCCTCCGCCGCTCAAGGTCGGGCTGCCCATGATCGGACCGCCCGCGAGCGGCCTCGCCCACACGACGGCTCCCGTTGACGGATCCAACTCCCGAACGGATCCGGGCGTGCTCATGCCCGCCACGGTGGTCTTGTTGCTGCCGACGAAGAGTCGTTGGTTCGTGAAGTCCCAGATCGCTGCCGCGAGGCATGCTCCGCTGCCGGCCGAAAGGTCCCCGGTCACTCCCAGTCGGGTGTTCCAGACGGGGCCAGCGGCGAGGTCGTTCGCCTTGAGCGCGTAGTAGCGGCCGTTCTTGTTGCATCCCCCGACCATCGGGGTCGCTACGCCTGCGATCGTCGCCTTGAACAGGGTCGGCGAAGAACCCCAATCGAGGTCGGTACCGTTCGTGTTGGGCACCACCCAGCTGTCCTGACGGATCAGTGTCTGCGCGTCGAGCCGGACGATCGCGAAGGAATCGCCGGTGTCGCCGTTGCCGAGCGTCATCCACACATCGACGCCGTCAGAGGCGGCACTCGTCCAACCGCTGGCCCCGCGCGAGCCCGAGGGCACCCCCCAGTAGGTGGCGGCGAGCGCACCGGTCGTTTGGGTGAATGCTCGGAGTCCTCCCCGGATCAGTGGCTTGTCACACTGCGATGAGATGCCGATATAGATCCGACCGCCGATGACCGTCGGTGAGCCCCAGATGTAGCCGGAGTTCTGTGTCGTACCGATGTTCACGACCCGCGAACGCCACACGAGGGCGCCGTCCGTTGCCCGCAGGGCGTAGAGATAGCCGTCCCCGCCGCCCACGTAGACGGTGAGCTGTCCACTCCTGGAGGGGTCGGGCGCGATCGTCGCGGTCGAGGTGATGCCCCTGCCGAAGCAGGTCTTATGGGTGGTGTAGCCGAGATCGTGATGCCACAGTTCCTTCCCCGAGACCTCATCGACGGCGTAGAAGAGACCGGTGTTCGCACCGATGTAGACGACGCCACCGGAGACGGTGGGACTTGCGAACAGTCCTCGTCCCGGTTGATCGGCCAGGGTGGGCGCAGGCACGCGGAACGTCCAATCCGGGGAAACGGTGGCGGCCGTCGTCGGCGTGAACGCCATCGCGGCGATGGCGTAGGAGGTGTGTCTCGGACCGAAGAGGTAGGCGGACCACGAAGGGGTACCCGCCGGCGCCGACGTCGTGCTGAGCACCGAAGCCAGCGCGATGAACGAGCTGAGGATGACCACACGCTTCATGGATCTCCCCTTCAGCCGCTGGGTGAGCACGTCTGCGTGCTTCATGGCCAAGACCTTTCGCTCCGCGGCCGCGGTGTGCGCCTCGCGCTGGTCGACGCTATGCCTGGATGCTTCCGGGGTCAACCCGACCGGCTGCTCGGCGGGACGCAGGGCCGGGATATCCTTTCCCCGTGAGTGTGTGTTCGAGTTGCGGTGCAACCAACGCGGATGAGTCTCGGTTCTGTGCGGCCTGCGGGGCGGGCATGGGGTGGGTCTGCAGCCATTGCGGCGCGGACGTGCCCGAGGACGCACGGTTCTGCCCGGCATGCGGAACACGCGCGGGGCCCGAGGCCGACCTGGAGCGACAGCGGAAGGTGATCTCCGTGGTCTTCGCCGACCTCGTGGGGTACACCTCGCGATCGGAGACCACCGACGCCGAGGATGTGCGCGAGCTGCTCGAGCACTACTACCAGCGCGTGAGCGTGGAGATCGAGCGTTTCGGCGGGACGGTCGAGAAATTCATCGGCGACGCCGTGATGGCGGTGTTCGGCGCCCCGGTGGCCCGCGGTGACGACGCCGAGCGCGCCGTTCGCGCCGCCCTCCAGATCCCGGTCGCCGTTGCCGCGCTGAACCAGGAACTTCCCGGCGCCGAGCTCAGCGTGCGGGTGGGCGTGAACACCGGCGAGGCCGTCGTGGAGTTCGATCCCACGTCGGAACGTACCGCGCTCGTCGTGGGCGACATGGTGAACACCGCGTCACGGCTGCAATCTGCTGCGCCGGTGGGACGCGTGCTCGTGGGGGAGGAGACCCACCGCGCCACGCACCGCTCGATCCGTTACGAGGACGTCGAGCCCATCATCGCCAAGAACAAGCGAGACCCGGTCCCCGCCTGGCTCGCCGTCGAGCCCCTCACCGAATCCGGTGAGCGCTCCAGCGAGACGCCGTTCCTGGGCCGCGCGAGCGAGCTCGGCCTGCTCGAAGACGTTTGGCAACGCGTCGTAACCGGGCGGCGCCCGCACCTGGTCACGATCCTGGGCGAGCCCGGCATCGGCAAGAGCCGCGTCGCGGCGGAGCTGGCGAACCAGATAGGGATCTCCGGCGGTCGATGCCTGCTGGTGCGAGAGCTCCCCTACACCCAAAGCGCCGGGTATGAGGCCTTTGGGCAGCTCGTGAAGGAAGTGGCCGGGGTCTTCGAGCTCGACGTCGACGCCGTGATAACCGAGAAGTTGGAGCACGCCCTTGCAGGGTTAGGGGTCGATGATCCTGAGATCGCGCAGCGGCTGGCCGTCTTCGTAGGGACAGCCGAGGCCTCCGCCGAGGATCGACGCGAGGTCTTCGACGCCGCCCGCCGGTTCGTGGAGGCGCTCGCGCACACGCAGCCCACCCTCCTTGTGTTCGACGACATCCATTGGGCCCACCCCAGCATGCTCGACCTGATCGACTCGCTGGCGGCGCGGATGAAGGACACGCCGATCCTCCTCCTCTGCCTCGCCCGGCCCGAACTGCTCGACATCCGGCCGATGTGGGGCGGCGGCCAGATCTCGTCGTTCACGATCCGCCTGGAGCCGCTGGGAACCGAGGAGTCGCATGCCTTGGCGGCGCAGCTCACGTCATCGTTGGCTCGCGAGGTCGCGGCGCAGATCGAGGCGACCGCGGGCGGGAACCCCCTGTTCATCGAGGAGCTATCGTCGTGGGTCGCCGAGGGCGGTGACCGCGCCGTCCTCCCCACCACGGTGAAGGCGATGATCGCGGCGCGGCTCGATGCCCTACCCAGGGACGAGCGATCGGTGCTGAACGACGCGGCCGTGGTGGGCAAGGTCTTCTGGCGTGGTGTGTTGAGCGGACTCGGCACCAGCGGCGATGCGCTGGACGCTGCATTGGACTCCCTGGAATCGCGCGACCTCATCCGGACAGAGTCCTCCTCGAAGGTCGAGGGCGACCGCGAGTACGGGTTCCGCCATATCCTGATCCGTGACGTCGCGTACTCGACGCTCACGAAGAGCGACCGGCGCGACCGACACCAGGCTGTGGCGCAGTACTTCGAGCAGGCCGCGCCGGAGGCTGACAGCATCGCCGTGATCCTCGCTCACCACTGGAAGGAAGCGGGGGACCCGCAGCGGGCGGTCAGCTATCTGCTGTCGGCAGCCGAGCGTGCCGAACGTGCCTGGGCGAGCGCCGAGGCGGTTGCCCTATTCGAGGAAGCGCTCTCGCTGATCCCGAAGGACGAGGAGGCGCGGCGCCGCTCCATCAGTCTTCGTCGCGGCGTCGCCTGGTCGCGATACGAGCACTCGCAGATGGACGAGGAGACCCTTCGGCGCGCGGCGCGAGTGGACCCCGCTAGTTCGTGAAGTCCGATGGCGCGACGTCTCCACCGATCTCGTAGATCACTTCGATCTGGTGCCCGCCCATCGCGTCGGCGTGGTCACGCACGATGGCTTCGTCCGGCGCGAAGTAGATACAGAAGGTGCGGACGGCCCCGTCGGGGCTGCCGACGACGTGGCTGTGCTCCCAGGTGATCTGGGTGAAGTCGGTCTCGGTGAGCATCTTGCTCCTGCGCGCGCGCACCTCAAGATGCTCATCGTCGATATTGCCGAAGTTGCGCTGAACGAGGTATCGCGGCATGGCTCCCTTTCGGCGGACGGCCGACCTTGAAGCGCAACCCTATGCGTAGCAGGCGGACTGGTCAAGCGGAGCCGATGCCGCCCGGCATCGGGACGATAGTCCATGTCGTACCGTCCCACCGCGCCGAGTAGGCGTGCTCCGTCGGCGACGTCGACCGGTAGATGCCCCCCGCAAGACAGTGGTCGGGTGCATCGCATGCGATCGTCGTCAGTACGCTCGAGCTTGCACCCGGCGGGGAGGGGGCCGGCACGGTGGTCCAGCCCGCTCCGTCCCACGACTGGATCAACGGGCGGGCGTCGGGCCCCTTCGCATAGAAGCCGACCGCGATGCATCGCTGCAGTGAAGGACAGGCCACGTCATACAGTTCGGCATCGGGCGTGCCCTTCGGGTCTGAGGTGCGCATGACGTACCAGCTGGCGCCGTCCCGCACTTCGGCGAACGGCGACTTGGTGCCATCGGCCTGCCGCTCCGACCCCACGGCGATACACCGCTGTGTCGACGGACACGCGATCCCGCCGAGCTCTGTTTCGCGCAGGTTCCCATTGTTCGCCGATGGTTCGAAACTCCACTCGTGTCCGTCCCACCGCAGGATCAGCGGCGCGATCAAGCTGAGGAACTCCCCGAGTTCGTACGTGCGGTGCCCCACGGCGGTGCATGCCGTGGGGGAGGTGCACGCCACGTCGTAGAGCGCCGGATCCTCCGTCGATCGCGATCGCGGCAGGACGACCACCTTCCAGGCGCTCCCATCCCAGAACTGCGTGAGGACGCGATCCTTGCCGGACCGTCCAGCCACGGTCCCGACGGCAACGCACGCAGACGACGACGCACAGTCAACGCCGGCCAGTTGTGCCTCTGCGGTTCCGTCCGGGACCGTCGAACGCTGGAGCTGCCACTCGCTGCCCGTCCAGACCTCGACGAGCGGTCGGTCGCCCGCCGACTTGGCTCCGAAATACGGGGCGGGGACCTCCTGGCGACCGACGGCCACGCAGTACGCACTGGATGGACACGCCACTGCCGATAAGAAGCTGTCGCCGTTCTGCGTGGGAGGGGCCGGGGACCCCTGCGTCACTGCGTCGCCGGCGAACCACGCCGCATATGGCGTGCGGAGTGTGTCGCGGCTCCCCGTCATCCCCACCGCGACGCAGTTCCCCGGCGAAGGACAGGCGAGGCCGCCCACGGTCGTCTCGATCACTGGGGCGGGTGGCACCACAGCGCCTGTCGATATACGTGCGAATATGCCGGCAGCGATCAAGGCCACGACCGCCCCGATCCGCACTACGAGCCAGCGCCGATCTATCCGCCGACGATGCGTCGCCTTCGCATCGAGGTCGACCGACCGTGCGGGAACAGGTGGCTCGGCCCTCGCCTCGTCTCGAAGACTCACGGAGAGATCATGCACCCGTCGAAGGCAGACAACGGGTTGATGGCCGTCCCCCCACCGGGCGTTTTTATGTGGAGCGGGCCGATCACCGCCGCCTCGCCGTCGGCCGTATAGCATCCGTTCGGTTTCACCGTCACCGCGTAGTCGGCCGCGAGCCGCCCGACCCGCGGTCCGTCGACGAAGAGCCGACAGGTCCAGTCGTCGCCCGCCCCCGAACTCGCGCCCGAGATGACGCTCTCCCGCTTGCAGAACGGATAGACTCTCACGGCGGAAGGATTGACGGTGTGACCGAGGATCCCCTCCTGGACGGCGATCAAGTTGCTCAGCGTCTTCGCCACTGAGGTCTCGACGTGCTGCGAGGTGATCCAGGTGCTATCGAGCAAGGAGCCCGCAAGGAGCACGGCCACGACCGCTGCGCCGACGACGGTCCCACGCGCGACGGTTCCCCACGCGAGACGCGCCTGTCCGTCGCCCGCGAAGTCCCGTCGGCGGAACGACCGGCGCGCGGCATCGAGCGAGAGGAACGCGTACGCGGCGCACACGAGCATCCCGATCCACAGCGGCTTGCCCGAGAACGGCTCGATCTGTAGCCCGTGCCAGGCATCGAACGGGGTCGTGAGCAGCATCGATCGAACGATCACGCCGCTTCCCATGAGTGACATGAGCACCATCAATAGCCCGATCACGGGCGGTCCGAGCACCCCCGCCAAGGTGTTGCGGGTCACCACGGAGAAGTAGATACCCACGCAGGTGAACGCAAGGGTCGGCACCAGGGCGAGGCCGAAGCTCGCGGCGATCATCGTGAGCGCCCGGCCGGGACCCAGGAGTGAGCCCGAGAGATCGACCAGCGGCTGGCGCCCGACGATGACGACACCGGCAAGCGTGCTGCTCACCGCGAGGAGGGCCACCATCGCGGTCGAGAACGTGAGTGCGGCGAGGGTCTTGCCGAGGAAGACGTCGCCGCGTGAACACGACCGGGTGAGCACCGTCTTCCAGGTCGACTGTCGATCCTCGCTCGCGAAGATGTCGCCGGCGACGACGCTCGCGATCAACGGGAACCCCGCGATGCCCGCGAACCCCAGCACGATGAACGGGATCGCGAACCCCGACGAGTGGATCCATCGACCGAACAAGGAATCGGCCGGGACCGAGGACTGGGTGTTGACGAAGAAGGTGAATGCGAACGGCGCGACGAGGCAGATGGCAGCTGCGGCACGAGGGAGGAGCTGCGCCGCGATCTTCGAAACCTCGACCCGGTAGACCGCGCCGATCCCGCCCGCCCGCTTGTCCACGGACGCATCGGGAGTGGCGACGGTCACGCTCATCAGGTGACCTCGATCTCGCTCGTTGGTTCCTGGACGGGCGATGGTGCCGGTGCCGGCACGCCGGTGAGGGTGAAGAACATCGATTCCAGCGCCGTCATCAACAGCTCCAGGCGGCGGACCGCGATGCCGTTGGTACCCAGCTCGACCACGAAGGTGTCGAGCGCTGCCTGATCGGCGCTCACCGTGAGCCACCCGTCGGGGTCCACGACCGCCTGAACGGCAGGGTAGGCGTCTGCGATCTGCATCGCGCGCTGATCATCGCTGGTCTCGACCCGATGCGCGGGCGCAGGTGACTCGGCACGAAGGCGCTCCATCGAGCCCTGCCACACGGCCGTTCCATCCGCGATCACCGTCACCCCGTCGCAGACGCCTTCGAGTTCCGTCATGTTGTGGCTGCTGATCACGATCGTGACGCCGTCGGCGGCGAGCATCCGGACCAAGTGGAGCATCTCGCGCACGCCGTTGGGATCCAGTCCCACGGTCGGCTCGTCGAGCAGGAGCAGTAGTGGACGGCGCAGGAGCGACGCGGCGAGCCCGAGTCGTTGCCGCATACCCGAGGAGAACCCCCCGACCTTGCGGTCTGCGCGGTCTTCGAGGTGCACGAGTTCGAGCATCTCGTCGATCCGCTCGCGACCACCGCCGTCGAGATCGGCCATCAGCTCTAGGTTCTTTCTGGCCGTCAGGTACGGATAGAACCGGGGCTCCTCGACGAAGCCTCCCACCTCGCGGATCGGCTCCGTGTCCGTTGCGTCACGCTCCCGGCCCAAGAGCACGATGGCGCCGTCATCGGGCCGCACCAGACCGAACAGGATCCGCAGGAGCGTCGTCTTCCCAGCCCCGTTCGGACCGACGAGGCCATGGATCGCGCCCACGTCGACGCGCAGATCGAGATGGTCGATCGCGCGAACCTCGCCGAAGTCTTTCACCAGGCCGCGCGCGTCGATCGCGGCGAGCGGATCCGTCATGGGTTGATCCGATCCATGGTTGGAAGGCGGCACGATAGCATCGTCAGAAAGCTACCCCACAGTTGCGCGATGGGAGGGTCTTGATGACCAAGATCGTGGCCAGCATCACGACATCGGTTGACGGCTACATCACCGGGCCGAACGACGGCCCGGAGCGCGGGCTCGGCGAGGGAGGCGAGCGATTGCACTACTGGGTCTTCGGTGGCGCGTGGAGCTACGACGAGGAGCCGAGGGGCGAGCCGACAGGCGCCGACAAGGAGTTCCTCGAGGAGGCGATCGGGCGCATTGGAGCCGTCATCGGCGGCCGGAACACATACGAGGCCGCCGGTCACTGGGGTGGGGAGAATCCGTGGGGTCTACCCTTCTTCATCCTCACGCACCGACTGCAGGATCAGCCGGCCGGGGACGCGTTCACGTTCGTGAACGGGCTGGAGGAGGCCGTCGCCCGGGCGCGCGAGGCGGCCGACGGCAAGGACATCTCCCTCATGGGTGGCGCCGACGTCATAGGGCAGGCTCTTCGCGCCGGACTCGTGGACGAACTGTCGATCTCGATCGCACCCGTCGTACTCGGAGCCGGCAAGCAACTCTTCGACCAGTTCGACGTGGCGGTCGACCTCGAGCCGCTGAAGGTTCGCCAGTCGAAGTTTGCCACCCACATCACCTATCGCGTCGGAGCGGCACACGAGCAAAGGGGTGGTGTCACACCATGACGAAGAGCTCCACACAGAAGGACGAGTCTCCGTCTCGGCAGATAGACGCAAGGGTCAAGGAACTAGACGACTGGCGCGGCGCGACCCTCGCTAAGCTTCGCGTCCTGATCAAACAGGCTGACCCCGACGTGGTCGAGGAATGGAAGTGGAAGAAGCCTTCCAACCCGGGGGTGCCGGTGTGGTCGCACAAGGGCATCATCTGTACCGGCGAGACCTACAAGAGCGTCGTGAAACTCACCTTCTTCAAGGGAGCCTCGCTCAAGGACCCTTCGCACCTGTTCAACTCGAGCCTCGAAGGGGCCACGCGGCGCGCTATCGACTTCCACGAAGACGATGAGATCAAGGAGAAGGCGTTCGTGGCCCTCATCCGAGCTGCCGTTCGCCTCAACGAGTCCTCGTCCCGCTAGCATCCGACACCGGTTGCGGCAGAACGATGTCACGATCCGTCGCCCGAGCGTGCGCCCTACGTACGAGATTCGGACGTTGTGAGTATCGAGCTGTGGGGCTTTAATCCTTCGGGGAAGGATCTGGTGTCGCTTTCCGACTGTCTCCGGGCACCAGGGAGGGGGGCCTTTCGTGGGCAGACTGACGTCCATGAGTCTTCGCCGCTGGGTGCTTCGGTCAGACACCGTCCTGCTGGCGGTCCTCCTCGTCACGATCAGCGTGCCTTCTGCGGTCTCCGCCGCCACCACGATCCTCTATGTCGACCGGACCAACACGTCTTGTTCCAACTCGGGCCCGGCGACCCAGGCCGTCCCCCTTTGCACCATCGGGGCGGGGGCGACTCGCGCACGCGCCGGCACCACCGTCGAGGTCCTGAACGGGACCTACAACGAGCGGGTGGTCCCCTCCGCCTCTGGCACCCCGGGCGTCCCCATCGTCTTCGACGCCGCGGATCGGTCCGTGACGGTGACGGGCGCCGCCAACGGCTTCTACCTCTCAAGCCGCCACGACATCACGATCAGTAACTTCACGATCGCGGGCACGACCGGTGCGGGCATCTATCTCTCGTCATGTTCACGGATAGTCGTGTCGCGAAATACCGTCACGACGAGCGGCCAGCCGAGCAGTGGCTCCACCGCGCAAGGGATCTCGGTTCACAGCACAACTGCCTCGACGTTCATCGGGAACACGGCCGCGCGGAACTCGGACTCCGGCATCTATCTCGTGTCCAGTTCCACTGGGAATGTCATACAAGGCAACACCACGTATGCGAACGCACGGGGATACACGCGAGCAGCGGCGGGGATAGATGTCCGTTCTTCCGGCAACACGGTGGTCGGAAACCTGAGCTATCAGAACGAGGATTCCGGAGTCCAGATCTATAACGCCGGGTCGGGCGATACCGTCGTCGGCAACCTCGTCTGGGGCAACGGAGATCACGGCATCGATAACCTCAGTTCCTCCGGGACGGTCATCACCTCCAACACCGTCTACGCGAACACGACATCGGGCATCAACGTCGAAGGCAACTCGTCGGGCGCCACGATCATGAACAACGTCTCCGTCGACAACGCCCTCACGAACACATTTGGTCAAAAGGGGAACATCCGTGTCGACGCCAACTCAGCGTCGGGAACCACCATGGATTACGACCTCGTGTTCCTCTCGACCACTGGCGGTGTGCAGTTCTCGTGGGCCGGCGTGAAGTACCAGTCGGTGGCGGCTCTGAACGCTGCGACTGGGGGGGAGGGGCGCGGGATCCAGAATGATCCGAAGTTCGTTTCGAGCACCGGTCACGACCTCCACCTCGTCGCGGGCTCGCCGGGTATCGACTCCGCGAACTCTTCGGCCCCCGCTGAAACCTCCACGGACTTCGAGGGGCGTGCAAGGATCGACGACCCAGCAACGACGAACACGGGCGCGGGGCCCCGCGCGTTCGACGATCGAGGGGCGTATGAGTTCCAGCCGGCGACGTCCGACGCTGCTCCTGCTGCCTCGCTCACCGTGACGCCGAACTCCGGCACGGCGCCATTGGCCGTGACCGCGGACGCCTCAGCCTCAACCGATATCGACGCGACACCGATCTCCACCTACGCCTTCG
>JAXDJX010000004.1:0-37891 GCA_034667405.1 Actinomycetota bacterium | reverse complement strand
CCCCTTCTAGACCGATCGTTGCCGCCTCCACGGCGTAATAGGAATCGGCATGCGCGATCAGGGAGAGGGTGCCGGCAATGGGGAAGGCGACGTAGTCGACGGGATCTCCGGGATAAAAGAGCACCCTTCCCACCTCGAGGGGAATCAAGCGCGCACCTTCGAGCAAGCGGGTTCGTTCGTGTTGTGGGATCGCGTCGAGCAGGAGATTCCCGGTTGGGGTTCCGGGGTCAACTTCGGTCTGCATCACGGGTTCCTTCAGGCCGGGACGCTCGACGAGGCGGAGGGACCCAGTTGCCAGACCTACGTCCGGGACAACAGGAGCATCAGGTGTGCGCAGCTTACACCCCCCCGGCCGCGGAGTTCGAGGCCGCCTCTACCAGGACCGTGCAACCGATCACGTGAACGTTCTTCCATCCCTCGGCAAGTCCCGAGATCTGAAAGGTTCTTGCCACCGGGCCGTTGACGCCGTGGATGATGATGCAGCCTCGTTCCCCCAGTGCTACAGCAGCCTTGGCCAGGGCATTCAGGCCGCTCGAATCGATGAACGTCACTCCGGAAAGGTCGACCGGCACGGGGCCGCCCGCGGCGATCCATGGATCCAGGGAGGAGATCACCGCGTCTGCGGTGGCCATATCGATCTCCCCCGAGAAGTAGGTCACAGGGTTCCCTGACGAACACTGGACTTGTTGCACGGTCCTCTCCCTTCTGCGGTCTGTTGGTGAGGTTTATAGGTCAAGGTGTCCGAGGCTGTCTGTCATGTTCCTTGCACACCGAACCAGCTCCGAGATCTGCGACACAAGGAGCAGCATCCCGGATGCGATCAGGGTCGCCGAGCCACCGGGCCTAGTGTGGATCCGCGTCGCGACGCCCTCCCCAACAGTGCCGAGATCTCACACTGCCGGTGCTGAAGTAACCCGATCTCACACGTTCCCGTGTAACGAGTGTGCTCCTCGGGTACGGCCACATTCGGATACATGAGGGGATACATGAGGGAGGACCATGGTCGAACAAGGGGAGAAGGCAACCGTCAGCCCCTGGGGCCTCGCGGCCGATCGGGATATCTCGTGCCCCCAACGCGCGCCCTTGCTCAAGGAGCCGCTCGGAGAATTCAGAGTGTGGGTCGAGCAAGGGAGCCGGTCGCTATGGACGCGAGTAGAGGTCCCAGGGGGGCCCGGACTCGCGCTGCGTTGCGCCTTCGATCCCGCCGGGACACTCGAGGTGGTGTCGTCTGCCGACGGAGGAGACCTCACGGTGGAGATGCGGGGGTCGCTGGGTAGTCAGCGGGCTCACATCCATCTCGAGGACAAACCACGCCCCTTCATCCACGTGAGGACCGAGATCCTGCCCACTGACGATCTGCTCATGCCCTATTGGCCCCGAGACCTCTTCGCGCTCGATCCTGATGGCAGCGTCTTAGCCAGCCGCGGAACTATCCATGCGACCCAGCGTGGGCTGCGTTCGGGACTCGTGTACGGGTCGTGCAGCCGGGATCTCTCCTTCCTCTACATCCAGGACTTCTCCGCTCTCTCGGACTACTTGGAGGAAACACACGCTTCCCCGGCGGATGCGGTCGGTGGCTCCTGGCCGGAGATGGGTTTGGAGTTGCCCCGCTCCGCCGAGCATCCGCTGCCCCGAGCCCAGGAAGTCACGATCTCCGACGCGTACCTCTTCCTGGACCGGACGCTCCCTGCCGACGAGATCTCCCTGGCACGCCAGTACCTCGATCTCGTGTCCGACGCACTCCGTGTCCTACCGGCACCCGAGACGGAATATCGCGACTGGCCCGGTCGGGCGGCGCAGTCGATGCGCGACCTCGAACATTCACCCCTCTGCAGTGAAGAACGGCAGGGCAGGCGCTATCTCCTGCCCTACGTGGGGGACGACGGTAAGCCGCCGGAGAGCATGGTGCAGCTCGCGGTACTGCGTCCGCTCCTGGAGTACCGAGATTGGTCGGGGCGCACCTTCGCGCTCACAGAAGGCTTGGAGGACACGCTGCCGTCTTTCTTCGACGAAGACATCGGCTGCATGCGGCGATGGCTCATCGGCGAGCCCTTCGAGAACAAGGCTGAAGCCGACCAAGGCCACGACATCATGGACAGTTGGTACCTCTACTACGTCCTCTTCAGCCTGGCGGTGGCGGCGGAACATGGAGCCACACATGCGCGGAGTCTCCTCCGCCGATCGCTCCCCTACGCGATCAGGGTGTCGAAACGTTTCGACTATCGGTGGCCGGTGCTCTTCGATCTCAGAAGCTTGGACATCGTGCGCCAGGAATCGAAGCCAGGCAAGGGTGGGGAGTTCGATGTGGGGGGCCTGTATGCACTGATGGCAGCCAAGGCGTATCAACTCTTCGACGAGCCCGAGTACCTGGGAGAGGCTGAACGAGCATTGGATGGCCTGTCGGGGCTCGGATTGTCCACGGCCTATCAGACGAACACGACCGCCTTCGCGATGCAGGCCGCTCTCACCGTGTTCCGACTCACCGGGAAGCGTCGATTCCTGGATCGGAGCCTTGTGTGCTTGGCGAGCCTCGTCGACAACGCGTGGCTCTGGCACGGTCGGTACGGGCACGGGCGCCATTACTCGACGTTCTTCGGCATCTTCCCTCTGCAGGACGCGCCGTACCTGGCGGCGTACGAGGAAGGCGAACTGCTCGCGGTCTTCGGCGCGTGTCTTGAGTTGGGCGGCCACGACCTCCCGGCATCTGCGCGACTGCTCCTCAGCGAATACGTCCGGTTCGCGCTGCACCGGGCCTGGGAGTACTACCCGGAATCTCTTCCCGTCGATGGCCTTGCGACCGAGGTTCGGAACGGCCGCCTCTCGCGGTCGATCACCATCCCGGTAGAGGATCTGCAGGACGGCTGGGAGCTTTCCGGGACGGTGGGGCAGGAGGTCTACGGGGCCGGCATGGCGCTCGTCTTCGCGACGCGGCACTTCCGCCACCTGGCCGGTACATCTCTGACCGTCTTCGTCGAATATCCGATCGCGGATGAGACGACCTCAAAGCGTGGCAGGCGTTCCACTCTGTCGTTCACGGTCCTCGGTACGCGAACCGGGGAGGCGAAAGTGCGGCTGATCCCACTGAACGCCGACCCGTTCCCGAAGGATGTCACCGTGTCCGTTCGCCGACCCGGAGGCTGGAAACGGTGTCCCCCGGCGCAGACCGATGAGGGGCACCAGTGTTTCGTCGTCAGAGGGGGCGACGAGATCCGCATCAACTGGTCGGCTTGAGGACAGGCATGGACCGCCTGGTGTTTGCCAGGCTCCGAAGCGTGGGCGTCGGTGGCCGCGGTCCCGCCGGGGAGTTCCACCGTCGTGGCAGCCGGATGAAGAAGCGTGTCGCCTGAGACCTTTCCGACGCACCCGGTGAGGTCCATGTGACGGGACCGCCACGGCGGATCGGCGCTCACGTGTGGTTGGCCCTGGAGCACATCTCTCACGTTGACGGCGACGCAAGAGATACGGCCAGAACAATCCAGGCTTCCGAAGGGGCGCCCTGCCGTGCGAGCAGAGAGGCGTCGGTATGCATGTCCAGTAGATCCCCGTAATCCCGTTTGAAGGTGAAATGGGACGGGAACGAGAGTCCAGTGGCGAACGCGCACCACCGCAGCTCGGAGGAATCGATGAACAGTGAGCAGGTAAATGAACTCCTGTATCAGGCCCTTGAGACGGAACTTGGTGGCGTCCAGGTGTATGAGATGGCTATCAAGTGCGCCGTCAATGAGGAGCTCAACGAGGAGTGGAAGAAGTACCTCGACGAGACGCGCCATCACGTCGATGTCATGACCCAAGTCCTCGGTGCCTTCGGCCTGGACCCGCAGACTGAAACTGCCGGACGAGCGATCGTGCGGCTGAAGGCGCAGACGCTGCTCCAGGCCATGGAGAATGCGCTTCAAGCTGGCGCAGACGCTGCCCAGCTCGTCGCGGCCGAATGCGTCGTCGATGCAGAGACGAAGGACCACCAGAACTGGGAACTGATGAACGAGGTCTCTCAAAAGCTCACGGGTAGTGAGGCCAAGGCCCTGAAGGAGGCTTATTCAGAGGTCGGCGAGCAGGAGGAGGAGCACCTGTTCCATACGATGGGTTGGGCACGTGAACTATGGATCGAGTCCTTGGGTCTCCCGGCTGTGCTGCCTCCTCCTGAGGAGGAGAAGGACGTGAAGTCCGCGATCGGTGCCGATCGCGCGCGTCAGGCGCGGAAGGAGATGCTGTAGCCGGTCGACTTCTCATGCACGGGTGGATCAATGGCTGCACATGAAGTAAGCACGTTCGGCTGACAAGCGCCAACTTATGCGTCAGTGCCGAGTCGAAAGAGAACGTCTTACGCGACAACCACTAACTGGGAGGCAGAGTGCCTAACAAGCCAGCACGTCCGGCTAAGAGCAAAGCTCCAACCAAGCGAGCTGCAGCGAATCCGACCGCCGCCAAGTCCACGGTTGCCGGGGCAAGGAAGGCGCCGGCGCCCGCAAATCCTTTGGCGGGCAAAATCGAAGGTACGGAGCAACTCGCTGCACGCTTCCCGGCGAACGCCAATAAGGCCAAAGAATATGGTGAGGCAGCCAGGAAACCAAAACCAGGGCAATCGGAGGCTCCAGAGGACCCGGCGGTCACGGGCAGCACCCTCACCGAGGAAACCAGTTCGCAAAAGACTGGGTCCAAGGCTCAGGCCGGGATCAATCCAGGGAACGATCCTCTGGACCGGGTGCGAGTCGACTCGGCACGGCAAGCCCTCACGACCAATTTCGGGCAGCCGATCGCTGACAACCAACACTCGCTCACCCTAGGTCTGCGGGGCCCAGCCCTCCTGGAAGATTTCATCTTGAGGGAGAAGATCACTCACTTCGACCATGAGCGCATCCCTGAGCGGATCGTTCACGCCCGGGGATCCGCGGCCCACGGATACTTCGAGTGCTACGACTCTCTAGCGAGATTCACTAGGGCATCGTTCCTATCGGAGGCGGGGAAAAGGACGCCGGTCTTCGTCCGCTTCTCGACCGTGCAGGGGGAGAGAGGATCGAACGACACGCCTCGCGATGTTCGGGGGTTTGCGACGAAGTTCTACACGGATGAAGGCAACTTCGACATCGTCGGGAACAACATCCCCGTGTTCTTCATCCAGGATGCGATGAAGTTCCCCGACCTTGTGCACGCTTTGAAGCCGGAACCACATTTCGCGATGCCGCAGGCGGCCAGCGCCCACGACACGTTCTGGGACTTCGTCTCACTCATGCCCGAATCCACGCACATGCTGATGTGGCTCATGTCAGACCGCGCGATCCCACGCAGCTTCCGCACCATGCAGGGGTTCGGGGTCAACAGTTTCAGGTTGGTCAATGCCCGGGGCCAGTCCCGCTTCGTGAAGTTTCACTGGGAGCCGGTTGCGGGTACTCACTCCCTCGACTGGGACGAGGCGATCAAGATTGCCGGCGCTGATCCGGACTACACACGCCGCGACCTGTGGGAGTCGATCGAGGCAGGGGTCTTCCCGGAGTACGAACTCGGGTTCCAGATCGTCACCGAAGCCCAAGCCGACAAGTTCAGCTTCGACATCCTCGACGCCACCAAGATCATCCCTGAAGAACTGGTACCGGTGCAGCCAGTCGGCCGCATGGTCCTGAACCGCAACCCGGACAATTTCTTCGCTGAGACGGAACAGGTTGCCTTCGGCGTCCAGAACGTCGTTCCCGGGGTCGATTTCTCTAACGACCCCCTGCTGGCCGGCCGGATCCACTCGTATTTCGATACCCAGCTCTCCCGGCTTGGAGGTCCCAACTTCCACGAGATCCCGATCAACTCGTCCGTCGCCCAGGCTCATAACAACGAGCGCGATGGGTTCCACAGACAGGCCATTAACCGGGGACGCGTCGCTTACGAACCGAACTCCCTGGGGGGCGGCTGCCCCTTCCAGGCCGGCGCTGAAGGCTTCAGCAGCTTTCCGGAACCGATCGCCGGCGACAAAGTGCGTGGTAAGCCGGAGAAATTCGCGGATCATTACTCTCAGGCGACCCTGTTCTGGAACAGCCAAACGGACTATGAGAAAGCGCACATCATCCGGGCCTTCCGCTTCGAGCTCACCAAGGTGCAGGTGCCGGCAATCCGGCAGCGGACCGTCTCGATGCTCCGAAACGTCTCTGACGAGCTCGCAACCGCGGTGGCAGATGGGCTTGGCATGGAACTGCCCAAACGGATGCCTACCGTTGTCGCCCCGCCTCGGACGGAGGTCGGGTCTTCTCCCGCCCTCTCCCTCACCTTCCGGCCCGGCGATGGCACCATCCGGGGGCGGAAGATCGCCATGTTGATCGCGCCCGGCGTCGAACGGGCTTCAGTCCTGGCGACCGAGGCGAAACTGACAAAGGCCGGCGCAGTTGTGCGCCGGTTGGCTGCCACTTTGACCGCGGTAGAAGCAACTGACGGCGATCATCTCGAACCGGACGCGACGTTCGAGACGATGCCGGCGGTGTTGTTCGACGCCATGATCGTGCCCGACGGAGAGGCGTCGACGACGGAACTTGCATCGCTTGGCCACGCGGTGGAGTTCACAAAGGATCAATACCGGCATTGCAAGCCGATCCTTTTCCTCGGAGCCGGCCAAAGCTTGGCAATCGAAGCGGGAGTGCCGGTCGACGACAACGACTGGGCAGTCGTTCACGACCAGAAGGCATTCATGGACGCCGTCGTTCGTCATCGCAACTGGGAGCGTGCCACCGATCCGCCGATGGTCTAAACCACAGGCAGGCAGTCCTTGACCGGCGACAGGATCACCAAGTTCCTGGAAGCGGGGGCAGGGACTGGCTAGGTAGGCGGGCCGAAATCTGAGCGACGTCGACCGTCGGACTCGGCTATACCTTCCAAGGGGCACCCAACTGCGCATACCTTCCCCGGGGCATCAGGCTCCTCTATCCCCCTGACGTCTGGCTGTCTGGCGGGTCAGCTACGTGCGGGATAGCATCGCTCATGCTCAACTGCTCCGACTGCGGCCACGGAAACCCAGACGGGGCGAAGTTCTGCATGGAGTGCGCATCACCACTCGACGCCGGCCGCGCCCGCCCACTCCCCGAAGAACGCAAGGTCGTGACCGCTTTGTTCTGCGATCTGGTTGGGTTCACTTCGACTTCGGAATCGGCGGACCCCGAGGACGTGGACAAGATGCTCGCCGCCTACTTCGACATGGCTCGCAGTCAGATCGAGGCTCACGGCGGCGTCGTGGAGAAATTCATCGGGGACGCGGTCGTCGGGGTATTCGGTGTCCCTGCCGCGCATGAAGACGACCCGGAACGTGCGGTGCGTGCAGGCCTACGTATCGCAGAGGCGGCCGAGAAGCTGGAGGCGATCGGCGGTGCGCCGCTGAAGCTCCGTGTCGGGATCAATACGGGGGAAGCCCTGGTCCGGCTCGGGATCAGCGCGGCCTCAGGGGAAGGCTTCCTCTCGGGTGACGCGATCAACACCGCCTCGCGTCTGCAATCGGTGGGGCCAGTGATGAGCGTCGTGGTCGGTCTCGGCACCTACGAGGCGACGGCGCAGGTATTCGACTACGAGGAGATGGAACCCGCGACGCTCAAGGGCAAGGCGGAACCCGTCCAGGTCTTCCACGCGAAGGCGCCCAGGGCCCGCTTCGGGACCGACCTCACCCGAGCCCACGACTCGCCGTTCATCGGCAGGGAGATCGATCTCGCGATCCTTAGAGGCACTTTCGACAAGACGCTCGCCTCGAACTCACCCCATCTTGTGAGCATCATCGGAGAACCTGGTCTCGGCAAGAGCAGGATGGCGGCCGAGCTGTTCGGATACGTCGACACGAAACAGGACCTGATCACCTGGCGTCAGGGACGGTGCCTGCCCTATGGGGAAGGGATCACCTTCTGGGCGCTAGGTGAGATCCTCAAAGCCCACACCGGGGTCTTGGAGTCGGACACAGCTGACGTTGCCAGTGCCAAGCTCGAACTGGTCCTTCCCGAAGGCGATGAACGTCCATGGTTCCGTCAGCGCCTGCTGCCGCTACTCGGGATCGACGCCACGTCGTCCGCAGAGCGCGAAGAGCTGTTCACCGCGTGGCGGCGGTTCCTAGAACACATCGCAGAACACGACCCGACCGTTCTGGTATTCGAGGATCTGCATTGGGCGGACGAGGCCATGCTCGCCTTCCTGGAGCACCTCGTTGATCGCGCCGAGGGTGTGCCACTGCTTGTCGTCGGCACCGCGCGTCCCGAGCTCTACGAACGCCATCCCGACTTCGCCAACGGTCTACGGAACATCACCATGATCAACCTCACCCCGCTTACCGAAGCAGAGACCGCCCGCCTCGTCTCCGCGCTCCTGGGGACGACCGTTATGCCCGCCGAGCTACAACAGCCCATCCTCGATCGGGCCGGTGGGAATCCCCTCTACGCCGAGGAGTTCGTGCGGCTGCTGAAGGATAAGGACCTGCTCATCAAGAAGGGCGAGAGTTGGGGCTTGCGCGAGGGTGCTGAGGTCCCGTTTCCGGATTCGGTTCAGGCCTTGATTGCCGCACGCCTAGATACGCTGTCGCCTGACACGAAGTCGATGCTCGCTGACGCCGCCGTCGTCGGGAAGGTCTTCTGGGCGGGGGCGGTCGCGCAGATGGGCGAGCGCGACCTGACGGAGGTCACTGACACACTCCGCGAACTCTCGCGGAAGGAGCTGGTGCGGCCCGCTCGCCGCTCCTCGATCGAGGGCGAGGCTGAGTATGCCTTCTGGCATGTCCTCGCACGCGACGTCGCCTACGGTCAGCTGCCGCGAGCATCTCGGGCGTCGCGCCACGCTGCCGCGGGCCGCTGGGTGGCGACCAAGGCCTCTGAACGCATCGAGGATGCCGCCGACGTCCTCGCCTACCACTACGCGACGGCCCTCGAGCTTGCTAAGGCCGCCGGACAGACGGAACATGCTGCCGAGCTTGAGGCACCCGCCCTGCAGTTCCTCTCCCTCGCTGGGGAGCGGGCGCTGGGCTTGGACACCGCGGCGGCGTTCTCGAACCTCGAGCGAGCGCTCACGCTCACTCCGCCCGGTCATCCCCAACGGCCCCAGGCGCTCGCCCGCTTCGCCAAGGTGTCCTTCCAGGCCGCACGCTACGGCGAGGCCGTGGAAGCCCTCGAGGAGGCGGTGTCCTCGTTTCGCGAGACCGCAAACTTTCAAGCCTTAGCCAGCGTGATGGTCGACCTCTGCAGTCAGCTGACAAGGCTGGGCGATCCGCGTGGGCGACCGTTAGCTGCGGAGGCACTAACTCTTCTGGAGCCGCTTGGGCCTTCACCCGAGCTAGTCGACGCGCTCGTGAGCATGGCGAGCGTCGAGGGTCTGCAGGGCAATTTCCACAGCGCTATCCGGCTTACCGAACGAGCGCTCACCCTCGCGGAAGAGCTCGGCGACTCCCCGCGCCGGGCGAGTGCCTTGAGTTACCGCGGGTCGTGTCGCGCCAGCCTTGGCGAACCCGGCGGATTGCAGGACTACCGGGAGGCGATTGAGCTCGCGAAAGAGGCGGGCCAGGGGCGCCGCGTAGTGACGACCTACAACAATCTGGGGGTGGATCTTTTGGGTTTCGAGGGTCCAGCCGCATCCCTGGAGGCTCTTCGAGCTGGGATCACTTACGCAAAGGCCTGCGGGCTCACCGAGGCGATCGATATCCTCACCCAGAGCACACTCGATTCGCTCCTGGATACGGGTGAAACCGAACAGGCCCTTGAGATCGTCTCGGAGGTGGCACCGCAGCTTGAGGCTGCGGGGGATGTGTTCGATCTCGTCTGGGCTCGTTGCGTCGAAACAAGGATCGGGCAGATGCAGGGGCGCGCCGAACAGATGGCGAACGTGCTCGACTGGCTGGAGCTCAGTGCTCGGGGGATCGAGGATCCGCAGATCGTCGTCTATGGCCTGGGCTCATCTGCCCTTGTGCGCGCCGCGCTAGGGCAGACGGAACGGGCGGTTGCTCTCATCGAAGAGCTCGTGGCGTTTCCGGGCTCTCGGGACACCGCGTCGCACTCGGCTCTGCTGCCGTCATTGGTGCGCACGGCCTTGAAGATGGAACGGCCTATGCTCGCGGAGCGTCTTGTCGAAGGTCTCGAGCCCCGCTACCCCTACGCCGAACATGCCCTCGCCTCGGCGAACGCAGCGCTCACCGAGGCCCGGGAGGAGCTGGAGACCGCCGCCGTTGCCTACGCCGATGCCGCCGATCGATGGGAGCGGTTCGGGGTGATCCCAGAACACGGGTTCGCGCTCCTAGGCCAGGGTCGGTGTCTGCTCGGGCTTGCCCGACCGATAGAAGCCGCGGCGCCCCTGCAACAGGCCCGCGAGATCTTCGAGCGGCTCCGAGCGGTCCCCGCCCTCGCTGAGACCGACGCGCTCCTCGCCTCCGCGGCCTGACCGGCGGAGGCGGCGGTGGCAAAGGCTGCTGTTTGACGTCGGGCATAAGTGGGGAATCCCAAAGTATTCAGTTCTTGTTGGGGCTCGCGGTTGTGCACGGCGACGGCACTCCCTCACCTCGCGTCGAAACTCGATCTCGTTCACTCCGGAACAAAGGACGCAGGGACGGGAGCGGCAGCCGTCGCCGACTGACAACAGCTCGCCCGCTCCCCAGCTCACCCGTGTGATACACGGTCGCGCGTTCCGCATCTCCTTCAGGGCTGGTCGTGGAGCGGCTGTCCCGCGGGTAGTCGAGGGTCTGGCCTGATGCCCAGAACCCCGTGTCGCTGGCTAGATTCTGGGGTGAAGACCCGATGCTTCTCCATCAGTAAGAGGGCGTTGCTCCAATGGATCGGCTTCATCGGCCTCGCGTTCGCCTTCTTCAAGGCTGCCGGCGGGACTTGCTCGTCCAAGGACTCCATCGCCGCTGAACCTAAGGCTATCCCCGGCGCTTGAACCTCGCTCATCGGGGTAGTCGGGAATCCGGATGGAGAGGGACTATTCAATGTCCCGGTAAAGCGGCGGATACAACGACTCGGATTCGTGGGCCAGCGGCGTCTCGGTCAAGGAGGCGTTCGTTCGTGCCCGATTCCGAAGCGCGCTGCTACAGCGCTCTCAGGATCGACGCGCCGATCTCCTGTCGAGGCGAGTGATGGTGAATCGCGGCCTCCTACAGTCACGGCGGTTACATTCGGGCCGAATGCCGCTTGCGACGGAGAGCGCCGCCGAGTAGACACCAATGCGACATGGCTCAATCTCCCGGGATGCTCGGACGACTCCACAAGGTGCGATGGCGTCTCGTTTGGTGGCCACTCGACCTCAACGAACTGGTAAACGACGACATTCGGTCGGCCAGACCTGGATTTGGCGCTCCGTGGTCCGCTGATGTCGTAGTCGGACGCCGGTACCTTGGGCAAATCGGGACGTGGTTCGGTGAGGAGCGAGCGCTTGGGTCTGCTCCCATCATCGATGGCTACTACGACGAGACCTCGACAGAGCCCGTTCCACTCTTTAAGTACTGGGACGATGCCGCCGCCGTCATCGTCGCCCTCGACAGGCGTGAGGAGCCTTCCGTGCTTCTCCAAGCGATGGGGGAGCTTCGGGCCCTAGACCGCCCACATCTCCGGGACGCGCTCGCTGGCCTTCACGGTTGGTCCTGTCACATCTGCGCACAGCCGATTCCCCGTCGGTTTCATGGCGCCATGTCTTACGATCTCCTGAGCCCGGATCCGGAATTTCCCGACATCGAGCACGTAATCCCGCTCCGATATGGGGGGCCGCATTGGTGGTCGAACCTTCGCCTTGCCCACAGGAGTTGCAACCTCTCCAAACGCACTCGGGACCCCCTGCTGAGACGGGACTTTGGTCTGCTCCTCAAGCGAATGGCAGGCCCGGAGTACGAGGAGTTGTCCCGCAGAGAGAAAAATGAGTTCTTCGCTAACTACTTGAAGCTGGACAGGCTAAGCGCATCTTGGCCGCTTGCCGACGCACATGATGAGGACCCGAAGCACATCGACGAGATTGAAGATATCCCGGCAGGTAACCCAACAGCGCGTTGACCGTCAATCTGCAACCCGGCCTACTCATAAAAGGCACGCACGTACCCGAGGGACGCTAGGGTGGACCGTCCCTGCTACTCCGGGAACGGATCCGGGATGTCCTTGGAGTTTAGGCAGTTGAGCGCGACGACCTCCAGCTGGCCGGACTTGTCGTAGATGAAGTTCCGCGTCTTGACCGTGTACTGCCCAAGAATGCCCCCGCCCTCAATGCCGTTCTCGAAGTCCACCACACTTAGTGTGTCCCCCACTGCTGGCACTCCTTCAGCCCCGATGAGGATCTGTTGATCTACGAGCCTTCCCGCGTCATTGATCTGGATCGAAGTCATCACTACCTCCTTGGCCGGGCGACAGCCCGTTGAGACGAACGATAGTCGGTCGGTTGAGGGCTGTCTCTGGGTGGGTTGTCCCTCGACCGGGCAGACTGACACTTCATCTGAGCCCGTCTTCGAAGACGAAGACTTCCCTTGCTTCACTTAGTCCTACAAGAAGTGCGCCCCCAGAGCCATGCCTCGTTACAGGCTAGCGGGGGCTTTGCGGACAGTAGGTACGGGCGTCCGTTCGTCCTAGACCGGTCCGCTCGACTCGGGCGCGCGTCGCGGGGCAGGTGGAGGCCCCGACCACCACGCCTTACTCTGCGGTAGTTCGAAGATAATCCTGGGCGCGACAGCCCGCCGAGGTGTAGTTCGGCTACGGTGCTACTCGTAACTCTAGGAGATTGGCACGAAAGGAGAGTCGATGGCCAGGTGGCTGGTTCTGAACACCGACGCCAGTAAGCCTGAGGCGTCGGGTGACGCCGCGATTGGAGTGATCCTGCGGCAGAAGCCGCGAGCGACCGCGCCGATGAAGGTCGTTGCCTACATCTCGGAAGTGGTCGGTCGCCTGGAAATCCAGCAAGCGGAATACCACGCGCTCATCGAGGGCTTGAAGCTGGCCTTGCGGTACCACCCCGATGATCTTCAGGTATTCACCGACTCTGCCATCGTCGCCGATCAAATCTGCCAAGAAGCTCCGAGGATGAAGGCATACATGAAGCCGTACCACGCCGAGGTTCGGCGACTCCTCGATGAAATCGGCGAAGGGCAGGTGAGGACCAGTTGGCTGCCGAGGGAACTGAACCGCGAGGCAGATCAGCGGGCGTCAGACGCATTCTTCAAGCAAGACGGTAATGCGTGGTTCAGGCCGGGAAGCGGCTTGATCCTCGAGTGATCAACCCTTGACACACGGTGTAGTCAGACCGTGGCTCCAAACTTGTCGGAACTCTTTGCCCTCCGCGATCGCCCTCCGCGCACCGGTGCTGCCTTCTCGGCTAGAGTTTCGATATGGCCACCTGGTCCGTCATGACGTGGAACATGAATCTCGCCTCCAAGCGCGACCCCGACACGAACTGGGCCTTTCTCGATCGCCTGATCGAGGATGAAGACATCGATGTCGCGCTACTGTCGGAAGCGGTGGCGAGCCCACGGACGGACACCCTCTACGGGTCGAGGGGTTCAAGTGGCACGATTGGGCGGGACAGCAAGCCACGGGACTGGTCGACGGCGATAACCTCCAAATATGGGCCGGTCGAGATCCAGGATGCCGTCGCCGTCAACTACTTGGGCCACCCGCGCACGCATCTCCCCTTCGCGTCCTCTCGTCCCGGAGCCTGGACGGCGGCGCAAGTGACCCTTGAGGAGGAGCTGACCGTCACTTTCATCTCGCTGTATGGGTTGTTGGACGACCTCGCCGACGCGTCCGTGCATCGCTCACTGTCTGATCTCGATGCCCTTTTCACCGACCCCCGCTACAACAAGTACATCGTGGTTGGAGGAGACCTGAACATCTCCACGCAGATGCCTGAGGGTCCGGTGCGTGCCCGGTCGCGTTCGGCTGCGGTCTTCACGCGCTTGAGGGCCCTTGGTCTCGCGGAATGCCTCGAGGGTAAGTGGAACGCTGCGAGGCGCATCGAGCACTGCCCGTGTGAACAAGGGGATGAATGCAGGCACGTGCAAACGAAGAAGAGCGACAAGTACCAGATGGACTACCTCTTCGCCTCCAAATCACTGACCCTCGATGACTGCTTCCCGATCGAACCCCAGCTGTGGCGCGACTACAGCGACCACGCACCCGTGCTGGGACGCTTCACGTACTGACGTAAGTCTCCGCGCTAATCCCATCATTGAACACTGCGGTTCCTGGTACCCCGTCGTTGCAATCGGCGACAGCCGCTTCACCCTGCCGTTCGACGCGCGGTGAGTCCTGGGAACCCGCGGCCGCCGCGGACGACACGCGGTCGCACCGACGGAACCCTCACCTCGGTCACAGGAGCTAAAGACCCTTCTCGTGAAGCGCAGCCCCTCTCTCCATCTGGGGGTGTACAGCTGCTCAACCAGGGGCTACGCTTCAACGAGCCCGCCAGCACGGACGATAGAGACGGTCCCCCCCGCATGACCGTCGATCCGGAGAGGGTCGAGTCATGATCGTCACTGAGAATCCCGTTCGCAGACGCCGTCGTCGCCACGCCCCGCTGGTCGGCGCGCTGGCAGTGATGGTTGGCGCGCTCAGCGTCGCTCCCGTGGCGGCCGAGGTCATCCGCGGTAGCGACATCAGCCCGTACCGATTCAGCTACGACGACTGCGGGTTCACGGTCGATGTTGACGGGGTGTTCTCGTCACCGCACAGCATGGCCAGAGTGGGCCGCCACAAGGACGCCAGCGCGTTCTTCGGCCACGACCGCTACATGCTGACTGAGACGCACACAAGACGCGGCACTGATACCGAGGTCGTCATCGTCGCCCACGGGCTGCTCCACGACGTACGCGTCACGCGAATCAGTGGCTCGGTCTTCGAGTTCACGATGATGGACGTCGCCCATACCGAGCTCTACGCCGACGGAACGCTCCTCGGCCGGGAGGACGGCCAGATCCGACGGACGTTCCTCTTCGACACGCTCGGCGACGAAACGCCAGGTGGCGAGTTCGTCGAACTGCTCACCGAGCGGTTCAGCGGCCGATTCGGTGGCATCGACACTTGCGCCGCCCTCGCCGAACCGTAGCCGTCACTACAACTCGCCTTGCTCACGCGCGTCCTGTGCCGTTAGAGCTCAGTTGTGAGGATGTATCTGATGAGCTGCGTAGCGGTTGACGGTGTGTCGGCCGACGAGCGCGTTCCTCTTGGACTCGCACAGCTGGTGGCAGGCAGGGCCACGACCACTACGGTCGGCGTCTGGCTGTCGACGCGATCACGAGTGCGAGGACGGATCGAGCGACGCTGATAGGACGACTCATGCTGCTCTGTTCGCGACGTATGACTCCTCGACTCCTTGAAGCCGCTTTACCAGTCGGCGACCTGCGGGACAAGATGCAAAGGTGGTGAACCGCTCGGGGTCAGCTCCGGGTTACCCCTCCAGCTGTTGAACCTGAGGCCACCTGGCGCGATCCCGAAGGTCCCGGGATAGCATGCCCCATGGATTGTCGTAGTTGCGGCTCGGACGTAGCCCCCGATGCTCGCTTCTGTCCCTTTTGCGGAGCCGAACAGAGCGTTGCGCCGCAAGAGGAACGTAAGGTCGTTTCCGTCCTGTTCGTCGACGTCGTCGGCTCCACCGCCCAGGCCGACGGCGCGGACCCCGAGGACGTGCGCGACCGCAACCAGCTCTACTACCGGGAGACCCGCGACCGGATCAAGCGCTACGGCGGGGTGGTGGAGAAGTACATAGGCGACGCCGTCATGGCCGTCTTCGGGGCGCCGCTCGCCCGCAGTGACGACGCGGAGCGCGCCGTTCGCGCTGCGCTCAGCATCCTCGAGGGCGTGCGGCAGCTGAACGAGCGACACCCGGGAATCGAACTCGAGGTCCGCGCCGCCGTCTGTAGCGGCGAGGCCATGGTGGCGATCAACGCCGCTGCCGGCGACGCCCTCGCCACCGGCGACGTGGTGAACACGGCCGCGCGGCTGCAGTCCGCCGCACCTGTGGGCCGCGCCGTCGTCGGCGAGGACACGTACCTCCTCACTCGGCACGCATTCGGCCTCGAGGAGCTCCCACCGATCGACGCCAAGGGCAAGCGCGAGGCCGTCGCCGCCTGGCTGGTCGGCGAGCCGCTCGTCTCGCCGGCGAACCGCCCGACGTCACAGACGCCGCTCGTCGGTCGCGACCGGGAGCTGCTGATCGTGCGCACGGTCTGGGACCGCGCGGTGGGCGCGGCGCGGCCCCACCTAGTCACCGTCCTGGGGCCGGCGGGCATCGGGAAGTCGCGCCTGTCGCTCGAGCTCGCGACCGACATCGAGGCACGGGGCGGGCGGGCGCTCTGGGGCCGGAGCCTGCCGTACGAGGAGCAGACGCCCTACCGTGGCATGGGCCAGATCCTGCGCAGAGCGACCGGCATCTACGAGAACGACGCGGGAGATGTGGCACGCGAGAAGCTCGCCGCCGCGACAGCCTCGCTGTTCCCCAAGACCGAGGCGGCCGAGGCCACGCGATACCTCTCCTTGCTGCTCGGTCTCGGACTGGACGATCCGGCGAGCGAGGTAATCCATCTCCAGTTCGCGACGAGGCGGTTCATCGAGTTCCTGTCGGATCGCGCGCCGCTGCTGCTGGTGTTCGAGGACATCCACTGGGCTGACGACTCGCTGCTCGACCTGATCGATTACCTCGTGACGCACGTGCACGACCATCGGATCCTGTTCCTGGCGCTCGCCCGGCCGGAGTTCCTCGAAGGCCGGCCGAACTGGGGGGCCGGCATGGCCGGCACCACGATGCTGCCGCTGGATCCCCTGACCCCGCCCGAGGCCGCGGAGGTGATCGACTCGCTGCTGGGGCCGGAGCACGGGACGACGGTGGAGCGGATCGTCGCCACCGCCGAGGGCAACCCGTTGTTCATCGAGGAGCTCGCCGCCTCACTGGCGGCGGACCCGGGGTCGCAGGAGCTGCCCGCCACGGTTCGCGCCGCTATCTCAGCACGGATCGACGCGCTGCCGCCGTCGAGCCGCACCACACTCATGCACGCCAGCGTCATCGGCTTGACGTTCTGGCGGAACGTGCTGGACTCGATGGGCGGTCTAGACGACGTGGACGAAGACCTCGAGGCCCTCGAGGCCCGCGGCCTGGTCCTGCGGCGCTCGCAGAGCCAGGTGGAGGGCGACACGGAGTTCGCGTTCAAGCACGTGCTGATTCGGGACACCGCCTACGGCACGCTGCCGCGAGCGGCCCGCCGCCAGCTGCACGCGGCCACCGCCGCGCACCTCGAGCGTTCGGTCGTCGACCCGACGGAGATCGGGGGGATCCTCGCCCACCACTGGCGCGAGGCTGGTGAGGCCGCGCGCGCGGTCGCGTACCTGTTGGAGGGGGCGAAACGGTCCGCGGACGCGCTCGCCGTCGAGGCGACGTGGGAGCTCTACTCGCAGGCCCTCCAGCTCGCCGCGACCGACGAGGAGCGCCGGTCGACCCGCCTGCGGCGCGGTCTCGCGATGGCCCAGCTCGAGGACTACCCGCGCGCCAAGCGGGAGTTGGGCGAACTGATCCCCGAGCTGTCCGGCGACGATCAGCTCCAGGCGCTCCTCGCGCAGGGTCGGAGCGCCATCTGGACCGAGGACACGGAGGCGACGATGGAGACCGCGACGCGGGCCCTGGCGATGGCCGAGGCGAGCGAGGATCCGACGGCGCGCCCGGCGGCGCTGGCCCTGTTGAGCGCGGCCCACGGGATGCGCGGTGACGAAGGCGACCTAGCACGCGCGATCGATCTGGGTACGCAGGCGATCGACGCCTGGGTCCCCGACACCCATTCGCTCGAGCTCTCGGAGCTGTACCACCTACAGGCGGATCACTGGTACTGGGCCGGCCGTTACGACCGGGCGTTGGAGCTCACCCACCTCGAGTCCGAGGCCGCCGGCGTCGATCCGCACAGTGCCGAGTTTCTACTGCGCGGCGCCGGCATGGAAGGACTGACGCTCGCCGGCCTCGGGCGTTACGAGGAGGCCCTCAGGGCTGTAGAGACCGCGATCTCGGTCGCGAGATCCATGGGGCGGCCCACCGACGTCGTTACGAACTATTCCACCGGACCCCTGCGCGACATCTTCGCGCTGGACGAGGCCCACGCCCGCAGCTCGGAGATCGCCGAACGGCGTGGGCCCTCATCGTTCAACATGCCATGGATCAACGCGCGCGCTGATGTGATCGCCGCAGACCTCCTGCGTGGGGAGTACGGTCGCGTCGAGACCGCCTTCCCGCAGACTTGGGAAGACGCCCTGGGCAGCCTCGCGTGGGAGCGTTGGCTCGTCAGCGGTCGCCTGTGTTCGATCCGGGCCGAGCTGGCGCTCGCGACGGGTCATGCCGACGACGCACTCACATGGGCGCGACGTGCGAGGGACATGGCGCGCGTCGCCACCCGGACCAAGTACGAGGTGATCGCGACGATGACGATCGGCTCGGCGCTTTCGGCCTCGGGGCTGGCGGAGGAGGCTGTCGCCGAACTGCGGACGGCCGTCTCGGCGGCCGACGCCCTGGGATCGCCGCTCTACCGCTGGCAGGCCCGGGCCGCTCTCGCCGTCTCACTCCGCCCGCTCCAGGGTGCGGACGCCGCTGACACGATCGCCGCGGAGGCTGCCGCCATCCTTCGGGACGTGATCGCGGGGCTCTCGCCCGAACGAAGCGCCGGGTATGCCGCCGCTCCTCAGGTGGCAGCCGTCCTCGACACCGTCTCCTGAATCGTCGAACCTGGTCGGTACGCTCGCGGCCATGAAGGCCCGCGCTGTTCCAGTGTGCCGAACACTTTGGCTTGCGGGCACAGCTATTGAGGAGAGTCGACAGCGTTCTACTTCCCTCGCGCACCCGAATTCGCGAGCCCCACATACACGGCGGCGAACACGACAAACACAGCACGAACGCCCGACGTATCGCGGCGGACCTCCTGCAGGTTATCCTGCGTCGAACCCCTTCCCCGGGAGTGCGCGAAGTCGGTCGAGCTTCGCCCCTCGGCCTTCTTCGTCCCGAGTGGTCCCCCTATTCGCACAACTCCCTGACAGGGCTGACGGCCTCTCTCTCTCCGACCCCTACAGGGTGATAGGTGTAAGACTTGAACCTGTCACTGCACTAGGCAGCGCGTACGCCAGTCCCCCCAAGACCAAGAGCCCGCTCCCTTGCCCCACACGGGTACGGGAAGCAGTCCGATTGGTTTTTGACTACAGATGCCCCGAGACCAAATGCTAGGGCGATCGCTCCGAGCGTCATGGTGCGGAGAATGCTTGCCACGAGAATCAAACGACGGCCTACAACAAGGCAAATGGCTAAGAGTGGTCCGATTCTCCGGCGAACTCCCAGTAATCTGGGCCCTGCTACGCTCGCCCGATGGCATCCCCGGCCGCAGCTCGCGTCCTCAGCGTCAATCTTGCTCAGGTCAGGCCCAACCCTTTCAAGGAGGCGGAGACCACAGGGATAGACAAGCGACCGGTGACCGGGCCGGTTGAAGTTCGCGCGCCTGGCTCCAAGGCCGACGGGCTCGGGAGTGGACTCGTGGGCGACCACATCGGGGATCGGCAGAGCCACGGCGGTGACGATCAAGCCGTATATGCCTACGCGCGCGAAGATCTCGCCTACTGGTCCGATGTCCTGGGACGCGAGCTCGCACCCGGGTCGTTCGGCGAGAACCTGACGACCGAGGGACTCGATATCACCGCCGCCCTCATTGGAGACCGGTGGTTCGTCGGCGACCGGGTCGAGCTCCAGATCACCGACCCGCGGATCCCCTGCTCGACGTTCAGAGGGTGGATCGATCAGCCGGGCTGGCTGAAGACGTTCACGGCGGCCGCCCGGCCCGGCGCGTACCTGCGTGTGATCACCCCGGGCTCGATCCTCGTGGGCGACCCCATCGCGGTGCTGCACGAACCGGATCGTGACATCACGATCGCCGACGCGTTCCGCGCATACTTAGGCCGCGAGGAGAGCTGACGCCGAAAAGGCTTCGTCGAGTCAAACGAAGCACGCGGCGCCGTGATGGACACCCCGTCGGTGACACGACCTCTTGTGATGTCGACTGAAGGTCTCTCGGCTCACAGGTTGAGCGCGCGCCCTTCCTTGAGGGCAAACCGAGTGACACACGGTCACCTGACTGGCGTATCCTGCGGACGACCGAGCGTGGTGCAGTCTCGCTCGAGCGTCCCGGCGATATCTCCATCCTCAGCGACTTCAAGGCGGTCCCGCATGCCGTCCGGCCGGATGGCAATCCTGATCACGATTGCCCCCATGATGCTGGAAGAGGCAACTTGCCGGGCCTAGGATCGCTCGGTGGACAAGCGCTACACGGCCGTGGGACTTTTCGTCGCATTCATAATCGGTGCGGCCGCCGGTGGATTTGCTTGGAGCCGGTTTGCGAGCGACCCCGTCCCCGACGCGCGGGGTGGATCGACCCGCGACACGCAGAGTGAATCGACTCACACGAAATCCCCGAAACTCGGCCGAGGCGCAGACCTCTTGGATGTCGTCGATTCCCTCCAGTCGATCTCCGGCGTCGAGTCGTGCCGAATGGTCGAGATGTATGACTACCAGCCCCTCGGCGTCCGAGCGTTCTGCGCGACGGCGAGCGGGGACGAACTAAGAATCGTGTACCACAACGATTCCTCCTCGCAAGAGTCCGATGTCACTGGCTACTGTGACCAGGGCGAGGGACCGGGGTTCATACCTCCGGATGCACGGTGGAGCGTCTACCAAGTGTCACGAGGCGACACAAGTGGCCCCGACCAAGCTCTGACCGCGGAGCTGTCGCGCGTTCTGAAGTCCGACCCTGTCAGGTGCCCATGAGCTTCCGCCTCGGATACAAGGTCCGTGGAGTCTTCAGGTAGGCGAGGGATCAGTTCGGGTTCGCGCTCCGCGCATGGCACGGATGTCCGCACCGAAACTCCTCAGCGTCTCGTATCCGGAGACACTCGGGCTACCTCGCCGCGCCTGGGGAGAGATAGTCCAACCGTGGGGCTCCCGGTGATATCCCGCGCATCTATGGGGACACTCGACCCTGCCGTTCGATACGCGGTGAGTCCAACTGCAGGTCCAGGTCCGACCGTGGCCACGGATGTCCCCGGGTGTAGAAAAGAGGAAGCGGCCGTTAGCTCGGGTCAAGAGCGAGTACGAATCGAAGGCACTAAGATCGTTGAGGGAAGACGTGACGTGGAAGCCCCCGAGGTCGAAGGCCTCAATGTGCGAGGAACCCAGCCGGCGATCGAGTGAGGCCACTCACCAAAACGCTGTTCCCTTGATCATGTGATGTGTCGTTTCCGCCATGTAGAGCGGCACCCTCGGAAGCGTCTGATCGGCGAGTCCGCAGTGATCTTGGCGAGCGTAAGTGATTATGACTTGAGGCCCGGGTCCGCCACGTCGAGACCGAGAACATCCGCCACGGTCGGTTCTTCACCCTCGATATCGATAGCGGTGCACCGACTCCGGCCTGACGCGCTCACCCGCCTTGCTCTCTACCACTACACAGCGGCCACCGGTCTCGTGCGCGCGGCGACGGATGCGAACCCTCATCGTGATGCGCTCTTCGCCGCTGGTTACCGATCACTGACTCCCTGCGAATCCTGCGCCGCGACGTCCGCCACGGCCCGCCTTCGTCGTTAGAAGGGACTCTCTCCTTGTTCGCTGTCAGGTCCCTTGGCCGTGATGGTCGTCAACAATCGATTGCGTAATCATTTGGGCAAATCCCTTCCAGTGCAAGGGTTGTCGCGGGCCACCATCTGATACACTCCAGGCGCATCGGGGGCGAGGATCACTCGTCTCGACAAGCGGCGGCTCCCACGGAGGGGCCGCCGTCCGACGTTGGAGGGACTCATGTTGGCCCAAAAACTTGCCCAAAGGAGGTGAAGACATGGCGATCGTAGTCATGAGGTGCAGGACACATGGACTCGTACCGGCGTCGTCGTTGGCGCGGATGGAATGCTCCCGCTGCATGGAGCAACACGACACCCGGCGAGCACCGCCACGCACACCGGCGGACGCAGAGATCCACCGGTGGATCAGCTCTGCGCAACGCCGGCCTTCGGGTGACCGATGAGCGGTTCCAAACCACGAAGGGCGGAAGCCCAGGAAAGAGGAACCAGATGACCAACGAGATGAGAACGTACGAGCAAGCACAGATGGCCGCCCAGAAGCGGGCCATCTTCGAAGGGCTCATAGAAGCCTTGGCTCTGGGAGGGCAAACGCCGATGCGCATCACCGCAGCGGCGATCCTGTTCGACCGAGAATCGGCAGACGGCGAGGAGATGCCGGGCCTGTTGAGCTTCGACGAGGAAGGCGCGTCCTTGTCCGAGGACGTCACCATCGCGATGCTCACCGCGGGAACTGTCGCGCTCTCTTTCCGCCGCCTCCCACCGTGGTCGGGACAGGCGGGTGAGGAGGATGGCGAAGCGTAGGCCAGTCTCGAACCGGACGCTGTGCGCCGGGCTGAAAGGGCCGGCGCGCGACGAGATCCGCAAACTGGCGAAGCTCGCGGTACGCCAAGGGTGGGACGTCTGGCAAATGGGCGGGAACCACATCGGCTTCCGCTCGCCCGGGCGGGGCAGACTCATCTTCGCTCCGTTCTCCGGCAGGTCCCCAACCGTTGCCAAGCGTCTGACGATGGACCTCCGCCGGGCGGGCCTCGATCTCCCACCGGGGAAAGGCTCGCTCAGGCGGAGGGCGGTGCCAACCGTGCCTGAAGGGGTGAGTGTCGCGGATGACGCCGTCGTGTTGGAGCACGTTGGATGCAACGACCGCGGTGTGATCGCCTTCTTCCGAGATGTGCAGCAGACGCTACTGGAGGGAACCGCATGCCAGGCGATCTCGGTGGGCGTGGCGGGTTCGTAGGGTTGTTCCCCCGTCGGGCGCAGACGTGGCCTTCCACCGGCCCGAAATTACGCCCGGGACAAGTCGACGAAGCGATTACGACCTGGCCCTCGGTGAGGCCGTTGTTGTTCTCTGCAGATGGACGCGATGGGTCCCTGACCACGCACGGCGTGGAGCCGCCGGAGTTGACCACGCCGGAGCAGTGCCTTTAGCGGCGAGCTTGGTTTGGTTGGTGGGCGAGGGGTCGAGCGTCGTGTTGAGGACGACGCGATATAGTTACTCGGCCACATCGGGCTCCCCAGGCTGCTCGAGAAGGCAATCTTGGAGCCCTTCGCCGACGGGGTTCGGTTGGGGGTCGATCAAACGGGTCGTCCTCGGTGTGAGGGCCTTCACGCTAGGTCCAGCAAGGTTCACCACCATAGCCCGGTGTCGGTCGACGAGTTCATCCTTGCGGACGTCTTGTCCCTATCCCGCGACAGCGTCAGCCGTCGTCCTTAGTTGCCGCTCATGAGCAGGATGGAACCTCTACCCTCGCTGGTCGCTCCGATCTCTGCGGTGCTGGCCTCCGACCTTGTCAGTCCTCGTGCTCATCTCCACCCACGTCAAGTGTCTGAGCTGGAACTGCTCTGTGGCGGCTCTTGCCCCGATGATCGGACGATCGTTTCGGCGGGTGTGGGCAGCTGTTCACGCCGAGCGCGTGAAATCTGCGTCACGCCGCGGTGATATCAGGCTACCTATTCGGCGTTCGGCGCTATCGGCCTGGCTTGGAAGAGAGCGACCGTCGTGGCGTCAATGGCTTGTGGTGGAACGATCTTGCTGAGCAAGCTCCTGACGTCATTCTCCGTAGCGCCTTTCAGCTCGGAACGATGCACGTCCCAAGCGTTTAGCGAGCGCCACGGAGCCTCTCGTTCGATCTCGTACCCCGAGCCAACCACAAGCACCCGGTTCTCTAGGACCGTGATCTTGAAGCTAGGCGCATCGACCACGGCCCATCCCTCCTTGTAGGAGAAGTCGTAACCGTTCATGTCACTCCTTTCTGTCATGCCTGCCCTTCATTCGGACAGGACGTTTAGTCTTCGCCGGTCGACGACCGACGCGCTGCACGCTTCGCGCAGCAGAAGAATCCTACACCGCCTCAGCTTGGACCTACGCTCGAAGAGATCGGTGAATCGGTCAAGCACCTTGACCAACCGTGGTCGGCGAAGCTCGACGTGCGTAAGCGATCTTTCAAGGCGGGCTGGATGGTGCCGCCTCGGCGAAGGCAGAACCCGACCGTCGGTCGCACTCAGCTAAGGCTAGTAGGCCCCCGGGTGGCTGTTCCTCCGCCGGGAGACTCCACCTCACCGTCGCATTTCGCTGGAACCGCCCAGGAGGAGTAGTTTGTAACGCACTTCCGCGAAGGCGCCCGACGCCGTGGTGAAGGCCATCTCACCTGTCAGACCTCCGACCCCGACACACTCGAAGTCCGGGGCAATGCAGCTTCCGCCCATTCGTTAGACCCCAAAATGAGCCATTCCTCGTTGGCCGACCCCTCTGTCACCATCTCTCCCATGGCACCCCACGCCAAATAGCCGAACAGCGAGCAGCTCAAAAGGGAGTTCTTGGGCCCGGTCTGGATCTGCGCCAACTCGCGTTGTAGAGGTTGGCCCGGCATAAGGGTCGCATGCATCGCCTCGAAAGCGCGCCCGGTGATAGCGAGATAGACAGGGGGCGGCATGACCTCGAGAAGCGCTGTGGTCACCACGAAGACAGCCTCGAGGACGCCCTCTAGCTTGCAGTCATGAACGAACCCGTCCGAACAAGCTCCGCCGGGCGGGATAGCGAGCCGAGCCGCTTCCGACAACTTGCGGGCTGAAGGTGCCGCGATGAACGACCTCAGCAGCGCGAGAAGGCGGAGTTCTTTGTCGGCTGGCTGTCCCAATTCGTCATCCACGGCATGGTCTAAGCCTGGACAGGTCAGTCGAAGGCGGGCTTCTCCCCCGCCGCCGTGGAGAAGGTGAGCACGATGGATGGCCGCCGCTAGCTCGGGGAGACGTTCGGGCCGAACGGCGCCGCGGGCGACGAGCTTCCAGAAATGAAGCTCCACGGCATGACGGTGGCCGACAACGTCGCACTCCGGGCCGGGCAGCAGAGTCGATTCGACCTTCGCCGCCACGCGTGCGACATCGGCCCAGTTACCTGGCAAGCCCCGCAGGTGAGCCGATAGTGCCTGCGCACGTATCCATGCGAGATAAAACTCACTGCGCCCAGCGGAATCACCATGGGCGGGCATCACGGGATCAGGGTTCCGGTGCGCTGGGCCAGCTCATCTTGCACCTGTCGTTCCAGGGCCTCGATCTGAACCTCGGCGATGGATTTAGGGGTCGGACCGACCTGCCTGAGTTTCAACTCGATGAGCCACGTGACGAGCCGAAGCCGCACCTTCTCGTCTGGGCTCGTTAGAAGTACATCAACCACGCTCCAAGCGGCGTCCTGCCGGGCGTTCAGCGCGGCGCGACTACGGTGGGCTTGACCTTCCAACCGCAAACGGATCTGTTCGGCGACAACCGGCTGCTGTAACCAGCGCCAGCCGGTCGTTCGGTCGATGCCCACGAGGTCGGACGCATCCGGGACGGTACCCACCGCCATGTAGGCATCGACGAACTGCGCCTTTTGCGGGCTCAGTGGTTGTTCTCGCTTCATCGCTACTCCTTACCGGTGGCGAAGGGGATCCCTCGCCTTCACCCCTTACGTCGAGCACCACTGGCAAGAACATCACGAACTTCGAAAAAGATCGTGGGGAACTCGGCCGGTTTTCCCAGTCTCGGGCCACAGCGAGTTCGTCCCCGTCTTACACCACCGCTCCTATACGTTTCGTGCGATCTGCGACGCCCGAACCGTGTCCCTGCTTAGGATGTTTCGGGATCGTTGCAACAGGTTGCAATGCGTTGCGCCACGCTCGCGACGCAGCTAAATGGCACTGAACCGCGCTAAACCTGCAGGTCAGAGGCTTTCCGCGATCTAGGGTAGCGCGTCAGCGTTGAGCGCGATACTGGACGCGGATCGGCTCCATTCAGGAGGCTACTGCCGGACAGGGGCGGCCTTCTCGGCGCGATGCCTCTCGCGACGACGCTCCATCGACTCGGCCAGCGCGACACCCCCGTAGTCGAAGAGATGCCCGTAGGTGTCGAGGGTAACGCCGATCTTGGAGTGGCCGCAGAACGCCTGAATGGCCTTAGGGGAGGCGCCGTCATCGATGAGTAGAGAGACCGCAGTGTGGCGGAATCGATGAGGGAATACACCGGCGATCTCCGCGACCTTGGCCGCATGAAAGACGCCGTGATGCACCATCTGGTGAGCCCACATCTCCCCGTTCGCGCCGTGGAAGATGCGCCCGTCTTCCGACGGCGGTTCGGACCGGACGAAGCTCTCGAGCTCCTCAGCCAGAGAGCGCGGGATCGTCACCGTGCGCCTGGAAGCGTCCGTCTTCAGAGGAGCCCAGGCCTTCCCTTTTCCGGGTGTGTAGGTGATCTGTGTCCGGATCGAGAGCGTGCAACGAGTGAAGTTCACGTCTTGGATCCGCAGACCGCAAACCTCACCCGCGCGAAGCCCAGCGTAGGCCATGGTGAGGATGGCGATGCCAACGTTCCTGCTCAGAGCACATTCAGCGACCCTTTCCACCTGATCAACGGTCATAGGGATGACTTCTTCGCGGCGGTTCTTGGAAGGACTTTTGATCCGCGCGCGCTTGAGTGGGTTCTCTGCAAGTTCCCCGTCGAGGACGGCGTTGGTGAAGCCTTTCGACAGCACCATCAGCACGTTACGTCGGACGCCGATCCCCTTCTCCGCCGGCCCCAGCGTCCAGAAGTCACGGATCATCCCCGGCGTGATGACGTGGATATCCGTCGCTCCCAACTCGGTTCCATCGATGTGGTTGCGGATGTTGTGGTAGTACGTCTCGCGGGAGGATTGGGTGATCTCGGAGTCAGTTCGGATGATCCTGCGCAGGTAGTTGGTGAGTACGAAATCGTCCTCGGGAACTGCGCTCGAACTCTCCTGCCCCCGGCTCGCATCCACCGATTGACGATGGCTAGTTGTCACTTGTGACGACCGCTCATCGCTCCTCATCGGGGCTGCGAAACTCTCCGCGCGGATCCGCCCTCCGTGCTCGGAGCCAGCCTCGTGAGCGGAATTACGTGGGCGACCATGGTGGAGTTCGTCAGGCAGGAATCGGCGATGCGCCAGCGAACGGCATCGCCAGTTAGTGTCCCCTCGATCCAAGCCATCGATTGCCTCCGTCGACGCCCCTCGACAGGACGGTGCCGACCCCGCGTCGAGACGAATCACTGCTGGTCAGAGGCAATATTTTACCAAAGTGGGAGGAGAAGGATTCGAACCTTCGTAGGCTACGCCGGCGATTTTACAGAACGCTCCCTTTGGCCGCTCGGGCATCCTCCCGTAGTGCGATAGCAGGATAGCGAACGCAGGCGCCGTTCGGCCCCAGCCGCTATCCTCAGGCCATGGCGAAGGACCAGTTCTCGTTCGACATCGTGTCCGAGGTGGACATGCAGGAGGTGCGAAACGCTGTAGACCAGGCGGGTCGTGAGCTCTCCCAGCGCTTCGACTTCAAGGGCACCGACACCTCCGTCGAACTGACCGAGGAGAAGATCGAGCTCCACTCGGCGACCGAGGACCGGCTGAAGGCCGCGCTCCAGGTGCTCAAGGAGAAGGCGATCAAGCGGGAGATCCCGCTGAAGGCGCTGCAAGAGGGCCCCATCCAGGAAGCCTCCAAGGGTTCGGCCCGGATCACCGTGACGGTCGTCACGGGCATCCCCGACGAGAAGACGAAAGAGATCTCGAAGTTCGTTCGTCAGGCGGTGTCGAAGGTGCAGACCCAGATCCAAGGCGCCCAGGTGCGGGTTATCGGCAAGAGCAAGGATGACCTGCAAGCTGCGATGGGCGCGGTGCGCGAGCACGACTTCGGCGTCGCGCTCCAGTTCACGAACTATCGCCCGTAGGCCAGGGCGCTAGACGGCCTCTGCGTCGGAGAACACTCGGTAGCCCCCCGGCCCTTCTCGTTTGCTCTGATACATCGCCGAGTCGGCATGACTAAGGAGTTCGTCACCGCCCTGTGCGTCTTTGGGATACAAGCTGACCCCCACGGACGCCGACACACGTAGTTCGTTCCCGGCGACCATGAATGGCTCGATGAACGTGGTTCGGATCCGTTCCGCGATGGCCTCGACCACCGCCAAGGGTGCACCATGCTCGGCGCCAAGGTCGGGCACCAGCAACAGGAACTCGTCCCCGCCCTGTCGGGTCACCAGGTCCGTCTCCCGCGCTACCGCGAGAAGCCGCTCCGACACCTGGCAGAGGAGTTCGTCCCCTGCGGAGTGGCCAAGGGAGTCGTTCACGAGTTTGAAGTCATCGAGGTCGATGTAGATGACGCCGACCGCACCGGCCGTGCGTCGCGCCCGCGCCATCGCCCGATCGAGCTCCTGTTCGAAGAGGTAGCGATTCCCGAGCCCGGTGAGCTTGTCGTGGAACGCCAGGAAGGCCACCTGCTGCTCAGCCTCTCTACGCTCGGTGATATCGACCATGACGCCTTGCCAGTACGACGTCGCAACGTGCGCCTCTCGCAGGATCCGCGCTTCTTCCCGGATCCACGCGATGGAACCGTCCATGCGGACCATCCGGTACTCCATGCTCCACGTCTGGTCCCCACGCTCGTCGCCCTCCGTCACCGTGCGCAGCACATGCTCGCGATCATCGGGATGCAGGAGGTCATCCCACATCTGGGTATTGGTGATCCAGTCCTCTCGTGGGTACCCGAACATGTCCTCCACCTGCGGACTGATGTAGACCGGGATGGCTGTATCGGGATCGGCATCGGCGAACTTATCGATGTAGGTGACGGCGGGGATCTGCTCCAGCAAGGCGGTGTGCCGCCCTTGTTCGATCTCCAGCCAGCGAGCGCGCCGACGCAGCGCCCGTGCGCCGAACACCAGGATCGCGAAAAGGATGAGGTACCCGCCGGAAAGCAACAGCCGGCTCGGCCCATCGGTGCTCCCGACGGACACGGCCAGACCGTCTGCGGTAACAAGGATGGCCACTGCGAGACTGGCGACCAGGAGCCGACTGAACAGGCCGAAGTGGATATGGGGGGGACGCTCCAACAGTTTGCTCCCTTCCCGGGAAACATCGGCCTACAGCAGGGTGCCCTTTACCTGTCCGAACCAGGAAGACCCTCTTCGGCAGCAGATTGCAGCGGTGGTGCGGCGCCGGGTACGCTTGCCGCCCTAACAGGAGGTGATAGACGTGGACCTTGAGCGACTCAAGGCCCGTGCGGCGGAGATCGCCGATGCGGAAACGAAGATCCTGCTCGACCGGACGTCGGGTTCGAAGGCATTGCATGAGCGAGCCATCAAGAGCTTGCCCAGCGGTGTTGCATCGAACTTCCAGGTTGGCGACCCCTACCCCGTGTATCTGGAGCGGGGAAGCGGTTCCAGCGTCTGGGACGTGGACGGAACCGAGTACACCGACTTCCACGGTGGGTTCGGCGTCAACGTGGTGGGCCACGCCCACCCGAAGATCGTCGAGGCCATCCGGAAGGTTGCCGACCGCGGGATCCACTTCGCCGTCACCACCGAAGCCACCGTGTCATTGGCCGAAGAGATCTGTTCGCGCTTCCAGCTCGAGCAGATGCGCTTCGTCAACTCGGGCACCGAAGCCACGATGGACGCGATCCGCGTGGCGCGTGCGGCCACCGGGCGGGACAAGATCATCAAGATGGAGGGCTCCTACCACGGTCACCACGACTCGGTGCTGTTCTCCGTGGTCCCCGAGGCCGACGTGCTGCAGATGCGCGAGAGCATGGGGACCGACAGCAAGGCCTGGTACACCACCGAACCCACCTCTAAGGGCATCCCGAAGGCACTGTGGGACACGGTCATCGTCGTGCAGTTCAACGATGCAGCCGCGGTCGAACAAGCGCTGTCGGACAACGAGGGTCAGGTGGCCGCGGTCATCCTCGAGCCGGTCATGATGAACATCGGCATCGTGGTGCCGCAGGAGGGCTACCTCCAGGCGCTCCGCGACGCGTGTGAGAAGCACGGCGCCGTCCTCATCTACGACGAGGTCAAGTGCGGTGGCACCATCGCCTACGGCGGCACCAGCGAGCGCTACGGGGTTCGTCCACACCTGGCGACCTTCGCGAAGGCCGTCGGCGGCGGCGCAACCATCGGCGCGTTCGGTGGAGAGGCTCGCTACATGGAATGGGTCGGCAAGGGCGCAGCCCAGCAAGGCACCTTCAACGGGAACCCGTTGAGCGTGGCCGCCGGCCTGGCCGCGCTGACGCAGGTCCTCACGAAGGACGCCTACGACCACCTAGGCAAGCTCGGAACGCAGCTCGCCGAGGGATGCGCGAAGGCGATGAACGACAACGACATCCCCGGTCACACCATGGACCTGGGTGCGAAGGGCTGCGTGTCGTATCGCGCGGAGCCCCTCACCAACTACCGAGACTTCCTTGAGACCGAACCGGGATTCTTCTACGCGAGCTTCTCGTGGATGATCAACCGGGGCCTCTTCATGACCCCCGGCGACGAGGAGCAGTGGACGATATCGGTGCAGCACACGGAAGCCGACGTCCAGAAGTACATCGACGCGTTCGGCGAGTTCTGCCAGGAGCTTGCCGGATAGCGCCAGCTGGGTAGCGACCATCAAGCGGAGCCGGCCCGAAGGGCCGGCTCCGTTCGTTTCGGGAGGCACGTCATGGGGATGCACGAGTACACCGAACAGACCGAATCGCTCGCGCGTTCGCTGGTCGCGTACGCGCGGAACCGGATAGCGAGCCCGCAGCCGTTGGACGGCCCGCAGCCGAGCGCCGAACTCGCACGCCGCGCGGGCGACACCATCACCCCTGAAGGGATCGGCGGCGAGGAAGCTCTGCGCATCTGGGCCGAGGTCCTGGCCCCGGCCACCATCTCGACCGACCATCCGACCTCGCTCGCCTTCGTGCCCGGAGCCCCGACGAAGGCATCGGTCCTCTTCGACCTGGTGGTCGGCTCGTCATCGGTGATCGCGGCCTCGTGGTTGGACGGCGCGGGCGCCATCTGGGCCGAGAATCAGGCCCTTCGGTGGATCGCCGACCTCGCCGGCCTGCCCGAGGGCGCCGGTGGGTGCTTCGTATCCGGTGGTTCGGCCGGCAACCTCAGCGGGTTGGTGACCGCTCGGGACGTCGCCGCGCGCGCTCGGGGAGATCGAGGCCGTCCCGCGCGATGGTCCATCGTCTGCTGCGACACGGTGCATTCGAGCGTCGCCTCCGCCGCGAAGGTCATGGACGTCGATGTCATCACCGTTCCCCACGACCCGCGCGGGAAGCTCACCGGCGAGAACCTCGCCGCGGTCCTCGATGGACGCGATGACACCGACGGTGTGTTCGCCGTGGTCGCGAGCGCCGGCGCGACGAACGCCGGCACGGTCGACGACCTGGCCGGCGTGGCACAGGTCGCGCATGATCGCGGACTCTGGCTCCACGTCGACGCCGCCTACGGAGGCGGTGGCCTGGTGGCGCCCTCCATCCGCGATCTCTACGATGGCATCGAACAGGCCGACTCCCTCTCGGTGGATCCGCACAAGTGGTTGTTCGCCCCGTACGACTCGTGCGCACTCATCTACCGGGATCCGGAACTTGCCCGCCGCGCGCACACGCAGGAGGCGAGCTACCTGGACTCGGTGAACGCCGATCAGGAATGGGCTCCCTCGCATTACGCCTACCACTTGAGCCGCCGCGCGCGGGGCCTACCCCTGTGGTTCAGCCTGGCCACCTACGGCACGGACGCCTACCGCCAAGCGGTCGAGCAGGTCCTGACGCTCACCCGCCAGACCGCCGTGGAGATCCGACGCCACGCCGAACTCGAGCTGATCGGCGAACCGGAGCTCTCGGTCGTCCTGTTCCGCCGCACGGGGTGGAACGCCGGCGACTACGACGCGTGGTGGCGACGACTGCTGGACGCGCAGATCGGCTTCGTCCAACCGACGAAGTGGGAGGGCGAAACGGTCGGCCGCCTCTGCTTCATCAACCCACGCACCACGCTCGACCACGTCCGCGCCATCCTCGGCACGATGAACTAGCGCTTCCCGTCGCTCTTCCCGTAGATCGGCGCGGCGCTACATTCAGCGAGGCAAGGCGACGAGTGTGGCGTGGTTGGCGAGATCCAGCAGGACGTTCGCCAGGATGAGGATCGCAAGGACGCCGATCATCGACGCGGCGGCGACCAGGGTGAGGAGCTTCGAGGCGCCGAGGCGTGATTCGTCGGGGCCTGCGGCGAACAGCATCTGCTTGGGGATGGCGAAGTAGTAGAAGACGCTCACCACTGAGTTCACCAGCATGACCACGGCGAGCGCGACCCCAAGGACGCCGGCGCGCTCGATGGCCGCGCGGAAGATGAAGAGCTTGCCCCAGAACCCACCCGCGGGCGGCACGCCGGCGAGCGAGATCATGCAGGTCGTCATCGCGATCGCCAGCACTGGAGCGCTCCGCACCAGGCCGGCGAAGTCGGAGATGAGCACCGTGGGCTTGCGTCGTGAAACCGCCGTGGTCACCGCGAACGCGCCCAGGTTCATCACCCCGTAGATGAGGATGTAGGTGACGCACGCGGCGAACGCGTCACGGTTCACCGTGGGGTTGGTGCCGACCAACGCGAACGGCAGGAGCATGTAGCCGGCCTGCGCGATCCCCGAGTATGCGAGCAGCCGCACCGCCTGCCGCTGTTGCAGCGCCAGCAGGTTCCCGACGCTCATCGTGGCGATGGCGATGAACGTGAAGAGCGGTGTCCAGAAGTGCGCCTCATGGATGAAGGCCACGAACATGAGCTGGAGCAGTCCGGCAAATCCGGCGGCCTTCGAGGCCACCGCGAGGAAGGCGGCCACGGGAACGGGCGAGCCTTCGTAGGTATCCGGCGCCCAGAACTGGAACGGGAACGCACTCACCTTGAACGCGAACCCCACCACCACGAAGAAGATGGCGGCCAGGGCGAAGGTGGTCTGCTGCGCCGGCAACGCGGCGAGCTTCGTGGCGATCTGCGAGAGCCCGGTCTCGCCCCCGGTCACGCCGTAGATGATGCTCATCCCGAAGAGCATCACGGCGGTCGACAGCACACCGATCAGGAAGAACTTCAGTCCGGCTTCGTTCGACTTGGGGTCTCGCTTGCGGAACGCCGCCATGAGGAACCCCGGCGCCGACACCAGCTCCAGGGAGATGAACAGCATCAGGAGATCGCGCGAGGCGGGCATGAGCATGCACCCGAGGAAACTGGTCAGCAGGAGGAAGTAGTACTCGCCCTGGTAGAACCCACCCTCTTTCATGTAGCGCATCGAGATGGCCAGCACCACGATGGCGACCGCCAGGAAGAACGTCTGGAACAGCACGGCGAAGTCGTCCACCACGAACGATCCGCCGAACGTGGCGCGTGGGGTGGATCCCAGGAGGGTGAGTTCGGCTGCAAGGGTCGCGAGCACCCCGAGCATGGAGAGCGGCATGGCGGCGTGCTTCCATCCGTTGGGAAGGAAGAGGTCGACCACCAGGACGATCAGGATCGTGCCGGAGAGCACGAACTCGGGGAGGACCGCGTGGTAGTCGATGTGCATCAGGAAAGTCCCAGGGCCTGCAAGAGACCGTTCACTGCGTGATCAGTGGCGCCGAACACCAGCTTCGGGAACAGTCCGAGCACCAGGATCAGCGCCAGGAGCGGCAGCCAGGACACCCATTCGACCGCGATGACGTCCTTGAGGTGATGCTCTTTCCACTTGTCGGGGACCACGCCCATGTTGATGCGCTGGAGCATCCACAGGAAGTACCCCGCGGTGAGGATCGTCCCCACTCCCCCGGCGATCATGTACCCACGGAAGAGGCCAACGTTCAGCCCCCGCGCCGGGTTGTAGGCGGCGAGCAACGACATGACCTCGCCCCAGAACCCGGCAAGACCCGGGAGCCCGAGTGATGCGATGGCGACGAACGCGAAGACACCGCCGAGCTTCGGCATGATCTCCAACATCCCGCCGCCGATCTCGGAGATCTGGCGCGTGTGGTAGCGGTCATAGATCGATCCGACGTTGAAGAACAGCATGCCGGTGATCACGCCGTGAGCCACCATCCCGAAGATCGCGGCCTGGATGCCGATCGGTGTGAGCGTGGCGATGCCGAGCATCACGAATCCCATATGCCCGACAGAACTGAACGCGATCAACCGTTTCAGGTCCTTCTGGGCCAAACACGCAAGAGAGGCGTACACGATCCCGATGGCCGCCAACAGCCCGATCCACGGGGCGTAGGCGTGGGCGCCCTCGGGAAGCATCGGCAACGCGATCCGGATGAACCCGTACGTGCCCATCTTCAGCATGACGCCGGCCAGGAGCACCGACCCGATGGTAGGCGCCTCGGTGTGGGCGTCGGGCAGCCACGTGTGGAACGGCCACATGGGCACCTTCACCGCAAACCCGAGCGCGATGGCGCCGAACGCCACGAGCTGGAACGTGTGGCTGAACCCGCCGGACGCGCCGAACTTCTGCAACGCGATCATGTCGAACGTATGCGGCGCCGGCCCACGGAAGTAGAGCGCCAGGAACGCCAGCAACATGAACACGGACCCGAACAGCGTGTAGAGGAAGAACTTGATGCTCGCGTACTCTCGGTTCGCCGAGCCCCAGATGGCGATGAGGAAGTACATCGGGACCAGCACCAGCTCCCAGAACACGAAGAACAGGATGAGATCGAACGCGATGAACGTGCCCGCCATCCCGGTCTCCAACAGGAGCATGAGGGCCAGGAAGGCTTTCGTTCGTCCGGGTGAGGGGACGTAGCGCCAGCTGTAGATGGCGCACAGGAACGAGAGGAGGAAGGTCAGGACGTAGAGCGGCATCGAGATGCCGTCGATCCCCACGTGGTAGCGGGCCCCGATGGCCGAGATCCAACTGGTGTCGGCGGTGAACTGAAGGCTCCCGCTCTGGGAGTAGTTGAAGCCGATGGCGATGGCCACGGCCAGCACGAGCGCTGCGCCCGTGAAGAAGATGCCGAGGCCTCGGACCAGCCGGTCCTTGTCCTTCGGCACCAAGACGATCACCAGCGCCCCCAGCAGGGGCAACAACGTGGTGATCGTGATGGCCGAGTTCTGCCAGGTCATCGATCCACTCTCCCTCTCACGCTCGTACGAAGATGATGGTCAGCGCGATAACGCCGACGAACAAACCGACCGCGTACCACTGCACGTTGCCGGACTGGAGGTACTTCAAGAGTCCGCCGCCCTCCTCGGCGCCCGAGCCGACGGCGTTCACGAACCCGTCGATCACGTTTCGATCGAACCAGTACACCACCACGGACACACCGCGCGCGAGCGCCGCCACCCCGTTCACGACGCCGTCGATGATGTTCTGGTTGAACCAGTAGACCGCGGCGGACAGGCGATCGCGAACGGGGTAGATGATCGCCCGCATATAGAACGCGTCGATGTAATAGCGGTTCTGGAAGAGCCCCCAGAACGGGCCCAGCGCGCCTTCCAGGGGATCCCTCTCGCGCTTCTCCTTGTAGACCGCGTATGCCAACGCGATGCCGCCGAGCGCGGCCGCCGTTCCCAGCAGCGCGATCCACGGGACGAAATGGATCGCTTCGGGTTCGCCGAAGTAGACCCATTTGAAGAAGGGCGCGTGCAGCAAGGGCGAGCCCAGGAAGCCGACGCCGACCGTGGCAGCGGCCAGGAACACCAACGGACCGGTCATGGAGGCCGGAGATTCCTCCGGATGACCGTGGCCCTCATAGGCGCCGAAAAACGTGAGCCAGACCATCCGCATCGTGTAGAACGCGGTCAGCGCGGCCGTGACGACCATGATGATGAAGAGCCACATGTGACCGTCGTGCGTCGAGACCAGGAGTTCGTCCTTCGACCAGAAGCCCGCGAACGGGAAGATCCCGGCAAGGGCGAGCGAGCCGATCACGAAGGTCAGGAACGTCACCGGCATGTATTTCCGCAGGCCACCCATGTCGGACATGTTGTTCGAGTGGACGGAGTGGATGACCGAACCGGCGCCCAGGAAGAGCAGCGCCTTGAAGAAGGCGTGGGTGAAGAGGTGGAAGAAGGCGGCGTTACGGCCAGCCGGCCCTACACCCATGACCGCCACCATGTACGCGAGCTGCGACAAGGTCGAATACGCCAACACCCGTTTGATGTCGTTCTGGACCAACGCCAGGAGTGCGGCGCCCAGCATGGTGATCGCCCCGATGATGGAGACCGTCTGGAGCACCCAGGTTTCCGCCCCGATGAACACGGTGTACATCCGGCCGACCAGGTAGACACCGGCCGCGACCATGGTCGCCGCGTGGATGAGCGCGGAGACCGGCGTCGGGCCGGCCATGGCGTCGGGCAGCCACACGTGCAGTGGGAACTGCGCGGACTTCCCGATGGTCCCGCCGAAGAGCAGGATCGCGGCGACGGCGGCAACCCCGGCGGGGATGGCCCCCGTGTGCACCATCGTGGAGATCTCGGTGATGTTCGAGGTCTTGAAGCCGGTGGCGGCGATGAGCGCGAAGATCCCGAACATGAACGGCACGTCGCCGATCCGCGTGGTGATGAAGGCTTTGATGGAGGCATTCGAGTTCTCCTTCTCTTCCCACCAATGGCCGATGAGGAGGTAGGAGCAGACGCCCATGACCTCCCAGCCGATCAGCAGCTGGAATAGGTTCGGCGCGATGATCACGTCGAGCATGGCAGCGGTGAACATGGAGAGCACGAAGTAGAACCACGTGAAGCGCTTGTCTCCGTGCATGTAGCCGAGCGAGTAGACGTGGACGCAGAGCGAGACGCTGGTGACCACGACCAGCATGACCGCGGCCAGGCCATCGATGTACTGCCCGAGCTGAAGGTGGAACGGCCCCACGTTGAACCACTCCACTTGGCTCGCCTGCGTCCCGCCGCCCTGGACGAAGTGCCACAGCACCAAGATGGAGAGCACCCACGAGCCGGCAAGGGCCAGGATGCCGTAGACGGCTCCCCGACCCGGAGTTCGCTTGCCGAAGAAGAGGGTGAGCGCCGCGGAGATGACGGGGAGCAGCGCGATGATCCACGTGAGTTTCAAGATCCCACTGGCGGCGGCGACGGCGGTGGTCTCTGCGGCTACCACTTCAGCAGGCTCACCTCGTCCACGTTGATCGACTCACGGTTGCGGAAGAGCAGGATGACGATGGCAAGGCCGATGCCGACCTCGGCGGCCGCCACGGCGATGATGAAGAGCGCGAATACCTGGCCGCTCATCGCCTTGAGGTTCGCCGAGAACCCGACCAGGTTCACGTTCACGGCGTTCAGCATCAGTTCGATGGCCATGAGGACCATGACGGCGTTCCGTCGCACGAGCACACCGTAGACACCTGCGGAGAAGAGGAACGCGGAGAAGAAGAGCACCAACGGCAGGCGGATCATGTCTCGTCATCCTTCCTGGCCAAGACCACCGCTCCGATCAACGCCGCGAGCAAGAGGAACGACACGGCCTCGAACGGCAGCACGTAGGAGTGGAAGATGGACTGGCCCACCGCCTCCGTCGAACCGCGGAACCCCGGTGCGGCCACGGCGTCCTGCAGCGGGAACGCATCCTGGATGAGGTAGGCGAGGCCGGCGAAGACGCCGAACGCCACCAGGACGCCGACCCAGCGCTGTTGGTTGTCCAGCGAATCGCGTCCGATCGGGGCTTTCGTGAGCATGAGTCCGAAGAGGAACAGGATGACGATGGCCCCCACGTAGATGAGGATCTGCACCCACGCCACGAACTCCGCCCCGAGCAGCAGGTAGACCGCGCCGACCGACGAGAGCGTCACCACCAGGTAGAGGGCGGCGTGCACGACGTTCCGCGCGGTGACGGTGGCGATGGCGCTGATCGACCCGACGGCCGCCAGGACGATGAACGCGTATTCCTGTCCCGTCACGAGGCCTCCTCGGCCGGCTCCGCGCCCGCCTCGAGCGCGGGCGGCGGGAGCACCGTATAGGTCCACTCCTCCAGGCGTTCCTTCTCGTGGAGGAGTTCGTCTACCCCGTACTCCGCATATTCGAACTCGGGGCTCCAGAAGAGCGCGTCGAAGGGACAGACCTCGACGCAGATCCCGCAGTACATGCAAAGGGCGTAG
>JAXDJX010000003.1:0-107567 GCA_034667405.1 Actinomycetota bacterium | reverse complement strand
GGACAAGGCGCACATCCTCATCGCGACCCCGGGCCGGCTCCAAGACCTCGCGGAACGCAAGCTCGTGGATCTCAGCGGTGTCCGGATCTTCGTTCTTGACGAGGCCGACCGGATGCTCGACATGGGGTTCCAACCACAGGTCGATCGGATCGTTCGGATGCTGCCGAAGGACCGACAGACCATGTTCTTCTCCGCCACGCTGGACGGCGCCGTCGGACACATCGCCTCGGTGTACACGCGCAACGCCATCCGTCACGAGATCGAGTCCGCCAACTTCTCGGTCGACGAGGCAGACCACCGGTTCGTGCCCGTCGCTGCGCAGGACAAGCTCGCCAAGCTCGTGGAGACGGTGGATGCAGAACCGGGCCTGACGCTGGTGTTCGTCAATACGAAGCGGAAGGTTGAGTCGCTCGCCCGGCAGCTCCGCTCCGCCGGCGTCCCCACGGTCACCATGCACGGCGACATGACCCAGCAAGCTCGGGAGAAGGCCCTCCAACGGTTCGAGGACAAGCACGTCGGTGTCTTGATCGCCACCGACGTGGCCGCTCGCGGTCTGGACCTCGACGACATCACGATGGTCATCAACTACGACCCCCCGTTGGATGACAAGGGGTACGTCCACCGCGTCGGACGAACGGCTCGGGCGGGCAGGAGCGGCACGAGCATGACGTTCGTGCAGCCGGACCAGATGGGCGATGTCAGTCGGATGGCCGCTCGGCTCGACCTCCACAGCGAGTTCGAATCCGAGGGGATGACCGTCTCGCCACCACGAACGGTATTCAGCGGATCGACCCGAGGGCGACGCTCGGGTTTGCGCGCGACCAAGCGTCGGAAGTAACCGTTCGTTCGGCTAGGAGGCTTCGCCGCCGATGACACGAAGCGTGGACCGTCGGTGCAGCGCCATGATGAGGTCGCCGGCCATGGGCTTCGCGAAGTAGAAGCCTTGGCCCAGCGCACACCCCCGGTCGCGGAGGAAGTCCCATTCTCCGACCGTCTCGATCCCCTCGGCCAGGGCCGTCATCCCCAGGTTCGACGCCAGCGCGATCATGGCGCTCACCATGCTCGCGGCATCGTGATCGGCGTCAACATTCCGAACGAACGAACGGTCGATCTTGAGCACGTCGACGGGCATGTGACGCAACCGGGAGAGTGACGAGTATCCGGTGCCGAAGTCGTCGATCGCGAGCTTCAGACCTCGATCGTGCATGTCGTTCAGAACGCCCAGGGTCCGATCGGGATCGTGCATCGCCGTGGATTCAGTGATCTCCACGGTGACCATGCTCGGATCCATACCGGCTGCCAGGAGGGGCCGCATGATCTTGTCCACGAGGTCGGGGTGCCAGAGCTGGCGAGGCGAGAGGTTGAACGCGATATCCACCTCGAGGCCACCAGCTCGCCAGATCTCGTCCTGCCGGCAGATCTCTTCAACCACCCAGTCGCCGATGGCGTCGATGAGACCCATCTCCTCCGCCAGCGGGATGAAATCGTTCGGTGGCACCAGACCGCCGGCCGCATCCGGCCAACGGATCAATGCCTCAACACCGACCATCTGCGCCGAATCCAGATCGATGAGCGGCTGGTAGTGAAGCATCCACGCCTGGTCCTGCACGGCCTTGCGTAACTTCGTACTGAGCGAGAGCTTCGTCAAGGCATCCGCTTCCGCCGTCGCGTGCAGGAGGAAACCACCGGGCCCGTTCCGCTTGGCGCGCTGCATCGCTGCATCGGCGTTCTTCACCAGGGTTGCGGAATCGTCGCCATCCAAGGGGAAGACGGCCACCCCCATCGTGGCGGTGATGAAGAGCTCAGTGCCGTGTGATTCGAACGGAGCCGCCAGTGCCTCTTGCACGCGCGACGCGACCGATTCCGACGCCACGCTCGCCCCGTCCGCGCCTCCGGGGATCGACGGAGCCAGGTCGACATCGGACAGGAGCACGAGGAACTCGTCGCCCCCCGGGCGAGCGACCAGATCCGTGTCGCGAGTTGCCTCTCGGAGGCGGTCGGAGAGTTCGACCAGGAGCGCGTCCCCGGACTCATGTCCGAACGAATCGTTGATGAGCTTGAAGTTGTCCAGGTCGAGCGAGATCACGGCCGCTCCGCGTTCGTTTCTCCTGGCCCGGGCCAGGGCCAGCCCCAGCATCTCGTCGAACATGGCGCGATTCGCGAGCCCGGTCAGCTTGTCGTGGAACGCCAGGAACGAGACCTCATCCTCGGCAGCTTTGCGGTCGGTGATGTCGAGCATGACGCCCTGGATGTACAGGGGTCGCCCGTGCTCATCGCTGATGACGGTGGCGCTATCACTGAACCAGACCGTGCGGCCGTCCTTGGCGATCAAGCGATATTCGAACGTGAACGAGTGCCCAGCTGCGGCTCCCCGGCGGTAGGCATCGAGCGCCTCCTCACGGTCGTCCGGATGCATGACCGTGAGCCATAGGTCCGGATCCGTGCAGTACTCCTCGGGAGTGATGCCCAGGAGCTCCTCGATCTGAGGACTCACATAGGCGGTCGCCATCTGTTCCCGCGCCAGGTCGATATAGACGATAGCGGGGAGGTGGTCGATCAGACGGCGATAGCGTGATTCGAGATCGTGCAGCCGCGTTTCCAACGCGTCTCGGTTCAGTTCGCTGGTGTCACCACCGGGCGTGAAGAAGTTCTGCGAGATGGCTGCTGGGGAAGTCTGCTCGTCGGGCACGGGCCGGTACCGTCCTCTTAGGTCGTGAGATGTACATCGGCTTCCCGGCCCAGATCCTTGAACGGGGGACCAGACATAGACCGTCGGGAGGAGTGCTCCCGACGGTCTATGTCCTCGTTGTTCAGCCTTCGACGGTGAAGGAGGCGTGCATCCCCAAGCCGTAGTGACCGGGGAGGTTACAGATCAACACGTAGGAACCCGACTCGAGGTCGACCTTCAAGGTCGAGTCGGTGCTGCCCGCGGCGATGTCCTCGATCTCGTCGATGTGCGTCACGCCGGCACCCGACTCGTCGACGTCGCCCTTGCTGTCGGTGGGCAGCTGGTCTTCGGGCAGGTCGGTCTTGAACACCACGAACTCGTGGACCGAAGGTCCGGCGTTGGCCACGGTGAACTTGACCTCTCCCGCAGGTGCAGAGCTGGAATCCAGGCTGATCTCGAAGTCCTTCTCAGCCACGCCCACATCGCCGGTGCCGGTGGGAGCCGTAGTCGCCGTAGTCGTCGTATCCGTTGTCGGGGTCGACGAGCTCGAAGATGAGCTGCACGCGGCCAAACCCAACCCGATCGCGGCGATGAGCGCGACGTGCGCCACTGCTCGTTGTGGGACCATTTTCATTGCGCATCCCTCCATGCTGTGCCGGACCCCTCTGTCCGGCATCAATGGCGAATATATACCCCGTTGCGTTGATGGCGAATCAGCAGCCGGATTCGTCGGGCAGCAATGGGCGGAAGAGCAGGCCATATTGCTTGCCGTCGCTCTTCCACGGGCTGAGTTGGTTCGCACGCTGGATGAGCGGCATCAGCGTGGTCAGATCATCACCCGTCACGACACCGCACCGCGACGGCAGACCGTCGTTCGTGTTCAGGCCGCTTCCCGCGGCAGCGCCCTTCATCGAGTCGCCGAAGTCCGCGAGACCGGTTCCGAGCGGCCACTCGACAGGGGGCTCAGTCATGTTGGGATCGGACTGGTAGCCGCTCACGAAGACCCTGACGCCCGTGGGGGCGAAAGGAACCTGGTCGGCAGCGGAACCGGCCGGAAGCCACCGCAGGTCTCCGACCTGCGTCGCGAAGTCTTGCGCCTTGGTCCGCGCTTCGAACTCGGCCTGGCTCATGTGGTCGGGCTTGTTCTGTCCCAGGTCGGTGAGCGCGTAGAAGTTGAAGGTGTGCGTCTGACCGTCGGCGACGATGGTGATGGTCGTGGTGCCGGCGTCCGCGATGCCGACGCTTCCCATATCCGTGTAATCACGGCTGGAGACGAAGAGCCCGTCTGCCTTCGCGAGCGCCAGGATCGCCTGAACGGCATCGGGTGTGAGCTGCTGTGAGAACAACGGGCTGATCGCCGGCCCCGGGTAGATCTCCGGGATGGCTCCGGGTGTGACGGCCCGGCCGTCGCCCATGAGGGAGAACTGTGGAAGCTGTGTGATCGAGTACGAGGGAGCGATGAACCCGCCCCCTGTCGATATCCGAATGACCAGTTGATCGGGCGCGGTCGGGTGGGTGATGCCCCCGCCGCCCCCATTCCCGTCGTGAGCACCGGTGACGCTGGAACTGTTGGCACATGCGGCGCCGACGATGCCCAGGGCCATGGTTGCCGCCAGGAACGTTCCCTTCATCGGATCCTCCTGTTCGTTGGGAGGCGCCTGGGCGCCGATACCCGCGTGTGACGCACGCCGGGCCCGCGGCGGTTCCCCGGGCTACGCCTTTGAAGCAAGCTTCGCTTGAAGACCTGCGAGGAGAAGGTCGAGTCCGAACTCGAACCGCTCCTCGGCGTCGCTCGTACACATCTCGGGGAAGACGGCCGCGACGTGCGGAAGTCGATCGATGTCGGGAACGAGCGCCTGGGGCCACCCCAGGCTGGTGTCGTCCGCGCCGGGCCCGAAGGTCTGGCGAGTCTCCATCAGTACGAACCCGAAGATGTAGCCGCCGAACGTGTTGAACGCGTCGGCCGCCTCACGTGGGGTGCAGCCTGCCCGCATCAACGGGTCCAGGGCGGATTCCACACAGTGCAACGCCGCGAGTGTGGTCATCGGCTTGGAATGATCCGCAAGCAGTTGGATCATCGGTGGGTGGGCCTTGAGGAGGCGGCGCCATTCACGACCTGCCTCGCGCGCGGCCTCGACCCAATCGTTGTGCTTGGTAGGTCGCCGGAACCCTTCCATCACCCGCTCGATGACGGCGTCCATCAGGTCTTCCTTGTCTCGGACATGGTTATAGAGCGACATCGCTTCGACGCCGAGCTCGCGAGCGACCGCGCGCATGGTGACGGCGTCAAGCCCCTCGGCGTCCATCAGTTCCAGCGCGCTATCGACCACGCGCTCGCGGGTCAACTTTGTGCGGACGACTGGTCTAGGCTGGTCTTTCAGGGTCATTCGGGGGCTCCGGTTGACACGCTTACGGCGTATGTATATCGTGCCTACACCGTAAGCATACATCGTACGTCAATCACACCGCGAAACCGGTGGAGGAGGGGGAACCGGGGATGAAGCTCAATCCCGAAACGCTCGCAAGGGCCAGCAGCCGCCACCCGTGGAGGACCATCGGGATCTGGGCTTTGATCCTGTTCGCGGGCATGGCGAGCCTGTCAACGCTCCTGTCTCCCGCTCTCACCACTCGGTTCGACTTCACGAACAGTCCTGAGGCCAAACATGCGAAGGAGATCTTGGATCAGCGTGGCCTCACGCAAGACATCGTGACGGAGACATTCGTGGTGGCCGCAGACCACAACGGCGCGGCACAGGAGCCCGTCTTCACCCAGAGGGTGAACGATCTTCTGGCGGGTCTCGCGGAGCTCGAGCCGAAGATCATCAAGACCGCCCCCGCGTCCTATCCGGCTCCCGCGGATGCGTCCGGGGATCCGCGAACCGCCGCACTCGGACCTTTTGTGTCGCCGGACGGCAAGGCCGTGCTGTTCAACGCGATCTATACCGGCGACGTGGATCAAGCCACGAAGAACTTCGACGCGATCACCGCGCTGCAGAGCAAGGTGTCGGGGGACGGGATCAACACCTACCTGCTCGGCCAGGTCAGTTCGAGTGCGGACTTCAAGAGGATCTCCGAGGAAGACATCAAGGTCGGCGAGAGCATCGGGATCGTCGCCGCCATCATCGTCTTGATCATCGTTTTCGGTGCCGTTGTCGCGGGGATCACTCCCATCGTGATGGGTCTAATCGCCATCGCCGTCACGCTCGGGATCGTCGGACTCTTTGGCCAGATCTGGTCGTTCAGCTTCTTCACGCCGAACCTCATCACGATGATGGGACTGGCGGTAGGTATCGACTACTCCCTATTCATCGTGTCGAGGTACCGCGAGGAGCGTCACCGCGGGCGAGAGAAATTGGAGGCGATCGCCGCGGCGGGAGCCACGGCGAGCCGTGCAGTGTTCTTTAGTGGGATGACGGTTGTCCTGGCGCTCGCGGGCATGTTGTTGGTCCCGACGACCATCTTCCGTAGCCTGGCCGGCGGCGCGATCATCGTTGTCCTGGTCTCGGTCGCCGCGTCGATGACGATGCTTCCGGCGATCCTTTCGCTCATCGGAGACAAGATCAACGCCGGGCGCATCTTGGGCAGGAACCGTGGCACCGAACATGGACCTCCCGGCGGCTTCTGGGACCGGGCGACCCGCACTGTCATGGCTCGGCCCGTGCTGTGGCTGGTCCTCGGCGCGCTCTTCATGCTGATCCTGTCCGTGCCTTACTGGTTCCAGGGTCATCCGAACGACTCGGGCCGCGGGATCATCACCGGTCAGTCCGGGCTGAGCACCCTGCCGGATTCGGCGCAAACGAAGCAGGCGTACGACATCATCCTGAAGGAGTTCCCGAAGGCAGGGTCGCAGGCGAACGTCAATATCGTGATCCAGGCCGACCACGTCGGGACGGCCGCGGCCTCCGGCGGTGCCGCTCAGCTGGATCCCGCGTTCGCCTCCGCTGTGCAGTCCTTCGAATCCTCCATCTCCGGCGACCCGAACCTGGGCGAGCCGCTACCTCCACAGGTCAGTCAGGATGGATCGGTCGCGCTGGTCGTGGTGCCGCTGGCCGGCCAAGCGACCGACGCATCCAGCGAGATCGCCGTGAAAACCATCGCCGACTTGCGTTCGATCGATATCCCGAAGGCATTCGCAAGCACGGGCGCCACGGTCCTGGTCGGCGGCGATGCCGCGAACACCAAGGACTTCTTCGACGTATCGGCGAACTACACACCGCTGATCATCCTTGTGGTGCTGGCGCTGTCGTTCATCCTGCTGACGGTGGTGTTCCGTTCGCTGGTAGTGCCGGCGAAGGCCATCGTGATGAACCTGCTGTCCGTGGGTGCTGCCTATGGCCTCATCGTGCTGATCTTCCAGAAAGGTGGTCCCGGGTTCGCGGCGACCATCGCCGGATGGCTGGGCTTCCAGCAGGTCGACGCTATCGAGGCGTGGTTGCCGCTCTTCCTGTTCTCGATCCTGTTCGGTCTGTCGATGGATTACCACGTGTTCCTTCTCACTCGCATCCGAGAGGAATACGACAAGACGCACAACAACGCCGAGGCGGTGGCCTATGGACTGCGCACCACCGGTGGGATCATCACGGGAGCTGCGGTGATCATGGTCGCGGTGTTCGCAGGATTCTCGGCGGGGCGCCTGGTTCCCTTGCAGGAGATGGGCTTCGGCCTTGCGGTTGCGGTCTTCATGGACGCCACCATCGTGCGATCCATCCTGGTCCCGTCGACCATGCGTCTGTTGGGCGACCGCAACTGGTACCTGCCCGGATGGCTCCAGTGGCTCCCGAAGATCGATGTCGAGGGGCACGAGATGACGGTCATACCGGACATGCCGTCCGAAGAGCGAGCCGGCGTCGCCACGTAGCCTTCGCGGGTGCAACGATCGGGCGGAAAGGGGCTGTGCCCGCGTCCCTTCCCCTCTTCGTTCAACCCTTGGCGCGCAGACCGGCCTGTACCTGGTCCGACACGAGTTCACGCAGGGCGTCTTTCGCGACCCACCGGGCGGCCCGAGTGCCGATGGCCTCGATCCGCTCGGCCTCCTCGATCGCCGCTTGATTAAGCGCGATGTTGCGCTTGCCGATCTGTCGGAGCGACCAGCTGACGGCCTTCTTCACGTAATTGCGCTCGTCGGTCGCGCCGCGCCGGATGAGGGGCAGCTGTCGCAGCAGCTCTGCGTCCGACACTCCGACTCCCCACGCGGCTCGTTCGGCGATCATGGCATAGCCGGCCCGCTTGATGAACTCCTCGTCGCGGGCGCACCACCGACGCGCGGTCGACAGGGCCGAGCCCGTCTTACTGAAGAGGTTGCCGCACACCTGATCGCACAGGTCCCATGAGTCGAAGTCTTCGACCCAGGCTTCCATCTGATCGTCCGTGACGTCCTCGGGTCGATCGACCATGCTTGCGGTGATCCGGGCCTCGTGCACACCGGTCTTCCAGAGCGCGAGGGCCAGCGCATGGTCACCGTGTTGCGGACCCGCGATGCGCCGACAGTCGGGGATCTTCACGCCGATGGCGCGCTCGATGTTGATGCCGACTCGCGCCATGCCGGGTTTGCGTGAAGGGTCCGCGGCTGCGTGCAGTTCGGCCAGGACCCCGTCGCGACGCGCGTTGATGCCGGGCGTCATCGTTGAACCGATGGTTTGACCGCGCACGCCTGCTCACCCAGGAAGCGAGCGAATACCAACCGGTGAGCCGCGATCCATCGGTAGAGGCGGTCGGTGGTGTCGGGGAACGTCTCGGCGAGCCGCGCGATCGGCGCGCCACCGCGGAGCCTGCGAGCCACCACTGGGATCGCCGCCCCCCCCGACCACACCGCGCCGTTCTCGTCGGCCACGTGCCAAGACGCGAGTCTCGTTTCCACGTCCATCGTGCGAAGGATGGTCCGCCCCGTCCCCGACCTGATACCGACGAACGGAAGAGCGCCCTCGGCGTCCCACGCCTGCAGCTTCTCCGCGCTCCAACGGCAGAGGCCGCAGTCTTCGTCGAAGAGCACCGTGATCGGATCCATGCGTTCAGCCTACGACCCAGGCGTCATCACGAGCCCGGAACGGGTCAGCCGGCGGGGAAGTTGGGGATGGCGACGAGCTTCAGGCCCATCTTCTTGATCCCTTTGATGATCGCCGGGAGCGCCTTGATGGTGTGCGCGGCGTCGCCCCCTCCGTCGTGGAGCAGCACGATCGATCCTGCCTGCACACGGGACAAGACCCGCTCCGTGACCTGCTTGGCGGTGAGGCTCGCCTTCCAATCTTGGGGGTCGATGCTCCACATCACCACGCGCATCCCCTGGTTGCGCGCCTCCTGCACCACCGTGTCGTCCTCGCTCCCGCCGGGGGGACGGAACAACGTCGTCTGCAGACCCGCAGCGGCGAGCGCATCGTTCGTCTTGGAGAGTTCGTCGTGGAGGTGCTGGGGAGTGAGATCTGCGAGCGCCGGGTTGAGCGGGTGGTCCCACGAATGGTTGCAGATGGTCATGCCCGCTTGTTGTACGGCCTGTGCGATCGACGGATAGCGTTCCACTTCGTACCCAACCATGCAGAACGTGGCGGGCACGCGGTAATGCTTGAGGATCTTCAGGATGCGCAACGTGCTCACCGGCCATGGTCCGTCGTCGAACGACAGGGCTACCTCCGCCGGTGGCTTCGCTTTACCCACGGGGTGATAGGTGATCGACGCGACGCTGTCCGACACGCGCCCGGTCGTGGTCACCTGGCGCATGGGGTAGCTGGTGAGTGTCAACTCAGGATCGCCGAGTCTGGGACCGAGCATCACCACGCGCCGGCGGACGCCTTCCGTTCGATCTCTGGCGTCGACCACGGCGACGTCGTCGCCTGCCCGCAGCGGGACAGTGCGGTCGGGGTGGGCATCGCCGTTGAGTTCGATATGTCCTTTGAAGGCGCCATGTTGCAGGACATCGCCGGTAACGGAGAGGAGGCGTCCGGGTCGGGGATGGAGCTTCAGTGAATGGATGAGCGCTTGGAACGTGGTGCCGTCCACCACGGCCGTGGTTGCCCCGTCGACCGTGACGGAGATCGAAGGGGGTGTGGGAGAGGTTGGAGAAGGGGACGGCAGCCCGCCGGTGCACGCCACAAGGAGCGCGGCGGCGCCAAGGGCGAACGCCGCACGAAGACGCGCACGGTAGAGCGGTGTCCCGGCCATGGGATGCAGTCATCCTTACACGCGCGTCAAGAAGGGGTTCGCGATGGGAGCATGGACGGATGCGCCCTTCGATCGACACCGCTCCGGTTCGCTTCAGGCCTTCTGCACGGAACCTCATGGTCACGGACGCGTTCGCCCTCGTTGCCTTCGTGGTGACGGGGGCCGCATCTCATCATGACGCGGGATTCCTCGCAGTTCTGGCCAGGAACCTCGTCCCCATCGGGCTCATGTGGGTCGTGGTCGCCCTCGGTATCGGCACGTATCGGAGGCGATCGTGGGCGGCTCTCGTCCTGACGTGGGCGATCGCCGTGCCGCTCGGTCTCTTCGGGCGATCGTGGATCTTCGGGTTGGAGCGCGATAACGATCTACTCGCGTTCCTGCTCGTCGGGACCGCCTTCTCGCTCCTCTATCTCTTGGTCGCCCGGGCATCGTTGCTCGCCGTGAGCCGCCGCCGCGCCCGGGCGCTGCCGGCGTGAACAGCTCCGCGCGCATCGACATGCCTGACCCGGGCTCGGCTCGCTCGTTCTGGTTGCAGGAGGCGCTCGCCGATGATCCCGGCGCGTCGTGCGCACCCCTCGAATCCGCACTCTCGGCGGATGTCTGCATCGTCGGCGGCGGGTTCGCCGGGATGTGGACGGCGGTCGAACTGACGGAGCGCGACCCGAGTCTTCGCGTCGTGCTCGTTGAACAGGACATCTGCGGGGGCGGCGCGAGTGGGCGCAACGGCGGATTCATCTCGCCTTCCTGGTGGGACCTCGAGGGGCTCTGCCAGCTGTTCGGCCGCGACGAAGGGATCCGCTACGCAACCGTCGTCGCCGATTCGGTTACGCAGATCGGGGAGTGGTTGGCGCGTCACGACGTCGATGCCTGGTTCCACCATGACGGCGTCTTGGGTGCGCGTGCCGGCAGTTGGCAGGACGGCCTCGGCGCGACGGATGCGGCCGCGTTCTGCGCCGAGATGGGGCTCGGAGATCGCATGCGTGCACTTACCGCCCCGGGCGCCCGTGCGATCGCCGATTCGCCGCAGTTCGTCGGAGGTGCCTTCATGAAGGACAGCGCCACCGTGCAGCCGGCCCGGATGGCTCGGGGTCTCCGACGGGTGCTCCTGGAGCGCGGCGTTCACATCTTCGAACGGACCAGCGTGACCGATATCCGGCATGAGAAGCCGGCAGTGGTGGTGACCGAGCACGGGAGGGTTCGTGCCGCCCAGGTCGTACTCACCACCGGGGCGTGGGCGGCGGCCTGGCCCGGATTCCGCCGGAGCTTCGGTGTGATCGTCGATTACATGGTGGCCACTGAGCCGATCCCGGATCTCCTGAAGGAGATCGGCTGGGTCACCGACGCCGGGATCGCTGACGGCCGCGATCTTCTGTACTACTTGCGGAAAACAGACGATGGCAGGATCGCGATCGGCGGTGGCGCCACCGGTGTTGCGTTCGGCGGGCGTTTCGGCCGGTCGGTGACCCACGACCGTGCCATCGCAGAAGTCGCGGCTCGAGGCCTGCTCTGGCTCTTCCCACAACTCGAGGGTATTCGGTTCACGCATTCATGGGGAGGGCCCATCGATCAGACAGCGGCGTTCGTTCCGTTCTACCGGACGCTTGAGCCCGGGAACGTACACGCCGGGCTCGGCTTCTCGGGGCACGGGCTTTCACAGACCTTCGTCGGTTCGAAGATCCTCGCGTCGAAGGTTCTGGACGTGCAGAACGACTGGACCTCGCTGGGGGTCAACCGTGGTGAGTTCGCGAAGGCGCCGCCGGAGCCGGTGCGATGGCCGCTGGTGAAGATGGCGACCGCAGCGCTTCGGGCGGGGGACGCGCGGGAAGAAGAGGGCAGGGCCAGGGGTGCGTTCCTAGACCTCGTCGGCACGGCGCCGATCCGATTCCGCGAGGGACTGCGCGGCTGAGAACGGACCTCAGTAGCGGTCGTCGACGCTCGGCGGCTGGAGCCGTTTCTCCAGCGATCGGGCGATCCGGTTCATCTGCCACTTGAAGACGAGGTACCCGGTGAGCCCAAGGAGCGCCACCACGATGATCACCGTGAGCACCACGAAAGCGGCGACCTTGACCACCCAGCCCAGGATGCCCAGCGCGATAGCCAGGACCACGAGGAATAAGAAGAAAACGAACATCGTGTGGCTATCGTACGGCGATGTCGGCGAAACGGTGGAGCCTCCGGGCCAGGCGATCGGGGTACTGCAGGGGGACATCGTGGATCCCTTCCATCCAGACGAACCGAACCAGGCCCGGCTGAACCACCGCCTTGACCGCCGCCTCTGCGTCCCGCCGCCGTCGGGCGGAGAGGTCGTCGCCGTCGCCCTGCATCACCACGGCGAGGATGGGCACGCGTAGGCGTCCGTAGAGGGCAACCGGATCCTGTTCCCAGATGGCACGGAGGATCCTGAAATGGTTCGCCCTGCTCAACCGAGGGTGGATCCTTCCCTGCGCGTCCACCCGCATGATCGAGAGCACGTGTCCCTCGATCAGGGGTGTCACGGGCATAGGCATCCACTGCCGGATCGCCGCTCGGAATTCCTCCACCGGCATCCCCGCAAGGTGCGGAGGCGCCAGCTGTTGCTTCACCTCCGCCCAGGCACCCATCGACTTCAGCGCGGATAGACCGCCGTCAAGGAGCACGGCGCCGGAGACCGAGCGTGGGTGCATCGCTGCAAGCTGGAGCGCCACCATCGCCCCCCACGAATGACCGACGACGACCGGCCGGCGCAACCGCGTCGCGCGGATCACCGCCAGCGCATCGGCACTCACGCGCTCGAACCCGTACCCCGCGCCCGGCTTGCCAGAGAGCCCGTGGCCGCGCGCGTCGTAGGCGACCACGTGGAAACGACCGACCAGCTTGGGCAACATGAGGTCCCAGATGTGCGAGGTGGAGGCGAGTCCGTGATGCAACAGGAGCCCGGGCGCGCCTGCGTCCGGGGACGCGAAGTCCCGGACAGACAGAGTGACGCCTCCGCCGACGTCGACCTTCCTGGTTCGCTCGGGCATACTGCCGCGCATGGTAGATGGATTCCGCTCACCGTTGACACCCGAGGCAAACGTCGGCGCCACCGCCATCGTCACGGGAGGCGGCACGGGGATCGGCGCCGCCACGGCGCGGGAGCTCGCGCGGACCGGGGCGCGCGTGGCGATCTGCGGCCGACGCAGCGAACCGTTGGAGGCCGTCCGGGCCGGCCTTGCCGCCGCCGGTCACGACGTTCTCGCTCGGAGCTGCGATATCCGCGAACCCGAGCAGGTTGCTGCCTTCATGGATGCGGTCCAAGCCTGGGGCGGCCCCGTCGACATCCTCGTGAATAACGCAGGAGGGCAGTTCGCCGCAGCGGCCGAAGACATCTCGCTCAAGGGATTCAGGGCGGTCCATCGTCTCAATGTCGATGCGACCTGGGACGTGACGCACTCGGTGGCCACCCGTTGGATGATCCCGAACCGCGGCGGGGTCGTGTTCTTCGTAGGGTTCAGTCCTCGGCGGGGGATCCCGATGATGGTGCACTCGAGCGCCGCCCGTGCCGCGCTGGAGAATCTCGCGGCGGGCCTGGCGAATGAATGGTCCAAGTATGGGATCCGAACGATCTGCGTCGCATGCGGTCTCATCCAGACCGAGGGACTCCTCCAATACGGGGGCCAAGCCGCGGTCGATGCTTTCACGACGGCCGTTCCCGCCAAACGAGCAGGCCTTGCGGAGGAGGTGGCAGCGACCATCGCGTTCCTCTCGTCGACGGGCGGCGGCTACATCACCGGCACTACGGTGGTGATCGATGGGGGCTCCGACGCATGGGGCGTCGGAGAGGTCCCTCCGGAAGCGGACTTCGGACCTCAGGAGTAAGGTCGAACCCGTCCTGGAGGAAAGGGGAACGCATGTACGGAACGGTGGCTCGAACGCGGGTGAAAGCGGAGAATCGCGACAAGCTTCGCGAGGTCCTCAATCGCCAGACGGCGGCCGGCGCCCCGGCAGGGTTCGTCAATGCGTACACGCTGTTCGAGAACGACGGTGACGCCGCGTGGCTGTTCGCCGTGTTCGAGGATCAAGCGTCTTACGACAAGAACGCCGACGACCCGAGCCAGAATGAGCGCTACGTCGAGTACCGGGCCCTGATGGAAGACGAGCCCGAATGGCACGACGGGGAGATCGAAGGGATGTAACCCAGGGTCTGAGGGGCCGGGCCGCCCGGGCCCGGCCCTACCGGTCTGCGCGCCCGCCGTATTACCCTCTACGGATCGGATCTCGTCTGGAGGAGATACACATGGCAGACGCGTTGCAGAACTACATCGATGGCAAGTGGGTCGATGCGGCCGAGGGTGGCCGGTTCGACGTGTTCGATCCATCGACAGGTGCGGTCATCGCGACGGCGCCCGATTCGCAGCCGGCCGATGTCGAACGTGCCATCGATGCCGCTCGACGAACCTTCGACGAGGGCACGTGGTGGCCGGGAACGTCCGAGCGCGAACGCGGCCGGATCCTCCTGCGGGCGGCGGAGATCGTTCGGCGAGAGCACGAGCGGCTGAGTCAGATGGAATCGCTGGACTCCGGGAAGCCGATCGGAGAGGCCCGCGAGGACATCAACGAAGTTGCCTTCATGTTCGAGTACTACGGCGGCTGGGCCACGAAGATCCACGGAGACATCCCGCCAGTCGGGCCGAACGCCATGAGCTTGGTCGTCAAGGAACCCATGGGTGTCGCTGCGGCGATCACGCCGTGGAACTACCCGATGATGATGGCCGTACAGAAAGTGGCTCCGGCCATCGCTGCCGGCTGCACGCTGATCCTCAAGCCCGCCGAGCAGACGCCGCTCACCGCCCTGGAGATCCCGAAGATATTGGAAGAGGCGGGGTTGCCGGCGGGTGTCCTCAACGTGGTGACCGGGTTCGGTGAAACCGCGGGTGCGCCACTGGTGGCCAGCCCGAAGGTCGACAAGGTCGGGTTCACCGGGTCGAAGGAAGTCGGCAAGATCATCATGCGCAACGGCGCCGACACCCTGAAGCGGGTCACGTTGGAGCTGGGCGGGAAGTCGCCGAACATCGTGTTCGCCGATGCCGACTTCGCCGCAGCCATCGAAGGGAGCTGCAACGGCATCTTCTGGAACCAGGGCGAGATCTGTTCGGCAGGCTCGCGCGTGTTCGTGCAGCGCGAGATCTACGACGACGCGCTCAACGCCATGGTCGAACACGCCAAGGGCGTGAAGCTCGGTGCACCCGGTGCCGACGACACGACGATGGGGCCTCTGGTCAGCAAGGAGCAGGCCGAACGCGTGCAGGCCTACATCGAGATCGGTTCGTCGGAAGCGTCGATGGCGGTGCAGGGCGATCGTCCCAGCGACCCCGCGCTCGCCGGTGGCTACTACGTGCCGCCGACGATCTTCGCCGGCGTGGACAACAAGGCTCGCATCGCGCAGGAGGAGATCTTCGGCCCGGTGATGAGCGTCATCCCGTTCTCCACACCCGAAGAAGCGCTCGAGATGTCCAATGACAACGAGTACGGGCTGGCTGCGGCGGTTTGGACCCGGGACATCAAGAAGGCGATGAACACGGCTCGCGCCTTGCGGGCGGGCATCGTGTGGATCAACGACACGCAGGCCGCACCGTCAGAGACCCCTTGGGGTGGCTACAAGCAGTCCGGGATCGGCCGCGAGCTCGGCGCGAGCGGGGTCGAGGACTACCTGGAGGCCAAGCACATCTACGTCAACCTCTCGGAGTAACCGGCTGGGTCGAGGCCGGGGCCTGGCCCCGGCCTACCCCGTCGAGGAGGTCCGTCGGGGCGCCAGGAGGCCGGCGCCGATGACGCCCACCGTGGCGATGACGATCACCGCCATGGTCGCCCGAAGGTCGAACGTCTGCGCGACCCATCCCAGCAAGGGCGGGCTCCAGATGAACCCGGTGTAGCCAACGGTCGTGACCGCCGCGATGGCGTTCGTCGCGTCCTCGTCCGACGCTCCCACCAGCCCGTAGCCGGCGGGGGCCGCGGCCGCGAGCGTGAATCCCAGGAGGAGGAACGCGCATCCGACGATAACGGGACTGGAGGTCAGTGTGGCGACCAGCCCCCCGACCGCGCTGCCGATGCCCGCAACCAGGATCGTCCGCCGCGATCCCAGCCCGAACAACACCTTCCCCGCGAACAACCGCCCGAAGAACATCGAGCCGCTGAACGCGACGAATGCGATCGCAGCCGTCCCGGCACCCGCGTGCAGTTCTTGGCGCAAGTAGAGGCCGGACCAGGTGTCCATGGATCCCTCGATGAGGAACGCGAACAGTACGACGAGTGCCGGGATCCAGAGCATCGGCGAACGCCATAGGGCCGAGATGGCGAATGTGGTGCCGGTCTCTCCCGATCGGCCTTCGTTGTCCATAGTCTTGGCCGTCCACCAAGATGTCGCGAACAGCGTGATCGCCGCATACGCCATCCCGAGCCGGTAGTCCGCACCGACCACGATGAACAACCCCGCGATCGCCGCCCCGGAAACGCCTCCCAGCGCATAGCTCGCGTGTAGCCACTGCAGGACCGGTTTCCGCGAGCGGACCTCTGCGCGTTGTGCCGCCACGTTCCCGTAGATATCGATGAGTCCGTTGCCTACACCCACGGCGGCGAAACCGATGAACGTCAACGTGTCGGGGAGATAGGTAATGGCCAGGGTCCCGAGCCCCAAAGCCGCCAGCGCGATCGGGACGTTCGTAGAGAGTGCGAACCGCCGCATCTGGGGTGCGATCAGGAGCATGACCACCACGGCGGTGAGTGAAAGCATGGTGTAGAGAAAACCGAGATGCGCATCGGAGATACTGTGCGCCCGCTGGAATTCGAACACGAGGATGACCCAGGCGCCCCAGTATTGGCCGAAGCTCCAGTAGCCGGCCAGGAGCGGGAGGACGGAACCGCCGGCGCCCTCAGTAGTCGATTCAGGCCCGTAGGCGAACTCCGGTCGGAAGGGAAGTTGCATACGGCGGCATCATTCCATACCCCACTGGGGTTGAAGCGCCGGTCAAACTTGACCCTGAACCCCGGGGGCCGCTATCGTGCGCCAGCATGACTGGTGGAGAGGTTCGTCTCGTTGACCTGGTGAAGCGCTTCGGCGACTTCACCGCTGTTGATGGCATCAATCTCGATATGCCGTCGGGAGAGTTCTTCTCCATGCTCGGCCCCTCGGGTTGTGGGAAGACAACGACGCTTCGGATGATCGCCGGGTTCGAACGGCCTACCGAGGGTCAGATTTTGCTCGACGAAGAGGACATGGCGCAGACGCCTCCTCACAAGCGCAACGTGAACACCGTGTTCCAGAACTACGCGCTCTTCCCGCACCTGACCGTCGGGGAGAACATCGCCTTCGGGCTCAAGTACAAGAACGCGACGAAGCAGGAAACGAAGGACCGTGTGGGCAAGGCGCTCGAACTCGTGCAGCTCACCGGGTTCGACAAGCGCCGGCCGGGACAGCTCTCCGGTGGTCAGCAGCAGCGTGTCGCGCTGGCCCGGGCACTCATCCTCAACCCCGCTGTGCTCCTGCTGGACGAGCCTCTGGGCGCCCTGGACGCGAAGCTTCGCAAACGCCTCCAGATCGAACTGAAGGCCCTGCAGGAGGAAGTCGGCATCACGTTCGTCTACGTGACGCACGACCAGGAGGAAGCCCTGACCATGTCCGATCGGATCGCCGTGATGTCCAACGGCCGCGTCGAGCAGGTCGGTGCTCCGAAAGAGATCTACGAGGAGCCCGCAACGGCTTACGTCGCAGACTTCCTGGGCGTCTCCAATCTCATGGACGCGGTCGCCAAGGGAGGAACCCAAGGCGGGTGCTCCGTGCAGGTGGGGGACTTCCACCTGGTCGCGGGGCAGGGAGACTCCCAGGCGACGGGACCGGCAAAGATGACCATCCGCCCCGAGCGCGTGCATCTGGAGGCGCAGGGAACCTCGGGTGAGAACCGCATCCCCGGCATGGTCGAACGCGTCGTCTATGTGGGTTCGATCCTCCAGGTGCTCGTCCACCTGCCGTCGGGCCAGACACTGCAAGCGTGGGTGCAGAACCAGGGTGAGGGCTTCGAGTTCGTGCAAGGCACGCCGGTGACGGTCGAGTTCCCGCGGGAGGCGCTCCGCGTCCTGGCCGCCGATCCGATGCCGGAGACCGAAGACGCCGTGGCGGCGGTATAGCCGGCCTACAGCTGGCCGGCAGCGAAGTCCGCGGCTGACCCTTCCTGGCCTCTTCCGAATCGCTTGTACAGCACGTAGACCACGGCGATCGCCACAACGGTGGTGAACAGCATGAAGCTGGCTGCGGCGTTGTAGACGGGGATCGGCGTCGCCCGAACGGCTCCGTAGATCTTGACGGACAGGGTCTCGGTGGACGATCCCCCCGAGAGGTAGCGCACGGTCACGAAGTCGTCGACAACGTCGGCGAAGACCAGGGCGAAGCTCGCGAAGATGGCCGGATAGAGCATCGGCAGCAGTACCCGCCGGATGGCCGCCCGCGGAGGCGCGCCGAGGTCCATGGCCGCCTCTTCGTACTCCTTACCGATCGAGAGCAGCCGTGCTCTCACCACGATCACCGGGTACGACACCTGGAAGGCAATGAGCCCGATGATCTGCGCCGTCGTCCCGAGCTTCACCGCCGCATTGAGGGTGTAGGTGAACGTATAGAAGAGCGCGACGCCGATGATGATCTCCGGCACGACGAATGAGGCGAGCATCGTGAAGTTGGCCGTCTTGGCCACCCTTCCGCGCCACCGGTCGAGACCGATCGCGAACGCAACGCCCAGCGGTACGGCGATGAGCATCACGATGATGGAGAGCCGGATCGTCTGGATGATGGCGGCGTGCAGGTCGGGAGACTTGAAAAGGGAGCCCTGCGCGTCGCCCTGTGGTGCGCCGTTCCACCATTGAAGGGAGAACCCTTGGAACGTGGCGCTGGACCGGCCGCTATTGAAGGAGATGACGATGGCGATGACGACCGGCAGGATCGACCACGCCAGGTACCCCCAGGTCGCAACCTGCAGCACACGGGGCTTGCGCCACGGGTTGCGATACCACCCGCGAGGCCCGCTCACGTGCTCACCTTGAGCTCGTTCGAAGTGCTGCGCAGGTAATACGCCATGGGGACCAACAAGATGATCATGATGATCAGCACGAGCACTGCCGCCAGCGGGCCTTGACCGGTGTTGTTCACAGCGTTGTCAAGGAGATTGCCCACCATCTGGGTCTTCGGTGAATTCGAGAGGAGGTTGTTCGTGTAGTAGTCGCCGAACATCGGCAGCGTCACGATCACGATGCCCGCAAGGATCGCCTGGCGTGAGAGCGGCAGGGTGACCCGCATGAACGTACGAGCGGGACTTGCCCCGAGGTCACGTCCGGCTTCGAGCAAGCTCTGCTGGATGCGGTCCAGGAACCCGTACAGCGGCAGGATCATGTACGGGACGTAGCCGTACACCAGTCCCAGAACCACGGTCCACGGATACCCGCCGAGCCAGTTCACCTTATGTGGAACGAACGGGATCCAGCCCAAGATCTTGTTGACGTAGCCTTCGATCTGCAAAAGGTTGATCCACGCGAGCATGCGCATGAGATAGCTGACGAAGAACGGTGCGATGAGCAGCGTCAGGAAAAGCCCCTTCCGCTTGCCACCGAATCGGGATACGTAATAGGCGACGGTGTACGCGATCAACACGCACAGGACGCTCGCGATGAACACGTAGATGAACGTTCGTATGTAGACCCCTCGTTGGTACCCCACGGCGTCCCGCGTGACCTTGGTGAGGTATTGGGATGTCCAAAACCAGGGCTGGTAGATCGGTCTTGGGGACTGAAAGGTCGCGTCGACCGTGCCGAAGGCGATCGAGACGATGACGTAAAGCGGCAGCACGAAGAAGACCAAGAGGTAGAGGGACGCAGGGGTTGCGAACGATGGCCAGAACCATCGCGGGTACCAAACCCCCTCTCCACCTCCGCGCTTGTTCCCGCGCCTCCGCGACGCCCGGGTCGCGGTATCAGCCACTCTGGAACTGGCTCCAGGCCTCGTGCCAAAGCGCATCGACAGAGGGCTCCAGCTCCAGCTCCAGGAACCCGGTCTTGAAGTCTTCCTCTTGAACGACGGCTTCGCTCAGCCAGGGGAAGATGTAGGGCTCGCCCTGGACGCTCTTCGTCGTCGTGAGGGTCTGAGGGTCCGCTTGCTTCTGAGGCACCTGATACCCGACCCATGAGAAGTTGTTCATCGCATTCTTGAAGTCGAGCATGTAATTGAGGAACAAGTGCGCAAGCACCGGACTCTTGGAGTTGGCAGGGATCGCGAGACAGTCGTTGTTCACAGCCCCAACACGGTCCTTGGGATACCAGTACCCGATGGTCTGGTAGTTGGCCATCGTGGCCTGCGGGACGTAGAACCACGCCGCGGCGATGTCTCCCGACCACGCCTGGTGGACCTGGTACTGGCCCTTGGGGATACCCACGTACGCACCATTGATCGACGTCCGCACGTTCGTTGCATTGAGGAGGTCGATGAGATCCTGGCCCGCCTGCTGGATGGTGGCCGGGTCGGTGGTGTTCAGATCTGTGATCCCGTGACGCAGCAACGTCATCGAGATCGCCTCGCGGTAGTCGTCATAGATGCCGACCTGCCCCTTGTACTTGGGGTCCCAGAAGATGTCGTACGGGTTGCTCATCGCTTCGATCTCATCCTTCGAGATCACGTCTGTGCGGTACCCGATACCGGTGGTGTAGATGGTGTATGGGACCGTGTATTGCCATCCCGCGTCGTAGAACGGGTCTTGGTAGGTGTCCCACACGTTCGCGGGAAGGTTCGGGATGTAGTCCTGGTTGAGGGGCTGCAGGAGCTTGGAAGAGATGAGTTTGCCCAGCACGTCGATCGTCGGGAAGAAGACGTCGAAGGAGAGCTGGCCGGTGCGCATCTTGGCCAGGGCCTCGTCCATGTTGTTGAACGTCGTGATCTTGAATTCGCAGTTGTACTTGTCTGCGAACTCTCCGATGATCTTGGGCCAGATGTACTGGTCCCAGTTGTAGATCTCAAGCGTGGCGTTCTTCTCGGGCTGAAGGTCGCTCGCGATGGGCTGGTTGTCGGGGAAGATATTCCAGGTGACGGGCTTGTCCTGGCGCGCCAATGGGTAGGGCCAGCCCGGCTGCCAAAGCCCGCCGTCGCCGGCAGGGTCCTTGCTGGTGGATGTTGTGCCTTCGCGGGGATTGGAGCATGCCTCCATGATCGCCGCCAGACTGGGAAGTGCTACCCCCGCTGCCGCCGCGCGCGCTAGGAATTGGCGGCGGTCCAGCTCCTTGCCGGTCCACCGTTCGCGTGGGTGTGCCATCCCTTCCCCTTTCGCCAGATCAGCGCGCCAGAATCTTTTGACTGCCGATTCAGGGCGTTGAGTACCATAGTCCGTCGGCACTACGCAAGCCTGGAACGTGAGGCTAGGCCGGACTGCCCGAAATGACCGCGCCTCATTTAGTACTTACGCGAGTTCGGGAGTCGTGGCTTCGGCTTGCTAGCATCCCGGCTCACGTTTCGAGCCCAGGGAAGAGGGATACCCGTGAGTCAGGAAATCTCTACCGGATCCGTGCTGCTCACCGAGGACATCGGTCCGGTTCGCCGCTTGACCATGAATCGGCCGAAGGCGCTCAACGCGTTGTCCGGCGACCTCATCCGAGCGCTGTCGGGGGCCTTGGACGAGGCGGGGGAAGACCCTTCCGTTCGCGTTGTCATCGTGAAGGGCGCCGGGCGCGCCTTCTGCTCGGGGTATGACCTCAATGAGGATGCGGGCGCCCAAGCCAAGGATTCCGTGGGCTGGCACGCGGAACTCAAAGAGTCCGCCGACGAGATGCTGAAGTTCTTCGACTTCCCCAAGCCGGTCATTGCGCAGGTCCATTCCTACTGCTTGGCCGGCGGGTGCGATCTCATGATGGTCTGCGACCTCACCGTCTGTTCGGAGGACGCCCGGTTCGGGGAGCCCGAGATCAGGTTCGGCAGCGGGGTGGTCACGATGGTGATGCCGTGGCTCCTCGGCGCGCGCAAGGCGAAGGAGCTCCTGTTCACCGGCGAGGATCGGATCGATGCCGCCGAGGCGTTACGGATCGGCCTGGTGAACAAGGTCGTGCCGACCGACCAGCTGGATGATGCGACGCTGGCGCTCGCCGAGGAGATCGCGAAGAACGATCCGTTCGCGGTGTCCATGCAGAAGAAGGCCATCAACAAGATGTGGGAGGTGGCGGGGTTCCGAGACGCTATCGACGCCAACGTCGTCATCGACACGATGATCGAGGTCGCCGATCTTCCCGAACGCGAGGAGTTCCGGACGATCACCCTGGAGCAGGGGCTGAAGAAGGCCATCGAATGGCGGGACGCCCGGTTCCGTGAGCACAGGTGATCCGCGGACGCGACATCCAGTCCATCGTCGCACCGCGGTCCATCGCGGTGGTGGGAGCCTCTGAGTCCCCAGACAGCTGGGCTCCCGAGATCGAACGATCGCTCAGGCACCTAGGGTTCGCGGGCGACCTGTATCCGATCAATCCCAAGTACGACGAGGTCTGGGGCCGACCGTGTCTGAAGTCGATTCTGGATCTGCCCCGCGGCGTGGACCTGGTGGTGTTCGTGGTGCCGGCCCGCGTGGTCGTGCGGATGATCGAGGACTGCGGCACGGCCGGGGTGCGCGGCATCATGGTCGTCTCGTCGGGATTCGCTGAGGCGGGCGAAGGGGGCCAGGCTCTTCAAGCCGAGCTGGTCGAAGCGTCCAAGCGCGCGGGTGTCCCGGTCCTGGGCCCCAACGTTGAAGGGTTCGTCAACTACGTCGACCAGGTAGCCCCGTACGGAACCACGCCGCCGGCGCACCCCGTGAAGGGGCCGATCAGCGTCATCAGCCAGTCCGGAACGGTGGCCTGGGCGATCAACCAGCAGGCGTCGGACCGCGGGGTAGGGCTCCGCATCATCCTCGGGGTCGGGAACGAGGCGGTCATCGGACTGGGCGACATGTTCGCTTGGGCGGCGGAAGATCCGCACACGAAGGTCGTTGCCAGCTACATCGAGACCATGCGCGATGTGGAGAACATCGGGCGCGGCCTGGATGCGCTCCGCGCGGCGCGCAAGCCCGTGTTGATCTGCGCTCCCGAAGGTCGAAGCGAGGCCGCCTTGCGCTCGATCATCGCGCACACCGGTGCGCTGGCCGGAAATACCGGGCTGCGCGACGCGTGGCTCCGCGGCCACGGGGTGGTGCTCGTCGATGACCCCGTCACCTTGTTCGAGGCCTCGGTGCTCCTGAGTCATCAGAAGAAGCTACGGACGGCTGGAGTAGCGGCAGCATTGCAGTCAGGCGGGGCGTGCACGCTGTTCGCCGAAGCTGCCGGGGCGCAAGGCCTGGACCTCCCCGCGTTCGCCGCGAAGACGAAGACGACGTTGAAGAAGGTGCTGCCAGACTTCGCGAGCCAGAACAACCCGCTGGATGTCACCGGGCAGGCGGCGGTGGAGACCGACATGTTCTGCGGTGCGTTGCAAGCCCTCGCGGACGATCCCGAGGTTGGGCTGATCGCGTTCGACGCGTTCCCGCCTCGGCTTTCCGGAGAGACGCCCTGGGCCGATCCGGTCCTGGCGAAGGCGGTCGAACTGCAGAAGAAGACGGGCGTGGTGTTCGCCAGCGTGGCGATGGCTCCCCTCGCGTACATCCCCGAGGCCGTGGCGTTCACCCGGCGCTGGAAACAACTTCCCTTCTTGCAGGGGCACCGAGCGTCGGCCGGCGCGATCCGTGCGCTTGTCGAGTTCCAACATTCGAAAGCCCGAAGCGTGCCTGCGCTCCCGGCCCATCGCAACCGGGCGGCCGCGATCCGACTGGTCAAAGGACTGGCCGGCCCGTTGGACGAGGCACAGGGTGCGAAACTCCTGGAGCTCTACGGCGTTCGCCGGCCGAAGGAGGCAACGGTTCGAACGCCCGCGGCGGCGGCGGCGGCGTCCAAGAGCATCGGGTTCCCCGTGGCGGTGAAGGCGTTGGCGGCGGAGATCCCGCACAAAGCGAAACTGGGCGGGGTCAAGCTCGGCTTGCGCACCGCGGCCGACGTGGAGCACGCGGCCGCCGAGGTAGTGGCGGCTGCGATCAGGGCAGGCGCAGTGAAGCCGAAGGTGTTGGTGCAGGAGATGGTGAGCGGCCACGAGGTGTTGGTCGGGGCCATCGTCGACGATCAGTTCGGCGCCGGGATCACCATGCGACCGGGCGGTGCGCTCGCTGAGGCAGGTGACGCGGTCTTCGTCGCGGCCCCACTCACACCCGCGCAGGCGTCGGCGTTCGTCGAGGGACAGGCCGAGCGTTGTGGACTGGACCGGAAACGTCACGACTTGGCTGCCACGGCGAAGGCCGTCGCGTCGATCGCTCGCGCTGCGCACGACCTTCGCGGCCGCCTGACATCACTCGAAGCGAATCCTCTGCTGGTCGGATCGCGCGGCGCGATCGCCGTGGATGCGCTGGCGGAAGCCAGACCCGCACCGTGATCTTCGGATTGATCGCAGCCATCGGGTGGGGCCTCACCGACTTCTTCGGGGCGATGGCAGGGCGGCGGGTCGGCAGCATCGCGACGGTGGTCGTGGGACAGGCGATGTCCTGGACCTTCATCACGGCCGTCTTGATGATCGGCGGGACGTCGATCCAGCCGCTGCACGCCATCGTGTGGCTAGTGATCCTGAACGGGATCTTCACCGCGACGTCGTACTTCACTCATTTCCGCGCGCTCGAGCTCGGACCCGTCGCTGTGGTGTCGCCGGTGGGCGCGGCGTATGCCGTTGTCGGAGTGGTCCTGGCCATCATCTTCATCCACGAACATCCGAGCCTGATCGAACTCATCGGGGCCGCAGTGACGATCTCGGGCGTCATGCTCGTCTCGACCGACCTCCGGGCACTGCGTGCCGGCATCAAGGGGCACGCGCCGGGCCTTCCGTGGGCGCTCGTGTCCATGGTTGGATTCGGCGTCGCGGCGTTCCTGTTGGCAACCGCGTCGCGCCACGCGGGGTGGGTCGCCGGGATGTGGGGCTCGCGGATGGCACAACTCATCTGCTACCTGCCCTTGGTAGCGCTGCGCCCCAAGGAGTTGCTCAGGTACCGGGCGGGTGGTGCGGCCCGCGCCGTCGCGGTGGCCGCCGGCTTCTCCGACATCTTGGGTGTCGCCGTCTTCTCCTACGGTTCCGAAAGGAGCAGCGTCTCGCTGGTCCTGGCGGCGAGCGCCGTGTTCCCGCTGATCGCGGTGGCCCTGTCCTACGTCTACCTGAAGGAACGGTTGGTCCCGAACCAATACCTCGGGGTCCTCCTGGTGGTGGCCGGGCTGGTCTTGCTGGGTTTCAGCTGACGATCAGCCGGAGACCTTCGCGCGGTAGAAGTCCAGGGGCTCCGGCGCCAACGGTGTGTTCCCGAGGATGAGGTCGGCCGCCTTCTCGGCGGTCATCATGACCGGCGCGTAGATGTTGCCGTTCGTGACGTAGGGCATCACGGAGGCGTCGATCACCCGCAGTCCGGCCACGCCGTGCACACCCATCGTCAGCGGGTCGACCACGGACATGGCGTCGGTCCCCATGCGCGTCGTGCAGGAAGGGTGCAGCGCCGTCTCGCCGTCCTTGGCGACCCAATCCAAGATCTGTTGATCGGTTTCCACACCCCCGCCGGGCGAGACCTCTCCGGCGTTGAACGGATCCATCGCGGCCTGGTTCAGGATGTCGCGAGCCACGTGGATGGCCTCGACCCACTCCCGACGGTCCTGCTCGGTCGAGAGGTAGTTGAAGCGGAGCGCCGGATGGATCTTCGGATCGGTGCTGGTGATCTTCACCGAGCCCCGCGAGTCGGAGTACATGGGGCCGACGTGGACCTGATACCCATGGCCACCCGCGGGGGCCGACCCGTCATAGCGAACGGCGATCGGCAGGAAATGGAACATCAGATTCGGATACGCGACGTCATCGTTGCTCCGGGCGAACCCGCCACCTTCGAAATGGTTGGTCGCGCCAGGACCTTGACGGAAGAACAACCACTGGAAGCCGATCCACGGCCGATACCGCCACTTCAGGTACGGCTGCATCGAGACCGGCTGCTTGCTCCCGTATTGGATGTAGACCTCCAGGTGGTCCTGCAGGTGCTCGCCCACGCCGGGGAGATGGTGCAGCGGCGTGACTCCGACGGCTTCAAGTTCGTCTGCGTTTCCGATCCCGGAGAGCTGCAGGAGCTGCGGAGAGTTGATCGCACCGCCGCAGAGGAGCACGTCACCCGTGCGGGCAGTATGGGTGGTCCCGCGCCGGGTGTACTCGACGCCGACCGCGCGCGTCCCCTCGAACAGGATCTTCGTAACGAACGCCCGCGTCTCTACCTCGAGGTTCGGACGTCGCATCACCGGGTGGAGGTAGGCCCGCGCCGCGGACAAGCGCCGCCCCCGCCGGACGTTCCGATCGAATGGGGCGAACCCTTCCTGCTGATATCCGTTCACGTCCTTCGTGAGTGGATACCCGGCCTGCTGAACGGCCTCGAAGAATGCCGTGAACAGTGGGTTCGTGGCGGGACCGCGCTCGAGCGCCAGGGGGCCGTCGTGACCCCGGTAGGGGTCGTCGGGCTCGGCCGCAAGGCAGTTCTCCATGCGCTTGAAGTAGGGCAGGCAGTGCGCGTAATCCCAGGTCTCCATGCCGGGGTCGGACCCCCAGCGTTCGTAATCCATCGGGTTGCCGCGCTGGAAGATCATGCCGTTGATGCTGCTCGAGCCCCCCAGGACCTTGCCGCGTGCGTGATAGATCCGCCGCCCGTTCATGTGGGGCTCGGCTTCGGATTGGTACTTCCAGTCGTAGAAGCGGCTCCCGATGGGGAAGGTGAGCGCGGCGGGCATGTGGATGAACACGTCCCATGGATAGTCCGGCCGCCCGGCCTCCAGGACCAGGACGCGGTTCGAGGGATCGGTGGACAGACGGTTGGCCAGTGCCGAGCCGGCCGAACCGCCGCCGATGATGACGAAATCGTAGGTGCGTGCCATCCAGGTCCGGAGCCTAGGTCGTTCCGCGTCGCGGTGCATCCTCGCCGTTGCCCAGCGCGCAACCACCGGGTTGCACGTCCTGGCGCGGCGGCCCAGTATCCGGACATCAGTCTGGGATGCAGGGGGCCCGCGCTTGGATGACTCGCCCATCACCGTTGCCTGTCGCAACGTCTGGAAGGTCTACGGCCCGAAGGCGGAGAGCATCGTCGGCTCTCCGGACGCGTCGCTTTCCCGCCAGGAACTCATGGAGAAGACCGGCTCCGTCGCGGCGGTCCGAGACGTTTCCTTCGAGGTGTCGCCCGGTGAGGTCTTCGTGGTCATGGGGCTCTCCGGTTCCGGGAAATCGACCTTGGTGCGCTGCATCACCCGGCTCATCGAACCCACGGCCGGTCAGGTGTTCATCGACGGCGAGGATGTCCTGACCCTCGGCGAAGAACGGCTCCGCGAGATCCGTCGAACGAAGGTCAGCATGGTGTTCCAGCATTTCGGACTGCTGCCACATCGCCGGATCATCGAGAACGTTGCCTTCGGACTCGAGGTGCGCGGCGTGGAGAAGGCCGAACGGATGGCGGCCGCGCAGAAGGTCATCGAAGTGGTCGGCCTGGACGGGTGGTCCGACTCCTACCCGGACGAACTCTCCGGGGGGATGCAGCAGCGGGTTGGGCTGGCTCGGGCGCTCGCGACCGACCCCGAGATCATGTTGTTCGACGAGCCGTTCAGCGCCCTGGACCCATTGATCCGCCGCGACATGCAGGACGAGGTGGTCCGGCTCCAGAAGGAAGTGCGTAAGACGATGATCTTCATCACCCACGACCTCATGGAGGCGCTGAAGCTCGGTGACCGGATCGCGATCATGAAGGACGGCCATTTCGTCCAGGTGGGAACGCCCGAAGAAGTGGTGGCCCATCCCGCGGATGACTACGTGGCCGACTTCATCCGAGATGTACCGCGAGCGCACGTCCTCACGGTTCGCACGATCATGCGACCCGCCGACGGTGTGTCGGACTACGCGGGCGATGTGGCGGCTGGGACCGTCGTGCAGGATCTTCTGCCGATGGTGGTCGAGGAGCAACGGCCGTATCGAGTCATCGACGGGGACGCACAGATCGGGATCGTGGATCGCACCGCCGTGCTCTCGGCGATGATCGAGGTCGCCAGCTGATGCAGGTTCGGACCGGCAAGCCGCCGCGACAACTCGAGGCAGAGGCCCGAGACGAACGCATGGGTCTCGTGGTTCGTCACGAAGACAATCTGTGGCCGCGGCGGCTGGCGTGGGTATTGGCCGTCATCATTGCGGTGTGGGTCGGAACGATGATCTTCACCGGCGGATTCCCGGAATCACTGTCGGTGGATGCCGCGAAGCCGTTCAACGCGTTCGCGGACTGGGCCCAGACGAACCAGAACACGAATCCGCTCTTCTCGGGATTCCTCTCACCCCTGAAAGATGGAGTGAACTCCGTCGTGGAGCACCTCATCCTCCTCCTGTCTCGCATGACCTGGCTGGGAGTCATCGCCCTGGCGTCAGCGGTTGCCGGCGTTGTCGCCGGTTGGCGTCTAGCCTTCGTCGCTGGCGCTGGGTTCTTCCTCATCGGAGTGCTGGGTGTGTGGGCTGAAGCCCTTGAAACCCTCGGGTTGATCTTGTTCGCGGTGACGCTGACGGTCTTGATCGGGGTCCCGGTGGGGATCTGGGCCGGGCGCCGCCCGGCCGTGGACCGAGCCATCCGCCCCATCTTGGATGCGATGCAGACCGTCCCGGCGTTCTCCTACCTGGTTCCGCTTGTCCTTCTGTTCTCCATCGGGGTGACAACGGGACTGATCGCCACGGTGTTGTTCGCTCTGCCGCCGGCCATCCGTCTCACGACGCTCGGGATCCGCGGAGTTCCCGAGGGGTCTGTCGAGGTGGGCCTGGCCTACGGAGCGACGCCGCGACAGATCCTCCGGAAGGTCCAACTTCCATCGGCGCTCCCCTCGATCATGTTGGGCGTGAACCAGGCGATCATGATGGCGCTCGGCATTATCGTCATCGCGGCTTCGGTCGGGGTCGGCGGCCTGGGTTCGGTGGTCCTGGAGGGACTTCAGACGCAGAACGTCGGGCTGGCGCTGACCGGCGGTCTGGGGATCGTCGCGCTTGCGATCGTGTTGGACCGTGTGACCTATGGATGGAGCGTGGCATCGCACAAGCGTCGCGGTCAGTCAACGGTGCGGATCTTCCGCTGGCACGTTTCACGTCGCGTGACGGTCATCGCAGGTGTCGTGATCGTCGCCGTCGCAGTCGTCATCGGGCGACAAGTGCTGCGTCAGCAGGACTTCCCCACGGGTCTCACGGTATCGATCCAGGGAACGGTGAATACGGTGGTGCATGCCATCACTCGGAATATCGGGAGCGCCACGCAGGCTCTGAGCGACGCGATGGTCAGGGTCGCCCTCGAACCGCTTCGAACCATGCTGCTCGGGATGCCGTGGTGGCTGCTGTGTGGGTTGGCCGGATCGGCGGCATGGGCCGCATCCCGCCGGGCCACCCTCGCGGCGATGGCGTTCGTCTGTCTGGCCACGGTGGGCGTGCTGGGCCTCTGGGACGACGCCATGAACACCCTCAGCCAAGTGATCGTGGCAGTCGTGTCGTCCGTCGCGCTTGGGATCCCGATCGGCATCTGGTCGGCGAGCAATGACACGGTGCACCGCCTCATCAAACCGATCCTGGACACCATGCAGACGTTGCCGCAGTTCGTGTACCTCGTCCCGGCGGTTGCCCTGTTCCACGTCGGGCGGGTGCCTGGCGTGATCGCCAGCCTGGTCTACGCCCTGCCCCCCGGTATCCGACTCACCGATCTGGGGATCAGGGAGGTGCCGGCGGAGACCGTGGAGGCGTCCGTGGCCTACGGAGCTACGCGATGGCAAACACTCCGAAAGGTCCAATTGCCGCTGGCGCGGCCCGCCATCCTTCTGGGCGTGAACCAGATCATCATGATGGTCCTGTCGGTCGTGATCATCGCCGGTCTCGTGGGCGGGGAGGGGTTGGGTTACCAAGTCATCCTCGGCCTCAGCCACGACCCCGGCCTTGGGATGGTGGCGGGAATCTGCATCCTCCTGCTGGCCGTCGTCATCGACCGGATCACCCAGGCGATGGGTCAACCCGTCACCTCACGGTCCAGTTCCAGGCGAACCCGCACCTCCGGGGGGCGTAAGAACGTACAAGGAGTAAGCCAACAAGGAGAGGGGAAAGCATGAAACGAACGAGCCGAAGGACCATCTTCGCGATTGCAGCCCTGGCCACCGCGCTCTTGGCAGCCTGCAGCAACGTGTCGTCGAGCAGCACGAACACGGGTGGGGGTGGCGGTGTTCCCGACAACAGCGGCACCACCGTCAACATCGCGGTCAGTCCGTGGGTGGGTTCGGATGCCAATGTGGCCGTCGCCAAGTTGCTCCTTGAGCAGAAGCTCGGCTACACGGTGAAGACCACGAACATCGACGAGTACGCGCAGTTCCCGGCGCTCTCCAACGGGGACCTCGACGCCACCCTTGAAGTCTGGCCGTCCGGACACGCGAAGGACTATTCGAAGTACATCCAATCGAACAACGGTGTGATCGACGGCGGACTGAACGGTGTGGATGGCCAGATCGGGTGGTGGATCCCGACGTACATGCTGACCGATCACCCCGAGCTCGCCACGTGGGAAGGATTGAAGACCGACGCCGCGCTGTTCAAGACGGCCGAGTCCGGAAGTGCCGGCCAGATCCTCGACGGCGACCCGAGCTTCGTCACCTACGACCAGCCGATCGCGGACAACCTCGGTTTGAACCTCAAGGTGGTCTACGCCGGGTCGGAGGCTGCGGAGCTGTCCGCGCTGGATGCGGCGTATGCGAAGCAGGATCCGATCCTCTTGTACTTCTGGACGCCGCACTGGGCGCAGCAGAAGTACGAACTGACCATGATCCAGCTCCCCGACGTCACGGCGGCGTGCACCGACGCCGCGGCGAACGACGCGGAGAAGTACGCATGCGCGTATCCGCCGGACCCGCTGTACAAGGCGTTCAACGCCGACCTGCAGACCAAGGCCCCGGCCGCGTTCGCGTTCCTGTCAGCGATGAAGTACACGAACGACGACCAGAACGGCATCGGGCTCGATATCAGCAACGGCATGAAGCCCGCCGCCGCCGCGCAGAAATGGCTCGACGCCAACCCGACGGTGTGGCAGCCGTGGGTGGACGCAGGGCTGGCCGCGCAGGCCTGACGGACGATCGATGACACTGGGGGCGGCCTTTCCGGGCCGCTCCCACGTGTCCACAGGAGCGACATGAGCGAACACCTGCAGCTCTACATCGGTGGTGGATGGGTGGATGCCCAAGACGGCGCCACGTTCGAGGCAACGAGCCCTTCCACCGGCGAGGTCATCGGGACGATCGCGGAAGGCTCCCGCGCCGACGCCCAACGGGCGATCGACGCGGCGAATGCGGCCGCGCCCGGCTGGGCCGCCCGCAGTGCGTTCGACCGGGCGGCGGCGATGAAGCGTGTCATGGAGGCGATCGACGGGCGGCGCGACGATCTGGCGCACGCCTTGGCGTCGGATCAAGGCAAGCCGCTCGTGGCGGAAGCGCGCGACGAAGTCCAGGAACTCATCGACTACTTCGAGATGGCGACCGCCGAGGCCACGCGGGCCGAGGGGCTCATGCCACCTTCAGTGGACGCCAACAAGCGCATCCTGCTCTACCGGGTTCCGCGCGGCGTGGTCAGCATCATCAGCCCGTGGAACTGGCCGTATACGATGCCCGGGGAGATCCTGGCTCCGGCCATCGCCTACGGGAACACGGTGGTGTGGGCACCGGCACCTACGACCAGCGTGTGCGCCGCTCGATTCGCCGAAGTGCTGGAAGCTGCGGACCTGCCGCCCGGCGTGGTCAACATGGTGACAGGTCCCGGACCCGTGGTCGGAGACGAGGTCGCGGCCAACCCGGGTACCCAGGCGGTCGGGTTCATCGGTTCGATCGCTACCGGCCTCACGGTCGCCTCGCGCGCCGCCGGGAAAGATCTGCTGTTGGAGATGGGCGGCAACGGACCCCTCGTTGTCTTGGAAGATGCCGACGTCTCCGCGGCGGTCGAGGCCACGCTGACCGCCTGTTTCCTCAATGCCGGACAGAGCTGCACGGCGGGCGAACGGATCCTGGTGCATGCCGAAGTGAAGGACCAGTACGTGGAGGAACTGTCGGCAGCCGTGGCTGCTCGGATCCACCTGGGTTCGCCGTTCGAGGACGACACGACCATGGGGCCGGTCAACAACGCCGCCACCGCCGACAAGACGGAACGGCACGTGGACCAAGCGCGGGAGCTGGGCGCCCGGGTGATCGCCGGGGGTGCGCGCGCACCTCAGTTCGGCAGTCCGCTCTTCTTCGAACCCACCGTGCTCGACGGCGTGACCGACCAGATGGAGATCGCTCGCGAGGAGACGTTCGGCCCCGTGGCGCCGATCAGCGTGATCCACAGCGAACAGGAAGCCATCGACCTGGTGAATGGATCTCCATACGGGCTGCTATCGGCGGTATTCACGAAGGACCTGGGCCGCGGGCTCCGGTACGCCGAGTCCGTTCGAGCGGGGTGGGTCAACGTGAACGAAGGCACCAACTACTGGGAGTCGCACCTCCCCTTCGGCGGCGGGGCTGGTTCGATGAGCGGTGTGGGACGGGTCGGCGGACGCTTCAGCATGGACCGGCTGACCGAACTCAAAACCGTGGTGTTGAACCTGGGCTGAACCGTTTCCGTCCACTTGTTGCCCACGCCGCAACTCAGAGGTTGTGGCAGCAACCCAGGTAGCGGACCATCTGGGGACGGAGAGGAGCGAGATGCGGAACCGAGCCCAGACGGTCATCATCGGCGCCGGGATCGTCGGCGTCAGCGCCGCCTATCACCTGTCTCAGCTGGGTGAGACTGACGTTCTGGTGCTCGATCAGGGGCCGTTGTTCGCCACCGGTGGCTCGACCTCCCACGCACCCGGCATCATCTTCCAGACGAACGGTTCGCGGACGATGTGTGGCATCGCGCAGGACACCGTCGCCATCTACGACGGCGTCGACTTGGACGGCGAGCAGTGCTGGTACGGCGCCGGCGGTCTCGAGGTCGCGACAACGCCGGAGCGGATGGAGGAACTCAAGCGCCGGCAGGGCTACGCGCGTTCGTACGGCATCGAGGGGACGGAGCTTCTCACGCCCGCCGAGACCGTTGAGAAGAGTCCACTCATGGACGCTCGCACCATCCTAGGGTCGTACTGGGTGCCGAGCGACGGAGCCGCCAAGGCCGTGCAGATCGCGACGAAGCTCGGCCGGCAAGCGGAGGCCGCAGGCGTTGGATTCGACGGCGGTGTCACCGTCACCGGGTTCGACGTTCGCGATGGACGGGTTCGGGGGGTACAGACCGATCAGGGCTCGGTCGAGTGCGAGCGCGTCCTGATCTGCGCGGGGTTCTGGGGGCCGACCGTCGGTGCCATGGCCGGCGTGCCCATCCCATTGGTGGCGGTCCAACACCAGCTCGTGTGGACCGATCCGATCGACGAACTCGGTTCGCTACACGGTGACACCTGGCTCCAGCAGCCGGTGATCCGCCATCAGGACATGTCGCTCTACTTCCGCCAGCGCGGCGATCATTTCGGGGTCGGCAACTACCGTCACGAGCCGATCGTCACACCGCAGCCGCGTATCAGGCGCCATGGCGACGGGCCGATGCCCTCACTCATGCCCTGGACCCCCGACGACTTCGATCTCTGCGAAGTGGAGGCGGCCCGGATGTTCCCGGCGCTCGAAGGGAAGCTGCGTCCCTCGGATCCGGAACGTTCGTTGAACGGGATGTTCAGTTTCACACCCGACGGCGGTTCGGTGGTGGGTGAGAGCGCGGCGGTTCGCGGCGTCTGGGTGTGCGAAGCCGTGTGGATCACGCACGCGGCCGGGATGGCCCGCCAGGTGGTCGAGTGGATGGTCGAAGGCGAACCCTCCTACGACCTGGCCGAGGCAGACGCCAACCGCTTCTACCCGTTCCAGACGTCCGCGCCCTACGTGGTGGAACGTGGGAAGCAGCAGTACCGCGAGGTCTACGACATCATCCATCCGCTCCAACAGCCGGCGAAGCCTCGCGGGCTGCGCCTGACGCCCTTCTTCTCGCGGCACCAGGCGCTCGGCGCGGAGTTCTTCACCGGCGCGGGGTGGGAGCGCCCCCAATGGTTCCGGTCCAACCGCGATCTGGTCGGCGGTGTGACGCACGAGTGGTCCCGCCGGCTCGGATGGGCTGCGCGAGGCTGGTCTCCCGAGGTCGGAGCCGAACATCTGGCGACGCGTCGAACTGCGGGTCTGTTCGACATCACACCGTTCGCGAAGTTCGACGTGACGGGGTCGGACGCGCTGGACCTGTTGGAACGTGTCTTCGCGAACCGCATCGACCGCCCGGTGGGCTCGATCGTCTACACGGCGGCGCTGACCCCCAACGGCGGTATCCGGCTGGACCTCACCGTCATCCGCAAGGGAGAGGACCTCTTCCGCGTGGTCACCGGTGGCGGCAGCGGACAGCACGATCTGGCGTGGCTGCGGGCGCAGATCCGCCCCGGCGAAGACGTCTCGATCATCGAGCGCACCGGTTCGCTGTTCGCGCTGGGACTGTGGGGACCGCGTTCGCGCGACATCTTGGCCGCCGTTACCGACGCCGATGTCTCGAACGACGCATTCCCGTATATGACGGCGCGCTATCTGAACGTGGGTGAGGTTGACCCCGTGTGGGCGCAGCGGATCAGCTATGCCGGTGAACTCGGGTGGGAGCTGTACGGGCAGTTCGCGATGGGCGATCGAGCCTGGGACCTGTTGTGGAGGGCCGGAGCCGACCACGGCTTGGTGGCCGCCGGGGGAGGAGCGTTCGACTCCCTGCGCCTCGAGAAGGGCTATCGGCTGTGGGGCCAGGACATCCACACCGAGCACGAGCCGCTGGAGGCAGGGCTCGGCTTCGCCGTCCGGTGGGACAAGGAGTTCCAGGGGAGAGATGCCCTGGAGCGGATCCGCGACAGTGGTGGGCCGGCGGAACGGTTGTGCTGCATGACGTTCGACGATCCGCGGACGGTGGTGATGGGCAAGGAACCCATCTGGTCGGGCGGCCGCGTGGCGGGCTATGTCACCAGTGCGGCGTACGGCTACAGCATCGGCCGCGGCATCGCGTACGGCTATCTGCCGGTGGAGCTGGCCGAAGAAGGCACCCCGGTGGAGATCGAATACTTCGGTGTCCGCCACGCGGCCACCGTCTCGAGCGAACCCCTGTGGGACCCCAAGAGCGAACGACTGAAAGCGTGAGGACCCGTGACTGAAGAAGAACTCGACCTGTCATCCCTGCCGGATCCCGAGCTCGTTTCCCAGATGCACGACGACCTCTACGACGGCTTGGCACCGGAGATCGTCATCGGCACGAACCTGCTGCTGGAGCGAGGCTGGGCAGCAGACAAGGTTCTGAACGAAGCCCTGGTCGAAGGGATGCGGATCGTGGGGATCGACTTCCGCGACGGCATCCTCTTCGTGCCCGAGGTGTTGCTTGCCGCCAACGCGATGAAGGCGGGGATGGAGATCCTGCGGCCGCTCCTGGCGGAGACAGGCGTCCAGCGCATCGGCAAGGTGGTCATCGGTACCGTCAAGGGTGACATCCACGACATCGGGAAGAACCTCACGGCGATGATGCTGGAGGGCGCCGGGTTCGAGGTCATCAACATCGGCATCAACAACCCCGTCGAGAACTACCTGCAGGCACTCGCGGAACACGAACCCGACATCCTGGGGATGAGCGCGCTCCTCACCACCACGATGCCATACATGAAGGTTGTCATCGACGAACTCACCGCGAAGGGCTTGCGCGACAAGTACATCGTCCTGGTCGGCGGAGCCCCGCTGAACGAGGAATTCGGGAAAGCGGTCGGTGCCGACGCATACTGCCGCGACGCCGCCGTTGCGGCGGAGACAGCTCAGGCCCTCGTACTCGCCCGGCGAGCGGCCGCGTCATGAGGAGGTCACCGAACCATGGCTGAACTGACCGTCATCACCTGGCGCGACATCCCGGCCCAAGTGGTCGCCCGCGAAGGGGGGACCTCCGCCCGCACCCTGCTTCCCGAAACGTTCCAAGAATCGATCGACGCCGCCGCGATGGTTGCGGGGCTCATCGGGTCGGATGACTACGGCGAGCACTGGACGATGCATCGCCGGGAGTGCGGCGAAGACCTCCAAGGTGAGGTCGACGCGGAGGCAGCAAAGCTGGTCGCCGAGTGGGACGAGGCGGCGCTTCGCGCCGCCGTCCGCGCCGGCGGCCTTCGCGAGCCTGCGTCCGAGGAGGCCTAGGGCGTGGCGCGAACCGTCGTCAGCTCCGCCACCCGCGAGGTGGTGATCGGTTCGGGACGCCCGTTCGTCATCATCGGCGAACGGATCAACCCAACGGGGCGCAAGAAGCTCGCCGCGGAGATGAAGGCGGGCGACTTCACCACGGTGATCGCTGATACGCATGCGCAGGTTGCGGCCGGTGCCCACATGCTCGACGTGAATGCGGGCATCCCGCTGGCGGACGAGCCCGCGATCTTGGCGGAGACGATCCGCCTGGTCCAGTCGTTGACCGATCTGCCGCTCTCCATCGATTCGTCGATCGTTGCGGCGCTTGAGGCCGGACTCGCCGTCTACGAAGGTAAGCCACTCGTGAACTCGGTCACCGGTGAGGACGATCGGCTGGAGACGGTGCTGCCCCTGGTCGCGAAGTACGGCGCCGCGGTGGTGGCCATCACCAACGATGAAACCGGGATCTCCCAGGACCCCGACGTTCGGTTCGCGGTTGCCGAGAAGATCGTGCATCGCGCGGCCGACCACGGGATCACGCCCGACGACATCGTGGTGGACCCGCTCGTCATGCCCATCGGAGCGATGGGGACCGCCGGACAGCAGGTATTCGCGCTGGTGCGCAGGCTGCACGACGAACTCGGCGTCAACACCGGCTGTGGCGCATCGAACGTGAGCTTCGGCCTTCCCAACCGCAACGGCTTGAACGGGGCGTTCCTCGCGATGGCCATCGCCAACGGGATGACCTGTGCGATCACCAGTCCGCTCCATGAAGAGGTGCGTCAGGCCGTGATGGCCGCCGACGTCCTGATGGGGGCCGATCCCGACTGCATGCACTGGATCGCCCGATATCGGGAACAGCCCACCGGGCCGGCCACGACCGGCCGCCGGGGTGGCCGCGAGGGACGTCGTCGCGCGGCCGAAGCCCACGCGGAGGCAACGACGGTCGGAGATCTTGATGCCGGGGAGGCCCCGGCGCGGTGACGGCCGAGGGCGACGCGCTCGTCGTCTTCACTCCCTCGGGTAAGCGGGGAACCTTCGCCAACGGGACCGATGTGTTAGCCGCCGCACGGAAGCTCGGGGTCGATCTCGATTCGGTCTGCGGCGGACGCGGGATCTGCGGGCGCTGCCAGATCGTGGTGAGCGAAGGCGCGTTCGCCAAGCACGGGATCACCTCGGCGGGTGATCACCTCACCCCGTTCAGCGAACCGGAGGTCACCTACAAGGCGCGGTCCGGTCTGGCTGAGGACCGCCGGCTGGGATGCCACGCGAAGATCTGCGGCGACCTCGTTGTGGATGTGCCGCCCGACAGCCAGATCCACAAACAGGTGGTTCGCAAGGAGGCCGACGCTCACGCCATCGAGGTCGACCCGGTCGTTCGTCTGCATTACGTCGAGGTTCGCGAGCCGGACATGACCGATCCCAGTGGTGACCTGGAGCGGCTCGCGGCGGCGCTGGAACGCGATTGGGAGCTGGTGGGACTGACATGCGACCCGGGCGTGCTGACCGGGTTGCAGAAGACGCTCCGCGCCGGTGGATGGGCCCTCACCGTCGCGGTGCATGAGGGCCGGGACATCATCGCGACCTGGCCCGGGCTGCACGATGTGACGCTCGGGGTCGCGTTCGACATCGGGTCGACGACGGTCGCCGGGCACCTCTGCGATCTCCATACCGGCGAGGTGCTGGCCAGCGCCGGGGTTATGAATCCGCAGATCCGTTTCGGAGAAGATCTGATGAGCCGGGTCAGCTACGTGATGATGAACCCGGGAGCGGAGGGCGACCTCACCCGCGTGATCCGCGAGTGCGTCGACGAGCTGATCGCGCAGCTGTGCGAAGACGCCGATGTGGAGCCCGGCGACGTGCTCGACCTGACCGTGGTGGGGAACCCGATCATGCACCACCTCTTCCTGGGATTGGATCCAACGGAGTTGGGTGGGGCGCCGTTCGCCCTGGCCACCGACGAGGCGGTCCACCGGCGTGCCACCGATCTCGACCTCCACTCACCGAACGCCGGCGCACGCGTCTACCTGCTGCCGTGCATCGCCGGACACGTCGGCGCCGACACCGCGGGCGTCATCCTCTCCGAAGCGCCGCACGAACAGCCGGTGGTCAACCTCATCGTGGACGTCGGCACCAACGCCGAGATCGTGCTCGGCAACCGCGACCGGCTGCTCGCCGCATCGAGCCCCACGGGTCCCGCGTTCGAAGGAGCGCAGATCAGCGGTGGTCAGCGCGCAGCTCCCGGCGCGATCGAACGGGTCCGCATCGATCCGGAGACGCTCGAACCGCGGTTCCGCGTGATCGGCAACGACGCGTGGTCGGATCAGGAGGGATTCGCAGACGGCCCGGAGGTCAGCGGGGTCTGTGGATCGGGGATCATCGAGGTCATCGCCGAGATGTTTCTCGCGGGGATCCTCACGACCGATGGAGTCATAGACGGAACGCTCGCCGCGAAGACCCCTCGGATCGTCGCGGAGGGCCGGACCTTCAGCTACGTCCTCCATAACGGCGAGCGACTGCTGACCATCACGCAGAACGATGTTCGTCAGGTGCAGTTGGCGAAGGCAGCGCTCTACGCGGGTTGCCGGCTCCTCATGGACCACCTGGGCATCGGCGCCGTCGACCGGATCAGGTTGGCCGGCGCCTTCGGGGCGCATATCGACCCGGTGCACGCCATGGTGCTCGGCCTGGTTCCTGACTGCGATCCCGCCAACGTGACGAGTGCGGGGAACGCCGCGGGGACGGGCGCCCGTATCGCGCTGTTGAACCGTGCCGCGCGCGGCGAGATCGAGCGTGTGGTGCGCCGCGTGGAGAAGATAGAAACGGCACTCGAACCCAGCTTCCAGGAGCATTTCGTGGCCGCCATGGGCATCCCGCACACCACGGAGTCCAACCCCCGGCTTTCCGCCGCCGTAACCCTCCCCGCCCCCAGGACAGCCCCGCTCATCGAGGGCCGCTCACGACGCCGCCGCCCCGCCACCATCGATCCGTCTACGCCCGAGAGGAGTTCCTCATGACCGACGAACCGCGCCGCCGCACCGGTGGGCGAGGGGGACGCGCCGCCGTTCGCGCCTCGCACACCCCCGACCGCCTGCCCTACATCACGCGGACCATGACCCCGTTAGAGGTGCTGAGCGAGGAGGGATTGCAGATCATCGAGAGCAACGCCGACACGATCTTGGAACAGGTCGGAATCGACTTCAAAGGAGCGCCCGACGCCCTGGAACTGCTCAAAGGCGCCGGTGCCGACATCCAGGGCGAACGCGTCCATTTCCCGAGCGGCATGGCGCGCCAGATCGTGCAGGCGACCGCGCCTCGGGAGTTCACCCAGCACGCGCGCAACCCCGTGAACGACGTGCAGATCGGCGGGACGGCCACGGTCCTTGCCCCCGCCTACGGCTCACCGTTCGTGACGGATATCGAACAGGGCCGACGGTACGGGACCATCGAGGACTTCCGGAACTTCGTGAAGCTCGCCTACATGAGCCCATGGCTCCACCATTCGGGGGGAACTGTGTGCGAGCCGGTGGACCTTCCCGTGAACAAGCGTCACTACGACATGGTCTATGCGCATATGCGGTTCTCGGACAAGCCGTTCATGGGTTCGGTCACCCATCCCCAACGCGCGCAGGACACCGTCGACATGGCGCGGATCCTCTTCGGCAAGGACGCCATGGAGGAGCGCACCTACATCCTCAGTCTCATCAACGCGAACTCCCCGCTCGTATGGGACTCGACGATGCTCGGTGCGGCGAAGGCATACGCCGAGGCGAACCAGGCCACGATCATCACCCCGTTCATCCTTGCGGGGGCGATGAGCCCGGCGACGGTTGCCGGAGCGGCGGCGCAGACGCTCGCCGAGGCGCTCGCTGGCATGGCCTACGTGCAGCTGGTCCGGCCCGGTGTTCCCGTGGTGTTCGGTTCGTTCGCTTCGAGCATGTCGATGCAGTCGGGAGCGCCCACGTTCGGGACGCCGGAGCCTGCACTGGTCCTGTACTCGCTGGCGGCGTGCGCGCGGAGGCTCGGCGTACCGTTCCGCAGCGGAGGAAGCCTCACGGCGTCCAAGCTCGCGGACGCTCAGGCGGCCTACGAATCGGCGAATACGCTCCAGCCCACGATCCTGGCCGGCGTGAACTTCGTCCTGCATGCGGCTGGTTGGCTAGAGGGCGGGCTGACCATGGGTTACGAGAAATTCGTCATGGATGTGGACCAGTGCGGCATGATGCACGCCTTCGCGAAAGGAGTGGACCTCACGCCGAACGGGCAAGCGTTGGACGCGATCGTCGAGAACGGGCCGGGCCAGCACTTCCTGGGGAGCCCGCACACGCTCGCCAACTTCGAGTCGGCGTTCTACCGCTCGAACGTGGCGGATAACAACAGCTTCGAGCAGTGGGAGTTGGAGGGGGCGAAGGACTCGATTACCAGGGCGGGTGTTGTGTGGAAGAAGATGCTCGCCGACTACGAGCCGCCGGAGATCGATGAGGCGGTCGACCAGGAGCTGAACGAGTGGATCGAGCAGAAGAAGGCCTCATTCCCGGACTCCAACGTCTAAGGCCGCGGGCATGCGAGCGGCGTCGGTGAAGCGGCGGAAGGCCGCGAGCCTGACGGAGGATCAGGCCGCCGCGCTGCGCTCACTCGTGGCGGCGCCGAAGTTCGAGCTGATCCCGCTCTCCAACGTCATCGAGAAGGTGGAGGAGTTGCCAGCGGCCTCCATCGTCACCGTGACGGCATCACCGAGTCACGGCATCGAAGCCACTCTGGCACTGGCCGAGACGCTCGCCACCTACGGTCACTCGCCGGTGCCGCACCTTTCCGCTCACATGATCTTCGACCGCACGCACCTGCGCGAGGTCCTGGACCGGTGCGCGGCCAGCGGCTTTTCCCGAGCCTTCGTCGTCGGCGGCGACGCGAAAGACAAGGGCGAGTTCCACGATGGCCTTGCCCTGCTCCGCGCGATGGACGAGTCCGGTCACCAGTTCACCGAGATCGGTGTGCCGTCCTATCCGGAGGGCCACGTGGACATCCCCGGTGACCGCCTGCTGGAGGTATTGCTGGAGAAGCAGCGGTACGCCAGCTACATGACGACGCAGATGTGCTTCAACCCCGGTGCCATCGTTGGTTGGATCTGGGCCATGCGGGTCTCGGGAGTGACGCTTCCCGTACATCTGGGAACGCCGGGTGTCGCGGAGCTGACCAAACTCATGACCATCTCCGCCCGGATCGGGATCGCCGACAGCGCCCGCTACCTGAAGAAGAACCGGAAGATGGTGGGGTCGCTGCTAACGCCGGGGAAGTTCGGACCGGACGCGCTCCTTGTCGACATGGCCGAAACGTTCACCAATCCGGACGCGGCGGTGCAAGCGCTTCACCTCTTCACGTTCAACCAGGTGGGCGCCACGCTGGAGTGGCAGCAGCGCATGCTGGCCGATCTCGGCGGCTGAGGCCGGGTTACAGTGACCCGGTGGGGTCGATGTTCGATGAGAAGGCGCGGTGGTTCGACGGCCATTACGCCTCCACTCGCGGACGCATACGGCTACAGCTCATCCTTGAACGGCTGACGGACGTTCTGCCGCCACCACCGGCCCGGGTCCTTGACGCCGGCGGCGGATCGGGTGCGTTCGCTATCCCCTTGGCGGCTCGGGGCTACGACGTCACGTTACTCGACGACTCCTGGGGGATGCTCGACGTCGCTCGCGAGCGGTCAGCCGAGGCCGGGGTCACGCTGACGTTGGTGAAGGATCCGCTGGAGCAAGTCACGACCCTGGCACCCCCGCGGTTCGCCGCGATCTGCTGCCACGCGGTGCTCCTCTACGTGACGGATCCACGGTCGGTGCTCGCGAAGCTTCGTTCGGTGGCGGCGCCCGGAGCCGTGCTCTCGTTGCTGGAGAAGAATCGCGACGGCCTGATGTGGCGACCCGGGTTGACGGGTGAGTATGCCGAGGCCATCAGGGTGCTCGACGATCCGGTGGCGAGCGGGAACCTGGGGATCCCGAACCGATCGCGAACCATCAGCGAGTGGCGCGAGCTGCTCGAAGACACCGGCTGGGCCCTGGAGTCGTGGGCGGGGATCCGGCTGTTCTCGGACGCCGCCCCCGACGACCTGTCACCGGATCGTTTCCAAGAGCTGCTCGATCTCGAACGAGAAGCGGGGAGACGTGACCCGTACCGGTCGGTTGCCCGCCTGTTCCACGTGCTCGCGCGCGCGGCGTGACCGGGGCCGTTCGCTGCGTGCTGCTCAGCCGCGTCCGTCGAGTTCGGCGATCCGTTTCGTCGCGATCGCGTGGAGGTCGCGAGCGATCTCGGGCATCTCGGTAGCGACGGCCTGGAAATCGTCGATGCTCAGGGCCACCGCGCGGACGTCGGTGGTGGCGCGGACCGTGGCTGTTCGTCGCTGTGGATCCACGAGCGCGATCTCGCCAACCACACCGCCCGGACCTTGGGTGCTCACGACGACACCGTCATGAGAGATCTCGACGGTTCCGTCCTCCAGGACGTAGATATCCTCGGGCATCTCGCCCTGCTCGATGATCACCTCACCTGCTAAGACCGTCACCTCGCGCACCCGGGCCGCGATGAACCCCAGGTCGTGGCTGTCGAGTTCGCCGAACAACGGGATGCTGGCAAGGCGGATCGCATCGATCATGGGCCGAAGCTTGCCACAGGTTCGCGTTCCGCGCGAAGCGTCAACCGCAGGCGGCGAGCAGCCAGTCCACCAGGTAGTCCGCGAACGAGGGCCGAACGAAGACCCGCGTGACTTCTTCCCGCTGCTGGAGGATCACCGGAGCCTTGGCCAGCATCGTCTGCGCGCAGGCACCGTCCCGCCACCTCATGGCGTGAAGATCGAGCGAACATCCCTTCGAGAGCAGGTCTCGGACACCGGGGCCGATGAGGTCCAGGACCGCCCGGTTGGCTCCGACGTCCACGACCGACTCGGCATCCGGCGCTGTCGCGCCGTGGTCGGCCGCCGGATCTGCGACCAGGAGCCATTCGTCCGGACCCAGCCAGAGTGCATCTGACCCGTCCACGTCGTGCCACGTGTTCGGATCTGTGGGAAGCCGGAAGGACTCGGGCGTTCTCGTTCGCACGTCGATCTGCTGAAGGAACGCCACCTCTGCGATCTGGACGGCACCGCCCGTCAACTCGGCGATCTTCGCTACGTCGGCGGCGCGGTCCGCGACGGGGCTTTGCATGCGCAGGTCAGCCATCCCGCCTTGCCCCTTCCGCGTCGTAGAAGATCGGGGCCGTAACTTCGGCGGCGATGGTCGCACCGAGGAGCGGGGCGTGAAGCATCTGACCGTGCCGTGCCCGGCCGCTCTCCACCATGGCCAGGGCGATCGTCCGTCCAAGGATCGGTGAGGCGTACGACGAGGTCACGTGTCCGACCATCGCCATCGGGATCACCCCCGTGTCGCGCTCGACCAGCTGCGCCCCCTCGGGAAGCAGCTGGTCCGGCTCCACGGGCAGGAGTCCCACCAGCTGCTTCCGGTCTGGTCGGATGGTGTCGGAGCGCCGGAGCGAGCGCTTCCCGATGAAGTCGGAGTCGTCCTTGCGAACGAGCCAGCTCATGCCCAGGTCGTGCGGCGTCACCGTGCCGTCGGTGTCCTGCCCGACGATGACGAATCCCTTCTCGGCGCGGAGCACGTGCATCGACTCCGTGCCGTAGGGCGTGATCCCGTGTGCTGCACCTGCATCCATCAGCGCCTCCCACGTCGAGACCCCGTACCAGCCCGGCACGTTGATCTCGTAGGCGAGCTCCCCGCTGAAGCTCACTCGAGCAACGCGGGCCGCTATCCCGGCGACCTCGCCCTCGCGCCAGGTCATGAACGGGAACGAGGGCGCGTCGACGGGGAAGGACGTACCGAGCGCCTCCAGCACACGGCGCGAAGCAGGACCGTTCATGGCGATGGTCGACCACTGCTCCGTCACGCTGGTGCAGTGCGCACGCAGGTCGGGCCATTCGGTCTGCAGCCACTCCTCCATATGGTCGAGGACGCGGGCGGCTCCGCCGGTTGTCGTGGTCGCCAGGAACCGGTTCTCGGCCAAGCGCATGACCACCCCGTCGTCGAACACCATCCCGTCCAACCCCAGCATCAAGCCGTACCGGATCGAACCGACAGAGAGCGTGGACATCCGATCCGTGTAGACGCGATCCAGGAACCGGGCGGCATCGGGTCCGACGATCTCGATCTTGCCGAGGGTCGAAGCATCCATGACGCCGACCTCGTTGCGAACGGCGAGACATTCGCGATGAACGGCCGCGGGCAGGTCTTCGTTCCCGAGGGGGAAGTACCACGGGCGTTTCCATTGGCCGACGTTCTCGAACGGAGCGTCTCGCTCTTGGTGCCAGCGGTGGATCGGCGTGGTGCGGATCGGGTCCAGCAGCTTCGGACCTCGATCCAGACCGGCAAGCACAGAGAAGGGGACCGGCGTGTAGGGGGGCCTCGCGTTGGTCGGTCCCTGCGCGCCCGGACCCGCGCCCTGCGCACCGTTCACGATGGCCGCGGTGAGCACGCCCGAGGTCCGGCCCTGATCGATCGCCGTGCCGATGTAGGTTTCGCGTTTCACGTGTTCCGTCGAACGCAGTCGCCGATCGGTAGCGGCGAGTACGTCCGCGACCGTCGAGTCGCGTTGAAGGTCCACGTAGTGATGAGACAGATCTTCGGCGGGCGCGTACCAGTAGGGCGTGACGGGGTCGATGCCCTCTCCGGCCGCAGCGCCCGTGATCTCCAGCCAGGGGGGTCCGGCCCCGTCCGGCACGAAGCAGGCGGTCGCGTCGTCGTAGCGGAGACCACCGTTGATCCCACGCCAGAGCTGCACGGCGGGATTCCAGCCGCCGGCGACCAACAGAAGGTCGGCGTCGAACGTTTCGCTCTCCCCGCCAGGCCCGGCTACGTGGACCGCCGACAATCGGGACTCGCCCTCTGTTCCCGCGACCGCCCAACCTTCCCGAACCTCGACGCCGGCCTCTCGCAACCGGTCGCGGTGCGGCTGCGACGCCGGGCCGACATCGAGCACAACCGCGATCTCAACCCCGGCTTCGTGAAGCGCCATCGCCGACTCCAACCCGGACCGACCGTTCGAGAAGACGACGGCGCGGTTACCGGGCCGGACGCCGAACCACTCGACATACGTGCGCGCGGCGGAGGCGAGCATGACGCCTGGTCGGTCGTTGTCGGCGAAGGCGATGGGCCGTTCGTGCGCGCCCGTGGCCAGGACCACGCGGGCCGCTCGCACGTGGTGGACGCGTGCAACGGGCTGCGCGCGTTCGTAGATAACCACGTAGCCGTCGTCGTACACGCCGAGGGCTGTCGCCCGGGTGATGAGCGCGGTCTCGTCCCGCGTGACCAGCTCTGCGGTCAGGTCCTCGATCTCCGTGCTCCATGGCGAGATACCGCCAACGTGGTGTCGTTCGTCGACCACGAGCACCCGGCCGGTGGCTTCCCGAGCCGCGCGCAGCCCGGCGATCCCCCCTCCCACCACGAGGGTCTCGACGTGGAGGTGGCGGTGGTCCGCTGCTTGTGCGCCGGTGGCGTCGGCCGGTAACACGCCGACTCCCGGCCTTCCCATAGCGACGAGCCCGTCGACCAGCTCAACCGCGGTTGCAGGAACGATCGGATCAAGCCACGGCGCACCGACTTCGACCATGGCACCCGCCTCTTCGACACCCGCGCTGACCACACCACGAGGCCGACCGAGGATCGGCGACGCGCCCACCACGTCAACGCCGTTCGCGAGTAACGCCGACGCCAGGGTGTCGCCCGCGAGGCCAAGGTAGTCGGTCCCGTCGAACGTGAAGCCCAGCGAGGAGTCGCGGTCGACACCGCTCCCGCCCACGTCCATCCGTCTCGGCCCCATCTACGCGCCAGCTTCGGGCGGTGGTTGGGCGCCCATCGGGTAGGAACCGCTGATCCGGTGATCCACCGTGGAGCGCACGACGTTGAACCAGCGGCGACATCCGGCGGTGTGCATCCACCGTTCGGCCCAGTCGCCCTTCGGGTTGTCGCGCATCAGGAGGAAGTCGGCCCATTCGGCATCGGTGAGGGCGTCGGGGTCGGCGGGATACGCCAGGTGCGCCTGCCCGCCGTAGCGGAACTCCGTCTCGTCTCGGGGCCCGCACCACGGGCACGGGATCAGCAGCATCAGTGCGCCACCGCGGCGGCGCCGTGCTCGTCGATCAGGGCGCCGGTCGTGAACCTGTCCAGCGCATACGGCTTCGCCAGGTCCGACGCCTCCCCAGCAGCCAGGGTCTCCGCGAACACCCAGCCCGATGCGGGCGTGGCTTTGAAGCCGCCCGTTCCCCACCCGCAGTTGATGAAGAGTCCGGGGATCGGGGTAAGGCCGATGATCGGCGACGCATCGGGGCACACGTCGACGATCCCGCCCCAGGTTCGCAGCACCTGTGCGTGCGCGAACATGGGGAACAGCTCGACGGCCGCGGCCATCTGGTGCTCGATCACGTGGAACGATCCCCGCTGCGCATAAGAGTTATACGCGTCGATCCCCGCGCCCATCACCAGTTCACCTTTGTCGGCCTGTGACACGTAGACATGAACGGCGTTCGACATGACCACGGTGTTCAAGACGGGTTGGTAGAGCGCACTGACCAGGGCCTGGAGCGGGTGAGATTGGATGGGCAGGCGTAGCCCGACCATCGACGCGAGCACGGAGCTGTGGCCGGCGGCGACCAGCGCGACCTTCTTGGCTCGGATCGTGCCGAGCGAGGTTTCCACACCGTTGACGGGGCCGTCAGCCATTTCGCGCGTGAACCCCGTGACCTCGGCATGTTCGACGATATCGACGCCCAGCCGATCGGCCGCCGTAGCGAATCCCCACGCGACCTTGTCATGCCGCGCGATCCCGCCGCGGCGTTGCAGCGTTCCACCGATCACCGGATACCGGACGTCGGAGGACACGTTCACGATGGGACAGAAGTCCTTCACGTCCGGGGCGTCGAGCCACTCGGCATCCACGCCGTTCAACCGGTTCGCATTCACCCGCCGCATCGACGAACGCCGGTCCCCCAGATCGTGCACCAGGTTCAGCACGCCGCGCTGACTGAACTGCATATCGAACTCGAGCGCTTCTTCGAGTCCTTCCCAGAGCTTCAGCGAATGTTCGTAGATCGCGGCCGACTCGTCCCAGAGGTAGTTGGACCTGATGACGGTGGTGTTGCGAGCCATGTTGCCTCCGCCGAGCCAGCCCTTCTCGACGACGCAGACGTCGGTGATCCCGTGGTTCTTGGCCAAGTAGTAGGCGGTCGCGAGTCCGTGGCCACCGGCCCCGACGATGACGACCTCATAGGCCGCCTTCGGTTCGGCGGCGCGCCAGTAGCGATCGGGCGGCTCGGTCACGGTGTTCAGCGTCCGGCAGGCCGGTCGGACCGTCAACGCAGCAGGTGCGGAGGCCGCAACCTCTAGCCGTTGCTCGCGGCGGAGGGAGTGACTGAGTCGGATCGGCTGGGTTCGGTTCCCAGGATGATCTCGGCGAGCGTTGGCAGTGGGGCAGAACTCGACCCGAGATCTGAAACGGAACCGGGATGCCGTGGCTGAATGCCCGGATGACGTCTCCTGATGTTGCGTCAACCACGACCGTGTTCGAGTTCACACACGTGGGATCCGAGCCCTCCGGCGCGCCATACATCGGCACGCAGACCTGCCCGCCTTGAAATGACACCAACCAGGCCGGCGTTCCGTCCCAGCTCACGTAGCCGACGATGATGGTTCCCGGGGTTACGTTGGGCTCCCGCTGCTTCCAAGCGGTGTCCACCGCGGTCTTTTGGTCCACGTTCGGCTGGCTGCTCTCCGGAGAGACGGTTGCCATCGTCGCGGGATTCCGCAGGGGCCCGTCGATCGTTTCGAGGATGACCTCAACCCCTCGTTCCGTATGGGAGGGGGCGCCTTGAGTCCCTGCGTTCATAGTCAAAGAGGATGCGAGGCGCCCGCAACCAGTCAACGCGGTCGCGAAGAGGGCGGTCCCGCACATCATCCGGAGGCGCATGGTCCAGACTATGAACCGCCGAGACTCGGGGGCAAGCGCTGACGGCGCCACTCGGACTCGACAGGCGCCCGCCGCCCATATACGGTCACGGGAGACTGGTTGCGGACAGAGAAGCGGTGTTGCGCGTGGCGAACGACGAAACCGGCAACCTCCAATCGGTCCGACGCGCCCTTCGTGCCCTCGAGCTGATCGCCGAGCGCGGCGAGATGGGCGTGACCGAACTCGGCCGCGAACTCGAGGTCCACAAGGCAACGGCCTCCCGCCTGTTCGCCACCCTGGCCGAGCACGGGTTCCTGGAGCGCGATCCCGTTACGGACAAGTACCGCATCGGGTACGGGTTGGTGAGCCTGGCCGGCGCCGCCATCGGGAACATGGACGTGGTGCGCACCGCCCGTCCGATGTTGGAATCCCTCGCCGACAAGACGCGCGAGACCGTCAACCTCGGCGTTCTGTCGGGCGACGATGTCGTCTACGTGGATCAGGTCGCCGGCGCCCGCAGCATCGTCAGCGTCAACTGGGTGGGCCAACGCACGCCGCTGCACGCGACCTCCAACGGCAAGGTCCTGCTCGCGTGGCTCCCCACCGAGGAACGTGACCGGCTCCTGTCCCACCACCTCGACGGCGCGACATCGAACACGCTCACGGATCCGGCCAAGCTCCTGATCGCGCTCCAAGAGGTCCGAGCCAAGGGCTACGCGCAAACTATCGAAGAGCTCGAAGAAGGACTCAACGCGGTCGCCGCGCCGATCCGCGCGGCCGAAGGGGACGTCATCGCCGCGCTCAGCGTTTCCGGTCCGGCATTCCGCCTGCGGCCGGTGGATATGCCGCGGATGGCCCGCTTCACCATCGAGGCGGCCGGCGCCATCAGCCGGCGTCTGGGCTACAAGGAACGCGGCCGCTCCGTCGCGCTATGAGGAGGGACCGGCGATGACGGATTGGGACAGATACCGGGGGGTGACGCCATCTCTGCTCGATGCGATCGGGCGGACGCCGTTGGTTCGTCTCCAGCGCGTCACGCCGAACGACGTGGAGATCCTCGCGAAGGTCGAGTGGTACGGCCCGACGGGGAGCGTCAAGGACCGGATCTACGCCGACATGCTGGCCCGTGCCGAGGCGCGCGGCGATCTCAAACCCGGCATGACCATCATCGAATGCAGCACGGGCAACGCCGGCATCGCATGCTCCGCGGTGGCGGCCATCAAGGGCTACCGATGCATCATCGTCATGCCCGAGGGCATGAGCCCGGAACGCCAGACGATGATCCGAGGCTACGGCGCCGATCTGGTCCTTTCTCCCGGTGCCGGAACCGACATCGACCTGGCGCTCGACCGGATGCGCGAGATCGTCGCGGAGGACCCCACCGCATATTTCTTCCCCGGCGAATTCGAGAACCCGGACAACCCCGATGTCCAACGGTCGAGCGGCGAGGAGATCTGGGAGCAGTCGGGCGGGGACATCGATGCCGTGGTGGCTGCGCAAGGAACCGGCGGCTGGATCACCGGCGTGGGCAGGGCGCTCAAGGCCCACGATCCCACCGTTCAGATCTATGCCGTCGAACCCGCCGAGTGTCCGCTGATCAGCGAAGAGCGCTGGGGCACCCACGGTGTTCCAGGGATCGGTGACGGCATCATCCCTGCCAACCTGGACCTCGCCCTCATGGACGGCATCGTCACGGTCAGTACGGCGGATGCGTTGGCAACAGCTCGCCGCCTCGCCGGTGAGGAAGGCTTGCTGTGCGGCCCGTCCGCCGGGATGAACGTCGGCGCCGCCCACAAGATCGCCGCCGCGCACACCGAGTTCCGTCGCATCGTGACCGTGATCCCCGATACCGGACAGCGCTACCTCTCCGGTGAGCTCGAGGGCACAAAACCCCCCGCTGACGAACCAGACCGCGATCACACGCTTGACGCTTCAACCATCGCGCGGCTGGCGGAACACCGCGACCGCCTCGAATTCATCGGCTGATAGGACTCGGCTATATGCTCACCGGCGGAGGTGGACCGTTGATGAGCACGTACCCGATGACCGCCGAGGACGAAGACATCCAGCAGCGCGCGCGCAGGTTCGTGGATGAGGAATTGATCCCGTGGGAGGAGCACGCCGAGGAACACGGTGGCCAGATCCCCGAGGAGATCCGCGAGAAGCACCACCACGCAGCCATCGGCCATGGCCTGTATGCGATGAACATGCCCACCGAACTCGGTGGTTCCGGGATGACGATGTTCCAACAGGTGTTGGTGAGCGAACAGATCGGTCGCGTGACCAACGCGTTGGGATGGTGCGTTCACACCCCGCCGGCGTGGGCCCCCAGTGTGGCCAGCAAGATGCAGATGGACCGATGGATCCTCCCGACGGTTCGCGGCGAGATGCACGAGTGTTACGCGATCACCGAGGCCGGAGCCGGCTCCGACGTCGACGCCATCCAGGCCACCGCGCAGCGTGACGGCGACAACTATGTCTTGAACGGCGAGAAGATGCACGTCACGTCCTACAACCATGCGACGTACATGTTCTTCCAAGCCAAGGTCGTCGGCGGTACGACCCAGGGCGCGCATGCGATGTTCTTCGTCGATAAGGACTCACCCGGCGTGCGCCACATCCGCGATCCCAAGTACACGCACACCTATCCGGACACCCACGCGATGATCGCGCTGGAGGATGTTCGCGTGCCCGCGAGCCACCTGGTCGGCGACGAGGGCGATGGTCTGGATTTCACCTACGAATGGTTCCGCTACGAGCGCTTGATGATCGCGGCGCGCTGCTGTGGTGCCGCGGAACGACTCATCGACGAAGCCACGGCGTTCGCGAAGGAGCGCGTGCAGTTCGGCGAACCGATCTTCGACTTCCAGGTGATCCAGCACATGCTTGCCGACTCCGTAACCGAACTCTGGGCGGCACGGCTCATGACGTATCAACTCGGTGCGAACATCGACCGCGGCCTGGACGTGAAGCTCCAACACGCACAGTGCTCGATGGCGAAGCTCTACGCGAGCGAGATGGTCGGAAGGGTGGCGGACCGGGCCGTCCAGATCTTCGGCGGGCGCGGCTACATGCGCGAGAACGTCGCCGAACGGTTCTGGCGTGAAACACGTGTCGACAGGATCTGGGAGGGCACGTCGGAGATCCAGCGGAACATCATCGCCGATCAGCTCGGGAAGCGAGGGGCCCAGGCGCTGGTCGGCTGAACGCTTTCATGTTGAACGGTCATGCAATCGACGTAGTGCGTTGTTACTGGCCTCGCGGTTACACTGCGACAGAAGCCGCGCTGCGATCGGTTCGGCTGAACTCACGTCTTGGGATGTGAACGCGCCGTTTACGCGGTGTGACGTTTGGGTAAAGGCTGACTAGCCCTAAGGCGCTCAGCGCCGCCAGGAACATCAGCAGCGCAAGACATCTGGACCTGTCCGTGGGAACGCGGAGAGCTAAAGCGGTCTGCGCTATATCCCGACGTGTGTTATCCCTGATCGAGAACCAAGGAGACACATAGGTATGGATCATCTGAAGATCTGCTTCGTCAGTTCCTATCCTCCTACGCGATGTGGTCTGGCGACCTTCACACAATCCCTTGTCGAAGCTACGGCTCCCGGCAAGAGTGGCCGCACCGCGGGCGTGATCCGCGTGATGGAATCGCCACAGCCCCCGCGCCGGCACGAAGTGACCGCTGAATGGGTGTTCGGTGATCCCGCGTCCAGGGAACGTGCGTTGACGGCATTGCGATCGTTCGACGTCGCCGTGCTGCAACATGAATTCGGGATCTATCCGGGTTTGGACGGCGAAGAAGTCGTCGGATTCCTCCGTGACGCGCCGATCCCAGTGGTCGTCGTGCTGCACACCGTCTTGTCCGAACCGACGCCGCATCAGTGGCGCGTACTCGAGCGCGTCATGGAACTCGCCGAAACGGTCGTCGTTCCGACGCAAGCCGCCAAGTCGCGGCTGCTCCGGGTGCACGATGTGACCCCCGAGCGGGTTGAAGTGATCCCTCACGGGGCGGTCGCGAACCTAGGCTCAGCGGTCGAGCGTCGCACCGAACCAACGGTGCTCACGTGGGGACTCATCGGTCCCGGGAAGGGACTCGAGTACGGGATCGAAGCCATGGCGTCCCTCCGCGACCTCGACCCCGCACCGACGTATGTCATCGCGGGTGAAACGCATCCCAAGGTCGCGGCGCGCGAAGGCGAGGGGTATCGCGAACGTTTGATGAAGAGCGCCGTCGACCTGGGGATCGCCGACCAGGTGGTGTTCGAGGATCGGTACCTGGACGGTTCGTCGCTCCGAGCGCTCGCACGGGCGGCCGACGTCATCCTCCTTCCGTACGAATCCCGCGAGCAGATCTGCTCCGGCGTTCTGGTGGAGGCGGTGTCCGCAGGCAAGCCGGTAGTGGCCACGGCGTTCCCCCACGCCGTCGAACTCCTCGCGACGGCATGCGGCATCGTCGTTCCTCACGAGGACCCCGAGGCGATCGCCGGCGCGCTCCGCCGGCTCTTCACCGACGAAGACCTGGCGCGGTCGATGCGCGCCGAGGCCTCCGCGGTCGCCGCCCGACTGACCTGGCCGGCCGTCGGACGCGAATATCTCCGGCTGCTCCATCGCGTCTTGAGCGAAGGCCGGGCCGCTTGACGTTCCCCGCTCCCTCGCTCGACCACGTCGCACGCCTCACCGACGACGTGGGGATCTTCGAGCATGCCCTTGGCCCCGTCCCACGGCGCGCTAACGGCTACTGCACAGATGACAATGGCCGGGCTCTCGCGGTCGCGTGCCGCGACCACTGGGATCCGCGGGCCGCTCGGCTGGCTGAGCGCTACCTCGCGTTCCTGGTTCATGCGCATGAGGGCGGCGGACGCTTCCGACTTCGGCTCGGGTACGACCGGCGGTGGACAGATGATCCGACGTCGGACGACGCGAGTGGACGGGCGATCTTCGGTCTCGGTATCGCGGCGGTCCAGGGACCCGAGCACCTCCGCGAGACCGCCCATGAGTGCTTCACCGCTGCCGCTGGATTCCGCTCATCGTTCCCTCGCGCGATCGCCCACGCGGCGGTCGGTGCCGCCGAGGTCCTTGCCGTTCGTTCGGAGGACGCGGCGGCGATCGAGCTCCTCCGCGACGCGGCGGCCACCCTTCCAAGACCTGTGCCCGGGGCGGAATGGGTGTGGCCGGAGCCGCGTCTCGCCTACGCGAACGCGCTGATCCCGGAGGCGCTCATCGCGACCGGTGCCGCACTCGACGACGACGCTCTGTTGGCCGATGGGCTCCGTCTCCTCACGTGGCTCGTCGAAGAAGAGACCGACCGTCGGCACGAACGATTCAGCTTCACACCTACCGGTGGGCGCGGCCCCGACGATCTCAGGCCCGCGTTCGACCAGCAGCCCATCGAGGCTGCCTCGTTCGCAGAGGCCTGTGCCCGGGCGTTCATAGTGACGAAGGACGCCGGATGGTTGGAGCCGCTGCGGCGTTCCGTCGGTTGGTTCCTCGGTGAGAACGATGCCGGCGTCGCCCTCTTCGATCCCAGCACGGGCGGTGGCGCGGACGGGTTGCATGCCGATGGGATCAACCGCAACCAGGGCGCCGAATCGACGTTGATGCTGATGGTGACGCTGCAACTTGCGCAACGGTTCCTCGTGCCCGTCGGGAAGGGTGTTCAGGCGGCGCGAACGGCAGCCAGCGCCGCCAAGAGCTGACGTTGCGAGATGACCGCTGCGCCGACGCTGCGATCCGCCGCGCCGTAGGTCAGGTAGATCTCGTCTTCGCCGCGGCGGTGCGCGCCCTGCACGAAGACAACGTTGTCCACGTCTCCGGTCCGCTCCCAGTCCAGTTCGGGCTCAAGGACCGGTTCGTACAGACGGGCGATCGGCAGGCCTGTCAGAGGATCGAGCAGCGCAACATTCACGGTGTAGGCGCCGTCGGCCCGACGTTCGTGGAAGAACAGGAGGAGCCCGGCCCCCGTTGCCACCGGGGGAGCTCCGGCGCCGACCGCGTACGCGCCCCGCGAGGGAGTGATGATCGTGTGCCGGTCGAGTTCGGCCATATGGGTGTCCCAGTACGCGGTGTCGGCGTCCCACAGATGGTCGAGCGAATCGAACGTGGCCACCTGGATGCTCGGGTGGATCCGATGCAGGAGCGCCACGCGGCCATCCGCGAGGTTGAACAACACCGCATCCTTGTTGGCGATCCCGTCCGGCCCGATGAGCCGGGCGCCCTCACCCTCGAGCACGAACCGGTGCGCCTCAGGAGCGTAGGTGAGGCTGTGCGCCCCGATCCGCCATGGTTCCGAGGGGTCGCTGGGGAGGTTGGTGAAGGTCATGACCAGGTGGTCTTTGCCGTCACCGTTGCGGACCCATTGCACGCGCGGATCCTCCAGGGCTTGGATTCCGCCAAGCCCCGCGCTGGCCAGCACGTAACGGAAGGTGTAATCGATCCCGTCGGGGGAGTCGAACACGAGCACGTCGGAGACGTAGTCGATGAACTTCGGACCATCCGTTGGGTTCAGTCGGTACCCCTGGCGCACGCCGCGAGCGAACAGATGGTAGAGGCCATCATGGAACAACAGGCCGGCATTGAAGATAGGTTCATACCCGGGGGCGGAGCCCGCTTCGACGACGGGCCGGTCCAGCAGCCGCGTCGCGCGGATGGAAGTGGTGGCGGGCATAAGCATTCCTGGCTTCTTGATGCGCGAGGATACCGGACGATATCCGCGGTTCCTCACATTTCGACGAAGATATCCGTGGTCTTAAGCGAACCGAAGGTGGAGATATCCGGTGGATGACACGAACGATCCGTTCATTCGATACAGCGGCAACCCGATCATCACGCCATCCGACGTAGGTCCAAAGGTCAATGCCGTCTTCAACCCCGCAGCGACGATCTTCGATGGCGAGACGTTGTTGCTTGCTCGCGTGGAGGATCGTTCCGGTCGTTCGAACCTTGTCGTCGCCAGGAGTGCCGACGGTCTCGAGAACTGGACCGTCGAACCGCGCCGTGGGATCCAAGGGGACGCGTCGCGATTCGAGGAGCGCTGGGGCATCGAGGATCCGCGGATCACGTTGATCGACGACGTCTACCACGTCGTCTATACCGGTTATTCCGAGGGTGGACCGCTCGTGTGCCTCGCGACGACGACGGACTTCGTAACGTTCGAGCGTCGCGGGGTCCTCATGCCTCCGGAAGACAAGGATGCCGCGCTGTTCCCGATCCAGTTCGGCAACCGGTGGGCGCTCATCCATCGTCCGGTGCCGACCATGGCCGGGCTGGCGGCGCACGTGTGGCTCTCATGGAGTCCCGACCTGCGGTATTGGGGAGACGGCCAGATCCTCCTGCACGCCCGGACCGGAGGGTTGTGGGACGCGAACAAGGTAGGACTGGGCCCACCGCCGCTCCGGACCGATGAGGGGTGGCTCCTCTGCTACCACGGCGTACGCGTCACGGCCTCCGGCTCGATCTACCGCGCGGGCCTCGCGCTACTCGACCTGGACGACCCGGGTACGGTCCTTGCTCGGACCGACGAATGGGTGTTCGGACCGAAGGAACCCTATGAACGCGGTGGCGATGTGCCGGGGGTCGTGTTCCCGAGCGGATGGGTGCTGGACCAAGATGGAGACTCGATCCGGATGTATTACGGTGCAGCCGATACCGTTGTCGGCGTTGCGACGGCGAGTCTCGCCCGCCTGTTGAAGCTCGTGGAACCTGCCGATCCCGACTGACAGAGGCGCACGCCGGGCGGGCCTTCCCTACATCTTCGATACGATTCCCCCCGACAAGACGAGTGGAGCGTTCATGGATCGGATCAGCCATTGGATCGGCGGAAAACTCATCGCCGGAGAGTCCGGGAGAACGGGTCAGGTCTATAACCCGGCCACGGGCGTGCAGACCCACGAGGTGGATCTCGCCGACGCGGACGAGGTCGACGCCGCCGTCGGAGCCGCCCAAGAAGCCTTCATCGAGTGGCGCAAGACCTCTCTATCCAAGCGCTCGGACGTCCTGTTCCGGATCCGCGAACTCATCGACGCGAACCGCAAAGAGATCGGCACCTTGATCACGGAGCAGCACGGCAAGGTCCTGAGCGATGCCATGGGAGAGGTCGCGCGCGGCCAGGAGAACATCGAGTTCGCAACGGGAATCCCCAATCTCCTCAAAGGAGGCTTCAGCGAACAGGTCAGTACCGGCGTGGACACCTACTCCATCCGCCAGCCTCTGGGTGTGGTCGCCGGGATCACGCCGTTCAACTTCCCCGCCATGGTTCCCATGTGGATGTTCGCGAACGCCATCGCGTGCGGGAACACCTTCATCTTGAAGCCGTCGGAGAAGGATCCCGGCGCCTCCATGCTCATCGCCGAACTGTTGAAGGAGGCGGGCTTGCCCGACGGCGTCTTCAACGTGGTCCAAGGCGACAAGGTCGTGGTGGACCGGTTGCTCGAGCACCCGGATGTGAAGGCGGTGTCGTTCGTCGGGTCCACGGCCGTCGCGCGCTACATCTATGAGACGGGCACGAAGAACGGCAAGCGGGTACAGGCGCTCGGCGGTGCGAAGAACCACATGATCGTCCTGCCCGACGCCGACATCGACATGGCGGCCGACGCCGCCGTGAGCGCGGCGTACGGCTCCGCCGGCGAGCGGTGCATGGCCATCTCGGTGGTGGTGGCCGTGGGTGATTCGGGCGACAGGATCGTGGGGGCCATCAAGGATCGTCTGCCCGAGATCAAGATCGGGAACGGGATGGAGCCCGAGTCCCAGATGGGACCGCTCGTAACCGAGCAGCATCGCGACAGGGTGGCGGGCTACCTGGACGGCGCCGCGAGCCAGGGCGCAACCCTAGTGCAGGACGGGCGAGAACATGGCCTCTACCGCGAAGCGGACGGCTTCTTCCTGGGTGTCTCGTTGCTCGACAACGTGACAGCGGCCATGGACTGCTACCGAGACGAGATCTTCGGGCCCGTGCTGTGCGTGGTCCGCGCTGGTACCTACGCCGAAGCCTTGCAACTCATCAACGAGAACCCCTACGGCAACGGGACCGCGATCTTCACGCGCGACGGCGGCGCCGCACGCCAGTTCCAATTCGACGTGAACGCGGGGATGGTGGGCGTGAACGTGCCGATCCCGGTGCCGGTCGGCTATTACTCCTTCGGTGGGTGGAAGGATTCGCTGTTCGGAGACACACACATGTATGGACCCGACGGCATCCACTTCTACACGAAGCAGAAGGTCGTCACTGCTCGTTGGCCCGATCCCGGGACCAGCGAGGTCGATCTCGGATTCCCGAGGACCCGCTGATGGTTGCCGTCGATCAACTCGCTGCTGCCGAACGCCGGGCCTGGGCCGAGTTCATGGCGCTGATCTCCCGGGTGCCGGCGGAGCGACGCGACGAGCGCGACGTGGTTCCCGGCTGGTCCGTCAAGGACCTGGTCTGGCACAACGTGGGCTGGGCGACGTTCGCGGCCCGGGAACTTCAGAAGTTGAAGGGGCTTCCCTATACGGATCCCTTCGCGGCCCATGACGATGCGCACTGGGACCGCGAGTCGGACGCGATACTCGAGGCAGGCCGCCGGATGTCCTGGGACGAGATGCTCGTGAACGTTGAAGCCGAGCGCGAGCAGGCACATGAGCTCCTGGCCGATCTCGGCGAGCTCGGTCCCGAGGCGGCAGCCTTCTTCGCGGAAGAGAGTTCCGTGCATTATCGGGAGCACAGCGACGAGATCGAGCGGTTCCTGGAGGGTTGATGGACCAGAAAGAGAAGCTGTCCGCGAACGAAGCCACGGAGTGGGAATCGTTCGAGGCTGCGGTGCTCGCGGTCCCGCGCGATCGACTTGAAGAGCCGCTCCTGCCCGGTGGGTGGGCGGTGAAGGACGTGCTCTGGCACATCGCACACTGGTGGGAGACCGCCGCCGACACCCTGGAACTCCTGCACGCCGGAACGTTCACGGAATGGGACGGAGACACCGACGCCGAGAACGAACGTGCCGTGGCCCAGAGCAGGACGATGGCACTTGAGGACATCGAGCTTCGTTCGGCGCGGATCCGCGAGCGCTTGTTGCTGGCGTGGGACGCGGTGCCCGCGGACGACCGCGCAGTGGAGGAATTCCGAAGCGCGACCACCGGGCACTACGAGGAGCATCTGAGCGAGATCAGGGGCATCGCCGGTTGATCTCCGTCTAGGACGCCTCTCCCGGTCTACCGATGTCGCCGTAGCGGAACGACGCCTTCGCGATGCGCAGTCCCACGAACGAATCCACCTCGGTCACACCCGGAACCTTGCGGATCTCAACCTGCATCAGGCGAAGCAGATCCTCCCCGTCCTTCGCCAGGACCTCGACGAGGACGTCGTAGTTCCCGGTGCACTCGATCACGTAGATGGCTTCGGGGATCGCACAGATGGCTTCGACCGCCCGCGGAACGCTCTGGCCCGTCACCCGCACCCCCAGATAGGCGAACATCAATCCCAACTGATGCGGAGACGTGTCGGTGACGAAGCGGATCGCCTTGATCCGTTGTAGGCGCGCGACTCGGGACCGGATGGTCGCTTCCGAGACCCCGAGGTCCTTCGCCACGGTGGTGAACGGTCGTCGCCCGTCCTCCGCCAGGGTGTCGATGATCCGGAGGTCCAGTTCGTCGAACGAGCGCTGTTCGGCCATATCGCCGCGATTCTCGCAGATAGGATGGCGCCCTGCCTCGATATCCGGCAGGAACGCTGCGCTTATCGGTTCCCCCGATGAGGGGAGAGGCCTAGCATGAACGCCTACCCGGCCTACGGAGGACGCGCACCATGCAGACCGAGCCCTACAAGGTGAATATCCGCGACGACGCGAGGGAGTGGGTCCCCAGGCCGACGCTCAGCGGCGACGACTACCGCAGCCTCGAGACCTACAACGAGGAGCTCGAGAAGATCTGGTGGGGCGACTGGGTCGTGGTCGGACGGGCCGAAGAGATCCCTGAGCCCGGCGACTACATGACCAGGGATGTCGCCGGTGAGTCCATCTTCATCACCCGGAACGAAGACCGCGAGCTTCGAGCCTTCTACAACGTCTGCAGCCACCGCGGAACGAAGTTCCTGGACGACGACTCACACGGAAACGTTCGGAAGGCATTCAAGTGTCCTTACCACGCGTGGACCTACGACCTGAACGGTGAACTCGTCGGTAGCCCCAACGTCTCGGAGGATGAATTCTTCGATCGCTCGCAGTACCCGCTGCACCGCATCGCGGTGGACAGCTACGCCGGGTTCGTGTTCGTCAACATGACCAGGGACGAACCGCGTCCCCTCATGGAAGCGCTCAACGACGGCGCCGAGAGCATCACGGTGTTCGAGCGGTTCAAGATGGAAGAGATGGCGGTCGGCGTTCGCATCGTCTACAACGTGAAGGCGAACTGGAAGATCATCGTCGAGAACTTCAACGAGTGCCTGCATTGCCCGCAGGTCCACCCCGAGCTCGTGCAAGTGGTTCCCCTCTTCCGTTTCGGCGAGGTGTGGGACGAATCCATCCGCGACGACGGCACCGCGATGTTCGAAGGTGCCACCAGCTTCACGAAGACCGGCGAGTCGGAGCTTCCGAAGTTCCCCGACCTGTTGCCGGAGGATTACCAGAACTATTACGGCACCTTCTCGTTCCCCAACCTGATGATCAACATCCACCCCGACTCGGTGATGTACTACATCGGCTTCCCGAAGGGTCCGAACGAAACCCTGGTCGTCAGCGAGTACCTCTTCAGGCCGGAAACCATCGCCGATCCCGCGCTGTTCAAGCCCGAGCCCGTCGTCGAGCTGTGGGACCTCATCAGCCGCCAGGACTGGGAAGTCGTCGAGCGGGCACAGACCGGTGTGGGCTCACGCTCCTTCACCACCGGGACGTATCCGCGTCAGGACCGCTTCGTCTATTGGTTCAACGAAGAGTGGCGCCACAAGATGGGCCGGCAGCTTCAGGGCTGACTCCGTATATCCTGCGGCGTCATGACGCCGATTCCTGAACGACTCGCCAACCCAGACATGTCCGTCGCTCGGTTCTCCGACGATGGCTCGACGTTGCCCGCGCGCGCCCAGGTCGTGGTGATCGGCGCGGGGATCATCGGTTCGAGCGTTGCCTACCACCTATCGAAGTTGGGCCTCACCGACGTCGTCGTGCTCGAACGGAACAAGCTGACCTCGGGCACCACGTGGCATGCGGCGGGGTTGGTGAGCCGTCTGCGAGGGACCCATGCGATGTCGGCGTTATCCATGGTGAACGCCCCTCTCTACGCCTCGTTGGAGGCGGAGACGGGGATCCCCACGGGGTTCAGGAACGTCGGCTCCATGACCGTCGCGCGGACGGACGCCCGGATGACCGAGATCCTGTACGGGGTCACGATGGGCCACGATTTCGGGATCGAGGTCGACGTCCTCACGCCTGCCCAGATCAAGGAGGCGTGGCCCTCCGCGGTCGTCGATGATCTGGTCGGGGGCACCATCACCCGCGCCGACGGCACGGTGAACCCCGGCGACGCTGCCTTGGCCCTCGCCAAGGGCGCGCACGATCGCGGTGTGCGGTTCGTCGAAGGGGTCGAGGTGACCGGGTTCGCCGCGGCGGGAGGAGCGATCGCGGGAGTCGTGACCGACAAGGGGACCGTCGAGTGCCAGCAGGTGGTCCTCGCGGCAGGGCTCTGGTCGAGCGAACTCGCACGCGCGGCCGGCGTCCCGCTGAGCCTCTACCCAGCCGAACACGTGTGGGTCGTCACCGACCCGTCCGAGACGGCAACCGAGTCGTTGCCCTTCCTGCGCGATCTGGACGGCTACTTCTACGTCCGCCACTACAACAGCCGCTACCTGGTTGGAGCGTTCGAACCCAAAGGCAAACCGATCTCGCCCGGCGCCCTGGGCCGCGATTTCGCGTTCGGGGAGTTCGGACCGGATTGGGAGCATTTCGCGCCGGTCCTCGCGAACGCCCGCGAACGCCTCCCCGAGCTTCGGGATCTGGGATTCGAGCATTACCTCCGCGGACCGGAGTCGTTCACGCCGGACGTGAACTTCAACCTGGGCGAGGTCCCCGAACTCCGTGGGTTCTTCGTGGCGGCGGGGTTCAACTCGCAGGGCATCATCTACGGGCCGGGCGCCGGGATGGCGCTCGCCGAATGGATCGTGGCCGGCCATCCGACGTATGACCTGACCGAGGTCGACCCCGCGCGCGCCGGCACATGGGCGAACAACAAGGCCTGGCTCCACGAACGAACGGCCGAATCGCTCGGCCGCCTCTACGCGATGCACTGGCCATACCTGCAGCCCTCCGCCGGACGCGGCGCCCGCCGAACCCCGCTGTGGCGCGAACTTGATGCGGCCGGCGCGGTATTCGGTGAGGCCGCCGGCTGGGAGCGGGCGAACTGGTTCGCGCCGGCGGGCGCCAAGCGCGAGTACGTCTACAGCTTCGGCAAACAGAATTGGTTCGAACCGGTCGAGACCGAGTGCCGCGCCGCGCGGCAGGCGGCCGCTCTCTTCGATCTCTCCACCTATGCGAAGTTCATGGTGCAGGGGCCGGAGGCGCTGGCGTGGCTTCAGCGGCTCAGCGCATCCGATGTCGACGTGCCGATCGGACGTGTCGTGTACACCACATGGTGCAACGAGCGCGGGGGCATCGAGATGGATCCCACGGTCACGCGATTGGATGCGGATCGATTCCTGGTGGCGGCACCGACGCTCTGGCAACGCCGCACTGAAGGTCTCTTGCGCTCGGGCGCGCCGGCAGGGGCGGTCATCACCGACGTGACGAGCGGGTACGCCGTCCTCGCGGTCCAAGGTCCGCGCAGCCGAGAGATCGTGTCCGGGATCACCGATGCCGACCTGTCGAACGATGCGTTCCCGTTCCTCGCCGGACAGCGGATCGATGCCGGGTGGGCCGATGCCTGGGCGCTCCGGGTGAGCTACGTCGGCGAGCTCGGCTGGGAGTTCTGGGTGCCGACCGAGTTCGCCTCCGACCTGCACGACAAGCTGATGGAGGCCGGGAAGGATGTCGGGCTAACGCACGCCGGTTTCCACGCGCTCGATTCTCTGCGGGTCGAGCGTGGGTTCCGTTCGTGGGGGCACGACATCGGTGGGATGGATGATCCGTTCGAAGCGGGCTTGGGGTTCACGGTTTCTAAGCACAAGACGGTGCACGTGGGCGCGGAGGCGTTGGCCTCACTCCGCGAGCAACCGCGGACCCGCCGGCTGGTCAGCATCCGGCTGCGCGATCCGGAGCCGGTGCTCTTCCACGGTGAATCGTTGGTGCGCGACGGTTCGCATGCTGGATTCGTGACCAGCGGTGGCTACGCGCACGCGTTGGGGGCTGCCGCGGGGATCGCCTGGCTGCGCGCCGAGGAGCCGATCACGCAAGCGCTTCTGGACGCCAGCGAACTCCATGTCGAGATTGCGAACGAGCGTCACGCGGTCGACGCGAGTGTCCACGCCTTCTACGACCCGTCCGGGGCGCGCGCCCGAGCGTAGCCGGACGTCCAGGCTCAGACCTCAGCAGGCTCCAGTTCGAACCCGATCAGGCGCGAGGCGACCTCGAGGCTGACGCGTTGCATCCGCGTCGCCGAGAAGACGGTGTCGTTCATGAGCACCTGGATGGCAAGGCCGTCGATCGTGGCCCCGATCTGAAGGCCGAGCTCCTCAGCGTCCCACCCATCGGGGAACTCACCCGTGCTGCGGCCGTGCCGGATGATGTCGGCGATGGACTGGCGCCACCGCCGGTCCAACACTTCACGCTCTTTCGCCATGACCGGGTCACGGAGAGCTCGCACCCAGATCTCGATCCAGAGGGCCCACTCGTCAAGCCGTTCGTACTCTGGCAGGAGACCGGGGACGGAGAGTTCGATCAGACGGTCCAGCTGCTCGCGGGCGGTCTTCATCCGGCGCATCTCGCGCGAGAACCGCAGGTAGAACTGGTCGTTGGCGAAGGTCAGCGCTTCGATGAGCAGCCGGTCCTTCGACTCGAAATAGTAAAGGATGAGGCCGGGAGACACTCCGCATCGCTCGGCGATATCACTGATGCGGGTCTCCGCCAGGCCGCGGGCAGTGATGACCCGTGCCGCGGCCTCGAGGATCTCTTGATGACGGTCCTTCTGCTGCTTGGATTTCGTTGCGGCCATCGAACCTCCAAGAACTGAACGACGTACAAAGAGCAAGCAAACCCGTCCCGAACCGGGCGGGCTGCCGGCTGCGTTACCGGGCAACTGTACTGGCTTGACCTGCGAAGTCAAAATCCTGCGGGTCTGTATGCTGGCTTGACTGGCGGTTCAAATCCGAGGCATGATACGCGCCGCCGACCCGGACCCCCTCCGACGCGGCCCAGTGTCGAAGCACGCCTGAGGAAAGGACGAATCGAGATATGGCGAACACCTATGACGCCATCGTGATCGGCGGTGGGCATAACGGTCTCACCAGCGCCGCGTACTTCGCGCGGGAAGGCGCGAAGACCGTAGTGCTGGAGACACGGCACAAGACCGGCGGCGCCGCGGACACCAGCGCGCCGTTCCCCGACCATCCCGAGATCAACGTATCGACGTACTCCTACGTCATGTCCCTCATGCCGCCGACCATCATCAAGGAGCTCAACCTCAAGGCGCACGGCTATGACGTGACACCGTTCGGCCCATACTTCCAGGCGTTCCCCGACGGTCGCGCCATCACTATCTACGCGGACGACTCGAAGCGTTCCTACGACTCCATCGCGCAGTTCTCGAAGAAGGACGCGGACACGATGGTGGAGTGGGAGAAATGGATGAAGGGCGTCTCCGATGTCCTGGGACCGCTCCTGCTGCAGACGCCGCCCAAGGTCGGATCCATGGCCATCGGCGATCTCATCGCCAGCGCGCAGTCGGCATGGAAGATGCGCAAGCTCGGTGTCCGCGGTGTGGGTGACGTCACCCGCCTGTTCACGATGAGCGTCTCGGACCTGCTGAACGACTGGTTCGAATCCGATGCCATCAAGGGCATGCTCGCGGTCAACGGGGTCATCGGTACGTGGGCCGGGCCGGATGAGCCGGGCACCGCGTACGTGATGCTGCACCACTCCATCGGCGACGTCGGCGACGGCCACCTTGGTAGCTGGGGATTCCAGCAAGGCGGGATGGGTGCCGTGTCCGATTCGATCCGCAGATCCGCGGAGAGCTTCGGCGCAGAGATCCGAACCAACGCCAAGGTGAAGAAGATCCTGGTTCGCAACGGTCGCACGGTGGGTGTCGCACTTGAGAACGGCGAGGAACTCCACGCGCCGGTCGTGGTGACCACCATCCATCCGAAGATCGCGTTCCTGGAGCTGCTCGATCGTCACGAACTGCCCGCCGATTTCGTGTGGGACATCGAGCGCTGGAAGACCCGGTCGGGTGTGGTGAAGATCAACGTGGCGATGTCCGAGTTGCCCGACTTCACCGCGGCACCGGGGAAGAACCTCCAGCCGCATCACACTGGTTCGGTGGAGCTCTGCTTCAGCCCGGACTACGCCGAGCGCGCGTTCCAGGATGCACACATGGAGCGCAAGGGCGCCGACCGACCGTTCGTGGACGGGACCATCCCGACCACGATGGACAAGCGGCTCGCACCAGAGGGCGTGCACATCTTCTCGATGTTCACGCAATGGGTTCCCGACGACTGGAACCTGGAGCCGCACCGCGCGGAGCTCGAGGCCTATGCGGACCGCGTCATCGACGGGTACAACGAGCTGGCGCCGAACTTCAAGAGCGCCATCATCGATCGTCAGGTGATCGGGCCTTACGACATGGAGCAGGAACTCGGCCTCATGGGTGGCAACATCTTCCACGGCGAGCTCTCGGTCGATCAGCTGTTCCACATGCGCCCGGCCCCCGGCTACGCGGACTTCCGCACGCCGGTCAAGGGGCTCTACCACGGCTCGTGCGCTACGCACGGCGGCGGCGGTGTGAACGGCATCCCCGGATGGCAGGCCTTCAAGATGGCCAAGAAGGACAAAGCCATCTCGAAGAAGTAAGTGGCACTAGACGGCGACTCTCAGCGGACCGGCCTCGAGCGGATGCTCGAGGCGCGGTCCGTTGGCGTCGTCGGCGCCTCCGTGAAGGAGGCCTCGCTCGGTCGCCAGATGCTCCTTGAGCTCGAACGTGGCGGCTATGAAGGCGCCATCTATCCGGTGAACCCCGGATACGAAGAGATCCTTGGCCACCGGTGCTTCCCTTCCGTCGCCGAGATCCCCGAGCCGGTGGATCTGGTCATCCTGGGCGTTGCGAACGCCCGGCTGGAACAAGCGCTCCTCGACGCGGCCCAGGCGGGTGCGCGGAGCGCCGTGACGTTCTCTTCGCTCTACGAGGAACCCCAGGAAGGGGTCCCGCCGCTCACCGAGCGGTTTGCAGCCATCGCGACGAAGCACGGGATGACCCTGTGCGGTGGCAACGGGATGGGGTTCATCGCCCCCGGATCGAAGTTGCGGGCCACGGGATTCGCGACGCCCGACGTCATGGTCCCCGGACCCGTGGCGTTGATCACGCACTCCGGTTCGGCGTTCGCTGCATTGACCTTCAACGACCGGGGCATCGGATTCAACCTGGTCGTCTCGTCGGGACAAGAGATCGTCACGACCATGAGCGACTACATGGGATACGCGCTCAGTTTGGAATCAACGGGGGTGCTGGCGTTGATGCTCGAAACCGTTCGCGATCCCGTCGGTTTCCGTGCCCAGCTCACTCGCGCTGCGGAGCTCGAGGTCCCCGTGGTCGCGCTGAAGGTCGGGCGAACCGAAGGCTCGAAGGCGATGGTCACCGCGCACTCCGGTGCGCTCGCAGGTGAGCACGGCGCGTACGAGGCGCTGTTCGATGCGCACGGAGTCCTCGTCGTGGACACGCTCGTCGAGATGGCCGACACGCTGGAGTTGCTGAGCTCGCCTCGCCGCGTGACGGAAGGCCGGGGCATCTCGAGCGTCCTTGACTCCGGCGGCGAACGGGCGATGTTCGTCGATGTGGCCGAGGACCTTGGTGTCCCCTTGGCACAGATCTCCGCGGCCACGCGCGAACGGATCCAGGCCGAGCTAGATCCGGGTGTGTTCGCGGCGAATCCGCTGGACGCGTGGGGGACCGGCATCGATGCGGATCGCATCTTCCGCGAGAGCTTCCTGGCGTTGCACGACGACCCGGACACCGCGGCCGTGGTCTTCGCGGTGGATCTCACGGTCCAGGGCGAACCGTACGACGAGGGCTACATCCAGGTCGCGCGCGACGTGTTCGGTGCGACGACGAAGCCGTTCTGCTTCCTCTCACACCTCCCGAGCGCGATCGGCGAAGTCGAGGCCGCGATGCTCCGAGCGGACGGGATCCCGGTGCTCGAGGGAACCGTCAGCGGACTCCTGGCGCTCAAGCATCTGATCCAGGACCGCGACAACCGGATGCGGGTGGCAACAGAGACACCGGTCCCCGTGGCGTCCGAGATCCGCGAACGGTGGCTAGCCAGACTCTCAGCAGGGCAAGAGATCTCGGAGTTGGAAGGATTGGAACTCCTGTCCGACTACGGCGTTCCGGTCATCGATGCGCGGGCCGTCAAGGATGCGGAGGACGCCGTCGCGGCGGCCGAGGCGTTCGGGTACCCGGTGGTGATGAAGACGGCGGCGCCGGGGATCCAACACAAGTCGGACGTGGGTGGGGTGAAGCTCGGACTCGAGGACGCGCACGCCGTCCGGGAGGCCTACGCGGATCTCGCGGAGCGATTGGGCCCTGAGGCGGTGATCGCCGCGATGGCACCGACGGGGATCGAGGTCGCCCTGGGCGTCGTCCGTGATCCGACGTTCGGTCCGCTGGTGCTGGTCGCGGCCGGTGGCCTCCTGGTCGAGCTGTTGAAGGATCGGAAGCTCGCGCTCCCGCCGGTAGACGAAGCGGGCGCGCGAAGACTGATAGATGGTCTCCAGATGCGGCCCATGCTGGACGGGCTCCGCGGAGCTCCGGCGTCCGACGTTGGCGCGCTCGCGGTGGCGATCTCGCGACTTTCGGTGCTTGCGGCGGACCTCGGCGACTCGTTGGACGGTCTCGATGTGAACCCCGTCATCGTGTCCGCGAAGGGATGCGTTGCCGTCGACGCCCTAGTGATCCCTCGCAGCGAGGCGATCTAGGCCATCGGGAAACCCGTCCCGTCCGGATTGGGGACCGTCCCCGTTGGCCACCCGGGAAAATCGCCAGGATAGGTCCAGGCGCTCCCGAACGTCTTGGCCTTATTCGTCGCCATCCGAGGCTTCTGGGGGTTCTGCGAGAAGTCGAACAGGTGACTCATGTTGTGGGTCTTCTTGATCCTCGGACTGATATGCGGCAAGCCCCAATTGTCCGAGATGAATCGCAATGGCGTCGAGAACTCTCCAAGCTCGTCATCGATGAGACCCTTGGGGGTGAAGGGACTGATGGTCAGGAGCGGAACGCGGAATCCGAGTCCTTCGTCATCGATCTGGGGTGGAACGACGTGATCGTAGAGACCGCCCCATTCGTCCCACGTGATGAAGATCGCGGTGCTGTCCCACAAGTCGCTCTGCTGCACGGCGTTCACGATCTGCTGGACCCAGTTGTGACAGAAGGCGGATGAGGCCGGCGGGTGGTCCGAATACTCGAAGTACGGCACGGCCCAATTCACCGACTTGAGCTTGTTCCCTTTGATGTCGCCGATGAGGTCGTCGATGTTGTGTTGTGCGTGCTCGTGCCACAGGTCGGTGTGGAACACCTCCGCCGCCCCATTGAAGGCGTTCCAGTAGTAGCCGGAATATCCCGGCAGCGGGGCGTAATAGGCCCAGTCGACGCCCTTCTTAGACAACGCCCCACCGATGGTCGGCATCTCGAAGCACGTCTCATGCTTGTTCAACTGTCCCTTGTCGTCCTTCACGAACACGAAGGGCCCTCCTACGCCGGTGCCGACGGCGTCACATCCCCAACTCTTGAAGTGACCGCCTCCGTGGCCGGATGTGTCGGCGATACGCGTTCCGATGTTCTCGGGATTGTCGATGCTCCCGCCCGATGAGCCTGAAACGAAGTAGAGATGATTCGGGTACGAGGGGCCCAGGGCCGAGGCGAAGAAGTTGTCGCTGATGGCGTAGTCCTTGGCCCACTGCCAGTACGCGGGGATGTGATGGCTGTTGAACTGGGAGAACGACCACACCGGACCGTAGGGACCCAGTCCGAATCCACCGTTCGTGCCCTCCGCGTAGTTGTTCAGTGCCGAGGCCCGGTCGTGGGGCAGATCGCTGGGCAGCCAGTCCGGGCAATCGATGAGACGTTTCTCTTGCCCCTGATAGACGCCCGTCGTCGTCCCGTTCACGCCGGGGAAGCGCCCGAACACGTTGTCGAAGCTCCGGTTCTCCAGCATCAGGTAGATCACGTGCTTGATGGGGGTGTTCGTCTCGACCGTGGCTGCGGGGGAGGACGCCACTGAAGTCGGAGAAGGCTTCAGCTTCCCCCCGGTACAGCTGAAGAGGATCCCGCCCGCCATGGCCATGGCCGACTTCTCTAGGAACTTCCGCCTGGACAGCGGCCGTGGATGGACGGCGTCGCGTTCCTCCTGGCGCGGGTGAGGTCCGATCTGATCTCGCATAGGTTCCCGATTCTCCCAGGGCGCTGCCGAACGACGGGTATCAGAAGGGGTTCGTTGTCGGGACCGTTCCGGGTTTCCAACCGGGGAAGTCCGTCGGGAACACCAGCGGATCGCCGAAGGCCGGTGCCTTCGTGGGTGCGGGTGAGGCCGGTCGCGGCGATCCTTTGAAATCGAACATGTGTGACATGTTGTGCGTGTTGCGGATGCGCGGGGTGAGGTGAGGCAGCCCCCAGTTATCGGAGATGAACCGAAGCGGTGTCGAGAACTCGCCGATCTCCGTATCGATCAGTCCGCGCGGCGTGTAGGGACTGATCGTCAGAAGCGGTACCCGGAACCCGAGACCGACGTCGTCGACCACCGGCGGTGGAACGTGATCGTAGAACCCGCCCCATTCATCCCAGGTGAGGAAGATCGCGGTGTGCTCCCACATGTCGCTGATCATCACCGCGTTGACCAGTTCCCGCACCCAGTTGTGCGTCCATCCGGACGACACGGGCGGATGGTCCGAGAGTTCGAAACGAGGCGTAACCCAGCTCACGGATGGAAGCGTGCCGGCCTGGATGTCGCGCAGCAGATCGCTGTCGACCATCCGTCCGGTCCTGTCCATGTAGCCGGCTCTGCGCGTCGCGTGTTGGTGCCAGAGGTCGGTGTGGAACACCCCCTCCACCGCATTGAACGCGTTCCACATGTAACCGATCTCCCCGGGCGGTGCAGCGTAGTTCGCCCAGCTGACGCCGTGTTCGGACAGTTGTTCGCCTACCGTCTTGAAGGTGAAACACGTGTTGTGCTTCGTGAGCTGCTTGTGCTCGTCTTTGGTGAACACGAAGACGCCATTGCCGACGGCGTCGCAACCCCAACTCTTGAAGATGCCTCCGTTCTCCATCGGCGACGTACCGATGTTCTCCGGGTTGTCCACCGTTCCCCCTGCCTGACCGGCTATGAAGAAGAAGTGATTGGGATAGGACGGTCCCATCGCCGAAGCGAAGAAATGGTCGGACACGGCGTACTCGCTGGCCCAATGCCAGTACGCCGGGATCTCCGAACCGCCGAACTGCGAGTACCCGTAGACAGCGCCGAACTCTCCCGTTCCGAAGTTGTCCTGCGCTCCGCTGTTCAGACATAGGAGCGCGCTGGCACGGTCGTGGGGAAGGTCGCCGGGGAGCCAGTCCGGGCACCGCACCAGAGGCTTCTCCTTGCCAAGCATGATGCCGGTCTTCGTCCCCTCCACACCGGGGAACCTGCCGAAGACGTTGTCGAAGCTCCGGTTCTCGAGCATCACGTAGATGACACGTTTGATGGGCCACTGCGTGTCCGCCTTCATGGCGGGGGAGCTGGAGTCGCTCACACGGGGGATGACCTTTCCTCCCGTGCAGTTGAACAAGACCCCGCCAGCCGCCGCTATCGCGCTGCGCTGCAGGAACTTCCGTCGGCTAACCGGCAGGGGGTGCTCTGCGGGGCGCTCCTGAGAGGCATCGGAGTACGTCGAGGTAGGCATCCGCGACAAGTTCTATCAGGCTCAAGCCGCGAACCCGGTTCCGTCGTGCAGAATGAACCGGTGATGCGGAGGTTCTGGATCGTTCTCATCGTCCCCGTGGCGGCGGCCTGTGCGCCGCACACCGTCGGCGCGGCCGCGGACACGACGCCCACTCCAGTCCTGACTCCGTCCTGTGTGAACGGCTTCACGTCCCCGGCCTCGGGATCGGCGAACTACGTATTCCCGTTGCACCAGATCAGCGTGGCGTCCGGGGAGCCCGGACCTTTCCATGTGGTGTCGATGCGATATTTCGTCGGGCCGGAGTCTCCGCCCAGTTCCAAGGGCTACCTCATCGACATCGAACGCTGGTACGTGAAGCTCACAGAACCCGGCACTCCGGCGTTCAAAGGCCGCTTCTTGGTCGAACGACGCAACTTCGGCAGCGGTGTCTCTGCGGTGGCGCCGTTCTCGACGCATGATTGGCAGTCGCCGGACTGGTCGGGCTTCCAGTGGAACAGCGCAGCTCCGAAGGCGAAGTCCTATCCCGGACTGCCGGGTGAGTGGCCGGGGATCAAGTACGACTTCGTGAAGGGCGGCGCGGGGCTTGCCATCCCAGGCTTGCCCGCAGCCGTCGTCAGATGCTTGGATGGCACGTGATGAGCGGACGCATCTACGGAAGTTCGGGTAGCAAAGCGAACCCCTTGACGATCGTTGCGGTGTTGGTCGGACTGGTAGGGGCGGCGTGTTCGGCCATCCTGTGGCTGCACCGGATCAGTCCCAACTCTCGATTCCTGGTTTCGGTCACCTCGCGTCTCACGTCGAGTTCGGTGTTGGGTGATCGGTTGGAGATGGTGGCACTGGTGGCGGGGATCATCGCGATCGCCATCGGGCTGCTCTCGGTCATCGGGGGAAGCAAGGCAGGCGCCGGTGTCGTCGTCGCGGTAGTGCTGGGCGTCGGGGCAGTGTCTTATCCCGTGCTCGTTTCTCTCAACCTGGTCGGCAAGACCATCAACGGTCCGCTGAAGTAGCTAGTCCGCGCCCGGCCATCCGACGTATGACCGTGAGCCCCGCTTTCGGAGTTCGTTGCCGATGACCACGCGTTGGATCTCGCTGGTGCCCTCCCAGATCCGGTCCACACGAAGTTCGCGGTAGAGCCGCTCCACCGGATACTCGCGCATGTAGCCACGTCCGCCGAAGATCTGCACGGCCTTGTCGATCACGCGGCCGGCGGTTTCCGAGCACACGAGCTTCACCGCGCTCGCTTCCGCATGCAGGCGCTTGCGATCCAGTCCTCCGCGCGCCGCTTCCCAGCACACCCGGTAGAGGAGCGACTTGGCCGCCATGATCTCCGCGGCCATATCGGCGAGCATGAACTCGATAGCCTGGAACCCCGCGATCGCCGAGCCGAACTGCTCGCGTTCCTTGGCGAAGGCCAAAGAGAGGTCGAGCGCCCGCGCAGAGGCGCCCATCGTCCTGGCCCCGATCATCAGCCGCTCTTCCACGAACCATTCCTTCGTGAGCTCGTATCCCCCGCCTACTTCACCGAGCCGCCTGTCATCACCCACCCGCACGCCCTCGAAGGCGAAGATCGGATGTTCGAACACGAAGGTGTGCATGTACTTGGGTGTTCGAACCAGGCGGACCCCGGGCATGTCCTTGTCCACCAGGAAGGTCGTCGGCTGCGAGGGATCTCCCTCCGCCGCCACGTGGAGGATGAAGAAGTCGGCGACGTCACCCGAGGTCACGTGCCACTTCTCCCCGTCGATCACCCACTCTTCACCGTGACGCCGGGCTGTCGTGGTGACCATGCCCGGGTCGGACCCCGCGCCTTCTTCGGTGATCGCATACGCGTCTCGGCGTTCGCCGCGGGCCGCCGGACGCAGGAAGCGCTCCTTCTGCTCCTCCGTGCCCTGGGCCAACGGGATGGACGGGCGCCACGGGATGTCCCACAGCGCCCCCGTTGCATGGCCCCATTGCTCCTCGACGAGCATCTGCTGGAACACGTCCAGCCCCTGGCCACCATTCTCCGGCGTGTGGTTGATGGCGTTGAAGTCCCAGTCCAAGACCGCCTGTTTCGCTCGCGCATGGTCTTCGAGCGTGAGCCCGTCGTTCGATTCGCATCCGTCTTCGAGGGGGATGAGGATCTGCTCGGTGAACTCGCGGGCCTTCGCAGCGAGGTCGCGGTCTTCAGGTGTGAGGCGCATGTCCATGGTGGGCTCCTGAGTCCTTCGGATAAGGTCGCGCCGAGTCTAAGCAGCGTCGGCCAAGAGGGGGTAAGGACATGCGAACGGTCTTCACCGGTGGACGAGTCTTCGACGGAACCGGGGCGGCTCCGGCCGACGCAGACGTCCTCATCGAGGACGGCCGGATCCTGGAGGTCGGAGCCGGCCTTGACGGGGATGTCTCCGTGGATGCGGGCGGCAAGATGCTCCTGCCGGGTTTGTTCGACACGCATGTCCACGTAGCGATGCGGTACGAGGACTTCGACGAGGCCGTGGTCATGAACGAACCGTTCAGCCTGCGGTTCCACCGGATGGCGCAGATCATGCGAATGACGATCGCGCTCGGCATCACCACCGTTCGCGATGCTGCCGGCGCCGATGCCGGTCTCCGGATGGCGGTGGAAGAGGGCACGGTGGTCGGGCCACGGATGCAGATCAGCGTCCAGATGTTGTCGATGACCGGTGGCCACAGCGACGCGTTGCTCCCCAGCGGCATGCTCGGGATGTGGGGATTGGAGTATCCCGGCATGCCGAGCGGGATCTGCGACGGCGTGGACGGCGTGATACGCAAGGTTCGCGAGGTCATCCGGGCGGGTGCCGACGTCATCAAGATCTCGGCCAGCGGCGGATTCCTCTCTCCGAGCGACGATCCGCAGGAACCCAACTTCAGCCAGGACGAGATGGACGCCATCGTTCGGACTGCCGCCGATCTGAGCACGCCGGTCATGGCGCACGCACATGGCGCCGAGGCGATCAAACGGGCCGTCCGCGCAGGGGTGCGTTCGATCGATCACGGGACGTATCTGGACGACGAAGGCATCGAGCTCATGCTCGAGCGCGGAACCTGGCTGGTCCCCACCCTCACTGCCGGCGACACGACGGACGAACTCGCCAACGATCCCCGGGTCGCCGAATCCGTCCGCGCGAAACTCCGCGCGCTTGGCCGGCCCGAACTGGAGATGTTCGAACGCGCCGCCGCCGCCGGCGTGAAGGTGGCGATGGGAACCGACTGTCCGGTAGCCCCCCACGGCACCAACCTCCACGAGCTGCAACTCATGGCCGAGCACGGCTACTCGCCGACGCAGGCATTGGTGGCCGCCACATCGAGCGCCGCAGAGCTCATGGGCCTCTCCGAAGAACTCGGAACCCTGGAGCCGGGCAAACGTGCCGACGTGGTCGTCGTCGACGGCGATGCGTTCGAGTTCTCGACGTTGAAGCATCGCATCGAGCAGGTGTGGAAGGACGGCGTCCAGGTGGTGTTCGCAGGAGACCAGTAGTGCTCGCGTCCTTCCTGGCACTCGCGGCCGCGGCGAGCTGGGGTACCGGCGACTTCCTGGGTGGTCTGTCGACGCGAACGGCTTCGATCACCGTGGTCCTGTTCGTCTCTCAATCCGCAGGGACCGTGTTCACGTTGATCGTTGTGCTGGTCGCTGGACATCCGCTCCCCGGCGGCACCACGCTGCTCTACGGCGTGGCGGCCGGACTCGCGGGGATGGTGGGACTGGCCGCCCTCTACACCGGTCTTTCCGTCGGAAGGATGGGGATCGTCGCGCCCATCGCGTCCATGTCGGGAGCCGTGCCCGTCCTGGTGGGCTTTCTTCGCGGCGAACGTCCGGCACCTATCCAGATCGCAGGGATGGTGCTCGCCTTCATCGGCGTAGCGTTCGCCGCACGAGCCGAGGAGCAGGAGGCCGAAGAGGAGGGCAAACGCTTGGCCACCGGTGTGGGCTACGCGCTGGTCGCCGCCGCGACCCTCGGCTTCACGCTGGTCTTCCTGGACATCGCCGGCGATCGTGACGCTACGTGGGCGGTGTTCTCGATGCGCGTCGGAGCGCTGGCCGTCCTGGGCATCGCCGTCGCGATCCAACGGCCGTCGTTCCGCATGCCCCCGCGCGATTCCGGCCGGCTCGTGGCCACCGGCTTGTTCGACAACGGGGCGAACCTGCTGTTCGTCCTCGCTTCAGCGCGGGGGCTGCTCACCTTGGTCTCGGTATTGGGTTCGCTCTATCCCGTGAGCACGGTGGTTCTTGCGCGGACCGTCCTGCACGAACGCATGCGGCGTTCCCAAGCATTCGGCGTCGCGGCGGCGTTGATCGGTGTCGCTCTCATCGCCGCCGGCTGACGCGCCACCGGGTGACTACGGACCCAGGTTGTAGCCGAGGCGCCGTGGGAGCTTCGCCACGAAATCGACGAACGGGTTCGCTTCCTCGTCGCGGTCCTCGAACTCGTCCTTTCGACGGATCGCCGTGTTCGCGATCAGGGCGCCCGGCGAACGGATGGGCTCGGGTGGGAACTTCAACGGCTCGAGGTCCACGAGCGGGAGGTCGAGCGCGGCATCGGAGGCACCCGAGATCCGGGCGGACAGGATGCGACCGCCCAGATGCGATGGCCCCACGCCATTGCCGGTGTACCCAAGGCCGTAGTGGATATTTCCCGCCGCGCCCATCGTCCCGAAGAACGGCCAATGGCTTCCGGCCACGTCGATGGGGCCTCCCCATGCCGCTGCGAGCGGGACATCCGCGAACGTGGGGAACATCCGGTGGAGATCGCCGATCGCCACACGGATCGCCGGTTCGTCCCACCCGAACCGCGGGCCGATGCGGCGGGCCAGGTTCGGCTGCATGCCGCCGATCCCGAACGCGATCCGACCGTCGGGGGTGGTCCGCACGTAATGGATGGCGGCACGGTAGTCCCAGAGCCCGGTCCCGTTCGTCCAGCCGAGCGCCTCGAGCTTCTCGGGTGCGGGCTCGGTGAGCACGATGTAGGAGCCTCGCACGGTGATGGCCCGGCGGAACCGCTTCCAATGCGCCGCCCACGCGTTGAGTGCGATGACCGCCTGACCGGCGCGCACGGTCCCACCCGGTGTCTCGGCGACGGCGGGATCGCCGACCCCGAACCGCGTCACCGGCGAACCTTCATAGATGCGAACTCCCTTTGCTTGGAGAACACGGCGCATGCCGCGAGACAGCCGCCCCGGTTGCACGGTCGCCCCGTGCGTGGTCTTCACCCCGCCGAAGACCACCGGCGAATCCACCAGCGCCCGGCTCTCCTCGGTGGTCAGGACGCTGAACTGATTCCCGATCCCCAGGCGTTCGGCGGTCATGATGACGTCCGCCCATTCGCCGATCTGGGCCCTGGACGTCGCGAAGCCGAGGTCCCCGTCGGGGGCGAACCAGGCATCGATCTCGTTCGCGGCGCAGAAGGCGCCGATCGCCTGCACGCTGTCTTCCCCCATGCGGCAGAGGCGGAGGGCGGCTTCGTCGCCGAAGTCCTCGCACACATGTTTGAGGCCGCTCCACCAGCTGTTCACGAACCCGCCGTTGCGCCCACTCGGCCCACCGCCGCAGATGTCCTGCTCGAGGATCACGATGTCCAGGCCGGGGTCACGTTCCTTGAGCTGGAGCGCGGTCCACATCCCGGTGAATCCGCCTCCCAGGATGACCACATCGGCCCGCGTATCGGTGGTGAGTGGGGGAGCCGGCTCACCGGCCAGCGAGGGATCGGCCATGGCGTCTCGGAGCCACCAGCTCCGTCCGGCGTCGGGGGGCACGTTCATGGCCAAGGACTGTACCGGGAGCGACGGCGACCGTGGCGCGATCGCTGCCGATTGGTACGGTTTGGGACCTCATCCACCGGAAACGCGACAGGAGGCTTCCCCACATGGAAGGCGGGCACGATCGTCCCAGGAGCTGGGAGGTCACGGAGGGCCCGGAACGCGCCCCCGCTCGTTCGTATCTGCGCGCCGTCGGCTTCTCCGAGGAGGACTTCGGCAAGCCGCAGGTAGCCGTCGCGTCCAGCTGGAACGAAGTGACTCCCTGCAACTACCACCTGGACAAGCTCGCGGCGCTCGCGAAGGAGGGCGTCCGCCAGGGAGGCAGCGTTCCCATCGAGTTCACCACCATCGCCGTGTCCGACGGGATCGCGATGGGACACGAGGGCATGAAAGCGAGCCTCATGAGCCGCGACCTCATCGCCGATTCGGTCGAATTGGTGCTGCACGCCGAACGCATGGATGCCCTGGTCGGGATCGCCGGCTGCGACAAATCCGAGCCCGGCATGCTCATGGCCATGGCTAGGATGAACCTGCATTCCGTCTATCTCTACGGGGGCACCATCCTTCCCGGGACCTATCAGGGCCGCGATGTCACCATCCAGGACGTCTTCGAGGCGGTCGGCTCTCACGCGAAGGGCACGATGTCCGACGAGGATCTGCTCGGTCTGGAGCGGGCGGCGTGCCCCACGACGGGTTCTTGCGCAGGGATGTACACCGCGAACACTATGGCGGCGGTGGGGGAAGCCATCGGGATGTCGCTCCCCGGCAGCGCGTCGCCTCCGGCGGTCGACTATCGGCGAGAAGTGTTCGCCCGCGAGAGTGGGATCCGTGCGGCGGAGTTGGTCACTACGGGTGGCCCCCTGCCGAGAGACATCATGACCCGAGACGCCTTCTTGAACGCGATCGCCGTCACCATGGCCCTCGCGGGTTCCACCAACGCGGTGCTCCATCTATTGGCGATGGCCCGTGAGGCCCACGTCGAACTCGAACTCGATGACTTCGACCGCATCTCGCGTCAAGTGCCCCACCTGGTTGATGTGCGGCCGGCGGGGCGGTTCGTCATGAGTGATCTGGACCGTGTGGGCGGCGTGCCCGTGGTCATGAAGGAACTGCTCGATGCGGGGCTGCTCCGTGGGGACTGCATGACGGTGACGGGAAAGACGATCGCCGAGAACCTCGCGTCCATGGATGTCCCCACTCCGGACGGCGATGTGGTCCGCCCGATGAGCGAGCCGATCCACACCGACGGTGGTATCGCCATCCTGCGTGGGTCGCTCGCCCCCGATGGCTCGGTCATGAAGATCGCCGGATCTTCGACCCTCGACTTCCTCGGGCCCGCCCGCGTCTTCGACTCGGAGACGGCGGCGTTCCACGCGTTGGCGGAGGGCAAGATCACGTCCGGTGACGTGATGGTGATCCGCTACGAAGGGCCGAAGGGATCGCCGGGGATGCCCGAGATGCTCGCGGTCACCGCTGCCGTAGCCGGGGCGGGTCTGGGCAAAGAGGTTGCGCTCATCACGGACGGGAGGTTCTCCGGCGCCACGAAAGGGATCAGCGTCGGCCACATCACGCCGGAGGCCTGTGTGGGCGGACCCATCGCGCTCATCCAGGAGGGCGACCCCATCCACATCGACGCGGCGAACCGGACCATCGACCTCGAGGTCGATAGCGCCACCCTGGACGCCCGGCGCGCGGCGTGGACCGCTCCCGAGCCCAAGTACACGCAGGGCGCGCTCGCGAAGTACGCCCGCGCCGTCGGATCGGCCGATCACGGGGCGGTGACCTGGTGACATCCTCCAAGTTCGCGACGCCGGCGGCGCTGCAGTGTCGGATCTGTGGCGAGCAATACGCAGTCGAACCGCTCACCATCTGCGAGGAGTGCTTCGGTCCGCTCGAGCCCGCGTATGACCTCCAGTCCGTCGACGGGGAGAAGTTCCGCGCCGATGCGGCCGCAGGCCCTCGTTCCCTGTGGCGCTACGAGCAGCTCCTGCCCGGTGGCCCCGGGATCGAACGTGTCGATCTTGGCGCCGGGTTCACGCCACTTCGGAAAGCGGAGAACCTCGGCGAACGGCTCGGCCTGAAGAACCTGTGGATCAAGGACGATTCTGTGAACCCGTCGAATTCGTTCAAGGACCGGGTGGTCTCGGTGGCCGTCACCATGGCCCGTGAGTTCGGCTTCAAAGCGGTGAGTTGCGCGTCTACCGGCAACCTGGCCAACGCGACCGCAGCGCACGCGGCCAAAGCCAAGTTGGAGTGCTACGTATTCGTACCGGACGATCTGGAGCGCGCCAAGATCCTCGCCACCGAGGCGTACGGCGCCAAAGTGGTGGCGGTCAAAGGCAATTACGACGATGTGAACCGGCTGTGCTCCGAGGTGGCCGAAGCGTTGCCGTGGGCGTTCGTCAACGTGAACATGCGGCCCTATTACGCGGAGGGCTCCAAGTCGCTCGGCTTCGAGACCGCCGAACAACTCGGCTGGCATCTACCCGACCACGTGGTGGTCCCCGTCGCCTCCGGCGCGCTCCTCACGAAGATCCACCGTGCCTTCAGCGAACTCATCGCCATCGGAGCCGTCGAGGAGAAGTCCTACCGGGTCTCGGGGGCCCAGCCGGAAGGATGTCGCCCGGTCGCCCAGGCGTTCCAGGACGGCGCAAGCGAGGTCACCCCGGTCAAGCCGAGCACTATCGCGCGATCGCTGGCCATCGGTTCGCCGGCGGACGGGATCTTCGCCGTTGAGGTAGCCCGCAAGACGGGTGGGCACATCGAATGGTGTACCGAGATGGAGATCCGTGAGGGGATCCAGCTCCTGGCCTCCACCGAGGGCGTCTTCACGGAAACGGCCGGGGGCGTGACGGTGGCGAACCTCAAGCGGATGGCCGAGAAGGGGGTCATCGACCCCGACGAAGAGACCGTCGCCTACATCACGGGGAACGGCTACAAGACCGTCGAAGCCCTGGAGGGCTTCCTCGAGCCCACCTACAGCGTGGCCCCCGATCTCGACGAATTCCTGTCCCTCCTCAACGCCTGACAGCCTGCCCCGCAGGGGCTCTCCCCGTATGTTCGAACCCGTTTCCGATTCTTACCGTTGTTCGGGTATGCATCTTTTGGCTCCCCTGCCGATTACTCCTTCTAGCCAGAGGAAGTAGTCACATCGTGAGACGAGGGCCAAGGAGGCGGACAACAGATGAAGCGAGCACTCACAGCATTACTCGCGGGCATCGTTGTGTTCGCAACCGTCTACGGGTTCGCAGCAAGTCTCAGCGTGAGCTCGTCCAGCTTGGGATCGGGCACCACGTCCGTCGCCGCATGCCAGAACGCCACCCTCACCGCCTCCTACGCGGTCAGCTACGACTCGAGCATCCCGGCGTACAAGGTCGGTGTGGTCACGGTTAGCGGACTGGACACGACCGCAGGGAAATGCCCGAACAAGGCCTTCAAGGTCACGCTCACCGGACCTGGGGCGTCGAACGCCTCCCTGGGGGAAGTGACCGGTACCACTCCCGGATCCGGAACCAGCTTCACCGCCGACTTCACCAGCTCGAACGTGTCGGCAGCGAGTGTCACGAACATCCACGTCGTCATCAGCGGGTAGGCCGACCCCCGGCTCCCTTAACAAGTAAGGAGTGCAGTACATGAAGAGGACCGTCACCGCCATCTTCGCCGGGATCCTGGTCTTCGCGACCGTCTACGGGTTCGCTGCGAGTCTCTCGGTCACGTCCGCGTCCCTGGGGGCCGGCACCTCGGCGGTCGCCGCCTGCCAGTCGACGGCGTTGAACGTCACCTACACGCCCACCTACTCCTCGACTATCCCCGGCTACGAAGCAACCACGGTGACCGTGACGGGCCTGGATGAGACGGCTCCCAAGTGCGGTGGGAAGGCGATCCGCGTCACCCTCACCGGCCCAGGCGCCTCGAACGCATCCCTCGGCGAGCAGACGGCCACCCTGGCGACCGGTGCCGGCACGACCCAAGGCTTCACTTTCTCGGGTGTGTCTGCTGCGAGCGTCACCGGGGTCCACGTCGTCATCAGCGGCTAAGAACTCTCCACCGAGAAGCGGCCCTCGGGCCGCCTCTCCGAGTGGCAACCCCCCGACCAGAAGGAGCTCCATCCATGAAAAGGACCATCACCGCCATCTCCGCCGGGATCCTGGTCTTCGCGACCGTCTACGGATTCGCGGCGAGCCTCAGCGTCACCTCCGATTCGCTCGGGGCCGGAACGAGCGCTGTCGCTGCTTGCCAGTCGACGGCGGTCAACGCGACGTACGCGCCCACCTACCAGAGCGGCCTGCCCGGCTATGAAGCCACCACGGTGACCGTGAACGGCTTGGACGAGACCGGTCCCAAGTGCGGCGGCAAGGCCATCCGCGTGACGCTAACCGGACCCGGCGCCTCGAACGCGTCACTCGGCGAGCAGACGGCGACCCTGCCGACCGGCGTCGGCACGACGCAGGCGTTCACCTTCACCGGAGTCAAGGCCTCGGAAGTCACCGGCTTGCACGTGGTGATCAGCGGCTAGGACCCTCACAGTGAGGCGGCCCATCGGGCCCGTCTCACCGTGACCGACCCCAAACCATGCGACGCAGGATCGGAACGATCATCGGAGCGGCGGCCCTCGTGGCCGCCGCTCTGTTCGCCACCGTCGGCCACGCGAGCAGTCTCAGCACCGGCACGCAGAGCCTGGGGGCGGGCAAGAGCGCCGTGGCGATGTGCGATACGAACGGCGTCACCGTCCTGCAGGTGCTCACGGGAAACAACGTCAGCAGCGTCACGATCAGTGGGATCGCTGCCGCATGTGGGGGTGGATCCTTGTCCGTCACGGTCAACAACGGAACCGCGAACAGCACCGGCATTGCTGCCGTACCGGGCGGTGGCGGTTCGATGACGGTCGCGTTGGCGTCCACCGTCCTTATGAAGGATTCGGATGAGATCGATGTCTCGATCACAGGGCCTTAGGGTGCGAAGGATCCCGCTTGGGCGCACGGCGTTCCTCGTCGTGATCGCGCTGTGGCTCGCGACAGTCGCTCAGCCACAGGCGGGGTCTGCTGCTGGGCTCACCGTGGCCTCGGGCAATCTCACGGTGTACCGCACCTGCACGCTCAGCGGAACCATCGCGGCCAGCACCGCCATGGTGGATTCCTACGTGGATCAGCAGAATGCGACCACGAACAACGGCGCAGTCGGCACCATGGACGCCCAGACGGCGAACAACAAGAACCGCCGTCCCTACGTGCGATTCGATCTCACCCAATGCAGTCCGCTCATCCCGTCGTCGGCCACCGTCCACGTATCAACCCTTCGGCTGTGGGTGACGGCGGTCCCTACGACGTGCCGGACCGAGAACATCTATCCGGCCACGGCAGCCTGGACCGAGGGCGCCATCACCTGGAACAACCAACCCTTCGGCACCACCATCAACAACCCGTCGAGTGCAAGCCGGACAGATGGCGTCTCCATCGGGGGCGGCGTCTGCACTTACACAACGGCCGCACAGTACGTGTCCTGGACCGTGACCACGGACGTCACGAAGTTCGTCAATGGGACCATGACGAACAACGGGTGGATGATCCGCGACGACACGGAAGATGCGAATCCGACGAAGACGGCGACGTTCGGCTCGTCCGATGCGGTGAGCATTCCACACGCGCCTCAGCTGATCGTGACCTACGCAACATGAAAGCCGCGAACGACTTCGGATTCATCGATGTCGCACCGGTCGACCGCGTTACGCCTCGTCGAGCTCGGACGAAGAAGCGATCTCGGCCGAAGGTAGGCAACATCGTGTTTGCCGTCGTGTTCTCCCTCGTGGTGGTCGGATGGGTCGCCTTCTTGCGTCCGGTTCGGCTGGGTGGCACGGCGAGCTTCGTGATGGTGCAGGGGACCAGCATGGACCCGACGTATCACACGGGCGATCTGGTGATCACGCACAAGCAGTCGTCGTATGGCGTCGGCGATGTCATCGCGTATGAGGTTCCCCACGGCGACGTCGGCGTCGGGCTTACGATCATCCACCGGATCATCGGCGGCTCCGCCACCACTGGGTTCATCACCCAAGGGGACAACAACCCGACCGCCGACGATTGGCGTCCGAAGCTGGCGGATGTCCAAGGCAGTGCGTGGTTCGTAACGCCACGCGGTGGGCGGATCCTTGCGTTCCTGCACGCGCCCATCCCATTGGCCGGGATCGCGGCGTCGGCCGTGGTGATGTGGGTCGTCTATCAAGAAGACCTCTCTCTCTCCGGCCGCCGGAAGCGTCGCGCAGTCGTGAGTGCGGAAGGGGCCGAGCCCGCTGCTCCGTCCGATGCGGTGGACGGGATCGTTCCCGAGCAACAGGACTAAACGCGGCCCGGTCGGGGCTTGCGTTCGGCTGCGCCGGGGCGGAAACTTCGCACAGATCCGTTCGGAACGCGCATCGACGGAAGGGGGATCCGCGCGTGGAGCAACCGCTGCCCGCAGAACGGCGCGCCCGGATCGTCGAACTCCTCGCTGCCACGGCCCCGTCACCGTCGTCGCCGACCACACGAAGCTCGGTACGGTTGCGGACGTCGCCGCCGCCCCGATCACGGCCGCCCAGCGCGCGTCAACGCGGCAGCTGAACGGCGGGAGCCATCGCAATGGAGATCCGACGCGAGAGGGGGAGGGGTATGGCAGCGGGCGACACAGGGACAGGAACGGGGAGCACGCAGGCAGAGCGGGATACCGCGGACCTGGCTAAGTTCGGCTACGCGCAGGAGCTGAAGCGCGAACTCAACACCTTTAGCTCCTTCGCCATCGCGTTCAGCTACATCTCACCGTCCACCGGGATCTTCACGCTGTTCTACCTGGGGCTGGTCGCCCTTGGCGGGTACCTGTTCTGGACCTGGCCGGTCGTCGCACTCGGGCAGTTGTTCGTCGCGTTGAACTTCGCAGAACTCTCCAGCCACTTCCCGATCGCGGGTTCGGTGTTCCAATGGTCGAAGTACCTGAGTGGGCGAACCTACGCCTGGTACACGGGTTGGATCTATCTGTTCGCCGGCGTGATCACCGTGGCGGCAGTCGTGGCCACGCTACCGATCGCCCTCCTGCCGCTGATCAACAACATGTTCGGTACGGGCTTCAACACCGAGCTCGGAAGTCATGCCCAACTGGTTGTGGCGTTGATAACGCTGGCCATCATCACCGTCCTGAATATCTATGGTGTGAAACTCGTGTCGGTGATCAACAACTTCGGCGTGGTGTTCGAGATCCTGGGGATGGTCGTATTCGCGCTCATCATGGCGATCTTCCACAACAATCAGGGGATCGGCATCCTGACGAACGCCGGCGCGAGCAAGCTCACGGCGAGCACGTTCCTCGTGGGCATGTTCATGAGCCTGTTCGTCATCTACGGCTTCGATACCGCGGGAACATTGGCAGAGGAGACGAAGAACCCCCGGGCGGAGTCCCCGAAGGCCATCCTCGGATCGATCGGCGGTGCGTTCGTTATCGGTGCCGTGTTCCTCATCGGCATCCTCATGGCCGTTCCGCATCTGGCCGACTACCAAGGGTTATATCTCGGAGCTCCCAACGTGATCACCGATGTGTTCACGGCGTGGGTCGCGGACGTGTATCTACTGGTGGTTTGCGCGGCTATCTTCATCTGCTGTCTGTCGATCATGACGTCGACGGTGCGGCTCGCCTTCGGGATGGCGCGCGACAATCAGCTCCCCGCCTCTGGGTGGATGTCGAAGGTGAATCCGAGGCTCCACACACCGGTCGGAGCCTGCATCGGGGTCGCGGTGCTTACGTTGATCCCGTTCATCCAGTTCGCGGGTGCGACGGTCATCGCGGTGGCGGCGACGGCGATGATCTACCTGAGCTATTTCCTGGGGAACCTCGCGGTTATGCGCGCGCGCGCGAAGGGATGGCCGAAGACCGACGCTCCGTTCAAGCTCGGCAGATGGGGTGTCATCGTCAACGCGCTCGCGCTGTTGTGGGGCGCGGCGATGATCCTGAACTTCCTCTGGACCTCTCCGGGGGATTCGGCCTTCTCGGCGAACGCGACACTCCGCATCTTCACCAACCCCACCGCGAAGCAGACCGACTACTACACCCAAGGGACCCAACTCACGAACTTCCATGTCGGGTTCCTGAACGACATCCCGTTGATCTGGCTGATCATGGGCCTCGTCATCGTTGTGGGAGCTCTCTACTACGGGATCTCGGGGCGCAAGAAAGAGTTCGCCGCCGTTGTGCCTCCCGAGGAGTTGGGGATCTAGGGACCGTCCAGCCGCTGTCCGGGGTCCGGCCGTGCGCCGGCCCCTCGCGCGCTCATAGGAAGCGGGGTACGTTGCACCGATGAAGGTCGTGGCGACGCCCAAGGCTGCCGAGTTCATCGCCGAGCGCGGCGGTGCCGTATGGGTGTGGCTCGATCCGCGCCGCGGGCCCGTCGGCTCCTACGTGTGGCTCGAGACACATTGCGAACCTCCCCGGTCCACCAAGCGGTCGAGCTTCACCCGCAGTTCCCGAAGGCCGCATCGGTTCCACGTGTCAGAGGACGCCGGGATCGCGGTGCATCACGACTTCGGCCGTCTTGCTCCCCCGGAGGAGCTTCACCTTGACGTGAAGGGGTTGCGGGAGAAGAGTCGGCGACTCGAGGCGTATTGGAACGGCTCGATCTTTGTCGGCGAGGACGTGCCCGGCCCCGAGCAACGAGCGCGCGAGGCCGCACAGCCTCGGCGAGGCGCAAAGCCCACGTCCTGATCCGTCGGTCACATCGGCACCGGCGTCTTTGCGGTCGCCAGCCACTCGCCGAACCGGTCGTCCTCGGCGGCGGAGAGCAGCCGAGCGAAATGCCGGTCGGCATAGTTCACGTAGTCGAACTCCAACGTGCTCAGCGCCTGCTGCACTACCCCCCACATCGCCTCGCGGAAGTCGCTGACGATACACATCAGCGCAAGACGTGCCCGATGGACGTCACGGACGTCTCCGAAATACAAACGCAGCAGCAGTTCCTGTGCCGGCTCGTCCAGGTTGTTGTTGATGGAAAGGTTCCCGAGATCGAAGAACGGGTCGCCCATCCCGGCATATTCGTAGTCGACGATCCAGCAGTGGTCGCCTTCGAGCAGGAAGTTCGCGTTCAGCAGATCGTCGTGACAGGTGGTGAGCGGCATCGGCGCCTGAGCCAGCGAATCCTCGATCCAGCCGGCGAAGGCGTGCGCGTCGTCGTACGCGCTGGGGATGGTCACGCCGCGCTCGCGCGCGAGTCGGGCGTAGTTGTCCACGATCCTGAAGACAGCGAACGTGGAAGGGATCGGCGCACATGCGTGGATCCCTTTCACCGATCTGACGACGGCGTCGAGCACGCGCTCGGTTCGAAGCTGATCGTCGGGGACAGGGTCGCCGCCGACGAACCTGGTCACGAGCGCTCCTTGTTCCGGAAGGAAGGCGTACACCGGTGGGCCTACCCCGGCGGCCGCGGCCGCGGCGCCGGCCTCGCGTTCGGCCTCTCGGTCGATCCCCAAGAGGTCGGTGTCCTTGCCCGCGATCCGAAGAACGAACGACTCACCACCGATGTCCACCCGGTAGTTGCGGTTGGTGATCCCGGCCGTGATCGGGGTGATGACTGGCTCCAGGCCGGCCCATCCCGGTACGGCGGCGATGGCCGCATCCACCCCGGGATCCGATGCCGCACCCACGGAGGCACGCTAAGCCTCGTGTTCGATTCCGGTCAACCCTGATGGAAATGTCCGCTTGACTCCCCCATTCTCTGAGCGTATGGTTTGAGCAGATGCACAAACCGAATGCTCAAGGAAAGGAGAAGGAGATGCAGACCGACAACAACTCGATCATCGTTTCCGTGATCTACATCATGGTGGCGGTCGGATTGACCGTGTGGCTTGCGCGGACCCTGTTCCACAGCGGGACCGCGTTCCTACGCGACGTGTTCGAGGGGAAGCCGGAACTGGCCGATGCGCTCAACCGGCTGCTGGTGACCGGTTTCTACATGCTGAGCTTGGGATACGCCCTGTACATCCTTCGTGCGTCCCGCCAGCAGGACGGGTTCCAAGCCGTCCAATTCCTGGTGAATAGGCTCGCGATGCTGCTGGTCACGCTCGCGCTGATCCACTTCGTGAACGTGGCGGTGTTCTGGAAGATCCGGACGCGGCGCGAACAGCGCAGCATGCCGAGGCCGGTCGCACCGCAGGCGCGGATCTCACGGCCGTCCACCGGCTACTCCGCTCCTCCGGCACCGCAGGCTCCGCCGACCCCGACGGGGAGCTGACCATGCGCACGGACGGATCATCAGCCGTCGAGCCGAGCCCTGCCCTTCCCGGGCAGGGCTCCCGGCTCACCGTCCTATATGACGAGCGGTGCGCATTCTGCCTCCGCTGTAGCGATTGGCTTGCGGCTCAGCCGTGCCTGGTCCCGGTCGAGTTGCTGGCCTCTGGGTCAGACGAGGCACATTCGCGCTATGGCGAAGTCCCGTGGCTGGGCAGCGAACTCGTCGTCGTCGACGACCGGGGCAACGTTTGGGTCGGGCCCGCCGCGTTCCTCATCTGTCTGTGGGCGACCGCACGGTACCGGGCGGCCGCCTACTTCTTCGCCCGGCCGAGGTGGTCGGGGCAGGCGGAGCGGTTCTTCATCCACGTCTCCAAACGCCGTAACAAATGGGCGAGCTGGCTCACCCGCCACGACCGGCCCGAGGACTGCTCGTGGTGTGATGAGGTCCGGGTACGGTGAGGCCCATGACGGCTGCATCTGCCAAGGGGTCCGAGACGCGCGAGCGCATCATCGACGCGGCGCTGGAGACCGTGCGGGTCGAAGGCTTCGCCGACACGACGGCACGGGCGATCGCGCGTCACGGGGACTTCAACCAGGCGCTGATCTTCTACCACTTCGGCTCGGTGGACGAACTCCTCAGTGCCTCGTTCGCGCGGGTCAGCGAACAGCAGGTAGCGCGGTATCGGGACGCGGTGGGCGAGGTGAGTTCGCTCGCAGACCTGGTCGGGATCGCGCGACGCCTCCACGACGAGGACATGGCCGACGGGTCCATCACCGCGGTCACGCAGTTGATGGCCGCGGCGAACGACGCCGAGCGTGGCGGCATCCTCTTGGATCGGTTCAACGGATGGATCGCTCTGGTGCAGGAGGCGTTGCAGAAAGCCGAGGCGGGATCGCCCTTGGCGAACCTGGTCCCCGCGCGCGAGGCCGCCTATGCCATCGCCTCCATGTTCCTAGGCATCGAGCTGCTCTCGCGGCTGGATCCCGAGCGATCCGAAGCCGACGCCGTCTTCACGATGATGGGTTCGATGGCGCAGCTGATCGATCAGTTCGCGCCGATGCTGGCCCAGATGGGAGTGACGGGGAGTCCCGCCGAGCAGGCGCCATGACACCGACCGCGGGATTCCGATGGGATCGCCTCTCGTTCAGGCTCGCGGCCTCGGCGTGGCTGGCCACCGTCATCCTGTTCCATTCGATCTGGTCGTTCCCGTCGACGCCGATCATCGTTGCCGTTCCTGTGGTGGGTGCCGGTGTGCCGATGTTGGTTCGAAGGGGCCTCCGTGCGGCCAGGACTGCAGCAGCACTCCTGCTGGTGGTGTTCGTGTTTATCGGGATCTTCTCCGTTGGACTGCTCTTCGTGCCGGCCGCCGTCACGATGATCATCTCTGCGGGCGAGTCCCCTCCAGGGGCGCGCTCCCGGGTCAGCTCTCGTCATCTGGCGAGTGGGTAGGGTGCCCTCCATGCCGATGCACCGGGCCACTCGCGCGCAGGCGGGTATTTCGCGGCGATGGTTCCTTGCTGGGGCCGGCGTGGCCGCGGTCGCAGCGGCAGGTGGGGGGTACGCCATCGGGCGGTCTCCATCGCCCGGCGGATCGACGAGCCGTTCGCCCGCACGGCGCAGGGAGCCTTCGGTCACCAACGGGGCCTTCAGGTCGAAGATCCTTGGCGCGTCGGTTGGGTACTCGCTCGCGGTTCCGGCAGGACATCGGCTCGGGGACGGGCTCCCTGTCGTGTTCATGCTCCCCGGACGCGGCGGCACGGCGGCGGGGTGTATGAGCGGCACGCGGATGCCCCAGTTCGTCGCTGATGCCAGCCGGAAGGGAGACTCGCCGCCGTTCGCCCTCGCTGCGATAGATGGGGGCGAGTCGTATTGGCATCCGCGGACATCGGGCGAGGATCGGATGTCGATGCTCATGCAGGAGTTCGTCCCGATGTGCGCGGATCGGTGGACGTTGGGGGAGACGCGCGCCCGGCGCGCGATCATGGGCTGGTCCATGGGCGGCTACGGGGCGATCCTTATGGCCGAACGCTACCCACATGACTTGTGCGCCGTCGCAGCAGCGAGTCCTGCGATCTGGACCAGCTACGACGCGATGTTGTTGGGTCCTGGCGATGCCTTCGATTCGGCCGCGCAGTTCGCGACGTATGACGTGATCGCGCATGCAGGCGCGCTCGCGCAGACGGCGGTCCGTGTCGACTGTGGACTACAGGACGGGTTCTACCCGTACGTGCAGGCGTTCGTTCAGTCCCTGCCGTCCCCTCCGGCCGGTGTGTCCATCGCCGGAGGACATGACGGCGCGTTCTGGCTCAAGGTCGGGCCCGGTCAAGCGAGGTTCCTGGGATCTCAGTTCGCGGCGTGATCGGTGGCCCAGGTGAGCGCGTAGTCGGCGACCTCTTCCCACCCGTCCTGCCCGACGGTGTAGTGAGAGCGGCCGGGGAACTCCTTGTATTCCACAGTGGCGGGTCCCTTGTAGTGATTGAAGATCGCGCGGCTGAGCGATGGCGGAACTACGTGGTCGGATCCGCCACCCAAGATGAGGAGCGGCACCCGATCCGGCTTCCCCCAGTCGATGCGGAAGGGTGAGCGGCCTTTCAGGTTCGCTATCGCGCCCTCCCAGATGACCCCTCCGGCGCCGGGCACCGCGTAGCGCTCGTAGACCTTCTGTGACTCCTCTTCCGACAGTGTGTTCCCGAACGCGTACCGGAACTGTTTCGGCGTGATGGATACGGCCTTGTGTTTGTTCGCCGGGTTGCGAAGGAGCGACCATCCGGAGCGGACCGTTGAGAACGGGAGCTTCAAGACCCCCTTCGGGGGTGCCGGGTCGACGGCGACACCGGCCGCGCCCACGCCGCGGTCCAACAACCCTTGCACGAACCCTCCACCGAACGAGTGGCCCATGATGATCGGCCGCCGGTCCAGTTTGTCGATGATGCGTTCGTAGTGGTCCAGGATCTCGGGTACGCCGACACGTGCTATCGGGGAGGGATCGCGGATCAGATCTTCGTTCTCCGCCTCCATGCCCGGCCAGCTCGGCGCAAGTACCTGATGGCCGCGGCCGGAGAACCGGTCGATCCATTTCTCCCAGCTCCGGGGAGTCATCCATAGTCCGTGGATCAGAACGATCGTTGGCTTCTGGTCCGTCACGGCGCAGCCCCTTCCTCCGGCGACGCGCAAGAGGGTATTCCCATTCCGCTCGGAGCGCGAGGCGAGGGCGGAGGCTCGCTCGAAGAACGCGTCCTCCGCCCTCGGGCGGCCTTCCCTCGCAGGTGGTAGGCGGTTACGGGTGGTTAGCCCTGATCGATTGGACCAACCCAGCCGAGCGTGTCTCCTGTCTCGAGCAGTGACTTCAGATCGCTGAGCACCCAGCTCCAGCCACCGCCGGCTCCCATGTCTTCCAACCCGCCGGAGAGCAGCTGTGCCAGGTGCGGCGCGCCCTCCAGCTCGTGGGTAACGGTCACCTTCGTGACGCCGTCCTTCCCTTCGACGATGTCGTAGGTGAGGCGAGTGAATCCCTCCGCCTTCCCGGCCTCATCCATGACGTTGCGCAAGGTGTGGACGAGTTTGTTCGGCGGATCCGCCTCGATGACCTCGCCGTCGACGGCCACGTCCGGTGCGCCCATCGAACGCATAGTCTGGTTGGTGAATCCCTTGTAGGCCCCGCCCGGACGCAGATCGAACTCGACCCGCCCGCACCACGCGTACCTCTCGGTCCACTCGGGCTTCGTGATCGCATCCCAAATGGCCTGGGGTGAAGCCTTGATGTAGATCCGGTGAACCTGGGTGGTCAATGCCGTCTCCGTCATCGTCATGCCAGCTCCTTCTTCTCAAGTTCGTGTTTCAGGTCGGCGAGTGCCGAGACCTGGCGTTCGGTGTACTTGTCGATCCACCGGTCGTGGATCAGCCGGATAGGGACGGGGTTGAGGAAATGCAGCTTCTCCCGACCCGATCGGCGCGTGACTACGAGGTTCGCGTCCTCAAGGACGCGCAGGTGCTTCATGACGCCGAACCGCGTCATCTCCAACTCGGACTCAAGCTCCGTGAGCGTTCGGCCGTCACGCGTGAAGAGCTGGTCGAGCAGGAAACGACGCGTTTGGTCCGCGAGCGCCTTGAACACCTTGTCGTCGGTCACAGCCTGAGAATAGGTGACTAAATAGTCACATGTCAAGTCGGAGATACTCGGTTACCGATGTCCACGCACCCGTCACCAACTGAAGAACTACGCGTTGCGATGCTCGCTCCCATCTCGTGGCGCGTTCCACCGCGTCATTACGGCCCGTGGGAGCAGTTCGTGTCGCTGCTCACGGAGGGGCTCGTCCAGCGCGGCGTCGACGTCACGCTCTTCGCGACCCAGGACTCAATCACGAAGGCGACGCTGGTCGGAACCGCGCCGACCGGGTATTCGGAGGACGAATCGGTTGACCCGAAGGTCTGGGAGGCGCTGCACATCGCAACCGTCTTCGAACGCGCCGCCGAGTTCGACCTGATCCACAACAGCTTCGACTTCCTTCCGCTGACGTACAGCGAACTGGTTCGGACGCCGGTCGTGACCACGATCCATGGGTTCTCCTCGCCGAAGATCCTCCCCGTCTACCAGCGCTACAACGATCGGGGTCACTACGTCGCCATCAGCGATGCCGACCGGAACCCGAGCCTGCGGTATGCCGCGACCATCCACCATGGGATCGAGATGGATCGGTTCCCACTGTCCGATCAACCCAGCGCGCGCCTGCTCTTCTTCGGACGGATCCACCCGGACAAAGGGGTGGTCGAGGCCATCGACGTCGCGGCTGCGGTCGGCGTGCCGCTGACCATCGCGGGGATCGTGCAGGACCAGGCCTACTTCGACGAATTGATCGCGCCGCGCGTGGACGGGACGGCCGTCACCTATGTGGGCTCCGTAGGGCCGGACCAGCGAGCCGTTCTCCTCGGCGATGCGATCGCTCTGCTCCATCTCATCAACTTCGATGAGCCGTTCGGGTTCAGCGTGATCGAGGCGATGGCGTGCGGCACCCCGGTGATCGCGACGAACCGAGGCTCGATGCCCGAGCTGATCCGCCACGGCGCGAACGGATCTCTCGTGACGACGGACGCGGAGGCGGTCGTCGCCCTCGACGAGGTACGCAGCCTCGATCGCCGGGCGGTTCGTGCGTCGGTGGAGCAGCGGTTCGACGTCAGCCGGATGGTTGACGAGTATGTAGCCCTCTATCGCCAGATCCTGGGCCGGTGACGTCCCCACCTTTCCGCCTCGGGGTGAACTACTGGCCGGCTCGCACGGCGATGCGATGGTGGTCAAGGTTCGATGCCGGAGAGGTGGCTGAGGATCTCGCGCGGATCGCGGCGGCCGGCCTGGACTCGGTTCGCTTCTTCCTCCTTTGGGAGGACTTCCAGCCCGATCCGCAGAGGGTCGATCCCGAGATGCTTGGCCGACTGACGCAGGTGGCCGACGCCGCGGCCGGGGCGGGGCTCGCGATCATGCCGACCCTGTTCACCGGGCACATGAGCGGGGTCGACTGGATCCCTGCCTGGGCGCTTGGGGGGAGCGACCGAGACGACCGATTCCGCGTGGTCTCGAGCGGCGAGGTCGTCGAGGCGAAGCTCCGCAACTGGTATTCGGACCCAGCGATGGTTGAGGCGCAGGCCTTGCTGGCCGGCGAAGCGGCAGGTGCACTCTCGGGCCACGAAGCGCTCTTGGCGTGGGACCTGGGCAACGAGAACTCGAACTGCGTGATACCGCCAGACACTTCGCGCGGCCGGCGATGGCTCGGCCGGATGACGGAGAGCATCCGGGCGGCGGACGCGAACGTCCTCGTCACCGTCGGTCTCCACATGGAGGACCTCGAGGAGAACCGCAACCTGGGGCCGGCAGAGGTGGCCGAGGCGTGCGACTTCCTCACCATGCACGGTTATGCCATCTACGCGCCATGGGCGGAGGGAGGCACCGACGCGTCGCTCGTCCCTTTCCTCGCCATCATCACGCGCTGGCTCGGGAACGGCTGCGACGTCATGTTTTCCGAGTTCGGTCTGCCGACCTATCGACCCGGTGATCCATCCGGAGAACGGGACGCCGTGCGCTCACCGATCCTGGTGGCGGAGGAGGACGCGGCGCGCTACACACGCGAGGTGCTACAGGGACTCCGGGAGGTGGGAGCCACCGGGGCGATGCTCTGGTGTTACGCGGACTACGACCCGGCGATGTGGTCCGCCGCACCGCTCGACTATTCGGTGCACGAACGTTCCTTCGGCCTCTGGCGCTCAGGCGGCAGCGCGAAGCCGTCGGTCGCGGAGGTCTCGGCGTTCGTTGGTCGCGAACAGGTGACCGTTCCCGCCGAGGACTGGATCGACATCGATCGCGCGACGTACTGGCAGCGTCCGAGCGCCCAGCTCCCCAGGCTCTACGGACGGTATCTCGCGCTCTCGAGGTCCAAGACTTCGTAGGGTGAGCGCATGACGCACGTTTCCGACTGGTTCCTCTCGACCCGAGAGCGCGGGAATCACTCCACCTCGATCGACCGCGGGCGGCCGCCCGGCGTTGCGTGGACCACGGGCAATCATGTTCGACCACTGGTGCACGGCGCCGACTACTTCGATGCGGTCGCAGAGGCGGTCGCTGCCCTGGGACCCGGGTCCCATCTGTGGATCGCCGACTGGCGGGGAGACGAAGACGAACAGCTGACGGCGGATGGCCTCACGCTCGGCCACCTCCTGATCGATGCCTGTCACCGGGGAGTTCAGGTGCGGGGGATGCTGTGGCGTTCACATCCTGCGCTATTCGGGTTCAGCGAGCGCCAGCAGAGCAACCTGGCTGCTGACGTGAACGCGGCAGGCGGGCAGCTCCTGTTGGACGAACGCGTCCGCCACGGCGGGTCGCACCACCAGAAGATGGTGCTGCTGCTTCACCCAGACGCCCCCGAGAACGACATCGCATTCGTCGGCGGGATCGATCTCTGTCATGGGCGGCGCGACGACATCCGGCATCTCGGTGATCCACAACCGGCTCCGGTGGGGGATGAGTACGGGGAGCAGCCGCCATGGCACGACATCCAGGTGGAGCTCCGTGGTCCCGCTGTGGCTGATGTTGCTGAGACCTTCCGCGAACGCTGGAACGATCGCACACCGCTCGAACATCGTGGATCGCCCTTTCACGTCCTCAGTCGGATCAAGACCGGAGAGGCACGGCTCCCGGCTCCTTTGCCCGCCGTCGCCCCGGCGCCATCGACCACCGACGGGCAAGCCGTGCAGGTATTGCGCACCTATCCCGTGAAGCGACCGGGTTATCCCTTCGCGCTGAAGGGTGAGCGAAGCATCGCGCGACTCTACCTGAAGGCGTTGGAGCAGGCTCGGTCGCTCATCTACGTGGAAGATCAATATTTCTGGTCCGGGGAGATCGCGCACGCGTACGAACGCGCCCTCGTACGCGCGCCCGGGCTCCACCTCATCGTGGTGGTTCCGCGATTCCCCGACCGCAACGGTCTCCTGTCCGGCCCCGCGAACCGATACGGACAGCTCGCGATGCTCGACCTGCTTGCTCGCCGACACCCCGATCGTGTTGCCGTCTTCGATCTCGAGAACGAAGCCGGAACCCCGATCTACGTGCACGCGAAGGCCGTCGTCATCGACGATGTGCTTGCGGTGCTGGGGTCGGACAACATGAATCTCCGCTCGTGGACCCACGACTCGGAACTCTCGGTGGCCGTGTGCGAGCCGAAGCCTTCCGGCGACGAACAGTCAACGGTCGCGCACGCGCTCCGGCTGACCTTGTGGCGGGAGCATCTGGGCGAGGACGCGGTGGGGACGGGTCACCTCGACCCCGTCGGTGATTTCGCGACATGGAAGCGGTCGGCGGAGGCCCTCGATCGGTGGCACAAGGACGGGAAGCGAGGAGATCGCCCTGTCGGCCGCATCCGTCCCCATCAACCGCGCGAACTTTCTGCATGGCAACGGCCTTGGGCCGGGTTGCTGTATCGCGCCTTCGTCGATCCCGACGGCAGACCTGCCTCGATGCCGCCCGATACGTTCTGAGACTGCCCAGACGTCGTCTAAGGTAGGTGCATGGCCCCCCCAAGGCCCCCTTCCCCACGACCTTCCCGCGGTGCCGCGCAACGCGCGTTCCGTTCGTTCGTTGGTTTGGTGTTGCCACTGCTCGTTGTGCCGGCCACCGCGTCAACAGCGAACGCAACAGCGGGGACGATCCCCGGCATCGACATCTCGCAATGGCAGGAGACGATCGACTGGCCGTCCGTCGACCCCACGAAGGTTGTGTTCGTCATCATGCGTGCCACGAAAGGCAAGACCTACGTCGATCCCTCCTACTCGACGAACCTGGCGGGCGCGTCCAACGAGGGGTTCATCGTCGGGGCATACCATCGCGCGACGCCCAGCAGGGTGAGCGGTGATGCGATCAGTGAGGCCGACCATTTCCTCTCGGTCGCCAGGAACTCGGCCGGCGATCTCATCCCGGCCCTCGACATCGAGGAGACCGGTGGGCTCTCAGTCAACCAGCTGCAGGACTGGGTGCAGACGTGGGTCGAGCGGGTGGACAGCAAGCTCGGGGTTCGTTCGATGGTGTACGCGAGCCCGTACTTCTGGCGGACCTACATGGGCGACACGCACTGGTTCGCCGACCACGGCTATCCGCTATGGATCGCGAACTGGAACGTTCCCGCACCCGATGTGCCCGCCGGCGACTGGCACGCGCGCGGCTGGACATATTGGCAATGGTCGAGCACGGGCTCGTTGCACGGGATCCCGACTGCGGTCGACCGAGATCGGTTCAACGGCACGGACCTGAAGACCGGGCAGATCGCCTCGCTCACCGTGGCTCTCCCGCAGGGCGGCGCCGTCACCGGCTCGGGGATCTCGTGCGGTGCAGGATCGTCGCGATGCACCCGCTTGGCGAACGCGGGAGATGCGTTCACGCTGACGGCGACTCCAGACGCCGGGGCCGTGCTGCTCGGGTGGACCGGCGCATGCGCCGGTGCTGGGACGTCGGGCACGTGCGAGGTCACGGTTCACGGGCAGAACGCTGCTGCGGCGGTGTTCGGGTACAAGGTGACGGTGTCGGTGACCGGAACGGGCGCGGGTACGGTGAGTTCCTTCCCCTCCGGGGTGGATTGTCCGGACGCTTGTAGCGCCGCGTATCCCGCCGGCAGCACGATCAACCTGACGGCGACGGCAGACTCGGCGTCGGCTTTCGACGGGTGGAGCGGGGGGTGCTCGGGCCTTGGAAGCGGTTGCTCGCTCAACGTCAACGGTCCTCGCGTTGTTGGTGCCACGTTCACTACCACACAGCGCCTGGAGCAAGATGGAGTCGGCACCGGCTACCTGTGGGGGGCCAAAGGCGACGGGCGCGCCCTCGGCGGGTCCTACCGAACCGACCATCGCGTGGGAGCATCCACGACACTGGCGTTCCGAGATGGCGCGGTCACCCTCGTCACGGTCACGGGTCCGGCCATGGGGAAGGCGACGATCGAAGTCGACGGCGTTGGCGTAGGGACGATCAACGGCTACGCGCCATCCGCCCATTACGGCGTGGAACGGCGGTTCGACGGCTTCGGACCGGGGGCACATTCCATCACCGTGACGGCTACCGGCACCGGCTCGTCGAAGTCCACCGGCACGCGGGTCGCGGTGGACGCCATCAAGTGGGGCGGGGTGCTGCACAAGGATCCTCGGGCGACCTCGAGCACCTGGAGTTCGGTCGCGCAGGTGTCGGCGAGCGGTGGCTCCTACGTCGTGAGCGACGTGGCGGGGGCGTCTTCGTCGCTCCATTTCACGGGAACGGGCGCAACGCTGGTGACGCTCCGAGGCCCGGGGATGGGGATGGCCCGTCTCGTGGTGGATGGAGTCTCGGTCGGAACGGTCGATCTCTACGCTCCTACCCAGACATACGCGGTACAGAAAACGGTCGCCGGCCTGAGCGACGGTTCGCACGTGCTGACCCTGGTGGTCGCGGGCACGCACCGGCCCTCCGCCTCGGGTTCGGCTGTGGCCGTCGACGGGTGGATCATCAGGTAACGGCACCCAACATTACCCGTGGAGCCTGTTTGAGCTTGGGGCGCAACGGGAAGAGTCACCTGGCGGCAGTGGGCCGTGTGCTCGTTGGAGGAGGCATGGATGTCCGCGATGAAGTCCCTCTGGACCTCGGTGCAAGGCGACCCGGTGTTCATGCGCAAGGTGAACGGATGGCTCACCATCTTCTGGCTCGTAATGATTCCGATCAGCATGGTCACCCACTGGATCAGCAGCGTCACCTACGTTGCGGCCCTGTCTCTTTGGGCTCTGGTGTCGGGCCATTGGTCCGCCTGGCAAGCCGCCCGTGTCGAGGTGAAGCAACAGGAAGAGGCTGAAACCCGAGAGCAGGAAGATCTGCCGGGTGAGATCGTCGCCCGGTTGGTGTCCGACACTGACGTCGGGCTGGATCCGGCACCTTCGCCCCCGCACGCCCACACGCCCGCGCCCATGACTTCCTCGCCCTAACCCATCTTGGATGCGGCGGTTTCAGGTCAGTGTCAGCGGGGTATGACGCCATGCAAGCAACGGAAGGAGACGCATGGGCATCGTGGAGAAGACGATGGAAAAGACCGACGAGATGCGCGATTCCGTTCGACGCAACCGTCTCGAGTCGAGGCTGGAACGCACAGAGTCCGATCTCACCGCGCTGAAGGATGAGAATCACGTCCTCCGCGACCAGCTGGACCAAGAGCGGGCAACGGTGCGACAGGTGACTGAGGCGATCAGCGAGCCGAAGCCTCATCGTGTGCGTCGCGTGTTCACACTGGTGATGGCGGCCGGAGGTGCGTACGTCGCAGGTTCTGCGGCAGGGCGGGAGCGCTACGAACAGATCCGTAGTTGGTTCAAGCGACGCTCCGACGAGGGCTGGGCTGCTCCGAGCGAGATGCGCGACCGGGCGGCCGAGACCGTGGCCGTTGCCGGTGTGAAGGCGGAGCGGGCCACCGATCGCGCGGGAAGCGCTGTGAAGGATGCGGCTACCCGTGCGGGCGAGGCCGCAAGGACCGCGGCGACCCGGGCCGGGAGCGTCGCGAAGGACAAGATCGGGCAGGTGGGCTCAACCGCCAAAGACGCTGCCAGTCAGGCGAGTTCGACGATCGCCGACAACGGCGCTTCGAACGCCTGACGCCGGTTCATCGCCAGCTACCTGCCGCCTCCGCGAGGACGATATCTGCAACGGTGAGTCCGCTCGTCGTGTTGTTCCAGGCGTCGGCGCTATCCGCGACGACCTCGGGGGAAACCGGTCGGCCGATGTAGTAGCCCTGTGCCAAAGGACAGCCCATCCGCTTGAGATGTTGGAACTGCTCTTCGGTTTCGACGCCCTCAGCGACGACCGAGAGCCCCAGCGTCCGTCCCAGAGCTATCACCGAGCCAACGATGGCGGTTGCCTCGGTGTCGATCCCGAGCCCCCTGACGAACGAGATATCGATCTTCAGGATGTCGACCGGGAACTGGAGGAGATAGCTCAGGGAAGAGAACCCTGTCCCGAAGTCGTCCAACGCGATCCGAACACCGATCTCCTTCAGCTGACGCACGGCGTGGAGCGCTTCGAGCCGATCGTCCAGGAGAACCCCTTCTGTGATCTCCAGAACCACGAACCGCGGATCGAGCCCAGCGTTGGAAAGCGCGTCGCGTACATCACGAGCGAAGTTCGGTCGAAGGAGCTGGACGGCGGAAACGTTGACCGCGATCTCCATCTCGCTGAATCGATCGTCTGACCGCTGCCAATCCACCAGCTGGTCGAACGCGGTTTCCATTGCCCAACGTCCGATCGGGACGATGAGTCCGCTCGATTCTGCGATCGGGATGAATCTCTCGGGTGACACTGGGCCGCGTAGCGGGTGCTGCCATCGGATGAGCGCCTCTGTGCCCACCAACTGGTCGGTTCGGAGATCGATGATGGGTTGGTAGTGCAGGAGCAGTTCGTCACGATCGAGGGCAGTGTGGAGATCGCCGGAGAGAGCGAGGTGGGTGGTCACGGCTTCCTGCATCTGTTCGTCGAAGAACTCGACGCGGTCACGCCCAGCGTCCTTCGCTCGATACATCGCGGCATCGGCGTGTTGGAGCAGGGCCTCGGGAGAGACGTCCGGTTCGTCCGCGATGGCGATCCCTAGGCTCGCCGAGACGAACACTTCCTGACCGGCCAGGTGGAAAGGGGTGGCGAGGGAGATACGAAGGCGCTCAGCCAGTGCGCGGGCGCCTTCATGAGAACCGACATCGTCAGCTAGGACGACGAACTCGTCGCCGCCGAATCGAGCCACCGTATCCGTGGGGCGGACAGCCTCGGAGAGACGAACCGCTGCCTGCCCTAACAACTGGTCTCCGACGTCGTGGCCGAGACCGTCGTTCACGTGCTTGAAGCCGTCAAGGTCGAGGAAGATCACGGCAACCATGCCTTCGGCCCGGCGAGCTCTGGCCAGTGCGAGTTCGAGCCGCTCGCGGAGTAGCGCTCGGTTCGGCAAATGCGTGAGTTCATCGTGCAGGGCCATGAACCTGAGCTGGATCTCCGCATGCTGGCGCTCGCGCGTGGCCCGGGTGATCCTCCACAGCACCAGGACGGCGATGAGGGCCGAGGCAACGGCGAGGGGCGCCGACCCACTCCCGGTCGACCCCCAATCACGGATCAACGTGACGGCGGGTCCTACCAAGAGGGCCGTCCCGATCAGGAGGATGCGGCGCCAGCCGAGCGGCTGCGGACCGCCGGAGATCTTGGCTTCGATCATGCGTCCCATCTGCGGATGGAGGCTCGCGACGCCGAACGCCAGGTAACTCAGCAACCACGTCGCATCCAGAAGACCAGCTGCCTGATAATCACCCTGCGCCAGGAGGGCGTACACCAGGTCGCCCAGAAGCAGGAACGAGAAGCCCATGATCACGAGCCAGAACGCCCCCGACCGCACTGCCGGAACGAGTGCGAGACGAACCAACATCGCCAGGAGCACGACGTCGCACACCGGGTAGGCGGCCAGGACGATCCTGCCGATGACCGGTCCCGTCGATGGGACGCCAGCGGCCTGCACGAGCGCCCACATGATGATGGCGCCCCCGATCGTGGTGATACCGGCGTCGAGGAACGCATCCCGGTCCTTGCCACCCAGACTACGCATGAAGGCGGCGCATCCCAGCGCCAGCATCAGATAGCCCCCCAGGTAGAAGACGTCCACGATGGACGCTCCCGGTGCGGGCACGTGAAGGACGATCGTGTAGAAGGAGTAGCCGAAGTCGCCGGCGACGAACAGCCCCAAACCGCCCGCGGTGAGGATCCACGGTTTGGCGGCCGATGGTGCGTTCCGGTGGATACCGACCAGCATGGCGATGACGGCCACGAGCCCGATCCCGTCATAGAAGAGCAGCTGGACGGTCCCAGGCTGGACGACGAGCAGGTACGCGGCGACGGCGGCGACGCCGGCAAGCAGGAGCCAACGGTCAGGTCGGGTTCTCATCAGATGGGGCATCGACCGGGGCGGTCTGTGGGAAGAGGGCCGTTCGGCCCGTAGAAGCTAGGTCCGATGGAGCGGGGGTAGCGTGTAAGAGAATCAACCTCATGGTGACGGTGGAGATCTTCCCGTACGACCCGGACTGGCCCGGCGAGTTCGGTGCCCTCGCGAACCGGCTCCGGGGGGTCTTGGGCGACGGCGCTACGCGGATCGACCACATCGGCTCGACCTCGGTTCCAGGACTCGACGCCAAGAACGTCATCGACGTGCAGGTTTCGGTAGCGGACCAGGCCAGCCTCGACGCGGCGTCGACGCGCTCTGAAGCGGATGGCTGGACGCCGTCTCCCGACATACGAGGTGATCACCCCGTGCCGGGGTTCTCCGCGGACCCTGGAGATTGGGAGAAGCGGTTCTTCTCGCAACCGACCGGCGTTCGCCGGGTCAACCTGCACCTGCGCGTGGAGGGCCGGCCGAACCAGCGGTACGCCCTCCTCTTCCGCGACTATCTGAGAGCGCACCCTTCGAGCGCCCAGTCGTACGCGGCGCTCAAGCGACACCTCGCCTCGCTGCTGCCCGAGGACTCCGCGCGGTACGCCGACGTGAAGGACCCTGCATGCGATCTGATCTATCTCGCGGCCGAACAGTGGGCGGCTCAAACGGCCTGGCGGGCTGGCCCTTCAGACGCATAACCGGGAGCCGCCAGATCACCCAGCAGGCTACGAGGAAGACCCGGCCGGTCTGAGCCTCCGCTTCCTCGGTTCGAATTCGTCGCACGTCGCTGAGGCTTCGACCATGCCTCGGATGTACTTGCAGGATCCAACGGAAAGCCGCGGGAACATCCATTGACAGGCCGCGCACGAAACCCCGGGTTTCGGCGCGGGTCGGTACCGCGCTTCCTCCTTCGACAGACTCCACGTCTTCGGTGCCATCCGTCCCTCTCCTGTCCGTTGCGGCAGTCTGACGCGACGCCCTGCGGGGACGCAAGCGACCACTCGCGCGCCGAGCTCGAGACGTGTGTCAGACTCGCGCCATGGATACCGGCGACGCCGACTTCCAGCACGAAGAAGACCCCAAGCGAACCAGCCGATGGGTCCTGCATTCGCGGGAGGTTGCCTACGAGAATGAGTGGATGACCGTCTGGCACGACCAGGTCGTACGGCCCGACGGGACCCCGGGGGTTTACGGCGTCGTACATTTCCCGACGGCCGGCGTGTGGATCGCTGCGATCGAAGACGACCGGGTGCTGCTTGTCGGACAGCATCGGCATCCGCTGGGCGGCGCGTGGTCGTGGGAACTCCCCGCGGGGAAGCTCGTCGAAGGCGAGTCCACGCTGGAGGGAGCGAAACGTGAACTTGCCGAAGAGACAGGCTATCGAGCGAACGTGTGGCGAGAGCTGACCCGGTTCGACCTTGCCGCCGGGGTGTCCGATCTTCATGGTGCCTGCTTCGAAGCGACCGACCTGACGCCGGGCGCGTCATCACCTGATGGCACCGAGGCCATCGAGGTTCGCTGGGTGACCTTCGATGACGCCCTGGAACTCATCGAACGAGGTGTCCTGACCGACGCCGTTACCCAGACAGCGTTGTTTCGGATAGCCCTCGACCGCCGGACCCCGCGATAGTCGAACGGCTTGTCCTCGCCGTACCCACGCGTGCGCCGCTAGTTGACCTTCCGAACCTTCCAGACCTCAACGCTTGGCCACCGTCGCGCCCACTCGAGTGGCACGTCCGCCTCCATCTGTGACGAGGCAACCTCCGGGGCTCGGACCTCGAGGAGATCCTCGACCTCGAATCCCGATGAGCGCAACAGCCGGATCATCTCGCCGTGACCCAGATGGAACTCGATGCCGTCCACGGTCCCGTCCTCCTTGTGCCAATCGAACCGGTGCATGCCGAAGTAGTCGCGGTGCAACGTCGTCTCGACGGGTGCGCTGTCGTCGTCGGTTCGGAAGCACAACATCATGAGGCTTGCGCCGGTCACGAACACGAGCTGTCCGCCCGGTCGAAGGATCCTCGCCGCTTCGGGGATCCATCGGTACGGATCGCACCAGAGCGCGACCCCGTACTCCGAGACCGCGAAGTCGAAGCTCTGGTCGGCGAACGGAACGCGTTCACCATCGGCGTGGACGAGCGGGAACCGCAGTTGGAACTCGGTTTGGAACACCCGCGCGGTCGCGAGCTGCTCAGCCGAGTTGTCGAGGCCGACGACGCTCGCTCCACGGCGCATGAGCCAGGCCGAGACATACCCGGTTCCGCAGCCGAGTTCGACCGCGTCGAGTCCGGCAACGTCCGGCAAGAGCTGCAGTTCCGACTCCGGGTTGCCCCAGATCCCCCAGAACGGCTCCTCCGATCGCCAAGACGAACGTCCACGCTCGACCCAGTTCGGCGCGTCCTCGTCCCAAGAGGCACGGTTCACCGTGACGTGATCGGGGTCCATCCCGGGAAGATAGCGCGCTCCGCGCGATCAGGGATCGGCGTTGGAACCGCATATCGTCGACACCGCAAGCCGACCGAAGGTGCGGTTGCGCGCCGGCCCGCCGCGGTCCACACTTGCGCAACAAGGGGGGCGAGCCATGAGCGTCATCGAACGCCGGGTGGACCTTGGGTTCACGCCGGATCGGTACCCGGAGGGGGTTCACCTTTGCGGTCTGTTCAGCGATGAACAGGAACGAAGGAGTGTTGTCTACCCGTTCGTGCGGGCGGGGTTGCGAGACGGAGAGGAGGTCGAATATCTCGCCGACGCCGCGATACCGAACTGGACGGAACGAGCGGTGGACGAACGCACGGCCGGGTCTATCCCGCCTAAGCAACTGGAGAAGCTGTCAGTCGTCAGCGCAGAAGAGGTGTACTGCCCGACGGGAGAATTCATCCCCGAGGCCATGCTCGAGCACCTAGGAAGTCGCTACGAACAGTCGCGTGCGGATGGATCTGAGGGGTCCCGGGTAACGGGTGAGACGAGCTGGCTCACACGCAAACCACGGGGTGCCGATCGGTTCGTGGAGTATGAGTCAGCGCTCAACATCTTTGTCCGTGACAGGCCGATGACGCTCCTGTGTCAGTACGACACTGAGAAGTTCGACGGTGCCACACTGTTCAAGATCTTCGACGTGCATCCACTCATGATCGTCCGGGGTCAAATCATGCACAATCCGTACTATGCGCCGCTTGAAGAGGTCTTGGATCCGACACTAGGTCACGGGCCGATCGATCTCGCGGCCGAACAACACACCGTGCTGGGCCGTCTGCTCGTGCTGCAGCAGACGCTGACCAGCTTGCCGGACGAGACCCACATCGCACAGTTCACACGTGAGGCGTTCCTTCGGGTTCCGGGCGTGAGCGACGTGCATGTCTGCTTCCGCAGCGGGGTGGTGCCGCCCGATGACCGTTTCGAAGACGTGCGTCAGCGATGTACTGCGGCGTGGGATAACCCGACTTCCCTAGACGTTTCCGCCGTCGAGCGGGAGACGGGTGCCCGATGCCTGGCCGTGCGGACCCCTTCGCACCTCTTCGGGGTCTATCTCGTCGAGGTCGGTGACGACGTGCAGTTCGCGCCGTATCTCGACTTCTTCGCCAACATCACCAACGCCGTGGCCGTGGTGCTGGACCAACGTCTTAGCCTGGCTCAGGTGCGGCTGGGCCGGGAGAGGATCGTGAGCCTCGAACAGCACCTCCGGCGCATCGCGGGAGAGCTCGAGGGCTCTGGTGTGGTCTCCAGCTTCGGCAGGATCCCCGATCCCACCGAGTTGCCGGGGATCGGCGAACTATCGGGCCGACAATGGGAGGTCCTCACCCGGTTGCTACGGGGCGAGCGCGTACCCGGCATCGCGACGGCGTTGTTCGTGAGCCAAAGCACCGTGCGCAACCATCTCGGCGAGATCTACCGGAAGCTCGGTGTCCACTCGCAGGAGGAACTCCTGGAATTGCTGCGAACCGACCAGCGCGACTAGTCGGTCGGGCGCCTCGCATCAGCGCTGATCGAGCACCTCGTATTCGTACCGACGGTTCGCGGAGTATGCCCGGGATGTGAAGTCCTCCTCCCACAGACCGGCCGGGTCGATCCTGGGGCTGGCCGAGACGGTGCGCCGCTCAGCGTCGAACCTCCATTCGATACGCCCAACCGTATGGAAGCCGTCGGCCTCCAGGAAGAAGGTCGTCCACTCCGCGGGCGCCGGAGCATTGAGCGTGACCGTCACCCGGACGTGATGGCGGCCTGCGATGACAACTGTATCTGTATCGATATCGTCGATATCGATCGGTTCCCATCGCGAGCTTGAATCTGCTCTTTCGTCCACGTATCGAGTATCAGGTTCAGCGCCGAGGATTCCTCTGGACGCTCCATCACGAGGTGCTAGACGAACCCGTCTTTCTGGCTGCTAGTACGCCTGCTGGCGGCAGGACAACCCCCGGAGTAGGCTCTGCCGCAACTGAATCGCCGGTCCGAAGGAAGGGGCGTCATGCCGAATATCAACGCCGGTGACACCGCGTGGGTGCTGACCAGCACCGCACTCGTGCTCTTCATGACGCCGGGGCTCGCGTTCTTCTACGGAGGCATGGTTCGGCGCAAGAACGTCCTGGGCATGCTGATGCAGAACTACGCGGTCATGGGAGTCGTCGGCATCGTCTGGGTGTGGGTGACGTATAGCTTGGCGTTCGGACCCGACTGGGGTGGGCACGGGATCATCGGCACGTTGCATTTCGCCGGGCTTGCCCACGTGGACTCACAGATCGTGCCCGGGTATGCCGGGTCCCTCTCGCAGAGCATCCCGCCCCTCGTATTCGTCATCTTCCAGATGATGTTCGCGGTGATCACGGTAGGTCTCATCACGGGGGCGTCGGCGGACCGGTTGAAGTTCGGGGGCTTCGTGGTGTTCGCGTTGGTCTGGTCGATCCTGGTGTATGCGCCGGTCGCCCATTGGGTGTTCTCGCCGACGGGCTGGCTCGCGAAACGCGGCGTCGAGGACTTCGCCGGGGGAACGGTGGTGCACATCAACGCCGCCATGGCGGCTCTCGCGTTGGCCGCGGTGTCCGGGCGGCGCGCAGGCTGGCCCCAGCGAAAGATCGAGCCGCACAACATCCCGTTCATCCTGCTGGGCGGTGGGATCCTGTGGTTCGGGTGGTTCGGCTTCAACGCCGGCTCAGCGCTGGGGGCGAACAACCTCTCGGCCCACGCGTTCGTGAACACGAATACCGCCGCAGCCATGGCGATGCTCGCCTGGATCGCTGCGGAGAAGCTGCGTGGCGGGAAGTCGACGACCGTCGGTGCCGTGTGCGGCGCGGTTGCCGGCTTGGTCGCCATCACACCGGCGTGTGGCTTCGTGAACCTGCTCGGCGCCACGGTCATCGGTTTGATCGCCGGCGTCGTGTGCTACCTGGCGGTGAGCGTGAAGTTCAAGATCAAGGTCGACGATTCGCTCGACGTGCTCGCCGTCCATTTCGTCGGTAGTTCGTTGGGGATGCTCTTCGTCGGCTTGTTCGGGACCGCGGCGATCGGCGGGGCGAACGGCCTGTTCTACGGTGGGGGCGCCGCCTTATTCGGTCGCGAGCTGCTGGCCGTCGTCGTGGTCACCTTGTATTCGCTCGTCGTATCAGCGTTGATCGCGTTGGCCGTCAAGAAGACGATCGGCCTGCGGGTCAGCGACGCGGACGAGGAGCTGGGGCTGGACCGCAGCCAACACGGCGAGAGCGCCTATGGCGTCGACCCGGCGCAACCCTAGCGCGTTCACGCTCCTAGTCGGAGGTGGCCGGAATACGTGTACTTGGCGGTGGAGGTCTTGCATCCGCCGCCGCTCACGGCGCCGCCGTGCGGAACTGCCTTCAGGGTCCCGACCGCGGTGAACGCCGTCACGACGTACTCCGAACCTGTCAACGCAACGTTCTTCGGGGTAAGCGTGAACGTGGCTGTCGTCGCCAGCTTGTAGGTCTTGCCGTCGACTCCCGAGCAGGTAGCCGAACCCAACGGCGCTTTGAACGCGTAGCTGTGCGTGGATGCGTCGTACACAACGTTCTGCTTGACGGTTTTCGGAAGATCTTTCGCGTCGATGGCGACGGTGCCGTTGCAGGGGCCCGTTGCACAAGTGAGCGTGACGTCGTACGTGCGTTTGGACGTGTCCCCGACCTTGATGTCGCTGAAGTTCTTCTCGGCGACGACCTTCTTCACCACGTTGTAGACCCCGTCGAGCCTTGCCACGGTCATCGGGTCTACCGACGAGGCGGCTGAAGGCGATTGCGTCTCAGCATTGGTCGATGGTGTGCCGCTCTCGGAGTTGTCAGCCGTGCAGGCGCCTAAGGCGAGCAGACAGATCAGGCCAAGCACAGACAAGCGGTTCGATCGGATGCTCATGAACTCCCTCTCAACGATTTGCCACGCAACACTCCCGAGCGAGGGCATACCCAACGGCGGAAGGGCTAAACCGACAGACACTTACGCACCGGCGCCTGCCGTCACCATCCGTGAGTCGATGTGGTTCGCGATGTACTCCGCATCTCTTCCGACGCCCGGCAGCACATCGGACGTGGCCGCGTACAGGAAAAGGAGTCCGACGAAGTAGAGCCCGGGCTCCTTCGCCACCACTCCGCGAACCTGCTCGGGCTCTCCCGCCGGATCGAAGACTGGCAGTTGGATCCAGGAGAAGTCTGAACGGAACCCCGTGCACCAGATCACGTTGGCCACGTCCAGCACTTGGCCCCCTTCGACCAGCGGTTTGCCCTCCTTGATCCCTGTGATCTTGCCGACGCGCTTGATCCCCGCTGCGGCCAGGTCCTTCGGCCTCACCCGGATCAACGGTGTCCCGTGGGATACGAACTTCGGGCGGGCCTTCCGCCCGATCGGCGTGCCCATCGTGAGGATGTGGGTCCCGATGAAGCGAATGACTCGGAAGAGAACGCGGAAGGGGATGCTGCCGTGTCGCGCAGGGATGTGTCCCGGCTCCTTCCCTGCGAGCCAGGTTGTCCGTGTGGGAGATAGCTCCCGGGCGATCTCGGCGCCGGAGTTTCCCGCGCCCACCAGGAGGACGTCACCGGCAAGCAACTGTGATGAGCTCCGATACTCACTCGAATGCAGTTGAACGATCCTTGGATCAAGCTCGGGGGCGAACATCGGAACCTTCGGGTTCCTGCAGGCCCCCGTGGCCACCACCACGTTGTCGGCCTCTATCCGGCGGTCGCCGCACGCAACGACATATCGGTCCTCCTCCTTGGAGATGCCGTCAACCCTGACCTCGGTCTCAACGGGCAGCTGGAAGCGCTCCACGTACGCCTCGAAGTAGTCGCCGATCTCGTCCTTCGTCGGGAACGACCAGGGAGGGGCTGGGAACGGCAGGCCCGCTAGCCCGTCGGCGCGAGCAGGAGTGAACACGCGGAGGGAATCCCAGCGTTTACGCCACGAGTCGCCGATCCGTTCGTTCGCGTCCAGGATGAGGAACTCCCGCCCGCGCTTCGTCAGGTGGTAGCCGACGGAGAGACCGGCCTGGCCACCTCCGATGATGACGGTCTCGACACGGTCCTTTCGTTCGCGCTCCCCGTTCATCCGAGCCTCCCTCGCAGGGGCCGAAGCCCTTGATGGCGATGCTAGGGAGCAGCCTTCACGGGCGCAAGCGGAGCCATCCAGCCGTCGACGTGGATGTTGTGTGTCATCTACGCCTGATCTCTTCGGTCCCGTTCGGCCGCATGGAACACTCGCAGGATGACCCCGGCGGACGATCTCGCCTCACGCCACCTGGGGAAAGCGATGCGCAGGACCATCGCCGTCATGGCGTCCATCTCCCTGGCGATCGGTGCCGTCAGCACCTTGGTGGCCGTCGGGTACGTGATGGAGAACAGCAGACACACGCAAAAGTTCCCACCATCATCGAGCGGAGCGTCGCCGGATCAAGCCATCGGGGCATGTACGAATCAGGCGTGCAACTACCTGATCCTCGGATCTGATTCTCGTTCCAACCTCACCAAGGACGAGCAAGCGAACTTCGGGAACAACACGGACATCGGCGGATCGGCGCGCTCCGACGTGATCATGCT
>JAXDJX010000002.1:0-168806 GCA_034667405.1 Actinomycetota bacterium | reverse complement strand
GGAACCAGCACCTCGAACGGACCCCAGAAGCAGAGGAGGCTCACGGTCGCAACGCTCATCGACGCCCACAACCAAGTCCGTGAGCGAACGAACCGGAACCCTTCCTTCAGGTCCGCCCAATGCGTGCTGTCGGCGTCCGGATGGCGGACCGCCGCGCGTTCGGTCATCCGCAGGATCATCGATGCACTCCACGCGAAGGTCGCCGCGTCCACGATGAACGCCCAACCGGGACCGACGGTTCTCACCAACACTCCGCCCAAGGCCGGTCCCAGCAACATCTGCGCGAACGGACGCACGAACTGCGCCAACGAGTTCGCCTGTACCAGCTGTTCGGCGGGGACAAGGTCGGGCAGGATCGCGGAGTTCGCCGGACCGAAGAGCGCCTCGCCTGCGCCGTAGATCGCCGCCAGCACGATGAGATGCCACAGGCGGACCTGCCCGGTGATGACGAGCACGCCCATCGTGCCGATCGCCAGGAACCGAACGCCGTCGGCGACCAACATGAGCCGGCGGCGAGGCAGCCTGTCCGTCAACACGCCGGTCACCATCAAGAGCAGCACGGTTGGCAGTGTCCAGGCCAGACCGACCAGAGAGAGCGCCTTCAGGTCGTAGAGGTCGAGGACCAACCATGCGATGGAGACCAGGTAGATCCCGTCGCCAAGCAGCGACACGGCGAGACCGGTCCACAGGAGGCGGAAATCGTGGTTGGTCAGGGGTCGGAAGATCCCGATGCGGTGCTGTTCGGACATGGAACGAGCGTATCGGTCTAGGCAGGAACCGACGTTGGAGATGCGATGCGGATCCGAACGATCGTGCCGCCCCCGCGTCGGGAGTCGAACGTCAGCGAGCCGCCAAGCATCTCCGCCAAACGAACGGCTGCGAACAGTCCCAACCCGAGGCCGGCCTGCTCGCGCGTGATCGACTGATCGCCTTGCGTGAAGGGATCGGATGACAACAGGTTGACGTCGATCCCCGACCCGCGATCCGAGACCAGGAACGTGACGTGTTGGTCGCTGCGAGTCACGGAGACTTCAACCGGCTGATCCACGCGAGAGAACTTGAGCGCGTTCTCGACGATGTGTCGCAGCACCTGTTGCACCAGTTCCGGGTCGGTTCGTACGAACTCGGCGTCGGAGTCGATCTTGATCTGTACTCGGCTGTGTGCGTCGCGAGCGGCGACCCTGGCCACCACCGCGCCGAGGATCTCCCGGGTCACCAGCGTCTCGGTTCGCAGGAACACAGCTCCGCCGCCACCGTCGAGCACCGCACCCATCGTAGAGACCAGGTCGATCAGGCGCGTCGTGGAATCCAGGAGACCTTGGAAGAGCGGTTCGAACTCCTCGGGGATGGCGTGTTCGTTCTCGAGCATGCGCGCGACGCCATTGATGACGGTGAGGGGACTGCGGAACTCGTGCGCGACGGTGGTCACGACGGCCGCCTTCCCGATGGCGAGATCGCGTTCCTTCTGCGCGAAGGCCAACTCGCGGTTCTGCCCGGCCTTCACGCGTTCGATCAGGGCGCTCGTGAAAACGCCGACCAACAGCAGCGTGACGCCCCGAGAGATCCACATCGAAGGCTGCTGGACCGTTCCCGTGCTGACGTCCAGCGGCATGAGCGGACCTACCAACGCGGTCGCCGCCAAAGCGGTGAGCACAGCACCGATGTATCCGAAACGAACGGCCGCAACCATGACGACGATCAGGAAGCATGTGGCGGCGAAGGCGCGTGTGCCGCCGAGCGCGTACGTGATGGCGTAGGCGGCGCCGAGCCCCGCTGCGAGTCCACCGGCGACGACAGTGGTGTGCCAGCGACTGGTGGACACGAGGATGCGATCCAGCCATCGGTCAGCTGAGGTCTGCGCGACGGCGTGGGTCTCCATAGGGGAAATATCGGCCGAAAGCCCGACCCGCTTGAGGCTACCTAAAACGCTCTTCAAGGGTCACGGTCCTGAACGGACCGGCTATATCTGGTGCGCCGGGAGGGATTCGACGGCCGACCTTCGGATCCGTACCTCGAGGCGCGCGACGCCTCGTCAACCATCAGTATCGTCTCGCCATGTCGTTCAGGCAGCATCTGATTATCCCGGACGAGTCGGGAGCCCGCGTTCTCCTCGTCGAGGATGGCTCGCGGTGGATGCTCCCCTTCCTGCTGGGAGGCGATTGGGCCCGAGTGGAAAGAGCGCAATCGTGGGCTCGGGATCGACTAGGCCTCGATATCGCGGTCCTGCGGTGCCTCTTCGTCGAACACGATGACGCCGATCAGGAGTCGGGTGATGCCTTCCTACTCACGGAGTTGCTCGGCGGCGAGGCGCCACTCTTCGGCTCGTGGTGCGACGAGGAGACCGTTTCCGCCCACCTGAGGAACGAACTTGGACGGGCGGCGACCGATCGGTGGTTCACCGAGTCGCGCGAAGGCAGGCCCGCAGGACTGCAGCCGTGGGAGTACCCCGGATGGTACGCAAGCGCTCGCGGATGGATAGAAACGACCCTTCCCGGAGTGATGGACATCGAGCAGTTCTCCACGTGGTCCGTGTCATCGATCCTCCGGGCTCAGACGAGCGCGGGCCGTTACTACTTCAAAGCGGCGCCGACCCACTTCCGGCACGAAGCCAGTGTGACGAAGATGCTCGCCGAACGCTTTCCGGACATGATCCCGGCCCCGGTCTCGATCGACGACGAGCGAGGCTGGCTCCTCACCGCGGACTTTGGCGACGAGCTGGCCTCCGGCAAGGGAGCAGCGGTCGGCGACGGGGCAGTGGAGGCGCTCGTAGCACTCCAGCGACGGAGTGCGGTCGATGTCCATGCGCTGCTCGAGGCCGGGTGCGCCGACCGTCGGGTGGCCGTGCTGTCGACCCAGATCAGGGAACTTGCAGAAGACGGTGCGGCGTGGCTCTCGAGCGAGATCCTCGCCCAGCTTCGAGGCGCATGGCCCCGATTCAAAGATCTGTGTCAAGAGGCGGCGAGGCCCCCGTTTCCGGACACGTTGGTGCATGGCGACTACCACGGAGAGAACGTAGCCCTTAGTCGGGGTCGATACCTCATCTTTGATTGGACGGATGCATGCGTCGCACATCCCTTCTTCGACATGGCGATCATCCTTCGGGGTGCGGAACGCGACTCGGATCCCTCGCTGCGCGATCGTTTGCGTGATCGTTACTTGTACGGGTGGCGTGACGTGGCGGAGCATGAGGAGGCGATCAACTGGTTCGAACAGATAGAGCCCTTGGCTGCGATGCACCAGGCGATGAGCTATCGACGGCTCCTAGGTTCGTTGGATCAGAGCGAGCGGTGGCAATTCGGCTCGGCACTGGAGGATTGGGTGATCCGAGCGCTCCGAGCACCCTCGATGTCGGCGTGAACTCGTCGCTCATGTGAGCGTCTGGTGCGCCGGGAGGGATTCGAACCCCCGACCTTCTGATCCGTAGTCAGACACTCTATCCGGACTGAGCTACCGGCGCGTGGGCGCAAGGTTACCAAGGGTGGAGCTCGCGACTGAGTTGCCCGTCGCGTCCCGGCGCTCGCCTTCTAGCGCTCGCATCGCCGGTCGACCGAACCGAACTGGGTGGCGGAGGTCATCCATACCGTCCAGCTCGAGGGGATGGAGGATCGGCGGCCCGGACAGCTGCGCGAGCTCTACGAGTGCCCGGCCAGCGCGTTCGTGGCCGGATTCATCGGCACGTGGAACCTGATCACGTTGCGGATCGACACGCGGGACGATTGGTGCCTGGTGAATGGACCTGGGTGACGGGGAGCGTATCCTGGCCGTCGATCTGGCTCCGACCACGGGGTCGGCGGCCGGCCGCGCGACGCATGTGAGCGCGACGGTGGGCGATGTGGTCTATCTGGGGAGCGTGACGCAGCTGATCGTGGGACTTCGAACCGGGGAGCGCGTAACCGTGCATCGTCTGAACGACGAGGTCGGAGCCGAGGACCCCGGCCCGGCGACGGGGTCGGCCTCCAGTGGGCAGCCGAGCACAGCTTCGTGATCGGGTAAAGAGAGGGCGTCATGGATAACACAACGCATCTGGGAACCGAAGAGATATTGGAACTGGTCAAGCGCCACACGCTCTACGACTGGCAGTCGCAGTCGGGCGTGAACCCATTGGTCATCGACCACGCCAAGGGCGTGTATTTCTGGGATACCGACGGAAAGCGGTACCTGGACCTGAACAGCCAGCTCATGGGCGTCAACATCGGCCACGCAGACGAACGGGTGATCACCGCCATGGCGCGCCAGGCCGAGCGACTCCCCTACATCTCGCCGTTCATGGCGTTCGAAGGCAGGGCGTTGCTGGGCCGTAAGCTCGCATCGCTCTTCCCCGGCGACATCGAGAAGTTCTTCTTCACGCTTGGCGGGGCGGAGGCCGACGAGAACGCGATCAAGCTGGCCAAGGCCGCGACCGGTCGGCAGAAGATCCTCGCGCGATACCGCAGCTATCACGGTTCGACCGCGCTCACCATGAATCTGACCGGCGATCCACGCCGGTGGCCGAACGAGAATCCACCGATCCCCGGGATCGTCCACGTCCTGGACCCCTGGCACGGACCCGAGCGCGAGGTGGATGACGCCGCCACCGCGCTCGCCTACCTGGAGGAGACGATCCAACTTGAGGGGCCGGCCACGATCGCGGCGTTCATCCTGGAAACCGTCACGGGAACAAACGGCGTCCTGATCCCGCCCGACGGATATCTGCAAGGCGTGCGGGAACTCTGCGATCGGTTCGGGATCCTGATGATCGCGGACGAGGTCATGTGCGGGTTCGGCCGAACCGGCGAATGGTTCGCCGTGGACCATTGGAACGTGGTCCCGGACATCATGACATCCGCGAAAGGCCTCACGTCGTCATATGCGCCGCTCGGCGCGGTGGGGATGCGGCCGCACGTAGCCGCGCATTTCGAGGACAACGTCTTCTGGGGCGGTCTCACCTACAACACCCATCCGATGGGTGTCGCGACGGCGCTCGCGACCATCGAGGTGATGGAGCAGGACGGGCTGGTGGGCAACGCGAAACGCATGGGTGAGGTGCTCGGCGCTCAGCACCGGGCGATGGCGGAGAAGCACCCGAGCGTCGGTCGGTACCGCAACATCGGCCTCTTCGGGATCCTCGAACTGGTGAAGAACCGGGACACGATGGAACCGCTCTCACCGTTCAACGTCACCAACGCCACGATGCAGGCGATCAACCGATACCTCTTGGATCACGGCGTCAGCACGATGATCCGCTGGCACAACATCATGACCAACCCACCGCTCTGCATCACGGAGGAGCAGCTCGCGGACGCTTTCGACGTCATGGACGGGGCGCTCGACATCGCCGACGGCGCGATGGACTCATGATGACCGACCGGATCGGGTTCATCGGCTTGGGGATCATGGGCAAGCCAATGGCGAAGAACCTCATGGCGGCCGGGATCCCACTGACGGTGCACTCCCGGAGCTCAGGCCCGGTCGACGAACTGGTGGAGGCGGGCGCCACACGCGGCTCCTCGCCCCAGGATGTTGCTGCCGACTCGGACGTCGTCATCACGATGCTCCCCGACACGCGCGACGTCGAGGCGGTCGTCCTTGGCGACCGAGGCATCGCGACCGGCGCCGCCGCGGGCTCCCTGGTGATCGACATGAGCACCATCGACCCGGGCGCGACGAGGGTCATCGCCGGGATCCTCGCCAACCGCGGCGTTGCCATGATCGACGCACCCGTCTCCGGAGGCGAGAAAGGGGCGGTCGATCACACGCTTTCGATCATGGCCGGCGGCGATGGTGACGACTTCGCGCGGGCGGAGCCGTTGTTCGACGTTCTGGGAAAGACCATCGTCCACGTCGGCGGGATCGGGGCCGGTCAGGTTTGTAAGGCTTGCAACCAGCTCGTGGTCGGCGCGACCATCGAGGCGGTGGCCGAAGCACTCGCGCTCGCCGAGCGTTCCGGCGTGGATCCCGCGAAGGTCCGCGAAGCCCTCATGGGGGGCTTCGCCGGCTCCAAGATCCTGGAGATCCACGGGCAGCGGATGCTCGACCACGCCTACGAGCCGGGGTTCCGCGCGCGGCTCCATGCCAAGGACGCGAGGATCGTCCGGGACGCTGCGGATGTCGCGGGCTCGCCGATCCCCTCGTTCACGGTGGTGGCGGCGCAGTTCGCGAAGCTCGTGGAGGCCGGTGGGGGCGAACTGGACCACAGTGCGCTCCGCACGCTGCTCGACGTGTAAGGCTCAGCTCTCACCACGCGCTCTGCGCACCGCATCCTTGACCCTTCGATGTCCAGGGTCATCTCGAAGAAGCCGAGCTGCTCGGCATAGATCGCGTGATCGCACGCCCGCTTCACCTCGTCCTCGAACACGTGCCATACGGGAAGTCCCAACTGGACTCCGGATTCGACGATGCGCACTCGAAGTGCGCGTTCGGCGTCGCCGCTGAGCGATGGATCGCCCGTCGGCGCGGTGATGGCCATGCCTCTGAGAACGCGATTCCCGACCATCTGCGCGATGGGTGGGCAAGGCAGTGATGAACACGGTCACCGAGCTGCACGCGGCCGAGGTCTCCGCGGTCATCCTCACCGGCACCGTGGCCTCCGCCAGCGCAGGTTCCCCTGCTCCAACCACGAGCTGCGTCTACGTCTCAGAGGCCTGCGAAGGAACCCCTCAGGTGAGGACCGCCACCATCATCGAGCGGCTGACTCCGGCCACGGCAGTTCGGGAGCGTCCAAGAAGTCGAGCTCGCCGGGCGAGTGCCCGCACTCGGTGAGGTAGCGCGCCAGCTCACTGCGGTGCTGGGTCCCGTGATTCACGACGTGAGCGACGATGAGCCATGGCGGCCTCGCGAAGTCCTCGCCCAGTCGTAGCGGCTCCGTCAGTGCCGCGTCGTCGAGCGACTCCACGTAGGTCCGGAGCTGGACGTCCTCTTCAAGGCTGAACGCGTGGAGCGACGAAAGGTCATCGAGCACGAACCCGTGGTCCCACACGTAGGTCTGCCCAACGTCGTTCCCGATGCAGGCCTGGCGCCAGCTCCAGTCGACATCGACGAGGTGACGGACCGTATCGAATGCGCTGCCGTGATCGAGGTTCGCGGTACCCCGGAGCTGCTCATCCGACAGGCCCGCCGCCGTGGTCAGGATCCGGTCGTTCGCCCAGGCATGGAATCGAACGAAATCGAGCAGGGTAGCGGCGTCCATCGGCCCATCCTACGTGCCACGCGTGCAAGGGATCAGAGCCAGTCGCGGCGGCGGAAGAGCACGAAGAGACCGACGGACACCACGACCATGAGCGCGCACGAGGTGATGACTCCCCAGGTATTTCCGAAGCCCGGGTACGGAACGTTCATGCCGTAGAAGCCGGTGATGAGCGCGGGGACGGTGATGATCGCGGCCCAGCTGCTCACCTTCTTCACGATCTGGTTCTGACGGAAGTCACGCAGGCTGATGTTGGTCTCGACGATCGTGCTGACCAAGTCGCGGAGCGAGTCGGAGGATTCGCTGACGCGCAGGATGTGGTCGTAGACGTCCTGGTAGTACGGGTAGAGCTGCTCGGAGACCGTGTCGTGATCGCGCCGCATCAGGCTGCTGAGCGCTTCGCGCATCGGGACCGCCAAGCGATGGAATCGGACCATCGCCCGGCGCATCTGGAACCAGTGCCGCTGCTGTGTTGGCTCGAGGGGATGTTCGGTGAAGATGGTTTCGCTGACGTCGTCGTAGTACTCGTCGAACGCCTGGATCGCCTGGAAGTAGCCGTCGACCACGACATCGAGCAGGCCGTAGAGGAGGAAACTCACGCCGTGGACCGCGAGGTCGGGCGAACGATCCCACCGCTCGAGCACCGGCTCCATAGAGAATCCATCGTCCTTCCTGACGGTGATGAGCCAGCGTTCGTTGATGAAGGCATCGACCTCCGTCTCTTTGAGATCTCCGGCCTCGGTGTCGACGCGCACGGCATGGCACGACAGGAAGAGGTGTGTGGCGTAGCGATCGAGCTTGGGACGCTGGTGCTCGTCCAGCGCGTCCTCGACCGCCAGTTCGTGCAGGCCGAGTTCGGCGGAGAGTTCGTGGAGCGCATCCTTGGACGGACCACAGAGGTCGACCCACACAGAGATGTCCGGCTTCTCCAGGTACTCGGACACGTCCGCGACGGGGAACCCCTCAGCTTCAAGAACGCCCTTCCGGTATGCCCTCGTCAACGCCTCGCCCATGAGCTTCCTCCCGCGGAGACGCCGGGATTCGAACCCGGGAACGAGTATTACCCCGTTAACCGCTTAGCAGGCGGCTCCTTTCGGCCTCTCAGGCACGTCTCCGCCGACGATTGTAGCTAGGCTGCGGCCCATGCCGGACGTGGTCATCATCGGTGGCGGGATCATCGGAGGCGCCTGCGCCCATGAACTCGCATCGCGGGGGTACTCCGTGACCCTCGTCGAACGCGACGGTCTGGCGGCAGGCGCGAGCGGCCGGAATCAGGGCTGGTTCGTGGTCACGCCGGATGCCGCGTGCGAACCGATGAGCCGACGCAGCCTGGCCGTCTATCTGGAAGCCCTCGAGGAGTCCCCCGTGCCCGTGGCGTTCGACCGAGCCGACCTGGGGCAGGTGATCTTCGCGTTCGATGATGCCGGAGTGCAGACCGTGCGACAGCGGGCGGCCGGATACGAGTCCGTCGGCGTTCGCACCGAACGATTGGATGCAGGCGCTCTCGGGCGCGAGGAACCGGCCCTCACCCGAGATATCGCGGAAGCGTGGCTCATCCACCACGGGCGGCGGGTGGATCCGGGCGCGCTCACCATCGCGCTAGCCCTGCGCGCCCGAGAGTTGGGCGCAGACATCCGCCGCCACACCACCGTGCGAGCCCTGACCACCTCCGGCGACCGGGTGACCGGGGTGGCCACCGACGACGGCGTCATCGCAGCGGACACCGTGATCGTGGCCGCGGGGCCTTGGTCGGAGCGACTGGTTCGTCCGCTCGGACACGACCTGCCCGTGACCGGTGCTCGAGGTTGGCTGGTCGAACTCCGAGCGCCGAAGGGCTTGCTGCATCACCTGGTCGCCGAGGAATGGGAGGAGGGCGGCGGCGAGTTCCCGACAGCGCGTTCCTTCGCCGACGACGATCCTTCGGACCCCGACGTGAGTGTCGGGCTGCATCCGGCGGCAGACGGCACGATCGTCTGCGGAGCGTCTCATCACCCGATGCTGAGCGACGAGGGCGAGAACTCCGAAGCACCACGGCTCATCACCGGCCGCGCGGTCCGAACCATCCCTGCGCTCGCCGACGCGCCGCTCCGGAGCGTCCGTTCCGGGATCCGACCGATGTCGCCGGATGACCGTCCGATGGTCGGCTGGCTCGGCGATGGACTCTTCGTCGCGACGGGCCACGGCTCCGAGGGGATCATCCTCGGCGGAGGAACCGCCTCGCTTGTCGGCGCGATCATCGGCGGCGACGCGGAGACGCCGTTCGACGCGGCGCCGTTCGATCCCCTGCGCTTCACCGGTTCGCGGGGCACGAAGCCTGCCTAGCGCGATAGACGCCCGGAGGCGTCGAGTGCGGCCAGCGCTGGCTCGTGCGGCATCGCGAACAACGTGTTCCCGTCGTGTCCGATCACCGTGGTCGCGGTGAACAGTGCGTTCGCCACCGCTTCCTCTGTCGCTTCGACCGTTGCTTGGAACAGGGCGCTCAACAACCACGGGGGGCGATCGGGACCGTCCAAGACCGCGCGGATCTCGGCGACGTCGCGCGGGGCGCGGGGCAGCCGATTCGCGGTGCTGAACGCCACCATCTGTTCGCCGGATCCGTTCGACGCCATCGAACCGCCACGGGCCAAGCCCATGCCCGCGCGTTGCGCCACGCGGTCCAGGTGGTGAGGAAGCAACGGCGCATCGGTGGCGACGACGACCACGCACGACCCTTCCGAATGTTCGATCGGCATGAGCTCGGGGATGGCCTCGCCGACGCGCACGCCGTCGATCAGGAGGTTCTCGCGGTCGCCGTGGTTCGTCATCACTACGACACCGACCGTGAAACCTCCCTCGTCTGCCGGGAGGACGCGGGACGCCGTCCCGATCCCGCCCTTGAAGTCGAAGCACTGCATGCCCGTCCCCGATCCCACGCAGCCCTCGGCCACCGGTCCCCCGACCGCGGCGTCGAGCGCCGCGGCGACATCCTCATCGGTGAGCGGGAAGGTGAGGATCGCGTTCAGGAAGGCGTCGTCGCATTCGCTCACCACGGGCATGACCTCTTTCGCCCACGGCGGGGAACTCTGTGCGATCCACTTCACGGTGGCGTCGTAGGCCTTGCCGATGGCCAGGCTGCTCGTCAGCACGACGGGGCTCATGAGGATCCCCCATTCACGAAGCTGGTTGATCCCGATGAGCTCGCCGTAGCCGTTGAGGATGTGCGTACCCGCGTAGACGGGCTCTTCCCAGGGTGCTCCCGGATGGGGGAAGATCGCGGTGACGCCCGTACGGACCGCCGCCGGGTCGCCGTCGTCGCGGCTGACCACGGTTCGGTGGCCCACCCGCACGCCGGGCACGTCCGTGATGGCGTTCAGTTCGCCAGGCTGTCCGCGCCCGATCCGCAGCCCCAGATCCCGCGCCCGTGTCATCGGGCGGATGGTAGCCGGTAGAATCCTGCCCGTCCCTATGGCCGTCCTCACTCTCGGTGTCTCGTTCCGCCGCGCGCCCATCGACCTGCTCGAACGGCTCGCCTTCACCGACGACGACCTGACGAAGGCCTACCGCCTTGCCCAGGACATCGACGGCATCGACGAGGCCGTCATCCTCTCCACCTGCAACCGCGTGGAGGTCTACGCGAACGTCCCGGGCTACCACGCAGGATTCATGGCGTTGAAGCGACTGCTCACCGAGGCTCGCGGCGTCCATCCCGACGATATCGCCGAACCTCTCTACTCCCATTGGGAACAGGACGCGGCCGACCATCTCTTCGCCGTCACCTCGGGACTCGACTCGATGGTGCTCGGTGAGACCCAGATCGGAACCCAGGTTCGCGAGGCGCTCAAGCGTTCCGAACAGGAGGCGACGGCCGGTCCCGCCCTCACGGCGCTCTTCCATTCGGCGACCCGAACAGGCAGGCGCGTTCGAACCGAAACGACCGTGGGCGCGGCGCCCGACGCGTTCGTCGCCCTGGCCACCGATATCGCCACCGACGCCATCGGCACGGACCTCGCCGGCAAGAACGTTGTGGTCGTCGGGGCCGGGCAGATGGCCGCACTCGCCGTGAAGCATCTCCGAGGCCGCGGTGTCGGTCCGGTCCGCATCCTCAACCGTTCGCTCGAGCACGCCAGGTCGCTGGCCGAACGAACCAACGCCGAGCACGGCGACCTCGACATGCTCCCCACCGCGATGGCGAACGCCGACATCGTGGTGAGCGCCACCGGGGCTGCGGGCGTCGTGGTCTCCGCGGATGCGGTTCGCCGCGCGGTGGCAGGCCGCAAGGCGAGGCCGCTGGTGTTGGTAGACCTCGCCGTTCCTCGCGATGTCGAGCCCGGTGCGGCCGACCTGGACGGCGTCACCGTGGTCGATGTGCTCTCTCTCCGCGAACGTCTTGCCGATCACGACGAGGCCACGGCCGATGAGATCGGTCGCGCCCACGAGATCGTTGCGGAAGAGGTCCACCGCTACGTGGTTCGCCGCCGTTCCGACGCCCTCGCGCCGCTGATCCGCGCCATCCGCGCGCGGGGAGACGAGATCATGGCCACAGAGCTCGACCGCTACGCCGGCCGTCTCGCCGCCCTCGATCCCGACGAACGCGCCGCGGTCGACGCCCTGGCCCGTGGCATCGTCGCCAAACTCCTCCACGATCCCATCGTCGAACTCAAAGAGCGTTCCGAGCCGGGGACCGACGGAGTGCACGCCCGGCTCCTGGCCGAACTCCTGGGGATCGACCCGAACGCCCTGGAGCAGTGACGGACACGCTCCGCATCGGGACACGCCGCTCCCGACTGGCGCTGGTGCAAGCCGAAGAGATCGCCAGCCTTTTAGGTGCCACCGGCGTCGCCACCGAGATCGTGCCGATGAGCACGTCGGGGGATGAGGGCGCCGCCGCGAGCAGCGGACCCCAGGGCCTCAAGGGGCTGTGGATCGACGCCATCCTTGACGCCCTGGAAGTGGGGACCATCCACCTGGCCGTTCATTCGGCGAAAGATCTGCCTGCGGAGGATGACGACGGGTTCACCATCGCGGCGGTGCCACGAAGGGCGGACCCGTTCGATGTCCTGGTCTTGCGGGAAGCGACGTCGTTGGGTTCGGGTTCCAGGGTGGGAACCTCCGCCGTGCGAAGGAGCGCACAACTCCTGGCCCACGATCCGCGCCTTCACATCGTCGAACTCCGTGGCAACGTGGACACCCGGCTGCGCAAGCTCAAGGAGGGCGAGGTCGACGCTGCGGTGCTCGCCGCGGCCGGACTGGCGCGCCTGGGCATCGAGCCCGCCTACATCCAGCGGTTGGACCTGGACGTCATGATCCCCGCACCGGGGCAGGGATGCCTTGCCGTCCAGTGTCTCGAAGATGAACCCGAGATCGTGGCCGCGCTGGCGGCGATCGATCACGCGCCGTCGCATGCGGCGCTCGACGCGGAGCGTTCACTGATGTGGCGGTTGGGCGGAGGCTGCGCGTTGCCGCTGGGCGCCTACGCGATGGCCGGATCAGACGGGATCTCGCTCGTGGCGTGCGTGAGCCTCCCGGACGGATCGAAGACCTTGCGTTCAGACGGACTCGGTGTCGACGCCGAGACGGTTGCGGGCGTCGTCGCTGCCGACCTCATCGAGCGCGGAGCAGAACAGATCCTGGCCAAGGTCCGGAGCGAGTGAGTCCCCGTCCCGCGCGACCCCTCGCCGGACGAACGATCCTGGTGACGCGGCCCGCCGATCAATCGGCAGCATTGGTCAAGCTGCTTGACCAACGTGGCGCGCGGTCTGTGATCGCACCCGCTATCGAACTCATCCCGGCCAGGAGTGCCGAGCTGACTCGTGCGCTGAAGGATCTGGCGGGCGGCGACTTCGAATGGATCGTACTCACCAGCCGTGCGACCGTGGAGATGCTCTCCTCCCGGTTGGGATCGCCCAAAGGCGTGCGCGCGAAAGTGGCGGTGATCGGCGATGGCACGGCAGCGGCATTCAAGGCCTGGGCGAGACGGCCTGCCGACCTTCAACCGGCCACCTTCACGACGGTGGCGCTCGCGCGGGCGTTCCCGCGCGGAAGGGGACGCGTGCTCTGCGCCCGCGCGGACATCGCTCCCGAGGGTTTGGAGAGCGCGCTCGCGGCAAAGGGTTGGAGCCCCACGCGAGTCGATGCCTACCGCACCCGGATGCCTCGGTCGCTGCCACCCGAGGCGCGCGAGACGCTCAAGAGCGGCTCGCTCGACGCGGTCACGTTCACCAGCGCGTCCACCGTCCGAGGGTTCGTCGGGGCGCTTGGGCCGGTGGGGGGCGCACCCAAGGTGGTGTGCATCGGGCCCGTCACGGCCAAGGAGGCACGCGAGCACGGGCTCACCGTGCATGCGGTCGCGAAGCCGCACACGATGGAAGGCCTGGTCAACGCCCTGGAGCGGGTGCTGCCTCCCCGCCGCGCGGAGTAGCATCAGGCGACCATGGCCCCGTTCCCCGAACAACGACCTCGCCGGATGCGCCGCACGCCCGCCCTCCGCGGGCTGATCCGTGAAACGACGCTGGCGCCGAGCGACCTCATCGCTCCGCTGTTCGTGAAGGAGGGGATCGACGCCGCCGTTCCCATCGCCTCGATGCCCGGACAGTTCCAGCACACGCTGGAGTCCGTTCGCAAGGCGGCCGTCGAGATCGCCGACCGGGGAGTGACGGCATTCATGTTGTTCGGCGTTCCGGCTCGCAAGGATGCCGAGGGGTCGGAGGCGTGGAGCCCCGACGGGATCGGCCAGCGGGCGATCACAACGCTGCGAGAGGAATTCGGTGACGACGCGGTGGTGATCAGCGACCTCTGTTTGGACGAGTACACCGACCACGGACATTGCGGGGTGCTGGACGAAGCGGGAAACGTCATCAACGACGAAACGTTGGAGCGGTACACACGCATCGGGCGGGCGCAGGCGGACGCAGGGGCGCACATGGTCGGGCCCAGCGGGATGATGGACGGGCAGGTCGAGGCCATCCGGGCCGCGCTGGACGCCGAAGGTCACCTGGACACAGGGATCATGGCGTACGCCGCGAAGTTCACGAGCGCGTTCTACGCTCCGTTCCGAGAAGCAGCCGAAGGTGCGCCGAAGTTCGGCGATCGCACCGGCTATCAGCAGGATCCGGCCAACGGCGATGAAGCGCTCCGCGAGATCCGCACCGACATCGCCGAGGGCGCAGACATCGTCATGGTGAAGCCGGCGCTCCCCTACCTCGACGTCATCCGCCGCGCGAAGGATGACACCGCGTTCCCGATCGCCGCGTACCACGTGAGCGGCGAATACTCGATGATCAAGGCAGCCGCCCGGAACGGCTGGCTGGACGAACGCCGCGCCGTCCTTGAGGTGTTGACGAGCATCCGCCGTGCCGGTGCCGACCTCATCCTCACGTATCACGCCGCCGACGCAGCTACCTGGCTCGCCGAACGGTGAATCGCCGGCCGTGACCAAGTCCGAAGATCTGTTCGAGCGCGCACAGAGCGTGATCCCCGGAGGCGTTGATTCGCCCGTTCGCGCCTTCGGCGGCGTCGGCGGCACGCCCATCTTCATCGAGCGCGGCGAGGGTGCGGAGCTCATCGACGTCGACGGGAACCGCTACATCGATCTGGTCCAGAGCTGGGGCGCATTGCTGTTCGGCCACGCACATCCAGAGATCCTGCGGGCGGTGAACGCAGCGGCCGCCAAGGGCACGACCTTCGGCGCACCGACCGCCGCTGAGGTTGAACTAGCAGCCGGGATCATCGCGGCGGTGGCGAGCGTGGAGATGGTTCGGCTGGTGAGCAGCGGGACAGAGGCCACCATGAGCGCGATCCGCCTTGCCCGGGGCGCAACCGGCCGGGACAAGATCCTGAAGTTCGAGGGGTGCTATCACGGTCATTCCGATCCGCTGCTCGCCGCCGGCGCCGGGAGCGGACTCGCGACGCTCGGGATCCCGACGTCCCCGGGCGTCACGGAGGGCGCCGCGCGCGACACGTTGACGTCGCCCTTCAATGACCTGGACGCAGCGCGCGCCATCTTCGCCGAATGGGGACGCGACATCGCCGTGGTCATCGTCGAGCCGGTGGCGGCGAACATGGGTGTCGTGCCGCCGGCGGCCGGGTTCCTGGAAGGCTTGCGCGACCTGTGCGACCACCACGGTTCCCTGTTGCTGTTCGATGAGGTGATCACTGGATTCCGGATGGGGATGGCCGGAGCCCAAGGCGTCTTCGGGATCCGACCGGACCTCTCGACGTTCGGGAAGGTGATGGGCGGCGGGTTCCCCTGCGCGGCCTTCGGCGGGCGCACGGATCTGATGTTGCAACTGGCGCCGACCGGCCCGATCTATCAGGCGGGCACGTTGAGCGGGAACCCAGTAGCGGTTGCCGCAGGGTCGGCAACCCTGGCCTTGGCCGCGATGCTCGATCCCTACCCTCAGCTCGAACGGACGGCGGCAGCGCTCACGAACGGTCTTGAGGAACGGTTCCGGCACAGCGACATCCCGGCGACCATCAATCGGTCGACGTCACTGTTCAGCGTTTTCTTCACCGACGGGCCTGTCCACGATTTCCAGGACGCGAAGAAGGCCGACCACGACCGATACGCACGCTTCTTCCACCACATGCGCGCAAGCGGCGTCTACCTCCCGCCGAGCGGCTACGAACTCTGGACCTTGTCGGCCGCCCTCACGGACGAGCACGTCGACGCCGTCCTCGCGGCAGCCGCAACCTTCTCCGGCTAAGGGACGGCCGCGAGCCGCCGATCCCGCCCGCTACCGCTTCTTCAGAGCTTTGTCGTTCATGATCTCGCGCACGCAGTGGTGGCCGGGCATGCCCGTCACGCCGCCGCCGGCGTGGGTCGCACTGCTCGCCTGATACAGCCCGCGGATCGGCGTGCGGTAGTCCCCGAATCCGGGGGCCGGGCGCATGTGGAACAGCTGGTCCACCGAGAGTTCGCCGTGGAAGATGTTGCCGCCGATCAAGCCCCATTCGTCCTGCATCTGCTTCGGGCCGATGATCTGGCGGTGCATCACCGAGTTCTTGAAGCCCGGCGCCACCACCTCCACCCGGTCGAAGAGCCGGTCTGCATAGGCCTCCAACTCCTGAGGGTGTTCCTCGGTGGCCCACTCGTGCGGCACCCACTGCGTGAACATAGACATCACGTGCACGCCCTCGGGCGCCAGCGTCTTGTCGAACACCGTGGGGATCGCCGTATCGCTGAACGGTGACGTCGCGGCCTTCCCGAAGCGCGCATCTTGGAATGCGCGTTCCAGATAGTCGACATCGTCCAGGATCTGGATGGCTCCTCCGTGGATCTGAGGATCGAACCCCGGGTTCGCGGTGAACTCGGGCAGCCTGTCGAGCGCCACGTTGATCTTCACCGTGCCGCTGCGGGTCTTCCAGTGCTCGATATCGCGCACGAACTCCTCAGGGAGTTCGCTTCGTTCGAGCTGTTCCAGGAACGTGATCTTGGGATGGATCGCGGTGACCACCAGGTTGGCGGTCAGCTCGGTTCCGTCCTCGAGGACCACACCGCGCGCGGCGCCGTTGTCCGTGAGGATCTTCGACACCTTCGCGTTGGTCCGAATCTCGGTGCCCAGATACTTCGCGGCCTCCTCGCATGCCCTGCTGACGGCGCCCATCCCGCCCTCGGGATACCCCCAGCTGGCGATCTGGCCGTCTCCGACGTCACCGACGGAGTGATGCATCAGGACGTACGCCGTCCCAGGCGCGTCGGGTCCGGCCCACGTGCCGATGATCCCGTTCACCGCCATGAATCCCTTCACGACCTCGGACTCGAACCAACGGTCCAAGAGGTCGGTCGCGCTCATCGTGAACAGGCGCGTGATGTCGGCGACCTTCTTCTCGTTCAGCTCCTTGCGGAGCATCCACCCCATCTGCGCCGCGTCTTTCAGATCGCCGATCTTCTTGGAGCCCAGGTGCGCGGGCGTGCGCATGAGGAGCGGACCCATGATCGCGGCGATCTCGCCGATCCACGCCTCGAACTCGTAGTACGCGTCGGCGTCGTTCTTCGAGAAGTTCGCGATGGACGCGCGGGTGATGGCCTCGTCGTCGTGCTGGATGATCGACCGGCCATCCGGATGCGGCAGATACCCCATCCCCTGCGGGTGGACCTTATAGCCGAACCGCTCTAGTTGGAGATCCTTCTGGATGGTCGGCGGCATGAGGCTCATCACATAGGAGAGCGTCGTGACCTTGATGTCCGGACGCTCGGGCCACGGGCTCATCGTGTCCGCCGCGCCACCGGTCTTGTGTCGCGCCTCCAGCACCACCGTTCGAGCACCGTTCTTCGAGAGGTAGGCGCCGGCGATGAGACCGTTGTGGCCCCCGCCGATGACGATGGCGTCGTAGCGATTGGCGTCCATGGTGATCTCCGTTCGAACTGAGGACGAGCGGAGGCTACACCCGGGGCGTTGGCGGTGAGAAATCTGTTTCCTGTGCAACGTTCAGGATGTTCGGTGACACCATTGAGCACAGACCGAGAAGGAGGACCCGTGATCGACACCGAGACCGCGACATTCGGAGCCGGTTGTTTCTGGGGCGTCGAGTACGTGTTCCGTCGGGTGCCGGGCGTGATCAACGCCGAGGTCGGCTACGGCGGCGGGATGACGAAGAACCCCACGTATCAGGAGGTGTGCTCGCACACCACGGGTCACGCAGAGATCACTCGCGTGACGTTCGAACCTGCCGTCGTGAGTTACGGCCAACTCCTGGAAGTGTTCTGGGCGATGCACGACCCCACGCAGGTCAACCGGCAGGGCCCTGACGTGGGCGATCAGTACCGCAGCGCCATCTTCACGCACTCGGCCGAGCAGTCGGAAACCGCCACGGCGAGCCGGGATCGGGCGCAGGCCAGGTTCGATCGCCCCATCGCCACCGAGATCCGAGAGGCCGACGAGTTCTACCCCGCAGAGAACTACCACCAGTCCTATTACGAGAAGAACGGGCACCAGCCCTACTGCCACACGGTGCCGGTCGGCACCCTCCGGGAACTCGGATTGATCGCGAGCTGACGGGGTATTCGGGGCTATACTCCCGAACACATGTTCGAACCCCAAGACCTGAACGCCGATCAGTTTGCCGCCGCAACATTTTCCGATGGGCCCCTCCTGATCGTGGCCGGAGCGGGTACCGGCAAGACGATGACGCTCGCCTCTCGGGTGGCGTGGTTGATCGGCGAACGAAGGGTTCGTCCGGAGCGGATCCTGCTCCTCACGTTCAGCCGCCGGGCATCGCGGGAGATGCTGTCACGGGCCGAACGGCTCAGCGGCGACGATCAGACGGGTCGAGTGGTCGGCGGCACCTTCCACGCCGTGGCCAACCGGCTGCTTCGGCTGCACGGGCGTCCACTCGGCTTGCGGCCGGATTTCACGGTCCTGGACCAGGCCGATGGCGCAGACGTCATGAACCTCTTGCGTGACGAGTTCGGCTACAGCGCCAGGGAACGGCGGTTCCCGCGCAAAGAGACGCTCGCCGGGATCTACTCGCGCACGGTGAACGCGGGCGAGAAGCTCGGCGATGTCCTGAAGGTGCACTACCCGTGGTGCACCGACGAAGCCGACGGCATCCGCGAGATCTTCACCGCCTACATGGAACGGAAGCGGGACCAGAACGTTCTGGACTATGACGATCTCCTCCTCTTCTGGAAAGCCTTGGCGTGGGCACCTGCGACGCGCGAGCCCCTGGCCGCGATGTTCGACCACGTCTTGGTCGACGAGTATCAGGACACGAACGCCCTGCAGGCCGACATCCTGGAAGGTCTGCGGCCCGAGAGCGGTCCGCGGAACTTGACCGTTGTCGGTGACGACGCACAATCCATCTACGGGTTCCGGGCCGCCACCGTGCGCAACATCCTCGAGTTCCCAACACGCTTCCCCGGCGCTGCCGTGATCAAGCTCGAACAGAACTACCGCTCGACCACGCCGATCCTCGCGGTCTCCAACGCCGTCATCGCGCTCAGTCCTCAGCGCCATGAGAAGACCCTTCGGTCGGTGCGCGACGGCGATCGCATGCCGATCCTTCGCACGTGCCTTGACGAAGCCGAACAGTGTGACGCCGTCTGCCAGAACGTCCTGCGCCACAGAGAAGAAGGTGTTGCCCTCCATCGGCAGGCCGTGCTGTTCCGGGCGGCGCATCACAGCGATCTGCTGGAGGTGGAGCTCGCGCGGCGCAACATCCCGTTCGTCAAGTACGGAGGGTTGAAGTTCCTGGAGGCCGGACACGTCAAGGACACGCTCAGCATCCTGCGCGTCTTGGAGAACCCGTTCGATGAGGTCAGCTGGTTCCGAGTTCTCCAGCTCCCCGATGGGATGGGACCGGCAACAACCCGCCGCGTGATGGAGCAGATCGGTGTTCGTCGAACGAACGACGATCAACCGTCCCCGATGGTCAATTTCCTCGACCAACCGTTGGAGGTTCCACGTGCCGGTTTGGACGGTATTCAGGAACTCCGCTCCGCGCTCCGCGGGTGTGCCGACGAAGATGTGCTCCTTCCCGCCGCGCAGATCGAACGCCTCCGCGGATTCCTGGCGCCCGTGTTCGCGCGCCGGTACGACGCCGCCTCCGCGCGCATGCGCGATATCGAACAGCTGGAGGTTCTGGCACAGGGGTATGAGACGCGAGGCCGCTTCCTCAGCGAACTCACGCTCGATCCTCCTTCATCCACCGGCGACCTGGCGGGCCCGCCATTGTTGGACGAGGACTGGCTCATCCTCTCGACGATCCATTCGGCCAAGGGTCTGGAATGGGATGCCGTGCACGTCATCCACGCTGCCGACGGCATGATCCCCTCGGACATGGCCACCGGCAACGACGAGGAGATCGAAGAGGAACGCCGGCTCCTCTACGTCGCGCTCACCCGCGCCCGCGATGCGCTGCACGTTTACTATCCGCAGCGCTATTACCGTCGGCCCAGAGGCCTGGAGGATCCCCACTCCTTCTCCCAGCTCACCCGTTTCATCCCGCCCGACGTCCAGTCCACCTTCCAGCTGGTCGAGCCGCAGGTGGTTGACGTTGGGACAGGGACCGCCGGGTTGACGGGGGCCGCCAACGTCGACGGCTACCTGAGCGCACTCTGGTCGGACTGACGGCCCGTAGAATTCCCGTATGGGGAAGAAACACGACGTCGACCGCATCCCGAAACACCTCTACGAAACCGAACTCCGCCGCCTCCAAGAGGAACTGGTGCAGATGGGCGAATGGGTTCGCGAGTCGGGAGCCCGCGTGGTCGTGGTCTTCGAGGGGCGCGACGCTGCCGGCAAGGGTGGCGCCATCAAGCGGGTCACCGAATACCTGAATCCACGGATCGCGCGGATCGTCGCCCTCCCGATCCCGACGGAGCGCCAGCGCAGCCAGTGGTACTTCCAGCGATACATCGAGCAACTGCCGGCTGGGGGGGAGATGGTGCTGTTCGATCGGAGTTGGTACAACCGCGCCGGCATCGAGAAGGTTCTGGGCTTCTGCACCCCGGAGGAACATCGTCGGTTCCTCCGTCAATGCTCCATCTTCGAACGCTTGCTCGCCGAGGACGGCATCATCCTGCTCAAGTACTGGTTCAGCGTGAGCGACGAGGAGCAGGAACGCCGGTTCGACGCACGCGTGCACGATCCGATGCGCCGGTGGAAGCTCTCGGGAACCGATCTCTCCTCACGGACCCATTGGGTTGACTACTCGCGGGCGAAAGACGAGATGTTCGTCCATACGGATATCCCCGAGGCTCGGTGGTGGGTAGTCGAAGCCGACGACAAGCGCCGCGCGCGGCTGAACTGCATCGCGCATCTGCTGAGCCAGGTGCCCTGGGAGGCGAAGCCGCTCCCCGAGATCGACATCCCGGCGCGTCAGAGCGACGAGGGATACGTTCGCCCGCCACGCGAAGCGTTCACCTATGTGCCGGATCACGCGGCGACCTTGGTGGACGCGTGACCGACCAACCGGCGGCCGCGCTCATCGACCTCTACGACACGTTGGTCTACAGCCAGTGGCCGTGGCTCAAGGCACAACTGGCCGAACTGGTCGGCGTCACGCCGGAGGCGATCGGCGAGGCGATGACGACGACGCGCGCTCTTCGAAGTATCGGGGCGTTCCCCGACATGGAGGGCGACACGCGGAACTGGCTGGAAGCGCTCGGACTCGAGCCGGATGACGCCTTGGTGAAAGAGGCCGGGGAGATGGAAGAACGCGCGATGGAGGTCGGGGTCCTGCTGTACGACGATTCACTCCCGGTCCTTCACGACCTTCGGTCGCGGGGGATCAAGACGGCGCTGGTGAGCAACTGTTCGCACTCGACCCGGCCGGTGGTGGATCGACTCGGTCTTCCGGAGGCGTTCGACGCCGTCGTGCTCTCGTTCGAGGTCGGTTCACGGAAGCCCGACGCGGCTATCTACGTCGAGGCCTTGTCCCGGATCGGGCTTCGCGCCGACGACGCTCCCGACTGTCTGTTCGTCGATGATCAGGCCGAGTATTGCGGCGGGGCTGCTGCGGTCGGACTCCAACCGCGCCTGATCATCCGCCCAGAGGCCAGGCCGGAAGAGGGCGTCAGCGCGGACTCTCGTGGGCACGCGGTGATCACCTCGCTCACCGACATCCTCTGAGGCTTCCCCCGGACGGGGGATGGCTTCGCTTAAGAGCATCCCCCGTTCTGCCGATACCTCGCGCATGAAACGGGGCCTCACTGTCGAGTCCGGAGGATGCGAACGATGAAGAAGACTTTTGTCAGCCTGATGATCATCGGCGCTCTTCTGGCGGCAACACCGGCGTCCGCGGCCACCAGGAGATGGGGAAACCCCACGTACGTTCGCCTCTGGGAGTCGCGAACAGGTGTCCTGAAGGCAACTCGCGTGCCCGCTCACGATCTGAGCTTCTCGTTCAAGGGCAAGGTCAGGCGCACCGTTCATTTCGACTGCCGGTGGACCGAGCATGACCACAACGGAAGTGTTCACCACCGTCGCTGGCGCGGGTACGCCAGGTTCAACAAAGGGCCGTCGCGGGGCCCCGCTCCGACCGCCACCTTCCCGAAAGACGCGGATTGCCTCGTCCGCTAACGCGGATCAGTTCAGCGCGAACGAACCCGTGACAAGGTCACCTGCGGGCTCGTAGGTGCCGATCACGACTCCCGTCGTGGAGACCTTGTTGTCGACGAGCTTCAGCCCCGAGGGGATGGTGCCATCGGCGAACAGGTGTTGACCCGACCCGAGCACGACGGGGAATACCCACAGGCGGTACTCGTCGACGAGCTTGTGCCGCATCAGCGTCTGGATCAGGTTCCCGCTCCCGTGCACCTGCAGCTCCGGTCCATCTTCCTTCTTGAGGGCCGCGATACCTTCCGCCGCGTCTCCCTCGATCAGGACCGACCTGTCCCACTCCAGCGCGGGGCGACTCCGTGACGCGACGTACTTGGTCGCATCGTTCAATGGCTTGGCGCCCTGCTCTTCGGAAGCGTTCGGCCAGTAGGCGGCGAAGATGTCATAGGTCTTGCGCCCGAGCACCAGGTCGAACGGCGTGCTCATCGCCTCGCCCATGACCTGTCCCATCTGCTCGTCCCAATAGTTCACCGACCAGCCACCTTCTTTGAAGCCGTTGCTGTCGTCCTCTTCGGGTCCGCCCGGAGCCTGCATCACTCCGTCGAGGGTCAAGAAGGTGCTCACGATCAGTGATCTCATCGTTCTTGTCCTTTCGGTCTAGACGAGGTCGGCGAGGGCTTCGGCGACCGGCTTGCGGATACCGGTGATGAACGGGATCTCTTCCTTGGTGTAGAGGCGGGCCTTCGTGTTGCGCAGGGCTCGGATGCAATCGACCAGCATGTCGGCGGCGGGAGCCTCGAACGCCAGGATCCATTCCCAGTCACCCAATCCGAACCCGCTGGTGGTGTTCGCGAGAACCTCGGGGAAGTCCCTTCCCAACATCCCGTGCTCGCGCAGGAGCTCGCCGCGTTCGTCACCCGGGAGCAGGTACCACTCAGGCGTTCGCACGAAGGGATAGACGCAGAGGTACGTCTCGGGGGGCACCCCTTTCACGAACGCAGGGCGGTGATCGGCCACGAACTCAGCCGGCTTGGTCACACCCATGAACGTCCAGGTGAGATCCAGCAGGCTTCCCGCCTCCGTCCTGCGGAACTCCACCAAGAAGGTCTGCACGTCCTCGGGCGTTGCCCCGTGGATCCACAGCATCAGGTCGGCGTCGGCTCGGAAGGCGACGGTCGAGTAGGTGCCGCGACATTCGACGCGCCCGGCCCAGCGCTTGATCAGGTCATCAACCTCGCGGGCTGCGCGCCCCAGATCCTCGGCATCGGCGAACGCTTCGCGATAGTCCGGCGTGGACATGAACACCGGGTAGAGGGTGTAGACGGTCTCGCTCGTGATCTCGGTCATACCTGCTCCTTCTGGCCGGTCGCGGGAACCCCTTCGCGTGCGGAGACCTGGCCGGCGGTGTCGTTCGCGGCGCGGACACAATCGGGGATCCCGACGCCGTCGTAGGCGTTACCGATCACGAAGATACCCGCCGGGAGACCTTCACGGATACGCGCGACCCTGGCGGCGTGACCCACCTCATACTGGGGCATCGACGTCGGCCAGCGGACCACGGCGGCGGTCTCCGGTTCGGCCGGAAGTGCCACCACCGCAGACAGGTGCCGGGCACACGCATCGATGATGTCGTGGTCGGGCGCGTCCAAGATGTCCTCCTCGCCGTCGGCACCGACGAAGCACCGCACCACTGCCCTGGTCCCGAACGCCGGGTCGGGCCACTTATTGCTGAGCCACGTGGCCGCTGTCATGGGCGCCATGTCGCGGGGAACCACGAACCCGGTTCCGTCACGCAGCCCTTCCTGCGTCCCTTCGGGATAGACGAACACGACCACGGCGGTAGACACGGATCGGATCCCGCCGAGTTCGTCGGCCGATCCGGCGGCGAGGCGCTCGAGCTGTGCCGCGGCGGCCCTCGGCGGTGTCGCGACGATCACGGCATCAGCCTCGAACGTCGCTCCGCCGGTGGCCGTTACCGAGTAACCGACGCCGGCGCGATCGATCGAGGTGGCCTCGGTTTCCGTTCGAACACGTTCGCCCAGGGCATCGACGAGGGCATCGGTGAGGGCACCCACCCCGTCCCGTGGCTTGACGAACATCGGCGAGGCCTTCGCGTTTCCGGCGTTGCGTTTGGCCGCCTGCGAACCGCGGATGAGACTCCCCTGCGACTCCTCCCAGGCGATGAGTTCGGGGAAGGTGGCCGATGCAGACAGCCGATCCACGTCGCCGGCGTAGAGACCGCCCAGGAGCGGAGCGATCGCACGATCGGTCGCCTCATCCCCTAAGCGGCGCCTGAGCAGCCCGCCAAGCGACTCCTCCACACCGTCCTTGCGCTTGCCGATCAGGAGATCGCGCAGGGCACGGCGGCGGCCGGCCTTGGAGAGTCCGGGCCAGCGCAGCACGTCTCCCACATCCCCCGGGATCCCGAACGGCGTCTCCCTGAGGAAATGCACAAGCCCGTGCGCGGTCCACAACAACGCTCCGCTCGCACCCGGCGACACCAGGGGCAAGCCGAGTTCGTTGCAGAGTTCGACGGCCCACGGCTTGCGCGCCAGGAAGGAGTCGGGACCGGTCTCGACGTTGATGCCGCCCACCTCGATCGATCCGATCCGCCCGCCGGGATGTTCGCCGGCTTCGAGGAGCGTGACGTCTACCCCCGCTCGGTGCAGACGGTAGGCGGCGGTGAGGCCGCTCACGCCTCCGCCCACGACCAGCACACTCATCCGCCCGCACCCGCCAGCTCATCTCGAACCACGGTGGCGAGCACGTCGAGATACTCGGGGTCGGCGTTCGGCATTCGCGTCCTGCTGAAGGCGATACCCGCATCCTCCGCCAGCTGCTTCGCCTCGATGTCGAGGTCGAAGAGCACTTCGAGGTGATCAGCGACGAAACCTGCGCTGCAGACCACAACAGCATCGCGGCCATCTTTCACCTCCGAGAGGATCACGTCCTCAACAGGCGGACCCCACCACGGATCGGCGGTGCGGCCGGCGCTCTGCCACGCCGTGGTGTAAGAGGGCAGCCCGCCGAGTTCGGCTGCGACCAGGTCGGCCGTGGCACGTAGGCCACCGTCGTAACGGCAGGCGGTTTCGCAGTCGCACCGCAGACAGCGCTTGGTGCCGTCCTCGAGCGTCCGCACCGGGAGCGAATGCGCGGAGAAGATCACCGCGGTGTTCGTTCGCGTAGCGGGGTCGAGCGCGTCCAGAGCCTCGCGGAGCCTCCCGGCGAGGAACCGGACGAACGCCGGATGTGAGCCGTACTCCCGCACGAACGTGAAGTTTGGGCCACCGTTGGCATCGACATCCTGCTGTACACGGTCGATGTAGGTCTCGATCGACATGCCCGACCAATGCGGCGCCATGACGATGCCGACCCCCTGCCGGACGCCGTCCTCGCGCATCCGCCGCAGACCCTCGGGGATGAACGGGTCGGAATGCTTCATGCCCAGGTAGGCGCGATAGGTCATGCCGTCCGCATCGGCGTTCAGGCGTTCGACCAGTCCCTCGGCTTGCGCGCGGGTGGTATCGAGCAAGGGGAACACGTTGCCGATGGCGGCGTAACGATCTTTCAACTCGGCGAGATGCTCGGGGCCGGGGGTCCGGCCACCTCTGATATCGGTGTAGTAGCGCTCGATGTCGTCGGGGCCGCTGGCTGTCCCGTACGCCATGACGAGCACGCCTATCGGCATGGGGTCGCTCACGCGGAGGTTCTCTCGGTTTCGATGTGGACGAGTTCCACCACGCGTTGGAGCTGTGCCACATCGGTCGAGGGCAGTACTCCGTGGCCTAGGTTGAAGATGTGCCCGTCACGGCCGCCCACGGCTGAGAGGACCGCGCGAACCTCACGCTCGGTGCTCTCCCACGGCGCGAGGAGCGCCGCCGGGTCCAGGTTGCCCTGAACCGCGCGAACATCCGGACCACCGATGCGCGACCAGCCGGCGTCAAGTGGAGTCTTGAAGTCGACGCCGATGGCATCGCCACCGGCCTCGGCCATCAGCGGCAGCAGCTCACCGGTACCGACACCGAAGTGGATGGTCGGCACGTCGAGTGGGGACAGTCTGGCGAACACCTCTCGCACGTGCGGCAAAACGGCGCGTCCGTATACATCCGGGTGCAGCGCACCCACCCACGAGTCGAACAGTTGCAGGATCTGCGCACCGGCCTGCGCCTGGGCGATCAGATGTGCGGACACGATGTCCACGAGCCGGCCCATCAACGCGTTCCACAGCTCCGGCTCACCGAAGAGGAGAGCCTTCGTTCGTTCGTGGCTCTTCGAGGGGCCGCCTTCCAGGAGGTAGCTCGCAAGGGTGAACGGAGCTCCCGCGAAGCCGATGAGAGGAACAGAGAGTTCCTTGCGGAGCAGCCGGATGGCGTCCAGGACCTCGGGCACATCGGTCTCGGGTTCCAGCGGCCGTAGTCGCTCGATGTCGGCCAGGGTGCGGAGGGGCGGCATGACCACTGGCCCGCGGCCGGGCTCGATCCGAACCGGCACGCCCACGGCGGCCAGGGGAACCATGATGTCGCTGAAGAGGATGGCTGCGTCCAGCGGCATCCGGTGCAGCGGCTGCAGGGTGATCTCGGAGACCACCTCGGCGTCCTTGCAGGTCTCCAGGATGTCGCGATCACCGCGCAGCTCGCGATATTCGGGCAGGTAGCGGCCCGCCTGGCGCATGAACCAGACCGGCGTGCGGTCAACGGGCTCGCGGCGAAGGGCGCGCAGGAGCCGGTCGGATGCGGGGAGCTCGCTCACCCCTCCAGCATACGGAGGGCCGGCTCCGCCCTGGCACGGCCGGTCAGAGGCGGGGTTCGACGCTGAAATACGGGAGCTTGGCCATCGCCGACAGGGCTGCGAGGGACGCCGGATCTCCGTCGACGTGGCGCGGACATCGCACACCGGCGTCGAAGTAGATCAGCCCCTTGAGTTCGGGCCATGTCTGCGCCTGCTGGGCCACCTGCGCGATCCACGTCGGCCTGGCCATCGGCTGCGAGGGGTCGGTGGCTGCCCCCCATTCGGCCACCATGAGGGGGAGCCCGTGGGTCACCGCGAACTCGTGGGCCCCGCCGAAGATCTGCGTGAACATCCGATCGGGACCGGGTGTCGGGCAACCGCTGTCGTTGTAGCCGTCGGCGGCCACGATGTCCACGTACTCGTCGCCGGGATAGAACGCATCCGCTGTTCCCCGGCCGAAGCTCCAGGCCATCACCGTCCAGGCGTAGGACACGTTCGTCACACCGTCCAGCCGGAATCGATCCTCAACGTGGCGGAACGCGGCGACGAAGGCCGCGGCGTCGCCTGCCACGTGGTCATTCTCGGGTTCATGGTTGAACGTGAAGATCACAGGTAGGCCGAACGCCTTGAGGTCCCGCGCGCGTGCGTCGATAGCCGCGTCGTGGGAACCGTTCGCGATGTCGTTCCACGCGACCGCCGCTCCCGACATCAGCTGCGCCCGCCAACTGATGAACGGGACGGCGCCGTGATCGCGCGACCACGTGTCGGTCGCGGTCGGCCAGCTCTGATCCCACAGCACGTACTCGCGTTCCAGCGTTTGCGACCTTCCGAGTTTCGCCTCGAACGATGAGATCGCCGTAACGGCATCCTGGCCCGACGTGGGCGAGACGTAGACGCCGAAGAGCGCGCCGTGCTCCGGAAGGAACGCGGGCGGTGGACGATGCGAGGTTCGGAACACGAACCCCCACAACGCAGCAGCGGCGACCACCACCAGAGCAACCACGACAAGGCCGGGGCGGGATCCGATGCGTGGGAAGGACACGCGACCGAGCATCCCAGAGCCCAGCCGATCTTGGCCGCCGACATGTTTGCCACTCGGGAGGTCGGGAACTCTAGGGCAGGAGGCCGAATGAACGTCCTGCAGCGAACCGTGCACCGCATCGACGAGTTCCAGCAGTCGCGACGATCGACGCCGTTCATCTTCGCGACCGTGAAGAAGTTCGGCGACGATCAGGCGGGGAACCTCGCCGCGCTGGTCGCCTACTTCGGCTTCTTCTCGCTCTTCCCGCTCTTGATGGTTGCGGTGACGGTGCTGGGCATGCTCACGTCGGGCAACCCGGCGCTTCGGGACAGCGTCTTGCACTCGGCCTTGCGGAGCTTCCCGATCATCGGAACCCAGCTGGGGAACAGCGTGAAGGCCTTGAACGCCGGCGGACTGGCACTCGCGCTCGCGTTGATCTTGACGCTCTGGTCGGGGTTGGGGGTGGTGAAGGCGTTCGAGAATGCGATGAACACGGTGTGGAACATCCCGTACAAGGATCGGCCCAACTTCCTCAAGTCAACCGCCCGGGCGTTGCTGATGCTGGTGGTCCTCGGTGTCCTGACGTTGGCCTCGAGCCTGGCTGCCGGCATCGGCTCGGGCAGCCACAACGGCTGGCTCGCGGCCGCAGGGTTCGTGGTGGGATTGGCGCTGAACATCGTCCTGTTCATGTGCGCGTTCCGGATCCTCACGGCGGCGGATATCTCGTGGTCGACGGTAGCCCCGGGCGCGATCGCGGGCGCCGTCACGTGGACGGTGCTTGAAGCCGTCGGCGGGTACTACGTCGGCCACCAGCTCAAAGGAGCGAGCGAGGTGTACGGGACGTTCGCGATCGTCATCGGTCTCTTGACCTGGCTCTACCTTGGAGCGCAGATCACCCTGTTCGCCGCGGAGATCAACGTGGTGAAGCACGACCATCTCTGGCCTCGGAGCCTGAGCCAACCGCCGCTCACCGACGCCGACCGGCGCGCGTTCGCGAAGTACGCCAAACAAGAGGAACGGGTGAGAGAAGAAGACGTTCACGTCCACATCGGTGAAGCGAGTTCGGTAGAGGAGCCCACCGAGGCCCGCTGATACCGTGCCTCATGCGAACAACCGACCGCGTCCCTCGGCAGCATGATCGCGCGATAGATGTCGCGCTATGGGGCCTCACGGCGGCGTGCGTGCTCGTGACCCTGTGGTTCAGCTTCGTGGAAGCACCGCCGGGAGGGAGTTCGTTCGACGGAGCGGACAAGGTCGGCCATGCCTTCGCCTACTTCGCGACCAGCCTGAGCTTCCTCTTCGCGGCCGTGTGGCGGCCCTGTCGAGGGGATGGGCGGTACATGCGGAGGGCGATGTGGGTCCCGGTGGGAGCCGTGGCGTTCGGCGCCCTGATCGAGGTGCTGCAAGGTTTCACGGCGACGCGCTCGCCGGAGATCGGGGACATCCCGGCAGAGGCAGCCGGCGCAGGGTTGGCGCTTGCGGTGCACGGACTGGTGCGGCGTAGGACTAGCCCTGAGAGCGGGAGGGGTGGGATTCGAACCCACGGATGAGTTGCCCCATCAACGGTTTTCAAGACCGTCACCTTCGTCCACTCGGTCACCCTCCCGGCAAGAGCGTACGAGAGACTGCCGTTGGTGGCTAAGAGGCTGCCCCCCGACACGTCGGTGCGATCACCGCGCGTCTTCGACACCGAAGAAGCTTCCTCCGGAGGACGGGAGCTTCTCGAGGTGTTCGCGGAGCGCCCCGAGTGTCATGGCGTCGAGTGCGAGGAGTTCTTTGGGCGGGTCGAAGAGTTTGTCCAGAACCAGCTGACGCACCTCGACGCCGCGCGGCGTGAGTGCGATCGATTTCACTCGGCGGTCCGATGCCGACGTCTGCCGCTCGACCAGACCACGCTCCTCTAGACGGTCGACGAGCCAGGTCATCTGGGAGGCGTCACAATGCACGATCTCGGCCATCACGCCCATCGGACGCGGCTCTTCAGGAAGGATGATCGCGAGCGCTTTGAGGTGGCCCGGAGTGAGGCCCAGTTCACGGAGCACTGCGAAATGCTCGCCACCTTGCACCCGTTGCATGGTGAATCTGGCCATCAGACGCCAGACGTCGGCTGCTACCTCCTTCTTCGACCGGCCCTTCATAACACCACACTACGCTTGTTTCGCATATACTTCAAGTCCTACAATGATTGAAGTCAACGAATACTTGACAGCGCCGAACTATCTGTGACAGGGTACGGCCCATGGATGAGATCGCGATCGGTGTTCATGCCCTAACAAAACGCTTCGGAGAGGTCCAGGCACTTTCCGGAGTCGATTTCGAGGTGCCCCAAGGCACGGTCTTCGGGCTCCTGGGGCCGAACGGGGCCGGGAAGACCACGGTCATCCGGGTGCTCTCCACGATCCTTCGTCCCGACTCCGGCTCCGCAGAGGTACTCGGACGCGACGTCGTGAAGGAGCCGGACGCTGTTCGCCGGCGGATCGGTCTCGCCGGCCAGTACGCCGCCGTCGATGCGAACCTCACCGGTCGAGAGAACCTCGAGATGGTCGGAGTGCTCGCGCAGATGCCCCGGCCGCAGATCGCACCACGGGCGCGGGAGTTGCTGGAGCGCTTCCAACTCAGCGATGCCGGCGACCGACCGCTCCGCACCTACTCGGGCGGGATGCGCCGGCGTCTCGATATCGCCGCCTCGCTCGTGAACAAACCACCGATACTCTTCCTGGACGAACCCACCACCGGACTGGACATCACCAGCCGCAACGAACTGTGGGAGATGATCCGCGAGCTCGTCGGTGACGGGACCACCGTGCTCCTCACGACTCAGTACCTGGAAGAGGCCGACATCCTTGCCACACGCATCGCCGTCGTCGATGGTGGAAGGGTGATCGCCAACGACACGCCCACTGCCCTCAAGTCGCAGCTTGGCTCTACCGTGTTCGAGATGGACATGCGCCAGGGCGGAACGGAACAAGCGGTGGCGATCCTCACTCCGATCGTGACCGGGCGGGTCGAGCGCGAAGGAGATCACCTGCGGATCACGTCCTCAGAGGGCGCACGGGCATTGATCGAGATCCTCCGCACCCTCGATGGAGCGGGCCTTGAGCCCGACTCCCTCACCGTCCGGGAACCGAGCCTGGACGACGTGTTCCTGGCACTCACCGGCCATCACGCCGAGGCCGGCGCGAGTGACGATCAGACATCAGAAGGAGACGCTGCATGAGTGCGGTCGCAACTGACGTGACGGATGAAGCAGCGCGCGACGACGAGGTTGCGTTCAGCGTCGTTCGCGATACAGCGGCGATCGCCAAGCGGAACCTCCTGGGTTACCTCCGCGTTCCACAGCTTCTGGTCTTCTCGACCATCCAGCCGGTGATCTTCGTGATCATGTTCCGCTACGTGTTCGGTGGGGCCATCGGCCCGATCAGAGGCGTCCCCTACGTCGACTTCCTGATGCCGGGCATCTTCGTCCAGACAGTGGTGTTCGGTTCCATCGCGACCGCGATCGGTCTTGCCAGCGACATGAAGAGCGGACTGATGGAACGCTTCCACGCGCTTCCGATGGCACGGTCCGCGGTGCTCACCGGGCGGACGGTCGCCGACCTCATCCGCAATGTCCTCGTCGTGATCTTGATGATGGTGGTCGGATTCCTGGTCGGATGGCGCATCCACACGAACGTCTTGGGGCTGCTTGCCGGTGCTGCGATCGTGTTGCTGTTCGGGTTCGCGATGGCTTGGATCTTCGCGACGGTAGGCCTCGCGGTCGGGGACCCGGAATCCGCTCAGGCTGCGGCGTTCCCGGTGCTCGCGCCCCTCGTCTTCGCGTCTTCTGCGTTCGTGCCTGTGGAGAAGATGCCGGGATGGCTCCAGGTCTTCGCGAACCATCAGCCCGTATCGGTCACGGTGAACGCGGTCCGTGCCCTTACGGTCGGCGGGCCGACAGGCACCTACGTCTGGCAAGCACTCGCGTGGATAGCCGGCATCCTCATCGTGTTCGCGACGCTCTCGGTCCGGCTCTATCGCAAGACCGTCTGAGGCAGATCTAGCCGAGATCTACGAGCGCGATCGGATCCGGCCCGGCCCGGCCGTAATCGCTCCGCGAGACCGTGCGTGAACCCTGGCCTGTAACCGTTCTCGGGCATTGTGCTCGGCCAGGAGCGGGATGAAACTAAGGATCCGCGCCTCCCTGCTTAGCGCTGTTGCCGTGTCCTCGACACACTCGCTGACCGCCTGAGCGGGCAGTGCTCCGTCGAACTCCGTGGTGAGCCGTGCCTTTACAGATGAGAGGTCCACGTTCGCTCCTCGTTCTCGGGGCCGCAGGATAATCCAGCCGCGCAGGAAAGGTCTAGGCCCTCCCCGGGAGGACTTGCGTGGGGTTGCGTTTCCAATTACCCTTCGGCTCCCACTCTGCAGGAAGGTCGATAACCCATGCGCCGAATGCTGCTGACTCTGCTCTCCGGACTTGTGCTGTTCGGCGGCTGGCCTGGACCTGCGACGGCGGGATCCAGCAGCGGGCTGGCGGTGCTGGTTGGCGCACGAACCGCCGTTTCGCACACAGACGGCAACGACACCCAGGGTCCTCTCGATCTCTCGGGGGTCAGCATCGCGCAAGGGCCGAACAGCGAACAGATCTACAAGCTAACGACCATCTCCCCGTTCACGGTCGCCGATATCAACGTGGGCTCGAGTGGCACCGTCGGCAACTTCTTCGTGGGTATCGACACCAACAACGACAAGAAACTCAACTACCGGCTGTATCTCTATAACTCGCATGGCCTTCGCGGAGTGCTGGTGAAAGGCAACAACGTCGTCACGCGAAGCATCGCCGTCAGCCGCCCGAATCACCACACCATCCAAGCGAAGGTCCCGCTGTCGAGGCTCGGCAACCCGGCGAACTATTGGGTCCTTGCCGCAAGCGTGTCGTCCCTCGGCTCGGGGTGCTCGCAGCAGAACCCGTGCGTGGATTACATCCCGAACCGCTACCCATTGATCCTGGACGATTTCACCCCTCCGACCCTGAACGGGCTCAACTTCCCGACCGTCGCAACGGACACGACCTACGGCGTCGCCTTCACGGTGACGGAGGTTGGCAATGGTTCCGGCGTCAAGAGATGGATCGTTCAGAGGAAGGTCGCCGGCGACTGGACAGACGTGGTGAGTGGGAGTTCTTCGGGGGATATCGGCACGCTGGTGCCGAGCGTCGAAGGCAACGTGGACGACCTGCGGGTCACGGCCACGGACCGCGCGGGCAACACGTCCGTTTCGGCCTCACAGACGGTCACGGTTCCGTTCGATGACAGCAACGCAGCCGCCATCTACACGCACCCGGGCGTGGACTGGTCACACCCTTCCAGCGTCGATGCGTTCCTGGACGCTTCCCACGTCGCGGTGGGGGCCGGTTCGGTCGTCACGATCTCCTACACCGGCGGCGGCTTCTGCCTGATCGGTGGTCCGGTGGCGAGTGGACTGGGATCAGCGCAGGTGTCCATCGATGCCGCCCCGGCATCCACCGTTGGATCTGAGGGCCCGTCGACACCGGCCCAAACCCTCCTCGGATGCGTCGCGGCGGGCAGCGTCGGCGCACACACGGTGACGATCACGACCGACGACGTGTTCAACTTCGACGGCTTCTACACCAGCTGAGCGCTCGCACTCCCACTAACCGAATAGTTCGGGGGGCCGTTACCAGTCTTCGGGCAGTTCTTTCTCGGCCCGGAGTTCCTTCGCTCGGCGTTTGATCCAACGTTTCGCTTCCGCCTTGTCGTTCGCCCGCCCGTACGACTGGATGGCATCCTTCAGGTCCTCGCGGTTCCGGATGGGAATGAACCGTCGGGGAGCGCCTTGCCCTCGTCGGCGAGCTTCTGGCGCTCCTTCGTGTCCAGTTCAGCCATCGATCTCCACCTCCTGGGTCAAGGTCACCTGGTCTGGCCCCTCGGGTGTCGGATCGTGGGCCGGGGCGGACCCCGACCACTGCTCGCGCGCGTGCTCGATGAACCGCCCGACATCACCGCCGTTGCCGGACGCCACGAAAGCGTCCGCTGCCCGGCGGATCACGTCATCGCTCATCCCGTCGCGCGCGAGCTCATCGTGCGCTTCGTTCGCTAGGAGCCGGGCGCTCTCCACCTCTGCCGCTTCTGGCTGCGGGTGTCCTGCGTCGGCCGACGCTCCCTGATTGCTGTCGCGATCGCTCTCCATGCGTGCCTCCCGGGTTGGCTCCGTCTCTACCGGTAGCTTCCATCCGGCGAAGGGGGCGTCTCGGACGTGGTCGTGACGGTCCGCGATCCGCCGAAAAGGCCGGCGAACAGGACCAGCAGGGAGCCCGCGAGCGCCACCCACGCACCGATCTCGAGCTCCTCAGGACCGGCCGAGCGATACACCTCGATCGCGAAGAGGACGACCGTGATGATCCCCAACGCACCGGCGAGCCGCGTAAGCCACCCTGATCCGAAGGCTAGGCTCAGCACCGCGACGAGACCGAGCGCGATCATCACGATCCCCAGACTCGCGAAGAAGTTGGCCTCTCCGCTCGTGGATGTCGTCCACAGCGCGCGGAGTCCGATTTTGGTTCCCGCCAGGGCGTTGGTCCAGGCGAGGAAGGATCCGACGATCATCCCGCCGGCTCCTAGGAGCGTGAGCACTGCTCGGGTTCCCATCGCGGACGTGTTGGTTCCCGTGGTGGTTGTTCGGTATGCCATCTGGCCACCTCCCTTTCGTTGAGGGAGTCCTTCCCATCAGACCTACTCGCTACACCTCATCTCTCCTGGAGATCCCAGGCTCTCGAGTTGGCGTCTCCGCAGGTCAAACCAGGCGCCGGGCCTCGGCCCAGCGGGTGAGCTCTCGCCGGTTGGAGAGCTGGAGCTTGCGCAGCACGGCCGATACATGGGTCTCTACGGTCTTCACCGAGATATGGAGCTCGGCGGCCGCCTCGCGGTACGTGTAGCCGCGGGCGATGAACCGGAGCACTTCCCGTTCGCGTGCCGTTAGTTGGTCGATCTCGGGATCGATGGGCGGTGCCTGACCGGCGAATGCATCCAGCACGAACCCGGCCAGGCGCGGAGAGAACACCGCGTCACCGTCGTGCACGCGCTTGATCGCGTGCACCAACTCGTCCGGACCGATGGTCTTCGTGACGTACCCCCGCGCCCCCGAGCGGATGGTCGCGATGACATCCTCGGCTGCATCCGAGACGGAGAGGGCCAGGAAACGCACGTCCGGTGCGACCTTCGCGATCGCCTCGATGACCTGGGCCGCCGTTCCGTCCGGCAGGTGCACGTCCAACAAGACGACGTCGGGTGAGGCCGCCGGGATCTTTCGGATGGCCGTGGCCGCATCGCCCGCATCCCCCACGATCTCCACGTTCGCACTGAGTTCAGAACGAACACCGGCCAGGAACAGTCGATGGTCATCGACCAGGAACACCTTGATCGGCGCGGTCACTCGGTGCTCCTGGGGACCCGCAAGCGAACCTCGGTGCCATTCCCGGCCCCGGTAAGCAACTGTGCGCTGCCCCCATACCTGGCCATCCGACCTTCGATCGAGTCGGCGATCCCCCGACGGTCGGGCGGCACCGAGTCAGGATCGAACCCCGCACCCTGATCGCGAACGTAGGCATTCACCTCTGAAGGCGTCGTCTCGGCATAGACGGCGATGTGCTTCGCGCCGGAATGCGTCGCCGCGTTGACCATCGCTTCCCTGGCGGCCAAGACCAGCGCCGCCTCCGCGTCCTCGATCCTGCATTCGCCGACGGTCACGACATCGATCGCGACCTGGTGCGTGCGCTCGACCTCGGCCGCCGCTTCATTCATGGCGGTCGACAGGTACGTGCGGTCGCCGGCACGCGCTCCCCCGTAGAGCCAGGTTCGGAGTTCGCGCTCTTGCGAGCGGGCGAGGCTCGCCATCTCCCGAGGTTCGTCGGTGCGTTGGATCAACGCGAGGGTCTGCAGGACAGAGTCGTGCAGGTGCGCGGCCACCTCTGCGCGTTCCTGCGAGCGGATGCGTTCGCGGCGTTCCTCGGCCAGCTGGCGCCCGAACCGCCAGAACCATGGGCCCAGGATCACGCCCGCGCCCACCAGCGTGGCGACCACGGCCAGCGGAGCGTTCCGACGAAGGCTCCCCGGATGATTGATGAACAGGAACTGTCCGACGCCGGCCAGTATCAACAGCACGCCGAGCGTGAGCCGGACCCGCGGCGCCGCGCCCGACACCACCTCTCGGGAACCCTCGGGGAGCCGTTGCACCAGGCTCGACCATCGCGAACGTTCCGCCTCGTCGCTCCGGGTCCAGATCACCGCCGACCCGACCGCGGCCAAGACGGTCGGCCACACGAACGCGTCGCCGAACCACAGGCCGAGCGCGCGGAGCAGGAGGAGCAGGCCGAGAACCATGAGGCCGACGGCGACGGCCTGCCTGGCACTGGTCGGTGCCGACGTCGGAGCGACCCCCACCGGGGGGTCCACGGCCGTGAGCCACGCGATGAGATAGAGCACGACTCCGATCCCCGCGGCGAGCGAGAGCGCAACGAACGACAGCCGAACAACGGTCGGATCGATCCCCAGTCGTTCGCCGATCCCGCCCGCAACCCCGGTGAGGACGCGATCGCGCGAGCTCCTGACCAGCCGCAACCGACGATGGGCGGTGCCGCCGTTCTCTGGGATCGGGGGTGCGATTCGGTCCAACGTGGCCTCCGGGCGGGATGTTCTCACAGGGGTAGGCGCCGGCGCGACGGGGATTTCTTCCGGTATTCGTGCGGGCGGAGTCAGGGTAGAAACCAGGGTCGTTCCCCGATGTCGTCGAGGTGAGGAGCGGCGACCATGTGCTCCATGCAGATGCAAGGGAAGCGACTCGAGAGACGAACGGACCGCCGCATGATCGCCGGGGTCGCCGGCGGGCTGGCGGACTTCACGGACATCGGCTCCGCATGGTGGCGGGCCGGGTTCATCCTTTTCACGCTGGTCGGCGGACTGGGCGTACTGGTCTACCTGCTGCTCTGGTGGCTAGTGCCCCGCGCCGACCTTCCCCGGTCCGCCGGCCAGCGGGTGGCGGACCAGTTCCCGGGTGCGCCCGCGTGGCTCGGGATCGCGCTCCTGATCCTGGGCGGCGTCTTGCTCGTGGGACATCTGGGGCTGTGGAGCCCGGGTATCGTGTGGGGCTTCCTGCTCATCGGCCTGGGGTTCGTACTGTTCCACCGCGACGGCGAGCGCCGGGCCGCACGTCCGCATGCGAGCGAGCCGGCACCCGCGACGCCGACGGAGCCCCTCACCCCGCCACCGCCGAGTGTCCCACGCCCGCCCCGCGAGCGTTCGAAGCTCGGGTGGCTGACCCTCGGCGTGGCACTCGCCCTCGGAGGCCTCCTATGGACGCTGACCAGTTCGGGAAGCGCACACCTTTCGGTGGCACAGGTGTTGTCGGCCCCGCTCGCGGTACTCGGGGTCGGGCTGTTGGTGGGCGCCTTCGTGGGACGTGGCCGCTGGACCCTCCTGTTCGGACTGCCTCTGATATGCGCAGTGCTGATCGCAAGCGTCATCACGGTTCCTCTCACGGGCCGGTGGGGCGACCGGTTCATCACGCCGCAAACGGCCGCGGCGATCGCGGCAAGCTACGAACAATCCGGCGGGAACCTGACGTTCGACTTCTCGAAACTGAAGCCCGGCGAACACCCGGGACCGGTCGCGGTGAGGTTGGGAGTCGGTGAGATCGATGTCTTGATCCCGCGGTGTACCCCGGTCGTCATCAACGGCAGCGCGGGGTTAGGCACGGTGTCACTCTTCGATCACCTGGCCGGAGGGATCAGCCAGAGCGACTCATTCCAGATCCCGGGAGCGGACCCCATCCGCATGAACCTCACGGTCGATATCGGGGACGTGCGCGTCTATGACGAGCACGGCTCCGACATAAGGGGGGCGTGCGCGTGAAGCGCCATCGGTTCGATCCGTTCTCGTTCTTGTTCGGGATCCTATTCCTGGTCCTCGGGGTCACGTTCTGGTTCCAGCCGAAGGGCGAAACGGCGCCGCGACTGCAGCACCTGGGACCCGCGGCCCTGCTGGTCGTCGGCCTCACGCTCGCCTGCTGGGCACTCGCGACCGCGTTCAGGCGCCCCGACCGAACGGCAGAAGCGGAGTCCGCTCCCACGCTCGACCCCACCGCCGATACAGGATCCGATACCGCCTCGGACTAGAACCGGATAGGCTGCCCGCATGTCCCGCGAGGCAACAACTCCAGGGTCGAGTGCAGAGGGAATGCCCTCACCGGAACTCTTCCAAGAGCTTCTGGCGCGCACCCGTGCGCTGACGTACGTGGTTCGCATGGACGGCCCGACGGGGACCCTCGTGTACATGAGTCCGCGATGTCAGGAGATCTTGGGCCTGACCGCCGAGGACATCGTCGCCGAAACCATGGAGGAACGGCTGACCCGCGTTCACCCCGACGATCGGGCGGCGATGATCGAGTCCTCGAAAACCACGGCCCACACGGGGGACTTCGACGGGCGGTATCGCTACCTGCATCCGGACGGACGCGTCCTCCATCTCATGACGCTCAGTCGAATAGTCGCCCAGCCCCCGGGTGAACCGGCGATCCGGATGGGACTCATCTTGGACGTGACCGCTGAGATGGAAACATCACAGGCGCTCCAGGAGTCGGAGGCGAGATATCGGGCGCTCGTCGAACGGGTTCCGGTGGTCGTCTACATCGACTCGAACGATGCTCAAGCGGACACCATCTACATCAGTTCGGAGATCACGAATCTCGTGGGGCGCATGCCGGAAGACTGGGTCCGGGACCCCAAACTCTGGCCGCGGTGCATCCATCCGGACGATCGCGGTTGGGTAACCGAAGCTTGGAAACGGTCGGTCCGAACCGGTCAGGACTTCCGTTGTGAGTATCGGGCCGTCCATCTGGACGGCCACAACGTGTGGGTCCGCGACACCACCACGTTGGTCCGGGATGAACATGGCCACCCGCTCTTCTGGCAAGGCGTGATGCAGGACATCTCCGATCAGCGCCAGGCGGACGAAGCCCTGCGCGCCTCCGAGACCCGCTACCGCACGTTGGTCGAACAGATCCCGGCGGTCGTCTATGAGATGGGCCCGGACGACGAACGGCGGACGCTCTACGTGAGTCCCCACGTGGAGAAGATCCTGGGCTACTCGCGGCAGGAGTGGCTCGATCAACCCGATATCTGGATCGAACTCCTCCACCACGAGGACCGTGAGCGCGAACTCGAGGCCCACGATCGCCATAACCAGTCCGGCGAACCATGGGTTCGTACCTACCGACTCATCGCGGAGGACGGACGGACTGTATGGGTTCGCGATCAGGCCGTATTGGTGCGAGAGCCCGATCGACCCGGGAGCCAGGGCACCTGGCACGGCGTGATGCAGGACATCACGGCGCAGAAATCCACCGAGGAGGACCTCTACCTGAGCAACGAGATCCTGGAGTACCGGGTCCGGGAACGCACCGCCGAACTTGAAGAGGCGAACGCCCTGATGTCCCTGGAGATCGCCGAGCGTCAGCGCGCCGATGCAGAACGGCGCTTCGCGGAAGAGCGCTACCGATCGCTCGTCGAGCAGATCCCCGCTGTGGTCTACCTGTCCACGGTGACCCTCGACGGTCCCGTCCTTGCCGACTACTCCAGTCCCCAGGTCGAGACCATGCTCGGGTACACCCCTGAGGAATGGAAGGTGCAAACGCTCTGGGTGACCCGGATCCACCCGCACGATCGCGACCGGATCCTGGAGGCATGGGAGGTGTCGAAGGCCACGGGCCTTCCCTTCTCGGAAGAGTTCCGCTTCCTAGCGAAAGACGGCCGGATCGTCTGGGTGCTCGACGAAACAAGCCTCCTCTCGCGTGATGTGACCGGCCGGCCCGAGCGGTTCCAGGGCGTGATGATCGACATCACCGCGCGGAAGGAAGCTGAAGCCGCCGCGGTGGAAGCGGAGGCCCGTTACCAGGCGCTCGCCTCTCAAGGACCTGTCATGGCCTACGTCTTGGAACGCAGCCCGTCGGGGGGGGCGAGACATCGATATATGAGCCCGCAGATCGAACGCCTGCTCGGGTACTCGATGGAGGCCTGGAACGACGACGAGAAGTTCTGGTTGACGCTGATCCATCCCGACGATCGTGAACGGGTGTTCGCCGCAGAAGTGCGGATCCAGTACACGGGTGAGCCATGGTCACTGGACTACCGCGTGATCACCAGGAGCGGCGAGGTCCGCTGGCTGCATGACGAAGGGGCGTTACTCTCCCGCGACGAAGCAGGCCAACCGCACCGTTTCCACGGTGTCTACATCGACATCACCGAGCGAAAGGCCATGGAGCAGGAACTCGTGGACGCCGAAGAGCGATACCGGACTCTGGTCGAGCAGCTGCCGGCCGTCCCCTGGACCGAGGAGATCAACACCGCCACCCGGCATTCGCGCACCACGTACCTGGGGGAGCAAACCGAAACCGTGCTCGGGTGGCGAGACGACGAACTCGGTGGTGATTTCTGGAAGCTTGAACGGGTGCTGCATCCCGATGACCGCGATGCCGTCAACCGCGCCGTCCGAGCCGCCTACGGAGAGGGAACATGGGACCAGACGTTCAGGATCATCGCCCGTGATGGGACCGTCCGGAAGGTGCGATCGGTTGGACGGTGCACGTCTGGGCTGGACGCACCGATCCAGATCTGGAAGGGCATCACCATCGAGGTCGGATCACGCGAACTCAGTCATCTCGACAGGCCTTCGGCCGAGGACACGGACGCGGACGTCACGCCTTCGGCGTGAGCACCCTGGCTCGTTCGGGCAGGTAGGGGTGGAGCTTCTCCGGTAGGACGACCGAGCCGTCGGCCTGCTGATGGTTCTCGAGGATCGCGATCATCGTTCGCCCGAGTGCGGTCGCCGTCCCGTTCAGCGTGTGGAGCGTGTCGATGCCACCCGCCGTCCGGCGGACACGTGCGCCCAACCGGCGAGCTTGGTAGTCGGTGGTGTTGGAGCAACTGGTGAGTTCGCGGTAGCGGCCTTGAGCCGGGAGCCAGCCCTCGATGTCGTACTTCTTGGAAGCGGGTGCGCCCAGATCGCCCGCGGCGATGTTCACCACGCGATAAGGGATCTCCAGGTTGTTCATGATCTCCTCTTCGACGCTCAGGATGAACTCGTGTTCGTCCCAGCTGGTCTCCGGCGTGGTGAAGCAGAACATCTCCACCTTGTCGAACTGGTGGACACGGAACATCCCGCCCATGTCCTTGCCGTACGTGCCCGCTTCGCGTCGGAAGCAGCTCGAATACCCGGCGTACCGCGCCGGGAGATCGGATTCGGGGAGGATCTCGTTCATGTGGATGGCGGCGAGCGGAACCTCCGCGGTTCCCACCAGGTAGAGATCGTCCTCGCGCGTGACGTAGAGCTGCTCCTCGTCGGCCGGCAGGAACCCCGTGCCGTACATGGCCTCCTCGCGGACCAGCACCGGCGGGAGCACCGGCATGAACCCCTTGAGCGTGAGGATGTCCAACGCGTGGCGCACCAGCGCGAACTGCAGGAACACCAGGTCCCCCATGACATAGACGAACCGCGACCCACTGGTTCGCACGGCTCTGTCGATGTCGAGCACGCCCAATCCCTCACCCAGGGCCACGTGGTCCAAGACCTCGAAGTCGAACACCGGAGGCTTGTCGTGGTTGCGGCTGATCTCCACCGCGTCCTCATCGGTGAACCCGTCCGGAGAGCTCTGGTGCGGAAGGTTCGGCGTGGCGGCCAGGAGCGCGTTCAGCGACGATTCGGCCTCTGCGAGCTGTGGTTCCAGCTCCTTCAGCTCGTTGCTCACCTTCCCGACCTCGGCGATGAGCTCCTGCTTCTCCTCGCCCTGCGCGCCGCCGATCTTCTTCGAAGCGGCGTTCTGCCGCGCGCGAAGCTCTTCGACCTTGGCGGTGAGGGACCGTCGCTGTTCGTCGGCGGCCAACAGCTTGTCGACCGCGTCGGCAAGGTTCCGCCGGGCGAGGCCGGTTCGGTACGTGTCGGGGTGCTCTCGGATGGCTTTGATGTCGAGCATGTTCGGGACCTTCTTCCTGCGGGCTACGGAACCTTGACCTGTCCGGCGTCTTTGCCGGCGGCCGCGGAGGGAGTGCTCCCCTGCGCCCCCGCCTGACTAGATCCCGAGGCCTGCGACCCGGCAGGGTGGGAGCCGGAAGCCGACCCGGCGGTGGCATCCATGATGCTCTGCCCGTGGAAGACCCCACCCTCTTCGATGACCAGCGTCTTCGACGTGATGTTGCCGTCGACACGCCCGCCACGCGCCAGGTGCGCCTTGCCCTTCACCACGATATTGCCCTTGAACCGTCCGGCCACGCTGACGTTCTCGGCCCGGATATCGGCCTCCACCTGGCTCTGGGGACTGAGAGCGACGTCGCCCTCCGCATTGATCTGTCCTTTGACCTGGCCGTCGATCCTCAACGAACCTGCCGACACCACATTGCCTTCGAGCCGCGCACCCGCACCGACGATCGTGACCTCGCTGTCCGTCATGGCTTCCTCCCGTCGTTCGGGGGCCGGCGGTCGTTCCGCCGAGCCTTCGTGCAGGGCTTCCGCATCCTGTCTGCGGAACATCATCGTGCCGCCTCCTCCTGGGGAACCGACAGCGCTTGGCTGATGGCTTCCTGTTCCTCGGCCGAAAGGTTGTAGCTGCTGTTGCCGACCGTAACCGGTTTCGCGTAGACGCGAGTCTCTTGCCTGCCGTTGATCGAGGTCAAGACCACACCGGTTCCGTAGTTGTCCAACAGCGCGCAACTGAAGCTCAGGCGCCCCCCCACATCTTCGAATGCGTCGTAGCGAAGGAGCCCGACCCGGCGTATCCCCCCTTCGATCCCCAGCTGCTGCCGCTTGTCGGTGGCATTCAGGGTCCGGGCGGCGTTCTCGAGGCGTTTGATCTGCCCGGCCTGCCCCTCGAGGATGCCCCGGAGCGTCTCGTCCAGAGCGATGGGGTCGTTCGGCAGCTTCAGACGGCGCTTGGTGGTGCTTCCGGTCATCGCGAAGGCGAGTGCAAGCACGGCAAGACCAAGCGCGATGAGGGTGAGGAGCGTGAGCGTGTGTAGGGAAAAGGTCATGCTGCGAGGCTCCGATCCGCCCGGACGTCGACGTTCCGGAAGGGAGCCCGAAGTATACGATGGCCCTCCTCGTGGACGAACGAAGCCTCGCGCGATTGCTCGATGACGTAGCTGCAGGCCGCACGCCGGTGACCGACGCGGTCGACGTGCTGCGAACCCTGCCGTACGAAACGGTGCCTGATGCCCGCGTCGATCACCATCGCGAACTCCGAACCGGGCACCCCGAGGCCATCTACGGTCCCGGAAAAACACCGAAGCAGGTCGCCGACATCGCCGTGTCGCTCGCGGCGGAGGCGACCGGAGCCGTCCTGGTCACGCGCGCGACACCCGAGCAGGCGACGGCTGCGATCGCCGCTGTTCCCGCCGCGCGGTATGACGAACGCTCGCGGCTCGTCGTGGTGAAGGCAGCCGAGGATCGGGTTGCGGCGACCGTTGCCGTGGTCGCCGCCGGCACGTCCGACCTTCCCGTCGCGGAGGAGGCCTCGGTCGCCCTCGAAGCGGCCGGGGTAGCCGTGGTGAGGATCACCGACGTCGGCGTCGCCGGCGTGCATCGGGTGCTGGAGCACCGCGCGACGTTCGAAGCGGCTGATGCGGTCATCGTGGTCGCCGGCATGGAAGGCGCATTGCCCAGCGTGGTGGCGGGGTTGACGTCCACGCCCATCGTCGCGGTTCCCACCAGCATCGGATACGGCGCGTCGTTCGAAGGGCTGACGGCGCTGCTTTCGATGATGTCGTCGTGCGCACCCGGGGTGAGTGTCGTGAACATCGACAACGGGTTCGGTGCCGCTCAGGCCGCCTTCCGTGCCGTGCGGCGCGTGGCCGCCGCGCGCGAGACGGACCCCGGTCCGTGAGGATCCTCTACTTCGACTGTATCGCCGGCATCTCCGGCGACATGGCGCTCGGCGCGCTCATCCAAGCCGGCGCCGACGCCGACGTCATCAGTGAACGACTCTCCACCCTGCCCATCGAACCGTTCGAGATCGAGGTGGGAAGCGTCGACACTCACGGCATCCACGCCACGAAGGTCACCGTGCATTCGGGGTCAAGCGCGGTGGTACGGACCTACGCGAACATCCGGGCGCTCTTGGAGGAGGCGGATCTCCCTGCGGACGCGAAGGCGCTCGCACAACGGATCTTCCGCCGGCTCGCCGAGGCCGAGGGCGCCGTGCACAACCGTGAGGTCGAACAGGTCGCCTTCCACGAGGTGGGTGCCGTCGATTCGATCGTCGACATCACGGGGACGGCGTTGGCGCTCACCATGCTGGAGGTCGAGCGGATGTTCGCATCGGCGGTGCCGACGGGGTTCGGGATGGTGAAGACAGAACACGGGATGATGCCGATCCCGGCCCCCGCCGTGGTCGAGCTCCTGCGCGGGGTCCCGATGTACTCGCGCGGCGTGCCTATGGAGTTGGTGACCCCGACGGGCGCGGCGATCCTGGCTTCGACGGTCGAGGGCTTCGGGGAGCTCCCACGCATCCGGACCGAGGCCGTCGGCTACGGTGCGGGAACCATCCGCCAGGATTTCCCGAACGTGCTTCGCGTCATCATCGGCGAAGGCGAACCGGCAGAGAGCCACGACGACACGAGGCCACACGGATCGGGTGAAACGCTCCTTGAAACCAACATCGACGATCTCAACCCCGAGCTCTACCCCTACGTACTGGAGCGCCTATTCGAGGGCGGGGCCCAGGACGCGTGGCTCACGCCGATCGTCATGAAGAAGGGCCGGCCGGCCGTTACCGTGAGCGTCCTGTGCAGCCCGGCGCGGGCCGAGGCTCTGCGGCAGGTGCTGTTCCGGGAAACCGGAACGCTCGGTGTGCGGGCGTCCACGGTGGAAAAGACTGCGCTTGAACGCGGATCATTGGAGGTTCGAACGGCATTCGGAGTCGTGCGGGTCAAGCTCGGGGTCTTGGAGGACGCCGTGGTGACCGCGGCGCCGGAGTTCGAGGACTGCGTGAAGCTCGCGCGGGAAGCGGGCGTCCCGGCCCGCGATGTCTACGAACAGGCGTTGCGCCTGGCGCGTGAGGTGCTCCGCGACCAAGCGCGATAGCGTTCCCGCGTGAAGCTGATCCTGGCGACCATCGTGGTCGCGTTCGCGATCGGTCTGGCCACCCGACGATCCCTGGCCGGGTTCCCGTCGGTGTCGGTGGGGTGGGGGTGGCTGGCCGTCGGCGGGATCGCCCTCCAGCTCGCCCCGCTTTCCGGAGAAGCGGCCTTCCTTGCGCTCATCGCTTCGTTCATCCTGCTGATGGCCTTCGCGATGCTGAACCTTCGGGCGGCGGGCTTCCTACTGATCCTAGTGGGACTGGGTCTCAACCTCTTGGTCATCGCGGCGAACCACGGGATGCCTGTCACCGCCCCCGCCCTGCGCGAGTCCGGTCAGGCCTCGACCGTCTCCGAGTTGATCGCCCACGGTGGCGCGAAACACCACCTAGCCGATACCGACACCATCCTGTCCCCGCTCGCCGATGTCATCGCCATCCCGAGTCCGATCGGACAGGCGGTATCGGTCGGGGATATCTGCGTGCACGTCGGCGTCGCATGGTTCATCGTCGCGGCCATGCAGCCGGAGCGCGAACGGCGCCGTCGTTCGGTAGCTATGTGACGTCGCGGCTGCGGAACGAGATGGCGGCTGCCGTGACGAGGAGCGCCGAGTAGATCAGGAGCACCACGACGGCGTGCGCAACGGTGACCGAATAGCTCGGGTCGGTCGCAGAGAACGGATGGCCGCTGACCCATGCCGCTGCGTTGTCCCCGACCAGATACCGGGAGAAGCCCGGCTTGTATCCGCGTATCAGCCCTTCGATCACGGCGAGATAGATGAACCCTGAGGCCATCGCCGCCGTCACGCTCCGTGTGTACATGGCGATCGCCATCCCGAAGAGGCCGGCCACCGCCGAGATCGCGCTCACCCGCAACATGGACCCAAAGACCCCACGCCATAGGCCGGCATCGGGAACGTTGAGCCCTCGGGTGGCCGCCAGGAGCCACAGCATCCCCACCAGGAAGAGTTGCAGTGCAAGGGTCAGTAGCAGCACCGTCACGATCACTGCGACCAGCTTCGCGAGCAGCACACGGATCCTCCGGGGTTCCCACGTCAGCAGCGTGGTCATGGTTCCGGCGGCCCATTCGGCTCCGGCTAGAGACGCACCGACCAACCACCCCATCACGATGAGGTTCACCGACGTTCCCCGCAAGAGATCGCCGATCGCGTTCACGTCGAAGGACTGCGCGGGCAGGTACGCGCTCAACGGAGGCGTACAACCTTCCTCACGGGTCGTGCCTGTGCTCGTCTGGCCACCCGGCACCGGCGTCGCCAGACATCGCTTGATGTCGGCTTGCCGCTGCGCTTGCGCTCGCGCCACCACAGCCGCCGAGGGTTTGTGCGAGTTGATCGCGCCGATCACCACACCCACCGTGATCCCGACTACGGCCACGATCAGCAAGACCTTCACGAGCTTGCGCGAGCGGGCACGGAGAAGTTCCGAGGACAGGAGAGGGATCATCGAACATCCCCCGAGTCGCCTTTGGTGAGTTCCAGGAACACCGTTTCCAGGTCCACTTCGTCCGGTCGGAGTTCGCTGACGTAGAGACCTGCCGCGGCGAGCGTGCGGGTGATGGCGGCTCCTTCCGATGCCGGCACCGAGATCCGCAGAACGTCGGCGTCTACGGTCGCGGGCATCCCCGCCGCGCGCAGCGTCCGTTCTCCGGCGGCCAGATCTTCAACCCGCGCAACCATCCCCTCGCCGCCGCTACTGGCCAAGACTTCGTGTACGGGTCCGGTCGCGACGCACCTGCCGCGCGCGAGGATGGCTACGCGGTCGGCCGTCTGCTCGACCTCCGAGAGGATGTGGCTTGACACGAAGACCGTTCGCCCCTCGGCACCGAGGGACTTCAACAGACCGCGAACCTCGACGATGCCCGCAGGGTCCAGCCCGTTCGCCGGCTCGTCCAGGATGAGGATGGCGGGGTCTTTCAGCAACGCAGCCGCGATCCCCAGCCGTTGCTTCATCCCCAGGGAATACGTTTTCACCATGTCGTCGCCGCGCTCGGCCAGGCCCACACGGGCCAGGGAGTCGGCGACCGCGACGGGGCCCACACCCTGGATCCTCCCCAGGATCTCCAGGTTCCGCCGTCCGCTGAACCGCGGGAACAGTGCGGGGCTCTCCACGATAGAACCGACCCGGCCGATCACCTGGGGAAGAGCGTGCGGCACATCGGCGCCCAGCAGCTGCACGTTCCCGACGCTCGGATGGACCAGCCCCAGCAGACATCGGATGGTGGTGGTCTTGCCCGCGCCGTTGGGTCCCAGGAAGCCGAACACGCCGCCTTCGGGGACCTCGAGGTCCAGCCCATCCACCGCGACGGTGGAGGGCCGGCGGAAACGCCGGTATTCCTTGCGCAGACCTTCGATGGTGATGACTGCCACGTCGACTCCCGGGTCCGGTGGGCGAAGCCTACAGCCCTACGCCTCGGCGACGGTGAGGTGAACCCTGCCGAACATGAACGCAAGCGCGTAGACCCCGGCCGCCACTGACAGGAGCGACCGGTAGCCGATCAGTAGCGAGAGGTACTCGACAACGCCGCCTACCATCGCGCCTAACAGATTGGCGCCGAATGCCACGGTGGATTCCCCCACCGATCGGAAGCGGTCGGCGAAGATGAGGTTCGCGAGGTAGACGGGGGCGAATGCGAGCGCGACCGCCGCGACGAACCTGGGTATCAACGTGAGCGACAGCAAGGAGTGGGCGGGCACCAGCCATGCGACACTGATGGCGACCGCAAGACCCAGCCAGAGCAGCCACGTCCTGCGGAGACGAACACGCTTCGCCGTCTCGACGGCCGCCAACACCGTCAGCAGGATGCCCCCGAACACCAACGCGTTCACGAACCATGTGGTGCCGAACAACAGCGCGAATTGCACCACGTTCTTCGTTTCCAGGAGCAAGAAGGCGACACCCATGAAGAAGAGATCGAGGTATGTCCGCATCGCACCGAGCGGTCCACCTGCCACACGAACCAGGACCACGGCCGCCAGCAGCACCAGGCCCAACACCAGGAGATAGAGCCCCGGGATGGTGCGGGTTCGCAGGTAGACGAACGGGTGGTCGTCGGTGGCCGGCGCGGGCACGACGCGTTCGCCGGGGGTCCAGGTCTGGTCGCACGTGAGCGCTCCCGCGTCCTTGGAATCCATGAGCACCGAGAAGCCACCGATGTATCCACCCGCGCCGGTCGTGTCCACGCAGGGCGCACGCCCGTACACCTCTTGGAGCGTTCCCGCGAGCCGGTCCAGGAGCCACAGCTCGCGGTAATAGTTGTACATCCCGAACGAACCACCCGGGTTCAGATGCGCTGCGGCGGAAGCCATTGCCTCCTTCGTGAACAGGTAGCTCTCCAGCCGAAGCGCGGACTGCCCGCTCACCAACGTGAGCGAATCCGGCAATGCGAACAGGATGAGGTCGTAGGTCTTCGTCGTGCGTTCCAGGTAGGCGCGGCCATCGTTCACGATCGCCGTCACCCTCGGGTCTTGATAGGGCTGATCGGGGTGGAGGTCCCGCCCGAGCTGGAGCAGCTCCGGATCGATCTCCACGGCGTCGACATGTTGTGCGCCCGCGTTGAGCGCGATCGCGACATCGCTCCCGGTTCCCGCACCGACGATGAGGACGCTTCGCAAGGGGTTGTTCGTCGCGCGCACATACGGCAGTCCGTACGTTGGCTCGAGCTTCACACGTTCGGCCGCATCGAGGATGGTCTGATGTGGGATGCCATTGACGCTCACCTGGTACGCGAGGTGGCCCTCGACCCCGAAGGGAAGGGCAGTGATCTTGTAGTACGGCGACCACCTGGTGAGGTCGCCGCTCGACCCCACCGCCAGCATCATGACCACGGCGACCAGGGCCAACGCGGAGAGCAGCGCCGGTCGCCGGCCCATCGCCAGCACGAACACGATGGCCATCACCGTTCCCCACACGACCGGCGTCGTCCCCAAGAACGACAGAAGGGAGAACGCCGCGATCCCCAGGACGCTCCCTAGGATGTCCAGCCGGTACGCCTCCAGCGGTTCGAACCGTCCGAACAGCCGCCCAACGCCTTGGGCGATGCAGGCCATGATCAACGCGACCGCAGAGAAGACGATCGGCAGCATGACCCACATCGGCAATCCACGTTCTGTGAGCGAACCAAAGAACACGAGCGTCGATCCGGATCGATCGATCACCACCGGAAACTTCAGGACGAACGCGATGAAGAACGCCATGACCACCGGCGCCGCGCGGAACAGGTCGACCTTCGATCTCGCGCGCAGGAATCCGACACCGATCCCCAGGAAGCTGCCCAACAACACGAAATTCGAGAAGTAGGAGAGGAAAACGATGTTCGCGCCCGACCACCGGATCAGGATCAGTTCCGTGAACAGCATGAGGAAGCTGGCCAGAACGAGACGAAGGCGGTCGGTCATCCCGCGAAGGGTATCGGGGTGGGGACCGTCTGCTGGTAGGGACAGGTTCCGGGTTGCGGGCGTTCGCTCGGGGTAGCGTCGGCGGGTGGAAAAACCGAAGACGCCGTCCGAGCTACGCGGCCTCCACCGCGAAACGCTCTTCACCGCCGCGCTCATCGGCCTGCGTCTGTTCGTGCTGGTGTTGTGGTTGGTCGAGGTTCGTCGAGGCAACGCCGGTGGTCCCGACGTGTTCCGGTTCCATACGCTCGCCCGCCAGGGTGGCACGCCGTGGCGCGACTACCGCGTGGAGTACGCACCGCTCGAAGTCCTGTTGATCAAAGGACTGTTCGGCGGGGGGATCCTCAGCGCGGCCGTTCGATTGGCGGTGCTCGAGATCGTCGCGGACCTAGCCACGTGGGGAGCTGTCCGGACCGGATGGGGCCGGCGCGGTGGCCTCTTCTACCTGGCGGTCGGGCTACCGATCTTGATCTTGGAGCTGAAGCGGATCGACCTGGTGCCGGTGGCGTTCGCTATGTGGGCGTTCGTGCTCCTGCGCCGGGCGCGGCCGGGTCCGGCAGGCGTCACGCTCGGACTCGCGGTGCTGATGAAGGTGTGGCCGCTGGTGATCCTGCCCGGACTCTGGCTCCGAGGACGGGCCCGTGCGCTCTGGTCGTTCGTCGCCGTGGTGGCGTCTGGAGCGCTCGGATGGATCGTGTGGGGTGGGTTCGGCGCACCGTCGCAGGTGCTGACGTTCCGGGGAGCGCGCGGTTGGGAGGTGGGGAGCACCGTCGGCTCCCTGGTGTGGGTCATCGGAGGCGGCGGCGTCCGCGAGGAGGCCGGCGCCGGTCGCGTGGGGACCGCGCCGGGCTGGGCCAAGTTCGTGCTCGGGTTGGTACTGCTCGGCGTGCTGATCTGCGTGTGGCGGCGGGCGGCTCGCCGGCAAGAGGACGTCGCGGGTGCGCCGGCCTTCACCGCCGTTGCCGCCCTCCTTCTCTTGTCTCCGTTGTTCTCGGCGCAATATGTGATGTGGCTACTGCCGTGGGCAGCAGTTGCGGCGATCGACGACGACCACCCGGCGGTGCTGCTGACCGGGACGTTCATCGTCTGTGCCGCCTCGGCGGTCATCGGCACGTTCCTCTACAACAGTCCGTCCGACCCTGCGGTGAAGGTGGCGTCGGTGGCGCGGCTCGTGGTCTTGACAGCACTGGTGATCCGTGGTCTCACGGCGGGAACGTCGCAGACATCACCGGTTGCGCCCGGCCTCTCCACGGCGGGGTAGGCTCCCCGCATGCGCTCGGCCCTCCTCAAGCGAACCCTGGACGTGTGCGGATCGGTCGCAGGGATCGCCGTCCTCGCCGTGCCGATGGCCATCATCTGGACACAGATCCGGCTCCGGATGGGATCGCCGGCCGTGTTCTCGCAGCCGCGATCGGGCCTGCACGGACGCACCTTCCCCGTCGTGAAGTTCCGCACGATGACCGACGCGCGCGACGACGAGGGGGAGCGGCTCCCGGACTCGGCGCGCCTCACCGACCTCGGACGATTCCTCCGTCGAACCAGCCTCGACGAACTCCCGGAGCTGTTCAACGTATTGAAAGGTGACATGAGCCTGGTCGGCCCGCGGCCGCTCCTGCCCGAGTATCTGGACCGGTACTCGCCCGAACAGTCGAGGCGGCATCTGGTTCGCCCGGGGATCACGGGGTGGGCGCAGGTGAACGGGCGGAACGCGCTCACGTGGGAGGAGAAGTTCGCCCTGGATGTCTGGTACGTGGACCACTGGAGCGTCGGGTTGGACGTGAAGATCCTGGGCCGCACGCTCGCACAGGTGGTGCGCGGCGCCGGCGTGAGTGCCGAGGGCCACGCCACCATGCCCCCCTTCACCGGCGAACAGACGAACGGAACCACCTCGTGACCGACCTGGTGATCGTAGGAACCGGAGGCCAGGCGCGGGAGATCCATGCGATCGTCGAAGCGCTCGTCGCGGCGGGCGAACCGTGGAACGTGCTGGGGTTCATCGAGGACGCACAGGGACCGGAGACGGTTCATGGGCTCCCCGTGCTGCGACCACTCGACTGGCTCGCGGAACACGCCGATGTTGCGGTCGCTACCGGGATCGGTGCGACGCCGGTGCGAGCCAGGGTGATCGATCGGATCGCCGGGTTCGGTGCACGAACATTCCCAACGCTGATCCACCCCGCGGCCTCGGTAGGTCCGCGCGTGGAGTTCGGCGAGGGGACCATCGTCTGTCCCGGCGCGGTGCTGACTACCGACATCCGCGTCGGCGCGCACGCCCTCATCAACTTCGGCTGCACGGTCGGCCACGACGCGGTGATCGGCGACCTGGTCACCGTGGCGCCGGGCGCCCACATCTCGGGTGCCGTTCACATCGGCAAGGGTGCGGACGTCGGGACCGGCGCCTCGATCATCCAAGGCTTGCAGATCGGGGATTGGGCGGTGATCGGGGCCGGGGCGGCGGTGATCCGCGATGTCCCGCCGAACCGGACGGCGGTCGGTGTTCCCGCGAGGATCCTGGACCCGCGCGACGACACCGGTTGACCGACTAGCCTCGCAGCACCAACGAGAGCACGGTCACATCACCCTGTTGTTCGGTCAGGGACGGATCGAGCCGGAACCCCGACGGGTGTTTCCACTTCCTGAGGTCATCCGGCCCGGCAGCCGGGTTCGCGAGCAGGTAGCGGACCAGCGCGCCCTTCAGGTACTTGTTCCAATGGGAGACCGCGCTGAGCGACCCATCTGCACGCCGTTCCAGGAACCGAAGGGTGGTCTGCTCTCGGCCCTGCGGCGCGGCCCAGGCGGCCGCGTGTTCGTTCGGCAGCAGGTTCCAGATGGTGCGTTTTCCGGCTCTCTCTGCCACCGCGGCCGAGAGGTCATCGCGCCACCACGAGGAGAGCTTGCCCAAACGTGGAAGCGCGACACCCATCTTCAGCTTGTAGTCGGAGATGGGGTCGGCCGGAGCGACGGCGCCCCAGAGCCCGGAGATGATCAGGACACTCGCGTTCAGGCGTCTACGGTCCGTGGCGGTGAGGGAACGATGGTCCAGGGCGTCGTAGAGCACGCCGGTGTAGCGCTCGATCGCTGGAAGGGTCGGTGCGGAGCGAGCGGCGCGGTTCGCCGCCGTGGCCGCGGCGAGCGCGGTCCCCTTCACGCCCAGGAGCTTCGAGCGCGCGGCCTCGGCACCGCGCATCGCCGCGCCGAGCGCGGTCAGGACCCGCTCGCGCTGTGCGTCGAGTTCCAGGGACAGGGAACCGGGCGACCACGGCGGACCGCTCCCACCCCCGGCCTTGCCCTCGGACGGGGGCAGCAAGATGAGCGGAAGCGCGGTCGCCATGGCGGGATGATGCCACGCCCGGCGCGGCCCTAGACTCCGTCTCCATGACCGCAGCCGTCACCATCCCCGGCATCGACACCGTGCAACTCCGCGACGAACGGATCGCCCGCCTCCAGGCATCGATGCGCTCGCACAGCGTGGAGGTCTGTTTCCTCACCAACGAACCCAACATCCGGTATGCGACCGGCGCGTCCGCCATGCCGGTCTGGACGATGAGCACGTTCGCCCGCTGCGCCGTGGTGCCCGCAGAAGGGGTGCCCATCCTGTTCGAACACGCGAACTCGGTGCATCGGTCGCGCGCACAGGCGCAGGACGTGAGGCCGATGCACCAGGTGGAGTTCTTCGACGACGCGGCCGCGGAAGCGGCGATCTGGGCGAAGGAAACCATCGGCGCCATCCGGGAACTGGGCGTGTCGGGCGACCGCGTGGCCGTCGACCGCATCACCGCACCGGCGTTGCTCGCCCTTCAGCAAGCCGGGATCACGATCGTCGACTCCTCGCCCATCACGCAAGAAGCGAGAGAGATCAAGACACCGCAAGAGGTGGCGCTCTTCCACCGCAACGGCGCCCTCGTGGTCCGGATGCTCGGAGCCCTTGAGGCGGCGCTGATCCCGGGTGTGAAAGAGCGCGAACTGGTCGCGGTCCTGTCGGACACCATGCTGCGCGGCGGCGGCGAATATCTCGCCACCAACACCGTGTGCTCCGGTCCTAACACGAACCCCTGGCGAGCAGAAGCGACCGACCGCGTGATCGAGGCGGGCGACCTGGTCTACGTCGATACCGACACGGTTGGGATCGGCGGATATTTCTTCTGCGTCTCCCGGTCGTTCCTGTGCGGCAACGTCTCCCCCACTCCCGCTCAGCGCGATCTCTACCGCGCGGCACACGAGTGGCTGGTCGGGATGCGCGAACTGGTCCGCCCCGGGTTGACGTGCGCCGAACTCGGCGCGATGGCGCCGAAGATCCCGGACAGCTTCGTGCCCCAGCGCTACGAGGCCATGATCCATGGTGTCGGTCTGGAGGAGGAGAGCCCGAGCGTGTGCCACCCTCAAGATGCGCAAGCCAACGGCGACACGGTCATCCAGGAGAACATGACGTTGGTCGTGGAGCTCTACATGGGTGAGGTCGGCGCCCGCGAAGGCGTGAAGCTCGGCGACGAGATCCTGGTAACCGCCGAGGGTTCGACGGTGCTCGCGCCGTATCCTTTCTCAGAGACGCTCCTGGTTTGAATGCGGTTTGAGTCGCCGGTAGCGACGCGCACAGAGAACCGAACGCGACATCGTGGCGAACTACCGAGGTGTTCGGGATGACAGACGACAGCGCTCGCGGCGATCGGACCCAGCCCATGACCTGGTTGGGTGCTGACGCCGGACTCCCGCCGCCTCCTCCGATCGGCCCGGGTGGTACCCCTCCCGGTCCCGCCCACGGCGGACGTCGTCGTCGTGTCGCGCTGATCGTCGCCGCGTTCCTCTTGGTGAACTCCGTTCTGGGTGCCTGGCTCCTGGCGAGGGTGAACTCCAACTCCACGGGGAGCCCCGGCTCGGCCGTGGCCGGTCAGGTGGAGGGCGACAAGCGGGTAGGGGCGATCGCCGCCATCGTGGATCCGGCCATCGTCGACATCAACACGTTCGCACATGTCTTCGGAGCGCCCCCCGGTCGCATCACGCCGCTCGGCGCGGGGACCGGCATGATCCTCACGTCCGGCGGTGAGATCCTCACGAACAACCACGTCGTGAACGGAGCCACGAAGATCGAGGTCTCCATCGAGGGTCGTCCCGGCACCTCCGTCGCCACGGTCGTGGGCGTGGACCCGGCTGGGGACGTTGCGCTGCTGCAACTCCAGGGAGTCTCGGGACTTCCCACCATCACGCCCGCGGAATCTGCCACGGTCTCCGTCGGGGACCGGGTGCTGGGGATCGGCAATGCGCTCGGGCGCGGCGGCACACCGACCGTCGTCTCGGGCTCCATCACTGGCGTGAACAAAGACATCACCGCCGGAGATCCGGGCGGCAGTTCGGAACCCCTCTCCGGGATGCTTCAGACCAACGCCCAGATCCAACCCGGTGATTCAGGCGGCGCGCTGGTCGACACCAGTGGACACGTCGTCGGGATGATCACGGCCGGCGGGGCCTCCAACCGTTCGAACTCGGGACCCATAACAGGGTTCGCCATCCCGATGGAAGCGGCACTGGGCATCGTCGACCGGATCCGATCCGGCGAGGCCTGCTGCCCGATCATGGTGGGCCCGCGCGGCCACATCGGAGTCGCCGTGCAACCGCTCGACCCACAGACCGGACGCAAGCTTCACGTCAGCTCGGGGGCGCTCGTGGTGGGCGTCGAGCCGGGAAGTCCCGCGGCGGACGCGGGCATCGCTGCTCCCGCGGTCATCCAGTCCATCGGCGGACAGGCGGTGACCTCCAGAGACACGCTGGGCACGGTCCTGCACTCCTACGTGCCCGGCCAACACGTGGCCGTGACATGGGTCGACGCCGGCGGGACCCACACGAAGACCGTGGTCCTGGATACGGGTCCCGCGGTCTGACGAGTCCGACGCCTAGGACGTCGGCATCGAGCCGGCCTCGGTGAGGCCGATGAGGTTGCCGTCGGGGTCGGCGAACTGGGCGAGCTTCGGGCCACCGGGAACCGGAGTCGCCGGCATGATCGTCTTTCCGCCGAGCTCCTCAGCCTGCTTGAGGGTCGCATCGAGATCCGCAACGTCCACGTAGATCGTCACCATGGGCTCGGCTTGTGCCGCCGCGATGCCGCCGCCGATCCCCTGGCCGCCCTGCGCACTCACCATCCCGTAGTCCATGGGGTTGTTGGCATCGATCTCCCAGCCGAACAGCGACGCGTAGAAGTCCCGCGTCTTCTTCGCGTCCCGGCCGTGGATCTCGAAATGCGTCACCGGATTGGCCATGATGAGCTCCCTTCGGACGTGATCCGGGCCGCCGTGGCCTGGAGGCCGGAGTCTAGTCCTCTCGCCTACCAGTGGTCGCGGTGCACCACATCGTCGAACGGCCGACGGCCCGGCTCCTTGACCGGCTCCAGCGGCCGGTCCGATGGGTACCCGAGTGAGAGCAGCAGGATGCATTCGCGGTCGGCGGGCACGCCGAGGACCTCGCGCACCAGGTCCTGATCGCCCACCGCCGAGTGGCAGCTCCCGATGCCCAGGTCGGCGGCGGCGAGCATGACGCTCATGTTCGCCTGGCCCATGTCGAACTGAACCATCTCGCGCTGTTCGGGGTCACCGGATGCAGCCGCAACGAACGCGATCGCCGCGGCCGCGCCGGCGAGGTGCTCGCCGTACTGCCACACCTTCGCCAGCTCGACCAGCCGAGGACGATCCGTCACGACGACGAAGTCCCACGGTTGATCGTTCATCGACGACGGCGCGCGTCGGGCCGCCTCGAGGATCCTGTCCAGATCCCCCGGCGCGATCTCACGGTCGGTGAAATCGCGGACGTTCCGCCGCGCTCGGATCGCATCCCACGTTTCCATCTAGTTCCTTTCTTGGTCGTGCGGAGAGCTGCACCCTATTACTAGGCGGGCTTGAGGTTGCGGTAATGCGACCACACCGCCTGCGCGCCCGAGTGGCCGGCGCGGATCACCATGAACACCACCGCGATCGCAGTGAGCAGGGCGAGCACCTGGAAGATCCGTACGGCGGGATCCGCCCAGCCGGGGCTCGAGCGGTACCACGTGGAGGGGAGGTGGTTCCGAACCCAAGACTCGGACGTCGTCAGCTCGTCGGCCGACAGCGACACGCGCCGGACCAGATCGAGCGCGACGACCGCTACCAGGCAGAGCCCGAAGACGGCCGCCCACACCAGGAGTTGCTGTCCGATCTCCGCGTGATGCTCGATCGCCGGCACCTCGGGCAGCCGGTCGGCGAGGGACTCGCCTGACTGCGTGGTCAATGGAACGAACAGCGTGGTGACGAACGTGAAGAGGACGACCGACACACCCCAGCGATGGCGGAACCGTCCCGAAAGGACCACGAAGACGGTCGCGATGGCGCTGATCGGCAACAGGACGATCACGACATGCAGCAACAGGATGTGGGTCGGCAGTCCGAACAGGTTGGCGGGCATAACGTCTCCGTGGTCGGGAGAGGAAAGACTACGCCGTTCACTGAAAAGACACGGTCACCGCCAGCTCGCGACATAGAATCTCGCGAACACCGACATCGAGAGGCTCGGATGAGCGAAGTTTCCCCTGGACGACGATGGTTCGGTGCAGCCGTGGCCATCATCGGATGTTCGGTTTCATCTCTCCTCGCCTATTGGAGCTGGGTACTACGGAACGAGCCGTTCGGCGACTCCTCGCCTCGCCTCCTCACCGCCTCCCTGGTGCTGGCCGCGCTGGGGTTCGCAACATCCGGCGTTCTCTTCATGAGGCGAACGGTTTCCCCCAAGGCGAAGAGGATCTCTACCGTTGTGACCGGCATGAGCCTTGTGGCAGTCGTTGGGAGCTATGCAGCGGCGTCCCTCCTAGCGAAATAACCTCATCCAGCCCCTCGTACCGTCGCCCGTTCCGATGACCGCGAAAAGGTCAAGCGCCTCTTGCTCCAGCGCATGAGATCGAGCCGCAGCCGGCGCGCTCGTTAGAGGTGTTCAAGGAGGTAGTCGACGGTGCGGGGGCGGAGCGTCTCATCCAACGACCGGTCGACCCTGATGTAGCCGTTGATCCCCGAGATGAGGCTCACGATGTCGAGCCCGGAACCCTCCAGGTCACCGAGCTGCCCCTCCGTAGCGGGAATGGAACCGAGCAGACTCCAGAGCCAGTCGATGTCTCGGTCGGTCTTCGCCAACTGCAGGGCCTGCTCTCGCAGCTGACGCGACGAAAGGGTCTCCAGATCCTCGCGCGTAGTCATGGAAACCACCCTACCGGCTAACGTTCACGATTTTCGATCACGCTGGTTATTTCAATGTTGTCAAGGAGACGGAGTCTCAGACAGATACGCCGCCTTGAACCTTCTGCTCGACCAGGCTCGCAACGCCCGTCCGAAATCCCCCCCATTGCGCACAGCGAACTGGAAGAGGAGGAGGGTTGCCCCGCGATTGGTCCCCACACCCAGACAGCCGGACTCCCGATCGAGATGATCGCGAGGCAGACGAGAAACGTCACGAGGCCTAAGAAGGAAGGGCCGTATACCTGCATCAGCGCAAGGGGCGGCGCGAACCTCATCGCCAAGCCTTTCCCCTGGCTGAATCGTCGCCAGGCTGCGGCTGAAAGTCGGTAGCGGCGAGCTTCAGCAGCAATCTGAGGGCCGCACACGCCCAACGCCAGGTGGGGGCCGCCTCCCAGAGCTCCATCGCAGCCGCAGCCGCCTGCTCGCGATCTCCGAGCATCAACAACGTTGCGGAAACTCCCAGCAGCGCTTGGAGATCGCCTGGCTCCTGCCGCAGGTGCTCCCTGTACAGGTCCAACGCCGCCCCGCGTTGAATCGGGATCGTCGAAAGGATCATGGCCAGATACAGCTTCGGCCTTCGCAGGCTCGGCCACTCGTGAACGATGGACCGTAACCTCGTTTCGGGGCTCCTTTCCGGGATGTCGGGTTGGCCGAGGCAGAAAGCAACCATCATGCGCACGAGTGGGGATTCCGGATCTGCTTCGTTGGCGTCGATCGTCCGCTTGATCGCTGTTCTGAATCGCTGCGTGGCGAAATGTACCTCTGCCTCCGCGTACGGCGAGATCGACTTCGCCTTCGCCAGCGCAGATGGAAGCTCCAGGTGGAAGAGTTCGCTCACTGCCTGCTCTTGGGCGGTGTATTCACTCAATTCCGTTGTCACTACCGTCTCCATTCCCCATTTCTAACCGGGGGCAGACAGGTGGCCCGTCGCATCCTTACAGAACTCCGCGACCTGTCGACGACGCTGCCAGCCATCAAGACAGCCCCAACGATTGACCCCATCTAGTTCGTGGAACAGACTCGACCGAGGCCGAAGACATCGTCGTCATGTATGGAGTGGATCCCAGAGTGAGCGAGCGCAGACGTTGGTGGATCGTTGCCGCCATCATCCTTGCCGCGGGGACGTCCGTTGTCTCTCAACCGGAGGCGAGCGCGACCACGCCGCCGTGCCAAGTGACGAACCTCCGCAACGGTCACACCTCCGCCGGCGCGGGAGCGAACCTGCAGCGTGCGATAGACGCCGCCACCCCCGGGACGAGCCTTCGGATCCGCGGTCTGTGCACCGGGAACTTCAGCATCGTGAAAGACCTGATCCTGCTCGGGAAACCAACCGCCGCACATCCGATCCCCACGCTGAGTGGTGGTGACGACGGCACAGTCCTCAGGATCGGCCCCCTCTCCTCAGAGGTATCGCTCGTGCGCCTCCGGGTGACGCATGGCCATACATGGCCCGGGGACAACGCGGCGCCTGGCGGGATCGAGAACCGCGGGACTCTTTCGCTCTCCAACGCCACCGTGGCCGGGAACATCTCGAACTCCTACGGCGGCGGGATCCTCAACGGCGGTCACCTCACGTTGGAGGGCTCCACCGTGGTGATCGGAAACCACTCGGACCACTATGGGGGCGGGATCTACAACGGCCGCAACGCCGTCATCTTGAACGACGCTTCATCGGTGCGGAACAACACTGCCCGCGCTTCGGGAGGCGGGATCGCCATGGGCGCCGGCGCCCTCCGACTGAACGACACCTCAACGGTGAGTGGCAACAGAGCGGGTGGTCTTGGCGGGGGTATCTTCGCTTTCGGTCACGTGACCCTCAACGACTCCGCATCGGTGAGCGGGAACCATTCGGACGTTAGCGGCGGGGGGATCCTCAACGCGGGAGTATTGAAGATGAACGGCCAGGCCGTGGTAAGCCGGAACACGGCTCGGAGAGACGGTGGTGGCATCGACACCTCTCACGGCGGCCTCACGTTGGATGGCATCGCGTCGGTACGGAGTAACAAGGCGGGCGTCGCCGGCGGCGGGGTCTTCGGTGACGATGGGAACGTCAGGGCCTGTACCACATGGGCCGGTGAGATCAGTCCCAACGATCCCGACGATCCTCCGGCCCCAACCGTCGTCAGCTGCTGAGACGGAGCAGTCAGACTCCGTCAGGGTTATGTCAGAGGTGGTGGGCGAGGGGGGAGTTGAACCCCCACGTCCTTTCGGACACAGGAACCTGAATCCTGCGCGTCTGCCAATTCCGCCACTCGCCCGAGTGGAGTTCGAATGGTAACAGTGCTCTGTGCCCTCACGGGGTGACGTGCGAACCCACCATCTGGCCGCTGTCGCTTGGTGACGGCAGGGTTCGCGGCGCTGTGAACGTGTACCGCGGTCCTGATCCTGGTGTTCGCGCGGCGCACCTACTGGGAGATGCGCTGGAAGCGGATGCCGGCGGAGGAACGCTACGGTTTCGCGAGCCCACTCTGGGAGACGCCACGCGGTGGCGAGCACGTCGGCGACCGCACGCAGGTGTCGACCACCGCAACGGATCCGCAACAAGTCGCGGAGTAGGATACGGCGATGGGTGGGCGCACCCGACCGGCGCCCTCGTAACCGCACGCCGTGACCATCCTTCGTGAATTCGAACGCCGCTTAGGGGGCCTGGTAGAGGGCCTCTTTTCCAAGACGTTCCGTTCCGGGCTTCAGCCCGTCGAACTCGCGAAACGCCTCCTCAAAGAGATGGAGGCCGGCAAGAGCGTCGGCGTCAGCGAGATCTGGGCCCCGAACCGTTTCGAATTCTTCCTGTCCGAAGAAGATGGCGCTCGCTTCGAACAAGCCGAGGCCGCGCTCGCGAAGGAACTGCGGCAGGTGGTGGTAGACAACGCCGCCGAACGGGGCTGGGACCTGATGGGGCCGCCCCAGGTGGAGTTCTTCGTGGATCCCTCGTACAAGCGGGGGGATCTCACGTGTGTCGGAGCCTTGGTGGAGGGCGCCGAGGAACCGGCCGCCGCCGAGGCCGATGCGGACGCGGCCGGGGCGCAGCTGGTCATCCACGAGGACGGCGAAGTTCGCAACCTTCCGGTCCGGCGCGACGCCGTAACGATCGGTCGCCTCCCCGACTGTGACGTGGTCATCGACGACAAGGGAGCCTCGCGTCGCCACGCCCAGCTCAAACGCAAGGGCGGCGTCTACACGCTGACCGACCTGGGTTCGACCAACGGCACGAAGCTGAATGGTGAGACCGTGCAGTCGCGCGAGCTCCACGACGGCGACAAGATCACCATCGGCACCACGCTGATCGAGTTCCGGAGGGCGTAGGTGATCGCGGCCGGCGTCACCCCGTTCGCACTCTCGGCGTTGAAGTACGGGCTGTTCGCGTTGCTGGTGTTGTTCATCTGGCGGTCGATGCGATGGGTGGTTCGAGGCCTGACCGTTGAGGCGAACGTCGCGGCCTCGGGCGCCGACCGGCATGGACGCAAACAGATTCCCGCGACACCGGCCGGACCCTCGATGGTCATGGTCCATCCGCCGCAGGGCGGTAAGCCGCGGGCGGTCAAAGTGTCCGCGAGCATGACCATCGGCCGCGCGCCGGAGTGCGAACTGAAGATCGAGGACACGTATGCCTCGCAGCAGCACGCCCGGTTGTTCGGCAAGAACGGTGCGTGGTACGTCGAGGACCTGGGTTCGACCAACGGGACGTTCGTGAACGATCAGAAACTCGCCGCGCCCGCGATGGTGCAACCGGGCGATTCCATCCGGATCGGCACCACGGTGTTGGAGCTTCGGCGATGAAGGTGCTGGCCGGGTTCGCGACAGACATCGGCCGCGTTCGTCAGGGCAACGAGGACTGCTACCTGGTGGAATCCCCGCTGTTCGCGGTGGCCGACGGGATGGGAGGGCACCGCGGCGGCGAGGTTGCGTCGCACCTTGCCCTCGACACCGTCGAGGCGATGCACCAGCGCGGTGAGGGAACGCTGGCCGATCAGGTTCGCGAGGCCAACCGCGCGGTGTTCGAACGCTCCTCGAAGGATCGGAGCGTGGCCGGGATGGGGACCACGTTGACCGCGGCGCTGGTCGACGGCGAGGGACTCCACCTGGCGCACGTCGGCGACTCCCGCGCGTACCTCCTGCGGGCAGGATCGCTTCGGCAACTCACCGACGACCACACCCTTGTGAACCGGATGGTGAAGGCGGGCGAGATCACTCGCGCCGAGGCCGAGGTGCACCCGCACCGCAACGTGGTCACCCGCTCTATCGGCACCGAGCCCGAGGTTCCCGTGGACGAGCAGTCCGTCGCGCTCCTGGAGGGCGACCGGATCCTGTTGTGCAGCGACGGCCTGACCGGCATGGTCACCGAGGATCAGATCCAAGCGATCCTCGAGAGTACCGACGACGCGCAACAAGCGGCGGATCGGCTGATCCGGGCGGCCAACCGCGCGGGCGGCATCGACAACATCACCGCGGTGGTGCTTGATGTTCGGGAGAGAGAGGATCCTGCCGGACCCGTAGGAACCGCAACGGCGACGGCATCGCGGACACCGCCGGGAGTGCGCACCGGCGCCCCTCCCTCGCCCCGGTCCCTCAAGAAGGCCGGGATCGCCCTGCTCATATCGGTTGCGGTGCTGGTGCTTGCGCTGATCGGCGTGCGCACGTACGTCCACTCGCAGTGGTACGTGGGGGTCTCCGACTCCGGCTACGTCGCGGTCTTCCAAGGGGTACCGGGCTCGCCACTCGGCCTACACCTCTCGACGCTGCAGACCGAATACAAGGACCTCTCCGGCGCCGACGTGGCTTCGTTCGACATCTATAAGGAGTTGCCGAACGGCATCACGGCGAACTCCCGAACCGATGCCGAGTCCATCGTCACGGAGATGCGGACGTACGTGCTGACGCAACGATCGGTCAAGGGCGGACCCGGACCCACGGACTCACCCTCACCCTCCGCGGGAGCGGCCTCGTGAGCGTCGCGGCCCCCGCCCGGCCCAGGGGCAAGACGGGATTGGCGCTCCTGCTGTTCGCATTGGCCGCCGCGCTGCTCGCCTACACCACGGTCGGGCTGGCCAAGCGAGGCAGGATCCCGACGGGGCTCGGCGTCTACGGCGGCGTCATGGTCGCCGGGTTCTTCGTCGCATGGTTGGTGGTGCGCAAGACCGCCCGCCGGGCCGATCCCGTCCTGCTTCCGGTCGCCGCACTGCTCTCGGGACTCGGGTTCGCGATGATCGCACGGATCCAGGCGCCGAACCCTCCGCTCACGCACATCGCACAGTCGCAGTTCACGTGGCTGATGATCGGGTTGCTGGCGTTCGTGGTGACGTTGCTGATCATCCGCGACGACCGGCAACTCGACGCGTTGACGTACACGCTCGGCCTGGCGGGGATCGTGCTCCTCCTGCTTCCCGTGGTTCCGGGTGTGGGCTTGCAGATCAACGGCGCGCGGCTCTGGGTGCACGCGGGGCCGCTCAGCTTCCAGCCGGCCGAGTTCGGGAAGGTGCTCATCGTCATCTTCCTGGCGTCCTACCTCTCGGCCAAACGCGAGTTGTTGTCCTCGGGCGTCGGGCGGTTCGGGCTGCCCCGGGTGAAGGACCTGGGGCCGGTGATCCTGGCATGGGGCACCTCGCTCGCCGTCCTCTTCCTTGAGAAGGACCTTGGTGCCTCCCTGCTCTTCTTCGGTGTGTTCGTCGTGATGCTGTGGGTGGCCACGGGGCGGCCCGGCTACCTGTTGCTGGGATTGGTGCTGTTCGCGATCGGCGCGGCCGTGGGCTACATCCTGTTCTCGCACGTGCAGGATCGCGTGGCGTTCTGGCTACACGCCCTGGATCCGAAGCATGTGCAGGACATCGGGTACGGACAGCTCGCACAAGGGTGGTTCGCGATGGCGAGCGGCGGACTGGTGGGAACCGGCCTGGGTCAGGGTGCCCCCTACCTCATCCCCTACTCGTGGACCGACTTCATCTTCGCCGCGTTCGGCGAGGAACTGGGGTTCATCGGCTGCGCGATGCTGTTGCTGATGTACCTCGCGATCATCGGCCGCGGTCTGCGCGTCGCCATCGAACGAACCGACCCCTTCGGCAAGCTCCTGGCGACCGGACTTACCACGATGGTTGCGCTGCAGACGTTCGTGATCGTCGGGGGGGTCACGCGATTGATCCCGCTCACCGGCATCACCTTGCCGTTCGTGAGCTACGGCGGATCAAGCCTGGTGGCGAACTTCGTGATCCTGGCGCTCTTGGTTCGGGTGTCGGCGGGTCCGTGGTCAAGGGAACCGCACGAGACGCGCGAGCCGAAGAAACCGCGCGAACCGCTGTGGATCTCGAAGAAGCAGCAGCAGGCTTCGGCCGAGGAGATCGCGTGAACGGCCGCATCCGTCGCCTGGGCATCGGACTGCTGGTGCTGTTCACGATGTTGTTCGGGCAGATCGCCTACGTTCAGGTGTTCGCCGCGAGTTCGATCAGTCAGAACCCGGCGAACGCCACGCGGCAGTACATCGCCGAGTATCAGATCCAGCGCGGACCGATCCTCGCCGCGGACGGCACGGCGATCGCGGTGAGCCAGCGAACGAAACACTCGTCCATCTTCAAGTACCAACGCCTCTATCCCCAGGGCGAACTGTTCGGTCAGATCACGGGCTACTACTCCCGCAACTACGGCTCCAGTGAACTCGAGCACTCGATGAACCCGTGGCTCTCCGGAAGCGACGCGTCGCTCGCCGGCTCCACGCTGTCCGACTTGGTGTTGGGCCGCCCGCGCAAGGGCGGGACCGTCATCACCACGCTTCAACCCTCGCTGCAACGTTTGGCGCAGCAGGCGCTCGGCAACCAACAGGGCGCGGTGGTGGCGATCGATCCCACCACAGGAGATATCCTGACGATGTACTCCAACCCGTCCTACGATCCAAGCGGCCTCTCCGACCCAAGTTCCGACACGCAGACGAAGGCGTGGAACGCCCTCACGCAGGTGCAAGATCCGAACGCACAGCCGCTCCTGCCGACAGCGAACGCCAACCTCTTCCCACCCGGTTCGACCTTCAAGATCATCACCGCGGCAGCGGCACTGAGCGCGGGCTACGAACAACAGAGCGTGTGGCCGAGCCCCCACTCCCTCGCGCTTCCCGGAAGCTCCGCCACCATCCAGAATTTCGGGGGCGAGTTCTGCAACGGCGGGGCGTCGCAGGTGACCATGCTCGAGGCGTTCACCGAGTCGTGCAACGTGGTGTTCGGAGAGATCGGGCTGAAGGTCGGTGCCGACAAACTCGCCGCACAGGCGCAGGCGTTCGGATTCTGCCCGATCGATCCGCCGACGCAGACCACGTGCGCGGAGAACCCCATCCCGTTCTCCGAGCCGCCCTTCGGGGTGACGTCGGTGGCCGGGCGCTTCCCCTCGGCCTCCTACTTCTCGACCAGGGAGGCAGCCGTCGCGATCAGCGCCATCGGCCAGGAGAACGACCTGGCCAACCCCTTGCAGATGGCGCTGGTCTCGGGCGCCGTGGCGAACGGCGGCCTGTTGATGCGGCCGCGCCTGGTCACCGAGATCAGGGATAGCGCGGGCCGTGTGGTGCAACGCTTCCCGACGACCTCTTACGGTCAGGCGGTCACCCCCCAGGTGGCCGGCGATCTCACCGCCATGATGCAGAACGTGGTCAACAGTGGGACCGGGACCTACGCACAGATCCCGGGGATCCAGGTTGCCGGCAAGACCGGAACCGCAGATCACACCGCTCCCGGAGCGCCGGCGCAACCGCCCCACGCCTGGTTCACGGGATTCGCCTCCGCCAACGGCCGAAGCATCGCGGTCGCGGTTATCGTGCTGAACGGCGGGAATATGGGCAGCGAGGCCACCGGTGGTCACGTGGCGGCTCCCATCGCCAAGCAGATCATCGAGGCGTGGTTGAGAGGAGGGGCATGAGCGAATCCGTACTCGGTGGGCGCTACCGCCTGGAAGCACGCATCGGCGCCGGCGGTATGGCCGAGGTCTTCCGCGGGTTCGACACGACCCTCACCCGCACGGTCGCCATCAAGACGCTGAACGCGCCCTACGCCCGCGATAAGAGCTTCGTCGAACGCTTCCGCCGAGAGGCGCAGGCCGCCGCGCGCCTCAGCCACCCGAACATCGTGGCCACCTACGACTCGGGAACCGACGGCGACACGCAGTTCATCGTGATGGAATTCATCGAAGGCCGAACCCTGGCCGAATTCCTAGGCGCCGGGAAACATCTCTCCCCGGCGCATGCGACCCAGGTCGCCGAGGAGGTGTGCAACGCACTCACGGCGGCGCACGCCCACGGCGTCATCCACCGCGATATCAAGCCCGGCAACATCATGGTGACGCGCGACGGTTCGGTAAAGGTCATGGACTTCGGCATCGCGCGGATGATCAGTGGCCCCGAGACCGCGCCGCAGACCAGCGTGGTCATGGGCACCGCCACCTACATCTCCCCCGAACAAGCGAAGGGTCTGGCGGTCGATGCCCGCAGCGACCTCTACTCGTTGGGAGCCGTGCTCTACGAGATGCTCGCGGGGCGCCCGCCCTTCGTCGGCGAATCCTCCGTGGCCGTCGCGTACAAACAGGTGAATGAGGTGCCCGAGCCGCCGTCGGCACACAACGCCGACGTTCCCCCGGCACTGGACTCGGTGGTCATGCGCGCGCTCGCGAAGAACCCCGCGAACCGCTATCAGGATGCGGCGGCCTTCTGCGCGGATCTGATCCGCGCCCGCAACGGTGAGGAAGTCGAAGCGACACCCCTGATGCCATTGGCCGGCGACGCCACGCAGGTCATCTCCCGGCCACGCTCGACGCAGATCCTTCCCCCCGTGGTGGATCCGCCCGGCAGCAGTCGGAAGGTGTGGCTCGGCATCCTGATCGGGTTGTTGGTCGTCGCGGTGATCGCCGGCGCCGGCGTCCTCCTGGCGAACAGCCTCCTGGGCGACAAGCCGAGCCCCTCAGCCGAGGTGAAACCGCTGCCCAAGGTCACCGGCCTCCCGCAGGCCGAGGCTGAGACCGTGCTCAAGGACGCCGGCTTCACGAAGCCGGTAGTGATCCAGCTCCAGGGGTCCGACGCCACCGAGGGCACCGTCATCGCGCAGGATCCGAAGGCTCGAGAGCCCACGTCGACCGACGCGACCATCACGCTCACCGTCGCCAAGCCCATCCAACAGGTTCCGGTTCCCGATATCACGACGATGACGGTGACCGAGGCCGAAACAACGCTGAAGGCCGTGGATCTCAAGCTCGGGACGCAGAGCACGGAAGCGAGCGCCACCATCCCCGCGGGGGAGATCATCAGTCAGACGCCTGAGGCGCAGAATCTGGCGCCGAGAGGGACGCCGGTGAACGTCGTCGTCTCGACTGGGACGCCCACACCGACCACCGTCCCCGTGCCGGATGTCACCTGCCGTTCGGTGGGGAGCGGCACGAACCAGTTGGAGCACGCCGGCTTCACGGTGGTGAACGGCGGGGCGGCCGCAACCTTCAACCCGTCGTGTAAACCGGGATCGAACTGGATCGCGTCGCAGAGCCCTACGGGCACGGCCCCATCCGGGAGTACGGTCACTATCTACACGAACCCAGAACCGAGTCCCTCGCCGTCGGATAGTCCGAGCCCCTAGGGAGTTCGCATGCAGTGGTACGCCGCGGAAGCCTTCACCCCGGAGGAACGCGGACGCCTGGCCCCGCATTTCACCAACCTCGACGGGCCGGTGTTCGCGCTCACCAACCTGCCCGAGGCCGTGAAGGGTGCACTCTTCGCGCGGTATTCGCGGAGCACGAAGTCGCTTCGCCGGCTCTTCCTCGACGAGTTCGCGCAGGACGTGACCGAAGCGGGCACACTCAGCCGGGTCGGTTCCGCGCGCGCCGATAAGCTGTACGACCGGGTGTTCGTCGAATACGGGGACGACTCGGTGGCGCAGCTGGGCGGTGTGCACTTGGCGTGCGAACAGGCCTCACAACTCCTCTGCAAGGCGTTGGAATGGGGACGCCTGGCGGCCTACCTGGAGCAATCGACTCGATACATGCGCTACGACGGACGGCCGGGCGATCGGTGGCGTGCCACGGTTCCCACCGAGATCGAGGGAACGGACCTCCAGCCGGCATTCGACGCGTTCCTGGACACCGTCTTCAACACCTACGGCGAGATGTACGGGCCGATGGACGTGTTCTGGCGCGAACGGTTCCCCAAGGACGATGCCGACAGCGAGTTCGTCTATAACCAGACGATCATGGCGAAGACGTGCGACACGCTCCGCGTCCTGCTGCCCGCGGCGACCCGTTCGAACGTGGGGATCTACGCGACCGGTCAGAGTTATGAGCAACTCATCATGCGCCTGACCGTGCATCCGCTCGCCGAGATGCGCGAGTACGGCGGCATGATCCTGACGGAACTCCGTAAGGTCATCCCCGAGTTCCTCAAGCGCGTGGACGTCGAGGATCGCGGAGTGGCGTGGGGTCGCTACTGGCAAGCCAACCGCGAAGCCACCGAACATCTGGCGACGAAACTTCTGGGCGACACCGCCGCGGCGCGGCGCGAGGAGGTGACGCTCACCGACCACGACCCCGAGGGCGAGATCAAGCTCACCGCGGCGGCCCTCTACGCCGCGAGCCACCTGCCAGACGATCAGATCCTAGAGTTGGTTCGTTCGATGACGACGGAGGAACGGGCGGAGATCCTCGCGGCGAGCGTCGGAGACCGGGCGAACCGCCGGCACAAGCCCGGTCGGGCGTGGGAGCGGACGCAGTATCGATTCGACGTCCTCTGCGATTACGGCGCGTTCCGCGATCTCCAACGTCACCGCCCGCTCACGTTGGAGTGGCAGCGACTCACCACGGCGCACGGCTACGACACCCCGACCGAGATCGGCGATGCCCGGCTGCGCGAACCCTGGGAGCGCGTCCTCACCGCCAGCGCGGAGCTGGAGCGTCGTCTGTTCGCGGCGGGGCTGCCCGATGTTGCGCAATACGCTGTGTCCATGGCCTACAAGATCCGCTTCGTGATGCAGATGACCGCACGCGAGGCGATGCATCTGACCGAACTGCGGTCACAGCCGCAGGGACACCCGGCGTATCGGCGTGTGGCGCAGTCCATGGCCCGACAGATCGCAGACGTGCATCCGGCCGTCGCCTCGGCCTTCACCCATCTGGACACCGGCGAGGTCGATCTGGCGCGGCTGGAAGCAGAACGCCGCCTCGAGGCCAAGCGCTCGGCGCAGACCTAACCCCTTTGGGCATGGACGAAGCGGCACTCGTCGAACTCATCGATCGACACGTTCCCGACGGCGGACCGGGCCTCACGCTCCTCATCCTCCAGGGCCGTCGTCCGTTCGCGCAGACTACGAAGGGGCTGGCCCGGGTCACGGACGGGAGCTTGTTGCGGGCCGACTCCATCTTCTATGTCGGCTCGATCGCGAAGCAGTTCGTCGCGGCGTGCATCGCGTTGTTGGAACACGACGGGGCGCTGTCGGTGGACGATCCCATCGGGCGATACGTGGAGGACCTTCCGCCGTGGGGTGACGACGTTCGGATTGAGCATCTGCTCCACCACACGAGTGGACTGCGCGACGCCGAACGCGCCTCGCACATGGGCGTTCCCACGGACGGTCTTCCGGCGTGGAGCACCGACGATCAGCTCGCGAAGGTTCGGGCGTTGCAGACGCTCGCGCACCCACCGGGCACGGTGTACCACTACTCGAATCGTGGCTACGTGCTCCTCGCGAAGGCTATCGAGCGGGCAGCGGCTGAACCGCTCTCGCGCCTGGCACAGCGGCGGATCTTCGATCCGCTGGGCATGTCGGCGACGATGTTCCGGGATCGGCCCGGCGCGCTCCCGGCCGCCGCAGCCCGAGGCCACTTCGAGGCTATCGACGGCGCACGGTATGAGGAGCCCGCGCGGTTCCACGCCGTCGGCGCCGGCGGACTCTGGACCACCACGGCCGACCTCGCACGGTGGGACGCGAACTTCGACGACGACCTGTTGACCGGCGGCTGGTTGCCGGAGCGGCTCACGCGCGTCGGTTCCTTGAACGACGGGACACCCCTCCATTACGCGATGGGTGTCTCCGTACGGACCCATCGCGGACTGCCGATCGTGAGCCACGGCGGCAGCTTCCCCGGCTGGGAATCGAAGATGGTCCGGTTCCCCAGCGCCGGAACCACGTTCATCTGCTTGGGGAACACCGACGACCTCGACGTGTCCGGCCTGGTGTTCGATGTCGCCGACCTGCTCCTGGCCGATCAGATGGATCCGACAGCCCCAACAGCGGAGGAAACCCTCACGTCCGCGTGACTGCACCCGGGCGCGGGAGCACGACAGCGACCGCGAAGAGCGTGGCGACGACGGCCCCAAGCGCAACCTCGACGACCCAGACGGGAGCCGGCGGCATGAGTTCACCGGCTCCCCAGCGGGCCAACGGCTCGAGACAGATCGCGCCCGCAACGAACGCTGCACTGACCCACCAGCGGCGAACACGCCATCGCTGACCCAACAGCCCGAACAACGGACCGGTCACCACGCCACCCAGGATGTACACCGGGTTGTACCAACCTCTCGTCGTGATCGCGACCATCCCCGTCGTGAACCGGTGCAATGTCCATGGGTGGATCTCGATGGGGCTGTAGGTCATCGCGAAGTACCCGAGCAATGCCGAAACCGAGACGAGCAGACCCAGGATCGCCGCCCTCCGGGCGCGCACCTGCGTCATCCCCGCCAGGAACGGCAGCACGAGCCACGGAGCGGACACCTGAGCGGCGGTTGCCGCCCACGGACCGAGCGTGATCGACCGGCTCCCCAGGAACTGGTCGGCTGCGCCGAAGCCCAAACCGAGGATCGCCGCCACCAGGAATGCCATGGCAGAACGATAGCCCTTCCGGGTGGGCGAAGCGGGCCGGGCGCCGACGGCTTCCGGTACCCTTTCGGGCATCCCATGAGTCTCGACTCCATCTTCCGTTTGGCACTCGCCCTCTTGGCCCTCGCTGCGTTCGTGGTGGGGGTGACGGGCTGGGTGCACGTCGCGCGTGAACGCCGACCGAATGTGCCTGCGGACCATCCCGGAGTAGTCGAGGAGAATTGATGCTCGAGCTCCTCGACCTGCGCGAGCGGGGCGGGCGGCTCGAGCCCTCGAAGCTCGAGATCGATCCCGCCCTGGCTGAGACCGTCCGAGGCATCCTTCAACGTGTCTTCGTCGAGGGCGACGAAGTCCTGGTCGAGCTGGCGCAGAAGTTCGACGGTGCCGATCTTCGCGGCGGGATCATGGTGACCGAGGCCGAGTTCGACGCCGCGGAGGCCGCCACTCCCCAGGACCTGCGGATCGCGCTCGACGAGTTGATCGAACGACTGCGCGATCTCCACGCGCGCCAACTCCCTCCGGAATGGTGGGACGAGCGGAACGGCGTGCGGTTCGGCGAGATCGTCCGTCCCCTCGCGTCGGTCGGCTGCTACGTGCCCGGTGGGCGAGCGACCTATCCCTCATCGGTAGCGATGACCGTGGTGCCGGCGGTGGTCGCCGGAGTCGAGGAGATCGTCCTCTGCACGCCGCCGCGCGCGGATGGGACCGTAACGCCCGCCGTCCTCTACGCCGCGCGCCGAGCCGGTGCCGGATATGTGGCGAAGACGGGTGGCGCGCAGGCCATCGCCGCGATGGCGTACGGGACGGAATCGATCCCTCGGGTCGACCGCATCGTTGGCCCCGGTAACGCCTACGTGACCGAGGCCAAACGACAGGTTGCCGGCATGGTCGGCATCGACGGCCTGGCAGGACCGAGCGAACTGGCCATCGTGGCCGACACCTCCGCGGACCCTGCGGTGGTCGCCCTCGATCTCATCGCCCAAGCCGAACACGATCCCGAAGCCCGCTGCTGTTTCATCTCCCCCGAGGCGGATCTCATCGAGCGCGTGAACGCGAGTCTGGCGCTGGCGATCGCTTCTGCGGGGAGACGGGAGATCGTCGATGCGGCGATGGGCCACATGAAGACGGTGTTGGTGCGCGATCTGTCCCAGGCCGCGGATGTGATCAACGACGTCGCGGCCGAACACCTTCAACTCCTCTTGACCGATCCGGACACCTTCCTCAAGGAGGTGCGGAACGCCGGCGCGATCTTCATCGGCCCCTCGACCGCGGTGCCGTTCGGCGATTACGGGGTGGCGTCCAATCACGTGCTCCCGACCGCCGGCACCTCGCGGTTCTCAAGTGGGCTCCGGGCCTCCGACTACGTCACCGTGAGCTCGGTGGTCCAGATGACGTCGGACGCGGCGCGCCGGTACGCGCCCGGCACCACCACGATCGCGGAGGCCGAAGGGCTTGTCGGCCACGCGCGAGCGATGGAAGCCCGAACACAGGGAGACCCCACGTGACCGCGCCGGCGCCCCGTGCCGGCCTCCGCGACGTCGCCCCCTACGTCTCGCCGCAGGTCGAGAGCCGAGCGAAGCTCAACACGAACGAATGCCCCGTCGATCTCCCCGCGGCGTTCCACGAGGATCTCGCGGCCGCGATCCGTGAGATCCCGCTCAATCGCTACCCCGACGGCCAGATGACCGAACTCCGCAACGCCTTGGCCGAACGCCACGAGCACCCGGTCGACGGCGTGTGGGTCGCCAACGGATCGAACGAGATCCTGACGCAGATCCTCCAGGCCTTCGGAGGTCACGGCCGCCAGGCGGTCATGTTCGAGCCCACGTACCTGCTCCACTCGCGGTTGTGCTGGCTCACCGAGACCAGGCCGATCCAGCTGACATTGAAGCCGCCGTTCACCCTTGGGGCGCACGATGTCACCGCCGCGCTGTCGATGCACCCCAACGTGATCTTCGTGTGCTCGCCGAACAATCCGACGGGGAATCCGCAGCCGCTCGTCGACATCCAGCACCTGGTGAATGCCGCGCCCACCGCGCTGGTCGTGGTCGACGAGGCCTACATCGACTTCGGCGGCGAGAGCGCGTTCCCCCTGCTCGCCGAGCACCCGAACCTCGCCGTGGTCCGAACCTTCAGCAAGGCGTTCTCGATGGCGGGCGCCAGGCTCGGCTACGTGCTGACATCGAAGGAGGTCGTGGAAGACCTCCAGCGTGTCCGGCTCCCGTATCACGTCTCCGCGCTTACCCAGACCGCCGGCGTCGTCGCACTCCGCCACATGGACAGCGCCCTCGGTCTGCTCGAAGCGATCCGCAACCAGCGCGATCGCATCCTCGCTGCGCTCACGGCGATCGAAGGGTGCACCGTCTTCCCTTCCCAGGCAAACTTCGTCCTATTCGTTCCACCGAAACCTGCGGCCGAGGTGTGGCAGGGCCTCCTCGATCGAGGCGTGTTGGTCCGCGACATGACATCGGTGGTGCCGGAGGCCCTTCGGGTCACCGCCGGTACCGCCCAAGAGATCGACCTGTTCCTGGAATCACTGACGGACGTCCTCAACACCGACCGAGCGCCTGCACCGACATCAGGAGAGAACGGATGAGCCGCACCGCAACCATCAACAGAACGACGAAGGAGACGGACGTCACCGTCGTCCTCAATCTCGACGGAACAGGGCAGGCGTCGGCCGATACCGGCCTGCCGTTCTTCGACCACATGGTTCAGCAGTTGGGGAAGCACGCGGGATGGGACCTGGACGTGACGTGCAAGGGCGACCTCGAGGTTGACGGGCACCACACGGTGGAGGACACGGGGATCGCGATCGGCCAGGCGCTGAAGGAGTCGCTGGGGGACAAAGCCGGGATCCGCCGGTTCGCCTCGATCGTCGTGCCGTTGGACGAGGCAGCCGTAGAGGTGTCGCTGGACCTCGCCGGGCGGAACTTCGTGGTGCACGAGGTCCCCGTTCCGGCCGAGACCATCGGGACGTTCGACACCGGCCTGGTGGAGGACTTCGTTCGGGCGCTTGCACAGAGCGCGGAACTCACCATCCACGTTCACCTTCGATACGGTCGCTCGCCCCACCACGTCTGCGAAGCCGAATTCAAAGCGATGGCGAAGGCGTTCGGCGATGCGTGTTCGTTGACGGGGCGCGGCGATGTTCCTTCGACGAAGGGAACGTTGTGACCTCGATCGCCGTCCTGGACTACGGGAGCGGGAACATCCATTCGGTCTCGCGCGCGCTGGCGGCTGCGGGCGCCCAGTCCGTCGTCACGGCGGATCCGTCCGCGGTGGATGCGGCGGATGCGCTGGTCATCCCCGGGGTCGGCCATTTCGGTGCCTGCGTCCGTGCGATCCGCGAAGCCAGGTTGGAAGCCCCCATCCGTTCGTACGTGCAGACGGGACGGCCCGTCTTCGGCGTCTGCGTGGGGATGCAGGTCCTATTCGAGGGAAGCGAAGAGGACAGTGAGGTGGGATTCGGGTTGCTCGAGGGTTCCTCGCGAAGGCTGCCCGGGGACACCGTCAAGGTTCCCCACATGGGCTGGAACACGGTTGGATGGACCACGCCGCACCCGTACACCCGGGGCATCACGGAGGGGACGCGCTTCTACTTCGTGCATTCGTTCGCGCCGGATGTCGGCGAGGCCACGATCGGCGCGACGGAACACGGCCGGCCGTTCTCCGCCGTGGTCGCGCGCGACAACGTGTTCGCGACCCAGTTCCACCCCGAGAAGTCGGGCGAGGCCGGGTTGCAGCTCTACCGCAACTTCGTTCGCGCGGTGGCGGCATGATCGTCATCCCGGCGATCGACCTTCGCGGGGGCCGCGCCGTACGACTGTTGCGCGGCAACCCCGACGACGAGACGAGCTATTCGGAAGATCCGGTTGCGGTCGCGGTCAAGTTCCAGGAAGAAGGGGCGCGACGGCTCCACGTGATCGATCTGGATGCCGCGCTCGGGGAAGGCGACAACCGTGACGCGATCCAGGCCATCTGCCGCTCCGTGGTGCTGCCCGTCCAGGTCGGCGGGGGCATCCGTTCGATCGAGGCCATCGGAGAGGTGCTGAAGAACGGCGCAGCACGAGCCATCCTGGGGACCGCGGCGGCTGCGGACGCCGAGTTCGTCGCGCGTGCCGTCGAGGAGTTCGCCGAACACATCGTGGTCGGCCTCGACATCCGCGGCGGCAAGGTCATGGTGAAGGGCTGGAAGGAAGAGGGGCCCACGCTCGAGGAAGCGATCCCGCTGCTGGATGACGCTGGCGCGCCGCGATACCTGGTCACATCGATCGCCCGCGACGGCACGCTTGAGGGGCCCGACATCCGCCTCTACACGCACGTGCTGAAGCTGACGAACCGCCCCGTGATCGCGAGCGGTGGTGTCCGCCACGCGGACGATGTGTGGTCCCTCCGCGATCTGGGCTGTGAAGCCGCCGTCACCGGAAAAGCCCTCTACGAGCACACGTTGAAGCTCTCGCAGGTCATCCGAGGCTGACCATGCCGGTGGCGAAACGGGTGATCCCTTGTCTCGACGTTGCCGAGGGCCGCGTGGTGAAGGGCACGCAATTCCAGGATCTCCAGGACGCCGGGGATCCGGTGGAACTCGCCGCCTTCTACGACCGTGAAGGCGCGGACGAACTGGTCTTCCTGGATATCACCGCGACGGTCCAAGGCCGCAAGGCCACGTTGGACGCGGTGTCACAGGTGGCCGAACAGGTCTTCATCCCTCTCACCGTGGGGGGTGGCGTCGGCTCGGAGGCCGATGTGAACGATCTCTTGCGGGCGGGAGCGGACAAGGTTGGGCTCAATAGCGGCGCCGTGCGCGACCCGGCTCTCCTCCAACGCTGCGCCGACCGGTTCGGGACGCAATGCATGGTGGTCGCGATCGACGCCCGCCGCAACGAACAGGGTTGGGAGGTCGTGATCGACGCCGGACGAACCGCCACCGGCCGCGACGCCGTCGCATGGGCGGTGGAGGCCACCACGATCCGTGGCGCCGGCGAGATCTTGCTCACGTCGATGGACAGGGACGGAACCGGCGACGGTTACGACCTGGAACTCCTGCAGGCCGTCACCTGGGCAACCACGGTTCCCGTCATCGCGAGCGGAGGCGCGGGCACGCTGCCGCACTTCGCCGCCGGGCTCAGCGAGGGCCGCGCGGACGCGGTGTTGGCCGCAAGCAGACTGCACTTCGGCGAACTCTCGATCCGTCAGATCAAGGAGTACCTCGCGGCCCAGGGCGTGGAGGTACGGACATGACCGTCGAGCGTTCGCCGGTGGACCTGGACGTCCTGGTATTCAACGCCGATGGGCTGATCCCCGTCATCGCGCAGGACGCCGATACGGCGGAGGTCCTGATGATGGCGTGGGCGAATCGTGAGGCGTTGCAACGCACGCTCGACGAAGGCCGCATGGTCTACTGGAGCCGCAGCCGGAGCGAGCTCTGGCGCAAGGGTGACACCAGCGGCCACGCGCAGCACTGGACCCAGCTCCGCGCCGACTGCGACGCCGACGTGATCCTCGCCACCGTGCATCAAGAAGGCGCCGCGTGTCACACCGGTGAACGCACCTGTTTCTTCCGCCGACTCTCGGGCGGTACCGCATGAAAGGGGATCGCCCATGTTGAAGCTCGTCATCCCGAAGGGGTCCCTCGAGGACCAGACGCTCCGGCTCTTCGAGGCCGCGGACCTGCACGTGCGTCGGGGATCCACCAGGGAATACCACGGCACCATCGATGACGATCGCATCGAACGCGTCAGCGTTCTCCGGCCGCAGGAGATCCCCGTGTACGTGGGCCAGGGGCTGTTCGACCTGGGGATCACGGGCGAGGATTGGATCGCCGAAACGCAGGCCGACGTCGAGGTGCTCACCACCCTCAAGTACGCGAAGACCGGCACCGGTCACGGCACGAAGATCGTCCTGGCGGTCCCCAACGAACACCCCGCGAACAGCTCGAAGGAGATGCCCCCGGGTTCCCGCATCTCTACCGAGTTCGTGAAGCTCGCGGAACGTCATTTCGCAGACCTGAACATCCCGGTCACGGTCGCGTGGAGTTACGGCGCCACGGAGGCGAAGGTGCCGGAGATCGTCGATGCCATCGTTGATGTGACCGAAACAGGAAGCACGCTCCGCGCCCACGGCATGAAGATCATCGAAACGCTGATGACATCTGACCCTGTGCTCATCGCGAACCGCGAAGCAGCCGCAGACCCCGAGCGCCGCGCGGCCATGGACGACATCACGACGCTCTTGCTCGGTGCGCTTCGGGCCGAGGGCCGCGTCCTGATCAAGCTGAACGTGGGTGAGGACCGGCTGGAGTCGGTGCTCAAGGTGGTTCCTTCCATGAAGGCTCCGACGGTCTCCCCGTTGGCTGACGGGGGTTACGCGGTAGAAACCGTCGCCGAGAAACGAACGGTGAATCGTCTGATCCCCCAGCTCCTTGCCGCGGGGGCAAGCGACATCCTGGAACTCCCCATCTCGAAGATCGTTCCCTAGAACCTGGCCGTGCGCCGGGTTGCGTCGGGGGTCACGCCCTCCTAGGCTCGCGCCTACGACCGAGGAGGATCCGATGCGCCTGTTCCGCCGAACGACCGTATCTATCGCTCTCGCCGTGCTTGTGGCGTTCGCGATCCCTGCCTACGCACGCGCTCCCGGGCTCCTCATGCCGGGACAACTCGACCCGACGTTCGGCCAAGGCGGCAAGGCCACCGCGCTGTCCAACGGAGGTGTGGGCACCGCGGTCCTCATCGATCCGCGAGGACGAGCCGTGACCGCCGGCTACACGCTGAACGGCCGGCCCGACTTCGTTGTCGCCCGTTTCCTGCAGAACGGCACGCTCGACACGACGTTCGGAGATCTGGGACGAACGATCCTGGACCTCGGCGGCGCCGACTATGCACGGGCACTCGCCTTCCAGGTCGACGGGAAGATCGTCCTTGCGGGCGAGAGCGACTCAGGCGGGAAGAGCAGGATCGCCATCGCGCGATTCAATGCGAACGGAAGGGTCGATACCAACTTCGGTGGTCAGCACGGCTTCACGCTTACGTCCTACGGGAAGGACCACCAAGCGGCGAACGCCGTCATCGTGACCCCCGACGACAAGATCGTCGTCGCAGGCTTCACCTCCGCAGGGGTGGACTCGCGGTCGGCGATCGTTCGGTACGGCTTGGGCGGGGGACTCGACCATTCCTTCGGTGGAGACGGCCGTGTGTCGTTCGATCTCAGCCGCTCCGACGAACAGTTCGAAGCCATCTCCTGGGACGAGGGGAACTATGTCCTGGGCGGCTACGCCGAGGTCAACCACACACCGGCGTTCTCGGTGGCCGATGTCACGAACACAGGCCGGCTCAACGATCAGTTCAGCAAGAACGGATTCAACACAACGAACGTGACCAACGGCACGGATATCGGCTACGCGATGCTCCAGCAGCCCGACGGGAAGATCCTCGTGGCCGGCCGCGTCGGAAACAGTCACCGAGATGACTGGGGCGTGGTTCGGTATCTGCCCCAGGGTGGCCTCGACCAGACCTGGGGGCACAGCGGGAAGGTCATCACCACGTTCGGCAAGTCGTTCGATGTTGCCTACGGCATCGCGATGCAAGCCAACGGTAAGATCGTCGTGGCCGGCCGGGTCCATCGCACGTTCACAGGATCGGACTTCGGCGTGGTCCGCTACAACACCGACGGCTCCGTGAACATGAGCTTCGGGACCAGTGGGAAGGTCATCACGGACTTCGCCGGCAGCGACGACGGCGCTCGAGGTCTCGTCATCCGCGAATCGAACGGCAAGATCCTGGTCGTCGGTCAAGCCATGAAGAACGGGGTTCGCCGCATGGCGCTTGCCCGTTACATCGAATGAACATGAAGTCATAGGCCGAAGGGCGGTGCTTCCCGGCCTCGTCTTGACTTCGGGGTGCGTCATCTGACATCCTTACGGACATGTTTGAACGTGCGTTCAATCACACGGCCGACCTGCGTTCGCGCACGGTATCCGGTAGATAGGGCGGATCCCGAGGCCCCTCGCGGGCCGGGATGCGCCCCCTGACCCTTCGCTCGCGCGGGGGGTTTTTCATTCCTCGCAGACCCCAGGGGGCCCGATGAGCACCGACGAACAGATCGCCCGAGACGCCGAAGCACTCCAGCGCACTTGGGACACCGACCCGCGATGGAGCGGCATCGTCCGCACCTACACCGCCCAGGAAGTCATCCGCCTCCGCGGCTCATTCGTGGTGGAACAGACCATCGCGCGCAATGGCGCCGAGCGTCTCTGGGACCTCATCCACTCCGAGGAGTACGTCGCCGCGCTCGGTGCCCTCACCGGCGGTCAGGCCGTCGAGATGGTCAAGGCGGGACTCAAGGCGATCTACCTGTCCGGCTGGCAGGTCGCGGCCGACGCCAACCTGGCCGGTCACACCTACCCGGACCAGTCCCTCTACCCCGCCAACTCGGTTCCGGCCGTGGTCAAGCGGATCAACAACGCGCTCCAGCGGACGGATCAGATCTCGTGGAGTTCGGGAGAAGGCACGGAGCGCAACTGGATGGCTCCCATCGTCGCCGACGCAGAGGCCGGCTTCGGCGGCTCCCTGAACGCGTTCGAACTCATGAAGTCGATGATCGAAGCGGGCGCGGCAGGCGTGCACTTCGAAGACCAGCTCGCGGCCGAGAAGAAGTGCGGTCACCTGGGTGGGAAGGTCCTCATCCCCTCGAACGCCTTCGTGAAGACCTTGACCGCAGCGCGCCTTGCGGCCGACGTCCTGGACGTCCCCACCTTGGTGGTTGCCCGCACCGATGCCCTGGCTGCCACGTTGCTCACCAGTGACATCGATGACCGCGACCGCGCGTTCACGCAGGGTGAACGAACCGGCGAGGGGTTCTACCGGGTCCGCAATGGTAACGAGGCCGCGATCGCACGTGGACTCGCCTACGCGCCGTATGCCGACATGCTGTGGTGCGAGACGTCCACGCCGGACCTGGAGCAAGCTCGCGAGTTCGCCGACGCGATCCACGCGGAGTTCCCGGAGAAGCTTCTTGCCTACAACTGCTCGCCCTCGTTCAACTGGAAGGCCCACCTGGACGACGCCACCATCGCGCAGTTCCAGAAGTCGCTCGCCACGATGGGATACCGGTTCCAATTCATCACGCTCGCCGGATTCCACGCGCTCAACGAATCGATGTTCGAACTCGCGCGTGGGTATGCGACCGACGGCATGACCGCCTACGTCGAACTCCAGGAACGGGAGTTCGCGATGGAGGCGGAGGGCTACTCGGCAACCCGGCACCAGGCCGAGGTGGGCACGGGCTACTTCGACCAGGTCTCCGAGACCATCACCGGCGGTGACTCATCCACCCTGGCCCTCAAGGGGTCGACGGAGGAAGCGCAGTTCCTGGCGTCTCAGGGGTAGTCGGGCGGGGTGGTCATCCCGTCGCGTACGTAGGACGTCAGATACTCGGGCACCGGGATCCCCGGCCGCAGGGCGGGGTCGGGGATCGGCTCGAGCGCCTTCACCACGAACGGCAAGTTGCCCGCCCAGACGTCCAGGTGGCCGTCAGCCTCCGCATCCTCGGGTGGACCCGAACTGATCTTTGCGCTGGCCTCGGTTAACGGCAGCCGCAGGATCGTCGTGGCTTTGAGTTCCTTCTCGGTGGGCTCCCGCGAGTCGGCCCATCGGCCGGGGAGGACCTGTTCGCTGAAGGCATGCAGTGAGGCGAGCTTCTCCTCGGGATCATCCACCGGCGTCGCGGTTCCGAGCACCACGACTGAGCGGTAGTCGATCGAATGTTCGAAGATCGAACGCGCCAGAACGATCCCGTCGAGAAGCGTGATGGTGACGCAGACCCGCACACCCTCCGCAACGGTCTTCAAGGTCCGGCTGGCCGCACTCCCATGGACGTAGAGCAGGTCATCGATGCGGGCGTGGAGCGTCGGGATGACGAACGGCTGTCCATCCTGCACGAACCCCAGGTGGGCGAAGATGCCGGCGTCGAGGATGGCGTCGATGGTGCTGCGATCGTAGGAACCCAGCTCCGGGATACGGCGGATACGGGTTCGGTCGGACATCGGCGCTGCGGGGGTGTGCTCGCTCATGGCCAAAGACGCTAGCAGCCCGGCAAACCGACGCTACCCCTGTCCGGGAGAGCGTCCGTTGAATCGAACTGCAGAACCCTGGTACCTTTTGCACCTGCAATACCGACCTGCTAGGTAGGATTCCTGCTGATGATCCGCACGCGAACGGCCGGCCTGGTTGGCGCGATGATCCCCTCGCGCCTCTGCTGTCTTGTGGTGACCGGCGCCCTGCGCGCCCAGATGCGGCCGTAACCACCGCCTCACCCTCCCCCAACGGCCGCCGTTGGGCGCCGTTCCCGTCCCAGCAGAGCCTCAGGAGTCTCCCGTGACCGACGCGACCACACCGACACCAGCACCCCGCACCCCCCGCAAACGCGGCGAGGGTCAATGGGCGCTCGGCTACTACGAGCCCCTCAACACCGCCGAACAGGTGAAGAAGGAAGACGACGGCCTGAACGTTCGCGAGCGGATCGAACGCATCTTCGCCCCCGGCGGATTCCGCTCCATCACGAAGGCAGACCTCCGCAGCCGCATGCGCTGGTGGGGCCTCTACACCCAGCGCAAGCAGGGTGTTCCGGCCGAGCGCACCGGCAGCGCCGACCTCGAAGAGCTCGAAGACGAGTTCTTCATGCTCCGGATCCGTATCGACGGTGGCCGACTCACCAGCGAACAGCTTCGCGCCGTCGCGCTGGTCAGCGAGCGGTACGGGCGGGACGTGGCAGATATCACCGACCGGCAGAACGTCCAGCTCCACTGGATCCGCATCGAGGACATGCCCGCCATCTGGGAACTCATCGAGGGCGTGGGGCTCAGCACCCAAGAAGCGTGTGGCGATACACCGCGTGTGTTCCTCGGCTGCCCGCTCGCCGGCGTCACCTCGGACGAGGTGCTCGACGCCACCTCCGACATCCGGGCGGTGGCCCGGCGGTTCATCGGCGACCCCGCCTTCAGCAATCTTCCCCGGAAGTACAAGACGTCGATCAGCGGCTGCGCGGCCGGCTGTACCAACCCGGAGATCAACGACGTGTCGTTCGTCGGCGTCATCGGACCCGATGGCGACCCCGGCTACGACCTCTGGGTCGGCGGCGGCCTGTCCACGAACCCGATGTTCGCCCAACGGTTGGGGACGTTCGTCCCGCCCGAACGGGTGCCGGAGGTGTGGGCAGGCGTGACGGCGCTGTTCCGCGAGTACGGCTACCGGCGCAGCCGGAATAGGGCCCGGCTGAAGTTCCTGATGGCCGACATGGGTGCGGAGTGGTTCCGGGAGAAGCTCGAGGCGGAGTTCCTGGAGAAGGGGCCGCTCGCCGACGGGCCGGCACCGGTGGCCGCACCTATGGATCGCCGCGATCACGTGGGAGTGTTCCCGCAGGTGAACGGACGGAATTACGTTGGGTTCGCCCCGCGTGCCGGCCGCATCAGCGGACATCAACTGCGCTTGGTGGCCGATCTCTCAGATGCCTTCGGCACCGGCGATGTCAGACTGACGGCACAGCAGAAGATCGTGATCGTCGATGTCGACCCAGTTCGAACGGATGAACTGGTCAAGGAACTTGACGACCTCGATCTCCGCGCGCGGCCCCATGCGTTCCGTAAGGGCATGATGGCGTGCACGGGCATCGAGTTCTGCAAGCTCGCGATCGGTGAGACCAAGGGCCGCGCGCAATGGCTCTACACCGAACTCGAAGCGCGCTTCCCCGACTTCGACGAAGAGATCCGGATCCACGTGAACGGGTGTCCCAACAGCTGCGCCCGCTTCCAGGTGGCGGACATCGGGTTGATGGCTGCGCTGCAGGCGCGCCCCGACGGAACGAAGTCGGACGCCTTCCTGATCCACCTCGGTGGTGGCATGGGGGGAGACGCCACGTTCGGCCGCAAGGTGAAGGGCGTGAAGGTCTTCGCGGAGGATTCAGCCGACTACTTGGCGACCCTGGTGACGCGATATCGGCGTGACAGAACCGACGGCGACACGTTCCGTTCGTTCGTTGCGGCGTTGGATGCCGATCAGCTCGCGCGATTCGCTGCCCCGGAGGTGCGCTGATGAGCACACCCAGAGCCGTCCCGTTCTACTGCCCCTTCTGCGGCGAACAGGACATCCGGCCGGCGGACGACGCGGGCTGGACGTGCGAGTCCTGCGCCCGGACGTTCGAACTCCAGCTACTACGCATCGGAGGTGATCAGTGATGGCCGAACGCGAACCCATCCACGAGCCAACCCTCCCCGTCATCGACGAGGAGACGATCTGGGTGCACGAAGCCGCCGAGCGGTTCGAGCACACGCACGCGGAAGCACTTCTGGAATGGGCGCTGGACCGGTTCCATCCGCGGATGGCCATCAGCGCCGCGGGCGGGGTTGACGGCATGGCCATCATCGACATGGCGTGGCGTATCAACCCCGACGTCCGGGTGTTCACGCTGGACACCGGACGCTTGCCCGTTGAGACCTACGCACTGTTCGAGGAGATCCGCGAGAAGTACGGCATCGCGGTGGAGTTCGAGTACCCGGACACAGCGGCGGTGTCGAAGCTGGTGTCAACCGAAGGACCCAACCTCATGTACCGAAGCGTCGACCTGCGGGTGGCGTGCTGCGAGATCCGCAAGGTCGAACCGCTGAAGCGCAAGCTCGCCACCCTGGACGCATGGGTCGCCGGCCTCCGGCGCGAACAGTGGATCAGCCGCAAGAACGTCGCCAAGGTCGAGCTTGATACGGATCACGGCGGCATCGTGAAGCTGAACCCCCTCGCCGACTGGACGGCCGACGAGGTCTGGGACTACGTCCGCAAGAACGAGGTCCCCTACCACGAGCTGTTCGATCACGGGTACGCCTCGATCGGGTGCGCGCCGTGCACGCGGCCGGTCGACCCCGGCGAATCGGAGCGCGCAGGCCGTTGGTGGTGGGAGGAGAACACGAACAAAGAGTGTGGGATCCACTGCAGCGTTCAGCTGCTCGGGTCGAAGTCCGAGAGTGAGAAGGCGGAAAAGGCTTCCACGGGGGAGATCCGCTGATGCCGTTCGCGTTCCCGATCTCGCTGGACCTTGCGGGACACCGATGTGTGGTCATCGGAACGCTGCCGGTACGCGAGGGGAAGGTAGACGCCCTGCTCGCGGGGGGAGCCACCGAGGTCGTGGTCATCGCCACCGCGCCCGAGGGGGCACTGGCCGACCTCGAGGGGAAGTACGCCGTACGCGTGCTCCGACGCGAGTGGGAACCTGCGGATCTCGATCACGCCACCCTGTCCATCGGCTGGGCCCCGTCGCAGGATGAACGGGACCGCCTGGCTCGTGAGGCTCGGTCGCGCGGCGTCCTCATCAACGTCGTCGACGACATCGCGAACTGCGACTGGGCGATGCCTTCGATCGTGCGGAGAGGCGAACTGGTGCTGGCGATCTCCTCGGGCGGTGCGTCGCCGGCCCTCACCAAGAAGCTGCGCGAACACCTCCAGAACGAATTCGGGGAGGAGTGGGCGGGCGTGCTGGTCATCCTGCGCGAGGTCCGAGAGGAAACGATGCCCTTACTCCCCGACTTCGGCATCCGAGCACAGCGGTGGTCGGCCGCCCTGGACCTCGACGAAGCCACCGCGCTCGTTCGTTCGGGTGGAGCAGAGGAACTCCGGCGGCGATTGCGGGAGCGGCTCTTGCAGGACGTGACGGTATGAGGGCCGGCGTTGTCGCGCTGGTGGGGGCGGGTCCGGGCGACCCGGAGCTCATCACCCTGAAAGGCGCGCGGCTCCTGGGCGAAGCGGACGTCGTGGTCTATGACCGCCTGGCGGCGCCCGAACTGCTTGCCTTGGCGCCGTCGGTGGCCGAGCGCATCTACGTCGGAAAGGAACCGGGCGGGGCCGCCATGAGGCAGGAGGACATCAACACACTGCTCGTGTCCCTGGCGCTTGAAGGGAAGGCCGTCGTTCGGTTGAAGGGGGGCGATCCCTTCGTGTTCGGACGGGGAGGGGAGGAAGCCTTGGCGTGTGTACGCGCCGGTGTCCCGTTCGTGGTGGTTCCAGGGGTCTCTTCGGCGATCGCCGCAGCCGCCTACGCCGGGATCCCGGTTACCCACCGGGGCATGGCTCGCTCGTTCGCCGTGGTGACAGGCTCGACCGCCGGTGGCGCGCACGGCGCCGACACCGTGGATCTCGCGTCGGTGGCAACGGCGACCGACACGCTCGTGGTCCTCATGGCCGTCGGCAAGCTCGCCGAGACATGCGCGACGCTCATCGCCGCCGGACGCCCCGCGGACCAGCCGGCTGCGATCGTGCAATGGGCAGCCACACCCGAACAGCGAAGCGTGGTCGGAACCCTTACCGACCTTCCAGCCCTGGCGGCGGCAGCGGTCATCGGACCGCCCGCGACGCTGGTGGTCGGAGACGTTGCAGCGCTGGCGCACGAACTCGCCTGGATCGGCTCGCTGAACGTCGCACGTACCCACTGAATCGTCGCGCTCCCGCTACGCTTGGGCGATGACCCCGGGCGAACCGCTCGCCACCGACCCAACCGCCGTGCCGCAGCTCCCGCGCAACCTGCGCAGGGCGGTGATCGTCCGTCTGGTCTTCTTCCTGGTCACGCTGGTGACGCTCTACATTTTGGCCCCGAGCTTGCTTGCCGTCTTCTCCGCGTTCCCGAAGCTGCTGAAGATCAACCCCGCGTGGTTCCCGGTCGTGCTGGCGCTGGAGGCAGCGAGCTTCCTGAGTGCGTGGGCCTTGCAGCGCCTGGCCCTTCGGACCAAGAGCTGGTTCGGCGTCGGCACCGCGCATCTCACCGGGAACGCCGTTAGCCGAGTGGTGCCCGGAGGGGGTGCGGCCGGCGGAGCGGTGCAGTACCGGATGTTGGTGCAGTCCGGGGTGGATCCCGCTCAGGTGGCGGCCGGCCTCACGGCTGCCGGACTGATCTCGACCGGCACCTTGCTGCTGCTCCCGGTGCTGTCGCTGCCGGCCCTCGTGGCGGGGCGCCCGGTTCCCAACGGGTTGGCACAGGCCGCGTGGTTGGGTCTCGGCGTGTTCATAGTCGCGTTCGCCGCCGGGGTGGTGCTGGTCAGATCGGATGGGTCGTTGCGAGCGGTGGGGCGAGCCGTGGGCTGGATCACGCATCACGTTCGGCCCGGACACGACCGTGATCATCCACCCGTGGTGAGCGACCTTCCGGACCGGCTGATCAGGGAGCGCGATGCGGTCGTCGACGTCCTGGGCAAGCGGTGGTGGGTCGCCTTCCTGGCATCACTCGGGAACTGGTTGTTCGACTACCTGGCGTTACTTGCCGTGCTGACGGCGGTCGGCGCGCACCCCCGCCCGACGCTCGTGTTGCTCGCGTACGCCGGCTCCATGGTGCTCGGGATGATCCCGATCACGCCCGGCGGACTTGGGTTCGTCGAGGCGGGGCTGGTCGGCCTCCTCGCGTTGGCCGGCGTGGCGGCTGCCGTGGCGTCCATCGCCGTGTTGGCGTACCGCCTGGTGTCGTATTGGCTCCCACTACCTGCGGGTGCCGTCGCCGCCGTGCTCCACCGCCGCCGATACGCGGCGGTTCGGCAACGGTGACCGGCTAGATACCGAAGGCGTAGACCCTGCCGTCACGGCACCCGATGTAGATGTGACCGTTCGCAACCGCGGGGCTGGAGTTCAATCCGCGTGGCAGGGAATCCGCCCATGTCGGTGTCCACAGGAGCGACCCGTCGCGTTCGTCGAACGCGTAGAGACGGTGATCGTAGGAGCCCACGAAGACCATGCCGTTCACTGCGGCCGGCGACGACGTCGAATAGTCGGCCATGTGCGCCGTCCAGAGCTTGGCCCCGGTCAGCGCATCGAATGCCACCGTGTGTCCATCCATCGGCGTGGTTTCTCCGGTGGTCACGAAGACCAGACCGTTGTCCACGGCGGGAGCGCTTCTCACGACAGCGTTCGCACTGGCGTCCACCGCTGCGGTACTCCACACGATCTTGCCGGAGATGGCGTTGAGCGCCACCACGGTTCCCTTGTCGGTACCGACGTAGAGGAGACCGTCGGCGATGGCAGGGGCACAGCGGATCCGCGTTCCGAGCGGCCGCTCCCACTTGAGAACGCCGGTCAGGGCGTCGTAAGCCAGCACGCTCGACTTATCCGAGCCCACGTAGACGATGCCGTTCTCGTAAGACGCGGACTGCCAGACGGCCCACGGGTTCTGCTGCCAGACCTTCACGCCGGTGAGTTCGTTCAACGCGACGAACGCTCCGCTGCGTGACCCGATGTAAAGCGTCCCGTTCACCACGAGCGGCGAGGCACTGATGCTGCCGCCGGTGTTGTAGGACCACACCTTCTGGCCGGTGGTGGCGTCGAGGGCATACACCTTGCCATCGCCGGATCCGAAGAAGACCATCCCTGCGTCCACGGCCGGCGAGCTACGGATCTGTCCACCCGTCTTGAACCGCCACAGCGGCGCACCGGTGGTTTCGTCGAGCGCCCACATGCGCTTGTCGTCCGAGCCGATGTACACGACACCTTGGACCACCGCGGGACTCGAGTTGACACCCTCGATCGACGCACCGGTCCGCGTCTTCCACGTGATGTGCAGACCGGCGACGTTCGTACGATCAAGGAGACTTTCACCTACCGCGACACCGATCCGGTCGGCGGTCCCGTGGAACTGGGACCAGTTCGCAGCCTGGGCGATGCCGGGGACCAGGAGTGCTGCCGTTGTTACAGCGGTCAGGAACACACGCTTGAGCAATGCCATCATTCGCCTCCGAAGAGAGCGCTCCGGGGGGAGCGGTCGCCTTACTCATCGGCAAATGGTGTCTAGTTCTTGAGAACTACGTGCCGCTAGCTACGCTTTCACAGGTACGTTCTTCTACCCGCGAACAGGTATGTGGGGGGGCGAGCGGGCGAGGGTTCAAGGGGTCCACTCGTGGACGATGAGTCCGTACATCACCAGATCGACGCGACCCAGACCGGTGATCCCTCCTTCGCGCAGGACGCCCTCGTTCACGTATCCCAGCCGCTCGGCGACCGCGCGGCTCCGGTCGTTGTGAACAGCCGCCTTGATGGTCATCCGGTGAAGACCAACCTCCTGGAAGCCATAGGTCGTCAGGGCGCGGGCCGCCTTCGTGACCAACCCCTTTCCCTGCGCGTCGGCCCTCAGCCAATACCCGATCTCGCCTTGCATGTCCGCGGTGGTCCACGACAAACCAGCGGAACCGACCAGCACGCCATCCAGGTAGATGCCATTCCCCTCTCGCGCGTCGTCGCGGCGGCGTGACATCTCGATGAACTCCGCGATCTGCACCGGTCCCGTAGTTGGGTCCACCCAATGGAGCCACGCGCGGAGATGCTCGCGGTTGGCGTTCACGACGGCGTAGATCTCCGGCGCATCGTCGAGGGACCACGAACGGAGTTCGACGCCGTCATCGAGGTCCAAGAACGGCCGGCTCATGACGGCGTGGATGCCGCGGTCTTCTGCCGCTCCTCCTCCTGCAGGACGCGGCGGAGCACCTTTCCGATCAACGTCTCGGGCAGAGAGTCGCGGAACTCCCATTCCTTCGGCACGCGGTAGCCGGCCAGCCCTTGCTCGGGATCTCGGCTCCACGCGTTCAGCTCCTCCGCCGTGAGTTGCTCTCCCGGCACCGTCACGATGTAGGCCTTCACGCGTTCCCCCGTGGTGTCGTCGGGGAGGCCCACGACGCAGACCTTCTGCACCTTCGGGTGGCCGTTCAGGACCTCTTCGACCTCGGTCGGGTACACGTTGAACCCGGAGACCAAAATCATGTCCTTCATCCGGTCGACGATTTGGAAGAACCCTTCGGCGTCCATCACCGCGATGTCGCCGGTGTGCAGCCAGCCGTTACGGATCATCTCCGCCGTGGCTTCGGGCTTCCCCCAATAGCCGAGCATGACCTGCGGACCCTTGATGCAGAGTTCGCCGCGTTCGCCGATCGGCACCTCCCGGTCGGGATCGTCCAGATGCACGATCTTGCAATCGGTGTCGGGGAGCGGGATGCCGATCGTGCCGTGATGGGGCGCCGTGAACGGGTTCACGTGGGTGACCGGCGAACACTCCGTGAGACCGTAGCCCTCAACCAGCTTGGCCCCTCCGGTGACCTCGTTGAACTTGTGGGAGACGGCGGCGGGCAACGGAGCGGCACCCGAGATGGACGCTTTCACCGACTTCAAGTCGTACTTCGCAATGTCCGGTGCTTCGTTCAGCGCGACGAACAACCGCGGGACGCCCGGGAAGAACGAGGGTCGCTCCTTCGACATGGCTTTCAGCGCCATCCCAAGTTCGAACCGCGGGATCATGACGAGTTTCCCGGCCTGACTGATCCCGAAGTTCATCGCCACCATCCCGAACGAATGGAAGAACGGAAGGATGCACATGACCCCGTCGTTCCCGCGTTCGAAGCCGGTGATGCAGGGCGCGACCTGCAGCACGTTAGACACGATGTTGTGGTGGCTGAGCATCGCGCCTTTACTGACCCCGGTGGTGCCACCCGTATAGACGAACACCGCGGGATCGCGGTGCGCATCCACAACCGAGACCGGTGGGGCGGTGCCCGCCGCCTTCATCAACGCCTTCCACCGCTGAACGGGCGTCCCTGCGGGGATCGGTGGCCATGGTTTGCCTTCGTGTTTCGCGTCCTTCTTGAACTTGATGGGTGCGAGCACATTGAGAGGGAACTTCATGTAGTCGGTGAGTTTCGTGACCACGACCCGCGGCACCTTGGACTCGGTCGCGACGGCGGCCCATTGCGGATAGAGCTGATCCAAGATCACCATCACGTGCGGGGCGCTGTCCTTCACCTGGTGGGTGAGTTCCCGGGCCGTGTACAGCGGGTTGTTGCCGACCGCCACGGCACCGAGCCGGACGGCGGCGTAGTAGGCGATGACGTATTGGGGGCAGTTGGGGAGAAGGAGGCCGACCCGGTCGCCTTTCTTCACGCCGAGTCCGGCGAGCACGGCGGAGAAACGCTCGACCTCGGCGAGGAGGGCTCGGTAGCTGATGTGCTTACCGAAGAACGCGAGCGCAGGGCTTTCCGGGAACGCTGCGGCGGCGTCGGCCAAGAGCGAGAAGAGCGAGACATCGGGGTAGGGCTCGAGCGTCTTCGGTACGCCCTCGCGCCAGGTCGTGAACCATGGTCGGTGGTCGGTCATGAGCGCATCCTCCCAGTGGGGACGCCGTCGGGGCAACCGGTTGTGGGCTGCGCTCGTAGGATGCCTTGACCAAGAGGGAGTCTCCATGCAGACCTTGCGAACCCAGGCCGTCCAGCCCGAAGGCGGGCTGTTCTCTCGAGGGGTGCGTCTCATCGCATCCTATGTTCGCGCGCACCCGAAGCCCTTCATGATCTCGGTCGGCGGCGCGTTCCTCTTCGCGGTGGCGTCGATCGGACTCACCGCCGTGCTGGGACGGGTGACGGACGAGATCCTGCGGCCGGCCTTCCAGCCTCGAGGGGTCACGTGGGGCCGGATCTGGCTGGGAGTGCTCGCCATCATGGTCGCCGGATCGTTGCGGGCGCTCGGGATCATGGTCCGGCGCTACTACAGCGGGATGAGCGGAAGCGCCGTCATGGCCACGCTGCGCACACGCGTCTCTGACCGGTACCGGGAGTTGAGCCTCGCCTACCACCGCGAACAACCGACGGGCGAACTCCTCGCGCACATGGAGGCCGACGTGGAAGCTGCCGTCGACGTCTTGCACCCCGTTCCGTTCGCCGTGGGGGTGTTGTTCCTCACGCTGTTCGCGATGATCGCGTTGCTGGTCACCGACCCGTTCCTGGCGCTCATCGGGTTCTTCCTCTTCCCGACGCTGGCGTTGCTCAACCGCAACTTCGCCAAGCGGATGGAGGGACCGGCGCGCCGGGCGCAGGAGAAGATCGGCGAGGTGAGCGCGGTCGCCCACGAATCCATCGACGGTGCCCTCATCGTGAAGACGCTGGGACGGGAGGACGCCGAGACACAGCGCCTCGCCGTCAAAGCCGGAGAGCTTCGCAAGGAACGCGTCGAGGCCGGATTCATCCGGGCGGGATTCGAACCGGCGCTCGAGTCGCTGCCGACCCTAGGCACGGTGTTCCTCCTGGGCGTGGGCTCGTGGAGGGTTTCCACCGGCGCGGTCAGCGTGGGCGACCTGGTGGCGTTCGTCACCCTGTTCGGTCTGCTGGCGTGGCCGATGCGGTTCGTCGGGTGGATCCTCTCGGAGCTTCCTCGCGCGGTGGTCGGATATGCACGGCTGGAACAGGTTTTCGAGGCGCAGATCAAGGTCGAACCGCCGGTGGACCCGTTGCCGCTGCCCGAGGGACCACTGGGGATCGAACTCCGCGACGTCGTCTATTCGTTCGGTGAGGAACAGCCCGTGCTCAACGGGGTGTCGCTCAGCATCGCGCCGGACGAAGCCGTGGCCGTGGTGGGCCCGACGGGCGTGGGCAAGTCGACCCTCACGCAGCTGATGGTCCGGTTGGACGACCCGGAGCAGGGCGACGTCCGGGTGGGCGGGGTCGATCTCCGTCGGGCCGATCCGCAGGCACTCCGCGACGCGACCGCGATGGTCTTCCAGGAGAGCTTCCTGTTCGCGGAGAGTATCCGCGACAACATCGCCCTGGACACCGGCGTCAGCGATGAGGAGGTCGAACGTGCTGCGGTCATGGCGCAGGCGGATCGATTCATCCGGTCGCTCCCGCACGGGTTCGACACCGTCGTCGGCGAACGCGGCCACACCCTGAGCGGTGGGCAGCGCCAGCGCATCGCGCTGGCGCGGGCGTTGGTTCGCCATCCCCGGATCATGATCCTCGACGACGCCACCAGCGCCGTCGACCCGACCATCGAAGCCCAGATCCTCGGCGCGCTCCGCAGCGCGCTCGCAACCACCTTGGTGGTGGTCGCGTACCGGCTCTCCACGATCCGTCTGGCCGACCGCGTTGTCTACGTCGAGGACGGCAAGGTGCTCGCGAGCGGCAGCCACGACGAACTGCTCGCCACCGTGCCCGGATACACCGCCATGATCCGGGCGTACCAGAAGGGTCAGCGCGCGTGAGCACCGCGCCCACCACCACCGCGCGGCGTGACGCCGATGCCGAACTCGCCGTCCCCGAGCACCTGCGCAGTGCGTGGGACGTGCTGAAGCTCGGCCTGCGCGAGTCACCCGAGCTTCGGACCGGCCTCGGGTTCACCGTGGTGGTCTCCCTCGGGGTCACGGTCGCCACCCTGGTGACGCCCGTGCTGATCCAGCAGATCTTCGATCACGGCTTCACGAAGGGCGGCGTGTTCAACGCGGGCTTCGTCTATCGGATCTGCGGCATCGCGCTGTTCCTGGTGGTCTTGACCTATGTGGCCGGTCGCGCGGCGGCACGGCGGCTGGTTCGCGCATCCGAGGAAGCGCTCATGCGCCTGCGCGTGAAGACGTTCGCACATATCCACGGACTCTCCATCGCCGAGCAGTCCGAAGAGAAGCGAGGGGTTTTCGTGGCCCGCGTGACGGCCGACGTGGAGACCCTCAGCCAGTTCACGGAATGGGGCGGGATCGCGTGGATCATCTCGATCGCCCAGGTCATCGGCGGTCTCGCACTGATGCTCGCGTTCAGCTGGCAGCTCACCCTCCCGGTGCTGGTGCTGGTCGGGCCGCTCCTGGCGATCGTGGGACGGCTCCAGCACCAACTGACACAGGCGTATGACGCCGTGCGGAACCGGGTGGGCGAGATGCTGAGCGAGGTCAGCGAGTCCGTCATGGGTGCGGCGGTGGTCCGCGCCTACGGGCTGGAGGAGCAGACTGACCGCCGCGTGAAACGCGCCATCCGCGAGCGCTACGACGCCCAGATCCTCGCGCACTGGCGAACGGCAACCTTGTTCCCGATGGCAACGCTCTTCTACTCGATCGCCCTCAGCGTGATCGTCATCATCGGCGCCGGGTTCGGGAAGAGCTGGGGGCTGACGTTCGGCAAGGTGACGGCGTTCATCTTCCTCTCGGACGTGTTCCTGCACGTGTGGACGGACCTCCCGGAGATCTATGCGGACACGCAGACCGCCATCTCGGGATGGCGGAAGATCCTCACGGTGCTGGACCTCCCGGTGGAGATCGCCGAACCGGAGGATGGCGTGGTCCTGCCGCGCGGCGCGCTCAGCGTCGCCGTCAAGGACCTCGAGTACTCCTACCGAGAAGGCGGCCCGGTCCTCCGCGGGATCAGCGTGGAGGTGCCGGCCGGAGCGCAGGTCGCGATCGTCGGTGAGACCGGCTGCGGCAAGACGACGTTCGCGAAGGTATTGGCACGGCTGGCCGATCCCGTGGTCGGGGTCGTCGAGATCGGCGGGGTCGACCTGCGCGAGGTTTCACCCGAGTCGCGGCGAGCGGCCGTTCGCATGGTGCCGCAGGACGGCTTCCTGTTCGATACGACCGTGCGCGAGAACGTCCGCTTCGGACGTCCGGCCGCCACCGACCGCGATGTCGAGACCGCGTTCGAGGAGCTGGGCCTGGGCGACTGGGTGGGCGCGCTCCCCGAAGGCCTGGATACCCGCGTCGGCGAACGAGGCGAGGCCCTCAGCGTCGGCGAACGTCAGCTCGTGTCGTTGGTTCGCGCCCAGATCGACGAACCCGGGCTGCTGATCTTGGACGAAGCGACCAGCGCCGTGGACCCGGCGACCGAGCGTCGGACCACCGTGGCCTTGCGGCGGCTCTCCCAGGGACGAACCGTGATCACGATCGCTCACCGCCTCTCGACGGCCGAGCATGCCGATCGCGTGCTGGTATTCGATGCAGGCCGGATCGTCGAGGACGGTACCCACGCCGAGCTCGCGGCGCGCGATGGCGTGTACGCGGGGATGTACGCCAGCTGGCTCGGCAACGTCCGGGCCGGCGAGGCACAACCATCGTGAGTGAGTTCGTCGAACAGATGCGCGCCATGGCGGCCGCGTCGCTCTTCCCGCTGGAAGGCGAACTCTTTGTCCCCGGCCTCGGCGGCGCCGTTACCGTCGCTCGAGACTCCTGGGGTGTGCCGTCGATCTCCGCCGCATCGCAAGACGACCTGTGGTTCGCGCAAGGGTTCGTGACTGCCGGCGAGCGGCTGTTCCAGCTGGACCTTGCGCTCCGTGCGGCCAACGGACGGCTCTCTGAACTCTTCGCGGACAAGACGTTGCAGGAGGACCGGTTCGCGCGAACGATTGGGCTACATCGCGCCGGTGCTCGCTACGTCGCAGGCTGGGACGAGCGCTCGCTGAACATGCACGCGCGGTTCCGCGCCGGGGTGTTCGCGTGGATCGAGCAGATGCCCGCCGCGCCAATCGAGTACCTGTTGTTGGACGCTAAACCAGAGCTTCCCGAGGACCCCGCCGCGTGGGCATCGGCGTTCGCCTACCTGGGATGGGGGCTCAGCGGGAACTGGGACACGGAATTGCTTCGGGCGCAGATCGCCGAGCGCGCAGGCCCCGACGCGGTCGGCGCGCTCCTGCCCGCGGGACGGGGGGACGCCCCGGCCATCGTCGCAGGCGCCCTGGGGGGTGCGCTCCTCGACGCCCTCCCTCACCCGCGCGGCCAAGGTTCGAATAACTGGGTCGTCTCCGGCGAACACACCGCGAGCGGCAAACCACTCCTTGCGAACGACCCCCACCTGCAGGTGATGCAACCCGGCGCCTGGCTGCAGATCGGTCTGGAGGCACCTGGCTACCATGCGCGCGGCGTCGCGCTCACCTTCAGCCCCGGTGTGCTGCTTGGCTCGACGAACCATCACGCCTGGAGCGTCACCAACGTGAGCGGAGACGTGCAGGACCTCTACGTCGAACACCTGAATGACGACCGCACGGCGGCCGAGTTCCGCGGTGCATGGGAGCCGCTCACGGTGACGCGGGAAGAGATCGTGGTTCGCGGGACCGCCGAGCCCCTGGTGATCGAGGTGCGGGAGTCGCGACACGGACCGCTTCTGGATCATGCGGTGGTGGGGCAGCTCGGGCCCGACTTCGTCCCGCTCCCCCCTGAACCTGTGTACGCGTTGCGGTGGACCGGTGCGGAGCACGGGATCCGACCCGCGTTGATCCTCGACGCCGCGGAGGCCGGAGACTTCCAGGCGTTCCGCGCTGCCGTCCTAGGGGTCGGCTGCCCCGGCCAGAACTTCCTCTATGCCGACGTCGACGGCAACATCGGGTACGCATGCACCGGCGCGTTCCCGGTTCGTGCCGGCGGTGACGGCACGGCACCGGTTCCCGGATGGACGGGTGAGCACGAGTGGGCCGGTGTCATCGCACCCGATGACCTTCCATGGTCGCTGAACCCCGAGCGCGGATATCTGGTCACCGCGAACAACCGCATCCACGACGATCAGTACCCCCACCTCATCGGCCGCGATTTCCATCCCCCCTACCGCGCACGCCGCATCACCGAACTGCTCGCAGCACGGAGTGACCACGACCCCGCGTCCATGCGGGCGATCCAGATGGACACCGTGTCGCAGGCTTCACTCGAGATCCTCCCCGTATTGCTCGACGCGGTCGGTGATCCCCACGACGAGGACGCGGTGAAGCTGCTCGCAGGGTGGGACGGTGACATGCGCGCCGACTCCGCCGCGGCTGCGCTCTTCAACGTCTGGTGCGACCACATCGCGCGTCGGGCATTGACGCCGATCCTGGGCGACGTTCTGGTTCGGGCCTATCACGCATGGCGCGAACCTTGGCAGTGCCGTGCGCTCCCGATGCTCCTGCGCCGCGAAGGCCCGGGCGACACGAACGATTGGCTCTCCCCCGAACTGATCGGCGCGTCGTTGCAGGACGCGCGCGACGATCTGGACCAGATGTTCGCCGACAACCCCGCCGATCGGACGTGGGGCGGGCTCCACCAGGCGACTTTCGCGCACCCACTCGCGGCCGTCCCCGGCTTGGAAGACCTCTTCGTCGCCGCACACGTCTGTTTGGGGGGCGACGAGCAGACCGTGGGTCAAGCCGGGATCGATGGACGCGATGGCTATCCCGTAAGCGTGGTCGCCAGCTGGAGAGCGGTGTGGGATCTCGCCGACCGGGACTCGACCGCCACCGGAGTTGTGCCCACCGGGGTCAGCGGCAATCCTGCAAGTCCCCACTGGAACGATCAAACGACAGCCTGGCTCGGCGGTGACCCACCTCCTACCGAACCCTCGCCCGTTCGCCTCACGCTGCGCCCAGAACCTCAGTGAAGCTCGCCCGTTCATTCGGACCCGCCACCTCGACATATGATTCGGGCATGGCCACCTCCTCTTCTCGTGCCACCTTCAAGGTCGTGATTCTCCTCGCCAGCCTTGTCGCGATGATCTCGATAGGCGGGGGCTTCGTTGTACTGATCGCATTGCTGCCCTTCCAATGGTGGGCGTTCGGTGACTCGCCGAGTCCCCGTCGCAGGTTCGGGTGGCTCGCGGTCATGGCTCTCTCGACAGCCGAACTCGGCTGGGGCGCCGCATATCTATGGGTCAGCGATAGCGGTCCGGTCATCTGGGTCCTGCCTCTCGGGCTCGCCGTGGCCACCGTCCTCACTGCGGTGCTGACAGCACGCGGTCCGGCGCGGGTACCATCTTCGCGCCATGCCTGAGTCCAAGGGTCGTCAGAAGAACGCGAAGAAGCGGTATCAGCTCGAGCCTGCGCGCAAGAAGAAGACGAGCCCGCCCAAGCGTTGGTACGCGCCCCTGGTGCTCTCGGTCATGGGCCTCGGCGTCGTGGTGATCGTCCTGAACTACATGCAGGTGCTCCCGTTCACGGGCGGGACCACCAAGCCCGGATTCCTTTGGGTAGGCCTCGGACTCATCCTCGTCGGGTTCTTGGGCACCATGGGCATCCGCTAGGTCAAAGAGCCTCCGGCGCAACCGCGGTTCGAATGCCACCGATGTGATTCTCCACACCGTTCTCCACCGTTGGGGATGGGCTCGGATGGGGAAAACCCTGTGGAAACCTAGTGGCCGGGCGGTGGATAACTTCCGTTCATGCCTGGGCCGGACGTCGTTCGACCTGCATCTTTTCGCCGCAGTGGCGCGGGATCTGTAGTTCGCCGAGGCGACTGACCTTGTATTCGGTTCCGCATTCTCCGCAGACCAGGTAGACGTCCAGATCCTCGACGTCTTCTATCGGGTGTTTGGACTCGAGGGGTTGCCCGTGCTGGTCGTAGTTGAACGAACGCACGGTCGCCATCCCGATCTTCCAGGTGGCGAAGGCGGCCAGCGCGGCCCCCAGCATGATCACCGGACTAGGCACGCCTCAACCGTAGCAGGGGCGTTCGAAGCGACCGCCTCAGACGGTTTCGAGACCTTTGACGTTCTCCAGGAGGAAGTCCAGGATCACCCGCTGCTGGTGCACGTCTTCGTCCATGTCGTTCGAACCGTGGCCGGTGCCGAAGAGGTAGACCTGGTGGGGCGAGTTGCGCTTCTCCAGCCGGTGGACATAGGCCATCGCCTGCTCATACGGACAGCGCGAGTCGTTCTCGCCGATGATGAACAGCACCGGCGCCTGCACCTGATCGGCGTGGTTGATCGGGTTCCGATCGGCCATGAGTTCGGGGACCTGATCGGGCGTCCCACCCAAGAGGGCGCGGTCATAGGCCTTCAGATCGGGCGACAGCGCCTCATATCCCAGCTCGTAATCCCCGACCGGCACGCCCGCTACGCCGCACGTCCAGCGATCCGCATGCTTCCCGAGCATCATGAGCGTCACGTAGCCGCCCCAGGACCAGCCGGCGACGACCGCTCGGGTGGGATCGGCGATACCGCGGGACACCAGATCGTCGAAGCCCGCGTTCACGTCTTCCAGGTCGCATCCGCCGATATCGCCGATGATCCGGTCACGCCAATCGCGCCCATACCCCGTCGAGCCCCGGTAGTTCACCATCCCAACCAGGAATCCCGCATCCACGTAAGACTGCACCTCGGGCTCGAACCGGTCTTCGTGGAGCCACGTCGGACCACCGTGGACGTACATCATCACGGGCCACGGCCCCTCGCCTTCGGGATGAACGAAGAATCCGTGGACGGTCTCGCCGTTGGGGTTGGGGAAATGCCACGACTCGTAGGGGCGTCCGGCCGGCGCGAGATCGCCCTGTGGTTGCAGGACTTCGGCGCCGGCCTCGTTGAGGACACGCGCCTGCCGATCCCCGGTGGACTGCCGGTACCAGACGGATCCATCGGGCCGGACGCGTTCTCCGGAGTACTGGCCGGTTTGGGCGCTTAGGGGCGTCAAGCGGTCGGTCTTCAGGTCGTAGCGGTGGAGCGAGAAGCTACCCTCGAACCGCCGGGAGACCAGCACCTGCGAGGCGTCGGGCCACCAATCGGCGATGAAGTAATCCCCGGCGTCTTGGAAGACCAAGTCCCGATGCTCGCCCGTCTCCAGGTTCCAGATCGCCGGCCGGATGAAGTCGGACCGCTCGTGCAGATAGGCGAACCGCTGATCGCCCGGAACCGGGGACCAAGAGGTGCCCGTCACCGACATACCGTCGTCGACAACGTCTCCCGCCACGTCGCCGGTTCGCGTGTCGAATACCTTGAGCGCGCGGTGGATCTCGTCGCTGCCCTCACCATGTTCAACCGCCACGAATGCTCCGTCGGCCGACAGACCGGCCAGGAACGGCTGATCCACCTCACCGGAGGACCCGGACAACGAGATGGCCTCCTTGCTGGACCACACCTTGGTCGCGGAACCGCCGTCGCGCGAAACGAATAGGCCGAACTCGTCCTGCGTGCCGATCGCCGCGGCCACCACGTGATCGGTCTGCGCCAAGCCGCCGTTCCAGCCACGCTCCGGCACGCCACTCAGCAGGGGCTTCGAGTCTCCACCCTCGAACGGCTGGATCCACCAGCTGCCGGACTCGTCACCGTTCTCGTCGATGAACCAGACCACATGCGAACCATCGGGCGTCAACTGCGCGTGGATAACGCCCACGGGGTGATCGGTCACCTGACGACGCTCGCCGGTGCTCAGGTCGGCGACGTGCGCCTGCCAGACACCTGACTCCGTGCCCGAGTACACCAGGCGATCGGGGGCGTGCGCACCCCACATCGGCATCCCCACGGTCGGGGCACGGAACCGTTGTTCCCACGTTGAAGGATCCATGGACGGCAACGCTACATCGTGGGACCCGGATGCGTCTTGCTCCCCGCCGAACTACGGGGCATCAAGGATGGCTATGCGGATGGTCGCTGTGGCCCTTGGGATGTGGGGAAGGGGTTGTGCTGGGCTTCCCGCCGCCGTCGCCATTGCCTTTGCCGTTGTTGGTGTGTGGGGGTGGGCTGGGGTGGTCGGGCGGACCACCACCGTGTCCGTTGTTGGTGTGACCGTTCGGATGGCCCCCGTGACCGTTGTTCGTGTGACCGGGCGGAGGCCCGCCACCATGGCCGTTGTTCGTGTGGCCCTTGCCGTGTCCCATCCTCTGCAGCGCGTTGATCAGACCGTGGGCCTGAGGATCCTTCGCACAATTCGCTTCGAGGACGGCGAGGGCGTGCGCGATCTTCGCGGCGTCGTTCGCCGAGGGCATGTCCACGCGGACATCGGTCACGGTCGCGGCACATGGGCTGGCTGTAGATCCCGAACCACCGTTCGCGCGGGTATCGCTACCGGTACCGTGGGACCGGCTCGGGGCCGGCGACGCCAGAAGGTCCGCTCGACGCTCCTGGGCCAGCTGCGAATGGTCCTGACCATGCATGGCATCTCGCGCTCCAGCGGCAAGCTGTTGCAAGCCGCCTTGTTGGGCAACAGCCGCACCGGCGGACAGAAGGATCAGCACCGCGAAAGCGCTCGAGAACGCCGACGGTGCGCGCGAGTTCCACTTCTTAGACATCAGACTCAGTCTCGGCGCACTTATGGAGGCGGTATATCCACCGAACGGCCCTTCTCGGCCGCGATCCGTAGGGCTGCTGTCACCCGACCGGGGGATACGGGGAGGTCCAAATGGCGTATCCCGAGATGCGCCAACGCGTCGACGGCGGCATTCTGGATCGCGGGGGTCGATCCGATGGTGGCGGATTCGCCGATCCCTTTCGCGCCCAGCGGGTTCAGGGGGGTTGGCGTTTCCGTGTTCGCCGTGGTGAAGCGCGGGAACTCGGTGGCCGCCGGGAACAGGTACGTGGAGAAGGTTCCTGTGACGGGGTTGGCGCTCTCGTCGTAGAGCACCTCCTCATAGAGTGCCTGGGCGATCCCCTGGCCCAGCCCCCCATGAACCTGTCCCTGGACCAGGAGCGGATTCAGGATGCGTCCGCAGTCATCTACCGCGATGTGGCGGATCAGATCGACCTCGCCCGTCTGCGTGTCCACCTCGACCACGGCGATATGGGTCCCGAACGGGAAGGTGGAGTCGGTTTCACGGAAGGACCCGGCCGAACGGAGCCCGGCCTCCATGCCCTCGGGCATCTTCGCGGGGTCGCTCGCCGCCGAGGCCAGTTCGGACCAGCCGAGACGGCGATCGGGCGCCCCGGCCGGCGCGAACCCGCCTCCGTCGGCGGCTACGAGATCGGCCAGGTCCACCTCCAAGAGGTGTGCGGCCAACGAACGGGCCTGCTCGACGACGGCGTCCGCGCGTTCAGCCACGGCCGAGCCGCCGACCTGGAGCGATCGAGAACCCCACGTGCCCGCGCCACGGGTGACCAGACCGGTGTCGGAATGCACCACGCGAACGGAGGCGAATGGAACATCCAAGATCGCGGAGGCGATCTGCGCCATAGCCGTCTCGTGTCCCTGACCCTGCGGTGAGACACCCGTCACCACGGCGACGATCCCGTCCTCTCCCACCTCCACAGACCCGAACTCTTTGCTCGCGAACGCCGTGATCTCTACGTAGGTGCACAGACCGATGCCGAGAGCCAGGTGATCGCCCCGTGCCCGCCGTTCGGCTTGTTCACGTCGAAGGCCGGCATAGTCGGCAAGTTCCAGGGCGGTGTCCAACGACTTCAAGTAGTCGCCGGTGTCGTACGTGGTGCCGCTGGAGGTCGTGTAGGGAAAGGCGTCGGGCGGGATCAGGTTCCTTCGACGGATCTCTACCGGATCCATGCCCAGTTCTGCGGCGACCAGATCCATCGCTCGCTCGATACACGCTGTGGCCTCTGGACGTCCGGCGCCTCGGTAGGCATTGACCGGTGTGGTGTTCGTGACGACGCTTCGACCTCGGCACGCCGCCACGGGGAACCGGTAGACGCCTGACAGCATCTCCTGCGTGGTGGTCGGCAGATAGCCCCCGATGGGGTAGGCGCCCATGTCGGCCAGGATCTCAACGCGGACGCCGGTGACGGTGCCGTCCCTCATCGCACCGATCTCGACGGTCTGGACCTGCGCGCGCCCGTGCGTCATGTTGACCAGGTTCTCCGACCGTGTCTCGGTCCATCGAACGGGCCGACCCAACGTCATCGCTGCCTTCGCCACCGCCAGATACTCCGGATAGGTGTAGAGCTTGGCGCCGAACCCGCCACCCACGTCCGGCGCGATGGTTCGCACGAGTGCCTTGTCGAGCCCGAGGACATCAGCCACGTCGGTCCGCACGTCGAACGGCACCTGCGAGGACACCCACACCGTGACGGTCCCGTCCTCTTCCGGGATCACGGCGATGCCGTTCGTTTCCATTGAGGCGGGCGCGACACGCTGGTTCACGAACCGTCCCCGCGCCACCACGTCGGCTCCTGCCAACGGATCGTCGTCCCATCGATGCTCGAACCGGTGGACGATGTTCGAACCCCATTCCGGCCACAGCTGCGGAGCACCGTCTAGCTCTGCGGCCTCCGGATCGGTCACGGCCTCCAGAGGGTCGTAGTCGGGCCAGACGACCTCAGCGGCATCCTGTGCCTGTGCGAACGTCTCGGCCACCACCACGGCGACCGGCTCCCCGACGAACCGCACCACGTCGCGGGCCAGCGCCTCCCGCGTGAACGAGGGATCGATGTTCCCGGCAGGCGGTTGGAGGGGGATCTCCAGATCGGTTGCGACGTAGACGGCAGCCACCCCGGGCATGCCCGTCGCGACGGTCACGTCGACACCATTGAGCCGAGCGTGCGGCATCATGGAACGGACGAACACGGCGCGGAGCGCCCCGGGGATATCGATGTTCTCCAGATATCGCCCTTCGCCTCTGATGAACCGAGGGTCTTCAGAACGGAGGTGCGGAACGCCGAACATCGAAGGTGGGAGTGGCACGCGCCCATGCTGCCATACCGACGAGGGGGAGCGCATGAGAGCCATCAAGAAGTCCACCTGGGGATGGATCGTCGCGGTCGCGCTGCTCGCGGCGTTTCAGACCGTTCCCGCCGGGGCGCACACCGACAGGCGTGCGGCTGAGACGCGAGCGGTGTTCGGTGCGGTCGGTTCGCATGCGGTGGCCACCGGGCTGAATAACCCTGCCGGCTTCACGGTCCTGCCGAACGGCAACATCGTCTACCTGCAACGCACCACCGGACGGGTTCGTCTCCTCGATCCTTCCAACGGCCGGGACCGGACCATCTTCACGATCGCCGGTGTGAACGGCGAGGGAGAGCGGGGGGCGCTCGGCGTGGCCGCCGGACCGCGCTGGCCATCGCCGCGCGTGCTCTGGGTTTACGTCACCCGCCAGGCGGGCGGCTCGCTCCGCAATCAGGTGGTCCGCATCCCGATCAAGAAGGGCCACGGGACCGGCATGAAGGTGCTGGTCTCCCAGCCGGCCAGCGCGGACCCGTATCACAACGGCGGGCGCATCCTCTTCGGTCCGGACAAGAAGCTGTACGTGTTCATCGGCGACGGCCACAACTCCGCGAACGCTCAGGATCTCACCGGAGGCAACCTTCGAGGAAAGCTCCTGCGGATCAACCCCGACGGAACGACCCCGTCGGACAATCCGATCGGCGGAAGCAAGGTGTTCTCGTTCGGACACCGGAACTCGTTCGGGTTCGCATTCGATCCGGCGACGGGGCACATCTGGGAGACGGAGAACGGACCGGAGTGCAACGATGAGATCAATCGCGTCGTCGCGGGAGGGAACTTCGCCTGGGGCCCGCACGAGACGTGCGGCGGCACGGCGCCCGGCGACACGAACAACAGCGGTCCCTCGCCGCGGCGCCAACCGGAATGGTTCACCGGGCCGACCATCGGGATCACCGGCGATGCGTTCTGCGACGGCTGCGGGGTCACCGGACTGTCGGGCAAACTCCTGGCAGGCGCGAACAACGACGGCATCTTGCGGGTCTTCACGCTCAACACCGCCCGCGACACCATCCTCGGGGGACCCACCGAACCCTTCACATCGCCGGACGGCACGATCTACTCGATGGAAGTGGGCCCCGACCACCGGGTCTACTTCAGCACGAACCAGGGGATCTACCGGCTGACCTAGCGAACGGGCCCCCTCGACCCATGCGGCGAACGGGCGTACGCTCGGCACGTGGATATCGGTCGCCCTAAGCGCATCCACGAGATTCGGCCCGCCTCCGTGCCGGTCCCCGAACCGGCCCTGCCGGTGCAGCCGTCGGCGCCCGATCACGAGCCGTCATCACCGCAGGAGCCGATCCCGTCGCCGACCGGGTCGGGAGAGTGATCGGGTGGCCACCGACGAGCTTCCGGTGGCACGTTCGGACGAACCCATCTTGGCGTGGCGTGCGTGGGCCCTCACGATCCACGGTCGCGACCTCTCGCTGAAACCGGTGGCCGGGCGCGGACGGGCGTGGCCGGCGGGCAAGCCGATGCGATCGCGCTGCCGCCACTCCCGCCTTCATCCTTCTCCGGACCCGGACTGCTCCTGCGGACTCCACGGCACGCACGGCTTGGACATCCTGCGAAAGACGCGCACGCCAGGGGTCCTGGGTCGCGTGGCGCTGTGGGGCACAGTGATCGAACACGAACTCGGATTCCGGGCGTCACTCGGCTACCCGCAACGACTCCGTCTGGTGTGCCAGTTCTGCTTCCAGGTCTGGGGCGCCGAGCATGCGCAACCCGCCGTGGTCGGACGATTCCCTCACGGTGAATTGGTCCCGTTGTGCCGGCCTCACCTGGAACTTGCCCGGCGTTACCGCATGACCCCGCGCGGACTCCTGCCCGCCGTCGAAGTGGAACAACGGCTGCTCGACACCTACATGGTCGAACTGCTTCCTGTTCCGATCAGAAGTGTTCCAGCTCCGCCTATCTCCACGGGCCTACGGTGAACGGGGTAGGCGGCCTCACGTAGGCGGGGGGTCCGCGCGGAGCGGGGGGCAGTAGACTCGGCCACTTCATGCCTCCCCCTTCTAGACGAACGTTCCTCCAGCAGGCGGCCGCCGGCGCGGGCGCGGCGACGATCGCCGGACTCCCCTTCTCAACGGACGCCATCGCCCAGACACGCCAGCAGGTCTTCTCTTCCTACTTCTCCTCGACGTTGGGTACGGTCTGGCACAAGTTCCGTGGCACCAAGTTCGACCCCTCCCACGTTCACGTGTCCAACGGACGGCTCAACCTCGAGGTCAGGAAGTCCCATGATGGCCGCTGGCGAGGAGGCGGAGTCTCGCTCAACCTGCCGCGTACCTACGGCGAGTATCAGGTTCGCCTACGTCTGTCGGCGGGGACAGGTACGCGTGGTGTCGCCCTCTTGTGGCCGAGCGACGGTTCGTGGCCGCCGGAGATCAATTTCTTCGAGATCGGAGCGAACTCTCCCCGTCGCGTCCTCAACCGGCAGACCCTCCACTACGGTTCGAACCAGATGATCCACAGGAAATACAAGGGCCATTTCACGCAATGGCACAACGTGGGCGTGATCTGGCGGCCCGGGCGGCTGACCTACACCTGCGACGGAGTCGCGCGAACCCACATCAAGAGCATCCACGTCCCGGGCCGCAACATGAACCTGCACCTCCAGGTGGCGACCGGGGACGGCCGGCACGAACGCACGACGATGCAGGTCGATTGGGTGAAGCTATTCGCCTAGGTGTGGTCCGGCTCCTGCGGAAGGAACACCTTCACGGAGGAGCCGGGGCCGGCGGTTCGTGGCTCCGACCACAGCCGGCCACCGTGCAGTTCTGCCAGCCGGGATGCCAAGAGGAGCTGCGGCCCTAGTTCGGTTTCAGGGGAGCCCTCGTCGTCCACCGCGATGGTCGCTCCGTCGTCCCCGCCGGTCAGGCGGATCCGGATGGTCCCCGAGGCACCGGTGCGCTCCCGGGCGTGGTTGAGCATGCCATCCACGATCTGCTGCAGCCGGGCGGGGTCGACCGATGCGCTGGCAGGCTGCAGCTCCATCCGGACATCCAGCTGGTTCACACCGTCGGCCTCGCCGACCACTCGGGAGACGAGCGCCTCCAGATCCGTGCGGCGCCGGTTGAGGCGGAGAGACCCGTCGGAGATCTCTCCGACCTCCGCCAGGTCCGAGGCCAGTCGATCCAGTTTCTTCACGCTGGCGTTCATCTGGCGAACGAGCTCTTTGCCCTCTCCCGTGCCGACGACACCCTTCAGCGAAAGGGAGAGGCCCTTGAGCGTGGAGAGCGGCCCACGGATCTCTCCCGCCATCGACCGCTGCAGGTCGGCCTGCGGACCGGCGGTGGGCGAGGCAGGCTGGGTGGGGGCGGCTGCCGAAGATGGCGGTGGGCTTTCGTCGTGGCCGAGCCGCTTGCGCGCGGCCGTTCGGGCGAGCCTGAGGCGTAGGTCATCGACCGCAGCCGCGCCATCGGCCAAGGGGACCTCCTCCGGCGCCGGCGCGAGCGCCTCCTGGAGGTTCGTCAGCGTGGTTTCCGCATCTCGGGCGCGCTGTTCGGCCGCGAGGATTCGCTCCTCCAGCTGCGCGAACGCATTCTCGTCAACAGCGGCGGGCTGGGCGTTCTCAGCCGATTCCATGGCAGCTTGGGCGGCGCCGGCACTCGCGAGAGCGGCGGCCGCTTCCGCCGCCGTCTCCGCGGCGGTGATCGCCGTGGTGGTTGCGCGATCTTCAGCCTCTCGCGCCCATCGTTCGGCCGTGCTTGCCCGCTCTTCGGCGTGGGCGAGCTCCTCCTCGAGTTCCTGAACCCGAGAACCGACGTCCGGCTGATCGGCGGGGCCGGCCATCTCCAGATCTGCCTGTGTTTGCTTCATCTTGGCTTCGAGGAAGTGGTACGCCTCTTCGGCTTGCGTCAGCTGTTCGTGCGACTCACCCAGCTGTTCACGCATGCGGGAGGCTTCTTCCTCCGCCTTCGTCGCTCTGTCTTCAGCGATCCCAGCCTGTCGTTGCAGCGCCCTCGTCGCTCTGTCGGAGGGAGGTCCGCCCGCGTGTTTCCCGCTCGGAGGATCCGGGATCGCTCCGTCCAGGCCCGACCCGACGCCGGCGCCCAACGTCCGTATCGGGCGGCGGAACGACAGCAGGGTCAGGATGAGACACAGTCCCGCGAGTCCGAGAGAGACGAGGACCAGCTGATGCCACGGGTCCTGGGAGTCCTCGACCAATAGGTCGTAGTAGAAGTCGACCTCGGCGACGCCCGCGATGGAGATGCGGTCCGGCACGTGGAGCGGAACGAACACCGCGAGGAGGTTGGTCGGCACGTCTTGCCCCGTGCTGGTGGCGCTGAACGTCGTGAGCACCCGTGCGGAAACGCTCTGCCCTTTCATCGCCTTATCGATGAGCGTCGTGTCCTCCGTCTGCAGCAACCCCACCTGGTCGCGTTCGTGGGTGGAGAACTGCAGGATCCCGTCGGGTCTCCAGACCCTGACCAGGGCGATGGGCGGGCGCGTGAACGCCTGCAATTCGATGACGGTGTCGCGATAGAGCGGGGCGGGGATCGGAGCGATCATCGTGGCGTACGTGAGGTTCCTGAACAGCACGGTGTTAGCGAGTTGGCGCGTCTGGAGCTGGGCCGCCGATACCTCGTCGGCGAGGACTCGGCTGGGTCGCTGTTGGGCGAACAACGCCCCGACAAGGAAGCCGATCGTGAGTAACGCCCAGATGTAGCGGCTCACTCGGTCGCGGGTGAAGCGGTCGATGATCTTCATTGAAGGGTCATAGTGACCGCTCGGGGCCGGGTGCGGCAAGCCCGGCCATCAGCGCGGGGCTCGCCGCTCCACCGCGGTTCGTTAGAGATAGCCCCCCTCGCCGGGCTCGGTCGAGGATGGCTGATCGGGATCGGGAGCCTCCGTGAACGACGTGCCTTCGCCGTCGGGAACGCTCGTCGCTCCCCCGAACCCCCTCTGGAGTTCGTCATCCCAGTAGTCGGAGGCGAACGTAACGAGACGACATGCGTGAGCGACCTGCTCCTTGTCGAGCTCCTCGGCTAGGAGCTCCATCGCGATGATCACCTGACCGCTCTCCCAGAACACCCGTGCGAACGAGAACCCGGCGTTCATGTCGTTCAGCTTGTCCATCAGCTCGGGAGAGCGCTCGACTCCGGACAGGAGAGGGCAGAACACCTGGAGCAGAGGCCGTTCTTCTCCGCCCAGCTGAACCAGACGAACGTGGACGGCGGCAGAGCCCGATAGGATCGGGATGGTGCCGTCCTTCATCACCTTGAGCTGGTCGACACCCAGGAACTCCTTGACGGCCTGCTCCACGAACGGACGGATGACTTCAAGCTGGGTCACGGCGGTGATAGTACGCCCGACGCAACGGATAGCCGAATAGGACCGCTTCGATGGGACATGTCAGAGGGACGGTCCATGCTGGCCCTCCTCCCTCGCAGAATCGGCGGAGCGGTGGGTCCAGCTCAGGTTCCCTCAGCACGGTGCCGATAGAGCACGAAACCGTAACGAGGGAGATCTTGCTGTGCCAACGTCCCGACTTCACCGTGTATCTGTGTGTGCCGTCCTCTTGCTGGCAGCCGTTCCGCTGCTCGGCGTTCACGCCGCCGGCGCCGCTCCGCTCGTGCAGGAGCGAACGGCTCAACGCCGTCAGCTCCAGCACAAGATCAACCACGTCCGGAGGTCGGGTTCGCACACGGCGCAGCGGCTCGAACGAAGGGCTATCAAGGTCGATCGAGGGCTGAAACTCGTCTCGCCGCGCTCGATGAGCAGCGGTCGCTGGCGGCGCGTGCACCGTGCCGCCACCCGGCGGAGTCATCACCTTTACTCGGCGTCGCGCCGCGCCGGTCACGGGACCGCCGAGCGCATCCGCCAACTCAAGGCACAGGTCCGGAGCCTGTCGGCGTGGCTCGACATCTGGGGAGTCTTCAAGACCTGCCCGGTCGCGGGTCCCCACCTGGTGAACAACAACTTCGGCATCATCGTCCGGATGCCCGGCGTTCCCATCCACGTCCATCAAGGCAACGACATCACCGCAGCCACCGGCACGCCGATCGTTGCACCCTTCGAGGGAACCGCCGTGGTCTCACCGAACCTGTTGGGTGGCCTCGCGGTCAAGGTCTACGGCGCCGCTGGTTACGTGTACAACGCACATCTGTCCGCCTACGCCCACTTGGGGCACGTGGATACCGGTGAGGTCATCGGTTACGTGGGATCCACGGGTGACGCCGGCGGTCCACACGATCATTTCGAATGGCACCCGGGGAACGGCTCGGCCGTGGATCCGAACCCGCTGCTGTCCGTGGTGTGCTGACCCGCTAGCTATTCGATCTTTCGCCGCTTCCTCGCGGAGGCCTTCGCGAGCCGGGCACGCAATTCAGATCGATCGTCGGGGGTCACCGGCGCTCCGGGGATCTCCGGCGCCTCGTCCTCGATCTCTTCGGGAGCCTGATCGCCCAACGCTTCACGGCGGAGGCTCTTCGCCAGCGCCTTCCACGCACCAGGATCGGTGGCAGAAGGTGGGGCTTCTTCGGCGGGAGCCGCGCTATCCCCAGCGAGTTCCGGTTGGGACTCGGGTACCGGCGCCGGGTCGACCGGTGGGGTTGGCTCCGCGGACGGAGCGGCTACCGGCTCATGCACGGGCGCCGCGATCGGCGTTGATGAGTCCGCGAGCGACAGATCTGCGGGAGCGGCATCAGGAGTACGGGGCGGCGGCGGACTGGTCTTGAGTCCGCGTCTACGGGTCGGTGCACCGGCGACCGCCGCACGAGCCTCGGCATCACGCATCCGCGATTCGGCATCGGCGAGCTTGCCACGGACGGCTGCGGCGGCAGCCTCGGCCTTCGCGGCACGGATCTCCACCGTTTCGAGTTTGGCCAGCGCTTGCTCGGCCAGATCTTGGGCGCGAGCGAGTTCCAGTTGGAGCTGGGCGTCCGACCCTTGCGTCGCGGCGTCGGGCGTCTGGACGTCGGCGGCGCCGGGTGTCGGCGTGTCACCTAGCCCAGGGGTCGGGGTCGCCGCCACCACCGAGGCTGCCGCCGCCTCGGCGTTGGTCACGCGCATCTCCAGATCTGCGGCGTGCTGGACGGCATCGGCCAGCGCTCGTTCGGCCTGCGTCGCGCGAGCCTCCGCGGAGCCGGCGCGGTTCTCCAACTCTGCCTGACGGCCCTCGACCTCAGTGGCCCGGGCCTCATGCTCGGCCACCTGGTTCGTGACGACCGTCGATCGCTTCTCGGCCTCGCCGGAGCGGGCCTCGGCGTCGCGCGTTCTTGCCTGGTGCTCGGCGACGATCCCCTCGAGTTCGGCGATCCTGCTTTGGGCCGCGGCGAACTCGGCCTCGACGGCAACCAGGCGCTCCGCTGCATCGGAGGGCGTCGCCCGCGATAGGGCTTCCTCAGCGACAGCGGCACGTTGCTCGGCCTCTTTGCGTGCGGCTTCGGCGAGTGCAAGCTGTTCGCCCGCCTCGTGCGCACGTTGCTGCGAACTGGCAAGGCTGCGATCCATCTCGGCCACGACCTGCTCGGACCCCTGCGTTCCCATCCTCAGCTGTGCGCGGAGTTGTTCCAACTGGGTCTCCATGGCCGCGCGCGAGGCCTCCGAGTTCTTCAGCTTCTGAACCAGACGTCCGCTGTCGCGTTCGACCTTCGGATCTGCGGCCGGTCCACCCGCCTCTTGCGGATGCGGGGACGGTTGGCCGGGCGCAGGTGGAGCGTCGGTGTCGATGGGCTGTGGCGCGGCGACCGGCACCTTCGGAGATGAGGCTCCGCGCAGAGAAGCCAGGGCGAGGATGAGCGCCAGGAGGCCCAGCGCCGCCAACCCGGCGGCGATCGCCTTGAACGGCAGCCCTTGGTCGCTGGTGCTTCGAACGAATTCGGCCACCACGGCGTTGGGCTTGTCGGGTGACACCGGCTCGAAGATCCTGAGGAGCCCGGATCCACCGGACATGCTCCCGGGTTCCGCGGTCGCGCCCTGTGCCGCAGTGATCAGCGGCTTCTCCATCGGACCGGCCAAGGCGGCGTCGGCGGGATCACTCGACGCCAGTAGCACCCCCGACGTCGACCACAGCCGAACTGCCGTGACACCATCTTGGGTGGCTATCTCCGTGACTGTCGCGGGGACGGTGCCGGCCTCCTGGAGGGACAGACGCCTGTCGGCGAACTTCCCTGGGATGACCAACGCGAGCGTTCCCGCGTCGGTGGCGGAAGCAGCCTCGAGGTGCGCCACCGGGATGGGCGTCGCCGCAGGTCGGGTGAAGCTGACCCCCGCCCCGCCCAAGAGCACGATGGCGACGATGCCCCATCCCAACGCTTTGCCCTTGCGCGCGGTGCCCATGCCATCTCGATTCCGGGTCGGGACACTCACCATAGGTCCTGGGGCGTGGGGTGACCACGGCGCCGGGATCGGCGTGAATGAGGACCGTCGCCGTATCTGCCCAGGTCGGCCCCATTAAACCCGCTCGCTCGGTCCGCCGAGAACCTCCATATGCCTCAGAACGAACCACCCGCGCCCCGGGCCGCTCATCCCTGGCGGAACGGGCTCTTGGTCGGACTGGTGTTCGCGGTGGCCGCGGGCATCTATGTCGCCGTCCGCTGGGGGGCCACGACGCCGGAGCCGAACTTCCTCGGAGCCTGCCAGCGGCTCCGAGCATCCGGGCTTGCCATCACGTCCAAGGACTGGTTCTGCCGGCCGGCGCCATGGACCCACCACGCCGCCTATCTCGGCGCGTCGTTCCTGATGTGGCTGACGTTCGTCGCTCCCTGTTCGATCCTGGCGGCAACCGGGCGTCGGTTCACCGCACTCCTGCCGATGGCGGTGGCCCCGTTCTTCACGTTCAGGGCGATCGACGTCGAGGCCCGGTGGTGGGGCACGGCATTCTGGCCCGGACACCCAGCATCCGCGATCGTGCTGAACATCCTGTGCATCGCCGCGCCGGTGGCTGTCGTCTGGTTCGCGAACCGTAACCGTCGGCCCCGACCGGAGGGCGATCCCTCGATGGTCTCGATCTTCGGTTCGGCCGCCGTTCTCATCCTGCCGACGATCGCCGTGGTCATGCTCTACCGCCATATGGCGATCGGCGAGTCCGTGGGTCTGGACTCCCCAAGCTGGACGGTCGTCCTGCCTCTCGCCGTATTCGGTGCCCTCCTTGGGCCCGACCGGAGATGGTGGCCGTGGTCGGTCGCACCGGTTGCCGTCCTGGTGAGCTTCGGTCCGACGGTCGCCCTCCTCTCGCTCCCTCTGCGTTTCCAGATCTGGACGCTCTTCGGCTCCGCGCTACCACTGGCGGCGGTCGGCGTGCTGTGGGCAGCGTGGTGGCCGCTCTCGCTGGTCATCACTCGGGCGCATCGGCGACAACAGGCGCCCAACCCCGAGCGGACCCTAGCGGTGCCCCTGGAACCGGACGACGTGGACGCCGTCGTTCCTGCGGTCCCGCCGGCGCGGCGGCGGAACCTTCGACCGATCGTCGTCCTGGACTCGCTCGCGATCTCACTCTTGGTGATCTCGCTCATCATGTTCAGAACGGACCCGGTGCCGATCCAGATCGGCACGGCACTTCCGACCTTCCTGGGAGAGCGAGCCCACTGGCAGGACGTTCGCACCCGGCTAGACCTCAGACAGGCGATGTCGGCGATGGATGCCTACGCGGCGGCGCACGGCAGCTACCAAGGGTTCACGGCAACCAGTGGTGCCAAGTCCGATCATTCGCTGGCGTGGGCCGACCTCTTGTCCCTTCACTCCGACACACCGGTCCCCCGTTTCACGATGATCGTCGCCGCCGCCGGGTCGCGGGCCAGGATCGGCGCCGAGAGTCCGAGCGGCGCTGCCTTCTGCATCGGGCGAGACAGTCCCGAGGCGGTCCTGACCTACGGCACCCAGCCCGGACACGAAGGGAAGTACGTCCGGCGTCCACTGGAGCGGGCTCTCGCGGCCTGTGGAGAGTCCCCGTGGACGGCGCATCTCGAGAAGGCGATGCCGATCGAACCGCTGTGCGACGGGATGGACGGATCCAGCGGTTACGTGATCTGCCGGATGGTGCAGGCGCTCGCCGTGAACATCATGTCGACCACCAAGCCCATCTAGACCAGCAACTTCTTGACGAGATGGACGTCGGCGTGGCCGCGCGGCGAGTTCTCCGTTCGGGCGTACTCGACGTAGCCCCGCCGCAGGTAGAAGTCGGGGGCTTGGAACGTGTGGGAGGAGACGATCAGCTGAACGCAGCCGCGGGCGCGAGCTTCTGTCTCGGCGGCCGCGAGGAGTCGACTCCCCAGGCCGGTGCCACGCAGATCTTCGCGAACCCAGAGGTAATCGATGTACGCCGAGTCTCCCCACGTGAAGCCTGCGATGCCAGCTTTCAGGTTTCCATCGGGCTCACGAACGGCAGCGTTCAGCCGGCGTCCGTCATCGAACCCCGTGGCTGCGACGTTGAACTCGTTGATGCGATCCGAAAGGGTGTCGGCAAGTCCGTCGTCTGCGTCGCTCACGGTGATGGATTCCTCAGTCACCCCTGCATGATGACGCGTCGTTTCGGCCCTCGCACGGAAATGAGGTCGGTCGGATTTGCCGCGAGCATGCTCCTCGTTGCGGGACTCAGCTGGGCCCTATGGGCGCGCTCACCACAGCGAGAACGCGGGTCACAGTGCGCTCCTCTGCGCTCCCGCAGCTACATCTGCATGCCCGGCACGCCGCCGAAGTCGCCCGCCAGCCAGCCCTGATACGCCGTGGACAGGCCCTCTCCATCAGGTCTCAACTCGACCTCGGCGATCATTTCCGAGTCCTCGCGTCGCCTGAGCCTCGCCGAGAGAACGAACTCGACCCCGACCTCCTCATTTCGGATCGGGTAGGTGGCGCCGTCAAGGATCTGGAGGATGGCGTAGAACTGTTGGTCCAGGAGCTCCTCGACCCGCGCTCGAACCGACTCGTCGAGTGATTGGGTCCGTCCCCTCGCGGGGGTCCGTACCGTTTCGAAGAGCAGCTTGCCGGATACGTTCGATAGGTGGACGAGACGATCGTGTTCGCCCTCAGGGATCTCGCCGATATTGAACTCGCTCACGTGCGGTCATCCTCCTCACCCGAAACACGACGACGCCTCCACGACGTCATAGATCTTTCCTCACATGCGTGAACATCGTTCGGTACCCGAGTGATCCGACGTAGGCGCGCATGGCCACTCGGTCCTCGCCGAACCAGAACAGATCGAGGTGACGAAGCCCAAGGGCTCGCGCTTCCTCCTCTACCGCTTTCACCAATGGACGTTGGTAGGGTTTGTCTCTGTACTCCTCGTCAACTCCTATGTAGTGGATCCCTCCCACTCCCAGCAACGCGTGTAGACCCTCTTCCATCCACAGGTCCCCAACGCGCTTGTCCTCGTTCTCCACAACCCACAGGTGGTGACGAGCTGTGGCTCTCCCCTTCGGCAGGAGTTCCTCGAAGCGTTCCAAGTAGTAAGACTCCCGCTCATCGGCGGCAAGCTCGGGATACGTCCGAGCTAGCTGGGCGACAACAACTTGTACTTGTCGTTCCTTGAAGCCTAAGAACTCGTCCTCCGTCATCACTCGCAAAGAGATCGCCAGATCCTCCGGGAAGAAGAGCGCGAGGAGTTCGTCGCGTCTAAGGCCGTGCTCATGAAGGACGTTCGCCCCCCCGCCTGCCATCCGTTCGATCCCGAGCAGTAGGTGTTCGAGTTGTACGACGCCCGCCGTCTCTGCCACGGTCAAGTCGATCGCATGCCAAGCCGCATTCGAGAACGGGAGACGGCTCGGCTTCCCTGCGTCTACGCGTTCCTTGTGGATCGGTGCTTGGACGATTCCCTTCTTCGCGAGGATGGTCGCCACGTGTTCGTCTCCCAGCGCTCCGAGCAAGAGGTCTGTCGTGTCGATCTCACTGCGCCCCGCAAGGCGGGCCAGGTCTTGGGAGCGGTGGATGGCCAATCGGGCTCGATCACCGAACCGCTCGAAGACCATCGGGAACCGCCCTTTCATCTCGGTGTATTACGGCTTTGATAACGCGACACGTGAGCTGACACAGATGAGACTACGAAACCGTCGCGTACCCAGAACTCTTCGGGGGTAACGCGTCGTAGTCAAGGTCGTGGTTGCTTCGGCTTCCCACAGCGCATCCGCCTTGGCCTTGTCCACCTTGAGGATCCGATCGGTCAAGGAAGGCAGTTCGATAACGACGTACCCGAACTGCGAGAGAGCCTCGGCGACGTCGTGAGCGCTCGTCAGCATGATCGTGAGCGGACATTTCATGTTGATCCAACCAAGCAGGGACTCATGATCAAGCGGCCCGCCTCGGAATGCGATAGACCAACCCTCGAGTGAGCGAATCCCACCGGGTTGAGACACCAAGATATTCAAGGGTGTCGGCCACCGGTGGACTCAACGGGTGGGCTCGGTCAAGCCCAAATCGATGGCGCGGCCCACGGGTTCGTTAATGTCGAGCATGGTCACAGAATGCGCTGTGGCGAAGCCGCAGCTGCCGCAGCCGGAAAGTAGATGCTGTTGAGGCGCGGTGCGAAGGTTCGCGCCAAGCGAACGACGGCGCAAGATCCGAGCACAGCGCTGACCTGCGAAACCGATTGCGGTGGGGACGAGGGGGCTCGAACCCCTGACCCCCGGCTTGCAAAGTATCCCGCTCTAAACCCCTCTGTGGGTGGCGTTTCCGCAGGTGGGCGTCGAGGGAAATAACGAGAGTCGGTGCTGTTGGTGCGCCTTCGACTTAGTGTCGCTGTTGGTCCAGATTCGTTCCCCTGGAAACGCGCTGCTGCTGTCTCCTAGCATGTGAATCCAATCATTCCGACCACGAGGTATGTACCGTAAGCCGCCCTAGCCGCCGCGGCGTCCATCATCTACAAGGCGTTCTTGGTCTTCCACCAAGATTGCATCGGTAGCACTTCCAACACTTCACCGTGAGCTGAGTCTCTGGTGCCGCGCTCCCATCGATCCTTCCCAGATCGAAGGTTGAGGGACCATCCGACTTTCACGTCTTTGATCGACGCAGCCTGTGCGAACCAGAGCACACACTCGATCGTTCCTCGCTTCTCGGGGCCCACCGGAGCGCTCAGAGCTTTGCGTCCGTCGACGACCGCAGGGAGCCATGGGGCATCAGGTCCGTCTTCGGCGAATCGAGCCCGTCGAGGGAGCGGGAGCTGAGTGACCACGTAGCGCCTTAGCTGCTCGACGTCCACGCGGCATCTCAGAGCGACTCCCGTGGGCGTCCGCCGCGCCAGATACGCTAGGTGGGGATAGCCGACCACGGGAACGAACATGCAGTACAGGCTCCAACGAAGGGGCTCTCGACCGATGTGGAGCGCTGTATTGCCTCCGAAGATCGCCGCCCTCATCAGCAATATGATCATGAACGTGACACCGGGAGTCACGAGACCAGAGTCTCGAATCACGATTCCCTCGATGAATGCGCCGACGATGAAGATCACGCTGAAGATCCGAAAACCGCGTGGCAACCGATCCCAAGTCACCGAGGCAGCGTAGGACACAACTCCAGACGTTCGCTCAGTGGATGTCAGAGGCTGGGGACCGTCGGAGCGTCGTAACAAGGCTCGCGTCTAGACCCCATCGAACACAACGAGCGGGAATGCCGGAAGTAGGGCTATGGGAAGGACACGTGCACAGGTGGTCTGCTCCTCCTAGAGTCCACTCTCATGGAGTCGCGAGATGAGGCTGTCGGATCTCCATCGTCGGGTCGGGGACTAGCGTGGCTTCGCACCACCGCTGCGCTGGTCTTCACGGGGATTACGGGCGGCATCACGGTGTCCCAGATCTTCATCATCAATCCGGCAGGAGAGCCGGTCTCGCTCGCATGGGTGCTCGGAGCGCTGGCGGTCGCAGGCCCTGGGCTCGTCGCTGTCTGGGTGTTCGTCATACGCGTTCGGAGGACGCGGTCGTCGATAATCGGCAGCGCATTGATGGGTGTGTCCCCGTTGTGGCTGCTCTTGGGGCCAAATGAGTTCACGAAGCCGCTGGATATGTTCGCCATCGGCCCTTGGTTTCTCGCGGTTCTCGCGTGGGTCGTGACTGGTGTGTCTCTGAGTTACGAGAAGTCTGCGGACGAGGTGCCTGCCGCGCCGGTTAACCGATGAGGGTGCGCTGTGTCGCGCTTCAAGGTGAGGGCGGGCAGACCGTGATGGGCTCCTCTGGCCTCGCGATCGGGGACGAATATGTCGTTCTCGAAGTGACAGTGTCGGCGGCGGACGTCAACAACCCCATCACCTACCGGATCTCGCGCGACCACAAAGACGAATCGCCCGGGATCTGGCCCGCATCGTTGTTCGAAGTGAGCGACCCGACCATCCCTGAAGACTGGATCTTGGAACCCTCCCCCGCTGATCCCGATCGAAGCCAGCGACATTCATCGAAGTTCAGCGGCGACTTCTGGCTCCGCTACTTCGACGGTGACGAACAGGCGCGTTCGACCTACCGGACGGTGGTCGGCACGGAGCCAGTCACATTGTTCCGCCCGGTCGGACAGGCGGAGCTCGATCTCATCGAGGAGAGCGACTACAAGAGGTTCCCGCCGCGCCTGCCCCACCAGCCGATCTTCTACCCGGTCGCAACGGAGTCCTACGCCGTACAGATCGCCCGTGACTGGAACACGAAGGACGCCGCCTCCGGGCGTGTTGGGTACGTGACCCGCTTCAACGTGAAGGGGTCATTCCTGTCGAACTACCAGGTCCAGGTCGTTGGCGGCTCAGAACATCGTGAGTACTGGATCCCGGCTGAGGAGCTCGCGGAGTTCAACGACCACATTGTCGGAACCATCGAAGTCATACATGAGTTCCACGGAGATTCATAGTGAAGGGGGCCCTGAGCACGCCAGAGGATCGCGCCGAGACGAATGGCTACGAAACGGTCGCGTACCAGAACTCCTCGGCGGTCAGCGCTTGGTAGTCGAGATTCGTGGTTGCCTTGGCTCCCCAGAGCGCATCGGCCTTGGATTTGTGGACACGCAGGATTTGATCGGTGAGGGAAGGCAGTTCGATCACCACGTACCCGAGCCGCGAGAGGGCCTCGGCGACCTCATGAGCGCTCGACAGCATGATCGTGAGCGGACATCTCATGTTGATCCAGCCAAGTAGCGACCACCCGTCGTTAGGCGGACCCTCGCGGAGTGCCGCAGACCATTTCTCGGGTGAACCCGAATCCCATTGGGTCGAGACACCAAGACGTTCAAGGGCGTCGGCCACCGGTTGACTCAACGGGTGGGGTCGGGTCAGGCCCAGGTCGATGGCGCGACCCACGGGTTCGCTGATGTCGAGCATGATCACAGAATGCACTCTGGCGCGGCCACAGCCTGCCGCAGCCGGAAAGTATGTGCTGTTGAAGCGCCGTACGAAGGTACGCGCCAGCCCGAACAACGCGCGGCGGCTCCGAGCACAGCGCTGACCTGCGAAAACCCTTGCAGTGGAGACGAGGGGGCTCGAACCCCTGACCCCCGGCTTGCAAAGCCGGTGCTCTACCAACTGAGCTACGTCCCCGCATCCTGCCTCGCATGAACGGTGAACACTCGCGCCGCAGGTCGGAACATGTCTTCGACATATCACGATAGCGGTTTGAGGCCAGCTGCCAGCGTCACGCCGCGCGCGCTCATCCGATGACGACGGCCACCTTCCACTCGTTAGTACATGGGAGTACCGCTGTGGCACGATAGGGCAACCATGCCACGGAGTTCGCCACGCCTTAACCGCCGCAGCTTCGTGGCGGGGGGCGTGGGACTAGGCGGAGCTCTCCTCGCGGGCGTCGCGATCGATCGCGTGCGCCACGCCGGCAGCGATGCCACCCCCGAGGATTCGATCCAAGCCATGGCGACCGAACTCGGGAGCGACTACCTGGAGTTGGTGCGTCGCGGGCATCTCGCCGGCAGATCGGCCGAACTTCAGCTCGTCCTTCAGCCCTACTCCAGCTCCAATTACGCCTTCGAATCGCGTTCGCTGGTTCCCGGGGACCCGCGGACCAGCCACGCGGCACCGTGGCTTTACCTGGAACGGGTACCGATCGCGGTCTTCGCGCCTGGCGTCGTCGACCCCGGCGTGCGTGATGAGCGGGTGAGCTTGGCGGACCTCGCACCGACGACCGCGGGGTTGCTAGGCGTGGACTTCTCGGCTCCCGACGGCGAGCCGTTGCCGGGGATCGACGAGCCGGCCGTTCGGCCGAAGGTCGTGGTCACGTTCGTCATCGACGGGGGCGGGTGGAACGTCCTTCAGCATTGGACTGGCCAGGGGGCCAACGACCCGTGGCCTAACCTCCGCCGACTGTTCGGACGAAGCCTCGTCTATCGGAATGCGATCACGGGGTCCTTCCCTGCGGTGACGGCCTGCGCGCACGCCACCATCGGAACAGGCGGGTTCCCGAGTGCACACGGGATCACCGGTCACTACCTCCGCCGTGACGGCCATCGCACGACCGCCTACGGCAAACCGGGCGAGGCTGACCCGACGTTCCTTCTCCGACCGACGCTCGCCGATGTCTGGTCGGACGAAACGAACGGTCGGGCATGGATCGGGGAGATCGGCTATCAGATCTGGCACCTAGGCATGATCGGCGCCGGCGGAGAACGCCGCGCCGGCCTTCCGGTCGGCGCCTACTTCGACGAAGCCAACCAGGTCTGGGCGCCGCAGAACCCCGACCTCTACCGCGTCCCGAACGGGACCCCGACCGCTGCGTCCCTGACGGCGCTTCGAGCCGCGTACATCGATCCGGGGATCGACGCGCAGTTCGATCCGACCGGAAGCGCCGTGGCATGTTGCTCGCCGCCGATCATCCATCACGAGGGAGCTCTGATACGCGCCGCGTTCGATCATGAACCCGTCGGTCAGACCGATGCCACCAGCCTCCTCTACATCAACTTCAAGGCGCCGGACTACACAGGACACGTCTACGGCATGGCCTCCGAGCGCGAGGCGATCGCGCTCGCGGCCGTAGATCAAGAACTGGGTGCCCTGGTCCAACTGCTCGAGTCCACCTTCCGTCCCGGCGAGTTCGTTCTGTTCGTGACGGCGGATCACGGGCAGTGCCCGCCGGTTGATACGTCGGGTGGCGTACGGCTGGACCCGATCCAGTTCGGCGCCGACATCGAGGCGCTCCACGGCGGCAAGGGAACAACCGTCGTCGAGAGCGTCATGCCGTCGGAGGTCTATCTCTCTGAGATCGCGATGGCCGAGGTGGGCACGAGTCCTCGCCGCATCGCGGCCGCGCTGCGCGACTACCGCTACCGAGACTCGATCGGTCCATACGTGAAGCACGCGGCCATCTCCGAGGATCGACTGAGCCAGCGTGTGTTCGCAGCGCTCCTCCCCGGTTCGTTCATCGACGAACTCACCGGCGTCGACCTCTCGCCTTACGGGGAGGGGGCCTTCTCCGATGCAGACCCCAACGGCCTTCCCCCACGCATCTGGTAACAGACGTTCCGGGGTCCTTCTCGCCATGCTCGCGAGCACGCTCCTGGTCGCCTACGTCTCTTTGTTCTTCCTACGCGGGTTTGGATTCCCGGTGGGCGCGGACGCCTCCGTCTATCTGTGGTGGACCGGGCTCGCAGGAAACAAGGGCCTCTCCGTGGTGAACGGTCGCTCCGGCATCCCCGCGGTGGCGTTGGTCCTTTCGGGCATCTCGGACATAGGGACCGTGACCATCTACGCGGGCCTGCAGTGCGCGCTGGGGACCGCCACGGGGCTCGCTGCTGCGGCCCTCGTCGCGCGCGACAAACAGGTGACCCGCCACGTGATCTTGGTCGGTCTCCTCTCCGGCACGTTCGCGGTCTACATCGCAACCGGCTATTTCTCGACGCTCGGTTTCGGTCTGCTCCTCCTGGGGGCCATGGTCTGCCTCGCGGAGGGAACCGATCGGGCGACCGTACTCGCCGCCGGTCTGCTGGGAGCGGCCGGACTCACCCATGCCCTGTTCTTCGGGATCGGCGCCGCGGTGCTGTTGCTCACTGCAGTGCTGGCCGTTCGGGCGGGCGAACGGGCGCAGGCAGTCTCGATCGTCGGCGCGGTCCTCGGCGCCGCGTCGCTGCTGGGGATAGGCGCCGTCGCGCTTTCTGCCGGCGCCGCTCCACTGGTGGCAGACACCTCGCGCGACGGATTCCTTCGGCGGGTCGGTTTGCTCACACTGCTACGGAGCCTCTACGTGCACCGCGTCGCCCTCCATGCCGCGCATTTCGTGCTTTGGGCGTCGGTGCCGTTGGGCGTGGTCGGTTGGCGTGCCACCAGCGGATACCTTCGACGCCTACTGACATCGTGGACGGTGATCCTTTCCCTCGGGATCGCCCTCGGTCTCGCCACCGGTTGGTTCCCGCCCGAACGGGTGCTCTCCGTCAGTTTCGTCGTGCCGATCCTCGCGGCAACGGGTATCGAATCTCTTCTCTCGCGAAGACACGCAGCTCCCGCCCTTGCGGCTGCTACCGGCGTCGGCGTCCTCCTGGTGGCCGCCGGATGGGTGTGGTTCCAGGCAGTCCCTCCGGTGTTGCCGATCGAGGCCGCGCGCGCGGAGGAGGCGGCTCACTACGCTGCCGCCACCCCACCCGGAACTCCCCTCGTGTTCGAGGTCTCCGGCGCCGATCCACTCACGTTCCTGGCAACCCGTGCAGCGAACGAATTCCGCGCAGCGGTGCCACCCGACAGGATCTCCGACGTCTACATCGCAGTGCCTCCCCCGGAGCCTGGAGCCGATGCAGAACGGCAAGCGCTCTGGACGCGGTATCGCGCCGACCTGACCGCCGCCGTGCGGCGTTCCGGACTCCAGCCGGTGACGTTTCGTCTCGCCCCGTTCATCCGGACCCCCTTCGCCGGCCCCGCGGGTGCAGCGCGCGCAGTGCTGCCCGGGGTGCGGATCCTAGGGGGACCCGATGCGCCCGATGCATCGGTAGCGACGCCACTCACTCCTTCCTCGCCGCTCCATATCGCGGTGGCGGCCGTCCTCACACTGCTGCTGCTCGGGGCCGTCGGGTCAGGCTGGGTGCGGGCGACGCTTTCCCCAGGGATCCTGGGGGTCGCGATCTCCCCTGGCGTCGGTCTCGGGGTGCTCACCCTGTCGGCAATCGGGTTCGAACGGGTCGGAGTTCCGTTGAACAGCGGGGCCGGAGCTGCGTCCGCGATGGTCCTCGCGACAGCTGGCGGCTGGGTCCTCTCGTGGCGGAGGTCTCGCCTGCGTTAGCGTCCGGTCCGCAGGCCACCGAGCAGCCGATCGGTCGTCGCCTGGAATCGCGCGATGTCATCGTTGGGGCGCGACACGAGCATCGCTCCCTCGAGCCCACTCACGATCGCCCGCGCGATCTCATCCGCGGCGCCGTCCAGGTGCAGGGTGCCGTCTCGCTCCCCTTGCTCCAGGACCCGCTGGACCCAGACCTCGTTGAAATCGAAGAATCGGATCACCGAGTCCTGCATCGGCTCGGGAAGCGTCTCGTACTCGGCGGCCAGCATCCCGCAGAGGCACATCCGCTGACGCCGCAGCACGTCGGCGTAGAGCTCGGCGTAGGCCTCGAGCTTCCCGGGCGCATCCGCGACATGCCGATCGACCAGGTCGAGCGCCTCGGCGAAACTGTTCGCATATCGCTCGATGAGGGCCTCGCCGAGTTCCGCCTTTCCGGCGAAGTGATAGTGGAGGCTCGCCCGGGTGATGTGCAGCTCCGAGGCCACGTCGGCATAGCTGAACCCGTTGAATCCGCGGCGCTGAACCAGCCGTTCGGCTACGTCCAGGATCCGGGTCGGGGTGTCCGCATCGTCTCTCGTCTCCGTGGTCGCCATCCCGATATCTTCCCCTCCGACCTGCTGGGTTGCGCACTTACCTATGAGTAGGTAAGGATACTTCATGCACGGCCGGAGCGGCCGGCCGGGGCAGGGAAGGAGCACGAGATGCAGGACACGCACGAGCCGGAGCACAAGAGCTTCGAGAAGGCCGATGAGACGCGGGAATTCCCGAACGGCCGCGCGGAGATCCTGAACGTCGCCGGCGCCGAGATCGGCCGGCTGGAGTTGCAGCCGGGATGGCGATGGTCGAACGACGTGAAGCCCATCGCGAAGACCGAGAGCTGCGAGGCGCCCCACGTTCAGTACCACGTGAGCGGCCAGCTGGGGATCCGGATGGACGACGGGACGGAGTTCATCGCCGGACCCGGCGACATCACGTCGCTTCCAAGCGGGCACGACGCATGGGTCATCGGAAACGAGCCGGTCGTCACGGTGGATTGGTACGGCGCAAGCAACTACGCGCGGCGTTCCTGATACCGACACCGATACCGACAGCGCGACCGAAGGGTCAGCGCATCGTCTGCGTTGGCTTCTTCTGGTCGTCCTGGAACTGGATGAACGGCGTGCCGTCGGACGCGAGACCGACCACGGCGCGCATCGTTCCGTCGTGGTCCAACAACCGCAGCACGGGCGAACCCTCGGCGGCCAGTCCCAGCCGGATCCGGACCTTGCCGTTTCGGTCGTAGAGACCCATGGTGGGCGATCCCTGTTCGGCCAGGGAATAAACCTCGTGGAGATCCCCCTCGCGAACCTGCATGCCCATGGTCGGTGAAGTGTCCGCGACCAGACCGAACTTGGCGCGGATCTTGCCGTTCTTGTCACCGAACGCCAGCGAGGCACTCCCGTCCGAACTCAGCCCCATCGTCGCCCGCACCTTGCCTTCTTCGTCCCCGATGGCAAGGCCCGCGCTCCCGTCCGCGGAAAGCCCGAAACGGGCGCGCACCTTTCCGTCGGGACCGAGCAGGGAGAAATACGGAGAATCGTCCGCCGAGAGGCCTATACGCAGCCGGACGTTGTTCTCGTCGTCGACGACCTCGAACTCCTCGGCCCGAACCACGCGTTTCTTCATGGGGTCACCCGCGTTCCTAGCGTCCGCGTATCGTCGCCTACGGGGAGCGAGGGGACAAGTACAACGAGAAGGAACCGACCGCAGAAATGAGAAACCGCCGGAACCCGAAGGCCCCAGCGGTCTCTCACATGCGAGGCTACGGCCCCACGGTGTGATCGGTCAAGACCGCGATCTCGTTCTTGTCACATTTTCTAGGGGATGAGGATCATGAACCTGACGTGGGTATGGTCGGAGGCGCTCTCTGCACCGATGGCGATCGCCTTGATCGGCTCCAAGACCGTCACGGCCTGGCTCAGGCTGGGGTCGGAGGAGTTCGTCGCAGCCGCTTGCAGCACGCCGTGCAGGTCCACGTAGAAGAACGACGACTGCGAGGGAACGACCTTCTGGGCCGTCGTGAAGTTCGCGTTCGACGTGATGTTCTGACCGGCTTTCGCATCGATCAGGGCTTTGATCGAATCCGGGCCGATGCCGACGAACCCGGCGCCGTCAACGGTCGCGTAGGCGATCGAGGGACTCCCGTGGTCCGTCACGAAGTTGATCGTCGTGCCCTTGTAGTCCTCGGTCTCCCATTTCGGCGCGGGTTGGCTGGTGCAGTCCGAACTGAAGGAAGGGCTTGGCGCGTTGGACGCCACCTGCCCGTTCCCGGCGTTGATCGCTTGCCCGACGGCACTGAACGAGCACCGTTGGTTACCGGCCACCAGATCCTTCAACTTGGTGACCGCGTCGGCGAACTTCGTTTGATCATCGATCCCGACGATGAGCGCCCCGCTCACGGGGAGCGCGGGGGTACCGGGACCCACCTCCAACGCGATATCACCCGTCAGCACACTGAGAAGACCGTCGGGACCGGTCACCCCTGCCTCCGAGAGTTGCCGTGCCACGTCAGGGTTGGCCGCCTCCAACTGCGTGATGGCGCCGGTAATCATCGTGTCCACGTGCTCCGCTTGGGCAAGTCCGAACGCGTCGGTGGGGACGTACGAGGTCAACGGGTTGTCGTGCGGCTCCGCCAGGGCGGCCTTCTGACTCGCCGTGAGCTTCGTCGGATCCAACGACTCATTGACGTCCATCGCCAGTCCGTCCGATTCAGCCGATACGGTGATACCGATCCCCCTGATGGCCTGGAAGCCGGACATGTCGAAGGTCCCGGCGGCCGCACCGGCGGACTGGGCGATCGCGGCCTGCGCCAACGGGAGCAACGCCTTGGCGTTCACGTACACGAACGCCAGTCGTCCGTCGGGCAACCCATCCGATGTCGCCTTGAGATCCGACGAGTCCGCCAGGGACGGACCGCCCTGGTCGGTGTCGATGATGCTCTCCACACCCGACGCCGTGTTCGAGATGACCAGCGTGTCGCCGACGAACGCGTACGCGCCGGGACCGCCGGACGAGCTCGAGATGGTCACGCCCTTGTATTGGGCGTCCTTCCACGTCTCGCCCCCACCGAGCGCCGGATCGGTGCGGACTTTCGTCAACGTGGCCTTCGCTGCGTCCACATCGTCGACGTTGATGAGGACCTCGATGTTCGGCGATGCCGCACCCGGGAAGTCCACGACTACGGCGGCCTGTGATCCGAGCCACTGGAAGTCACTATGGTTCAGCCCCATACCCTGCCCGGCCTGATCCAGCACGGTGTTCAGTCGTTGCTTGATGTCCGATTCGGATCCCAACACCGGGAACTGGTCCGTCATCCGGAACAGGTTCATCTTCTGGCCGGCCGCCGGGTCGAGGTAGACCGTGGCCACGATATCCGCAGAGGCGGGGACCTGACGCATGAGCATGTCGGAACTCCCACGAAGCTGCATGAACGCGAACGCAGCTCCCCCGGCGCCAACGACCACCAGCGCGGCGATCACGAGCGCCAGTGTTCGTTTCCCCTTCTTATGGGAGGGCGGCACCGGTGCTCCGGTGGTTGCCATCGACGCATCTGGGAAACCGGCGCCGTAGGGCGGGGGAGGCGGTGTTCCGGGTGCCGGGGTAGCGGGGACCTCTGCAGGGGTCGAGGTCGGTTCGTGCGTGGGCTCTTGGGGTGTCTCGTCGCTCATGAAGTCGGGCCCTTCCTAGGGAGTCGGGGAACCGAGGATACCTGCAACGGTAGCGCGGAGAGCCAACACCCCCTCAAGGAGTGACACGTTCAACGGAGATCGTGGTCTCGGACAGACGATCGGCGCGGGGTTCGACGCCGATCCCCGGCCCGGTGGGAACCGCCATGGTTCCATCGGGTGCCATGACGAACGGCTCGGTGAGATCGTCGGTGAAATAGCGGGCCGAGGCGCTCGTGTCTCCCGGGAGCGTGAATCCGGGGAGCGAGGCGAGCGCCAGGTTGAGCGCCCGTCCGATCCCGGTCTCCAGCATGCCGCCGCACCAGACCGGCACGCCGGCCGCCCTGGCGACGTCGTGAACCTTCACCGCCTCAAGGACCCCGCCGACCCTCCCCTGCTTGATGTTCACGATCCGGCAGGCGCCGAGTTCGATGGCGGCGGCTGCGTCGGCCGGTGAGCGGATGGACTCGTCGAGACAGAGGTCGGTCCGGAGCTCAGCCTGAAGTTTGGCGTGCTGCACGATGTCCTCGTAGTGGAGGGGTTGTTCGATCATGAGGAGGTCGAGGTCCTCAAGGGCCTTGAAGATATCGATGTCGGCGAGGCGATAGGCCGCATTGGCGTCGACCGACAGGAGGATGTCGGGATGAGCCGCCCGTACGGCAGCCACACGCTCGACATCCACGCCCGGCGCGATCTTCAGTTTGATGCGCTGGTAGCCGTCGGCGAGGTAGCCGTCGACCTGGGCCAGGAGTTCGTCGGTGGTCGGCGTGATGCCGACGGAGACGCCGCAGGCCACTCGGTCCCGCTCCGAGCCGAGGTATGAAGCGAGAGAACGGCCCTGGCTCTTCAGCTCCGCATCCAGAACGGCGTCGATCACCGCACCCTTGGCCATCGGGTTCCCCCGGACGAACGCGAAAAGATCCGCGAGTTCGGCGGAGGTGACCTCGCCGGCGCGGAAGAGAGCCGGCGCGAGGGTGTCGCGGATGAGGACCTGGACGCCTGCGTTGAACTCACCGCTGAAGTCGGGCTCGATGTCGGCAACACACTCGCCCCAACCTTCCGCCGAATCCGTTTCAACCCGGACGAGCACGCATTCCTTGCGGTTGGTCTCTCCGAAGCTGGTTCTGAACGGCCGGACCAGCGGCACGCCCACCAGACGCAGCTCGACCGCCCGAACGATCACGCCCGCACGTCCCGCCTGCCGAACAGGTACGCCGACCGTTCCTTGTCGAACGTCACGGCGAGCGCTCCTCGTTCCATGAGCCGCGCGACCGCTTCAGCCACGGCGTCCCGCCATGCGGTTCCCAGTCCTGGGTCGGCCTCCCGGAGCGCGGCATATTCGGACGGGATCTCGACCCACCCCGCTCCGGAGTCCGATGGACCGCTGGGCTGCGGCGCCGGTCGATCCGGATCGCCGGACCTCGCCAAGACCACGGGGACGTTCGAAGACGGCGCCGGTGCAGGCCCCGGTTCGGGATCCAGATCCCATCGCACGACGAACCGATCCGAGCGTTCGCCGGCATTCAGCTCGTCGCTCATCTCGCCGTAGAAGTTACGTTCGAACCGGTCGGCGACGGCACCGAGCTTGCCCATGTTGAACCAGGCGTTGCGGGCCACCAGCGGGTCGAACGTCCATCGCACCAGGTGGACGTCCTGGTCGAGCGCCTGCGCGCGCTGGGCGAGCTTGAGAGCGAACCCCACGCCCTTGTGCCGACGATCGGGAACCGCCGCGAGCATGTGGGAATGGATGTGCAGCCCGTCCTTCGGATCCATGCCGGCCCATCCCAGGACGTAGCCGATCAGCGTCCCGTCAACGAACGCCCCCCACGACACGTTGCCCGAGTGATTCAGCGCATGGATCATCTCGCGCGGCAGAAGCTGGTGGTTGCCCCAGGTCGCGATCATCACGCGAACGATCTCGTCGGCATCACCGAGCGACGTCAGGGGTCCAAGGTCGACGCCTGCACCATCTGCCGCGCGGAACGCGAGTTGCCATGCCGGCGTCTCCATCGTGCGGAAGTCTAGCTTCGAGCGTCACCGTTGGCGGGACTGGTCCCCACGTGAGGAAGACCCGCGGTCGCCCGCGGGTCTTCGGTAGAACTGGCTCCGAGTGGCGCTCAGCCGCCCGCGGGCGGCGGAAGCTCCTGCCACTCGACGTCGTCGAGGTCATCGCCACGGCGCCGTTTGACGACCTTGACGACCGCCGCGACGGCAGCGCCGATGAAGGCGAGCTTCATGAGCTTTCGGAAGAACCCGCCCTTCTTCTTCTCCGTGGCTCCGTTGTCATCTGCCATGGCCGTCTCCTGTCGTTGGGGGTGGGTCTGGATGGACTTGAACCATCGACCTCTTCCTTATCAGGGAAGCGCTCTAACCGAGCTGAGCTACAGACCCGTGCCGGGACCGAAGCCCGTTGGCCAGCGTAGCCACGCTGCCCGAGGGCGTCAAACGTCGTGGCGGCGCTTGGACTCGGCCAGGGTGAGTTCCAGCCCTCCCACGACGTCACTGACCAGGTTGTAGGCGAGGGCGACAAGGAAGTTGATGAGGGACCAGATGACGACGGCGACCAATCCCGCCACGAACAGCCAGGTGAACAGCTGCTGCCCGTCGATGGTGGGCTGGGCCTTGGCCTTATCCCAGAGTCCGATCTGGGACGACAGGTCCGTGATGGACTTGATGGCGCCGCTCGCTCCCAGGATGCCGTACACGATAAGCAGCGCGCCCCATCCGATGAGCATCACCACGAAGTAGAAGATCAGGGAGAGCTTGAACACCGACCACGGGCCCACCTTGCGAACCACCACGCGCGTTCGTTTCGGCGATCGCTTCGGCGCTCGCTTGGAGATCACGGTTCCGGATTGCACCTGTGGTGCCGTCTCCGTCGCTCGGACGTCGGATGCCGGGCCGTCAGAAGGGTCCGAGGCGCCCGCAGGCGGCGATGTGGGATCCGTGGTTTGTGCCATAAGTGCCGATAAGGGTACGCCCTCAGGCCACTGGACACTCGCAACGGCGCAACCCTGGTCCGGGTCGTGCGTTAGGTCCTGAACGGCCCGGCGCCACCGAAAAGCACACGGATATGCGCTACCGACGCGAGCGCGAGGAGCACTGGTGCGGCGATCCACGAAGCGGCCGACACGTCATGGTGCAGGAGGAGCAGCCCGCCGATCCCGACGGCGGCTCCGGAGAGCGCGGCCAGGACGTCGGTTGCCCACCGCGGAACCCGTGGACGCAGGGCGAGCGCGGTGAGAACCAGGACCGCTGCGGCCGCCACGATGATCACGATGCCCGTTCCGGTGTGCACGCGCTGGATTATCGTCCCTGGCGGTGAACATCGAACGCGATCTCAAGCGGATCCTATGGATCCAGGCGCTCCGGGCGTTCGCTTATGGGTTCGGCGTGGTGGTCCTGGGGATCGCGCTCGCCAAGGCGGGCTTCAGCGACACGAAGGTCACGGTGATCTTCACCGCGATCCTGGTGGGGATGGGGCTCACGTCCATCCTCGTCGGCTTCATCGGCGAACGGATCGGGAGACGGCGCCTCTACATCCTCCTACTCGTCTTGATGGGGATCGTCGGCGCGATCTTCGCAACGAGCGGAAATCTTTGGTTCCTGATAGCCGCGTCGCTCACAGGCACCATGTCCACCGACGCGAACGAATCAGGACCCATCACGTCGCTGGAGCAAGCGATGCTCGGTCAAGCGTCCGCCCAGACCAGGATCCGCGTGTTCGGGCGGTACAACGCCGTGGCATACCTGGCCGGCGCCCTGGGTGCGCTGGCGGCCGGTGGGCCGGCGTTCCTGCATAGGGTGTGGCACGGCGCTCCCAGTAACCAACGTTGGTTGTTCCTGATCCCGGTCGCCGCGATGGCGTGTGTAGCGCTGGCACTCCGGCTCTCGGCGGATGTCGAGCCGGAGGGTGGCAGGGGTAGCGGTGCGCCCCTCGTTCGGTCGCGGGGGACGGTCCGAAAGCTCTCACTCCTCTTCGCGACCGACGCGTTCGCGGGCGGATTCGTGGTGTCGGCCTTCATCGTCTTCTGGTTCGGGCGGCGATTCGGGGCCAGCGAGGCGCAGATGAGCATCGTGTTCTTCGTCGGAGGAGTGCTCCAAGCCGGTTCGTCCCTCGTCGCGGCGCGCGTCGGCGAACGGTTCGGCTTGCTGAACACGATGGTGTTCTCTCACTTCCCGTCGAACCTGCTCCTGATGGCCATCCCGTTGATGCCGTCGCTGGACCCCGCGCTCGGCCTCCTGATCGCACGGTTCGCCCTGAGCCAGATGGACGTTCCCGCTCGTCAGGCCTACATCGCTGCGATGGTCGACCCCGAGGAACGGACGGCGGCCGCTGCCTTCACGAACACCTCGCGATACGTGGCGCGGCCGTTCGGCCAGGTCCTGGCGGGCGTGCTCATGACCAACGTCGCCACCGGCGCGCCGTTCGTCGCCGCCGGCACGATCAAATGTGCCTACGACGTGATCCTCTACCGCGTGTTCAAGCGGGTACCGCTACCCGAGTAGCCGGGAGATGGGGCCCGCGCGAAATCTCCCGTTCTGACTTCAGGAATGGCATCCGGGATGTCGAAACCCCTTGGTATGGAACGGTGCCAACACGGGCTGGAGACGACGTGGTGCTACCTCTGTCGGGTAGACCGCAGCGCATCTCCGCGCGCCGCCTGGGGCCTCGACGACGAACCGCCGGAGGACTGGGTGTTCAGCAAGGAGCCGATGGGCGAGGCACAGGCCGACTATCTGCGATTCCTCTGCGAGGAGTTCGGCTACTCGTTCGAACCCGACCTGGCCGCGGGCGAAGCGGACATCTTGATCGAGAGCTTCCTCGAGGAACCGATGACGGAGCAGCAGCGTGCCACGCTGGTCGCGCTGACCACCGACGTCGGAGAGTCCCTTCCGGAGGGTCTCAGCTACGCGGGCGCCCGGCGGCAGATCCGGACGCTGGTGACGCGCCGTGCCCTGGGTCGCATCGCCTGACACGACGAGCCCACAGCTCGGGTAGGCGGAAAGCCACCCGAGCCATGCGCTCGATACGTGCGTCGGATCAGGTGCCGACGATGACGAGCTGGAACAGGCAGTCGGCGCCGAGCGTCTTCCATCCGATCGATCCCATACCCGTGATCGCATGACCGGGCGCAGCCGCGGAGAACAGGTTGTAGTAGTCGCCGAAGAAGTACGGGGCGTTGTTCGACTCCGGGTAGAACGCGGTGCGCGAGTCACCCGGCGCCAGGATCGGGCTGGCGTATTCGGCGTTGTAGTCGGATTCCAGCACCGCGTTGTGCGAACCGATGTTCTTCAGCGAGAGCTGGGCCGTTGAGTAACCGCCGCCATCGTTGACGCACTTCGCCGTAAGCCGGAACGGCCCACGCGTAACGATCACGCGCGACTGACCGTTGTTGAGCTTGACCAACCCCGAGTTGTAGAACCCACCGGCGTTCGGGACTCCACCGGTTGGGGCGCCGTTGACGCTGGTGGCGGCAATCGCGGTTCCACTTAGGGCGACCGCGAGCGCGAGATACGCTACGACGGTGCTGTGCTTCGGTCGGATGCGGAGCATCAGTTCTCCTTTCGACGGGTGTCGATTCGCGCGGCATCGTATCCGGGGGACATGGTGAAACTCGGTAGGGAACCGAGCAATTCCGCGCCTGGCGTAGCCGGCTATTCCTCGTCCATCTGCGTGATGACGGGTGCGAGCGCGACCACCTCGGCGCCCTCTTCGACACGCATCGTGCGAACACCTTGGCTGGCTCTTCCAACCCGGCGGATGTCACCCGAGGTCACGCGGATCACTATGCCCGACGAAGAGATAACGAACATGTCGTCGTCCTTCGTGCCCACGTACGCTCCGGCGAGCAACCCCGTCTTCTTCGTGAGTTGATGCCCGATGACGCCCTTGCCGCCGCGCCCCTTCGTGGGGTAGTCGGCGAGTTTCGACCGTTTGCCGTAGCCCTGATGGCTCACGCTGATGAGCTCTTCGCCCTCAGAGGTCAGACCGACGGCGATCACCCGGTCGTCTTCCGCCAATCGCATCCCGATCACGCCGGAGGTGCCTCGGCCCATCGGTCGAACCGCACTCTCCCTGAACCGGATCGCCTGGCCCTTCTGGCTCACCAGCATGACCTCGTCCTTGCCGGCCGTGAGCCGGACGTCGATGAGTTCATCGCCCTCTTTGATGTTGATCGCGATGAGCCCGCTGCGGGGCGAGTCGTACTCGGGCAACGCCGTCTTCTTCACGATCCCCTTCTTCGTGGCGAAGAGCAGGTACTTGTTGGGCTCGTATTCCTTGAGGTCGATGACGGCGCTGATCCGCTCGTCTCCGTCGAGCGCCACTCCGGGAAGGTTCGCCGCATAGAGACCGCGGGCGGTCTTCCCGGACTCGGGGATCCCGTGCGCCTTCACGCGATAGACCTTGCCCTTCGTAGTGAAGAACAGCATCCAGTGGTGGGTGGTGGTGGTGAAGACGTGCTTCACCACGTCTTCTTCCTTGAGGTTCTGACCCCGAACCCCCCGGCCGCCGCGACCCTGACGACGGAACGCGTCGATCGGCAGCCGCTTCACATAGCCGGTGCGGGAGACCGTGATGATCACGTCCTCCTCGTTGATGAGGTCTTCGACATCGAAGTCACCCTCGTCGGCGCGGATCTGGGTCCGGCGCGCGTTCGCGTGCTTCTTCCGAACCTCGGCCAGTTCTTCCTTGATGACCGCACGCAGCTTCTTGGGATCCTTCAGCAACGAATTGAAGTACTTGATCTTCTCGAGCAGCTCCGCGTGCTCCTTGTCGAGCTCAGCGCGAGCCAGCTTGGTGAGTCGGCGCAGTGGCATGTCCAAGATGTGGTTCGCCTGGATCTCGGAGAGCTTGAACTTCTTCATGAGCGCGGTTCGGGCCGTCTCCGCGTCGGCGGAGGCGCGGATGATCTTGATGACCTCGTCCAGGTGGTCGAGCGCGATCAACAGACCCAGGACGATGTGGTCGCGCTCCTCCGCACGGCGGAGGTCATAGCGCGTGCGCCGGGTGACGACGTCCACTTGGTGGTCGACGTAGTAACCGACCATCTCCGCAAGGTTCAGGGTGCGCGGGACACCGTCGACCAGCGCGAGCATGATGACGCCGAAGGATTCCTGTAGCTGTGTCTGCTTGTAGAGCTGGTTCAGCACGACCTGGGCGTTGGCGCCACGCTTGCAATCGATGACCAGCCGCATCCCGTGACGATTGGACTCGTCCTTCAGATCTGCGATGTCCTTCATCTTGCCGGTCTTCACCAGGTCGGCGATCTTCTCGGCCAGTCGCGCCTTGTTCACCTGATACGGCAGTTCCGTGACAACGATCTTCGGGCGTCCGCCGACGCCTTCCTCGATCTGGCTGACGGCCCGCACCTTGATCGAACCTCGCCCGGTCTCATAGGCGTCACGGATGCCCTGCCGCCCCATGACGGTGGCGCCCGTCGGGAAGTCCGGCCCTTTGACGAACTTCATGAGCTCTTCGGACGTGGCCTCGGGGTTCTCCAGGTAGTAGGTGACAGCGTCGCAGACCTCGCCCAGGTTGTGCGGAGGGATGTTCGTCGCCATCCCGACGGCGATACCGCCTGCGCCGTTGACCAGCAGGTTCGGGAACCGCGAAGGCAGGACCACCGGCTGGATCTCGTACCCGTCGAAGTTCGGGACGAAGTCGACCGTCTCGGACTCGATGTCGCGCAGGAGCTCCATCGCCATCGGCGACAGCCGCGCTTCCGTGTATCGATATGCGGCAGCCGGGTCGCCGTCGACGGAACCGAAGTTGCCGTGACCGTCTACCAAGGGATGCCGCAGCGACCAGTCCTGCGCCATACGAACCAAGGCGTCGTACACCGACTGGTCACCGTGCGGGTGGTACTTGCGGAGGACGTCACCGATGACGGCGGCCGACTTGCGGTGGGGCTTATCGGGGCGGAATCCCGACTCCGTCATCGACCAAAGGATCCTCCGATGGACGGGCTTCAATCCGTCGCGTACGTCCGGCAACGCCCGCGAAACGATGACGGACATCGCGTAGTCGAGGAACGATCGTTGGATCTCCTCTTCGAGTTGAACCGGCTCGACATTGCCGGCGAACAGCCCTTCCTGCGACACCCGATCAGCTCCTTAAACGTCCAGGTTGCGGACGTACTTCGCGTTCTGTTCGATGAAGGCTTTGCGGTTGGGGACGTCCTCGCCCATGAGGACGGTGAAGAGCCGATCGGCGGTTACCGCGTCTTCGAGTTCGACCTGAAGGAGCGTTCGCTTCTCCGGATCCATGGTGGTGTCCCACAGCTGGATGGCGTCCATCTCACCGAGGCCCTTGAAGCGCTGTGGCGACTCGAGCTTCTTGCCGTTCGCGTTCTTCCGGTACTCGTCCCACTGGTGCTCGGTGTAGAAGTAGTGCACCGCCTTGCCTTCCTTCAGCAGATAGAGCGGCGGCTGCGCCAGGTAGACGTAGCCGGCCTCGATGAGCTGCGGCATGTTCCGGAAGAAGAAGGTGAGCAGGAGCGTCCGGATGTGCGCGCCGTCCACATCGGCGTCAGCCATGAGCACGATCTTGTGATAGCGAGCCTTCTCAAGATCGAACTCCTCGGCGATACCGGTTCCGATGGCGGTGATGAGCGCTTGGATCTCGTTGTTCTCCAAGATCTTGTGGATGCGCGCCTTCTCGACGTTGAGGATCTTGCCGCGGATAGGGAGGATGGCTTGCGTGGCCCGGTCACGCGCCGCCTTCGCCGAACCGCCGGCCGAGTCGCCTTCCACGATGTAGATCTCGCACGACGCCGGGTCGGAGAGCTGGCAATCGGCGAGCTTGCCCGGCAGCGACCCCGACTCCAGGAACGACTTGCGCCGCGTGAGGTCGCGCGCCTGGCGGGCGGCGAGCCTTGCCTTCGCAGCACTCGATGCCTTGTTGAAGATCCGCTTCGCATCGGCCGGATGCTCTTCGAGCCACGTCGCGAACTGACCGTTCATGGTGGTCTCGACGAGTGAACGCATGGAGGCGTTCCCGAGCTTCGTCTTCGTCTGGCCTTCGAACTGGGGATCACGCAGCTTCACCGAGATGATCGCGATGAGACCTTCGCGAACGTCCTCGCCGATGAGGTTGTCGTCCTTCTCCTTGAGGAGCTGCTTCGCGCGGGCCCAGCGGTTCAGCACGTTGGTGAGGGATTTCTTCAGGCCCTCCTCGTGCATGCCGCCCTCGTGCGTGTTGATCGTGTTCGCGAACGAATAGAACGACTCGGTATATCCGCCGTTCCATTGCATCGCGATCTCCACCTCGGAGTCCTGCTCCTTCACCTCCACGGCGACGATCTTGTGCAGCGCCTCTTTGCCTTGCGCCAGGTACTTCACGAAGTCCACCAGGCCACCGTTGGCCTTGAAGATCTCCTCATGTTTGGGGGTCTCGCGTTCGTCGACGAGCTTGATCTCAACGCCCTTGTTCAGGAACGCGAGCTCGCGCAGTCGCTCGGCAAGGGTCTCGCGCTTGAAGTCGGTGGTTTCCGTGAAGATGTCGTGGTCGGGCCAGAACTGGATGGTCGTGCCGGTCTTCGTGGTCGCCTTGCCTTTGGCGAGTTTCTTCGTCGCCTTGCCGCGCTCGAACTCCTGGGTCCACGTGAAGCCTTCGCGCTGCACCGCCACCGTCATCTTCGAACTCAGGGCGTTCACGACGGAAACCCCTACACCGTGCAGCCCGCCCGAGATGCGGTACCCGCCGCCTCCGAACTTTCCGCCGGCGTTCAGCGTGGTCAGCACAACCTCTACGGCGGGACGGCGATCCTTGGCGCCGGGGATAGGTTTCACCGGGATGCCGCGGCCGTTGTCGGTCTCGGTGACGGATCCGTCCTCGTGGATGGTGACGACGATCCGGTCGGCGTGACCGGCCATGGCTTCATCGATGGAGTTGTCGACTACCTCGTAGACCAGGTGGTGCAGACCGCGTGCGCTGGTGGTCCCGATGTACATCCCCGGGCGGAGCCTGACGTGCTCGACGCCTTCCAGGACCTGGATGTTGCTGGAGTCATATCCCTGTTGTTTCTTCGCTTTCGCGGTTGCCAACCGTCCTCCGATCGGGGCCGCGCGGCAGCCAACGCAGGTGCGGGGGCAGGCGCGCGGGGAGTTATCGCACGTACCCCCTGATTCTACCGAATCCAGCGCGTACCGACCCGGTTTCGAGCGCCGAAATCAGCCTTGTGACCTGCGGTTTCGCACGATTACGGTAACCAGTCGAACGGGGTCGCCTCCGAGGGCTTCATTGGCCTTGCGCTTGACCTCATCGGCCATGAATCTGACCTGTGATGCCCACGCACCGTTGGGCGCGCCGACCGTTAGAACACCGGCCTCCAGCGCCAAGGGCTGGGTCTGTTCGGCGAGCCGTTCGCCCACCACGTCCGTCCATCGCGAGGCCAGCGAGGCGACCGGCATGCCGCGGCTGAAGACCTGTTCCGCCATGAGTCCATCGATCACCGAGCCCAGGGAAACGGGGTCCTTGGAGCGCGCATCCTTCCGCTTGCGGAATCCCTTCGCCTGCGGCATCAGGACGCTCCCCTGGGCGCGAGGGCGCCCGCGTTGACGTCCCAGACGGCGTGAGCGTTGGGAGGAACGTCGGCTTCATCGGCCACCGTGATGAGCACCTGTCCACCTCGCGCGGCCAGTCGTTCGCTGATGTGGTCCCGGCGCGCAGGATCCAGCGCGCTGAACGGATCGTCGACCAGGAGCAACGGTGGCTCGCCGATCTCCGCGGAAACCGCGCCGGCAAGACCCAGCCGCAGGCAGAGTGCGGCGGCCCATGTCTCCCCGTGCGAACCGAACGCGCGCGCCCCGAGATCTCGCACGGCCAGGTGCAGGTCGTCGCGATGAGGGCCCACCAGCGAGGTACGGCGTTGCAGTTCGTCCTGGCGGCGCTCTGCGAGACGCGCGTGGAACGCCTCCTCCACTCCTTCGGGAACGTCTGCGGTCACGTTCGGCGCGTACGTGACGATCAGGTCATAGCCGGCGAGCGCCTTGAATTCCTCAGAGGCAAACGGGGCCAGGTGCTCCACCGCCTCCGTTCTGGTCCGGATGAGCGCCGCGCCGGCGGTGACGAGTGCGTCGTCCCATGCATCCATCCCCGCAGGGATGCCCGGACCATCCCACTCCTTCAGCAGCCGGTTCCGCTGACGGAGCGCTCGGTCATACGCGGTGAAGAGTGCTTCCTTCAACGGCCACAGCGCGGTGATCGCCTCGTCCATGAACGTCCGGCGTTTCCCCGGCTCACCGATGACGATCGGAAGATCAAATGGTCCGAACAACACCGCGCGAACCTGTCGACGCAGATCGCGCTTGCGCCTGATCGGCGAACGGTTCACCTGCACGCGGCTGGCGCCTTGGGTGGGGATCTCCACCTCGACGAGCGCCTTCCCTTCTCCCGTCTGGAACTCTCCGCGGACGTAGGCCGCTTGTGCGCCCTCACGGACCAGGGGGCCGTTCGTGCTCACACGCGGACTCGCCAGGGCGTATAAGAAGTGGATCCCCTCCAGGAGATTCGTCTTCCCCTCGCCGTTCGGACCGACCGCGACGACCAGGCCCTCGGGAACCGGATCGATGCGGGTCAGGGCGTGATTTCGGAAGTCGCGGAGTTCGACCCAGAGGAGGCGCATGCCGGGGAAGCCTTGGGCTGCACTCGGTTACGACACCGAGGCCGGCAGCCGAACCGGCATCACGAGGTAGGTGAACTCGTCGCCGTCCCCGCGCACGACCCCCGGCTTAAGGCCGTCTCGGACGTCGAGCCGCACGCTCTCGCCCACCGCAGCCGTGAGCCCATCCGCCAGGTAGGTCGGGTTGAAGGCCACGGTGAGATCTTCGCCTTCGTACCGCGCCTCCACGGTCTCGACCGCCTGACCAAGATCCGGACTCGAGGACGACAGCTTGACGCCGAGCGCGTTGAACTCGATCCGAACCGGCGTGGTGTCGCGAGCCAGGAGACCGACACGTCGTACGGCGTCGAGGAGTTGCTGCCGGCTGATGGTGAGCCGGCTCTCGTGTTGCTCGGGAAGCAGTTGGCGATAGTTGGGGAATTCGCCTTCGATGAGGCGTGATGTCAGGGTCAGCTGCCCGATCTTGAACGAGATCTGGGACTCGTCCACGTGGATCTGCATGGTCCCTTTCTCATCCGTCGCCGCGGCACGCCCCGCCTCGGTGAGCGCTCGCTCCGGCACGATCGCCTTGGTCTCGCCGCTGGCCGTCGCCACGAGGTCGCGGACGGCGAGCCGGTACGAGTCGGTGGCAACGAGTACCACGCCCTCACGGCTCACCTCGACGAGCACGCCGGTGAGCACCGGACGAGCCTCGTCGCGGCTGGCCGCTCGAGCAGCCTGATTCACCGCCTCCGCGAACGCACCGGCCACCGCGGTGATCGCCACTCCACCCGGCTCCTGAAGCCCGGGGAAGTCCTCAGCCGGGAGGAGGCGAAGCGTGCCTTCATATGCAGCGCAACGAATCCTAGCCTGCGATTGATCTGTCTCGAATTCCACCGGGGCGTTGGACAGGGACTTCACGGTGTCGCCGAGCAGCCGAGCGGGGACGAGCGCCACACCCGGCTCGGTGACCTGGACCTCGATGGACAGGCGGGCCGCCACTTCGAGGTCCGTCGTGGACAGCGTGAGCTGCCCCTCCTGACCGGCATCCATGAGCACTCCGGTCAATGCCGGGATGCCCGGACGTGAGGCGACGCCACGTTGGACGATCTGGAGCGCCTCGGACAACGCGTCTCGGTCGCAGCGGAACTTCATCGCGATCCCCCTCTAGTTCTTCTCTATATACCGGTAGTAGTAGGTGCGGTGGAAACGTGGATAACAGCCCTGTTCCCCCAGCGTAGCGAGGCTGTCCGACATGTGGAGGGTCTGGGGAGAAGCGTTGTCACTCCCGAGGATGTCGCTGGGGACGGGCACGCAGCCCACAACAGGCTCACGTGTTATCCCCACGAGATCCACCGGCCGATTCATGCCACACCCCGCACGCGGCCGCGGATGATCCGGGTCAGATCCTGCACATGGCGGAACGTCTGATCGCGCTTCTGCATCTCTTGTTCGATCTTCTTGATGCCGTAGAGCGCGGTGGTGTGATCCCGACCACCGAACAGTTCCCCGATCTTCACCAGGGAAAGCCCGGTGCACTCGCGCATCAGATACATCGCGATCTGCCGTGCTTGCACCAACGGCCGAGACCGACTGGCAGACAGGAGGTCTGACCCTGCCAGGGAGAAGTGTTTCGCCGTCTCCTCCAAGATGAGCTGCGGCGGGATCTCATGATCGGTTTGCGGCAGGAGACCTTGCAAGGCGCGTTCGGCGAGCTCTTCGTTGATCGGTTGGTTGGTGATCGAGCTGAGCGCCACCACCCGTACCAGTGCGCCCTCTAACTCGCGGACGCTCTGGTCGAACTTCGAGGCCACGTACTCGATCACGTCCGGCGGAACCACGGTGTTCTCCCGCTCGGCCTTCAGTTGAAGGATCGCGATCCGCGTCTCCAAGTCCGGCGGCTGCACGTCGACGCACAACCCCCAACGGAACCGGCTGACCAGGCGATCCTCAAGGCCCGAGAGCTCGTGTGGTGGCCGGTCGGAAGCGATGACGATCTGCTTGCCGGCCCCGTGCAGGTGGTTGAACGTGTGGAAGAACTCGGTCTGCGTCTCCTCGCGCTTGGCCAGGAACTGGATGTCGTCCACGAGCAGGACGTCCACCTCCCGGTAGCGATGTCGGAAGCCATCGCCTTGCCGCTCGCGCACGGCCTTGATGAACTCGGTCACGAACTGTTCCGACGTCACGTACTTGACGCGCGCGCCGCGGTTGAGGCGGTACATGAGATGCCCGACGGCGATCAAGAGATGCGTCTTCCCCAGCCCGACCTCCCCGTAGATGAACAGCGGGTTGTAAGCCTTGGAGGGTGGTGCCTCAGCGACCGCCATGGCGGCTGCGTGCGCGAACCGATTCGACTGTCCGGGCACGAACGCGTCGAACGTGTAGTTGGGGAACGGCAGGCCAGGAGCGCCGAGTTCGGTTTCCTGGGGGATGAGCGCCGCGGCCTCGAAGGCATAGGAGGCCGGCGTCGGGGAGGCGTCGGGGATCTCCACGGGTTCGACCCGGCCCTCGTCGAGCGCCCGCATGGTTTCAACGACCTCGAACTCGACGGTGAGGGGCCGCTCCGCCTCCTCGGCGGCGGCCTCCTCGATAAGACCGAGATGATTGTGCTGCAACCGTTCACGGATAAGGGGGCTTGGCACCGCCAAGGTCAGTATCTCTTCGTCGAGTCCGGTAGCGCGGACCTCGGAGAACCACATCACAACGGTGGTCTCGGGAAGTTCGGTTCTGGCCCGATCCATGACGTGCGACCAGGCGGCACGTGCGTCCTGCTCAGAGAAAGCTATCGCCATACGTATCCACAGAACCTTTCCACAACGGTGGAAAACCTTATGGGGAAGGTCGAAGGGGCGCCGCGCCGGACGGGCCGGGGTCGCCTCGGGGAAGGCGGGCCGGACTATAGCACCGGCGTTTTCCACAGTGCTCGCCGTGTGAGGGGTCTTGACACTCTTTCTCTTGTCAAGGCCTTTGTCCTGCGTCGATGCGGGCTCGTATACTCTCGTTCGGCCGGCGACCAGCCGGCCTTCGCATCGACCGAGGATCCCCGGACATGGCCAAAGGCAAGCGTACATTCCAGCCGAACAACCGCCGCCGTGCGAAGACGCATGGCTTCCGTCTGCGTATGCGCACGCGCGCCGGACGAGCGATCATCGCTCGCAGGCGTCGTAAGGGCCGCGCGCGGCTGACCGCCTAACCTGCATCTTTGCGTGCCGGCGACGTCCAGCGGGTCTTCCAGAACGGGTCTCCATCGCATGGGAAGCGGGTGGTACTGTTCATCGCGCCCGGGCACGGTGGGTTCTCGGTGGTGGCGTCCCGCAAAGTGGGCGGCGCCGTGGAACGGAATCGGGCCAAACGCATCCTTCGGGCGGCCTGGCGGGAGATCGCATCCGAGGCGGGCGACGCGACCGACGTTGTCTTGGTTGCAAGGGAAGGCATCCGAGGCGTGAAGACACAGGACCTGGTACGCGAGCTGCGTGACCTCCTAAGTGCTGGGGTGCGCGCATGAACCGCGCCCGACGAAGGGTGCGGGCGACTGGGCTGCCGGCGCGCGCGTTCCTGATCGCGGGGATCCATCTCTACAGGGCCACGCTCTCGGGATGGTTGGGCGGCCAGTGTCGGTTCTATCCGAGTTGCTCCGTGTATGCGGAAGACGCAGTGCGGGCCAGGGGCGCCGTGGTTGGTGCCGGCCTGGCCATCTGGAGGATCCTCCGCTGCAACCCGTTTGGAGCGGGCGGTGTAGAGCCCGCTCCTCGGCTGCCTCTCTCGGCCGCCGTGGGCTCGTATGATGTGGTCACACGGCACAAGGACCAGGAAGTGCAGGTCTGATGTTCGCATTCGTGCCGTTCCAGCTGCTGCTCAACGCCATCGGGTGGATCCTCGCGTGGATCTACGGCGCCGTCGGCAGCTTCGGTATCTCGATCATCCTCCTGACGATCCTCATCCGGGTCGTGCTGCTTCCGCTGGGGATCAAGCAGATCAAGTCGATGCAAGCTATGCAGTCGATCCAGCCACGGGTGAAGGAACTGCAGAAGAAGTACAAGGGCAACAAGCAGAAGCAGCAAGAAGAGACGATGAAGCTCTACAAGGACGCCGGGGTGAATCCCCTCGGCGGTTGTCTTCCCGTCCTGCTGCAGTTCCCGCTCCTCGTTGCGATGTACGCCGTCATACGTCCGCCCATCCTGGTTCCGGTCACGAGTTCGAACGTGGAGATCACCGGCAGGCAGCAAGCCGCGTACTACATCGTTCACAACAGTCATATCCCCGAGGACAGCGAGCTCTACCAGGACATCCTCACGCATCAGACCGGCAGCTTCTTGGGCATGAACCTCCAATGCAGTCCCATCCAGGCCGGCGGTGGCGACGTAGCGACGAAGGACAGCCAGCGCAAAGACCTGGTCGGTGGGCTCCAGATCAAGACGCCTGGTGGCGCGGACCTCCCCTTCCAGGTCACGAGCGGAGACGGGACGATTTCGTGTGGTGGCAGTCCCCTGTCGCGAGCGCCCTACTACCTGTTCCTGCTGGCGATGGTCTTAACGACGTTCTACCAACAGCGGCAGATGCAGAAGGCCAGTCCGCCGGGCGCCCAGACCGGGCAACAGCAGACACTCATGAAGATCATGCCGATCATGTTCGGGGTGTTCGGTATCCAGTTCGCCGCCGGCCTGCTGGTCTACTGGACCACGGCCAACTTCTGGCAGATCGGTCAGCAGTATGCGTTGCTGAAACTCGGGCATATCGGCCCCGACGCCCTGGACCGCCGGATCGCTGAACAGCGAGCCAAGGGGGATCAGCCCGCGAAGCAGGGGTTCATGGGCAAACTGATGGCGCAGGCAGAGGCGCAACGCGCCGAGCGTGACAAGCAGGCCGGACGAACGGTGCGGCAGTCCCCGAGCAAGGGTGGGACCACGGGCAAGCCCAAGGGCGGCCAGACCGGACGCACCCCGAAGTCGGGCGGGAGCACCCGAACGCCGACCCGTCGCCCGAACCCGGGCAAGACGCCTCCCAAGCCCGTGACGAAGAAGAAACCGGGCGACTCGAAGTGACGCGCGAGGCTGAAGGGCGCGGGCCGACGGTCGAGGAGGCGATCCAAGCCGCTTTGGCGGAGCTCGGGGTCACCGAGCAGCTGGCGGATGTCGAGATCGTGAAAGACCCAAAGGGTGGCTTCCTGGGGATGGGCAGCCAGGATCCGGTCGTGATCGTGCGGACCAATGAGCCGGAGTCCCGCGCCGACACCGAGGACGATGAACCCGACGAGGGCGACGAGCCGGCTCCCCGGGCGGCAACCAGGGCCATCGCCCCGATGAGTCGGGTCATCCCCGAGGGAGAGCTGGAAGAGCTCGAAGGGCAGGCTGACGCCGCCGCCGACTTCCTGGAAGAGCTGCTGGGGCACATGGGGATCGACGCGATCGCAGAGCCCGGTGAGCACGGGGGCCACATGTATGTGGATATCGTGGACGGTCCCGAGGATGACATGGCGCTCCTCATCGGGCGCCACGGGCAGACCCTGGACGCGATCCAGGAGCTCATGCGGATGGTCGTGAACCGTCGGCTGGACACCCGTGTTCGGGTGATCGTCGACGTGCAGGATTACCGGAAGCGACGGGAAGAGCGGCTGGTGGAGAACGCTCGTCACCTAGCCGACCGGGTCATCGATACCGGCCAGGAGGCCGAACTCGACCCCATGAACCCGTTCGAACGAAAACTCGTCCACGACGCCCTCGCCGACGTGGAAGGCGTCGAAACCGGCTCCAGGGGCGAAGAGCCCAACCGTTTCGTCGTCATCACCAAGATCTGACGACTCCTACCTCCTTCCTCCCCCTTGCACAGCCGACACGACTAGGCTGGACCAAACCGAGCGATGGGCGTGTTTCACGTGAAACATGAGGGTTGGACCGAGAGCGCGGCTGCGTTCGACGTCGCCCTCGATCGGCGCCAGGCATCCCAGTTGAATTCTTATGAGGAGCTCCTTCGAACGCGAGCCGCTCCCCTCGGCATGATTTCCGAGGCTGATCTCCCCCGGATCCGAGTTCGTCACATCCTCGACAGCCTGCGCGTTGCGGCCTTCGTGGGGAACGCCAGATCTGCATACGACCTTGGCTCCGGGGCGGGACTCCCCGGGATCCCGCTCGCCATCGCCTGTGCCGGGCTGCGGATCACGTTGGTGGAGGCACGCCGGACGCGAGCCGCGTTCTTGGAGCTAGCTCTTGAGTCCCTCGGGCTCCCCAACGCATCCGTCTTCCTGGGTCGGGTGGAGCGACTCAAAGAGCATGTCGATCTCGTAACTGCCCGCGCCTTCACCGATGCTCCCGGCTGCTGGAGGGTGGCAGAACCTCTGCTATCGCGGGGCGGGCGACTCGTCTATTTCGCGGGAAGCGGGTTCGAGCCCGAGTCTGCGGGCCCCGAAGGAGCAGATCTGGCCGTTTTCACAACACCAGGCCTTGCACAGTCAGGCCCGCTCGCTATCATGAGCCGGCAGTGACAACGGCCAACCCCGGAGCGTCTTCTCCGCCCACGAAGCGTGCGGCGCCAAGTACCACTGCGCCCTCTCGCAAAGCGTCGACCCCACAGCCACAGAAGGGCGTCCCGCGGCCTCCGGACGTCCCCGGAGACGCCCGGATTATCGCCATCGCCAATCAGAAGGGCGGCGTCGGCAAGTCCACGACGACGGTCAGTTTGGGAGCGACGCTCGCCGACCTTGGGTACCGTGTGCTGGTCGTCGACCTGGACCCTCAGGGGAACGCGTCTACGGGTCTCGGGATCCGTCATGAGGCAAGAGATATCACGGTCTACGACGTCATCGTGGCCGAAGCCCCCTTGGATCAGGCCATCGTCCACACCCCGGTAGCCCGGCTGCACGCCATCCCTTCCACGATCGACCTGGCAGGCGCCGAGATCGAACTCGTCAGCCAGTTCTCGCGAGAGGCCCGTCTTAAGAAGGCGATCCAACCGGTTCGGTCAGGCGTGTATGACTTCATTATCTTCGACTGTCCCCCGTCGCTCGGGCTTCTGACGGTCAATGCGCTCACGGCCGCGGAGGAACTCATCGTCCCGATCCAGTGCGAGTACTACGCGCTGGAGGGCCTGGGTCAGCTCCTGCGTAACGTCAGCCTGGTCCAGCAGAACATCAACCCCGGCTTGCGGCTCTCCGGCATCGTCATGACGATGTTCGACCCGCGGACGAAGCTGTCCGAGCAAGTGGTGGAAGAGGTGCAGCGATACTTCGGTGACCTCGTCTACGACGTCATCATTCCCAGGACCGTGCGACTGTCAGAGGCACCTGGCTTCGGCCAGCCCATCACGGTGTACGACCCGAAGTCCAAGGGCGCCGAGTGCTACCGGCAATTGGCTCGCGAGGTGGCGCTTCGACCGCCTCCCGACGAGCCGATGCCCGTTTTCGACGACCTTCCCACCGTCACCGTGGCCCCGGTTGCCGACACCGTCATACTCGATCCGCTCGATGAATCGGAGCCCGAGGTTCCAACCGTCCGCGAGCTCATTGAGGAGGTCGACCCGCCGGCCACCCAGGCCCCTGTGTCCCCGACCGTCCAGGCACCCGAGCCCCCGCCCGACGCGGAGCCCGTCCTCGCCCCATGGCCCGCCGCACAGCCCGAACCTGTGGCTCCCGACGAATCGATCTCCGGTGGTAGCCAGGCGATCAGTATCAAGCCGGAGGATGAAGCACAGATATGGCTCGGGCAGCTGGCGGCCGATGCCGAGTCCGAGACCACTGCCGCCACGACTGAAGAGATCCTCGCAGAGGCCGCACGCGAGGCCGAAGTACAGATGGATGAAGATGAGATGTGGGATGAAGCGGAGGCGCCGGCACCTCGGGTGCAGCCGCCGAGTTCCCCAGCTCCACCCGGGCACCTTCCCGAACGACGGGTGGTAGTCATCGACGACGACGCGGATATCGATATCCGCGCCGGTCAAGAAGCTCCTCCTCAGATCGGGACCGAGCCGGATCAACCGGCGATGGCCAACATCGGTGCCACCTTGGAGGAGAACGGGGGCCGGAAGCGACGATGGCGCCGACTGTTCGGTAAGGGAGGCGAGTGATGTCGAAACGAGGCGGGCTAGGCAGGGGACTCTCGGCGTTGATCCCCGGTGCTCCGGAGGCGGGCGAAAGCGTTCCCGGCCTCCTGGAGGTGCCAGTCAATGCGATCGGGCCGAATCCGAAACAGCCGAGGACCCTGTTCGACGATGACGAGATCGCGTCTCTGGCGGCCTCGATCCGCGAAGTCGGGATCTTGCAACCTATCGTGGTACGCAAGGCGGGGGACTCGGCCTATGAGGTGGTGGCGGGCGAGCGTCGCCTGCGGGCCGCAAAGGTCGCCGGGTTGGCAACAGTGGCGGTCGTCGTCCGAGACACGGGTGACGCGGATCTTCTGCGCGAAGCGCTCATCGAGAACATCCATCGGCAAGACCTGGGACCCATCGAACTGGCCGATGCGTTCCGTGCACTGTTGGAAGAACTCGGCTTGAAGCAGGAAGAACTCGCAGAGCGGGTTGGTGTGTCACGGTCACACATCGCGAACACGCTTCGCTTGCTGCAGCTCCCCTTGGATGTGCAGCAGCTCCTCACTGACAGCAAGCTCCAAGCGGGCCACGCCCGGGCATTGCTCTCACTCGGCGACAAGGAATCGATCTCGACGCTGGCACTGCGGGTGACGGCCGAGGATCTTTCGGTCCGCGAAACGGAGGATCTCGTTCGCCGTTACCTGGAGCCTCCGCCCGAGAGCGCGAAACCCCAGAAGGGCGGTACGCAAGAGGCGCCGCCGGATCAGGGGCAGATGGGCGAGGTCGAGGAGATCCTGTCGGAACAGCTGGCGACCCGCGTGCTTATCAAGATGGGCAAGAAGCGGGGACAAGTCATCATCGAGTTCGGTTCGGCTGACGACCTGGAGCGGATCGTCAGCGAGATCATCGGTTCCGGGCCGGGCCTCGCGCCCGATTAGTGTCGGGTCTGCTCACCTGAGAGACGCTGCAGAGCCGATTGTAGGACACGGTCACACACATCAGAGAGGGACATCCCGGCGGCCCTAGCGGCCATCGGGAGGAGCGACGTTTCGGTCATCCCCGGAGACACGTTGACCTCCAAAACCCACGGGTGACCGTCCGTATCGATCATCAGGTCGACTCGGGTGAGGTCCCGAAGTCGGAGCGCACCGATCGCGGCGAGCGCCGCTTCTGTCGCGACGGTCGTCACGTCTGCGGAGAGCCGTGCCGGCGAGAAGTACTCGGTGGCCCCTGCGGTGTAGCGCGAGGCGTAGTCGTACACGCCACTCTTCGGCACGATCTCAACCAAAGGGAGTGGATCGGCAGGGGTCCCGACCGCCGAGAGCGCCACCTCCGAACCCTCGACCTTCGCTTCGATTATCGCGGCGCCACTGAACGAGAGCGCCGCCATCACCGCGGCGGGGAGGTCGGCGGCGCGCTCGACGAAACCGACACCCAACGCCGACCCACTCCGCGAGGGTTTCACGACGCACGGCAGTCCTACACGCTCCACCACACTCCCGAGCGCAGCCCCCGCCCCCAGGTCGCGCAGGGCTGAACCCTCGACCGTGACCCACGGCGCGGTGGGGACGCCGGCGCGCCGAAGGGCGTCCTTCGCGAGCACCTTGTCGAACGCCACCTCGCAATCGAAGGCAGCAGCGCCGACATGAGGGACGCCGATGAGGTGGAGGAGACGTTGCACCGTACCGTCCTCACCTTCCTTGCCGTGCAACGCTAACCAGCAGATGGTGGGCCGCAACTCCAGCAGCGTTTCCACGAGGGGACGTTCGGCTGGGTCGACCAACACCGCATCGTGGCCACGTTCGCTGAGTGCGGCGGCAACCCGGTGACCGCTGCGCAGCGAGACGTCGCGTTCGGGTGTTCGTCCTCCGGCCAGAACGGCGATCTTCACGGGTGGAGGCTCCCGTAGAGCTGTGCCTCGTCACGCAGGAGGGTGCCGAGCCGCTGGATGCCCTCGCGGATGCGGTCTTCGGGTGGGTAGCAGAACGCCAGACGCATCTGGTCGCGTCCACGCCCATCGGGGTAGAACGCCGATCCGGGGACGTAGGCGACACGCCGTTCGACGGCTGCGACGAGCATGGCCTTCGTGTCCATCCAATCGGGGAGCGTGACCCACACATAGAAGCCACCTGCGGGCGTGGTCCAGGTGGCGTCTTGCGGGAAGTGTTCAGCGATCGCCTCGACCATCGTGTCTCGACGAGACCGATAGATGTCGACGAGCGAGGACAGGTTGGTATGCCAACGGGCCTCATGGGCGAAGTACCGTTCGGTGACGAGCATCATGAAGCTTGAGCCGCAGAGATCGGCTGCCTCTTTCGCCAGGATGAGGCGCTGGATCACCGACTGTTCGGCCAAAGCCCAGCCGACGCGAACGCCGGGGGAGAACACCTTCGATACCGTGCCCAGGTAGATGACGTTCTCGGGGTCGAGGGTTCGCAGGCACGGGAGCGGGTCGCCCTCGAAGCGCAGCATGCCGTACGGGTTGTCCTCGACGATCGGGATGGACGCTTCCCGACATAGCGCGACCAGCTGCTTCCGCCGCTCGTAGGACAATGTCACACCGCTGGGATTCCCGAAGTTCGGACACGTGTATACGAACTTCGGACGCTCGCCGCGGATCAGGGCGTGCTCGAGCTGATCCACGATCATGCCGTCGTCGTCGATGTCGATCTGGAGGTAGCGCGGTTCGTAGGCGCTGAACGCGGTGAGTGCGCCGACGTAGGCCGGCGCTTCCACGGCGATGAGGTTTCCCGGATCGATGAAGATCTTCCCCACCAGGTCGAGCGCCTGCTGCGCTCCGGTGGTGATGACCATGTCCTCCGGATCCGCCGCGACGTCTTCGGCCGCCATCAGTTCGACCAGACGCCGGCGGAGCGAGAGGTCGCCTTGGCCTCCACCGTATTGCAGCGCCATGGACCCGTGCTCCTCGAGCACTTCGCGAACCACCTGCAGGAGCTGGTCGTTCGGCAACGCTTGTACGAACGGCATCCCGCCCGCGAGTGAGACCACCTCCGGCCGCGAGGCCACGGCGAACAGTGCTCGCACCTCAGATGCGGACATGCCGGAGGTCCGGTTCGCGTACAGGTCGACGAATCGATCGATTGTGAACTCAGCCATGGGAAGGGGTTCAGCCTAGCAAGCCCTCAGTAGCCGGTGGTGACACCCCAATCGATCGGCATGGTGACGCCGGTGATGGGTTCGGCCTCCGGCGAGGAGAGGAACCACACGAGAGCGGCGATCTCATCGGTGCGGATGAACCTCGAACGCTCACCCTGGGGGATCGTGTCGAGAAGATCGCGAAGATAGGCGTCGGGATCATCGCCGCCGTAGTCCGCCGCCTGACCCTGCAGCATGGGCGTCTCGACGTCGGCAGGGCAGATGCTGTTCACGCGCACGCCTTTGGGCCCGAGTTCAAGGGCCATGGACCGCACCAACCCGTTGAGCCCGAACTTCGACGCACAGTAGAGGGCAGCCCTGGGTCCACCCACGAGTCCGTAGTCGCTGGAGATGCAGACGATCGAGCCGCCGGACTCGAGCAACGCGGGGATGGCATACCGGCACGCGAAGAAAGCTCCCTTGAGATTGACGTCGAGCACGAAGTCCCATTGCTCCTCCGTCATCTCCGCGGAGTCCCCTTCGACCCATACGCCGGCGGTAACCACCAGGATGTCCAGGCGTCCGTGCACCGCAAGGGTTCCGGCCACCATCCGCTCGCAATCCGCGACCGATGCGACGTTGGCGACCACCGTTCCAACGCCGGGGAGTTCGCGCGCCGCGTCGTCGACGGCTTCTCGCGTGCGGTCGGAGATGACGACGTTGTCACCTGCCGACAGGAACCGCGCGGCGATCGCTCTGCCCATCCCGCCGGCACCGCCGGTGATCAAGACGACGCGACTCACGGTTAGCTCGACACCCATGGGCAGATGTGTTCGGCCAGGACCTCGAGCATGTCCAGATCATCGAACAGTTCGTGGTTGAGCATGATGCGCTGCACACCCGCGTCCGCGTACGCCCGAAGTCGCGCTACGGCTCTGTCGGGAGTGCCCACGATGCAATCTACCTCAAGGTCTGCGAGGTACGACTCGAACGGTCCTGCCTTGGGGTCCTTCTGCCGCGCACGCTCGACCCGGTCTCGCCACTCGTCTTCGGTCCGTCCCACGAAGCACCACGTCATGAACGACGTGGTGAGCGTCTCTTGCGCGCGGCCCGCTGACCCTACGGCCCCGCGTGCTCGTTCGAACCGTGCGTGAACGTCATCGGGGGAGCCCCCGACCGTGTTGAATTCGTCAGCGTAGGACGCGATCAGGCGCTGCATCCACAGCCCCACCTTTTCCCCTCCGAGGATGATCGGCATGCGTGGTCGCTGCCAGGGTTTCGGCCAGAAGGATCCCTCGGTGAGCTGATAATGCTTGCCCTGGAACTTGAACCGCTCCTCGGTGAGCAACCCTTGCACGACCGCCAGCTGTTCCTCGAGCATCTCGAACCGCTCGGGGACGGGGGGGAATGCGAACCCATGCGTCGTGTGCTCTTCCTCCCACCATCCGGCTCCCATCCCGAGCTCCACGCGGCCGCCACTGATCTGATCCACCGTAGTCGCGGCCTTCGCCAATATCGCCGGAGGGCGGAACGTGACGGGAGAGACCAACGTTCCGAGCCTGATGGTTGAGGTCACCGCGGCCAGGCCAGCCAGGTTGGTCCACGCATCGGATGATCCGCGATCCTGACTGCCTTTGACGCTCAGGTAATGATCGGACGTGAAGATCGCTTCGAACCCCAGGCGTTCGGCGGTCTGAGCCATCCCGACCCACTCATCCCAGGTCACGCCCTCTTGGCCCTCAAGCATCAGACAGAATCGCACGGCGCGTAGCATAGACCTTGATGTCTGCTGAGCCATCCGATCTCGTCGCACCTACCGAACAGGAGCGGGCGCGCATGGCCGCCATCCTGGGCGCCATCCTGGGAGTAGTGCTCGCGCTCTCGGCACGGGGCAGACGACGGTGATCGATCTGACTATCCGCCGACGTGAGGCGTCCCGCCGCTCACGGCGAAGTACCGTGACGAACCCGCGGCGATCGCGTCGGCCACGCGCGCGATGAAGACCGCGCTGTTCAACAGGCTCACCTCCGACGGGTTCGCCCCGGCGACCGGCTCGATCTGCACGGCAGGCATGAGGGTCTCCCGGAGCATGGCGCCCGTGAGGCGTTGCAGCCGGCCGCGTCTTCCGAGCGCCCCTTCGAGTTCCTCCAGGATGTGCTCGGCGAGCAGCTGACCGGCGGGGCTGTGGGTTCGCGGACTGCCGAAGTACGAACAGGTCGGTCCGGAGGTCTCCGACACGCCTTCGCCCAGATGCAGCGAGAGACAGAGGACAGCCCCGAGTTCGTTGGCCAGGCGGGCGCGGTCCGACGGCGTTGGATCCACACCGACTTCGCTAAGGAGTTCCGGTTTGGCCCCTCGGGCGGCGAGCGCATCGCGGAGCGCCAACGCCAGGCGGTGATTCGTGTCTGCCGCGTCGTCGATCGGGCCAGGGTCGATCGCCACGACCGACCCCTCGAGCGAGCCGTGCAGGTGCCGCAGCTCTTCGCCCTCCCGAACCAAGGCACGCCCGGGGCCGTCCTCGAGCGGACGCATCCGCTGGAGCGTTCGAACGGTGGCGAAGCCCACCATGCCGTCGGGAGCATCCCCGACGTTGCGCTGGAACTCTCGCACCGCGTGTTCCGTGTCGGGACCGAAAAGCCCGTCCTCCCTGCCGGCGTCGAACCCCAGTCCGTTGAGTTTGCGCTGAAGGGCCCGGACGTCATCGCCGCGGTAGACGGGTGCGTGGAGATAGAGAGTCCTGTCGCCGAGCCGGTAGCCGGCTTCGACCAACTGTCCCCACGTGTCTGGTCCCACGAGCCCATCCACTCGGAGGTTCCGGGACTCTTGGAAGGCGCGGACCGATGTCTCGGTGGAGGGGCCGAACCCATCCTTCGTTTCAGCCGGCTCTATCGAGAAGCCGAGATCGAGGAGCCGCTGCTGGATGTCGCGCACCTCGGGTCCGCTATCGCCGGTTCGAACGCTCCGCACCGGAGAAGTCTGCGCCCCCGGTCCCGGAGACGGCAACCGCCGAGATGGCGGGAACCCCTTACAGGTGGGATTCGAGGTCGCGGAGGATGGCGTCCTTCGGCTTCGCGCCGATCACACGGGCTACTTCCTGGCCACCCTTGAACAGGATGAGCGAGGGGATGGACATGACTCCGTACTTCCGCGTGGCGTCGGGGTTGTCGTCGATGTTGAGTTTCGCGACCTTGAGCGTCTCGCCCTTGTCCACACCGATCTCCTCGACCACGGGGCTCACCATGTGGCACGGGACGCACCACTCGGCCCAGAAATCAACCAAGACCGGGGTTTCGGAATCGAGCACGGTGCCTTGGAATTCCTGGTCGGTCACTTCGCCGATATTCGCCATCCGTATCACTCCTTGGTCGAGGTATCCGGGTCGCGCACGCGGGCTGCGCAGAACCCCCAGGCTCTCAGAACGCCTCCGAGGCCGCCTTGATTCCCGCCTACCCGCTGGCTCCCGCCTCCGCGTGGGGTGCGTGCGCGAGTTCCTCCAGGAAGCGTTCGGCGTCGATCGCAGCCTTGCAGCCCTGACCGGCCGCGGTCACCGCCTGGCGGTAGATGGTGTCGGTGATGTCTCCGGCAGCGAACACACCCTCGACGCTCGTGAACGTGCGGGGCTCGTCCACCACGATGTAGCCGGCCGCGTCCAGGTCCAACTGGCCGGTGAACAGGGACGTGTTCGGGTCGTGGCCGATGGCCATGAACACGCCGTCGGTGCGAACCTCCGTGGTCTGCCCGTTGACGGTGTCGAGCAACCGGGCCCCCGTGACGGCATCCTCTCCCAGGATCTCGGAGACGGTGGCGTTCCAGGTGACCTCGATCTTCGGGTTGGCCAACGCGCGGTCGACCATGATCTTCGAGGCGCGGAGCGCGTCACGCCGATGCACGATCGTGACCTTCGAAGCGAACTTCGTGAGGAACATCGCCTCTTCCATCGCGGAATCGCCGCCGCCGACGACCAACAGCTCGCGATCGCGGAAGAAGAAGCCGTCGCAGGTGGCGCAGGCACTGACCCCACGGCCACGGAGCCTCTCTTCGCCGGGGACACCCAGCCACCGTGCGCTCGCGCCCGTTGCGACGATCACCGCGTTGGCGCGCCATTCCTGATCTCCTGCCCACACCCCGAACGGTCTCGAGGATAGATCCACCCGAGTGACATGGATGGCAAGGATCTCTGCGCCGAATCGGCCCGCTTGTTTCTCCAGATCATCCATCAACGCCGGACCCATGATGCCGTCCGCGAAGCCGGGGAAGTTCTCGACGTCGGTCGTGAGCATCAGTTGCCCGCCGGCGTCGAGACCTTTGAGCACCAGCGGCTCGAGGTTGGCGCGCGCCGCATAGATGGCGGCGGTGTAGCCTGCCGGTCCCGAACCGATGATGATGATGTTCCGCGTCTGCGTCACCTGAGCATCCTCCCACACGGTTTCAACGCTCGCCTATTCCCGAGCGCCGCCGCGCTAGAGGCGAGTGCTGCTGAAAGCGCTTGTGGTGCAGGTGTGACCGTCGACGATCCACAGGTCGAGGCTGCTCGAACCCTGCCCCTGCTCCAAGGTCGTGCGGTAGAAGGCGAGGAAGGACGGCGTTCCGTCGACGCGGGTCAGGATCAGCTTGATCGGCGTTCCAAGACCGTGCGACACCGCTTTCCTGACACAGGTCAACGCTGCCTGTAGCTCCGCACCGGTACCGATCCGTTCGTCCGGAGTAGCGAACGGGGCAGGGCCCGAGCCTGCCGAGGTCGAAGAGGTGAGTTGGCCGGCGATGTCATCGGTCAGTTGGTCGATCCCGGCTTGATCGTAATCGGTCTCCTGGACGCTGAGGTGCAGCGCGGTCGCCTTGGTGATCTCGGTGGACGATGAGCCGCCCGCGATCGCCGGGGCTGCCTCGCCTACATCCCTCGTCGCGGTGCTCGTTCCGAGGTGGGGGAGGGTGATCGCGATCAGCGCAACCACGGCTGCGGCGGCCGCCGCCCCGAGCCACCGGTACCGGCCAGGCCCGTCCGCCGTTCTGGTGGCCTCTTCCAATGCCCGCGATGCGACACCTGTCGGAACGGAGACCTCCGGCAGAGCCCGCAGCGCCGATCGGGCAGTCCGAGCCAGTGATACATCGGCCGAACACTCGGCGCAGCCGGCAAGATGCGCGTCCACGGTCGCGCGCTCGGAGTCGGTCAAGGCTCCGCCGACGTAATCGGCCAGGAGGTCTTCGGGGTGCGTCATGGAGGCTCCTTCGACGAAGTCGACCCCCGGTGCGGTTCCCGTTGGGTCGGATCAACCCCCATGACCTTTGCCAGGGCCAGGCGGCCTCGATGGGCGCGGGACTTCACGGTTCCGATAGGGATCTCCAGGATCTTCGCGATCTCTTGGAACGGGAGGTCATGCACATCGGCGAGGACCAGGACGGCTCGGAATTCGTCCGGTACGTGCCGGAGCGCCTCCTGGGCGTCGACGCTTCCCGTCACCTCGTCGGCGTGGTCGGGCTCCGGAGGGCCGGGTTCGTGCGTTGGTCCGTCCGGATCATCGGAGATGACGTGGAGCATCGGCTGACGGCGACGCTTGCGCAGGATGTCGTAGCACGTGTTCACGGTGACCCGGTGCATCCACGTCGTGAAGGCGGCATCGCCGCGGAAGGTCGAGAGCTTGCGCAGCGCCTGGATGAACGCGTCCTGGGTAGCGTCGGCTGCGTCCTCCGGATCGCCCGTCACCCGCAGAGCAAGGTTGTAGACGCGGGTTTGGTGTCGTTCGACCAGGGTGACGAAGGCACTGCGATCGCCGCGCTGGTATCGGGCGACGAGTTCGTCGTCGGGCTCGGAGCGGCTCACCCGACCGACGCTACAACGTGGAAGGGCCGGCGGTCTCCGTGTCCTCGACGATCGTGTATCGCTCGAGGAATCCGATGCGAGCGGCTGCGATGGTGTTGGCGGTCTTTCGGACCGTGATGGTGAGTTCGTTGGAGTCGCGATTCACCAGACAGCTGGTCAGCTTGATGGTGGGATCCGAGACCGCGAGCGCCGATCGGGCGGCTTCGCACGCCTTCTTCTCGGCACCCTGCGTGCCGCTCCCGTCGCGGTAGGCGTTCGCGCCGTCCTGAGCGGCCTGCGCCGCGAGATCGGCGATGTGGAAACGCGTGGTGGCGATGCTTACGGTGTCCAGGATCCCGAGGACGATGATGGCCAGGATGAGCAGCCAGATGATCAGTGCTTTTCCGATCAGCCCACGCTGGTCCCTGACGGTCATCTTCCGAACCTCCTGAGGATGGCGCTCTTCAATTCGTCGGCCTCCTCGATCTGCAAGATAAGCGACCCACCCAGGAACACAAGCAGCCCAGCAGCGATCCCACCCACGACGCCTCCCAAACGCTCGACGAACGTCACAGCACCGATCGCTCGTTCCAATAGATGCGTGCAACCCCACGCGGCGACGCCCGTCAGCGCGGCCAGCGGAACGACGCGGGCCAATGTCCGTCCGATCCGCCCACCGTCCAGCCCGGACAGACGCTTGTGCAAGATGACCAGGCAGGCAGCCGTGGAGAAGATGTAGGACGTCGCGTGCCCCAGCGCCAGCCCCTGAACACCCCAACCGAAACGCTTCGTGAACAGGAGATCCGCTCCGATGTTCACCGAGGCCGCCACGATGTTGATGAGCGCCGGCGTGCGCGTGTCCTGCATGGCGTAGAACGCGCGCGAGAGGAGCTGGAACACGGCGAAGAACACCAGGCCCAGGCTGAACGCTTGGAGCGTTCGTCCGTCCAAGGTCGCGGCCGCCAGGCTCGTCTGACCGTGCCGCAAGACCACGATGGCGATGGGGATCGCTAACGCCAGGTAGCCGGCAGCCGCGGGAAGGACGATGACCGCGGTGGTCCGCAGCCCTTTGGATAAGAGGGTCTTCACGCCCTCAAGGTCGTGATCGGCCCATCGTCCCGACATGCCCGGGAGCAAGGCGGTGAAGATCGATACGCCGAAGATCGCGTACGGGAGTTGGAACAACACGAAGGCGTACTGATACGCCGTGATCTGTCCGGCTCCGAGGCCCGTACCCAGGATGATGATGATGAGGTAGGCGGCTTGGTTGGCGACCACGTACACGACGACCCACACGGCGAGTTTCCCCAATTTGCGAACCGCGGGGTGACGCAGGTCCCACCGCCACCGCCACCGGAACCCGATGGCGCGGAGCGACGGCCACAGGGCCACCGTCATGGCCACAACACCCAGCGTGGTTCCGAGCGCCAGAACCAGTTTCTGCGTGGTCGTGACACTGGCGACGCCGGCGGGAGCGCCGTGACGCATCCACCCGTACGTGACCAGGGTGAGCATGACCACGATGTTGTTCAACACAGGCGCGAACATCCCCATCGCGAACCGCCGATGGGTGTTGAGGAGTCCGGTGGCGACCGCCCCCACTCCGTAGAAGACGATCTGCGGCATGAACCACCGAAGCAAGAACACGCCCAGCGCGATCTGGTTGGCATCAGGCGCCGTGTGCGAGTCCACGAGATAGAGCCGGACGATCGATTCGGCGAACACGACGCCGAGCAGGGCGACAACCACAAGCGTGACGAACGCCATCGTGAGCACTCTTCGTGCCAGTTCGAACGCCTCGTCTTCGCCGTGGGTCTGCAGCCACTCGACGAACACCGGGACGAAGACCGATGTGAGGATCCCGCCGAGGATGAGTTCGTAGACGATGTTCGGCGTGGTGTTGGCGCGGTTATAGGTGTCGGCGAGGAGCCCGTCGCCGAGCACCGCCGCGGCGACGACGAGCCGCAGGAATCCCGTCGCGCGGGACAGCGTGGTACCGACCGACATCACGGCGGTGTGACGCATGAATCCTTCGTCTCCGCGTGAAGGACGCCGGCTACCCCCCGTCGGGTCGGCCGTCATCTCGCCGGCCGCTTGAACCACCTCCTGATCCACAGCAGGACCAGGCCGAACCCGGCGGCGAGCGTGATGACCAGCGCGATGGTGTTCACCGCCGTGGAGCGGACGACGAGCCTCAATGTCCCGATCGGATAGCCGTTGGGCGCCGTCACCGTGACCACGACAGGACTCGGACCCACCACGGTGGTGTTGATCGCGAAATACACGACCTGGTCCGGGCGGGTAAGGGTGACCGTCTTGGTCGCCCCTTCCGGGAAGGTCATCCGTGAAGCCTCCAGGTGGATGACCACCGTAAGAGGACGAGCTCCCGGATCGGCCAGGCTCAGAGGGATGGTGCCGGATCGCGAGGTGAACGTGAACGTCTGATCGTCCGTGGGCAACGCCTTCGCGAACAGCTGGTCTGTCGCAGACCGAACCGCAGACACCCATGTGCGGCCGGCCTGCTCGTCGGAGAGATACACGGCAGACTCAGCGACGAGCAGGTTTCGGTCCAGGCGGTCGGGCTGCGGGTCGCTAGGAGGCAGCATCGACCTGAAGGCCGCGATGTGCCGTCGGGCGGTCCGAAGGGCATTGACGTAGGGGCTCCGGAACCTGGCCGGTTCGCTCCCCGCGAGTTGTACGGGGTCGGCGGGCGGCGGGACCTGTGCCACGAGCCCCTTGGCGGTGACGGGCTGCAGGAACGACGCCCCCGAGACCCGATGAGTGAACGCCGGCCAGAATGCGGCCGGCAAGGTGGCGGGCAGGGTGATGGCTACGCCACGAACCGTGTCGCCGCTCGGGACGGGCTGCTGCTTCCATACGCTCGCGAGTTCGCCGAGCGTGACCTGCGCGGCGAGCACCGGATCCTCGGCCAGTGCGGGGTCGTCGATCAAGGCCTGGGCGCCGGGGTCGGGAAGGACGAGCGTCGCGGAGGAGTTGCCCTCCGTCACGACGGCCGCCGGCGGCGGGGCGAAGTCGTTCGTTTGGACCGTACGGACCACAGCGTCGGGCTGGGCCAGAACCAGGGAGGCGCCGCGCGAGGTGAGCGCGCGAAGGGCCTGGTCGTTGAGGGCTCCCGTCGGCGGACGGGTCACGGAAACGTCCGGCGGAACGCCGAGCGATTCCGACGCGGTGGTCCGACCGAGGGCGTTCTGGGTCCCAAGATCGCGTGTTAGGCCACCCGCCATGAGCGCGGAGACGCTGGGCCAGGCGAACGGTTCTGCCGTAAGTTCTGTGTGACGCCCGTGGGCCGCGGCCGTCAACGCCGCGAGAACGGCGTTCACCCGAAGCGCGCCGGGATCCCCCGCGGCGACAGCGGTGCCTCCCGCCCGCTGGTATCCGCCGCTCATCTGACCGAGTTCCTCCAAGAGCGAAGGCTGAACAGCCATGTCGAAGGGAACGCCTGCCTTCCCGAGTTCGCTCATGGTCGCGACCTGCTGGCTCAGCCGTCCGGCCGGAGACAGCGTCGACTCGATCGCAGTGGTGGCCCTGCCTCGTGGATCCAGTGCGGGTGGACCTCCGCCCACCTCGAAGGTCCACGCCAGTCGCAACGGTTTCTCCGGCCGGCGAACGAGTTCGATAACGGCGCTGTTCAGCCCGCCGAGCTCGGCTCCGGTGTTCCCGTCCCGAACGCTGGCTCGCAGCGGGTACACCTGCGAGTCGTCCAAGATCCCCGGGATGGTCGTCGGGGTCATCTCTACCGAGAGATCGCGTGACTCGCCCACGGCCAGAGCGCCGGTCGCCGAGAACGGCTTCGCTACGACAGGAGTTCCCGGGCCGTTGGTCAACGAGGTCTCGTAGTCCGTTCGCGTCAAGATCTTGGCTCCCATGACCACACCCCCCTGCAGATCGGCGATGTCGGCCGACCCGGTGTTCGTCACGTGGATCGTGATCTTCAGGGTGGGCTTGCCGATGGTGAGGATCGGCGTCTGCGAGACCAGCCGGATGGTCACGGTGCCTTGGGCCTGCGCCTGTGCATCGGGGATGGGGCCGGCGAAGGCCAGCACCAAGAAGGAGAGCAGAACGGCCGATCGGATGCGGGTGCGCATGTTCGGAAGGCCCATCGTACCGGCGCACGGCTCACCCCCTGAGGAGGTGAACCAGCTCCTTCGTCCCATAGAGGATGGCTGCGGCAAAGAGGAAGCTTCCCACCGCGATACGGAGTGTTCGCTCACGAGAGCCCAAGGCGAGGTTCGCGCCGATCCGGGCACCCGGGACGGCACCCAGGCTCAAGACCAGGGCCAGGAGCCAATCAACATGGCCCAGGACGGCGTGCACGACGGTGCCGGGGACGACCATCGCCAGCATCGCTGCGAGCGAGGTCCCCAACGCGCGTTTCAGGGGAACGCCCAACCAACTCACCATGAGCGGCACCATGAGCAAACCTCCGCCGATACCCAGGAGCCCACTCACCAGACCGGCGAAGGCGCCGATCACGGCGAAGGCCATCGGTGTGGCGGCGCGATAAGTCTTCGTTCGACTCCGGTCGGTGGGGCGGGCGCCAAGGAGCAGGCTCACCGACTGCCAAGCCAAGAGCGCCGCGGTCACCAACAGGAGGATGTGCGGTTCGATCACCTTCGTGAGGAGGGCTCCGCCGATCGCGGTGAAGAACCCGGTCGTCGCCATCCATCTCGCGCCTTGACGGTCGAACTCGCCGGCAGCTCGGTAGCGCCATGCCCCCGTGAGCGCCGTCGGGATGATCACGGGCAACGGGGTGGCCAGTGCCGTTATCGGTGTCGTCCCGAGGAGCATCTGCACCCCAGGGGTCATCGCGATGCCGCCGCCCACCCCGAATACGCCGGAGAGGACACCGGCGGCAAGGCCGATGCCGAGGGCGAGGAGGACGTCGGGTCCCGTCATCCAAGGATGTCCGCGGCTCGGAGCAAGATGTCTCGTTCGCCACGGTAGGCCGCTCGTTTCAGCGCGCGATCGAGCGGGAACCAACGGATCTCTTCCATCTCGTCGTCCCGATCCGCGGGGTCGCCTTGGATGGCACGCATGAGGAAGAAATGCACGGTCTTGCGGATCCGGACGTTCTCCCACACGTAGAAGTACTTCGTGAGGCCGAGAGACTCCTCGATGACCGCCTCCCAGCCGGTCTCCTCCCGCACCTCGCGGATGGCGGCATCCTCGGGGGTCTCGCCCTCTTCGATATGCCCCTTGGCCAGCCCCCACGCGATGTTGCCCTTCAGGGTTCGCCTGGCCGCCAGGAGGATCTCCAGGCCTCCGTCTTCGGTGCGCCGATACACGACACCTCCCGACGACACCTCTTTACGGGTACTCGTGGCTCGCGCGGCAAGCTCGGCTTTCGTTGCTTGCTTGGCCTTGGGTTTCGGTTGTCTGGTCTTCGGGTTGGTCTTCGTGGCGGCGGAGGACGCGGACGCCGGCTTTCGACGCCGACGCCGACGTTTCGACTTGCCGGCAGCTGCGCCGGCGTTGCCTTTCACGGGTGGCTGGACGGGATCCGGCTGTGCACCTGCTGGGGGATCGGGGGTCGGCGCAGGGGGTTTGTTCGAACGTCGGGGTCGGCGTCGGCGAGGCTGACCGCTCATCGGCCCTGCCCGGCGCCCACGTTGCCCGTTCCCGTCACGACGGCAGGGATTCTAGGCGTCCGGCAACCCGGTCCCCGGACGGACCGCACGAACGCCGAACACAGGCTCATGCCGGGGGTCCAACCTGCCGATGGAAACCTCGGACATCAGGGTCATCGTCGGCCCGCCCGAGTCCGAGAGTCTGACGCGAGAAGGCGTGGTAGATGGACATCAACGAATTGCTGCGATTCACCGTGGAGCGAGGCGCCAGCGACCTCCATCTCAAGGTCGGCAACGTGCCCTTCGTTCGGGTGGACGGAGAACTGCAGCCCACGCACTTTGACGAGCTGTCGGCGAAGGACACCGAGACGTTCGGCGAAGTCCTCATGTCCGACCACAAGAAGCGTGAATTCACCGAGACGAGCGAAGCGGACCTCGGGTACACCCTGGGCGGTGTCGGACGGTTCCGCGTGAACGTCTATCGCCAGCGCGGTGTCGTGGGGCTGGCGATCCGGCGGGTGCGTTCTGAGATCCCGACGTTCGAAGAGCTTCGGCTTCCGGCGGTGATGAGCCAGCTGGCCGATTCACCGCGCGGTTTGGTCCTGGTTACCGGCCCGACGGGAACCGGGAAGACCACCACCATCGCCTCGATGATCGGCCACATCAACGCCACGCGGCGCTGTCACATCGTCACCATCGAAGACCCGATCGAGGTGGTCCACGAAGACAAGCTTTCGATCATCCAGCAGCGTGAGATCGGCATCGACACTGATAGTTACAGCAACGCCCTGCGACACGTGATCCGCCAGGACCCCGACGTGATCTTCGTCGGTGAGATCCGGGACGCCGAGAGTGCCCTGTCGGCCATCCAGGCCGCCGAGACCGGCCACCTTGTCATCTCGACCCTGCACACCATCGACTGCATGGAAACCATCAACCGCGTGCTCGACCTCTTCCCCCCGCAACAGGCGAAGGAAGTTCGGACGTCGTTCGCGGGGTCGCTTCGCGGGATCGTGTCCCAGCGGTTGGTGAGTCGAGCGGACGGCAGAGGCCGGGTACCGACGATCGAGGTTCTTATCAACACCGGACGGGTGTTCGACCGGATCGTCGATCCCGCACACACGGACTCCATCGTCGAGGTCATCGCCGAAGGCGGCTACTACGGCATGCAGACGTTCGACCAGTCGCTCGTTCAGCTGGTGAAAGAAGGTTTGGTCAAGGAAGACGATGCGCGCCGAACGGCCACGAACCCTCACGACTTCGATCTGCAACTTCACGGCGTGTTGGATCGCACCGCCGGCGTCCGTGACGCAGCCGAGTCCGCCTTCTAGAACGGCTTACTCCACCCCGGATAGGTGCAGGATCCGCTCGAGGATGGCGGGATCACCCGTCCAATGTTCCTGCGCGACCGTTCGTCCGGCCTTCTTCAGGACGTGACGCAGCACCAGGGCTACGACCACGATGTCGTCGAGCGGACCGGCCACCGGGATGAACTCGGGGATGAGGTCGATCGGAGAGATCACCCAGAGCGCCGCGAACCCCAGTAGCCATTTCGAGCCGCGGGGAACCCGCGGGTCGCGCGCGAGGCCACGCAGGAGCCGGACCAGATCCGGAAGGACCTTCGCCGCCGCGATGGCCATCCATCGGCGCCCGCTGATCAACAATGCCGCGATCACGACGGTCCATACCGCCAGTGCGATAAGCACGATGATCACGATCCGATGCAGCACCCTGCCAGGCTACGGCGTTGCCGCAGATAGCCCCGGTATCGTGACGGTATGACCCAGATGGAAGTCGACCCCTTAGCCGCAGAGCTCGGCGAACGCTTCGCCACCGCAGGGCATCAGCTGTATCTGGTGGGCGGGGTGGTTCGTGATGTCATCCTGGGTCGCTTCGCTCCGGACGGAGACTTCGATTTCGCGACCGATGCTGCGCCGGCGGAGACCACGCGCATCCTCCGCGGCTGGGCAGACAGGCAATACCTGGTGGGTGTGAAGTTCGGAACGGTGGGGGCGCTGAAGGGCGAGCGGAAATTGGAGATCACCACGTTCCGGGAAGAGATCTACGACGCCGCGAACCGCAAACCGGCGGTGACGTTCGCCAAAGACATCGAGGATGACCTGTCTCGGCGGGACTTCACGATCAACGCGATGGCGGTCCGGCTGCCGGACGGGGGATTCGTGGATCCGTTCGGCGGGGTGAGGCACCTCGCGGCCAAGATATTGGACACGCCGTTGGATCCAGAGGCCGCGTTCAGCGACGATCCACTCCGGATGTTGCGCGCCGCGCGATTCGTCAGTCAGCTGGACATGCAGCCGGCGCCTCGCGTGGTTGAGGCGATCGCCCGGATGCACGATCGTCTCCAGATCGTGAGCGCGGAGCGGATCGCCGAGGAACTGGTCAAGCTCCTGACGGGTTCGCGAGCCGGCGCGGGGCTGGCGCTGGTCGTCGACTCCGGCCTCGCGGAGGAGTTCCTGCCCGAGCTCCCTGCGTTGAAACTGGAGCAGGACGCGGTCCACCGCCACAAGGACGTGCTCACGCACACCTACGCGGTGGTCGAGGGGTGCGAGGCAGACCCGACGCTCCGGCTGGCCGCGCTCCTGCACGATGTGGGGAAGCCGAAGACGCGCGAGATCACGCCGGACGGCGTGCAGTTCCATCATCACGAGGTTGTGGGCGCTCGGATGGCGCAAGCGCGCCTTCGGGAGCTGCGGTTCCCGAACTCCGTTATCGACGACGTCTACACGCTCGTGGAGATGCACCTGCGCTTCCACGGCTACGGCGAGGGATGGACCGACAGCGCGGTGCGCCGATACGTGCGCGACGCGGGCCCGCTCCTGGACAAGCTCAATCAACTCACGCGTGCCGACTGCACCACGCGGAACGAACAGAAGGCGAAGCAGTTCGGTGCCCTGCAAGACGAACTGGAGGAGCGGATCGCCCGGCTGGCCGAGCAGGAGAACCTGGATGCTATGCGCCCGCCGCTGGACGGTGCCCAGGTGATGGAACGGCTCCATCTGCCCCCGGGACCCGACGTGGGGCGTGCGCTCGCCTATCTCATGGACGTTCGGATGGACCGCGGTCCCATCCCCCAGGACGAGGCCCTCGAGCTGCTCGACGCGTGGGCAAGGGATACCGGGATCGTGTGAGCGCCGAGCGTCGAAACGGGCCAGGCGTCAGAGGATGGAAGCGAGCCGAACCGAACTGCCGTCGGCGTTCATGAAGTAGACGAACGTCTCCCCCATGCCCGATCTATCGGAGAGGAAGACGACATGACCGTCGGGTGTCCAGCCGTAGGTTGCGTCGAGCGCCGGAGAGCTCGGTGTGAGGTCGACCAGGTGGGAGCCGTCCGCATCCGCGCTGTACACGTCGCTACTGCCGTTCACATCACTGGTGAACGCGATGGTCGCACCGTCACGCGACCAGTAGGGGAAGAAGTCCCCGCCGCCACTGTCGATGAGACGGTGAGGGTTGCTTCCGTCCGCGCGCATCACATAGATGTCGGTGTTGCCCGGGTGCCGAGGAGATGCTGCGACGTAGGCGATGTGTGAACCATCGGGCGACCAGGTGGGGTTCCACCCGCTCTCTGCGATCACCTGGCGCTCGTCGGTGGCCAGCGTCAGAAGCACCAGCGAACTCAGGCCGATGTCGTCGGTCCTGTACACGATCTGCGTGCCGTCAGGTGACCACCGCGCGTCGGTCTCATCCCCGGTGTCGGAGGTCAGGGTTCGGTCACCGTTCGCGTTGCCGTGCGAGTCCACGGTCATGAGGTGGAGGTCGAAGCTCCCCGCTTCGAAAGACGAGTACACGACGCTCCGACCGTCGGGGGAAAGGGTCGGGTAGCGCTCGGCCCACGTGGTGTCGGTGAGGCGGATGGGGTTCGAACCGTCACCGTCCTTCACCAGGTAGAGGTTCCATTGTCCTTGCGGCGCCGCAGCGATCACGTAGCTTGCGCCGCCCGGGATCGGAGATCGGGCACGTTGCTCGAGTCCCGGAACGGTCGTCACCAAGAACATCGGCATGATGCCCATGAGCGCCGCGGAGGTCCAGGCGGCGCCGGGGCGCCCGGCCCGGCGGGACCTGATCCCCAGGAGCCACACCGCGAACACGATCGGGCCCCAGCCCAGGAGTAGCACGATGCGGGTGACAGCTGGGGGATAGAACCCCAGCACGCGAAGGGCGATGAGAGCGCCCCCTACCCAACACACGGCCGCGGCCATGCCGACGAACGCGGGGCGAACGTGGGGACGCGGAGCACGAACATGCGTGACCGAGCGTCGTTCAGGGGGGGCCAGAACGGACATGACGGCGAGCATATGGGGCGCCCATATCCTCGCGATAGCGGCCTTCGGCTCAAGCCTCCTAGACCTTCCGTGTAGTCCACCCCACCAGAAAACCGAGTTCGCGGCCGATACTGGTCGGTGTGAAGCGAACACCGGATCTCGGCCGAACCCTCCGCCGTGCCCAAGCGGCCGACGGTGGTTTCGGACCGCGCCCGGGGGCCCCCGCCGAGCCGGAACCGACGGCGCTTGCCGCCGTGGCCCTCGGCGATACGGCCGCGGCCGATTGGCTGGCGGCCCATCAAGACGAGGACGGAAGCGTCGGCATCCGGCTGGGGCCGGTCTGGAACGACAGCGCGACGGCGCTTGCCTCATTCGCGCTCAGCGACCCGCAACGTCAGGCGGCACTCGACCACCTGGCGGGAGGACAGGGCCGCGCTACCGCCGAGAGCCCGATCGTGCCCCACGATGGTTCGCTCCGTGGATGGGCGTGGACCTCGGGCACCGCCGGCTGGGTCGAACCTACGTCACGTGCCCTCCTTGCCCTCCGAGCCCTGCGGCCGGCTGCTCCCCAGATCGCCGACGGGGTCGGCTATCTGCGTGATCGTGCGTGCATCGATGGGGGATGGAACTACGGGAATCGATCGGTCTACGGCGAGGACCTTCCGTCGTACGCCCAGACCACGGCGGCTGCGATGCTCGCGCTGCGCCCTGAAGACGGCGCGGTGTTCGAACAGGGGATGGCGGCGCTCGGCAACCTCTGGCGGGGGGAGCGCAGCGGTGGACTGACGCTCTCGATGACGCTCGCGGCGGCGACGGCGCATGGCGACCCGATGGCCGGCGCGGTCGCGGACGAGTTGCACGCCCTTTTCCAGGCAACGGCGTTTACGGGTGACACCGTGGCGTTGGCGTGGGGGACGATCGCGACCGGCCCCGGCCTGGACGTGTTCTTCGGGGGCTCGCCGTGAGTCACACGCCGCGCGATCCTATGGGCCAACCCACGCCACTCTCCGAGCCCCTGGAGCGACGCCGGTTCCTGAAAGGGGCGGCGGTGGTCGGCGCCGGCGTCGCCGCCGGCGCCGTAGGTGCCGAGTTTCTTGCGCGGCACCAAGATTCGCAGTCATCGACCGTCGGTACCCCGGTTGCTCCAAACGGTCGTCCGGCTTTCGATCCCGCGTCGTTCGCGCCTCCGGGAGAGGCGCGGGTGGCGGTGCTGCGGCACACCTCGTACGACGTCGGGCTCGAGAGCGCGGTGGCTCAGGGCCTGACGGCCATCGGCGCCGACGTGTCCGGCGCTCACGTCCTCCTCAAGCCGAACTTCGTCGAGTTCGACGCCCTCAGCGCGATCAACACCGAGCCGCGCTTGGTCGCGGCCGCTGCGCTCGCCTTCCGTCGGATGGGAGCGGCGAGCGTGACCGTCGGCGAGGGCCCGGGCCACCGCCGCGATACGCAATTCGTCATGGGGAGTTCGGGGTTGTCGGATGTGCTGGCGGCGATCGATGTGCCGTTCGTCGACCTCAACACCGACGCGGTGCGTCCGGTGCGTTTGCGTTCGAGCTACACGGACCTGCGCGAGCTGTGGTTGCCGGACGCGGTTGCGAAGGCGGACATCGTGGTGTCGATGCCCAAGATGAAGACCCACCACTGGGCGGGCGTGACGCTCAGCTTGAAGAATTGCTTCGGATGCGTACCGGGGCGGGTTTACGGCTGGCCGAAGAACGCCCTTCACTGGGCCGGTCTGGAGCGCTCGATCCTGGATGTCGCCGGCGCGGTGAGGCCGGACTACGCGATCGTGGATGGGATCGTGGGGATGGAGGGGAACGGCCCGATCTCCGGCACCCCGATCTCGGCGGGCCTGCTGGTGTTCGGCGATGATCCCGTCGCAACCGACGTCACGGCCGCAACCCTGATGGGGTTCGATCCGGAGAAGATCGACTATCTGCGCGAGGCCGGACGGTTCTTGGGTCAAGGCGACCGGGCGAAGATCCGGCAGGTCGGCGAAGATCCCCAGACCGACATGAAGGATTTCGCCGTGCTGTCGCCGTTCCTCGGGATGAAGGCCTAGCCCGCGCCGAGAGTGTTCCAGCGGTTGGTCGGCCACACGATGACGAACGCCTTGCCGATGACCTTGTCGATGGGGACATATCCCAACCCACCCTGCACGGGAGAGAAGCGGGAGTCGAGCGAGTTGTTCCTGTTATCCCCCATGACGAACAGGTCCCCTTGGGGAACAGTGTGCTTGGGGAAGTCGGCGGTTCGTTCGGTCAGATAGGGCTCGCTCAGCGGCACGTTGTTGACGAACACGTGGCCTCCGGTGGCCCATACGGTGTCACCGGGCAGACCGATGACGCGCTTGATGTAGTCGGGGTTCTCGGGCCGTTGCACACCGATCCCCTCGCCTACCCAATGGATGAATCCCCCGACCAGGCCGCGGTCGTCCTGAGGAACCGGATGTGGCGCCGAGAACACGACGATGTCTCCCCGCCGCGGATCGTGGAACACATACGGGAGCTTTTCGACCAGCACGCGATCCCCGACCATGAGCGTTCCTTCCATCGAGGCCGATGGGATGAAGAAGGCCTGGAAGAAGAACGTCTTGATGATGATGGACAGGACCAGCGCGACGATGAGCAGACCGGCGATCTCCCGCACGACCCCCCAGGCGGTGTTTCCCTTGGGGGACTTGGGCTTCGTCACGGGTTCGGGTTTGGTCTCGGTCTCTGCCGTCTTCACCCAGCAAGCGTACCGGGAGCTGGCGGTTCACCTCATCCGCGATCGATCCTGACTTCGACGGCTTTCGCCGTCGCCCACACCTCCATCCCCATCCGGAGCCCCAGGCGTTCGACCGAACCCAGTGTCACCTCGGCCACGATCGGGGGGCGAGCGGCGACGCGGATGCGGGCTCGTTCGCCCTCCAGGCTGATGCCGGAGATCGGGCCGTGGAACGTGTTGCGAGCCGAACCGCCGGCCGGCTCCACGGCGTGGAGCGTCACGTCCGCCGGGCGCAGGACCGCCAAGACATCGACGCTGTCGTCATGGGGACGCCCGGAGGGCCACGCCACGGTGAGCTCGCCGAGCGGTGTCGTGAGTCGCCCGGCGCCCGCGTCAAGCGGGGTCAAGGTGCCGGCGAAGAGGTTCACCCCGACCAGGTCGGCGGCATATGGGCTTCGAGGCGTGTCGCGGATCTCCGCTGGGGTACCCGTCTGCGTCACTCGGCCGTCCTCGAGCACCATGATCCGGTCGCCCAGCGTCATGGCTTCGATCGGGTCGTGTGTCACCAGGACGCAGACTCCGGCCTGATCTGCCAGGACCCCCGCGAGGAGCGAGCGCATCTGGGCGCGAGCGGTGATGTCCAGCGATGACGTCGGTTCGTCCAGCAGTAGCAGCCGCGGCTCCGTTATCAGCGCCCGCGCCAGAGCGACCCGTTGTGCCTCGCCACCGGAGAGGGCCTCCGGCCGAGTTCGGAAGCGGTCCTCGGGTAAGCCCATCCGGGTGAGCATCACCGATGCGCGCCGCCGGCTGTCCGCCGTAGGAACCGACCGCGCGCGAAGGGGAAATGCCGCGTTCTCGAGCGCGGACATCGTGGGGAAGAGCCGCAGATCCTGGAAGACCACCCCGATGCGAGAAGGACGCTCCAGCAGGATGCTCTCTCCGTCCAGCGTGACTCTCACGTCGGGGTTGAGACCCGCGAGGGCCGACAGAAGGGTGGTCTTGCCGGAACCGTTTGGGCCCAAGATTGCGAGTGTCGTCCCGTTCTCCGCGCCGACCACGACATCGAGGTCGAAACCGGAACGCGTGACCGATACCTCGGCATGCAGGCTCATGCGGCGAACAATCGTTTTCGCATCAGCACCAGAACGCCGACGGAGACGGCGACCAGGATCAGCGACGTTGCGACGGCGCCACCCGGGTCGATCTGCTGCGCGACGAACACCGCGAGCGGGAGGGTTTGCGTTCGTCCGTGGAGGTTGCCGGCGAAGGTGATGGTCGCGCCGAACTCACCCAGCGCGCGAGCCCAGGCTAAGACCGCGCCCGCGATGATCTGGGAGCGGAGCATCGGGAGGGTGACTCGGCGCAGCGTGTACGTGCGGGAGGCACCGGATGCGCGCGCCGCGTCCTCGAAGCCCGGCGGGATCGCACGGAGGCCCGTCTCGGTTGCGAGCACCACCAACGGCATCGAGACGAATGCGGTCGCGATCACCGCGCCGGCCGTGGTGAACGTGAGTTGGATGCCGGCGTGCGCGAGCCATCGGCCGATAAGTCCGCTGCGGCCGAGCGCCGCCAGCAGCGCGATCCCGCCGACCACGGGCGGGAGCACGAGTGGAAGCAGCGCGACCGCACGGAGCAACGCGCGACCGGGCACGCGGGATCGGGCCAGCACGAACGCAAGGGGCACGCCCAACAGTACGGAGATAGCCGCCGCCGCAAGGGATACCACCAGGGAGACCCGTAGAGCGGTCCAGGCCCCCGAGCGCGCGAGGCTGCCGCCGAGATCGGACCATGGTGTTCGAACCAGGAGGGCGATGATGGGAAGCGTGACGAAGAGTGCTCCTACCCCCGCGACGAGCACGACGCCGGTGGGAACCGAGTTCCTGCGATTCGCGCTGTCCACGGTTACGCCGTGGGCGGCGACATGAACCCGAAGTCCGCGAGCGTCGCCTGTCCCTGTGGCCCCGCGACATAGTCGACGAACGACGACGCTGTGTTGGCGTTCGCGCTTCCGTTCACCACGGCGATCGGGTAGGTCGCCACGACGTTGACTGCGGTCGGGATGGTCACGCTTTTCACGGTTGGCGCGACGGTCGACGTGACATCCGAGAGATAGACGATCGCCGCGTCGGCCTCGCCGTTCACGATGCGGGCGACCAAGCTCGCGTCGTCCTGTTCGTTCGAAACGACGTTCGCCTCAACGGCCGCTGCGATACCTGCGCTCTTCAGTGCGTCGCGCGCGTAGTCACCGACGGGCACACCCGTTGCGGCAAGGACCAGTTGCACACCGGGTTTCGCGAGATCTTGGAGCTTCGAGATCTGGGCGGGGTTATCGGTGGGGGTGATGATGACGAGCTTGTTCGTCGCGAAGGTCGTCTCGTCCGAGACGCCGACCTTCGTCCTCACGTCGTCCATCCACGTTGCGCTCGCGCTCGCGAACACGTCCGCAGTTCCTTCCGACTCGATCTGGCCCGCCAGTCCGTCCGAGGGCCCGAAGCTGAAGGCCACCGTAGTCCCGGGATGGGCAGTCTGGAAATCCGCTCCGATCTTCGTGAAGGCTCCTGTGAGGGACGAAGCTGCGAAGACAGTCAGGGTGGTCTCCGCGGCCGATCCACCGGAACCGGGCGCCGATGTAGAACTCGAAGAAGAACATGCGGTGGTGCCGAGTACGAGCGTCAGGATGAGGAGTGACAAGCGGCGCAACGGACCTCTTTCGGTCGTGAGGACTAGGAAAGTATACCGAGAATTCCCGTCCAAACGCCAGGGAAACGGGGCGTACCGCCAGGGTTAGGCTGATGTCGATTAACCAGGGTTGGTCGGGAGGTTCACCATGACACTCGTTGCCTTGACGGTGGCTACGGCTGGCATCCCGGCTTGGAGGTCCATCTGATCCGCCGCCTCGCGCGTGATGAACGCCAGGACGCGGTGGGGCCCTGCTTGGATCTCCACGGTCGCCGAGAGACCGTCACGCTTCACCTCCGTGATCACGCCGGGGAAGCGGTTCCGGGCGCTCCCGGCGGCGATCGGCTCCCGCCGGTTCCCTTCGGCGAGGAGCCGAGCGACCTCGGACGCCGCAACCTCTCGCTGCCTGCCTTGCGTTCGCGTGACGGCGAGCTTCCCGTCCTTCTCCCACCGACGGAGCGTCTCCACGCGAACGCCCAGCAGCTTCGCGGCCTCACCGATCCTGTAGGCATCGCTCATGTCGCGAGGATAGTCCGCGCGAACTCGGGGCGTGGTTCACGGGGGTCTTCCGCCGGGGGGGGGGGGGGGGGGGGGGGGTTGACCCCCACG
>JAXDJX010000001.1:0-37107 GCA_034667405.1 Actinomycetota bacterium | reverse complement strand
ACCCCGACAACACGCCCGGCCAAACCGACACCCTGCAACTCAAGGTGGAGGTCCAGCCCTCCGGGACCCCGTTCGACGGATCGAACACGCAACTGTCCTCCCAGGTGAACAACAACCAGACAGCGTCCGTCACCTGGACGCCACTGAGCCCCGGCACCTATCACTGGCGTGCCCGGACCTTGGACGTGAACGGAGCACTGAGCAACTGGGTGAACTTCGGCGCAATCACCGTGGATTACCGGGTGAACGCACCTCCGAACAACCCGGCGTCCACCACGCAGACCGACTCCGCGAGCAACCCGATCTCTTCGCCGACCGGGATCACGAACGACACGACCGTGAAACTGGGTGCCATGCTTTCTGACCCCGACCCCCAGCTCGACACCGTGAAGCTGAACCTTGAGGTGCGCCCGGTTGCGACCGCCTTCACCGGCACGGCGACCACCTCCGATGCGTTAGGTCCCCAAGGGATTCACATCAAGAACGTCACCCTTCTTCCCGGTACCTACCACTGGCAGGCCCAGACCGAGGACCAGTACGGCGCGCTCAGCGCGTGGACGGCCGGCGGAACGTTCCGGATCAACGCACCCCCGAGCGTGCCGGCCGGCGCTGCGCAGGCCGACGGCCTCGGAAACCTTGTGGTCAACACGAAGACTAACGACACATCCATCACCTTCAGCGCGACCGTGAGTGACCCCGACAACGCCACCCCGGGCACCGACACCGTGAGGATCGAGGTTGAGGTTCGACCGGTCGGGACGGGCTTCACGAATGCCGGAGTGCTGAGCGGGCTGGTCGCAGAAGGAGCCACCGCGAGCACGACCATCGGCTCACTGGTGCCGGGGATGGAGTATCACTGGCAAGTCAGAGCGGTCGACGTTCACAACGGGAAGAGCCCGTGGGTGAGCTTCGGAGGGAACTCCGAAAGCTCGAGAGACTTCAAGGTTCGCAGCGCCAACCTCGCGATCACACAGTCCCTGCCTACCCAACCCGCCTCCGTCATGGCAAGCGGTGTCACGAACAACGTCACGAACACACGGTCGCTCGCGTTCGACGCCACGGTGTCGAACCCAGCAGGGGGGGATGAGGCGACCGACATCGTTGTGAAGGAAACGTTCGACTCGGCCCAGCTGGCCGCCTCGACGGCGAAGTACGGGGTGTACGTGGGTACCTCATGCAACCCTTTGACATCCTCCTTCACCTTCAATGCCATTGCGGGGACATGGAACACGGACTCTCTCGGGACGCTGAACGCCGGTTCGAGTCTGAAACTCTGTATCTCGGTGGACGTGAAGTTGTCGCCTTCACCGTTGTTCGGCGGACCGTTAACGTCTCCGAACACGATCGCGGTTACCTCGCCTACGTTCGACCCGGCGCTGGGGAACAACTCCTCAACAAGCAGTACCCAGATCCTCACCACACCCGGTCCCGTCACGGGCGTGACCGCCTACCCAGGCAATGAGAGCGCGGTCGTCAAGTGGACAGCGCCGGCGAACAACGGTGGGTCAACCCCCGTCAGCTACAAGGTCACGGTGACGACGACATCGACGGGCACCGTCCTAATTCCAGGTCCGTTCTTCACGAGTGCCGCCCAGATCAACATCGGAACCGACGGCGCCCCCGCTCTTTCGAACAACAAGAACTACGTGTTCGTCGTGCAAGCGGTCAACGCGGTCGGAGAGAGCGTCTCCGCGTCCTCGAACTCGATCAGTCCAACCCAGAATGATTCAGCTGAGATCTTCACTTCGACAAACCAGGATCAGCAGACGGGTGAAGGAGTGCCCTCCACTAACGACAAGTTGATCGCGAAGCAGCTGCAGAACTTCTCGAACAACTCGATCGGAACGATCGACGAGCTGATCGGGGCTGGGAACGCCCTTGGGATCGACCCGGCGACCTTCTGTGGTGGGCTCCCATGCGTCGGGAACGAGGTTGTCGTCACGAAGGTCAGCGACCCGGCGACCGGCCGCTACTTCGTCGATATCAATGTCGCGAAGGGCGTTGCGGTCGGCACCGGAAAGAAACTCGTCTGGTTCGACGCCACTCCCGGCTTCGGCCCCGCGCAGGTCCCGCTCGACGACTGCCCGAAGGGCACGATCCCGGCAGCGCTCGATGCCTGCGTCGTGAAGGTCACCAGTCAGCCGGCACTGAACCCCGCCCTGCTGATCCGGATCAGCGTGCGGCCGGGCCTGATCGACCCGGCGACGGCACTGCGGAAGTAACTCGAAGGCCAGTTCCCGAGATGTCGACCATGGTCGGCATCTCGGGGAGGGCCTCAACGCCGAGATCGCGGAGGATCCTGGCGCTCTCCTCTTCCAGTGCAAGGTTGACCCGCTCTCCCGCCTGTCGCTCCATCTCCGCGATGGCGTGGGCCGTGAGCGCCACATCGAAGGGCTGGTCTCGATCGCGGGCCAGGCTAAGGCTCCTCTCGAACGCTTGACGGGCATCGTCGCGTTTCCCCACCTGGAGCCAGGCATAGCCCCTCACTCGCTCGAGGAGCGGCATCTGCACCGCCTCCTCCGGCAGCCCCTGAGGCCGGCACATCGCACCGACCGCGGCGAGAGCCTCCCGCGGGCGCCCCGCGAGCATCAGCCCCTCGGCCATCCTCGACTCGGCCTCGATGGCCTCCGTGGCCCCAAGCGTCCGCATCCGGTCACGCGCGTCTCCGAGCAGCTCGAGACCCTCGTCGAATGCGCCTTTGCGACAGAACGTCCGACCGAGGTTCAGCTTCGCATAGGCGATCCCCCACCCGAATCCCGCGGCGCTCCAGATCCGCAGGGCTTTGCGGAACTGTCCCTCCGCCTCTTCCAGGCGCCCCTGGTCCGCGTCCACCTCACCCACGTTCACGATCCCGTACGCCGCGCCTACGACGTCCCCGAGCTGCTCTCGCATCTCGGCGCCGCGCCGCCACAACTCCACCGCCTCCTGCCAGCGGCCGCCGTAGTACGCGGTCACTCCGAGGTTGTTCAGCATGAGCGCCTGACCCGAAAGGTCCCGCAACTCCTCGAACCCCTTGAGTCCACGCCGATAGTGCATCTCGACATCTGCATAGCCGAGGTTCTGGCGGGCGTATCCAAGGACCAGGTAGGCCTGAGGGAGCGACTCGCGATCGCCGCTCGCTTCCGCCTCGGCGATGGCCCGCTCACACCACCGGATCGCTTCGTGGTTGCGGCCCTGCGTCTCAAGCGTCGTCGCGTATTCCACGGAAACGCGCGCCAGCAAGCGCGCGGCCTCCGGATCGTCCACGTCCCGGAGCGCATTCCGCGCTCGGGTCGTCACGCGCAGCGCTTGGGCGTATCGCCCGAGACGATCGTTGACGGCCGCCTCTTTCAGCAGCATCTCCGACACGAGCACGGGTTTATCTCGAAGGATCCGGCGCACCTGCCGATACGACGCGGCGGCATCCTCGAACCGGCCGAGCCGCCAATGTGCGTCGCCGGTCGCGCGGTAGACGTCGGCCGCATCCTCCGGCTTCACCGTCGACAGCCGTCGTACCGCCTTCAGTGCGCGACCGTAGTGGTCGGCCGCCTCGACCACCGCCGACTGGTTCCACGCACGGTCGCCCGCCATCCGCCCGTACTGCCACGCCTTGTCGTGGCGTTCTGCGTGATAGAAGTGCAGCGCCAAGAGCCCGGCGATGGTGGACGGATCAGTCGACTCTCGCTCGTAGCGCTCTCCCGCGACCTCGTGGAGCTTTCGGCGCGTCCTGAACGGCAGACCCGCGTATGCCGCGTCACGGATCATCGTCCGCCGGAACCGGCGAGTTCCGTCGGCATCCGTCTCGACGAAGCCCTCGAGCCGCTTCCACGTGTCCTCGTCCGGCCGGGACATCTCCTCACCGAGGAGGTGGCCGAGCATCTCCGGGTCGAACGACAGCCCGAGGACCGACGCGCGTCGCAAGAGTGCACGATCGGAGGATGTGAGGGAGTCGATAAGCACGGTGGCCGCCGCCTCCACCGAACCGGGGAGCTCCCCCTCGGGAGACGCCGAGCCCACGAGGTCGAGCAGGAACTGCGGGTTGCCGCCGGCGCGCTCGGACGCCTGTTCAAGTACGTGGGTAGGGAGCGGGCGATCCGCCGTGGCCTCCTCCGCGAGCGTCATGAGATCCGCGCGCGCCAGTGGCCCGATATCCACGCGACTCCCGGCGGAGGCTTCGGCTGACGTGAACTCCCACGGCCCCTCTCGCCGGGCGATGAGGAACAACCACGGCCGGTCCCCCGGCTCGGTTGCCACGAGCGCGCGGATGAGATCCGCCGACGCTTCGTCGATGAGGTGCCCGTTCTCGAACGTGAACACGTGGGCCCCAACCAACAACCCGCGAAGGAACCGTCCTACCGACTCGTGCAGGCGAGGTCGGACGAACTCTTCCGCGAGGTCGCGGACCTGAGGGGTGGGGGCCATCTCCACATCGAACGGCACGCCGATCAGCGGGATCCACGGCACGAGCGAACGATCCACCTCGGAGACCCGTTCGGTGAGTGCCTCGATCACCCTCACGGGGGGGTCGTCCCAGGTGACGCCGATCGCCTCGCGCAGGATCCCCCGCCAGGCGACGTACGGCCAGGACGACGTATACGCCTCACCGATCGCCCGATGGAACGTGACGTCATCCGCTTCCGCGCAGAGCTCCTCGATCAGGCGGGACTTTCCGATTCCGGCCTCGCCGACCAGCTCGACAGCCCTGGTCCGACCGCTACGCATGTCGGCGAGGGCCCCGCGGAGCACGGCGATCTCGCCGGTCCGGCCCAACAGCGGATAACCGGAGGCTGCGACAATCTCTGCGGCATGCCCTGTTTGCCCCACCAACGGCGTGCCGACAGACCAAGCGTGGATCGGCAACGCTTTGCCCTTCACGATGAACGGCTCGAGTTCGCGCAGGTCGAACGGCGTCGCCGACCGTTCCAAGATGGACTCGGTGGCGTAGATCTGGCCCGGCGGGGCTTTCGCCATCAGCCGAGCTGCGAGGTTCACCGTGTCCCCCATCACGGTGTAGGTGCGGCGATATTCAGGCCCGATATCACCCGCGAAGACGTTCCCGCGGTTCACACCGATCCGGACGCCGATCTTCCTCGCGGGCTCGACGATGCGCCGAAGCGCGAGCAACATCCTCTCCTCGTCGTCGCCCATGGCTCGAGGTACACCCGCAGTGAGGATCAGCTTCCCCCCGTCGGCGTCCACGTCCGACGCCAGGAAGCAGACACCATATTCGTCGACGGCGGCCTGCGTGTCGCAGACGAGCAGGTGCAGTTCGTCGGCGAGGACGCCGGGGCCTTCCTTATCCAGCAGTTCGTCGGTCTCGTCGAAGTGGATGAAGGCAACCGAGGCCTGACGATGCTCGGGGTCCGAAACGCCGGAGAGCAGGGTCTCGCGGGTGGCTGCGGGAACGCTGCCTTCCAGGAGCACGTCGTCGATGTCCGGAAGGGTCCAGACGCCGGGGACCGGATCGCCGGCAGGCGCGCTGCGGAGAAGATGCCCGGCCCCCTTCGGGTCGCCGACGCACGCCGCCGGAAGGAATGACGCCAGCTGCGGACTGACCACGATCTCTCCGGCATCCGCGATGCCTTCCATGCGAACGACCTGGGTAGCCCCCGGCCCCGTGGCGATCAGCTCTCGATGCGACTCTCCCACCAGGAAGAAGTCGAACCGTCCCGCGTGAGCGCCGACCGACATCTTCAGGTTCACTCGCCCGCCTGCCGTGACGAGTTTCCCCACCGTCTGCAGCCGTTTCCGCATGCCGACGGCCGCGCGTGCGGCCCGAGCAGCGTCCTCCTCGGGGTCGGTGCCTGAGAAGAGCAGGAGCAGCGCGTCGCCGCCGAACTTCACGAGCCCGCCACCCTGGTCGTAGGCGACCGTCAAGAGGTCAGCGAAGCACCTCGTGATCACATCGGCCATCTCCTCGGCACCCACCGCGCCAAGCTTCGCGAGCTTTTCCGAAAGCATCGTGAAGCCCGAGATATCTGCGAAGACGAGCGACCCCTCGACAACGCGGTGACGCAAGCCCGGGTTCTCCGCCAGCCACTCGAGGGTGAGGCGGGGGAGGTAGGGCTGGAGTCGCGTTCTGAGGCTGGGCGTGGATGTCATACGGGGACAGCGTATCTTCCCCCAGGCACCCCTCCCTCGGCTAGGGCCGAACGGCTGAGTCCCGAATGACCTACGTCACAACGACTTTGCCGCACATCCCGCTGCACACCCCGTTCGAGAGCGTGGAATGGATGGTGCAGCGGTACTTGAAGGTCCCGGTGTTCGAAAACAGGAAGCTGGTGTGGCCCCCCGAGCTGAGCGTGGCGTTCTTCGACCAGTTCCCCTTATAGGCCGTCACCGTATGCGTCAACGTGGTCGGGTTCTTCCACACGACCTTCGTTCCTTTGGACACCGTGGCGCTCGCCGGGTTCCAGTGTCGGGTGCTGGTCGCCTTGATCACCGTCACCGCCTGGGCGAATCCGGCGCTGGCAAGCAGCAACGACGCAGCCAAGACCAGCGATAGGGCAAAGCGGGTTCGACGTCGAGCCATAGGTTCCCTCCCCAGAGGTCCGAATGTGCAGGGTATACGGGCGAGGCCAGTCAAGGGTTCGATCCGATCGGCCCTTCGCTCCCATCGGTGCGCGTTTGCGCACCACGGGAGGGAGGGCGTACCGTGCACAGATGGAGCCCAAGGACGAACTCACCCCCGCGCTGGAAGCCGCGAAACGCCGGCGCGCCACCCTTCACGACACCATCGTGCATCTGGAGGAATCCATCTCCTCGCCTGCGGCTGGCCGCATCCCGGGCTGGACCGAACAGGTCCGCAAAGAGATGACGGGCGTTCGCGACGCGTGGGAGCAGCACGTCATCGTGACGGAGAAGCCAGGCGGTCTCTATGAGGAGATCACCGAGCGTTCTCCGCGTCTGGTGGGCAACATCCAGCGGCTCCAGGGCGAGCATCCTTCCATCGGCCTCGCCGTCGAAGCGATGGTCCTTCGGCTCGAATCCACGGACATCACCGAAGACGGCGAATGGTCGCTCGAGACGGCTCGCGACGATCTCCAGCGGTTCATCGGCCTCGTGGTGAAACATCGCCAGCGTGGTGCCGACCTGGTCTGGGAGGCCTACAACGTGGATATCGGCGGGACCGAGTAACGACCGTCGGCCCACGCCTGCACATCCTTCTTCTCGTCTAGGCTTCAGCTATGCCCGTCATCGCACTCGGTCAGATCAACACCACCGTCGGGGATCTGGACGGCAACGTCGCGTTGATGACCGAATGGGCCATCCGGGCGGCAGCTCGCGGCGCCGACGCCATCTGCTTCCCTGAACTCGCGATCACCGGGTACCCGCCCGAGGACCTGGTCCTTCGTCCGGAGTTCGTTCGGGATGGGCTGGCAGCGGTTGACGCACTCGCTGCGGCGACCGCGGGCGTCTGCGATGTCATCACCGGATTCGTCGATCGGGACAAGGCGGGGCTCTACAACGCAGCGGCGTTCCTTCGCGACGGGCGCGTCGAGGCCCGCTATCACAAGGCGCAGCTCCCCAATTACGGCGTGTTCGACGAACGCCGGTACTTCACGCCCGGGACATCGGGTTCCCGCGTCACGATCGGCGAGACCCCGGCCGGGCTCTCCGTCTGTGAGGACGGGTGGCATCCCGGCCTGCCCTTCGATGAGTACGTCGGCCTGCCGCTCGTCGTGAATATCAACGGCTCTCCCTATCACCACGGCAAGATCGGCGAACGCGAAGAGGTGCTCAGAGCACGAGCGCACGAGACCGGCGCGTGGATCCTCTATGTCAACGCGGTCGGCGGCCAGGACGAACTGGTTTTCGACGGAGGTTCGATGGTGATGGCTCCTGACGGAACCGTCGTCGGTCGAGCCCCGATGTTCGAAGAGGCCTTGTTCATCGTGGATATAGATGTTGGCGGAAGTGCAGCGTCCGTCGTGACGCAGAACCATCCGTGGCCCACCGATGCCGAGGAGGTCTACCGCGCGCTCCTGCTGGGGACGCAGGACTACGTACGCAAGAACGCGTTCTCCGACGTGGTGCTGGGGCTCTCCGGGGGTGTCGACTCCGCATTGGTTGCCACGATCGCCGCGGATGCGTTCGGTCCCGAGGCCGTCCACGTCCTCGCGATGCCCTCGGTGTATTCCTCCCCGGAGAGCCAGACGGATGCCGAGGAGTGCGCGCGCCGGCTCGGAGTGCGTCTGGACGTGGTTCCGATCTCCGGCGTCGTGGATGCGTTCGCACCGCTGCTGAAGTCGTTCGATGCGACGGAGGGTCTCGCAGCCGAGAACCTCCAGGCGAGGATCCGCGGGAACATCCTCATGGCCGTGTCCAATGCCACCGGTGCGATGGTCCTGGCCCCCGGGAACAAGTCCGAGTACGCCGTCGGCTACTCCACCCTCTACGGCGACATGGCGGGCGGCTACGCGCCCATCAAGGACGTACCCAAGACGCTCGTCTACGACCTCTGTGCCTGGCGCAACGCCCAGGGCCCCGGGGATGGCCCGATCCCGTCACGGATCCTGACCAAACCCCCGAGCGCCGAACTCCGACCCGATCAGAAGGACACGGATTCGTTGCCGCCCTACGACGCCCTGGATCCCATCATCGAGCGCTACGTCGAGGACGATCTGAGCGAGGAGGAGATCGTCGCCGCCGGCCACGACTTCGCGACGGTGGCCCGCGTCATCGCGCTCATCGACCGCGCCGAGTACAAACGCCGACAGGCCGCGCCCGGGGTGAAGATCACGCCGAAGGCGTTCGGGAAAGACCGGCGCCTCCCCATCACCAACCGGTACCCGGGCTAGCTGATCGCCCAGACCACCGTGACCGTGACCTGCGTCGTGACCTGGTGCGGCGCGACGATCGCTGCATCGAGCGTACCCGGCGACGCGACGAGCCCGCGGAACGCTTGCTCGCGGTATGTATACGGCGACGTTCGAACGTTGCCTTCCTGGATGCGGACCACGCCTGTCACGTCGGATCCGGCTGCCTGAGCGAGCGTGTCGGCCTTCGCGCGCGCACCCGCCACCGCACTCGAGAGTGCCTTCTCACGGGCCAAAGCCGTGTCGCTCACACCGAATGTCACCTCTTGCAGCCGATCCGATCCGGCAGCGATGGCATGCGCGATGGTGGTGCCGACCGTGTCCAGATCGTGAAGCACGCCGGTGAGCGTCTCGGAGGCGGTGTAGATGGTCTGCTCGTTCGGCGTGTTCCGGTCGACGGTGTGGGGATAGAGATTGATGTCCGTGGTCTTGATGTCCCGCTTCGCGACGCCGTCGGCCTCGAGCGCCTTGACCACCGCGGCCGCGTCGCTCTGGTTCTGCGCGTAAGCAGCACCGCTATCGGCGTCGTCGGTGGACACCTGCAGGGAGATGGTTGCTTCGTCGGGAGTCGAACCGATGGCCGCCGTCGAACTCACCGTGACCGTGCGGGAAAGGCCGGCGGTGGTTGGATGGTCCGCCGAGTGTTCACGCCCGATCCATGAACCCCCGAATCCCCCCGCGATGCCGAGCACCGCGGCCAACACGAGCGTGCCTGTACGTCCCATGGTTCGCCTCCATCCAGATGTCTTGTGAGCTCATGCCGCCAGGGGGTGACCGTGTGACGAGCACGCCCAGCCGCCGTTGCCTACAATCCCTCCCGCTGGGGCCGGTAGCTCAGTGGTAGAGCAGGGGGCTTTTAACCCTCGTGTCGGAGGTTCGATCCCTCCCCGGCCCACATGGGACAACTAAAAGGAACCGGCGCGAACATCCATTACGAGCAGTTCGGAGAGGGCCCGGACATCGTCTGGGTTGCCGGCGGAGGTGACCCCGGCTCGGCGTGGCACAAGTATCAGATGCCCTTCTTCAAGAAGGACTTCCGCAACACGACGTTCGACAATCGTGGCGTCGGGACCACGGAGAGTTACGAAGACATGCCCTGGCCGATGGAGGCCTTCGCACAGGACGTCATCGAACTTATCGAAGCGGTCTGCACGCCCCCGGTGAGCCTGGTGGGGCTGTCGTTCGGCAGCGCGATCGTGCAGGAGGTGGCGTTGATGCGTCCCGATCTCCTGCGCTGCGCCATCGTCATGGGGTCCGGCGCCGCCAGCATCGAATGGGGCTGGGACTACCAGGCGGCGGAGATCGATTTCCGCAAGGCCGGGGGGCGATTGGACGGGATGATGGCCGTCACCCACTATGCGGCGTTCATGTACCCCGCCAAGGTCCTGGGTGACCGGGAACTGTGGCCGAAGCTCCGCGCCGACCTCATCGAGTACATGGCGCTCGATGACCACGAGGATTCTCTGATCCCGCAATGGGACGTGAGCCTTCGGTTCGATCAGCGAGACCGGTTGCCGAACTGCATGGTCCCGCTGCATGTCATCGCGTTCGGGGAAGACGTACAGGCACCCCCGCAGGACGGGGTCGAGCTGGCCGAGATGGCCGGGGCCGGCGAGCTCCACCATTTCGACGGGATGGGTCACTGCTCGATCTACGGCCACACGCATGACATCCTGAACCCGTTCATCAAGAGCCTGGTGGAGCGGCACCTCTAGTGCGTCGGTCCTGACCGATAGGCTCGGTCCGTGGACACGCTCATCCTGGTGGATCCGCGCGGCGTCGAGTGGGTCGTGGAGGTTCCGAGCAGGGCGCGTGATCGCTTGCGCGGACTGCTCGGGCGCCGAGGCCTCCCGGCCTGCACGGGGATGCTGTTCCTCAACTGTCACAGCATCCACACCGTCGGGATGCGGTTCGGGCTGGACGTGGTCTTCCTCGACGGGTCGTTCCGGGCCGTCGAGGTGCGGCTCGTGCCGCCCGGACGGTGGTGGGTTCGGCGCGCGCGAGCCACCCACATCTTGGAGGCGCCCGCTGGATCGGGGCTGCGCACGGGAGACCAGTTGCAACGTCGGTGACGGGGCGGGCTCGCCCGTCGCTATACTTGCCCGGCTGCTCCCGGCAGGAGGTGAACCCGCCCCCATCGTCTAGCGGCCTAGGACGCCGCCCTTTCAAGGCGGAAGCACGGGTTCGAATCCCGTTGGGGGCACGCTCCACAAGTACCAGGCAATGCCCGCATCACCGGCGTGACCAGCGCCGTTGCACCGCATATACGCGCCTGTAGAGGAGTCTGGCCGTCCTCACCGCCCTGTCAAGGCGGAGATCGCGGGATCGAAGCCCGTCGGGCGCGCGAGGTCCGAAAGGGCCGCAGGGGTTCCCTCGGGAACCGCTGGCCAGGTCGGGGCGGTAGAAATCCCCGACCTGGCAGGTCAGCGGGTGCGTGCATCCTGTTTCGGTAACGGATTTCCCCCGTCTGGTAACGGGTTCACCGCGGGAGTATCCGGCGATCCGGACGCAACGGATTGCAACGGTTTGCATCAATCTTCGTCCGAACCGAGGACAGGCACCTCGCCTTCTGTGGGTCCGCTCGACACCGGATCACTCGGATTGAGCTGAGCGAGTCGAAGCAAGATGTTGGCCGCCTGAAGATTGCCTTCTTCGAGGTGCTGCTCCACGACGTCTAGCGAGCGGTCCGTGAGATTCCAGAGCCGATCGACGCGAGCGGCGTGGAATTCGAGCCGGAGACGTTGAAGATGCTCGCGAAACGCATGCTCGTTCCTCCATCGCCAGAGCGTCTCGCGGGAGATCCCTATCCTCTTTGCGACGACGCCCGGCGCGACCCCGGCCACGAGCATCTCTACCGATCGAAGTTTCTTGTCAGAGAGTCCATGCGTGGGCGGACCCGCCTCCAGTGAACCTTCAGCCGGGCGGCGATCCAACTCTTTGTCGTCGGAACGTTCCTTGTCCATTTTCAGTCCTCCTCGCTCTGTTCGCTCGACCAAGGTTGACCCTGGTCAGGACGATCCAGCATTTGGACTACCAAGTCCAAGAGATCCACTTGCGCCGGGCTCGGATCGGATTTCCTTGTCTCCAGAACGACCCGGAACAGCAGGTCCTCTCGCTTCCACCGCGAGACGAGCGCGGGTGACACGTGGATCAGGTTCGCGACTTGATCGACGGTGCGACCTGAGGCCAACCATTCGATCGCTTCTCGTTGCCGCTTACTGATCGCCCTGACGGGGCGACCTTCGGCGTTTACCTCTCGGTCATTCATCAAGGTTCCCTCCTTAGCGGTAGCACTGCACTCAATCGGACCCGCGTGACCCGGATTCCGGCGGGCGTCGATACGAATGGGCCAAGCCACCAAACGTCCAAGAGGACGATCTCGAGGTCGTCCTCTCCGGAGCTCCCTTTCGTTGGAAGCTCGATCTCACGTTTCTCCATATGCATCACCTCCTACTGCAGATGGCGACTTGGACCCCCAGACTCGCAACTATTGCGATACAATGGGTTGTTGATCCCTGAAGAAAGCACCGAGACCGGTTCCATCCCAACGCTTGAGGGCTTTGCTGAGAAAGTCAAGAAAGCTTATCCAGAGGCCGCATCAACGGGCCGTCTGGCGATCCCCGGCTGGGTCATCGAGCAACTGCACCGGTTGCGAGCAGGACCCGAGGAGACCCCTGAGGCCGCGTCAGTGAGCGCCCGAGCGGGCTCGCGCGAGCGCGGTTTCCTGCGAAGGGCAGCGGCCATAGCCGGACTCAGCGGGGAGGAGGCCTTCCTACAGCTCATGGCGGCTGGCGCCGCAGCGCGGCGGCTCGGGGTCACGCCGGAGCGGCTCCGATCGCTTGCCGAGGCCGGCGAGGTCCCGTCCATCAGGACGCGGGGCGGTCGCGTGTATCGAGCCGAAGACCTAGACCAGCTGGAATCCAAGGGGTGGAGCGGCCGCCAAGCGGTGGTCAAACGATGCTCATCTGTCGGGTGCAGCGCCATTGCTGTCGACACTTGGAGCTACGTGGTCGTACCAGGTGTGGTGATCGGGATTTGCCTGTGCGCACGACACACCGCTCAGGTATTGGGGCCCCAGGAATAAGAATCGTGGACCGGTAGAAAGCTCCGGCTGGCCGCGTCAACGCGGCGGGCTGGGCCCACTCAGAACGGATTCCCGTGATTCCGGGACGCCTTTCGTCTGATGCCTTTGACGGCTCGCGCATGGAACTCTATTGGCAAGAGGTATTAGCACGCAGACGACAAGGGTCTTTCGAGTTCGAATCCGTTCTCCTGGCCCGCCCGTGAGCCCTGTGACGCCGACTCGATTACCACGTTGACCCTTGCCTGAGCCGAACGGTTCGGGGATCATGCTCGCTCGCACAGCCAGACGGAGGCTGATCCTAGGCGAAAAGAAACGCACCTACCGGGTGTTCACCCCCGAGCAGAAGACCGAGATCGTGCTCGCGGGGATCCGGGCCGCCGATCGGTTCGCGACGTATGCCGCGAACACAAGATCTCCAAGGCCCTCTACTACGGGTGATGGGTCTTGGGGATGTGCCGCCTTTGCCTTCGACGGCGAAGGAGCGGTTGTCGAACGAGCCGACCCGGTGGGGCGAGATCCCCTCGATGACTAGCGAACTCGAACTCAGCATTCCGGGCCTACTGGAATGGGATCCGTGCGCAACCTGGAGTGCGTGGGGACCGCTAATGCTTGCGTTCGCGTCGATTGTTGGGCTGGTGATCGCGTTCCAGGCGAAGGACTACGCGGTTCCACGCGGCGGGGTGGCCGGCAAACTGCTCGGTGTTGCGAACGTCGTGACGAGGCTTTCGGTGGTGGCCTGGGTCGTGACAGCCGCCGTCGTTGCGCTTCAGCGATGTGTAGCCGTTGCTTGATTCATCGTGCCGAGAATGGCGCGCACATTGTCGATCGTCGTGCGCGGGTTGATGAAGCAGAGGCGGCCGACCGTCTCGCTCTCCCACTTCGTTGGCTGGACGAAGCCGATCTGCGCCTCCAACAGTCGTCGCCACCAGGCGTCGTAGTCACCGGCGTTCCATCCGGTTCGCGGCAGAGCGCGACGGGTCGCCCGACGGCCAGCCTTCAGCTCTCCCGCGGCGATCTTGAAGGCCGCCTTCCACACCCAACGCTCGGGATCTCGCACCTCGGCTCCCCTCCTCAGGAGTTGGGCGAAGGCTTCTGCCTGCGCCTCGCTCGCGACCTCCGGATCACCGGTGTAGCCGAGCAGCCCTGCGGAGGTGCCCCGCTGATGAGGCGCAAAGGGATGACGGTTCAGGCTGGAGTGCGGGAGGGCGACCCCTGCCTGCGCGTAGGACTTTGCGATGCGGACTGTACAGCTCATTTCCGCGTTTGGTCAATGTGTCGTTTCGGCCGAACAGGCTACGAGGCGGCGGAATCAGGGCGCGGGCCGGGGATAGTCTGGCGATATGTCGATGTTCATCACCTCGGCCGCATCCCAAAACTGGACGATGAACGGCTGGAAGAAGTCCGCGCGGCCAAGAAGGTTCACTGGGTCGGCATCTGCTGGAAACTCGACGAACACGCCCTTGAATGAGTAACGGGCCGTTTCAAACTGGATCTCAAGAACTACGTTTGGCCAGCGAAGGCAGCGGGCGCTCCCTCCGCCAGCCGTGGTGATCTCGTCAACAACAGCCTGTGCACGGTCGAGACCCAATAGATCGGCGTAGCTGGCGTCCATCGCAGAGACGTCGGCACCGGAATCGACGAGTGCAACGAGTTTGACTTGACGGGCGCCGTGCCAGAGCCGGACGGTGACTAAGGGCTTGCTCCCGTTAGGGGTAACGGAGTAGTCGTACCAGGGCACTAGAGCAGGCTTAGGCGCTCTGGATGGGCACTGACGCGAAAGACCAGGGGGTCAGTCACTCCGACGCCCTTCGCCGCCTCGACAGCGTCGGTAGCAGAGTCACCGTCAGCAACGACTCGTCCCTTGTCAACGGCGACCCACCGACCTTTGTAGTTCATGAGCTGATCGGCCAGTTCCTTGTCGATCACCTGAGGGCGCTTCGTTGTGTCCGGCATGTTAGACACGCCTCCTTGGTGTTGCGGTCATCCGCCGTTGATCGTACCTGAGGCGTCGTTGGTCGGGTCATCGGGAGCGGTCCGGAAGCGGGTGTAGGCGACCCTCAGGAGTTGCTCAATCGCTCCTGCAGCATCCGCCGGTATCGTTCGATCGGACCGAAGAGCAGCGGCGATGACGGCCAAAGTGTCTTGGTCAGAGGCCTCGGGTGCGCCGGGTAGCCCTCGCATGAACGCCTCAGCGGGGATGTCGAGCCACGCGAGTAGTTTGACGAACGTCTCTATGTCGGGCCTGCGCCCCCGCGCCAGCCGCGAGAAGGTGGACGGGCTCAAGCCGAGTTCGCGGCCGAGATGCCTCCAACTGACGTTCTTCGCCTCTCGCCGCCGCTCAAGGGCTTCGAAGAAGGTGACGTCGTCGAAGCTGAGCTCCACATGTTGCATACTAGCAACGTCGTTCGGTTCTTGCAACATACCCGGGGCTGATGCTACTCTAAAACGGTCGTTCGACAAGTAGGACAAGGAGGATACGGGTGAAGGTGCCAATCTTCATCAACAGGACGAAGTACGAGAACCCCCGCGAGCAGCTCACGGGACGGGAGATTCTCGCGCTGGCTGGCTTCGGGGAGGACCACGACCTCTTCCTGCTTCAGGGCGAGGGCGATCCCACGGGAGGAACGCCGGTCGGCCTCGACCAAGAGGTGCAGATCAAGGCGGGGGAACACTTCCGCGCTATCCCGGGCAACCGCAACTTCGGGTGAGTCCATGATGCCCCCGCAGCTGGCTGCGGACATCGAGATGTTGCGGAACCAGGGGCAGCCAGCGTCCGTTATCGAAGACGGCACCAGGTTCCTCGTCGTCTTGGAGGGTTTCAAGCTACCCGATGGCCGGTATGAGCCTGCGACCACCGACGTCATGGTGATGCCCGACTACCAGTATCCGGCGTCCAAGTTGGACATGTACTGGACGGATCCGGCTATCCAGCTGGCGGCGGGCGGAGTCCCGCAGGGGGCCGAGTCGTTTGAGGAGCACGGGGGCCGCCGGTGGCAGCGATGGAGTTGGCACTACCCGACGTGGGATCCGAGCAGGCACAACCTGCGCACTCACATCGAGGTCTTTTATGACCGTTTGTCCAAGGGGACCTGATGTACCGCATGGTGTGGTCACAGCCCGAGTGGGTGAAGCTAAAGGAGCTCTTCGATTCCGCCGGAAATAGGGAGGCGGGTGCATTCCTTCTGGTCAGAATGGGGAAGGGAGAAAGCGGAGCCCGTTTGCTTGTGCAGCGTGTTCTTCTTCCGCCCAAGGGTGGGTTGGAAAGAGAAGGCAGGGACTTCCTCCGGCCGTCCGGACAATGGATGTCAGGTGTCATCGGCGCAGCCATAGAGGAAGGATGTGGACTTGCGTTCATCCACTCCCACCCCAACGCCCACCATCCTGCGGACTTGAGCGCGATCGACTGGGAGACAACCATCACGTGGAGCAAGTCCATCACGCCCACGATCGATGGCCCGTTCGCGTCGCTCGTGTGGTCGCCCGCCGGAGTAGCTGGCGTGTTGTTTCTCGTCGACGACCCGAACACGCCGATAAGGCTCGACCGATTCGAGAGTCTCGGGGATGGCCGAGCGGAACAGCTCAATCCTCCGAAGGCCGTGGCGTCGGATGAAGCCTTGGACGACCGACAGGCGCGGGCTCTCACGACCCTTGGGAACCGGCGACTTCGGGGATTGGCTGTGGGAGTTGTTGGCGCTGGCGGCACGGGATCGCCCGTCGTCGAGCAGCTCGTCCGTATGGGTGTGGCAGCGATCACCATCGTTGATCCTGACGTCCTCGATGACAGCTCGAATCTTCGACGGGTGGTGGGAAGCCGACCATCAGATGTTAGTGAGGTTCGCAACAAAGCGGAGGTTGTTGGGCGTCACGCTCGGTCCCTCGATTTCGAGACTGAGGTGACCGTCATGCCAGCGGATGCTCGCGAGGAGTTGGTCACGCGTCGCCTACTCGACTGCGACCTCGTCATGAACACGACGGATACGCAAGCCAGCCGAGCCTTCCTGAACCAGGTCTCCTACCAATATTGGATTCCAGTCATCGACGTCGGGGTCAAAGTCGGCACGAAGACTGCAGGGGATATCAGCGGGATGCCCGTGGAGCTGCGCCTGCTCCTCCCGGACAACGGCTGCCTGTGGTGTCGAAAGGGCGTGCTCGACTCACAGATCATTTACGAAGAGAACTTGCCGCCGGCAGACAGAGAGAAGCGCGCCGCTGACGGCTACGTGCAAGGCGTCGGTCAGGCTCAGCCGAGCTTGACGCCCCTGAACTATCTTGCGGGAGCCCTCGCGCTGCTGACGCTGATCCGGGTCTACTCGGGTAAATCGGTACCGGCCGCCTCGATCGTGTTCGATGGGTATGAGCAATACGTCCATCCCCTCCAGTACACCATCGACCCGTCGTGCATGTGCGGGCAGTGGCGCGGGTTGGCTGATGACCTTCCGATCGCCTTCCTCCCGGCCGCCCGTGTAGTTGTGCCGCATCGATCCGTCGGCCCATGAGCGGCGGAGGCCCAGCCCCCTGGGCAGCTACCTGACCCTACGGTCCTTCCGTCGAACTGGTCACACCCCGCACGCTGGCAGGGACGCGCACCGTGAGGCACCCCGACGGTCTGCGACCTTGTCGCCGCCTACGGGCCCAGCGCCGGGTCTCCAGCTCAGGGAGGACCCGGAGAATGTTCAGCCACGTGTGCCGCCCCCACCCACCGTGCTTCAGGTCAGCTCGATCGCGATCGCGCCCTGGCGGCCCCCGCCGCCACTTGCTCCGCTGGCAGGAGCTAGACTCCCAGCCGTGCAACTGCGAGGGGATTAGCTCGCTGGGGTGGAAGATGAGTTCTGGGCAGATATTTGTCGTGATAGTTCTGATCACGCTCGCCGTAGGACGGCTGCTGGCAGCGCTTAAGTCCCCGCAGAAATGGCTCGAAGAGCTACTGGATCTAGGTTTCCCGGCGGTTGGATCAGCGCTGGTGGGCGGTCTGAGGCTCTTGGTGACCGACGCACAAGTGGCGCGTAGCGTGACATCGATCGTGGCAGGGGGCGTCGTCAGCGGCGGAAGCTTCTTCCGCATTCATGACGTAAACCAATATGGTGACAAGCTTCTCTTCGACAGTATCGCTGCCAACGTGGTGTTCTTGATTGCGCTTGCTTTGGTGCTGTACGAGAGGGCCGTGGCAGGCAAGAGGCGTGGGCAGGCTCGAAGCGGGTTCGGCCCGATAGCAAGCTATGCACTGATCGTTGTGATAGTCCCCATCTTCTTCGGCTCTTTCGCGCTCACGCTCATCTACGTTAGGTCATGAATTTGCTAGCCACAAGCGGACTTACTGAGGTCCTGTTGGCGATTGCCATCGGGGCAATCGTGAGTGTCGCGGCATCCGTCGCCGTGGCATTGATTACTGTCCGTCAGCGACGCCAGATTGCGGACCTCGCCCGAGCCTCTTTGAGTCTTGAGGCAGTCAAGCTCGCGACGAGCCTGGCGGAAGGAAAGGATTCGGGACTCATTCACCAAGTGCTTGAGAGCGCAGTGGCGGACGTCGCCGCTGACCAGCAGCTTAGTATGAGGTTAGTGAGAGCGGCGTTGATCGCGAATTTGCCAGATAGCCCGCGCGTTCTGAAACACCAGACCGTTAACTTCGACCAACTTCCTGTAGAGCTGAGCCGGATTCAAAACGACGCAGCGTTGCGGGCAGCCGAGAGCGGAAAGCCTGTGATCTCGCTCCAATCGCTGCAGGAGGAGTCTGCTGCGGCGGAGCCTGTGGAACGCGGACAGATCGATCCCCTGCCCCAATGGGTCATCTCAATGCCGGTAGGACAAGCTGGAGGGCAAGACGCTTGGGTCATGAGTGTGGAAGGGCTGGTGGAACGCCGAGCAGCCGATAACTTGCTGTCGTCTGTGGGCAGGCTGCTCTACTATGCGGAGATGTTAGACTTGTTTCGTAAGGATCGAGGAAAGAAGACGGAATGACTAGGAAGTTCGATGAGGCCGTTGTAAGCGGGACCGAACTGAGTGACCAAGATCTTGAGCCTAGTGACCTGTTCACACATCTCGTCGGGAAGATCGGACCCCAAACCGCAGCCTTAGGGACTTTCGGGCTGGGAGCGATCAAGGAGCTCGTTCGTCAGCGGGTTGGTCTGGTCGAGGCCACCCGCTCCAACAAGGGCCTGAGACTTCTCGAAGGCTGGGCGAAGCTAAGGCGCGGGTAGGCAAGGATCCGCCCCTAATTCAGCCTTTGAGTGCGCGACCGCTTGGCGCTATCGCGGCCGGGGCCGCACTCCTTCTCTCGGCTTCCTGCAATGGAGACACGCCACAGAGCCTTAGAACGTCGAACGGGGGTCTGCCCAGGGTTTGGTTCCTGATGTGTGAGGATTCGTCCTCGTCGGAAGGAAGGTCACCGTGCCCAAAGCGCTCCCCTTGGAGTTCCGCCGTGACGTGGTCGCGGTTGCCCGCAAACGTGAAGCTCCGCTGTCTCGGATCGCCAAGGACTTCGGGGTCTCGGAAGCCTGCCTGCATCGCTGGCTGAAGATGGCCGAGGTCGAAGACGGTCTTCGTCCGGGCATCACCCAGACCGAGGCAGCCGAGCTGCGCAAGCGTAACAAGCTCTTGGAGCAGGAGAACGAGGTCCTTCGCCGTGCGGCGATCTATCTCGGGCAGGGGCTCAACCCAAAATGATCTACCCGCTGGTCCGTGACCTTGCCGACGACGGGATCCCCGTCGTGGTGACCTGCCGGGTGCTCAGGTTCTCTCCTCAGTCCTTCTATAAGTGGAGGAAGAACCCCCTCAGCGCCAGGGACTGGGGTGATGCTCACCTGGTCCACGCCGCGCTCGCGGTCCACGCCCACGACCCGGTGTTCGTTTACCGCTTCATCGCCGATGAGCTCGCCGCCGAACACGGGATCAGGGCGAGCGAGAACCGGATGCATCGCCTCTGCAAGGAGCACAAGATCGCCTCGGTGATCGGGCGCCGGCGCGGCAAGGCCAACCGTCCGGGACCGGCGGTCCACGACGATCTCGTGCGCCGGACCTAAACCGCCTCGGGGCCCAACTGCCTGTGGCTCACCGACATCACCGAGCACCGGACGGATGAAGGCAAGCTCTACCTGTGCGCGGTGAAGGACGTCTTCTCCGGACGCATCGTCGGCTATTCGATCGATGACCGGATGAAGGCCTCGCTCGCGGTGGCCGCCATGCGGGACGCGATCAGCCTTCGGGGTCCACGCGGGCCGTGGTCCACTCGGACAGGGGTAGTCAGTTCCGATCGGTGAAGTTCGTCCGGCTGCTGCGCGACAACGGCCTTCACGGGTCGATGGGGCGGGTCGGAGCCTGCGCGGATAACGCTGCTATGGAGTCGTTCTTCTCCCTGCTGCAGAAGAACGTGCTCGATGTCCAACGGTGGCAGACCAGAGAGGAGCTACGCCTAGCGATGGTCAACTGGATCGAACGGACCTATCACCGCCGACGTCGCGAACGCGGCCTCGGCAAGCTCACCCCGATCGAGTTCGAGACCATCCGCGAGGTCGCTCATGCGGCCTGAAGGCTCTCAACTCGCGAGACAACCAAACCTGGGGCAGACCCCTTTCCTTGACGCCGACTATGGACGGCGGAGATGGGGCATAGGCGACGCGGGTCAGTGGGCCTTGGTGATTGACAGCACATCAGCGCCAGCGGTGCGGAGCACTTCGGCTCTGTTCTTCGTGAATTACGATCTCCGCCGTCCTGTTGGTAGAAGTCAGCCTCGATCTCCTGAGTCTCTCCCGACTTGAACAGCACCATGTAGGTGTTCACCCGCCGAATCCTACCCCCTGCTTGCGGCGAGACGGCCTTTACATCAATCGACCGACCGACCGACACGGCGAAGGGCACGCTAAGCCCACCGGGACGTGGGTCTAGGAGGCTGAGTTCGAAACGGTCGATCCGACGAACCCCCAGCGAGCAGTAGCCGCCTTCTTTGGCGCTCTCGGAGCGGCTTTGGCGCCCAGCTTCTCGGCGCCAGCCTTCCCGCCTTCGACCGCTCGTGCGCCCGAGCGCCACGGCCACCGGATCGCGGTATCGGACTTCTCAGGCTCCTCGACCTCACCCGTAACCTCGTCCACGATGGACTCGGCAAGGGAGCGCGTGTCGCGATCACTTTGGTTATTGGACGTGTATCCCGTCACGCGTCCTTGTATGTGGGTCCAGGCAGACATCCTGGACGATCGACCGACCAGGAAACCAGATCGTTCCGAGGACGAAACAGGTGATATGACGGGATTCTCATCCCCGAACGAAGATCGCTTTTCTGTGTTCTGTCGGTCTGGCACGACCAGGAATCGCACCTATACCGGAGTCCCCGGAGTGGTCAATCCGACTTTTCCTCGCAGACGTGATGTGACAAGCAGGCGCCTTAGGCGGTGGTGAGCGGGGCGCCGCGCGGGAATGGGTCGACTGGTTCAACCACCGCCGACTCATTCGAGCCGATCGGAGACATCCCTCCCGCCGAGCTCGAGGCCGCCTAGTGCGCGAAGGAGGACACAGAAGAAGCCGTTGGACTCAGACGCCCGAGCCTCCGTAAACCCGTTGCGGTTCAAGTTGACTGCGTCATCCCTCGCTGGGTTGCCTTGGGGTTGCGGCTGTTCCATTTACCTGCTACAAACGCACCACGCCGTTTACCCTAGGGCGAAAGGAGGAGGCCATTCGGCGATCTGAGAGGTCACCATTCGTTGAAAGGAGAGAGTCATGCGTAAGAGGAGAATCGTATCGTCGGCACTAATCGTGGGAACCGTTCTGTCCTGTCTCTCGATCTTCGCAGCGCCCGCGGCGATGGCGGACAATTGGCAATTCCGAGGATGGAAGGACACCACCACTCCGGATGTCGGAATCAATCCTGGGATTCGGCGTGTCCCGAATCCCGATGGCTCGCTTGAACTGTGGGGGCAAGGGGAGGCCGTGTATGAGGGCAGCGGGAGTCCGAGCAGCATGTGGGTCCACTCCGAGTTCTACAAGCAGAAGCCAGACGGCACCTGGAACCTGCTCAATGACATGTGGTGCCAAGACACCGCCCCGGTTCATACATCGAAGTCGAACCCCTACCTTTGTCCGTCCTATGGCGGTGACTTCAGCGTCCCGGCGGGCACCATAGCCAATCCGGTGACCGGGGTTTGGAAAGTCCAGGTCGATGTCTGTCTGAACGACAAGAGTGGTTGCAACAACGCGACCAGCCCACATATCTCACTGTAGGCAGTTACGGGAAAGTTGCGAAAACCGTCTCCCCACACCGGGGAAGGGGGAGACGGTTTGACCAAACGGCCCCTCATTTACTCAGGATGACCGGCGATCTCTCCGCCAGACTGACGCCAAGATGATGCTTGCCAGGGACGCTAGCGAGATCAGCGTGAAAAAGGCCACCGGCCAAAATGGTCCCCACGGCAAAGCCATGGTGCTGATGGCCAGCATGGTGGCCGCCGTGACCGAAGCAACGATCCTCGACGTCAGACTCAGCATCACCGGCCCGGACCTTGAGCGAGAGAGATCGGCAATGCGGCCCGGACGACTCGCCTGTGCCGCAACGGCCCAGCGCTGAGGTCCTGAGGGCAACGTGGGGTCGGACGCCGATGAGGAACCGGATCCAGCCCTCTCCTCCGATCCAGAGTCGACTTCTCTCCGAGGGGGCTCGCTCATATATCGCTCGTTTGCGAGCTCGCCAGTGCCCGAATCATCCAGTAATGGGCTGCGCCGCAGTCCTATTGTTCAAATTCGGGTCCGTGAAGATCTGTGCCAGTCCGCGGTCCGAGTTTCGCCAAAGGTTGATGACGCCTCCAGCAGCGAGCGTCGCACCGCCGGCCAACATGGCGAACGGACCAGTCCCCACGTGCCCGTGCGCCGCCGCATCTGAGGCAAACTGGGACCAGCGAATCGCGAAGATCAGTACCACTGACGATCCGGCAAGCGCCGTCCCGCCTATAAGGGCCACGTAAGAGCCCCACCGTCCCGATGCAGCTAGCGCGAGCAGGGTTGCCAGAGCGCCGATGGTGAAAATGGCCAGTCCGACCTCTGCGTTGTGATGCCCGAGCATGGATGAAACCTTGAAGCCGAACGAAGTAGAGAGTTGAAAAACGTTCGGGGCAAATTGGTACGTCCGGCCATTTACGGCGGGAGAGGTGAGAGTCCCCCAAGGAAGAAGCGCAGAGATCACCGCCAGGCCCCCGCCGCCTACTGTCGCGAGAGTGCCGGGCCTTGACATGTTGGAGGAACCGCGTCGCCGCTGCCAGAGGAGAGTAATAGCAATTAGAGCCGCTAGAGCGACAATCGCTCCCAGATACAACCCCGCATGGGATTGTCTCCCGATCTCTCGATAGAGTCCGTCCATCAGACGCTCCTCCTCTGCCTGTGTCTGGGCGGACCCACCGAAGATGACGGAGGGCGCACCAGCCAACCTGAGAAAGGCATCGGTCGAAGCACTTGGTTTCTTGAGGCCGTACCCGGACGTTTGTGTGGACGTATGTCCAGCGGGAACAAACTAACTGAACGTCGCCAAGGGATTTACCACACTTCGGACCCCCTACGGCAGCGTCCTCATCCGTTATCGCAATCGCCTCCTCTGACAACAAGCTGCAAGGCTCCCTGATCCTCGAGAAGTAGGGGCCGCAACGGAATCACAGAAGGAGGAGTGGCCCGCGCCACCTCGTCCACCCAAATGACGCTACAAATAATCGCGGAGTTGCGCAATGAAGGCGACAACGTTGCCCCCCCGAAAATTCGTCAGATCCGAGTCCCAACTTCTCCCAAAGGTGGAAGATGGCGACCTCCTCGGGTCGCGGCGGCCCGCCGCCCGTAACACCTCCGCAGCAGGCCGGTGTCGCTAACCACATGTCGAGGATATCGGTCCAGATCCGCACCTCGACGCATACCGGAACTCCTTCGTGTTGTCGACCTCCGACATGGCGTGTAATCCAGGATGCGTCGACCTCTTCGAGGGGGCGGGTTTGGTTGCCGAGCCGTATCGTGACCATGTCCGCTCCTTACAGTTGATGTTCCTCCATCAATTATCGCCACAATGGCGACTCGTCGCTCATTGCTCCTTGCCCAGGCGGTCCGCGAGGACCACTGATAAAGGACACCGATGGACGGGGGGTGCTGACTATCAACCGACCACGAAAGCAGATCGTTGCGAGGACTAAGCAGGTGATACGAGGGGATTCTCCCCAAGAAGATTGCTCTTCCAGTGTCTGTGGGTCTGGCACGACCATGGATCGAACCCATACCCGAGTCCGAGGGTGGCGGTCAAGGCTCGTCCATGCAGGCCCGTCATCCCTTCACCGCATCAAAGTCGCGTGCGCCCAGTCCCACGCTGATTCCACGTCGAGCCGAACTGCCCGCGGTCACACGGTGCAGAGGAGCAGGTCACATCAACCAGCATCCCGGCTACGCGCCCGCTCATGCGCCTCCACCCGCGACCTAGGAGCAACTTACGACTGCCGACCGCTTGGTACGCGTGCCATCGACGAATGAGTGTGAGACCGACGGATCGCTTCTCACGATTCGTCCTCTTCCGAAACTGGAGCGATCGCGCTGGCCGGGACTGTGCAGCTCAGGGCTGTCGCGGCACTCGCGCTGGCCAAGGCGGTCGCCTCGAGGACCCACAACATCCGGCCGAAGATGGCGCCGTGAAGGCGATCTACACGCCCGACGGCAAGAGCTCGCTGAGATGCGGGTCGAGGATCAGGTCTGAGCCTTGGCCGAACCGCGGTTCCGGTGCTCGCTCAACGGAGATCCTCGCCGCGTAGCCGTTCCGCCGTGACAGGGTCGTCCAGCGTCTCCTGGTAACGATTGCCTCGCCGGTCGATCGTCGGCCTTCTCGGGAGTGAGTTCAACGTGGTCGGTGTATCGGTAGGGGACAGCCACCCCTAAGATGGCCCAGTGCGTATCGCCCCCCCTTTGGACGATGGTCTTCCTTGCCGCAAGGCGGGTCCATGGGTGCGCGACAAGCTGGCGATACTTGAGGCCTACTTCCCGGAGTTCGTGAAGGCATGTCGGCGGCAAACCCCATCTTGGTACTACGTGGACGGGCTCGCCGGTTCTGGAGTGAATCGAATAGAGGATGAGGGTGATGCACTCGTCTGGGGCTCAGGTCTGGTGGCACTCCAGACCGAGCCACCCTTCACGAAGGCTCTGCTCATGGAGTACGACAAGCGGAACGCGGCGGCGCTGAAGCAGCGGGCGGAGCCCTTCGGTGACCATGCGACGGTTCGCCACGGTGACGTCAACGTTGACCTCCTACCGGCCATGCGGGCCGAGATTCCGCGGCGGGCGCCCATCCTCTGCGTGCTTGATCCCGAGGGAATCCAGGAGCTGCATTGGGAAACCGTAGCCCAGCTGTCTCAGTTTCGAATCGGTCAATACAAGACCGAGTTACTGATTCTGCTAAATCTCGACGGGGCGGGGCGAGTCTTGCCTCTTTGGGAGGTCGGGCAGTGGGCTGAGGAGTACCTCGACGCCTTCTTCCCATTTGACTGGCGGGGGATCTGGGCGGCACGCACGAACGGTGAGCTCGACACGGTGGGCGTTCGGCGGGCGCTGATGGCGATGTACCGGAATGGCCTAAGGGAATTGTTGCATTACAGAACGGTGCTCTGGCGTCCAATTCGACTCGACGGCAGGGAGGGACGCCTCAAATACGTACTCATGTTCGCGACGGACAACCTCGCGGGCGAGAAGATCATGAATCACTGCTTCACGAAGATCTTCCCGCGGGAGGACCAGGTGCACCTGCCTGGGTTCGAGCCGCCGCCATCCCTTCACTGAACGACGAGTTCGCGCGCCGTTGCTGGCATCTCATCCCAGGTCCGGTTGTCGAGCTCTCGGCCGCCGGCCTTCGGTGTCCGGCCCCCCCACTGCTTGAAGAAGAAGGGGACGCCAGCGTCGACGCATTGGTCGCGGAGATCGCGCGCCCACTCCGGATGCATCGGCCGAGCGCCGGCGCCCGACTCTCCCCCGACGATCACCCAGTCGAGTCGGCGCCTATCCCCGAACTCCGCCGTCTGACACGAACCGCCACAGGCGCACTCGCGACGGTTGGCATCGTCCGACCGCAGACACTCGCAGCCCCCTTCACAGGACGCGAGCAGTCGATCGCTGATGTTGGTCGGTCCGAGCAGCGGCTCGCACGAGAGGAACCGGACAGCCGCCGGCGTCCTTAGGAGTTGGGGGATACGGACATCGGCCCATTTCTGATTCTCGACCGAGGTCCCGAGCCACACGTTCGGTAATGGACCGAGGGATCCCAAGTACTCGCCCACGATCTCGCGGGAGAGAAGCGACGCCATCCGGCCCGGTCTTTTCGTCAGGACCTGGAACGTGTGCTGCCGGGCTTTTCCCATCGTGGCGAACACCTGGCGGATGAACGCATCGGGGACGTCGGGGTGGAACAGATCCGACATGGAGTTGACGAAGACGACGCGCGGCTGCCTCCATCGTGCCGGCAGGCTCAGCTGGTCGGGGTGCAGCGTGACGCCGAACCCTGGTCCGCTCGTATCCGGATCCCCATCGCGCTGGTAGCGCTGGTTTCCCATCGCCTTTAGGCGTTTCGCGAGGGTCTGGGCGTAGCAGCGATCGCAGCCTTCCGAAACCCGATCACAGCCGGTGACTGGGTTCCAGGTCGCCTCGGTCCACTCGATTGCAGTCTTATCGGACATCAGGTTTCCTCCCAGGGGGGCAAGTTCGACACTACACGTCGCCGCCAGCATGCCCGGGAGCGGGAACAGACCGGTTCCATCCCCCCCCGCGGGTTATCGCTGGTGCACCGCCTCCAGGTCCGCGGCGTCGCACAGCGTGATCGCCTCCTCCATGGTGCGCGCCTCCGATAGCGGCCTGATGTGGTTAACCTGCTTGCACTTCCTCGCTACTGAATCGGTCGGGTTCGGCACTTTTGGGAACGACGGAGTACCTCAGCAACCTTCGCAGGCGCAACGCCCGGCGCGGTCAGAACCATGAGGGAGCCGCGAGCCGATGGGCCGTCCATGCGAACGCTGCCATGTCCCGAAGCTTACCTCGCGCTTCCTTAGCACCAAGGCACGAGGGCAAGAGCGCATTGGTTGTCGAGTGAGAAGTACGATTCACGCGATGGCGGGAGACCGAAGCGAGGCGTCAGTACCCTCGACGGGCGTGCGCATCTTCCTGGCGAGAAGGGTCGCATTGCTGATCGCCGCCACCTGCATCCCGATCGCGGCAATGGTGCGTCCTCACGTCTCCTTGGCTGCGCGAGTGTTCTACTTCGTTCTCGCCGCATGTGTGCTCAGGTTTTGCTGTGATGGCTGTCTGCTGCGTAGGCTCGCTCTCCGTCAGTCGCATGCGGACAAGAACGCAGGACAGGACTAGCCCCTCGCGAATCCAGATGCCAACCGCCGCATCAGGCAGGGAGAGCGTCATCAGCGCAACGCCGGTCACTCGCACGCGCCGTTCGGCTCGTGAGCCGCGTATCGCCAGTTCGCTGGGGCCGGTGACACCAACCATCCGCTGAAAGGCCGGACCTGTGGCCCTGCTTCCGTCCTTAGGTCGACTGGTCGAGTTGTCCTGCTACCGGAGCGCCGTGGTCGGGAGCACCAGATCGAAGAGGCAGCAGAAGAAGCCGATGAGCCGCCACCACGAGCACTGCGGCAAACGGCCAAGCCCTCTCAATATTCTGGGTCCCTGCCACGCGCCACCCGCCCAGCGTGGTGACACTGGCTGTGGCGATCCAGACATGCGACGACTCATAGCGTCTTCACCATCGATCAGAGGTCGCTACTTCAGTTTGGCCATGGCCTTCATGGCTCGCTTCGCGAAGCGCCTAGCGTCCTTACGAACATCACCCTTCAGGCCCTTCTTGATTCGCACTGTCTTCCCTCGGATACGTCTCATGGGCTAGGTCCACTCCGGTGTCGATGACGCTCTGAACGTTGGGAACCGAATAGTCACGTCCACACCTTCGTCACGTCAACCGTTGACAGAGGGCCCTGGGACCCCACGGACACGCGTGAGATCCACGGCGTGACTGACGTCGATGGTGCGGAGGCGTAGCTAGCTGTCCCCCCTTTGCAGTAGTACGAGAGTGTCTCTCCATCGACGACGGGCGCGGTCCCGGAGCTCGCGACACACCGTGAGCCGGTCGCCAGTTCGAATCCCCACGGAGTCTCCCCGCTTGCAGAGACGCTGTGGCCTTTGGGCGGGAGAGGGACGGACGACACCAACGGCGTCGCACTTCTCCCCCACGGAACCTTCACGCACAAGAGTGATCGACCCTCCACCGAGACTCTGGAGGCGGGTCGTGCGAAGCAAGGGTCCAATACCTTGTTACCTGCGAAGCAACGCCACGCGTAGCGACCGAAGGGATCCGAGATCGAGGGGTTGGGCGTTGAGCGATATCCGCACTCCCCCTGAACCGAGGGTTTCAACACCAGTCCCCCTCCAGTCTGGCCGTTGAGGAAGGGATCGAACTCGATCTCCTGAGTAGAGGCCGACTGGGGGCTAGCACTTTGAGTTGCAATGCCCGGAGTTGTGGTCTCGGGGCTAGGACACGGCCCGCTGCAGTCGAAGATGAGTCGCAGTGACCCATCTTCGTTGTAACTCGGTACGGCCTTCATCATCACGGTCTGGCCCGTCGCCGTGGCCACAACCGTGCAGGTCACAGGCTCTCCTGGCACTGCCTCGAATCCGTCGCAGGTGACCGTAGCGTTACCGCCCATCGATTCGATCTTGAACTGAAATGCCGATGTGATCTCAGACATCGGAATCGTGATCGGCCTCGTTGAGAGCGACTGCGGCCAGTCCCATTGCAGGTCCCATCTCCCTGACGTCGATCGAAGATCGGAGGCCGGGATCGACACCCAGTTCGTGGAGACACGTCCAGACGCGTTCGTGAACCACGCGCGGGCCTGGTATTCAGAACTAAGAGGCTCCGTCGTCTTCACCGAAACCGAGTAGGTGCACGACCCCATCGGCTCGCCAGCCCCGCTAGTCGTCCCATCCGGAGAGAAGGCGACCTCGGACGGCGCTATGGAAAGCGTGTCGGTCCCCGTCGCACTTCGAAGATCTAGGCTCGTTCCCGCGTAAGCCCCCACGAAGCACAGCGAGGCGGGCATCTCAACCGAACCTGGGGCACTCCCTCCCTGGGAAGCAGACAAGCCGATGATGATCTGACTCGTGGAGGTGGCCGACCCCCTGTCCCGTCGGGTTGCTCCCCAAATGGAGACTCCGACAACGGCCATCACGGTCATCGCGATCACGAAGAGCCTCCTGCCAGAGCGGGAGGACCCGACGCCGCTCTCCCTATCGAGAACGATGCGATGTCCTTGGCGACGGCGTTCCCCCGCTTCAGCGTTTGGCCCCGGGTCGACGCTAGGGGGAGAGAGCCGATTTGAGCGCTCGTCACCTTCTCCGACGAGCGGCGTCTCGGAACTCGCAACAGTCACTGCCGCCGAATACGAACTGTCTCGTAAGCGACCTTTCGACGCGCCCGATCGCGGTTCGTCGATCTCTTTCGAGGCATCCTCCGGGACGATCTCGTTTCCGTCTGTACCCGGCTCAAACCAGGCCCCGCAGTAGCGACACTTCAGGGCCTGCTCCCGGATCCGTTCGCCGCAGTTCGGACAGCCCTTCACGACGCCTCCGGTCCCTTATCTTCGTCGTCGGGATCGGCGAGTGCCCTTGAGGCAGCCTCGATGTCTGCTCCCGTGAGGATCGGGAGAGCTTCCATTGCCGGTGGGGCTCCGGTTGCTGACAGCCGAGACGCCTGAGCCCCGATCGAGCTCTCGAAGAGCTTTCGAATCATCCGCGCGTTACCGAAGGACTCGTCCCGACGTTGCTCGGATATGAAAGCACGCACCGCATCGACCGCATCGGCCAGCGGTTCGTAGTCCGATTCGCCACAAAGCCCCTCGAAGATCCTCACGAGTTCATCGGGGGTGTAATCGGGGAAGGCGATGGTGCGGTCGAACCGCGAGTCGAGCCCGGGGTTCATCTCGAGGAAGCCGCGCATCAGCTTCGGGTAGCCAGCCACGATGACACGGACAGCAAGGCGGTTGTCTTCCATGAGCTTGAGCAACGTATCGATGGCTTCCCGACCGAAATCCCACCCGGCGTCTTCCCCCACGTCTAGTGAATAGGCCTCGTCGATGAAGAGCACACCTCCCCGCGCCTCCTCGAACTTCGCTGCGGTCTTGATAGCGGTCTGTCCGATGTACCCGCCTACCAGATCGGCACGGGCACACTCCACGACGAGCGGACGGTCAGAGATGCCGAGCGCGGCGTAGATCTCGGCTATGCGGCGAGCTACTGTCGTTTTCCCAGTACCCGGGTTCCCCACAAAGACTAGATGGTGGCTAAGCTCAGGCGTCTTCAGCCCCTGGTCATGACGGAGCGCTGTGATCTTGAGGAAATCCGTGAGATCACGCACCTGTCGCTTGACCGGTTCCAACCCAACCATGTCGTCGAGCGCCTTGAGCGAACGCGCCAGCGTCTCCTCGCTAGTTGCGTGTCCCATTCCTGGGGAAGGCTCGGAGGCATCGGATCCGTCATCGTTTGGGTAGACGAGAGCTCTGATGTCCGGAACGACGGTTCCTAGCGCATAAGGAACGGAGTGAAAAGTAGATGTACGACCGCAGCCCCTGCACAGATACATGCCGTCGTCGTCCTGGGCACTCTCTGCGATGAGCAGCGTGGTCGCGCAGTAGATGCAGGTGTGCTTCGACCATCGTTCCGAGCAGGAGCCGCAGACGAAGCCCTCTGCTTGAGCAGCGGTCTCATTCCATTCGAAGCACACCCCGCAGAGCTGTTCCGTCCTAACGTCATCGGTGAGCGCCACGATGTCGAAGCGCCCGCATCTCGCACACTGGTGGATGCCCCCAGGGGGCGGTGGTTCGAGAAGTGCCGCGCTCCTCGTGTCGCAAGTCACGCAGGGCCAATAGGTATAGACAGCGGCGCACGCCGAGCATGTAAGGATTCCGCCTCCATCGCCGTCCCAGAGATCAACGTGACTACATCTAGGACAGACGACATCTTTATTCTCCGTACCTGCCAAAACCTCTCCTTCCCTGCGAGCTCTTCAATGGCCCCACCTGCGGATGTGCGCTTTGGCTGTGGACGACTTAGCACATTCTCCCGCACCGTCGCCGAATGTCCAGGCGACCCACCGAAGGCTCTTCACTACTGCAAGACGTCGCCGCACGGGTGGCGAAGAGGCGTCGGGCGGCTGGCCTTACTCAGGAGGAGCTCGCCGAGCGGTCGAACTTGCACCACACTCAGATCAGTCGCATCGAGCGCGGAGAACGGGCCCCAGGACTCTTGACGCTGGCCCGACTGGCGGAGGGGCTGGACACCGACATGTCTGAGTTGCTACGGGGGCTCCGGCTCAGACGCTGACTCCAGACCGATCTGCGCTAGCCAAACAGTCGGATCGCGAGAGCACCATCCCACAGCGGATCCATATCGGTGACCGTAAGGCCCTCTCCGGGTCGCGTCCGAACCATTAACTCTCGTCGCGGCGACCGCGGGCTCAACCCAAGCGCCTACTCGCATAGAGATCTGCCTTTCGAGCGACTGGGTCGATGAACGCAAGATCACGGAGGTCGATGATGAGCTCCTGGGTCCAGTCCCCTTGCAGGCTGCGCAGGTGGGCTTTGAACAGCTCTACCCCCGCCGTGTCCAACACCCCTTTGAGGGAGACGAGGGCGACATCATCCGGCACATTGACCGATATCTCGAACGACGGCTGCGTCATCCCTGCCTCCGCCGGCCAACGAACGGCACTCGCAAAATCTTTCAAAGGACCAAGGGGGTCCGAGCGTGCGCACCGTGGAGTCGGGGGGTCGCAAGGACGAGCATAATCCTTACTCGAACTATGACGAACCCCGGTGACAGCGGACGTTCATCCGCAGGAGGAGCTCCTTACGTTACGGACCGACCGCGGGACGGAGGGGCCGGAGCTTAAGATCAGCGTTGGTTGAGCACTTCGTACTCATATCGGCGGTTCGCGGAGTAAGCACGCGATGTGAAGTCCTCCTCCCAAAGACCGCCGGGGTCGATCCTCGGGCTGGCGGAAACGCTGCGTCGATCCGCGTCGAACCTCCATTGGATACGTCCGACCGTATGGAAGCCATCAGCCTGCAGGAAGAACGTCGCCCACTCGGCCGGGGCCGCCGCACTCAGCGTGACCGTCACCTGGATGTGATGACGTCCCGCGATCACAACGGTATCTGTGTCGACATGGTCGATGTCGATGTGCTCCCATCGCGCGTTCAGATTGCTCCTTTGCTTACATCCGAGTATCCAGGCCCGGTCCGAGAGTTCCTCTGGACGCTCCATCACGAACTGCTAGATGAACCCGCCTTCCTCTGCTTGCCCGGATATCTCGCCGTGGAAGAGAGGCGCTAATCGGATCCACCGAGGGACGCGCAGGATCGCGCGGGCCCGTTCGCCGTGTTCACTCGAAGGGTGCGTCTGACTGGACCCGGACGCATGTCGGGTCAGCTTGATCCGCTACACCGAACGGGCCGCGAGCTCGGCGATCCTTTTGAGATCCCCGACACAGCCTCCTCAGGTCCTAGCGTTACGTTTTCGCCCCCCGTTCCTCTGGGGTGTCGCCCTGGACTGGAGGCTCGCAAACACCTATGTCCATGATTCGTGGGGAGGTGTCCGTCCCTCAACCGGTTCGACTTCCAACGTGAAGTTCGACAATGTGTGACAACGACACCGCGGCCCAACCTGTACGACATCGCGCCCGCATGCATGACCTTGGACCCGTTGCCACTGCGTCCAGTCCTCAAGGGCTGATCAGGGCCGGGTCCAAGCGCTGCGTCAAGCCCTCGGCGGTGGTCGCGATCGTTACCTTGCGGGAACTGCTGGCAAGACATAGTCCCTCTTCATTAAGGTGTTGCCCGAAGGAGGGACCTTGGTTCACGCGCCCCTCCCAATGACGGTCGCTAGTCTCATCCTGGCGGGGATGGAGACGGGGTGGCAGGTGATTGACCCGCCCCCTGCGCGACGCATGCGGCCGCCAGGTCCTCCTCGGCAGCGGCGGCCGCCTCGGCAGCCGTTGGGTAGGTAACGAGCTGACATGCGACCATCCTGGCCATCATGGCTTGGCCGAGTGCGTTGGGATGGAAAGAACCGTCTACGATCGTGTCGCCGCCGGGAAGGTTCACGTAGTTCAGCCATGGGACGGGGGTGCAGGGCTCATGCCCGGCAAAATATCGGAACGTATCAATGTAGTCTGCCCCGACCGCCGCCGCGTTCTGGGCGATCATTCCATCAAGGCGGAATCCAAAACCTCGGATCGCCATCCGTTCTGATGGATCCCAAGCCCTGATCAGTTCGCAATCCCTGTACCGCAGGTTCTCCGGGAACAAGGGGGGATAACCGAGCGCTATGATCCGGACCTTGGGTCCTGCGACCGAGCTGAGTTCCTCGAAGAAATGCTTGAGGTCGGCGTCGACGCTCTGCAGGTTCGATTCGATGCACGTCCGAAGACTTCCGCAGATGCCGAAGGTGTCATCCATGCACTGGCTTCTCCTCGCGCAGAAGCTCAGTACGTCAGCGAACTGCATATCGTTCCCGCCGATCGTCACAGTGATGAGTGAGACCTTCTGATCGAGCTTGCCGTTCGGTCCGAGCTGATCTGCGCCGATCTGGAGGCCCTGGGAGTCGGGGACACCTTCGTGCACCTGCTCGACGTCGAACACGTTGGAGATGAGCGCTCCCGAGCACGCACGGAACACCAAGGGATGCCCGGGAACATCCACAAGTCGGGGATAGGCACGCTCCGATCGATGGCACCTGTCCCCTCCTTGGGCCACGTCTTGCGTGCCCGTGAGGAAGGGCGCGAGTCCTTCGCCCGCGGAGTAAGAGTCGCCGATCGCGAGATACGTGCCACCGCGGGCGAGCTGCACTTGCGGCGGTCGTATCGGGTGCCGCCCGAGTGCGGCTGATAAGTCCTTTGGGAGGATCTCCCAGACCCAGCCCAATACCGCGACATCCAGCACGAGAAGAAGAAGGCAGCCGTTCCGCCAGGAGATCAGCCGTTTCCACCGCATCCGCGCCTCCGCCTTTTTACGACTCGCGCTCCCATGTTGCCCACCCGCTCAGGCCCATCAGATCGACGCCCGCCAATAGACAGGGCCGGTCAGTACAGCCGAAAGGTTGATCGTGAACTGCGTCGCGGAGATCGCGGTGACCCAGGCGCGGCGATCGGCGCTCGGGGTTACCAGGACCACCGAAGGTGCGGCGATCAGGTTGTGCGTGATTACCTTCGTGAGCGTGCCGGCGAAAGAAGCAACCCCATAAGTCATAGAGGCGCTGTTGCCGAGCACGTTGGATTCGATGGATGCTGGTGTGCCCGTTGAGGTACCCGAGAGGCTGTAGATGGTCGTGACGTTGTTCCCGGTGTTGTCCTCGATCAGGCACGAGGTGAGGAGGCTCGCCGGAACACTGTTGAACTGCACGATCTCGGGCGTGAAGGGAGAGGCGTTCCCGGCGATGTTGTTGTCAGAGATCAGGAGATTGTTCATGGAGATCGCCGCAGCATCGTCGACGTAGATCGCGGGATTCGCCGAGTTCATGTTGAAGTGGTTCCCGAGGATCCTCGTCTTCAGGATCGAGCCGTGACTCGTCGTACCCATCAGCGTGATCCCGCCGAAGGCGTTGCTCACGTTGTCGAGGTAGTTGCCCATGAGCACCGTGTTCTGAGCGCCCGCGACCCAGACGGGTGCCCCCGTCGTGACCGAGCTCTTGATGACGCAGTGGCAGAACTTCACCTCGACTGTTGAGGCCCCGTCGATGTAGACCCCGTAGCTCCCGCCTTGGTACAGGTTGCACCACAGGATGTGGGCATCTCCGTCATAAACATCTATCGAGGCGTGGGAGCCGGTCGCCCCAGGCCCGATGACGCAGTGGGAGACCCAGACATCCGAGGAGCCTGTGGCATCCCCGATCTTGCCAAGCGCAATCCCGGCCGTGCCGAAGCCTGAGATCGAGCAGCGGGTGATGTAGCTCGTCACCGCGGCCCCCGAGTAGGCGAGGATGCCGTTCTGGGCGGCACCGCCGTTGCAGTCGAGCGTGACGTCATCCAGGTGGAACTGACCAACGGCGGCTCCAGGGTGACCCGCATCGACCATGTTCGAACCGTTGGTCCCGCTGGTGAAGGAACTCTTGGCTTGGAGCACCACTCCTGCCCCGCCACCGTCCACGGAGAGGTTCGGGCAGGTGTTGAGCGTCGTCGAGATAAGGATGACGCCGTTGTTGGCGTCTGATTTCTGGATGCGCACCTTCCCGCCGGGCACGGTGAGTCCGTTGAGGTGCGCGATCATCTGGTTCCAGACCGTGGCCCAATCCGACCCTGAGTAATCGACGTTGTTGTTGTGGCCGTTGATGGCCTGGGCCGTCGTCCCGTCCCACGTCATCACGTACTCGCAGCCGACCGCCGTCACCGTAGTGGCCTGGGCAACGTCCACGCCGAGGATCCCCTCCGCGACGACAGACGTGATCGCGATGCCCGCCGCCCCGGCTGCGCCGGCGAGGAGCGCTCGCCTCGAGTGGACGGCCGGACACTCTTCGCTCGATGGCTCGACGTCGTCCTGTTCAAGGGTGTCGGTCATGACTCTCCCCTTTCATCATCACTCATATTTCTGGATGCTCCGCCGGATCTTGATCTACCGCCAGTCGGCATTAGGGAGGACCGCAAATCAGGGAGTTACCGACTTGTGGACCGTTGAACACGTGGGGCTCTCGGTGAGAGCCTGATGACAATCCCCCGTTATTCCGCCAGCGATGTAGATGGCCATCCCGCCGTCACGGTGATCCGTCGGCTGCGGTCAAGGTCGGCCAGAGGCATCCGGGACCCGAGCGTGGATCCGTGCCCGTGTCCAACCCCTGAACGTGAGGTGGCAGAGAGCCCAACTTGCGGTTTCGCGGCACTCACCAGTTCCTCAAGGTGGAGAGGACAGAGGTCCAACTCCGCTTCCCTCCCCTCCGCCACGACCGTGATGGTGGTGATCTCGTCCATACCGCAGCGCGCGCAACCGTTCATCGCCCGCCCTTCTCCTCGTTTCTCAATAGCTCATTGCCTTTTGGGGCACAAAGAGTTCACGGATATCGGCGTTCCTGTTCGCCTATCCTTGGTGTTCACGAACCGAAGGGATCTGTAGATGAGCGAGGCACTCGTACTGGTATGTGATCGGTGTGGGCAGCCAGCAGTCGAAACCGTGTCGCTCCGTGCGGGCGGCGCGAACCTGGTGATCGATCTGTGTCGCCAACACCTGGATGAACTCCTCGCAGGCGCGAGAACGCCGAAGCGTGGCCGGAAGCCAACGACCGTGACGCTCGCGACTCCCAAGGCAGTGCGGGGGCGTCCACGGAAAACCACGACGAAGACTGCCCGGAAAAAGACACCTACAAGGACGAAGACTGCCCGGAAAAAGACACCTACAAGGAAGAAGGCCCCCGCTCGCCGGCAGGCCAGCGCGGCGAGATAGAGATTCCTCTTTGAAACAGCAACCAGATCTCGATAAGAGATGGCTCCCCGCCGAGCAGATTAGGACCGAAGGGAGATGACGGACCTCTCGCGCGCCGTCAGGCGAGCTAGGTTCTCGGGAGTACGACGATGACCTGCAAACGTTGATGCTCGTCAGGCTCAAGGTCGGATAGGACCGTCGACCCTGCCGTGGTCTCCAGGGTCAAGGAATTGACGGAGGGTCTGCACCAAGTAGAGCACCGCCCGGTCAGTTCCAGAGACTGGAACGACGCTCACCTGGCCGACGCCGCGCGTGAGATCCACGCCGACGATCCAACCTTCGGCTACCGCTTCATCGCCACGAACTCCACGCAGAACACCGCATCGGAGCAAGCGAGACCGGGTGCAGCGTCTTTGCATCTCACGGGATTTTCTCGGTCCTTGCCCGAAAGTGGCGAGGGGCCAAGCGACCGGACCGGCGGTCCATGACGACCTGATCCGGCGCGTCTTTGCGGCGAGCCGGCCCAACGCCCTGTGGCTGACCGACATCGCCGAACATCAACGGGCAAGGGCAAGGGCAAGGGCAAGGGCAAGGGCAAGGGCAAGGGCAAGGGCAAGGGCAAGGGCAAGGGCAAGGGCAAGGGCAAGGGCAAGGGCAAGGGCACGGGCAAGGGCAAGGGCAAGGGCAAGGGCAAGGGCAAGGGCAAGGGCAAGGGCAAGGGCAAGGGCAAGGGCAAGGGCAAGGGCAAGGGCAAGGGCAAGGGCAAGGGCAAGGGCAAGGG